>NZ_AP025667.1:1536454-2787909 GCF_022846655.1 Streptomyces seoulensis
GCGTTGGAGGAGGTGCAGATGGTGCCGCCGTGCTTGCCGGTGAACGCCTTGATGTCGGCGGAGGAGTTCATGTACGACACCGGCACGACCTGCTCGGCGACGCCCGCCTCGGTCAGCACGTCCCAGCACTCCGCGACCTGCTCGGCCGTGGCCATGTCGGCCATCGAGCAGCCGGCCGCGAGGTCCGGCAGGACGACCTTCTGGTCGTCGGTGGTGAGGATGTCCGCCGACTCGGCCATGAAGTGCACACCGCAGAACACGATGTACTCGGCCTCCGGGCGCGCGGCCGCGTCACGGGCCAGCTTGAAGGAGTCACCCGTGACGTCCGCGAACTGGATGACCTCGTCACGCTGGTAGTGGTGGCCGAGGACGAAGACCTTGTTCCCGAGCTTCTCCTTGGCCGCGCGGGCGCGTTCCACGAGGTCGGGGTCCGAAGGCGCGGGCAGATCGCCGGGGCATTCGACGCCCCGCTCGCTCCTCGGGTCGGCCCCGCGGCCGAGCAGCAGCAGGGCGAGCGGAGACGGCTGTACGTCGAGCTGCGGGGTCTGGGCGGTGGTCACGGCACCTACCCTTTCTACTTTTCGTCTAACTGACGTTATCTATCATAACCGCTTCACGTCACTTTGACGATGGCCATAACGTCCATGTGACGTGAATCCCGGCCCCTCCCGACCCGGCCCGCTGCCCGCTCCACCGCCCGTGTGCGAGCATGAGAAGAGAAGTGAGAACGCGGCCACACCGGTCCGCCGGCCCGGAATGAAACAGCCGGCGCGCCGGTTGCACTGGTCGGAAAGCAGTCTCCGTACAACTTGGGAGAGATGTAGATGTCCGTATCGGACGAGACCACCACCGTCACCGACGGCATCATCCTGACCGACGCCGCCGCGTCCAAGGTCAAGGCGCTGCTCGACCAGGAAGGCCGGGACGACCTGGCCCTGCGCGTCGCCGTCCAGCCCGGCGGCTGCTCCGGTCTGCGCTACCAGCTCTTCTTCGACGAGCGCTCGCTCGACGGCGACGTCGTGAAGGACTTCGACGGCGTCAAGGTCACCACCGACCGCATGAGCGCCCCGTACCTGGGCGGCGCCACGATCGACTTCGTGGACACGATCGAGAAGCAGGGCTTCACGATCGACAACCCGAACGCGACCGGCTCCTGCGCCTGCGGCGACTCCTTCAGCTAAGCGGCCCACGGTCGCGAGACGACGGCGGCGGCCCCTCCTGGTGAGGGGCCGCCGCCGTCGTCGTGTGCCGGGGACTACGGCGTCAGGCTCCGCTCCGACTCCGGGACGCGTCCGCCGTCGGTGCCGACCACCGCGCGGTCCGCGAGGGGGGCGTCCAGGGAGACGGTCCTGGTGTACTCCTTGCCCAGCGCGATGCAGTTGCCCGGCCGGGACTTCTCGGTCACCGTGACCGTCACCCGGCCCGCGCTCTCCCGCGCCGACGCGCGGTACTCGGAGCACACCCCGCCGATGAAGCGCACGGTCAGCTTCCGGCCCTCGGCGCGATAGCCCTCCACCGTCACCCCGCGCTGCTTCGGGGCCCGGGCGGCCGAGGGGTCGGCGGGACCGGCCGAGGGGGAGGCGAGGTACTCCGGGTCGACTGCCGGGTGGGCCACCGTGAAGCCACCGCGCGACGCCGAGCCGCGGACCTCGAACAGCCACGACGGCACCAGGGCCTGCCGGCCGTCCACCGAGTGCGCGGCCAGCCCGAACACCGCCTTCTCGACGGTCACCCGGTCCGCCTCGGGCGCGGCGGGGGACCCGGTGGAGGCGCCGCACGGCTGCTCCAGACGGTCCTTCAGCGGCACCGGGCTCGCACACCCGCCGACGCCCATCCGATGGCCCTGCGCAGGCGCCTTGTTCATCAGCTTCACCGTGTCGGCCGCGCTCAGCACCGGATAGGTGTCACCCTTCGCGGTCCCGCCCAGCATTCCGTGGCCCCCGACGATGTCACCCTTCTCGTCCACGGTCAGGCCGGTCGTCCAGCCGTAGGTGGGCAGACCGCCCACCACCGGGTCGGCGTTCACCACCCGCTGGGCGCCCATCACCTGGCCCGCGTCGATCTTCGCGTCGTCCTGGCCGAGCGCCTTCAGCACCGGGCGCGCCACCCGCTCCGCCTCGGCCACACCGACCGGCTCGTGCGCCGGGGTGACCGGGTCCTGCGAACAGACGGTCACCTTGCGGCAGTTGTCGGTGCCAGGCGCGAACCGGGTGAACGACCAGTCGGCCCCGTTCACCCGGAGCACCGGCCCGCCCTCCCGCTCCCCGGCCTGCCAGTTGTCCCCGTCGGCCACGGGCGCTCCGCCGATCCCCAGGGCCCTGGCGAGCCGGGCGACGGCGTCCTTGCCGGCCTTGCCCTCCGCCATGTGGACGGGCGCCGAGCGAGGGCCGTCCGGCAGGTCGCCGTCGACGACGTAACGAACGCCGCCGCTCGGGTCGGGCTCGCCGACCGCGATCCCGGCAGCCCCGGTGCCCGGCCCTCCGTCCAGCACCAGCGGCGGGGGAGCACCTTCGCTCCCGACCCCGGCCTGCTTCTCCCCGGAACCGGCCCCGGCACCGGCCCCGGCGGCCAGCCAGGCGCCACCGCCCCCGACCAGCAGCACGGCGGCGGCGACGGAGGCGACGATCGCTGCGCTACGGGGACGCCGCCCGCCCTCGGCGTCCGGGGCGGGGTCAGGCTCGGCGATCGCGCCGTCCGGGGGAGCGGGGGAGGTGGAGCCTGCCGAGTCGTCCGCGTCCGTGCCCCTGGCCGCGTCGGCGTCCGTGCCCCTGGCCGCGTCCGCGTCCGTGTCCGCTTCCGCGTCCTTGTCGCTGTCCGCGTCCGCGTCCGTGCCCGTGTCTATGTCCGTGCCCGCGTCCACAGCGGGGCGGGCGTCGGAGTCGGCACGTGCCTCGTCGGCCGAGGTCCCGGTGGCATCCGGCGTGTCCGCCTCCCCGGCGCCCCCCTTGGTCTCCGGAACCCCGGAACTCCCCGCGGGCTCCTTCTCCGGCCGGTCCGAACTCTCGGGTCGCTCCGTGGTCACCGCATCGCTCCTCGCTGATCGTGCCCCGCGTCTCCCGCGCGGGGGACGGCGATGGGACGCGCGAGGGGAGCGCGCGGTTCCAGGCCCGCGCGCCCCGGCCCGGCGAGGGACCCTGCCGAAGCGCCGGAGGCGGGCTCAGTCGCCGTAGTCCGACATCGCGTCCAGCAGCCGCGCCGAGCGGGCCGGGACACGCACGCCGTGGATCAGGGAGGGCGGCACCGGACGGGTGGCCGCGTGCTCGGGCGGCGTCCAGTGCGGGGCCATCCGGGCGCAGTCGCCACGCAGCGAGGTGAGATCTTCATCGAGGTCGTCGGCCCTGAAGTTCGTCATGAGCGCACGGTAGGCACGGCGGGCCCGGTGAAGAAAGATCTACTATCGGGTAGTTTTCCCCGCTTCAGCGGGTGCCCGATTCCGGGTAGCGTGAACTGTCAGCTCCCCCTCCCGCCAGGAGAACGCCTGCCGTGCGCATCGCAGTCACCGGCTCCATCGCCACCGACCACCTCATGACCTTCCCCGGCCGCTTCGCCGACCAGTTCGTCGCGGACCAACTGCACACGGTCTCGCTGTCCTTCCTCGTCGACAACCTCGACGTACGCCGGGGCGGCGTGGGCGCCAACATCGCCTTCGGCATGGGCCAGCTCGGCACCCACCCGATCCTCGTCGGCGCCGCGGGCTTCGACTTCGACGAGTACCGCGCGTGGCTCGACCGCCACGGCGTGGACACCGAGTCGGTCCGCATCTCCGAGACCCTGCACACGGCCCGCTTCGTGTGCACCACGGACGCCGACCACAACCAGATCGGCTCCTTCTACACCGGCGCCATGAGCGAGGCCCGGCTGATCGAGCTGAAGACGGTCGCGGACCGCGTCGGCGGCCTGGACCTCGTCCTGATCGGCGCCGACGACCCGGAGGGCATGCTCCGTCACACCGAGGAGTGCCGCTCCCGCTCCATCCCCTTCGCCGCCGACTTCTCCCAGCAGATCGCCCGTATGGAGGGCGAGGAGATCCGGATACTGCTGGACGGCGCCACGTACCTGTTCTCCAACGAGTACGAGAAGGGCCTCATCGAGTCCAAGACCGGCTGGAGCGACGAGCAGATCCTCGCCAAGGTCGGCCACCGCGTCACCACCCTCGGCTCGCGCGGCGTGCGCATCGAGCGCGTGGGCGAGGACCCGATCGAGGTCGGCGTTCCGGACGAGGAGCGCAAGGCCGACCCGACGGGTGTCGGTGACGCCTTCCGCGCCGGGTTCCTCTCCGGGCTCGCCTGGGGGGTCTCCCTGGAGCGTGCCGCCCAGGTCGGCTGCATGCTGGCGACCCTCGTCATCGAGACGGTCGGCACCCAGGAGTACCAGCTCCGCCGCGCCCACTTCATGGACCGCTTCACCAAGGCGTACGGGGAGGACGCGGCCGCCGAGGTCCGGGAGTACCTCGCCTGAGTCTTCACCTGAGTCCTCGCCTCGACGGGCCCGCGGTTCGCCGCGGACCCGTGGGGGTGGCCGCGCGGTTCCCCGTGCCCCTGAGCCGGTCACCCCCGCGCTTCCTACTGGCTCACCCTGCGGACGATGTACGCCGCTCCCCGCTCCGCCGGCTCCTCGCCCACGTACTCCTGGCCCCGCATCTCGCACCACGCCGGGATGTCCAGCCGGGCCGCCTCGTCGTCGGAGAGCACCCGCACCGTGCCGCCCACCGGGACCTGGCCGATGACCTTGGCCAGCTCGATCACCGGGATCGGGCACCGCTTGCCGAGGGAGTCGACCACCAACTCCTCCGCCCGTGTCTCGACCTGCGGTGTCGGCGCCCCGAGCTGCGCCCGCACCCCCGTCACCGCGCCGGGCAGTACCTCCAGGAACCGCTCGACCTCCTCCTCCGCCACGCCCGACGGCAGCGACACGCGGACGTTGCCCTCGCTCAGCACCCCCATCGCCTTGAGCACATGGCTCGGCGTCAGCGTGCCGCTCGTGCAGGAGGAGCCGGAGGAGACGGAGAAGCCCGCCCGGTCCAGCTCGTGCAGCAGCACCTCGCCGTCGACGTAGAGACAGGAGAAGGTGACGATCCCCGGCAGTCGCCGCTCCGGATCGCCCACCACCTCCACGTCCGGCACCGACCGCGGCACCCGCACCCTGATCCGCTCGGTCAGCGCCCGCAGCCGTACCGCCTCAGCGTCCGCCTCGGCCCGCACCGCGCGCAGCGCGGCCACGGACGCCACGATCGCCGGGATGTTCCCGAACCCGGCGGGGCGTCCCGACCCCCGTTCCTCGCCCGCGCCCCGGGCCGCGAACCGCGTCCCCTTGCGCACCACCAGCAGGCCCACGCCCGACGGGCCGCCCCACTTGTGCGCGCTCGCCGTCAGCAGCGACCAGCCCTCAGGCACCGGTCCCCACCCGAGCGACTGGGCCGCGTCCACCAGCAGCGGCACCCCGGCCGCCCGGCACGCCGCGGCCACCTCGGCCACCGGCTGCACGGTACCGACCTCGTGGTTGGCCGACTGCAGACACGCCAGCGCGGTGTCCGCCCGCAGCGCGTCCGCGTACCCCGACGGGTCCACCGCTCCGGCGCGGCTGACGCCCACTCGGGTCACGGAACCGCCCTCGTCCTCGAACGCTTCCGCCGAATGGAGGACCGAGGAATGTTCGACCGCTGACACGATCAGGTGACGTCCCACGCGCCGCCGCCCGGCCAGCGCCCCCGCGATCCCGTCGTGGACGGCCCGCGTCCCGGACGAGGTGAACACCACCTCGTCGGCCCGGCACCCCACCGCCTCGGCCGCGGCCTCCCGAGCCGCGTCCAGCAGCATCCGGGCCCGCCGCCCCTCCCGGTGGAGCCGCCCAGGATCGGCCCACCCCTCGTCCAGGGAGGCCAACAACGCCTGTCGGGCGACGGGATGGAGCGGAGCACCGGAGGCGACATCGAAGTAGGACACACGGCAACGGTAGAACTCCGGCGCGCCGGTCCCGCCCCAGGGGCGCCGGGAACCGCGCGATCCGCCACGACGGCGCCGCACAAACCTCCAAACCGGAACAAGAACGGCGATTGGCTCCGCGCCAACACCCCCCAGAACGACCCGACGACGCGTATGCCCCCCTCCCCGCGAACCGCCGGAGACCGTCGGCTAGGGTTTGGTCCGCATAAACATCCAAACCCCTGCCCGACGCAGGGCGGCGACCGACCAGCGAGAAGGCCGCAGCCGACCGCGCGGGCGAGACTCTCGGGAAGGCGCTACGTGAGTCCCAACGGCTCCGACCTCCCCCTTCGCCCGAAAGGCGTGGGCGGTACCCCCAAGCCGCGGCGCCCGATGCGGCGGAAGCTGCTGCAGGCACTGACCGCGGGCCTGGTCCTCGCGACCGCGACCGGTTGCACATACAAGGACTTCCCCCGCCTCGGTATGCCCACCCCGACCACGGAAGAGGCTCCCCGCATCCTCTCCCTGTGGCAGGGATCGTGGGCCGCCGCGCTCGCTACCGGCGTGCTGGTGTGGGGCCTGATCCTGTGGAGCGCCATGTTCCACCGGCGCAGCCGCACCAAGGTCGAGGTTCCGCCGCAGACGCGGTACAACATGCCCATCGAGGCGCTGTACACGGTGGTTCCGATCATCATCGTCTCGGTGCTCTTCTACTTCACCGCGCGGGACGAGTCGAAGCTCCTCAGCCTGGAGAAGAAGCCGGACGTCACGGTCAACGTGGTCGGCTTCCAGTGGAGCTGGGGCTTCAACTACATCGAGAGCGTGCCCGGTTCCACCGGCGACGCCAAGACCGATCCGAACCTGGCCTCCATCCCGGACCGGTTCCTCAAGCAGTTCCCGGCCAAGGCCGGCGGCGTCTACGACGTCGGCACGCCTGGCACGCGGAACCCGCAGACCGGCAACCCGGGTCCGACGCTGTGGCTGCCCAAGGGCAAGACGGTCCGCTTCGTGCTGACCTCGCGCGACGTCATCCACGACTTCTGGGTCGTGCCCTTCCTGATGAAGCAGGACGTCGTCCCGGGCCACACCAACGCCTTCCAGGTGACTCCCAACCAGGAGGGCACCTTCAAGGGCAAGTGCGCTGAGCTCTGCGGCGTCGACCACTCCCGGATGCTGTTCAACGTGAAGGTCGTCTCCCCCGAGCGTTACGAGCAGCACCTCAAGGACCTCGCCAAGAAGGGGCAGACCGGTTACATTCCCGCCGGCATCGCGCAGACGAGCCACGAGAAGAACCGGGAGACGAACAACCTGTGAGCATCCTCAATGAACCCCAGGGTGCCGGCGCGGCCGAAGACTCGAACGACAACGAGTTGTTGATCAGGCGCAAGCAGCCCGGCAACGTCGTGATCAAGTGGCTGACGACCACTGACCACAAGACGATCGGCACGCTCTACCTCGTCACGTCGTTCGCGTTCTTCCTCATCGGTGGCGTGATGGCGCTGCTCATGCGTGCCGAGCTGGCGCGTCCGGGCATGCAGATCATCTCCAACGAGCAGTTCAACCAGGCGTTCACGATGCACGGCACCGTGATGCTGCTGATGTTCGCCACCCCGCTCTTCGCGGGCTTCGCCAACTGGATCATGCCGCTCCAGATCGGCGCGCCCGACGTGGCGTTCCCCCGGCTGAACATGTTCGCCTACTGGCTCTACCTGTTCGGCTCGACCATCGCCGTGGGTGGCTTCCTCACCCCGCAGGGCGCTGCCGACTTCGGCTGGTTCGCCTACTCCCCGCTGTCGGACGCGGTCCGCTCGCCGGGTGCCGGCGCCGACATGTGGATCATGGGTCTGGCCTTCTCCGGCTTCGGCACGATCCTCGGCTCGGTCAACTTCATCACCACGATCATCTGCATGCGCGCGCCCGGCATGACGATGTTCCGCATGCCGATCTTCGTGTGGAACGTGCTGCTGACCGGTGTGCTGGTCCTGCTGGCCTTCCCGGTGCTGGCCGCCGCGCTGTTCGCCCTGGAGGCGGACCGCAAGTTCGGGGCCCATATCTTCGACGCCGCCAATGGCGGGGCCTTGCTATGGCAACACCTCTTCTGGTTCTTCGGCCATCCAGAGGTGTACATCATCGCGCTACCGTTCTTCGGCATCATCTCCGAGATCATCCCGGTGTTCTCGCGCAAGCCGATGTTCGGTTACATGGGTCTGATCGCGGCCACCATCGGCATCGCCGGTCTGTCCGTGACCGTGTGGGCGCACCACATGTACGTCACCGGCGGTGTACTGCTGCCGTTCTTCTCCTTCATGACGTTCCTCATCGCGGTCCCGACCGGTGTGAAGTTCTTCAACTGGATCGGCACGATGTGGAAGGGCTCGCTGTCCTTCGAGACACCGATGCTCTGGACGACCGGCTTCCTGATCACCTTCGTCTTCGGTGGTCTGACCGGTGTCATCCTGGCCTCGCCGCCGATGGACTTCCACGTCTCGGACTCGTACTTCGTGGTGGCGCACTTCCACTACGTGGTGTTCGGTACGGTCGTCTTCGCGATGTTCGCCGGCTTCCACTTCTGGTGGCCGAAGTTCACCGGCAAGATGCTGGACGAGCGTCTGGGCAAGATCACCTTCTGGACGCTGTTCATCGGCTTCCACGGCACCTTCCTGGTCCAGCACTGGCTGGGCGCCGAGGGCATGCCGCGCCGGTACGCCGACTACCTGGCGGCCGACGGCTTCACCGCGCTGAACACGGTCTCGACGATCGCCTCGTTCCTGCTCGGCCTGTCGATCCTGCCGTTCCTCTACAACGTCTGGAAGACGGCCAAGTACGGCAAGCCGGTCGAGGTCGACGACCCGTGGGGCTACGGCCGCTCGCTGGAGTGGGCGACCTCCTGCCCGCCGCCGCGGCACAACTTCCTCACCCTGCCGCGGATTCGCAGCGAATCGCCGGCGTTCGACCTGCACCACCCCGAGATCGCAGCCCTCGAGCAGCTTGAGCACGCCGGTCACGGCGCCTCCATCCAGGGCAGCAAGGAGGCCGGCAAGTGAAGATCCAGGGTCGGATGTTCTTCTGGCTGAGCATCTTCGTCCTGATCATGGCCGTCGTGTACGGCGTGTGGTCGAAGGAGCCGGCCGGCACCACGGCGCTCTTCCTGGCCTTCGGCCTGTGCATCATGATCGGCTTCTACCTGGGCTTCACCGCCCGGCGGGTCGACGCGGGCGCGCAGGACGACAAGCAGGCCGATGTCGCGGACGGCGCGGGCGAGCTGGGCTTCTTCAGCCCGCACAGCTGGCAGCCGCTGTCCCTGGCCGTCGGCGGCGCCCTGGCCTTCCTGGGCATCGCGGTCGGCTGGTGGCTGCTGTACTTCTCGGCACCCCTCATCATGGTCGGCCTGTTCGGCTGGGTGTTCGAGTACTACCGCGGTGAGAACCGCACCCAGTAACACAGCGCGGGAAACGGCGGGAGCCCGGACACTCCATCAGGAGGGTCCGGGCTCCTCCCTTTGCCGCAGTGTCCGTCCCTCATACGGGTTACGCGCCGTGCCAGTGATCTCTTCGTCTCATAGCGTGATCATATGAACCACACTGCGCGGACCCGCACTGTCGTCTGCTGCGCCTTGCTGGTGGCCGCCCTCGGCGCGGGCGTCACCGGCTGCGGCTCGGACGGCAACGCCCTGTCGGCCGATCCGTACGACGCAGCCGACCAGATCGTCTTCAACGCGCCCACCGACACGGCGAAGCGGGCCGACCCGGACAAGCCCCTGGAAGTCACTCTCAAGAGCGGCGAGGGCCGGATCACCGACGTCACCGCCATGGACTCCACAGGTCGCTATGTGGCGGGCGAACTCGCCGCCGACGGCGGACGCTGGCACAGCACCTCCCCGCTGGCCTCCAACGCCCATTACACGGTCCGCGTGAGCACCGAGGGCGAGGACGGCTCCCCCGGGCGCAAGGTCCTCACCTTCGACACCACCAAGACGACCGGCAAGAAGAGCCTGGGCGTCGCCTTCGGGCCCCAGGCGGGGGAGTACGGCGTCGGGCAGCCCATCACCGCCACCCTCGACCAGCCGGTCAAGGACAAGGCCCAGCGGGCCGTGGTGGAGAGCGGACTGCGCGTCGAATCCGTCCCGGCCGCGCAGGGCGCCTGGTACTGGGTCAGTGACAAGGAACTCCATTACCGCCCCAAGGAGTACTGGCCGGCCCACGCCACGATCCAGGTGCACAGCAACCTGGACGGGATCAAGATCACCGACACGCTCTGGGGCGGGAAGAGCAAGGATCTGAAGATCACCACCGGTGACCGCGTGGAGGCCATCACGGACGCCGCCACGCACCAGCTCACGTTCTACAAGAACGGTGAGGCGATCAACACCATCCCGGTCACCACCGGCAAGCCCGGCTTCGAGACCCGCAACGGCGTCAAGGTGGTCCTGGAGAAGGAGTACTTCGTACGGATGCGCGGTACCACCGTCGGCATCGCCGAGGGCAGCGCCGACTCCTACGACCTGCCGGTCTACTACGCCACCCGTGTCACCTGGTCGGGTGAGTACGTGCACGCCGCGCCCTGGTCGGTCGGCTCACAGGGCTACGCCAACGTCAGCCACGGCTGCACCGGCATGAGCACCGGGAACGCGGAGTGGTTCTACGACCACGTCCGCGCCGGGGACGTCGTCAAGGTCGTGAACTCCGGCGGCCACGCGATGGAGGACTTCGGCAACGGCTTCGGCGACTGGAACCTGGACTGGCAGAAGTGGAGCGCCGGAAGCGCCCTGTCCGGCACCCCTCAGGACAGCTCGGCGCCCAGGGACTCCGTACGCCTGCGGCCCGCCGCCGCGTGATGCGCCGGGGTGCGGGAGCCGGACGGGTCCCCGCACCCCCGCAGCGGGCCGTCCTAGGCGCTCTGGAGGCGCTTGCGGCGCAGCAGGGAGGCCAGGGCCTCCGCGAACTCCATCGGGTCGACCGGCAGCGTCACCGCCGCGTCGGCCCGGCTCCAGGTCGCCAGCCAGGCGTCCTGAGGACGGCCCATCAGCAGCAACACCGGCGGGCAGTCGAAGACTTCGTCCTTGAGCTGGCGGCACACCCCCATGCCGCCCATGGGCACCGCCTCGCCGTCCAGCACGCAGACGTCGATGCCGCCCCGGTCCACCTCGCGCACCACGGCCTCGGGCGTGGCGCACTCCACGAACTCCACCAGCGGCACGTCCGGAGCGGGCCGTCGGCCGGTGGCGAGCCGTACCTGTTCGCGGGTGTTGGAGTCGTCGCTGTACACCAGCACGGTGGCGGTCGGCTGCATGCTTCCTCCGAGACGTCGGCGTCGTACGGACGGGCCTGTCCGGGCCGGATGTTACTCCCCCGGACAGCACGTCAACACCGGTACGACAGGCGAAGACACTCCGAACGGCACCCCCGGAGTGAGGGCGAGATAAGCGACCGACATAATGTCGGTCGTGGCGACAGCAACGACAGTAGATACCGGGCACGCGCACCCCTCGGTCAACCGGCCGAACCTCACCAGCGTCGGAACCATCATTTGGCTGAGTTCCGAGCTGATGTTCTTCGCGGCCCTCTTCGCGATGTACTTCACCGCTCGATCGGTGACCGGACTGGATCACTGGAAGGAGATGGCGCACGCCCTCAACGTGCCCTTCTCCGCGACGAACACCACGATCCTGGTGCTCTCCTCCCTGACCTGCCAGCTCGGCGTTTTCGCTGCCGAGCGCGGGGACGTGAAGAAGCTCCGCGGATGGTTCATCGTCACCTTCATCATGGGTGCGATCTTCATCGGCGGACAGATCTTCGAGTACACGGAACTGGTGAAGAAGGACGGCATCTCGCTGTCCTCCGACGTCTACGGTTCCGTGTTCTACCTGACCACCGGCTTCCACGGCCTGCACGTGACGGGCGGACTCATCGCCTTCCTGCTGGTCCTCGGCCGCACCTACGCGGCGAAGAGGTTCACTCACGAGCAGGCGACCGCCGCCATCGTCGTGTCCTACTACTGGCACTTCGTCGATGTGGTCTGGATCGGCCTCTTCGCCACGATCTACCTGATCAAGTAGCGGGGATTCGTCCCGCACATCCAGCAGCACCGACGCAGAAGATCCTGACACCGGGGTAATCCGTGAAAAAGCTCTCCGCACGACGACGCCATCCGCTGGCGGCGGTCGTCGTCCTACTCCTCGCGCTGGCGGCCACTGGGGGGCTGTATGCCGTGTTCGCGCCCGCGGGCAAGGCACAGGCCGATGAAACCTCCCAGTCCCTGACCATCAAGGAGGGCAAGAAGCTCTACGAGGTCGGCTGCGCAAGCTGCCACGGCACCGGTGGCCAGGGCTCCTCCGACGGCCCCAGCCTGGTCGGCGTCGGCGCCGCCTCGGTCGACTTCCAGGTCGGCACCGGCCGTATGCCCGCGTCCTCCTCGCAGATGGCGCAGATCCCGAGCAAGAAGCCCATCTACACCCAGGCCCAGATCGACCAGCTCGCCGCGTACGTCGCGTCGCTGGGCGCCGGCCCGAGTGTGCCGACGAAGGAGCAGTACTCCAAGGACGGCGCGGACATCGCCAAGGGTGGCGAGCTGTTCCGCACCAACTGCGCGCAGTGCCACAACTTCACCGGCAAGGGTGGTGCCCTCACCAAGGGCAAGTACGCCCCGACCCTCGAGGGCGTCGCGCCCAAGCACATCTACGAGGCCATGCAGACCGGCCCGCAGAACATGCCGTCCTTCCCCGACACCACGATGTCGGAGAAGAACAAGAAGGACATCATCGCGTACCTGAACGCGGTCAACAGCAGCGAGACCGAGAACCCCGGCGGCCTTGAGCTGGGCGGACTCGGCCCGGTCAGTGAGGGTCTGTTCGCCTGGATCTTCGGCCTGGGCGCGCTGATCGCGGTCGCCATCTGGGTCGCCGCTCGGACCGCAAAGGCCAAGAAGTCATGAGTAGCCAAGACATTCCAGAAGAGAACCTGCCCGCCGCGCAGGACCACCCGCACGGCTCCGTGAGCGTCGCGGACGAGGAGACCCCGTTCGCCGATCCGGGTCTGCCGCCGCACGAGCACCGTGCCCAGGACATCGACGAGCGGGCCGCCAAGCGGTCCGAGCGCGCGGTCGCCCTGCTGTTCACGATCTCGATGCTGGCCACCCTCGGCTTCATCGTGTCGTACGTGACGATCCCGCACGACAAGTCGATCTTCGTCTTCCCGATCGGTCACCTCAGCGCGCTCAACTTCGCGCTGGGCCTGACCCTCGGTACGGCGCTGTTCTGCATCGGCGCGGGCGCCGTCCACTGGGCGCGCACCCTGATGTCCGACGTCGAGATGGTGGCCGAGCGCCACCCGATCGCGGCGGAGCCGACGGTCCGCGCCCAGGTCTTCGACGACTTCCGCCAGGGAGCCGTCGAGTCGGGCATCGGCCGTCGCAAGCTGATCCGCAACACCATGTTCGGCGCGCTCGCGCTGGTGCCGCTCTCCGGCGTCATGCTGCTGCGCGACCTCGGTCCGCTGCCGCACAACTCGCTCCGCCACACGCTGTGGGCGAAGGGCAAGCTCCTCGTCAACGTCAACACCAACGAGCCGCTGCGTCCCGAGGACGTGGCCGTCGGCTCGCTGACCTTCGCCAAGCCCGAGGGCCTGGAGGAGACGGACGAGGACTTCCAGGACCAGATCGCCAAGGCGGCCCTGATGATCGTCCGGCTCCAGCCGAACGACATCAAGGACAAGCAGGAACTGGCCTGGTCCCACGAGGGCATCGTCGCGTTCTCGAAGATCTGCACCCACGTGGGTTGCCCGATCTCCCTGTACGAGCAGCAGACGCACCACGTGCTGTGCCCGTGCCACCAGTCCACCTTCGACCTCTCCGACGGTGCCCGAGTGATCTTCGGCCCCGCCGGTCACGCCCTGCCGCAGCTCCGCATCGGTGTGAACGACGAGGGCTACCTCGAGGCGCTCGGCGACTTCGCGGAGCCCGTCGGTCCTGCATTCTGGGAGCGCGGATGAGTACTGCAGCGAACGAACCGTCCCGCTCTCGCGGGAAGGCCCCGGCCGGCGAGCGCGTCGCCGACTGGGCCGACGGCCGGCTGGGGATCTACTCCCTGGCCAAGGCCAACATGCGCAAGGTCTTCCCCGACCACTGGTCGTTCATGCTGGGCGAAGTCTGCATGTACAGCTTCCTCATCATCATCCTGACCGGTGTGTACCTGACGCTGTTCTTCCACCCGTCGATGAACGAGGTGGAGTACCACGGCAGTTACGTCCCGCTCCAGGGACAGCTCATGTCGGAGGCGTTCAACTCGACCCTGCACATCTCCTTCGATGTGCGAGGTGGTCTGCTGATCCGGCAGATCCACCACTGGGCCGCGCTGATCTTCCTCGCGGGCATGTTCGTGCACATGATGCGCGTGTTCTTCACGGGTGCGTTCCGCAAGCCGCGTGAGGTCAACTGGCTGTTCGGCTTCCTGCTGTTCGTCCTCGGCATGTTCACCGGTTTCACCGGCTACTCGCTCCCGGACGACCTGCTCTCCGGCACCGGTGTGCGCTTCACCGAGGGCGCGATCCTGTCCATGCCGATCGTCGGCACGTACATCTCGTTCTTCCTCTTCGGCGGCGAGTTCCCCGGCCACGACTTCGTGGCCCGGTTCTACTCGATCCACATCCTGCTGCTGCCGGGCATCATGCTCGGTCTGATGGTGGCGCACCTGATCCTGGTCTTCTACCACAAGCACACGCAGTTCGCGGGTCCGGGGAAGAAGGAGACCAACGTCGTCGGCATGCCGCTGCTGCCGGTGTACATGGCCAAGGCCGGAGGCTTCTTCTTCCTGGTCTTCGGTGTCATCGCGGCCATCGCGGCCATCGCGCAGATCAACCCGATCTGGGCCATGGGTCCGTACCGGCCCGACCAGGTCTCCACCGGCGCCCAGCCCGACTGGTACATGGGCTTCGCCGAGGGTCTGGTCCGCTACATGCCGGGCTGGGAGATCAACTTCTGGGGCCACACGCTGGTCCTGGGCGTGTTCATCCCGCTGGTGCTGTTCGGCGTGGTGCTGATGGCCATCGCCGTCTACCCGTTCATCGAGTCCTGGGTCACCGGCGACAAGAGCGAGCACCACATCCTGGACCGCCCGCGCAACGCCCCGACGCGTACCGCGTTCGGCGTCGCCTGGGTCACGGTGTACATGATCGGTCTGGTCGGCGGTGGCAACGACCTGTGGGCCACCCACTTCCACCTGTCGATCAACCAGGTCACCTGGTTCGTCCGGATCTTCTTCTTCGCCGGACCGGTGATCGCGTTCATCGTCACCAAGCGGATCTGCCTCGGCCTCCAGCGCCGGGACAAGGAGAAGGTGCTGCACGGCCGCGAGACCGGCATCATCAAGCGCCTGCCGCACGGTGAGTTCATCGAGGTCCACGAGCCGCTCAGCCAGGAGCAGCTCCACACCCTCACGGCGCACCACCAGTACGAGCCCGCTCAGATCGGCGCCACGGTCGACGAGAACGGGGTCGAGCGGAAGGTGAAGCCCACGGAGCGGCTGCGGGTCAAGCTGTCCAACGCCTACTACGGCAAGGACAACCAGATCGAGAAGCCGACCGTCGACGAGTACAAGGAGATCACGAGCGGCCACGGCCACCACTGATCCCCGCGTCGCCACGCCACGGCCGAAGGGCCCCGTCCGGAACACCGGCGGGGCCCTTCGCCCTGTTCAGGCTGGATAAGGTGGGACCGGGCACCCCGCGTGCCCGCAGGACCTTACTTCCTCACACACCCAGGAGCGGCTGATGAGAGCTGTGACCCCCGCTGGAGGCGACACCGCGGCGGGCCGTTCCTGGCCCGAGGTACTGAACGCCCTGCTGGAGGGCCGGGACCAGAGCGCCGACGCCACCGCCTGGGCGATGGACCGGATCATGCGCGGCGAGGCGACGGACGCCCAGATCGCGGGCTTCCTGGTGGCCCTGAGGGCCAAGGGCGAGACGGTCGAGGAGATCACCGGGATCGTCCGGGCGATGTACGACCACGCCAACGTGATCGAGGTGCCCGGCCGGACCGTGGACATCGTCGGCACCGGCGGCGACGGCGCGAAGACGGTGAACATCTCCACGATGTCCTCCATCGTGGTCGCCGGCACCGGGGCGAAGGTCATCAAGCACGGCAACCGGGCCGCGTCCTCCGCCTCCGGCTCCTCGGACGTGCTGGAGCGGCTCGGCGTCAATCTGGAGCTGACGCCGAAGCGGGTCGCCGAGGTCGCGGAGGAGGCGGGGATCACCTTCTGCTTCGCGGTCAAGTTCCACCCGGCACTGCGTCATGTCGGCGCCGCCCGAGGCCAGTTGGGCATCCGTACGGTCTTCAACGTCATCGGTCCGCTGACCAACCCGGCGCGGGTGCGGTCCCAGGCGGTGGGCGTGGCGAACCTCGCCATGGCGCCGATCGTGGCGGGCGTCTTCGCCGAGCGCGGCAACTCCTCGCTGGTCTTCCGGGGCGAGGACGGTCTGGACGAGCTGACCACGACCTCGCCCTCGCGGGTGTGGATCGTGCGCGACGGCAAGGTCACCGAGGAGGTCTTCGACCCGCGTGACGTCGGCATCGAGCTGGTGCCGGTGGAGGCGCTGCGCGGGGGAGACCCGGCGTACAACGCGATGGTGGCCCGGCGGGTGCTGGAGGGTGAGACGGGGCCGGTGCGGGACGCGGTGCTGCTGAACTCGGCGGCCGCGCTGGTGGCGCTGGACCCGACGGGTGAGCCGCTGGCCGAGCAGTTGCGGGCGGGCATGGCCAGGGCCGCCGAGTCCATCGACTCCGGGGCGGCCGCGCGCACGCTGGAGCGGTGGGTGGCTTCGAGCAACCGGTAGCGGTCCGGTTCTTCCGAAGCGGCGGGGAGCGGTGGCTCCCCGCCGCTTCGGCGTTCCGGCATCCGGACGCCGGTTGCGCCGGACGATCAGCCCGGCTAGCTTCCCTCTCAGGTCATGAGCGACAGCCATGCGGCCCCGGCCGGCTGTCCGGCAACCCTCCGTCCGTGGCGGGGTGCTCCGGGTGAGGACCAGGCCGTGGTCCACGAGGTCCACGGCAAGCGCGGACCCCTCGAAGAGCCAGGGGTCCTGGTCGTACGAGGGAGCTTTCTTCCGTGAGCAAGCGAATGCGCTAGGGCCGCCGAGCCCCGCCTCCGCACACCCCTTTCCTCTCTTCTCCGCGTCCTCCGGCGCCGCGCCCGCATGCCCTTGCCCGCGCGGTGACTCCGGCCTGCCTCACGGGAGTTCAGCCATGTCCGTCAGCACCGCCTGCGCCCCTGCCCCCACCGCCACCCAGGCCCTGCCCGCCCCGCTGCCCGTGCTCGGCCGGGACGTCACCGTGCCGCTCGTCACCGGGGGCGAGGTGGGCTACGCCGCGCTCGACTACGCCGCCAGCGCCCCGGCCCTCCAGCGGGTCTGGGACGACATCGCCGCCTACGCCCCGTACTACGGCAGCGTGCACCGGGGTGCCGGGCACCTCTCGCAGCTCTCCACCGAGCTCTTCGAGAACGCCCGCCGCACGGTCGCGGAGTTCCTCGACTGCCGGGACGACGACCAGGTGATCTTCACCCGGTCCACCACGGACTCGCTGAACCTGCTGGCCCGCGCGCTGCCCGCCGGGTGCGAGGTGTTCGTCTTCGAGACCGAGCACCATGCCGCGCTGCTGCCCTGGCGCGAGGCCGACGTAACCTTCCTCGACGCCCCGCGCAGTCCCGGCGCGGCCGTGCGCACGCTTCAGCGGGCCCTCGCCGCCCGCGACACCGCCCGCCCCGCGCTGGTCTGCGTCACCGGCGCCTCCAACGTCACCGGCGAGCTGTGGCCGGTGCGCGAGCTGGCGGCGGCCGCGCGTGCCCACGGTGCGCGGATCGTCCTGGACGCCGCCCAACTGGTGCCGCACCAGGTGGTGAGCGTGCGGGAGCTGGACGTCGACTGGATCGCGTTCTCCGGGCACAAGCTGTACGCGCCCTTCGGCTCCGGGGTGCTGGCCGGGCGGGCCGACTGGCTCTCCGCGGCCGAGCCGTACCTCGCGGGCGGCGGCGCCAGCCGCACGGTGGCCCGGCGCGCGGACGGCGGGCTGGAGGTGGAGTGGCACGAGGGCGCCGCCCGGCACGAGGCGGGGTCGCCCAACGTCATCGGCGCCTACGCCGTCGCCTCGGCCTGCCGGGCGCTCACCGAGGCCGGCCCCGAGGCCCTCGCCGCCCGCGAGCGGCACCTGCTCGGCCTGCTCCGCGCAGGTCTCGCCGAGGTGCCCGAGGTGCGGGTCCTGACCCTCTTCGGCGAGGAGGCCCCGCGCGTGGGCGTGCTCTCCTTCGTCGTCGACGGCTGGGACAGCTCCCACCTGGCCGCCGCCCTCTCCGCCGAGTACGGCATCGGCGTCCGCGACGGCCTCTTCTGCGCGCACCCCCTGGTCCACGCACTTCTGGGCACCGCCCCCGCCGCGCGGACCGGCTGCGGCACCGGGACGCTGAACGCCATCCGCGTCAGCTTCGGGGCGGGTACCCCCGAGGAGGACGTGACCCGCTTCGTGACGGCGGTACGCGAACTGGTCACCCAGGGTGCGAGGTGGACCTACCGCACGGAGAACGGCCGCTGCGTCCCGGAGAGCTGAGGCCCGCCGGCTCGTCCGGAGCTAGCTGTCCAGACCGATGGCGAAGGCCGCTTCGAGGTCGTGCTGGGAGTAGGTGCGGAAGGCGACGTGGGTGTCCGTGCCCTCCACGCCGGGGATCTTGCTGATGCGGCCGGGGATGACCTCGGCGAGGTCCTCGTGGCGGGCCACGCGCACCATGGCGATCAGGTCGTAGGTGCCGGTGACGGAGAAGACCTCGCTGACGCTCTCCAGCGCGGCGATCTGCTCGGCGATCTCCGGAATCCGGTCCACGCTGGTCTTGATCAGGACGATCGCGGTGATCACGGCTGGTTCTCTCCCTTGGACGCCGGAGCCGGGGCGGGCCCAACTCTAGCCTCGCCCGGCCCGTCCTTCGCGCGCTGCTTCCTCCCGTACCGCAGCCAGGCGTAGCCGAAGCCCATGCAGAAGCCGATCACATGGGCGAGGTAGGCGACGCCGGGGCCCTCGGGGGCGCGGCCCGCCGCGTACCACTGGAGTCCGGCCCAGAAGGGCAGCACCACCCAGGCCGGGAAGCGCAACGGGAGGAAGAAGAGGAACGGGAGGAGACTGGTGACACGGGCCCGCGGGAAGAGGTGGAGGAACGCTCCGAGGACCGCCGAGATCGCCCCCGAGGCACCGACGAGGGACTGCTCGGAGTCCGCGTTGGCGAGCGCGTACCCGAGCAGGGCGAGGTAGCCGCAGCCGACGTAGAACAGGGTGAACTCGACGCGGCCCATCCGTTCCTCGGTGAGCACGCCGAAGACGAAGAGGAAGAGCATGTTGCCGAGCAGATGCACCCAACTGCCGTGCACGAAGAGCGCGGTCACCGGGGTGAGCGCCTCGCGCACCGGCTCCGCGAAGAGTCCGGCCGGGATCACCCCCCAGTGCCGGAAGTACGCCCGCTGCGCCGCGAGCAGCGCCTCCCCGGTGCCGTACGCGCGGGTGAACCCGGAGGCCGGGCCCAGCAGGAAGATCAGGCAGCACAGGGCGATGAGGCCGTACGTCAGCGGCGCCGGGGCACCCCGGACCGCTCTGACGGTCCGGGCGGCGGTCGTGCTCCACTCTCTGATCATGAATACAGAGCATGACGTAACCGGACGCACTGGTACAGACCGCCTCGCCGCTTCGGGCAGGCGGGCGGTGAACACCCGGCAGGCCGTAGGGTTACGGCCACACGCGCCGGGACCCGGCGCGCGACCACCCGGGACGGCCCGAGGGCACGGCCGGGGTGACGACCAGAGAAGCGACGAGAAGGAAGCGAGCTGCGCGATGACGGTTCCTCCGCCGACCGCCACGACACGCTGGCGCTGCACCCTCTGCGGCAACCTCACCCGGTTCGACGTGACCCGCTCCTCCAAGGCCGTGGAGTACGTCCACCTCGACCTGGCCGGGGAACCGACCGTCGAGGAACGCGAGGTGGTCAGTGAGACCATCGAGTCGGTCCGCTGCCGCTGGTGCAACGCGGTGGACCAGGTGGAACTCGTGGACAGGCCGGGCGCCGCCTCCTAGGGCGGAGCGGTCCGCGCGGGACGGAAGCAGGCGGGTTGAGGCATGTCAGGCATTGGGGTGTGACGGATGGTGGAGACCGCGGGCGGGGGGCCGGAGGACGGCACCGCCGAGGTGCTTGACCGTCCGCTGCCCGACGGCGTGCGCCGCCGGGTCGTGGGAATCGTCTCGGACGCCTTCGGTGCCCTGACCATGTCCGAACTGCCGGCGCAGTTGCGGCAGTACGCCCGGTTCGCCCCGAACCGGCGGGCCAAGTTCGCCGGGAACGCGATGGCCGCCGCGCTGGAGACGGAACAACTCTTCCGGCAGCGGATCGGCGAGCGCTACAAGGAGACCCAGCCGGAGCTGTGCGGGGCGCTGGAAGCCGGCTCCCCGCCCCCGGCCGCCGACCCCCTGGACGTTGCGGCCGCCGCCTATGTGCTGCGCCCGCCCGGCTGGGCCAAGCTGGTCGCCGCGGCCGGCGAGGAGGCCCAGCGCGCGGACGCCGAGCGCGCCGACGAGGAGAGCCGGGCCGAGCTGGAGAAGCTCCGCGAGGCGCTGGCCGAGGCCCGCGAGCACACCCGCGCCGAGACCGCCCGGCTGCGCGCCGAGCTGGACGCGGCGAAGAAGGAGACCGACTCGCTGCACCGCAAGCTGCGCTCGGCCCTGAGCGACGTCAAGCGCGGTGAGGCCGCGCTGCGCAAGGAGCGCGCCGAGACCGAGTCCGTGCGGGCCGAGGGGCAGGCGGCCCTCTCGGCCGCCGAGAGCGAGTCCCGCCGGCTCAAGGGCCGGCTCGGTGAGTCGGAGGCCGCCCTCGAGGCGACCCGCCGCGCGGTCCGCGAGGGCCGCAGCGTGGAGGACATGCGGGTGCGGCTGCTGCTCGACACCGTGCTGGAGGCGGCCCAGGGGCTGCGCCGGGAACTGGCGCTGCCGCCGGTGTCGGTGCGTCCGGCCGAGACCGTGGACGCGGTCGAGCCGGGCCGGATGAGCCCCAAGGACATCGCCGCCCGCGCCCTGTCCGAGCACGACCCGGCGATCCTGGACCAGTTGCTGGCGCTGCCGCAGGCGCATCTGGTGGTCGACGGCTACAACGTCACCAAGACCGGCTATCCGCAGATGCCGCTGGAGAAGCAGCGGCTCAGACTGCTCGGCCAGCTCTCCGCGCTCGCCGCGCAGACCGGTGCCGAGGTCACCTGTGTCTTCGACGGCGCCGAGCTGGCCGCGCCGGTACTGCTCGCGCCGCCGCGCGGCGTGCGGGTGCTGTTCTCCAAGCCGGGGGTGACCGCCGACGAGCTGATCCGCCAGCTCGTGCGCGCCGAACCGCCCGGCCGTCCGGTCATCGTGGCCTCCACCGACCGCGAGGTCGCGGACGGCGTCGCGCGCGCCGGTGCCCGTCCCGTGGCCTCTGCGGTACTTCTCAAGCGCCTGTCCTGAACGCCCAACGGACGTGTCGGATGCCCGTATTGGTGGCGTCTGTGGACGACGTACGGTCAATCGGACGTCACTTGGTGTGAGTTGAGTGCAAAGAATGCAGCGGGAGACTGGATTTTTTGCTGTGAGGATTTGAACTGATCACAACTGGGTCACTAGGGTCGGTTCGAACCTCCGAGCGGGTGATCACTCACAAGAAGGAGTTCGTCCTCAGTGGCGTCCCATCGTCGACCCAAGCAGCCGAGCCGCACGCGTGTCACCGTGCTGACCACCGCGGCCGCCGCCGCCGTCGCGCTGAGCGCGAACGCGGCCAACGCAGCCCCGAGCGAGAAGCCCGGAAAGACCGAGGTCAAGGCGCAGGTCGACAAGCTCTACGAGCAGGCCGAGCAGGCCACCGAGAAGTACAACGGCGCCAAGGAGAAGCAGGAGAAGCTCCAGAAGGAGATCTCCACCATCCAGGACAACGTCGCCCGCGGCCAGCAGGACCTGAACAACCTGCGCGACGGCCTCGGTTCGATGGCCACCGCCCAGTACCGCAGCGGCGGCATCGACCCCTCGGTGCAGCTCTTCCTCTCCGCCGACCCGGACGACTACCTCGACAAGGCGTCCACGCTCGACCAGTTGAGCGGTCAGCAGGTCGAGGCGCTGAAGAAGATCCAGGACAAGCAGCGCGAACTCGCCCAGGACCGCGCCGAGGCCACCGAGAAGCTCAAGGACCTCGCCTCCACCCGCACCGAGCTGGGCAAGAAGAAGAAGGAGGTCCAGGGCAAGCTGGGCGACGCGCAGCGCCTGCTCAACACCCTGACCGCCAAGGAGAAGCAGGCCCTGGCCGCCGAACAGCAGCGCGCCGACCGCTCCTCGAGCGAGCGCGTCCAGCTCGGCAACGCCGTCCCCGCATCGGGCCGCGCCGGAGCCGCGTTCTCCGCCGCGCAGAGCCAGATCGGCAAGCCGTACTCCTACGGCGCCACCGGCACGGCCACCTTCGACTGCTCGGGTCTGACCTCCTGGGCCTACGCCCAGGCCGGTGTCTCCATCCCGCGCACCTCCGAGTCCCAGGCCAACATCGGCACCCGGATCTACTCCACGAGCGACCTCCAGGTCGGCGACCTCGTCTTCTTCTTCAACGACATCCACCACGTCGGTCTCTACGCGGGCAACGGCCAGGTCCTGCACGCCCCGCGCACCGGCACGGTCGTCCGCTACGAGTCCATGAGCACCATCGGCGGTCCGTTCATGTTCGGCGTCCGGGTCTGACGACACCCCCGGCCGACCCGCCACACCCGCCCGAACGGGCGAATCACGGCAACGCGCGACCCCTGGCGCCCCGCCGCTGACCTGCGTCGGCGTCGGGGCGTCACCGTGTGTGCCCACGGCGGTCGTTGGCCGGTGGGTGTCCCTGCGGCTACTGTCTGGCGCGTTTCCCCGGCACCGAGGGCTCCGGCCCTCCGCGCGCCGGGGGACGGTAACCGTCGTCCAGCGTAAGGACCGCCGTGGCGTCCCATCGCCGTGCCGCAACACCCGGATGCGACCGGGGCGCGGCCGCCCTGTGCGTGCTGTCGGCCGCGGCCGCCGCCCTCGGCGCCGTACCCGCCGCGCACGCGGCGCCCCGCGACGGCGCCCGCGCCGAACTGGACCGGCTCTACGCCCAGGCGGAGCGCGCCACCGAGGACTACGACCGGGCCGACGAGCGCGCGGACAAGCTGCGCCACGAGGTCCACGACGCCCAGGACCACATCGCCCGCACCCAGCAGCGGGTCAACTCCCTGCGGGACCAGCTCGGTTCGCTCGCCGGTGCCGAATACCGCTCCGGCGGCCTCGACCCGGCGGTCGCCCTGCTCTTCTCCGCCGACCCCGACGACTACCTCGACAAGGCGTCCGTCGTCGACCGGATCGGCGCCCGGCAGGCCGGGCAGTTGCGTGAACTGCGGGGCGCGCTGCGCGACCTCGCGCAGGAGCGCGCCGAGGCGGTGGCCACGCTCGGCGACCTGGAGCGCAGCCGCGAGGCGGTGGCCGCGCACAAGCGGAGCGTGCGGGAGAAACTCGCCCGCGCCCGGCGGCTGTTCGACGCGCTGCCCGGCTCCGACCGCGCCGAGTACACCCGGGGCTCCCGCTCCGGCCGCCCCGACCTCACCGGCCCGGGGGCGCTCGGCTCCCGCGCCGCCGCCGCCCTCGCCGCCGCCCGCTCCGCGCTCGGCAGACCCTATGTGTGGGGCGCCAACGGACCCTCCGGCTTCGACTGCTCGGGGCTGATGCAGTGGTCGTACGCCAGGGCGGGCGTCCAGTTGCCGCGCACCTCGCAGGCCCAGCGCGAAGCCGGACACCGCGTCCCGCTCTCCCAGGCCCGCCCCGGCGACCTGGTGATCTACCGCTCCGACGCCAGCCATGTCGCGATGTACGTCGGCAACGGCCAGGTCATCCACGCACCCCACCCCGGCGCCCCGGTGCGCTACGACTCCGTCGGGATGCTCCCGGTCTCCGCGGTGACCCGGCCCTGAGCCGTGCCCGTACCCCGTACGATCGGAGCGTGGCCGGCCGGAACAGCGCGTGGCGGACAGCGGCGGCGGGACTGTGCCTGCTGCTCCTGTCGGCGTTCGCCGGATGCGGCCACCCGCCCCCGGACCAGGCCGAGCGGGCCGAGGTGCAGCGGGTGCTCGACCGGCGGGCGGCCGCCCTGCTCGGCCACGACGAAGCCGCGTACGGCACCACGGGCACCCGCACCCCCTACGCCCGGCTCCGGGCGCTTCCGCTGGCCTCCTGGACCTACCGGGTCACCGCCCTGCGCCGGGACGGCACCAGCGCCGACGCCGAACTGCGCTACCGGGTCGCCGGGCAGGACACCGCACCCGTCACCGCCCGCCGCACCCTCACCCTGAGCCGCACCGCAGACGGCGGCTGGTACGTCACCGCCGAGCGGGCCGCGCACGGCGCCGGGGAGCAGCTCTGGGACCAGGGCCCGGTCACCGCCGTCACCGGCGCCCACAGCCTGGTGCTGGGCACCGGGCAGAGCGCCGCCGAGCTGCGCGGCTACGCCCGGCTCGCCGACCGCGCCGTACCGGCCGTCTCCCGCGCCTGGGGCGCCCGCTGGGCGCGGCGGGTCGTCGTCCTCGTGCCCCGCTCGCTGGACGGCATGGCCGCCCTGCTCGGCTCGCCCGCCGCCCAGTACCGGGGCATCGCCGCCGTCACCACCGCCGAGACACCGGGCGCCGGCCAGGCCCCGGCGGACCGGGTGGTGGTCAACCCGGAGGCGTACGCCATCCTCGGTGACCTGGGCAAACAGGTCGTGCTCACCCATGAGACCGCCCATGTCGCCACCCGGTCCGCGACCACCGCCGCCACCCCGCTCTGGCTGTCCGAGGGGTACGCCGACTGGACCGGCTACCTCGGCACCACCCGCACCCCCGCCGAGGTCGCCCCCGAACTCACCCGCGCCGTCGCGGACGGGCGCACCCCGGCCGCGCTCCCGGCCGACAAGGACTTCGGCTTCACCGGCGACCCGGCCGGGCTCGCCCGGTCCTACGAGTCCGGCTGGCTGGCCTGCCGGATGATCGCCGACCGGTGGGGCGAGGACCGGCTGCGCGCCTTCTACCGGGCCGTGGGTGCCCACCGCACCCGGGCGGGCGCGGTCGGGAGCGCGCTGGCGAAGGTGCTGGACACCACCCCGGAGGCGTTCACCGCCCGGTGGCGGGCCTACACGCGGGACCAACTGGGCTGAGCGCCCTCAGGGCGAGACGGTCTTCCCGTCCGCGTGCTCCGCCGAGGCAGGGGCGGGCGCGTCCCGCTCCGGGGACACGGTGGAGCGCCACAGGCGGCGGGCCGCGACGAGGGAGGCGGCGACCAGCAGGCCGTTGCGCACGAACATCAGCGTCACGCCGTACCAGTCGCTCGTCACCACGTGGACGAAGCCGAGCGGGAACTCCAGCACCGTCACCAGGGAGGCCGCCGCGACCATCAGCGCGGGGGCCGTCATCCGGGTCGCCCGGTGGGTCAGGCACACCGCCGCCAGCCCGATCAGCCACACCAGGTACTGCGGGCTTATCACCCGGCTGGTCACCGTGAACAGCAGCACCGCCGTGAACGCGGCCTCCGCGAGCGTCAGCGCGTCGGTCCGGGCCACCCGCAGCCGCCACAGCACCAGCCAGCCGAACGCGGCCCCGGTCAGCACCAGCGCGGCCGTGCTCACCACCCCGACGTAGGGGCCGAGGAACTCGATCGAGCCGTAGTTCAGCAGCACCTGGCCCTCCCAGCCGAAGTGCCGGGCCACATGGAAGACCAGGGCCCCCAGCGACTCCACCTCGGTGCCCCGGTCCCGCTGGAAGGTCAGGAAGGCGAACGCGCCGGGCATCGACACCGCGAACAGCGCGGCCAGCCCGGAGGCGGTGACCGCCGCCGACGCCCACGGACGGCGCCGGAAGGAGCCCGCCAGCAGCAGCGCGGGCCACACCTTCACCATCGCCCCGATCGCGGTCAGCACCCCGAACGCGCGCGGATGCCGGGCGGCCACCAGCAGCGCGGCCACGGCCACGGCGGTCACCATCACGTCGTAGCGCGCGTACACCGTGGGCCCGAGCAGCGGGACGGCCGCCGTCCACAGCCAGGCCCCGCGCCGCGACCGCTCCGGCTGCCCGCCGTAGCGCAGCAGCAGGCAGAGCACCGCGAGGTCGGTGACGCAGGCCAGGACGAAGAACGCGTCCGTGTAGTCCAGGAACGGCAGCAGGCCGGGGGAGAGGACCGCCAGCGCGGCCGCGGGCGGGTACTGCCAGGTGACGTCGTCCAGCGGAAACGTTCCTTGACGCAGGACCTCGTACCAGCCGCGGTAGATCACCGACACGTCCGAGGTGACGTCCGGGCCCGTGACGGTGAACACCTTGAACACGGACAGCAGCAGTGCCGCGCGGGTCACCGCCCACACCGCCGCGAGCCACGCCGGGAACCGCCCGGCGCCCTTCGTGTCCACGTGATCCCCTGCCGTTCGGTCGTGTGTCGTGCGCGTCGGAAGACTCATGATGTCCTTTACGGCCGTGCCCCTGCCACAGACTCCGCCGGACCCGGGCCCCGGCGGCCCACCCGGTAGGGTCGGCGGCGATGCACAAGACCCTGATCGTGACCAACGACTTTCCGCCCCGGCCCGGCGGCATCCAGGCGTTCCTGCACAACATGGCGCTGCGCCTGGACCCGGACCGGCTCGTGGTCTACGCCTCCACCTGGAAGCGCGGCCGCGAGGGCGCCGAGGCGACCGCCGCCTTCGACGCCGAGCAGCCCTTCACCCTCGTACGCGACCGTACGACGATGCTGCTGCCCACTCCGGGGGCGACCCGGCGGGCGGCGGGACTGCTGCGCGAGCACGGCTGCACCTCCGTCTGGTTCGGGGCGGCGGCGCCGCTCGGCCTGATGGCGCCCGCGCTGCGCCAGGCCGGCGCCGAGCGGCTGGTCGCCACGACCCACGGTCACGAGGCGGGCTGGGCCCAGTTGCCCGCCGCCCGTCAGTTGCTGCGCCGGATCGGCGAGTCCACCGACACGCTCACCTACCTCGGCGAGTACACCCGGTCCCGGATCGCGTCCGCGCTCACCCCGGAGGCGGCCGGGCGGATGGTCCAACTGCCGCCCGGTGTCGACGAGAAGACCTTCCACCCCGGCTCCGGCGGGGACGAGGTGCGCGCCCGGCTCGGGCTCACCGAGCGGCCGGTCGTGGTGTGCGTCTCCCGGCTGGTGCCGAGGAAGGGCCAGGACACCCTGATCAGGGCCATGCCGCACATCCTGGCCGCCGAGCCGGACGCGGTGCTGCTCGTCGTCGGCGGCGGCCCCTACGAGCGCGACCTGCGCCGGCTGGCCGCCGAGACCGGCGTCGCGGACTCCGTACGCTTCACCGGCGCCGTGCCCTGGGCCGAACTGCCCGCGCACTACGGAGCCGGGGACGTCTTCGCCATGCCGTGCCGCACCCGGCGCGGCGGTCTGGACGTGGAGGGGCTCGGCATCGTCTACCTGGAGGCGTCCGCGACCGGACTGCCCGTCGTCGCCGGTGACTCCGGCGGCGCCCCGGACGCCGTCCTCGACGGCGAGACCGGCTGGGTGGTCCGGGGCGGCGAACCCGCCGAGGCCGCCGAGCGGATCACCGCCCTGCTGGCCGACGAGGGACTGCGCCGCCGGATGGGCGAGCGCGGCCGTGGCTGGGTCGAGGAGAAGTGGCGCTGGGACCTGCTCGCCGAACGGCTGAAGGTGCTGCTCTGACGAAACGGCGCCGGGGAATCCCCGGCGCCGCTCTCTTCGATGGTGGGTCAGGAGGCCGGCTGCTTCGCGTAGATGGCCTCGATCTCGCCCGCGAAGTCCTTGGCGACCACGTTCCGCTTGAGCTTCAGCGACGGCGTGAGGTGGCCCGACTCCTCGGTGAACTGGGTCGGCAGGATACGGAACTTGCGCACCGACTCCGCCTTCGACACCGCCGCGTTGCCGTCGTCCACGGCCGTCTGGACCGCCGCGTTCAGGTCCGGGTCGGCGAGCAGCGAGGCCGTCGTCGCGTCCGCGGGCTTGCCGTGCTCGGCGGCCCAGCGGCCCAGGAACTCCTCGTCGATGGTGACCAGCGCGCCCACGAACGGCCGCCCGTCGCCCACCACCATGCACTCCGCGACCAGCGCGTGCGCCCGGATGCGGTCCTCGATCACCGCGGGGGCGACGTTCTTGCCGCCCGCCGTGACGATGATCTCCTTCTTGCGGCCGGTGATCCGGAGGTAGCCGTCCTCGTCCAGGGTGCCGATGTCCCCGGTGTGGAACCAGCCGTCGGCCAGCGCCTCGGCGGTCGCGTCCGGGTTGTTCCAGTACTCCTTGAACAGGTGCTCGCCGTGCAGCAGCACCTCGCCGTCGTCCGCTATCCGCACGACCGAGCCGGGCAGCGGCTGGCCGACCGTGCCGATCTTCTGCCGGTCCCACGGGTTGAACGCCGTCGCCGCGCAGGACTCGGTCAGGCCGTAGCCCTCCAGCACCGTGAAGCCGATGCCCCGGAAGAAGTGGCCGAGCCGCTCGCCCAGCGGAGCGCCGCCCGAGATCGCGTACTCGCCCCGGCCGCCGAGCACCGCGCGCAGCTTGCCGTAGACCAGCTTGTCGAAGACCCTGTGCTTGAGCTTCAGCTTCAGCGACGGGCCCGCCGGGGTGTCCAGCGCCTTGCTGTAGGCGATGGCGACGTCCGCGGCCTTGTCGAAGATCGCGCCCTTGCCGTCGGCCTGGGCCTTGGCGCGCGCGGTGTTGTAGACCTTCTCGAAGACGCGCGGTACGCCCAGGATCAGCGTCGGCCGGAAGGCGGACAGCTCGTCGGTGAGGTTCTTGATGTCCGGGACGCAGCCCAGCTTGATCGGCGCCATCATGGGCGCGACCTGCACCAGCCGCCCGAAGACGTGCGCCAGCGGCAGGAACAGCAGCACCGAGCACTCACCGGTGCGGAACAGCGGGCGCAGCCGCTCCACGATGTTGCCGCACTCCGCGAAGAAGCTGCGGTGGGTCAGCACACAGCCCTTGGGGCGGCCGGTGGTGCCGCTGGTGTAGACGATGGTCGCCGGGTCGTCCGCCTTGGCGAGGGAGCCGCGCTCCGCCACGGTCGCGTCCGACACGTCCTGGCCGAGCCGCGTCAGCTCCTCGAGGCCCCCGGCCTCGATCTGCCACACGTGCTTGAGCGCCGGCAGCGACTCGCGCACCGAGTCCACGGCGGCCGCGTGGCCGTCCAGCTCGACGAAGGCGGCGGTCGCGCCCGAGTCGGAGAGGATCCAGCGGACCTGCTCCGGCGAACTCGTCTCGTACACCGGCACGGTGACCGCGCCCGCGCTCCAGATGGCGAAGTCCAGCAGCGTCCACTCGTAGCGGGTGCGGGACATCAGGCCGACCCGGTCGCCCGGCTGCACACCGGCGGCGATGAGGCCCTTGGCGGCGGTGAGCACCTCGGCGAGGAACTGCCGTGCCGTCACGTCCTGCCAGGCTCCGCCCACCTTGCGTGCGATGACGGCGACGTCCGGGTGCTGGGCGGCGTTTCTGCGGACGATGTCCGTCAGGTTGCCGTCGGCGGGGACCTCGTACAAAGCCGGAAGGCTGAACTCGCGCAAAACTGCTGCTCCTCGTAGGGCGCCGGCGCCACGACACTGTGTGATGCGACGGTGCGGTCCATGGCTCGGGCGGGTGCTCGGGGGGTCCCGCCTGCCGGGGGTGTTCTCCGAAGCACGACCGGACTGCCCGGACGTTACCCGTCGGTATGACCTCTGGGACAGGGGGTCCGTGCCAGATGTTCGCTGCGTCACACGGGATAACCTGCTTTGGCGCACAGTAGTCCACCTCTTGACCAACGGGCGAGTAACCGCAGGCCAGAAGCGCCACTGTTCACGTACACCGCACACCTCTACCCTTGATCGCCATGGCTTCCACACCCACCCGGGGCCCCCGGACCCGCGGCACCCGAGGCACCCGCGTCCACGTGATCAGCGACGTGCACGGGAACGCCCGTGACCTCGCGCGGGCCGGGGAGGGCGCCGACGCGCTGATCTGCCTCGGCGATCTCGTCCTCTTCCTCGACTACGCCGACCACTCCCGCGGGATCTTCCCCGACCTGTTCGGCGCGGAGAACGCCGACCGGCTCGTCGAGCTGCGCACCGCCCGCCGCTTCGAGGAGGCGCGCGCCCTCGGCCGGAAGCTGTGGGCCGGGATCGGCACCGACCGCGACGCCGCCATCGAGCAGGCGGTGCGCCGCCAGTACGCCGAGATGTTCGCCGCCTTCCCCACCCCGACCTACGCCACCTACGGCAATGTCGACATGCCCCCGCTGTGGCGCGAGTACGCCCGGCCCGGCACCACCGTGCTGGACGGCGAGCGGGTGGAGATCGGCGGCCGCGTCTTCGGCTTCGTCGGCGGCGGCCTGCGCACCCCGATGCGCACCCCCTACGAGATCGACGACGAGGAGTACGCGGCGAAGATCGAGGCCGTCGGCGAGGTGGACGTGCTGTGCACCCACATCCCGCCCGAGGTGCCCGAACTGGTCTACGACACCGTCGCCCGCCGCTTCGAGCGCGGCAGCCGCGCCCTGCTGGACGCCATCCGGCGCACCAAGCCCCGCTACTCCCTCTTCGGCCACGTCCACCAGCCGCTCGCCCGCCGGATGCGCGTCGGCGCGACCGAGTGCGTGAACGTGGGGCACTTCGCCGGGACGGGCAGGCCGTGGGCGCTGGAGTGGTGAAGCGGCCCGCGCGCGGCACCGGGGTGACGGCCGCCCGGGGGCGGCGCGGTAGCCTTCACGCTGCACACACGTGCGCACCCCGCGCGTGAGAGAACGTTCTTCGGCCGCATCTGGAGGAGCCACGGCGATGGCGGAACACACCAGTTCGAGCATCACGATCGAGGCGGCCCCGGCCGATGTCATGGCGGTGATCGCCGACTTCTCCCGCTACCCGGACTGGACCGGCGAGGTGAAGGAGGCCGAGGTCCTCGAGACCGACGGCCGCGGCCGCGCCGAGGAGGTCCGCCTCGTCATGGACGCGGGCGCCATCAAGGACGACCAGACCCTCGCCTACACCTGGACCGGCGAGCACGAGGTCTCCTGGACCCTGGTGAAGTCCCAGATGCTCCGCTCCCTGGACGGCAGCTACCTGCTCAAGCCCGCGGGCACCGACGCCACCGAGGTCACCTACCGGCTCACGGTCGACGTCAAGATCCCCATGCTCGGCATGATCAAGCGCAAGGCGGAGAAGGTCATCATCGACCGCGCGCTGGCGGGCCTGAAGAAGCGCGTCGAGACGGGTTCCTGACCTCCGCCCGCCCCCTTCGGCGGCCTCAACTGCCTTGACGCGCGGCGCGAAAGAGGCTTCGGCTCCGTTACCGTTCAGCCTCATGCGTACCCTCCTGATCACCGGGCCGGGCGGCAGCGGCCGCACCAGCGTCGCCGCCGCCACCGCGCTGGCCGCCGCCCGCACGGGCGCCCGCGTGCTCGTGCTGGGCGCCGACCGCGCCGACACGCTCGGCGCTGCCCTCGGCACGGTGACGGGACCCACGCCCACCGAGGCCGCCGAGAACCTCACCGTCTGGCGTCCCGACGCCGGCGGGCGTTTCCGCGAGGACCTCACCGCCTTCCAGGACCGCGCCGCCACCGTCCTCGACCTGCTCGGCGCCTCCCGGCTGGACGCCGAGGAGGTCACCCCGCTGCCCGGCGCCGAGGAGCTGTCCCTCCTGCGCGCCCTGCGCGACGCCGCCCTCTCCGAGCGCTACGACCTGCTCGTCGTCGACCTCCCCCCGCTGCCGCAGGCCCTCGCCCTGCTCGCCCTGCCCGAGGAACTCCGCCGCTACCTGCGCCGGCTGCTGCCCCCCGAGCGGCAGGCCGCCCGCGCCCTGCGCCCCGTCCTCGGCCGCCTCGCCGGGGTCCCCATGCCCGCCGACTGGCTGTACGAGACGGCCGCCCGCTGGGACCTCGAACTCGCCGCCGTCGAAGCCGTCGTCGCCGACAAGGGCACCACCGTCCGGCTGGTCGCCGAACCCGGCCCGGCCGGGGACGACGCCGTCCGCACCGCCGCACTCGGCCTCGCCCTGCGCGGACTGCGCGCCGAGGCCGTGATCGCCAACCGCGTCCTGCCCGAGTCCGCCGACGGCACCTGGCTCGCGGGCCCGGCCGCCCAGCAGCGCAAGACCCTGGCCGACTGGGCCGAGGCGTACGACGTACACACCGTCCCCCACCTCGGCCACGACCCGCGCGGCACCGACGACCTCACCGCACTCGCCCCGCCCGGCGTCAACCCCGCGCCCGCCCCCGTGGAGTGGCCGGTCACCGACCGCCTCGCCGAGGACGGCACCCTCGTCTGGAGCCTCCCGCTGCCCGGCGCCGCGCGGGACGACCTCGACCTGATCCGGCGCGGCGACGAACTCGTCGTCACCGCCGGACCCTTCCACCGGATCGTCCCGCTTCCCTCCGCCCTGCGCCGCTGCACCGTCGCCGGAGCCGCGCTGGCCGACGGCGAGCTGTGCGTCCGGTTCGCGCCCGACCCCGCCCTGTGGCCCGCCACGGGACGGTGAACGGACACCCCCGTTCGGGTAACGTCGAAGACGCGAACCGTAGTCAGGAGCCCGCCATGAGCGAAGAGCGCCCCGCACCCGAATCCCGGACCCCCGAGGAGCCCGCGACCGCCAAGGAGCCGCGCGCGTCCGACGCCGACGCCTGGGCCACCGCGACCGCCGAGGACCTCGCCGCCGAGAAGGCGCGGCGCCGCGGCACCGGCACCCCGCCCCCCGGCACCGCCGCCGAGGAGCTGCGCCGGCTCATGGACACCATGGCCGACAAGCTCTCCGGCCTGCAGTCCCCGCTGCTCGGCGCCGTCGCCGGACCCGCCGCCCAGCAGGCCGTGCGCCAGATGGTCCAGCAGGCCAAGGCGGCCGTCGAGCCGGTCGTCGAACGCAATCCGCAGGTCTTCGACCACCTCGCCGCCGCCGGGAGCGAGCTGCTCGCCGCCTACCGCTCGGCGGTCCAGGCCCAGGAGCAGCGCTGGACCACCGGCGGACCCACCCCGCCCCCTGACGGCACCGGTCCCGCCGGCCGCCGCGACCCTGGTGAGGGCACCGGGCCGGGCGAGCGCATCGACCTGGACTGACGGTCTGTCCCGGTGGGGCCTCGGGTACCGTTGGCCCTAGCGGGGCTCGACCGGAACTGAGGGATTCATGGGACTCACCATCGGCGTCGACATCGGCGGCACCAAGATCGCGGCCGGCGTGGTCGACGAGGAAGGCAACATCCTCTCGACCTTCAAGGTGCCGACCCCCAGCACGCCCGAGGCCATCGTGGACGCCATCGCCTCGGCCGTGGAGGGCGCGCGTGCCGGACACGACATCGTCGGCGTGGGCATCGGTGCGGCCGGCTATGTGAACCGGCAGCGCTCGACCGTGTACTTCGCGCCCAACATCGACTGGCGCCAGGAGCCGCTCAAGGAGAAGGTCGAGGCCCGCGTGGGTCTCCCGGTCGTCGTCGAGAACGACGCCAACGCGGCCGCCTGGGGCGAGTACAAGTTCGGCGCGGGCAAGGGCCACCGCAACGTCATCTGCATCACGCTCGGCACGGGCCTGGGCGGCGGCATCATCATCGGCAACAAGCTGCGCCGGGGTCACTTCGGCGTGGCCGCCGAGTTCGGCCACATCCGGATGGTCCCGGACGGCCTGCTGTGCGGCTGCGGCTCGCAGGGCTGCTGGGAGCAGTACGCCTCCGGCCGCGCCCTGGTCCGCTACGCCAAGCAGCGCGCCAACGCCACCCCGGAGAACGCCGACATCCTGCTCGGCCTCGGCGACGGCACCCCCGACGGCATCGAGGGCAAGCACATCTCGGTGGCCGCCCGCCAGGGCGACCCGGTGGCCGTGGACTCCTACCGTGAGCTGGCCCGCTGGGCGGGCGCCGGCCTCGCGGACCTGGCCTCGCTGTTCGACCCGTCCGCGTTCATCGTGGGCGGCGGCCTCTCGGACGAGGGCGAGCTGGTCCTCGACCCGATCCGCAAGTCCTACAAGCGCTGGCTGGTCGGCGGCAACTGGCGCCCGGTGGCCGACGTCATCGCGGCCCAGCTCGGCAACAAGGCCGGCCTGGTCGGCGCGGCGGACCTGGCCCGGGAGCCCGACCCGGTGATGTAGACCGGGTGAGTGCACCGACTCAGGGGCGCGGGGAACGATCCCCGCGCCCCGAGTAGGTTGATCACATGCCAACCCCGTTCCCCAACTCCCAGACGGAGTCAGACGGTTCCGCGGTCATCCGAGCCCTCAGCTACAACGTCCGCTCGCTGAGGGACGACCCGGAAGCCCTGGCAAGGATCATCGACGCCTGCGCCCCCGACGTACTCCTCCTCCAGGAAGCCCCCCGCTTCTTCCGCTGGCGCAAGAAGCTGGCCCGCCTGGCCAAGGCCACGAACCTGGTCTATCTCACCGGCGGAGCCCCGGCCGCGGGGCCGGCCGTCCTCTGCTCCCTGCGGGCCACGGTCGAGCACACCGAGGACGTCCTGCTTCCGCTGACACCGGGCCGGCACCGACGGGGCCTCGCCACCGCGGTCGTCCGCTTCGGCAGGGCCCGGCTGGGCCTCGTGAGCTGTCATCTCGGCCTCGAGCAGGCCGAGCGCCAAGCCCAGAGCGGCCTGCTCCTCGACCGCCTCGGCGCGCTGGGCGTGGAGCACGCGGTGGTCGGCGGCGACCTGAACGAGGGTCCGGCGGGCCCCGCCTTCACCCTGCTCGCCGACGCCCTCCAGGACGGCGCGGCCGTGGCGCCCTGGGGCGGTACGGACACCTTCCCGGCCACGGGCCCCGCCCGCCGTATCGACGCGGTCCTCGCCACCGAGGGCATCGAGGTGCTCGCCTGCGGGGTGCCCACCGACCTGCCCGGCGTCACCGGGAGCGACCTGAGGGCGGCCACGGACCACCTTCCGGTCCTGGCCGCCCTCAGAATCCCGGCGGGCGAGTAGCCACGCTCAGACGACGGCCCCCCGGCCGGGGTCGTCGTCGCCGTCGTCGTCCGTGCGCATCCGCGTCACCAGGGTGACGAAGCCGCCGAGGAAGCCGCCGATGGCGAGCGTCGCCAGCCACCAGGTCATCTCCCAGCCCAGCAGCACGGCGAGCAGCAGCAGGATCGGGCCGCCGACCACCCCGAGCCAGGCGAACTTGGCGGTGGTGTCGGCGACGGGCAGCGGCGGGGGCTCGGGCGGTACGAAGTGACCCTCGCCGTCGTCGTCCCCGGCGTCCTCGTCGTCGGGCTCGGCCGGCGAGTGGTCGCGCGGGCCGACACCGGGCGCGAAGACGACCGAGCTGCCCAGCGGCCGTACGGGCGCCGCCTTCTCCGCGCTGTCCTCGGCGGCCTCGGCGGCCTCGTCCTCGTCCTCGTCCTCCTCGTCCGGCTCGACGTCCTTCTCCGGCAGGGCGAGGTCCACGATGGACCGGAAGGGCCGGGAGCCGGGCGGGTCCGGCGGCTCGTCGCCGTACCCCGCGACGATGGCCCGCCAGGCGGCGTCCTCGTCGAAGGGCGTACCCGGCTCGTCCGGGTCGCGGCCCTCGCGGTCGGAGTCGTGCTCAGCCAACGGGGGCCGTCCCTTCCTTGCCGACACGGGGCGCGAGCCGGTCGATGAAGGCGAGGCTCTCCTCGACGATCCGGTCCGCGTCATGGTCCAACGTCGCTACGTGGTAACTCTGTTCCAGCACGCTCTCGGTTACGTCCGTGGAGGACACTCGGCTCAGCACCCGCGCCGAGTCGGCCGCCGGGACCACGTGGTCCACGGCACTGCGCAGCAGCAGCAACGGCTGCGTGACCTGCGGAAGCTCACCGTCCACCACGCGCAGGAACTGCCGCAGGGAGTGCGCCGCGTGCAGCGGGACCCGGTCGTAGCCCAGCTCGGTCGTGGCGCCCTTGGCGATGTCGCTGGCGATGCCCTTGGTGGAGGGCACCAGATGCCGGACCACCGGAAGGGCGTGCGCGGCGAGGCCGTGCACCCGGTTCGCCGGGTTGACGACGACCACCCCGGCGACCCGCTCGCCGTGCCTGGCCGCCAGCCGCAGCGCCAGCGCGCCGCCCATCGACAGACCCGCGACGAACACCCGCTCGCAGCGCTCGGAGAGCTGCCACAGCTCGCGGTCGACTCGCGCGTACCAGTCCTGCCAGCCGGTGGCCCGCAGGTCCTCCCAGCGGGTGCCGTGACCGGGCAGCAGGGGGAGCGACACCGACAGGCCGTGCGCGGCGAGGTGTTCCGCCCACGGGCGCAGCGACTGGGGCGAGCCGGTGAAGCCGTGACAGAGGAGGACACCCACCTCCCCGCCGTCGTGGCGGTACGGCTCGGCTCCGGGAAGGACCGGCACCTTTGGGGCTCCTGTTCCGGTATGTGAGGTGAAGAAATGGCGGATGTGCTTCACCGTACGCGACCGCATCGCCACCGACCAGGGTCGTCGGCGCCATTGGCGGCGGTCCGGGTTAAGGTCTGTTCGACGGAAACGGGAGGCACGCGGGTGTTGTACGGCACGATGAAGGTTGCCATCGGGGGGCCGCTGAAGGTCGCCTTCAGACCCTGGGTCGAGGGACTGGAGAACATCCCGGCCGAGGGGCCCGCCATCCTGGCGAGCAATCACCTGTCCTTCTCGGACTCGTTCTTCCTGCCCACGATGCTCGACCGCAAGGTCACCTTCATCGCCAAGGCGGAGTACTTCACCACCCCCGGAGTCAAGGGACGGCTGACGGCCGCCTTCTTCAAGGGTGTGGGACAGCTTCCGGTCGACCGCTCCGGCGCGCGCGGCGCGGGCGAGGCCGCGATCAAGAGCGGCATCGAGGTGCTGGAGCGCGGTGAGCTGTTCGGCATCTACCCCGAGGGCACCCGCTCGCCCGACGGCCGCCTCTACCGGGGCAAGCCCGGCGGTCTGGCCCGCGTGGCGCTGGCCACCGGGGCGCCGGTCATCCCGGTGGCGATGATCGACACCGAGAAGATCCAGCCGCCCGGCAAGGTGATGCCGAAGCTGATGCGGCCCGGCATCCGGATCGGCAAGCCGCTGGACTTCAGCCGCTACCACGGCATGGACCACGACCGGTTCGTGCTGAGGGCGGTGACCGACGAGGTCATGTACGAGATCATGAAGCTCTCCGGCCAGGAGTACGTCGACATCTACGCCACCGCCGCCAAGCGGCAGATGACGGAGGCGGCGAAGGCGGCGAAGGAAGCGGAGAAGGCCGGGAAGGAAGCGGAGAAGGCGGAGCAGGCCGGGGGCTGACGCGCCCGGCCCGGGGGAGGCGGGGGCGGCCATGGCCAGGGGCGGGCAAGTTCTGCGGATGTCGGTCGAGCTGCCGCTGTGGCGCGCGCTCACCGGCTACCGCGTCCTGACGATGCTGTACGCCATCGGCCTGGGCGCCACCGCCTACGGCCACTTCGTCCGCCCGTGGCTGGCCCTCGCCTACTACGCCCTCATGGTGGTCTGGACGCTGGCCACCGTGACCCGGGTGACCAGTGCGGCCCGCTGCACCCGGAGCTTCCTCGCGGCCGACCTGGCCGTGGCCGTGCTCGGCATCCTGCTCACCCCGCTCGCCGACGACCCGCACCGGATCGCCGACGGCGGTCCGACCCTGCCGTCGATCTGGACGGCGGGCGCGGTGCTGGCCTTCGCCCTCAAGGGCGGCTGGCGCTGGGCGGCCGGCGCCTCCACCGCGGTCGCCGCGGCCAACCTGGTCGAGCGGGGCGCCCCGGCACGGGACACCGTGCACAACGTGATCCTGGTCTGGGTCGCCGCCATCGCCATCGGCTACGTCGTCGAGGTCGCCCGCGCCTCCGAGCGCACCCTCGCCCGTGCCCTGGAGATCGAGGCCGCCACCCGTGAACGGGAGCGCCTGGCGCGGGACATCCACGACGGCGTGCTCCAGGTGCTGGCCATGGTGCAGCGGCGCGGCGTGGTCATCGGCGGCGAGGCGGCCGAGCTGGGACGGCTCGCCGGTGAGCAGGAGGTCGCCCTGCGCACCCTGGTCGCCGGCGGCGTGCTCCCCGCCGCCCGCTCCTCGGCCGGCCCGGCGCCGGACGACGACGGCCCGCTCGACCTGCGCTCCCTGCTCGCCCCGTACGCCGGGTCCCGCGTGAGCCTGGCGGAGCCCGGCGCCCCCGTACCGCTCGCGCCGGACGTGGCGCGGGAGTTGGCGGCCGCCGTGGGGGCCGCGCTGGACAACGTGCGCCGGCACGCGGGCGACGGAGCCCGCGCCTGGATCCTGGTCGAGGACGAGCCCGACGAGATCGTCGTCACCGTCCGCGACGACGGTCCCGGCATCCCGGAGGGCAGGCTCGCCCGCGCCGAGGGCGAGGGCAGGCTCGGGGTGGCCCAGTCGATCCGGGGACGGCTGCGTGACCTCGGCGGCAGCGCGGAGGTGATCTCCGTGCCCGGACAGGGCACCGAGGTCGAGTTGAAGGTACCGAAGAGCGCCCGGGAGGCGCGGGGGAAGGCGGAACGGCGATGACCGAGCAGGAGCCGATCAAGGTGATGGTGGTCGACGACCACCCCATGTGGCGCGACGCGGTCGCCCGCGACCTGGCCGAGTCCGGGCTGCGGGTCGTCGCCACCGCGGGCGACGGCGAGCAGGCGGTGCGCCGCGCCAAGGCCGCCGACCCCGACGTGCTGGTGCTCGACCTCAACCTGCCGGCCAAGCCCGGTGTGCAGGTGTGCAAGGAACTCATCGCGCACGACCCGGGCCTGCGTGTCCTGGTGCTCTCCGCCAGCGGCGAGCACGCAGACGTGCTGGAGGCCGTGAAGTCGGGTGCCACCGGCTATCTGCTGAAGTCGGCGTCCACCGGCGAACTGCTGGACGCGGTGCGCCGTACCGCCGTCGGCGACCCGGTGTTCACACCGGGCCTCGCCGGACTCGTCCTCGGCGAGTACCGGCGGCTGGCCGCCGAGCCCGCGCCCGCCTCGGACGCCGGAGCACCGGGCGCGCCCCGGCTCACCGACCGGGAGACCGAGGTGCTGCGGCTGGTCGCCAAGGGGCTGAGCTACAAGCAGATCGCCGAACGCCTGGTCATCTCGCACCGCACCGTCCAGAACCACGTCCAGAACACCCTCGGCAAGCTCCAGCTCCACAACCGGGTGGAACTGGTGCGGTACGCGATCGAGCGGGGCCTGGACGACGACTGACCCGTACTCCGGGTTCAAACCCCCGGCCCGGTGATTCACCGGATTCGCCCCTCCCACCTCGTTGTGTGACCAGTATCACCATTACGGTGGCTGGGTCGGGAACCGCGGCGAAGGGACGGACCATGCGCGTGGGAGTACTGACCGGTGGCGGCGACTGTCCGGGCCTCAACGCCGTCATCCGGGCCGTCGTCCGCAAGGGCGTGCAGGAGTACGGCTACGACTTCACCGGCTTCCGGGACGGCTGGCGCGGCCCCCTCGAGGGCCGCACCGTCCCGCTGGACGTCCCCGCCGTGCGCGGCATCCTCCCGCGCGGCGGCACCATCCTCGGCTCCTCGCGCACCAACCCCCTCAAGGCCGAGGACGGGGTGCGCCGGGTCCGGGAGAACCTCGCCGAACAGGGCGTCGACGCGCTCATCGCCATCGGCGGCGAGGACACCCTCGGCGTCGCCGCCACGCTCTACGAGGAGCACGGGGTGCCCTGCGTGGGCGTGCCCAAGACCATCGACAACGACCTGTCCGGCACCGACTACACCTTCGGCTTCGACACGGCCGTCAACATCGCCACCGAGGCCATCGACCGGCTGCACACCACCGCCGAGTCCCACATGCGGGTGCTGGTCTGCGAGGTGATGGGCCGGCACGCGGGCTGGATCGCGCTGCACTCCGGGCTCGCCGGGGGCGCCAACGTCATCCTCATCCCCGAGCACCGCTTCGACCTCGACCAGGTGTGCGCCTGGATCACCTCGCGCTTCGAGGCGGCGTACGCCCCGATCGTCGTCGTCGCCGAGGGCGCGATGCCCAGCGAGGGCGAGATGGTGCTCAAGGACGAGTCGCACGACTCCTTCGGGCACGTGCGGCTGTCCGGGGTGGGGGAGTGGCTGGCCAAGCAGATCGAGCAGCGCACCGGCAAGGAGGCCCGCACCACCGTGCTCGGGCACGTCCAGCGCGGCGGCACCCCGAGCGCCTTCGACCGCTGGCTCGCCACCCGCTTCGGACTGCACGCCATCGACTGCGTCCACGACGGCGACTTCGGCAAGATGGTCGCCCTGCACGGCACCCGCATCGAGCGCATCCCGATCTCCGAGGCGACCGCCGAGCTGAAGACGGTCGACCCGGAGCTGTACGCGGAGGCCGGGGTGTTCTTCGGCTGACCTCCTACGAGCCGGTGCGCGCCGTCAGCAGGCCGGATACCAACTCCCGCACCACATCGGCACCGTTGACGGTCAGCACCGACTCGGGGTGGAACTGCACCGAGGCGAACCGGCCGGAGCGCAGCGCGTGCACCTCGCCGTCCTCCGTGCGGCTCACCTCCACGCCGTGCGCGGCCAGCTCCCGCGCGGCCTCGTCGTCGCAGCGGGCCACGAAGCTGTTGTAGAAACCGACCGTCTCCGCCCGCCCGAACAGGTCGATCACGGTCTGCGCCCCTTGGTACGGCACCCGCTTGCGGACGATGTCCAGCCCCAGTTCCGCCGCGATCAGCTCGTGCCCGAGGCACACCCCGAGCACCCCGTGCCGGTGCTCGCGCAGCACGGTGGCCGCGAGCTCCCGCAGGACCCGCATCTTCGGGTCGGCCGCGTCGGAGGGGTCACCGGGGCCGGGACCCAGCACCACCGGGCCCTGGTGCGTTCGTACCGCCTCCATGAGCCCCGGCTCGTCGAAGCGCCGTACGGTCACCTCCAGGCCGCCCGAGCGCAGCACGTGCGCCAGCATCGCGGTGAAGGTGTCCTCGCCGTCGACGACCAGCGCGTGCGCGCCCAGCGGGGCGGCCGGCTCCCGCATCCGCAGCCAGAACGGCGCCAGCGCCGACCGGCGCCCGTCCAGCGCGGCCCGCACCCTCGGGTCGTCCGCCAGCCGGGGCCGCTCCCGCTCCTCGCGGGGCCGGGCGGGCCGCACCCCGAGCGCGGCCAGCACGCCCGCCGCCTTCGCGTGGGTCTCCGCCACCTCACCGGCCGGGTCCGAGCCGCGTACCAGCGTCGCGCCGACCGGCACCTTCAGGTGTCCGTCGGCGGCGATGTCGGCGGTGCGGATCAGGATGGGGGAGTCCAGGGTCCGGGCGCCCCCGGCGTCCCGGCCGAGCAGGGCGAGCGCGCCCGCGTAGTAGCCGCGCCCGGTGGGCTCGTAGCGCTCGATCACCCGGCAGGCGTTCTGAACCGGGGAGCCGGTGACGGTCGCCGCGAACATGGTCTCGCGCAGCACGTCCCGCACGTCGAGGGAGGTCTTCCCGCGCAGCTCGTACTCGGTGTGCGCGAGGTGCGCCATCTCCTTCAGCCGGGGGCCGACGACCACGCCGCCCCGGTCGCCGACGGTGCACATCATCTTCAGTTCCTCGTCGACGACCATGGAGAGCTCCTCGGTCTCCTTGGCGTCGGCGAGGAAGTCCAGCAGGTGCTCCGGGGTCGGGCCCCCGGCCGGATACCGGTAGGTCCCGCTGATCGGGTTCATCACCACCGTCCCGCCGGACATCCGCACGTGCACCTCCGGGCTCGCCCCGACCAGCGTCCGGTCCCCGGTGTGCACGACGAAGGTCCAGTACGCGCCCCGCTCGCCCGCCAGCAGCCGCCGGAACAGCGCCAGCGCGTCGGCCCGCGAGAAGCCGGGGATCTCGCCCTGGTAGGTCCGCCGGATCACGAAGTTGGCGCCCTCGCCCCGCCCGATCTCCTCGCGCAGCACCCGGCCGACGATCTCCCCGTACTCCTCGTCGGGCACGTCGAAGCCGCCGTCCTCGACCCGCACCGGGTGCGCCGGCAGAGTGTCCAGCGCCCGTGCGAGCGGGACCTCGTAGGACTCCTCGGGGTGCAGCACCAGCAGCGGGGTGCCGTCGTCGCGTACGTCGAAGCCGCGCTCGCGGATCTGGCGGAACGGGATCAGCGCCAGGCCCTCGTCGGGCAGGCCGGCCAGCTCCTCGTGGGCGCTGACCGGACCGAGCAGCACCTCCACCGAGGAGGCGTCCCGGCCGGGGGTGCGGCGATGCAGCAGGGCGAAGGGGCGGCTACCGTCGGCGAGACGGGCCAGGTCGGTGGTGTCGGTCGGGTTCATGAACGTCCTCTTGCGTCGGTCCCGGAAGCGGGACGGCGGACGCCGGTCGAGGAAACGACCCCGGAAAACACCGAAGGCCGCCCTCGGGCGGCCTTCGCGTAGGTCTTGGGATACGCGCAGTCAGCGGGCCGCCGGAGGAGCGGTCCACCACCAGTTCTGAGTCGTCTGCGCGAACATGGCAACGACTCTAACCCATCGTCCGGGCCCCGCGCGGCGAAAAGCGTCCACGTGGCAGTCACGCCGTCTCATCCTTCGAGCCGGATCGGGAGCACCCGTTGCGACCCCGTAATGTTTAGAGGGTGACCGTGAACGCTGATTCCCGAGCCGTGGCCGCCGAGGCGACCTGGCGAGACCTGCCCGCGGCGCAGCAGCCCGAATACCCGGATACCGAGGCTCTGCGCGAAGTGATCGCGGAGCTTTCGACCTATCCGCCGCTCGTCTTCGCGGGCGAGTGCGACCAGTTGCGCGCCCGTATGGCAGCCGTTGCCAAGGGAGAGGCGTTCCTGCTCCAGGGCGGCGACTGCGCCGAGTCCTTCGACGGCGTGAGTGCCGAGCACATCCGGGCCAAGGTCAAGACGATCCTGCAGATGGGCGCCGTGCTGACGTACGCCGCGTCCGTCCCGGTGGTCAAGGTCGGCCGGATCGCGGGCCAGTACTCCAAGCCGCGCTCCAAGCCCACCGAGACCCGTGACGGCGTGACCCTGCCGGTGTACCGGGGCGACTCCGTCAACGGCTTCGACTTCACCGAGAAGAGCCGCTACCCGGACCCCGAGCGGCTGAAGCGGATGTACAACGCCTCCGCCTCCACGCTGAACCTGGTGCGCGCCTTCACCACCGGTGGCTACGCCGACCTGCGCCAGGTGCACGCCTGGAACCAGGACTTCGTGAAGTCCTCGCCCTCCGGCCAGCGCTACGAGCAGCTCGCCCGCGAGATCGACCAGGCGCTGAACTTCATGCGGGCCTGCGGCGCCGAGCCGGAGGAGTTCAAGACCGTCGAGTTCTACTCCTCGCACGAGGCGCTGCTGCTGGACTACGAGTCCGCGCTGACCCGCGTCGACTCCCGCACCGGCAAGCTGTACGACGTCTCCGGGCACATGGTGTGGATCGGTGAGCGCACCCGGCAGATGGACGGCGCGCACATCGAGTTCGCGTCCAAGATCCGCAACCCGATCGGCATCAAGCTCGGCCCGACCACCACGGCCGAGGACGCGCTGCGCTACATCGACCGCCTCGACCCCGACCGGGAGCCGGGCCGGCTGACCTTCATCGTCCGCATGGGCGCCGACAAGATCCGCGACCGGCTGCCCGAGCTGGTGGAGAAGGTCACGGCGTCCGGCGCGACGGTGGCCTGGGTGACCGACCCGATGCACGGCAACACCTTCGAGGCGGCGTCCGGGCACAAGACCCGGCGCTTCGACGACGTGCTGGACGAGGTCAAGGGCTTCTTCGAGGTCCACAAGGGCCTGGGCACCCACCCCGGCGGCATCCACGTGGAGCTGACCGGCGACGACGTCACCGAGTGCGTGGGCGGCGGCGACGAGATCTTCGTCGACGACCTGCACCAGCGCTACGAGACGGCCTGCGACCCCCGGCTCAACCGCAGCCAGTCGCTGGACCTGGCGTTCCTGGTCGCCGAGATGTACCGGGACCAGTGAGGGCGAAACGGCCCGGAGCGTGAAGTAGGGCGCGGATCACACGAGATCCGCGCCCTTCCGCTTTCCCATCGGCCGACCGCCGGGTTAGGTTAGGTTTGCCTCACCGAAATCCGGCGATGGCGGCGACACGGCGATCTCGTCGGGAGGTGGACCGGGTGTTCGTCTGCAGTTGCTTCGGCATCACCGAGCAGCAGGTCAAGCAGCACGCCCAGGACGGCGCCTGCACCCCGCGCCAGATCGCCTCCGCCTGCAAGGCCGGCACCGACTGCGGCGGTTGTGTCCGCCGCATCCAGGCCCTGCTGGGCCGGGGCGCCTGCCCGCGCCGCGACCAGATCGCGCAGCGGCCGCCGGTGCTGGTCACCTCCGCCGCCGAGGCGCCCGTACGCCGGCTCGGTGACGCGGCCTGACGGTCCGCCTCAGCCCGCGACGTCGGGCTGGACCTGCTCGATCACCGTCGAGAGGTAGAGCGACTCGCCCAGCTTCTCGATCAGGTCGAGCTGGGTCTCCAGGTAGTCGATGTGGTGCTCCTCGTCGGCGAGGATCGCCTCGAAGACGTTCGCCGAGGTGATGTCACCCTTGGCGCGCATGATCTCCACGCCCCGGCGCAGCCGGTCGATGGCCTCGACCTCGATCTGCCGGTCCGCCCGGAACATCTCGGTCACCGTCTGGCCGACCGAGACATGGAAGAGCCGCTGGTAGTTGGGCAGGCCGTCCAGCATCAGGATGCGGTCGGTCAGGGCCTCCGCGTGCCGCATCTCGTCGAAGGACTCCGCCCTCGTGTACTTGGCGAGCTTCGTCCACCCCTTGTGGTCCTGGAGCTTGGCGTGCAGGAAGTACTGGTTGATCGCGGTGAGCTCGGCGGTGAGCTGTTCGTTGAGCAGCTCGATGACCTCGGGGTCGCCTGACATCGGGATGGACTCCTTCCGGGCATTCCTGGCTGATGCTGCCGCATGATCCCATCGGCACCCCAGGCAGTCCAGTAAGTGCATGCTTAGTGGTCAATGCCGGAATTGTCGCGTGCTGGTCGGATGCACCCCGCCGGGTCTGTCAGGATGGAGGCATGGGTCATCCGGTGGAGCGCGCGTCTGGAACGGGGGCAGGGGCAGAGCTACCGCCGGGGCAGCGGCTCCAGCGCGGCTGGCCGGTCACGCACTACGGACCCGTGCCCAAGTTCCGCCCCGAGCGCTGGGACTTCCGGGTCTTCGGCGCCACCGCCGACGGCGACAAGCGGTCCTGGACCCACGAGGAGTTCACCGCCCTGCCGTACGCCACCGTCGTGGCCGATCTGCACTGCGTGACGAAGTTCAGCATGCTCGGCGCGGAGTGGGGCGGCGTGCCCGCCCGCGCGATCCTCGACCTGGCGCCGCCCGCGCCCGGCGTCACGCATGTGATGGTGTGGGCCGAGTACGGCTTCAGCGCCAATCTGCGGCTGGCCGACTTCGCCGGTGACGGCACGATCTTCGCCATCCACAAGGACGGCGAACTCCTCACCGCCGAACACGGCTTCCCGGCCCGCCTGATCGTGCCCCACCTGTACGCCTGGAAGGGCCCCAAGTGGGTCCGGGGCGTGGAGTACATGACCGCCGACCGCAGGGGCTTCTGGGAGCAGCGCGGCTACCACAACGTCGGCGACCCCTGGAAGGAACAGCGCTACTCCTACCAGGAGGAGCCGGGCGACGGCCCGGAGCTGTAGCCCCGGCCGTCCCCACGCCGCTGCCGCGGCCTAGCCGTCCCTGAGCCGCTTGAGCCGGGCCACGTCCGCCGCGTGGCCCTCCTTGCCGCCGGGGGTCTCGATGACCAGCGGGACGCCCGCCGTGGCCGGGTGGGCCATCAGGGCACGGAACGGGTCCTCGCCGATGTGGCCGGAGCCGATGTTCTCGTGGCGGTCCTTGTGCGCGCCCACCACGTCCTTGGAGTCGTTGGCGTGGATCAGCTTCAGCCGTCCCTCGCCCACGGTGTCCACCAGCAGGTCGAGGGTCTGCCGCATGCCGTCCGGGCCGGTCAGATCGTGCCCGGCCGCGTAGATGTGGCAGGTGTCCAGGCAGACGCCGAGCTTCGGGTGGGAGTCCAGCGCCTCGAAGTACGGGCCGAAGTCCCAGGTCCGCGAGCACAGTGAGGAACCCTGCCCGGCCGTCGACTCCAGCAGCAGGAACGGGTCGTCGTCGCAGGTCAGCTCGTCCAGCAGCGGCAGCAGGTGCTCGCGTACCTGCCGCAGCGCCACCTCGCGCGGGCGCCCGCCGGTCGCGCTGCCGGTGTGCACGACCACGCCGAGCGCGCCGATCTCCCGCCCGCGCCGCAGGGAGTGCCGCAGCGACTCCACCGACCGCTCCACCGTCGCCTCGGTGTGCGAGCCGAAGTTGATGAGATAGGGCGCGTGCACATAGGCCGGGACCGACTCCGCCGCGCACGCCGCCCGGAACGCCTCGTCCTGGGCCGGGTTCCCGGCCGGCGTGGCCCAGCCGCGCGGGTTGGCCACGAAGACCTGCACGGTCTCCGCCTTCAGCTCACGGGCGTACGGCAGTCCCGTCGTGTGCAGTCCGCCGGCCACCGGCACATGCGCGCCGACGGGGTTGCGGAGGGAACCGGGGACGGTCGGGGGCGCGGCGGAGGACGGCTGGAGTGTCACCCGTTCAGGGTGTCACGCCGCCCGCCGCCCCCTGACCGGGAGCGGCGGTGAGACCGGTCACCGGATGGTGATCGTGATCTCGGCCCCCTTGGGCGCCGAGTCGCCGCCCTTGACCGACTGCTTCTTCACCTTGTCGCCGAACAGCCCCAGCAGCCCGCGGTCCTCGTGGACCGTGAACCCGGCCGCCTCCAGCTTCTGGTGCGCCTCGTCCACGCTCGACCCGGTCACGTCCGGGACCTTCACCATCTCCGGGCCCTTGGACAGCGTCAGCGTGACCGTGTCGCCCTCGGCGCCCCGGCCGCCCGCGTCCGGCGACTGGAAGGCGACCTGGCCCTTGTCGTAGTCGGAGTTCACGCGCTCGCCGGAGATCTTCACCTTGAGACCGGCCTCGGTCAGGTCCTGGCGCGCGGTCTCCACGTCCTCGCCGCTGACGTCGGGGATGTCGACGGGGGCGCCCTTGCTGACGACCAGCGCGACCGCCGAACCGGCGTGCAGATCGCTGCCCGCCTCCGGCGTCGTACCGATCACCGAGCCCCGGCCGACCTCGTCGCTGAACTCGCGCGTGACCATGCCCGGCTCCAGACCCGCCGACTTCAGCCGCGCCCGCGCCCGCTCCAGCGGCTCGCCCGCCACCCTGGGCACCGCGACCGTGCGCGGGCCGAGGGAGATCGTCAGCCCCACCGAGGCGTTGCCCCGCACGCGGGAGCCGGCCGACGGGTCGGAGCTGATGACCGTGCCCCGGTCCACGGTGTCGCTGTAGGCGCGCTTCACCTTGCCCACGTCGAGACCGGCCGACTTCAGCCGCTGCTCGGCCTGGTCCTGGGTGCGCGACAGCACCGGGGGCACCTTGGTGAACTGGCCCGAGTTGATGTACCAGACCCCGCCGCCGACGCCGAGGAACACCAGCACCGCCAGCAGCAGCGTCAGCGGTCCGCGCCGGGGCCGGACCCCACCGCGCCGGGACGGCGGCGCAGGGGACTCCAGCCGGGTGGTGTGCAGCACGCTCGTGACGTCGCGGCCGTCCTCCCCGTCGCCGTCGACCGGCAGCGGCCGGACCATCGTCAGCGCGCGCGGGAGCACGCTCGTACGGTCGTCGCCGTTGTCGTGGGCGGTCGACAGCGCCTGCGGCGGCTCCGCGTCCAACTGCTCCTCGGTGAGCGAGCCCCGGACCCGCAGCACCTCGCCGAGCAGCGCGGCCGCGTCCGCGGGTCGCAGTGCCGGGGTGCGGGCGGTCGCGGCGGCGACCAGCTCGTCCAGCTCGTAGGCCAGCCCCGGCACCAGAGCCGAGGGCGGGGGCACGTCGTCGTGCAGGTGCTTGTAGATGACCTGGGCGGGGGAGTCGCCGGAGTGCGGCTTGGCGCCGGTCAGGATCTCGTAGAGCACGACACCGCAGGCGTAGACGTCCACGCGCGGGTCGGCGGTGCCCTGCTCGATCTGCTCCGGGGCCAGATAGGACACCGTGCCGAGGACCGAGCCCGTGGTGCTGGTGACCGTGTCCACCGAGCGCACCAGACCGAAGTCGGCGACCTTCACCCGGCCGTCGTCCCCGATCAGCACGTTCTCCGGCTTCATGTCCCGGTGCACGAACCCCGCCCGGTGGGCCGCGCCCAGCGCGGCGAGCACCGGCTCCAGGATGTCCAGGGCGGCCCTCGGACGCAGCGCGCCCCGCTCGCGCAGCACGTCCCGCAGGGTGCACCCGGCGACGTACTCCATCGCCAGATAGACGTACCCCCCGTCGGTGCCCTGGTCGAAGACCTGCACCACGTTGGGGTGGGAGAGCCGGGCGACCGACTTGGCCTCGCGGATGAACCGGTCCACGAAACCGCCGTCGGCGGCCAGGGCCGGATGCATCACCTTGAGCGCCAGGACCCGGTCCAGCCGGATGTCCAGAGCCCGGTAGACGGTCGCCATCCCGCCGACGGCGATCCGCGCCTCGACGCGATAGCGGCCGTCGAGCACCTGGCCGAGGAGGGGGTCCGAAAGGGTCGTATCCACGCGGGCGAGTCTACGAGGGGTGAGCGGGGGCGGCGCCCGCTGCGCCGTCCGGGTGAGCGGCTGCAGCAGAGCTGTGACCGTCCCGAGAGGTGAACGCGGGGCGCTCGGGATCGAGGTCCGCGCGCCCCTCGGCGGGTGAGGACGCCCGCGCGAAATGGCGGCGCGGGATGCGTCCGGCCAGCCGCGCCAGGTGCCCGGCGCGCACGGCGTGCCGCATGGCCGTGGCCATCGTCTCGGGGTCCTGCGCACGTGTGACGGCCGAGGCGAGCATCACACCGGCGCACCCCAGCTCCATCGCCAGCGCCACGTCGGACGCCGTCCCGGCACCGGCGTCCAGGATGACCGGGACGTACGACTGCTCCATGATCAGCTCGAAGTTGTGCGGGTTGCGGATGCCGAGTCCCGAGCCGATCGGGGAGCCCAGCGGCATCACGGCCGCGCACCCCACGTCCTGGAGCCTGCGGGCGAGCACCGGGTCGTCGTTGGTGTACGGCAGCACGGTGAAGCCGTCGTCGACCAGCGTCTCGGCCGCGTCCAGCGTCTCCACCGGGTCCGGCAGCAGCGTCCGCTCGTCGGCCACGACCTCCAGCTTCACCAGGTCGGTGCCGAGCGCCTCGCGGGCCAGCCGGGCGGTCAGCACCGCCTCCCCGGCGGTGAAGCAGCCCGCGGTGTTGGGCAGGACGCGGATGCCGAGCTTCTCCAGCACCGACAGCACCGAGCCGTGCGCACCGGGGTCCACCCGGCGCATCGCCACCGTGGTCAGCTCCGTGCCGGACGCGATCAGCGAGCGCTCCAGCACGTCCAGGCTGGGCGCCCCGCCGGTACCCATGATCAGCCGGGACTCAAGGGTCAGGTCGCCGAGGACCAGGGGATCGACGCTCATGGTCAGCCTCCCTGCACGGCGGTGAGGACCTCGACCCGGTCGCCCTCGGCGAGGCCGGTCTCGGCCCACCGGGTGCGCGGGACCACGGTCTCGTTGACGGCGGCGGCCACCCCGGAGGGTGCCGGGGTCAGGACGCGTACGACGGCGTCCAGGGCGGTGCCCGGCGCCACCTCGCGGCGCTCGCCGTTGACGGAGATGTTCATGCGGAGTGCTCCAGGTTCGGGGTGGGGGCGGCAGCGAAGCGGCGTGGCGAGAACGGGCGTGCCACCTCGGGCACCCCCGCACCGCACAGCACGTCCGCCATGACGTCCCCGGTGACGGGCGTGAGCAGCACGCCGTTGCGGTGGTGCCCGGTGGCCATCAGCAGGCCGTCGAGGCCGGAGGGGCCGAGCAGCGGGGCGTTGTCGGGGGAGCCGGGGCGCAGTCCGGCCAGGGTCTCGGTGAGCGGCAGCTCGGTGATGCCCGGCACCAGCTCATGGGCGTCGCGCAGCAGCTCGTACACCCCGCCCGCCGTCACCGTGGTGTCGAAGCCCAGCTCCTCGCTGGTCGCGCCGATCACCAGCTCGCCGTTCTCGCGCGGCACCAGGTACACCGGCCCGCCGCGCACCACGGCCCGCACGGTACGGCTGAGGAACGGCCGGTACCGGGGCGGCACCGTCAGCCGCAGCACCTGCCCCTTCACCGGGCGCACCGGCGGTACGAGCGCCTCGGGCACGCCCTCCAGCCGTCCGCTGAGGCTGCCGCCCGCCAGCACCACCTGCCCGGCGGCGAGCGTGGTGCCGTCCGCCGTCGTGATCCCGGTGGCCCGGTCGCCGGCCGTGTCGAGCCGGGCGGCCCAGGACCGGTGGAAGGCCACCCCGGCCCTTTCGCAGGCGTCGAGCAGCGCGGCCGCCAGCCGCCGGGGGTCGATCTGGTGGTCGCCGTCGGCCCGCAGCCCGCCGCGCACACCGGGCGCCAGCATCGGCTCCAGCCGTCGGCACTCCCGCCCGGACAGCCACTCGGAGTCCAGCCCGCAGCGGAGCTGGAGTCCGTGCACCTCGCGCAACTGGGCACGGTCGTCGGTGTCGAAGGCGACGGCGAGGGTGCCCGAGCGGCGGTAGCCCAGGTCGTGGCCGGTGGCCTCGGCCAGCTCGGCGGCGAACTCCGGATAGCGGCGCGCGGAGGCCAGGTTGAGGGCGAGCAGCCCCTCCTCGCCGTGGTGCAGCTCGGTGACCGCGGCCAGCATCCCGGCCGCGACCCGCGCGGCCCCGCCACCGGGTTCGGGGTCCACGACGGCGGCGGTCAGCCCCCGCCCGGCCGCGCGCCAGGCGGTGACCAGGCCGATGATCCCGCCTCCCACGACGAGGACGTCCGGGGCACCGGACGGTTCGGACGTACGTGACGGCATGGGCGTCTCGCCCCTCCCTTCGCCGGCATGACCCGGATCAGGTTCGTACGGTCGGAGGCCGCAAGCCTCCCTCTCAGCCCGGTACGTCCGGGCTCCCGCGAGTGCAGTTACGGTGGCCAGCCTAGCCGCCCGCCCAGCTCACCCACAGGGAGCCCGCCCATGCCCCGCTCGCTCGACGGAATCACCCTGGCCCCCGTGGCGGACCAGGCGCCGGGCCAGGTGGGCACCGGCACCCGGTTCGCCTACCACGAGCGGGACGGGCAGGTCTGGGCCGAGTACGCGGGCGGCGACATCGTCCGCGGCCACCTGGTCGGCACCCGCTCCGGGGACCGGCTGGACTTCCGGTACGTGCAGCTCCGGCACGACGGCACCACCGCCTGTGGGCACTGCGTGTCCACGGTCGTGGGGCTGCCGGACGGGCGGCTGCGGCTGGAGGAGGAGTGGGAGTGGGAGTCCGGGCCGGGCGCCGGGACCAGCGTGGTCGAAGAGGTCGCCGGCCTCACGAACCGACCGGCGGGCACTGACTGACGGGCCGTCACGGGACTTAAGGTGATCGAGTGAGCGAGCAGACGCCCCCGGAGGGCACGGCACAGGAACGGCGCGTGGTCGTCGTCGGCGCGGGCATGGCCGGGGTGCAGACCGCGGTCGCCTTGCGCGAACAGGGCTTCACCGGGCCCGTCACCCTGATCGGCGCGGAGCCGCACCAGCCCTACGACCGGCCACCGCTGTCCAAGGCGGTCCTCCTCGGCACCGCCGAGGGCTCCGCCTTCGACGTGGACTTCGACTCGCTCGACATCGACCTCCGGCTCGGCTGCGAGGCGCTCGGCGTGCGTCCCGCCGACCACGAACTGGACACCGCCGCGGGACCCGTCCCGTACGACGTGCTGGTCCTGGCCACCGGTGCCGAACCGGTGCGGCTGCCCGGCACCGACGAGACGCCCGGTGTGCACCTGCTGCGCACCCTGGACGACGCCGAGCGGCTGCGCCCGGTGCTCGCCCGGCAGCACGACGTCGTGGTCGTCGGCGCGGGCTGGATCGGCGCCGAGTTCGCCACCGCCGCCCGCGAGGCGGGCTGCGCGGTGACCGTCGTCGAGGCCGCCGACCGCCCGCTGGCCGGCGCCCTGCCCGCCGAGGTCGCCGCCCCCATGACCGCCTGGTACGCCGACGCCGGAGTCTCCCTGCGCACCGGCGTGCGCGTGGCGGCCGTCGAGCCCGGCGCGGTGGTGCTGGACGACGGCTCGCGGCTGCCTTCCGGCGCCGTCGTGGTCGGCATCGGCGCCCACCCCGCCACCGGCTGGCTGGCCGGCTCCGGCATCGCCCTCGGCGCCCACGGCGACGTCCTGGCCGACGACCGGCTGCGCACCTCGGCGAAGGACGTGTACGCGGTCGGGGACTGCACCTCCTTCCCCTCGGCCCGCTACGCCGAGCGGCTGCTCGTCCACCACTGGGACAACGCCCTCCAGGGCCCCCGCACGGTCGCCGCGGACATCCTGGGCGAGGGCGCGGCGCCCTACGACCCGGTGCCGTACTTCTGGTCCGAGCAGTTCGGGCGGTTCGTGCAGTACGCGGGCCACCACGTGGCGGCCGACCGCACGGTGTGGCGCGGCGACCCGGCCGATCCCGCGTGGACCGTGTGCTGGCTGCGCGAGGACCGCCTGGTCGCCCTGCTGGCGGTGGGCCGCCCACGCGATCTCGCCCAGGGAAAGCGGCTGATCGAGGCGGGCCGGCGCATGGACGCCGACGCCCTGACCGACCCCGCGCTCCCGCTGAAGCAGGCCGTCGCGGAGTAGCGCGGGCACCCCGCGCCACGTGGCCCGACTACCGGCTGTCGGTGGGGGATGGCAGGCTAGATGTCGTGACCGAGATTGACACCAAGATCGACGCTCTTGTCCCCGCCTGGCTCACCCTCCCCGACATCGCCGAAATGCTCGATGTCGAGGTGACGCGTGTACGGCAGTTGGTCAAGGAGGGCCAGATCATCGCCGTACGCCGCGGCGAGAACCGCGCACTGCACGTCCCCGCCGCCTTCATCGACGAGGACAAGGTCGTCAAGGGCCTCACCGGAACCCTGACGCTCCTGCGGGACAACGGGTTCACGGACGAAGAGATGATCGAATGGCTCTTCACCCCCGACGCCTCCCTGCCCGGCACGCCCGCGCAGGCCCTCAGTGAGAACCGCGGCACGGAGGTGAAGCGCCGGGCCCAGGCGCTGGCCGTCTGACCCACCGCGCCGAGGGACGGCGCACCGGCCCCGGCCGGGCGCCGTCCGCACGCACCGCACGCCCGCACACCGATCACCGGGGGACCCACCGCATGCCCGACACCGCCCGCGCCCGCCTCGCCGACGCCCGGCTCTACCTCTGCACGGACGCCCGCAGGGAGCAGGGCGACCTCGCCGAGTTCCTGGACGCGGTCCTGGCCGGCGGTGTGGACATCGTCCAGTTGCGCGACAAGGGCATGGAGGCCGCCGAGGAGCTGGCCCACCTGGAGGTCTTCGCCGACGCCTGCGCCCGCCACGGCAAGCTGCTCGCGGTCAACGACCGGGCCGACGTCGCCCACGCCGCCGGAGCCGACGTGCTCCACCTCGGCCAGGGCGACCTGCCGGTGCCCGCCGCCCGCGCGATCCTCGGCGACGGGGTCCTGACCGGCCGCTCCACCCACTCCGAGGCGGAGGCCGCCGCGGCCGCCGTCCAGGACGGCGTGGACTACTTCTGCACCGGCCCCTGCTGGCCCACCCCCACCAAGCCCGGCCGTCACGCCCCCGGCCTCGACCTGGTCCGGTACACCGCGGGCCTGGGGACCGAGCGCCCCTGGTTCGCCATCGGCGGCATCGACCTGGCCAACCTCGACCAGGTGCTCGAAGCGGGCGCCCGCCGGGCGGTCGTGGTCCGCGCGCTCACCGGGGCCGACGATCCGGGCGCCGCCGCGGCCGAGTTCGCCAAGCGGCTCCGCGAGGTCTGAAGCGACGGGATCCGGCGCCCCGCTGTCCCAAGGGGTGGACAGACGCCCGGCAATTCGGCCAAATCGCCGGTGCCCGGTTGGGCAGCCGCCCACCCGTGGCTAACCTGCGGGTATGGCCCTCGGAACCGCATCCACCAGGACTGATCGCGCCCGGACCGTCCGGGACATCCTCGCCACCGGCAAGACGGCGTACTCCTTCGAGTTCTACGCGCCGAAAACCCCGCAGGGCGAGCGCAACCTGTGGAACGCGCTGCGCAGGGTCGAGGCGGTCGCCCCCGACTTCGTCTCCGTCACCTACGGCGCGGGCGGCTCCACCCGTGCCACCACGGTCAAGGAGACCCAGCAGATCGTCGTCGACACGACGCTCACCCCGGTCGCCCACCTCACCGCCGTCGACCACTCGGTGGCCGAACTGCGCAACATCATCGGCCAGTACGCGGACGCCGGCATCCGCAACATGCTCGCCGTGCGCGGCGACCCGCCCGGCGACCCGATGGGCGACTGGGTCGCGCACCCCGAGGGGCTGACCTACGCGGCCGAACTGGTGCGCCTCATCAAGGAGTCGGGAGACTTCTGCGTGGGCGTCGCCGCCTTCCCGGAGATGCATCCGCGCTCCGCCGACTGGGACGCCGACGTCTCCCACTTCGTCGACAAGTGCCGTGCGGGCGCCGACTACGCCATCACGCAGATGTTCTTCCAGCCCGAGTCGTACCTGCGCCTGCGCGACCGGGTCGCGGCCGCGGGTTGCGAAACCCCTGTCATTCCGGAGATCCTGCCGGTCACCAGCGTGAAGATGCTGGAGAGACTGCCGAAGCTGAGCAACGCCCTTTTCCCGCCCGAGCTGAAAGACCGCATCCTCTCGGCGAAGGACGATCCGGCGGCGGTACGCTCCCTGGGAATCGACTTCGCGACGGAGTTCTGCGCTCGGCTGCTCGCCGAGGGAGTGCCCGGACTGCACTTCATCACGCTCAACAACTCCACGGCGACGCTGGAAATCTACGAGAACCTGGGCCTGCACCACCCCCCGCGGGCCTAGACCGGCCGCACCGCGATACGACACACTGCGTAACGGTCACTGGGAGAGGGGCGTACATGGGCTGGACGGTCCTCTACATCGCGTTCGGCATCGTCGCGCTGTGGTTGCTGGGCGAGGTGCTGCTGCAGTACAAGGCACGGCTGCGCTGGCGGCTGCTCGCCTTCACCGGGTTCCTCGGTGTGGTGGTCGGCGTGCTGATGCCGTCGGTCGTCGTCATCGGCCTGGGCGCCATCGCCTTCGCCGTCGGCCAGACCTACGTCACGCTGTCCTTCCGCAAGGGCTTCGCCGCGGGCTGGGCCGTCAAGCGACCCGACGACGAGGAAGCCGGCCCCGTCACCAGGCGCCGCCGCGGCCGCGCCGAGCGCCAGGACCCGGTCCTCGGCGCCCCCGGCCCGGACGAGGGCCCCGACCTCGGCCAGGACCACCCCGGCCCCGCGACCGCGGCCTACGCCACCGACGGCTACGACCACGACGACGCCTACGACCGCGACGACGTTTTCACCCCGGTCCGCCCCGCCGACCCCACCGCGGCCGAGACCACGTCCGTCTACGAGCCCCAGCCGATGCCCGACGACACCGGCACCTACGGCGTCTACGGCGACGGCACCCCCGCGCAGCCCCAGCCCCAGCAGACCGACCAGGCGTACGCCTACGACTACTCGGGCTACGAGCAGCAGAACTACGCCCAGGCGGGCTACGACACCGGCGCCCAGCAGGCGTACCCCGCCTACGCCGACCCGTACGCCACCGCCCAGGGCTACGAGGGCGGCTACGACAACACCGGCTACACGCAGCAGGGTTACGGCCAGCAGACCTACGGCCAGGACGCCTACGGCACCGGCGGTCAGGGCGAGACCCCGGCGGGCGGGGTGTGGGTGCCGCAGCAGCGCACCGACGAGACCTACAACGGCGAACTCCCGCCGGAGCAGCAGTACCCCTACCAGGGCCAGGCGCAGCAGCAGAACCCCGGCTACGACGAGCAGTACCGCTACTGAGGGCCGCCGCCGCTCACGTCGAGCCGCGGAACCGAGGCCCCTCCACGACGAGTCCGGCCACCATCGCCCCGGACATCCCCGCGTGCGGCAGCCCGCCGCCGGGGTGGGACCAGCCGCCGACCCGGTACAGGCCGGGCAGCCGGGTGGAGTTGGCCGGGTGCAGGAAGCCGCCCTCGCCCGCCGCCAGTGAGGGGGCCGGGACCGCGCCGTGACGGGCGCCCGTCTCGGCGGAGTTGTGGGCGGGGGTGCGCACTTCGTGCCAGAGCAGGCGCTCACGCAGTGCGGGGAGAGCCGCACCGGCCGCGTCGAGCAGCAGTTCCGTGCCGCGCCGGACCGCCTCGGGGTCGTCCTGGTCCAGGCCGGCGGGGAGCGTGGCCCAGACCACCGCCGCCTCGTGTCCGTCGTCCGGCCGCGACGCCGGGTCGTCCGGACGCAGCACGGTCACCGTGGGTACCGGCAGGCGATCGCCGCCCGGACTCGCCAGGAAGTCCAACTCTGCCTCCGCGTCCGGGGCGTGGACGATCGTGCGGTGCGGGGCACCCGCCTCCCGGGCGCCCTCCAGGGCGAGCAGCACGGTGAGCCGGGCGGCGCCCCGCACGCCGGGGCGCACATCTCCCGCGTCCTCCAGCCGATGATCCGTCAGCGCGCCCAGCAGCGCCGGGTCCACGTCGGCGACCACATGGTCGGCGTCCGCCACCGTGCCGTCGGCCAGCTCCACGCCCGCCGCGCGGCCGTCCTTCACCACGATCCCGGTGACCTCGGCGCCGAAGACGAACTCCACCCGGCGCAGCACACAGCGCTCGTACACCGCGCGGGCCAGCTCCCGGATGCCGCCGCGCACGTACCAGGTGCCGAAGGCGTGCTCCAGGTAGGGCAGGACGGCCGCGCTCGCCGGGGTGGTGCGCGGGTCCAGGCCGTGGGCGAGGGCGTGGCTGGTCAGCAGGGCCTCCAGCCGGCCGTCGCGCAGCTCCCAGCGGGCGACCTCGGCCAGGGTGGTGGCCCGGCGGGTGCGCAGCAGCCGCTTGTGCGGGACGGCCGGATAGGGCTCACGCTCCGCCAGCACCTGCCAGTCGGGCCACAGCGGCTCCTCCAGCAGGGGACGCCGGGTGCGGTCCCAGGTCTCGCGGGCCCGCACCAGGAAGTCGCCCCAGCGGTGCCCGACCCCGGCGCCCAGCGCCTCGTCCAGCGCCGAGACGACGCCCGCGCGCGAGGCGTTGGGTACGGCGACCTCGGTGCCGTCCGCGAAGACGTGCCGGGCGGAGGGGTCGACCTGGACCAGCTCGACCAGGTCCTCCAGCGGCTCCTTGCCGGTCTTCACGAACAGGTCCCGCCAGACCGCGGGCAGCGGCAGCAGACCGGGACCGGTGTCGAAGGCGAACCCGTCCCGCTCGAAGCGGCGCACCGCCCCGCCGTACGTGTCCGTCCGCTCGTACACCGTCACCCGGTGGCCCGCGACGGCCAGCCGGGCGGCCGCCGCCAGCGCGCCCATCCCGGCGCCGATCACCGCAATCCGTGCCATGACCGCGACTTTACCGACCGCCACCGACAGTGACCGAGCCTGGGCCCGGGAGCGGGTGGCCTGAGTATCCGTACCTATCCGCGCAGATGAGTAGCCGCGCGGATGGGCCGGGGGCCGCCCGGACGGGAGAGTGGAGACACGGCCAGGGGGCGCGGCCCGGCACCGCCGACACGGGGCGGCGGAACGGTCCCGCCCGCCGGCCGCTCCTTCCGCCGACCAGTCGGCGGAAGCGAGACACGGGGCCCGTGGCCGGACGGCCACGGGGGACCGCGGTGGGAACCGTACGGGGGAGCACGGGGGAGCACGAGGGCGCCGGACCGGCTGGACGCGGTCCGGCGCCCTTCGCGCGCTGCCCTCAGCCGCCGCTGACCCGCCCCTGGAGCAGCCGGGACAGCGCGGAGTGGACGTCGTCCAGCGAACGCTCCGCCTGGAACGCCTTCCAGTCCAGCGCGGCCACCAGCACCATGCCGACCAGCGCGGCGGCGGTCAGCGGTACGTCGATCTCGTCGCTGAACTCCCCGGCCGCCACGCCCTCGCGCAGCACCCCCTCCACCACGGCCACGGCCTCCTGGCGGACCACCAGCAGGGTCGACTGCCAGGCACGGTTGGTGCGCCACAGCTCGGCCACGTAGAGCTGGGTGAAGGCCGGGTAGCGGTCGATGAAGACCAGGCCCGCGCGGACCATCGCGTCCAGGGCGTCCACCCCGCCGCCGCCCTCGCGGGCGGTCCGCTCGGCCGCCTCCCGCAGCGAGGCGGTGAGCAGTCCGACCCCGTGCCGCAGCAGCTCCTCGAAGAGCACCGACTTGCTGGCGAAGTTGTAGTAGACGGTGCCCTTGGCCACCCCGGCACGCTCGGCGATCTCGTCCACCGTGGTCGCGGAGAACCCCTGCTCGGCGATGAGGGTGACGGCCGCCTCGTAGAGCTTCTGCCGGGTGGCCTCGCGGCGCGTGCTGCCGCCGGGCGTGGGGCTGGTGCTTTCCATGCACCCGATTCTCACAGGTGCGCCGGGCCGCCGGGCCGCCTCCGCCGCCCCGGTGCTCACAGGCTCAGCTCGGGGTGCAGCCGCTGGAGCGTCCACACCTGGCGGCGCCGGGCGGTGAGCGCGGTGAGCGCGAGGGCACCCGCCGTGAACGCCGTCAGCACCACGCACGCCTGCCACACCGGGCCGAGCCCGCCGCCGGTGATGAGCCTGCGCAGGGCCGCCACCACGTAACTCATCGGCAGGTACGGGTGGATGGTGTTGAAGAAGCCCGGACTGGTCTGCACCGGGTACGTACCGCCCGCCGAGGTGAGCTGGAGCATCAGCAGCGCCAGGACGAGGATGCGGCCCGCCGCGCCGAAGCGGGCGTTGAGCCACTGCACGATGGACGTGAAGCAGGCCGTGACCAGGAACAGGAACGCGGTCGTCCCGGCAGCCCTGGCCATCTCCAGCCCGATGCCGAAGTGCAGCACGGACATCAGCGCCGTCGTCTGGAGCACTCCCACCGCGAGCACCGGCAGCCAGCCCGCCAGCGCGATCCGCCAGGACGGGGCGCCGGCCGCGAGGGCACGCCGGTTGAGCGGCTGGATCAGCATGTAGGCGACCATCGCGCCCACCCACAGCGACAGCGGGATGAAGTACGGGGCGAAGCCGGTGCCGTAGTTGGGCGCCCGGTGCAGGTCGGCGGAGGAGAGCCGGACCGGGTCGGCCATCACGCCCGTCCGCCGGTCGCGGGCCCGTTCGTCGTAGTCGGGGATCTTCCCGGCGCCCTCGTGCAGGCCGTCGGCGAGGCGTTCGGAGCCGTCGGCCAGCTTGTACAGGCCGCTGTCCAGGGTCCTTGCCCCGGACTCGGCGGTACCGATGCCCTGGTGGAGGCTCCGGGCGCCGGACCGGGCGGTGCCGAGCCCGGTGTGCAGCTTCTTCGCCCCGGAGGCGACGGCGTTCGCGCCCGCGTTCAGCTTGTCGATGCGGGCGACCGCGTCGGCGACGTCCTGGTGCAGGTGCGGGGCGCGCTCGGCGAGGGCGTCGGCCTGCCGGCGCAGCGTGGTGAGGTTCTTCCGCATGACCGTCAGATCACCGCCCTGGGCGGCGATGACCTTGTTCAGGTCGTCGGCCACGACCGCCACGTCGTCGGCGGCCCGCTGTGCCTTCGCCAGGTCGGGGCAGGCCGGGTCGGGTACGGGCGCGTTCTCGCAGCGGGCCGTGTGCACCCGGTCCAGTACGGCCGCGGAGGCGTGGGCAGTCTTCGCGGCGCCGGGGGCGAGCCGGACCAGGGTGTCGAGGTTGTCCCCGACCGTGCGGGCCGAGTCGGAGACCAGCCGGGCGGTGTCCCCGATGGTCCGGCCGTTCTGCTTCAGGAACGGGCCCGCCTCGGCGTACGCGCCGTCGACCTTGTCCGCCAGGGTCTGGGTGCCGGCCGCGACCTGGCGGGAGCCCTCCTCCAGGTCGCCCGCGCCGTTGTCGAGCCTGGTCAGGCCCGTGGCGAGCTTCCCGCTGCCGCTGTCGGCCTCCTTAAGCCCGTCCGCGAGCTTCCGGGCGCCCTTCTCCGCCTTGCCCAGGCCGTTCTCGAGCTTGTCGGCACCCTGGGCCGCGGTCTCGGTCCTGTCGTGCAGGGTGGAGAAGTCGACGAAGATCCGGTCCAGGAAGGTCCGGGAGGTCTTGGTGGACGCGGCCGAGCGGACCTCGGCGAACACGGTCCGGGATATCTGGCCGACGATGTAGTTGTTCGCGTCGTTGGTGCGCACCTGGAGCGCGCCGGTCTCCGGGGAGTCGCCGGAGCTGGAGGCCACACGGCGGCTGAAGTCGGCCGGGAGGGTCAGGGAGAGGTAGTAGGTGCCGTCCTCCATACCCCGCCGGGCCTCGGCCGCGTCGACCTCGTGCCATTCGAAGGTCCGCCGCTCGCGCAGACCCTTGACGATGTCGGCACCGGCGTGGATCCTCTTCCCGCCCGCCGTGGCGCCCTGGTCCTCATTGACGAGGGCCACCGGGACCCGGTCCAGGCGGCCGTACGGGTCCCAGAACGACCACAGGTACAGGGCGCCGTAGAGCAGGGGCAGCACCAGCAGCGCGACCAGCGCGGCGCGGGGCAGCCGGCCCCGGCCGAACCGGCGCAGCTCAAGCGCGGCCAGCCTCGGTGAGCGCATCGGGGGCCTCCTCTCGGGCGGGGGCTTCTTCGGCGGGGGCGTCCTGGGCGGGCGCTTCTTCGGCGGGCGCGCTGTCGGGGTCTTCGGTGGGCCGGCCCTGCGCGGGCGCGGTGGAGACGGTGACGCAGTCGCCGGGGGCGGTGCGGCACACGGCCAGGACCGTCGTCCCGGTGCGGGCCAGCGAACGCAACAGGTCCCACACCTCGGCGCTCTCGGCCGCCGAGAGCTTCAGCTCCACGTCGTCCACCGCCAGCAGCCGGGGCCTGCCGATCAGCGCCAGCGCCACGGACAGCCGCAACGCCTCCAGCCGCTCCAGATCCCGTACCGCCGTACGCGAGCCCTTCGGCAGCGCGTCCAGGTCGAGTCCGGCGGCGGCCAGGGCGGCGTCGGCGCGCAGCCGGGCCTCGTGGGCGCGCTGCGGGCGCGGATGCAGCGCCTCCCGCAGCGAGTCCGCGAACCGGCGCTGCAGCAGGGCGCGTTCACGCAGGTGCTCGCCCACGGTCAGCGCGGGCTCCAGGTCGGTCACCCCGGCGACGTTGGCCACCGCGCTGAACCGGCGCACGGCCCCCATCCGCCGGGGGAGCGCGAGGCCGCCGACGGCCGCTGCGCCCCTGGTCGGCCTCATCCGCCCGGTGAGCGCGAGCAGCAGACACGTGCGGCCGGAGCCGGACGGTCCCTCGACCGCGATCAGCGAGCCCGGTCCGGCCTCGAAGCCGATGTCCTGGAAGGCCCACCCCCGTGGCCCTTTGAGCCCGAATCCCTCGGCCGTGACGTCCACGCCGTGCACAAGCCCCGCCTCTCCCCTGAGCGAACCGCTTTTGAACTGACTGGTCAGTTCAAAAGTATGCCCGAACCGGTGTGCGTGACAAAGCCCGGATGCCCCACAGGTGTTCCCCGATGCCCCTGATTCCGGCCCCAGTTGGGGTGAAACAGCAGGTCGGAACGGATTGTCAGTGGCATACCGCACGATGTGGGCATACGGCATCCATGCCGTCACCGGACGACAGGAGGTTCGTCATGACCAGCTCGTCAGCGGCCACCGCCGCGAGCGACGTCCACCCCGTGCTCCGCCGGTCCACGGCACCGCCCGCCGCCGTCGCCCTGCTCGGCCAGGCCCACACCACGCTGGACGAGGCCGCCGCCATGGAGACCCCGAACGAGCGGTACGCCCTGGCCCACCTCGCCGCCCTCCGCGCGGCCGCCGCCGTCCTCGCCGTCCGGGGGCGCCCCGAGGCCACCGCGCGCCGCCGGACCCGTATTCGGCCCGCCTGGGAGGTGCTGCCCGAGCTGGCGCCGGAGCTGACCGAGTGGAGCGCCCTGTTCGCCTCCGGCGCCGCCCGCCGCGCCCGCGCCGAGGCGGGCATCCAGGGCGCGGCGGGCGTCCGGGACGCCGACGACCTGATACGCGACGTGGGCATGTTCCTGCGCCTGGTGGAGCGGACGCTCGCCCTGCGGCCGGTGCTGCCCCGCTCCCGCCCGGACACCGCCTGACCCGCGCGGACGCGGGCCTTCCCGTCCGCTGGGCGAGACGGCGCCGCCGCACCCGGCGGGGGTGACCGGGCGCGGCGGGCGAGGCCATAGGGTGGAGGCGCCTTGTGTCTCCACCTGCCGCGCACCTCCCGTGACCGGCCGGGGAGGCCCCCCATCGCGCCGCCGGGCAACGGGCGGTGCCGTGCCGAGGAGTCAACAGCCGTGCCGGACCCGACGCGCCCCCGCGCCTCTCTCCGTACCGCCGTGGTGTGGGACGTCCTGCAGGACGCCCTCGACCGCCGCGTCAAGGCCACGGGGCGGGACTCGCTGGACGTGCTCGACACCGGCGGCGGCAGCGGCAACTTCGCCGTACCCGTCGCCCGGCTCGGCCACCGCGTCACCGTCGTCGACCCCAGCCCCAACGCGCTCTTCGCCCTCGAGCGCCGGGCCGCCGAGGCGGGCGTCGCCGACCGGGTCCGGGGCGTCCAGGGCGACGCGCTCGGCCTCTTCGACGTGGTCGAGCGCGGCGGCTACGACGCGGTGCTGTGCCACGGCGTGCTGGAGTACGTGGACGACCCCGCCGAGGGCATCGGCAACGCCGTCGCCGCCCTGCGCCCCGAGGGCGTGCTCAGCCTGCTCGCGGCGGGCCTCGGCGGCGCCGTGCTGGCCCGCGCCCTCGCCGGCCACTTCACCGAGGCCCGGCAGGCCCTGGCCGACCCGGACGGCCGCTGGGGCGAGGGCGACCCGGTCCCGCACCGCTTCACCCCCGAACAGCTCACCGCGCTGGTCGAGAACGCGGGCCTGCGCGTCGGCGCCGTCCACGGCGTACGCGTCTTCGCCGACCTGGTGCCCGGCGTCCTGGTCGACACCGAGCCCGGCGCGCTCGACGCGCTGCTGCGCCTGGAGGCGGCCGTGGCGGAGCTGCCGGCCTTCCACTCCGTGGCCACCCAGGTCCATGTGCTCGGTGAGACCCGCGTGACCGAAGGGCCCGTGGAAGGCGCCGGAGACTGAACCGGCCCTGTGGGACACGCCGCTGATCAGGGGCGCGACGGCAGATGGAGTACGCCACAAGCCCCCCGATCGAGGGGTTTGCGCCGTATGATCGAGGTACACCGACCGGCATGACGGGTCGGCCGCCGGGGAATGACAGCCTCAGCGAGCCGGGACGCCCTGACGGACCGGTTGGCCAGATGGCGCAGAGGGGCGGGTTTCACGGGGGCGATTCCCTGCCTATCCTGAAAGGACCCCCCAGAGTCGCCCCGGCGACTGCACGATGAGGAGGACTCCGTGCCGCTCTCGGAGCACGAGCAGCGCATGCTCGAGCAGATGGAGCGAGCGCTGTACGCCGAAGATCCCAAGTTCGCGTCGGCGCTTGAGGGAAACGGGCTGCGGACGTACACCCGGCGCCGGGTCTATCAGGCGGTCGCGGGCTTCCTCGTCGGTATCGCGCTCCTCATGGCGGGTATGGTCGCCCAGCTCATTTGGATCAGCGTCGTCGGTTTCCTCGTGATGCTCGGCTGTGCCGTGCTCGCCGTCACCGGCTGGCGCAAGGCACCCAAGCCGGGTGAGCACCCCAAGGGCCACACCAGGCGCCGGCCGGTCCGGCGGAAACGTACCGTCATGGAACGCATCGAGGACCGCTGGCAGCGCCGCCGGGACGAACAGGGCCACTGAGCACCCCGGCCGACCGACTCCCGAAGACACCCACAGGCTTCACGTACGAGGGGTGACCACCGTCCACCGGTGGTCACCCCTCAGCCATGTCCGCTCCCCGGAGGGACCCGTTCAGCCCTGCTGACCCGGAGCGTCCCGGCGTACCGGCCGCAGTGACGCCGCCCGCGCCCGGAGCGCCGCCCGGCGGGCGTCGGCCGCCCACAGCAGCCGCCGCGCCGAGCGCGGCGCGAACAGCGCGCGCAGCCGGGTGGCGCGGGTGACCGGGACCGCCAGAGCGGCGATCACCCGGCGCACGTCCCGGGCGAGATCCGGGGCCGGTCGCGGCTCGCGCGCGTACAGGGCCTGCTCCAGCGCGGCCGCCACCCGGTGCACCGCCGCCTCGGCCTCCCCGTCCAGCCGGCCCAACCGCACGATCCGGGCCGCCGACCCGCGCGGGGTCAGCGAGTCGTCCGGTGCCACGCCGAAGTCCCAGGCGCTGTCGGTCAGCTCCCGCCACGCCGCCTGCGTCCGCTCCGCCGGGTCCGGCGAGTGCCCGTCCAGCCGGCGGGCGCGCACCCGCGTCCGCCACAGCATCGGCGACAGCGGGAGCACCACCAGCGCCAGCGCCCCGAGCGCGATCAGCGCGGCCCACAGCCCGCCCGATGGACCCCCGCCCCCGCCCGGCGCCGCGACGGCGGCCGACGGACCGGTGCACGCGCCCGACCGGGGCGGTGTCGCACAGTCCTCCCCCCGCGTCGCCGCCGCCGAAGGCTCCCTGGACGCCCCGCGCGAGGGCAGTTCCCGGTCCGGCCGCGCACTGCTCGGCGCGTCGGGCGGGGTGTACGCCGGGGTCGTGCCCCGCGTCGGCGTCGGCTCGAAACGGGTCCAGCCCACGCCCTGGAAGTACAGCTCCGGCCAGGCGTGCGCGTCCTTCAGGCTCACCGACACCGAACCGTCGCCCTGCGGGGTGCCCGGCGCGAAGCCCACCGCCACCCTGGCCGGAATCCCCAGGGTGCGGGCCATCGCCGCCATGGCGAAGGAGAAGTGGACGCAGAACCCCTCCTTGCGCCGGAGGAAGTTGGCGATCGCGTTCGAGCCCCGGCCCACCTGGACCTCGGTGTCGTACCGGAAGCCGCCGTCCACCGAGAACCAGTCCTGGAGCCGCACCGCCTCCTCGTAGTGGTTCCGCGCGCCGGAGGTGACCTCCTCGGCGGTCCGCGCCACCACGTCCGGCAGCCGGGCCGGCACCCGCGTGTACTCCCGCTCCAGCGCGGCCGGCGGCTTCGGTGCCCCGGCGAGCTGCTTCGCGGTCGGCCGCAGATCCAGGCTGGTCACCTGGTACGTCTTGCCGCGCGTGGTCTGGCCGTGGTCGCCCACCAGCGTCATGCCGACCGGCTCGTACCGCCAGTTGCCGTCGATCCTGACCCCGCTCGGCGGATAGGGCATCGGCAGCCAGTCCTGCGCGTACCAGTCGGCGGCGGTGATCACCGTGCGCAGCGTGGAGCGCTTCACGTCCTGGCTCAGGCCCACCGGTTCCGGAAAGATCCCCGGCACCGCAGCGATGTGCCGCTGGGACGGCTTCCAGTCGGTGCCGTCGAAGTCGTCCAGGGACACTATGCGCACGTACATGTCCGGCACCTCACCGGCGCTCGGCCGCAGCGACAGCACCTGGCGGTCGTCGTCCACGTTCAGACTGTCCCGCAGCGACACCAGCGGGTTCACGGCCGAGATCGTGCCGCCGCGGCCGTTGCCCGCGCCCACGCCGGAGCCCGCCTCGCCCAGCAGGCCGCCGTGCAGCGTCGGCAGGGCCAGCGGCACCACCAGGGCGACGCCCAGCGCCACCACGCCGATCCGGCGGCCGGTGCGCGCCGGGGCCGTCACCGCGTCGGCCGGGGCACCCGCGCGCGGGGTCCCGCCGAACACCCGGCCCCACTGCGCGAGCCGCTCCCGGCCCTCCGCGAGCAGCAGCATCAGATAACCGGCCGCCGCCACCAGGAACCACAGCCAGTCCGCGGCCCCGTCCGACAGCCCGGCCGCCACCGAGTACAGCGCCAGCAGCGGCAGCCCCGCCGGTGCCGCCCGCCGGAAGGTCACCGCGAGGGCGTCCACCAGCAGGTGCACCAGCAGCACCCCGCCGACCAGCAGCAGCCTGATGCCGTCCGTGAGCGGCGCCGGGATCGCGTAGTGGCTGACGTCGTCCGAGCCCTGGCCCAGCAGCTCCCCGAACCGCAGGAACGCCCGCGGACCCGGCACCAGCCCGCCCAGCGCCGCACCGCGCGCGAAGACCAGCGTCAGCAGCACCAGCGTCACCAGCAGTTGCGCCGGCAGCGTCAGCGACCGGGGCAGCGGAATCCGCCGGGCCGCGATGCCCACCCCCGCCTGCACGGCCACCAGCAGCGCCGACAGCACCAGCCAGGTGGGCCCGTCGACCAGCGGCAGCATGGCGCAGGACGCCATCAGCGTCGCCGCCGCCGCGCTCAGCGCCAGTCGTGCCCGCCCGCTCATCCCCGTGCCTTCCCGCTCAGCGCGGCCGGACCCGGCCGCTCCCGGTCCGCCTGCCGCCACAGCTCCTCCAGCGAGGCCCCGCGCGGCACCTCCAGCGCCGTCCAGCCGCCCTCGCGCAGCACCCGCAGCCGCTGGGAGAGCGGGCCGTCCGGCTCCGGCACCTCCGCCGGATCGCCCGTCCAGCCGTCCGGGTCGAGCACGAAGGCGACCGCACCGCCCCGACGGCGCATCCGCGCCACCGAGGCCGCCTGGCCGCCGTCGAGATCACCGAGGAAGGCGACCAGCAGCCCGTCGTGCCCGTCGCGCAGCACGTCGTAGGCGCCCGCCAGATCGGCGCCGTCGGAGTGGTCGATCACCGCGAGGGTGTCCATCATCAGCGCGGCCGCCGCCGCCCGCTCGTGCCCCGAACCGCCCTCGCCGGTCACCGTGACACCGAAATCCGTCAGCAGCCGCACCGAGAAGCCCCGCTCCAGCAGATGCGCCACCACCGAGGCGGCCCCCGACACCGCCCACTCGAAGGCCGAGCCGGGGCCCGCGCCCTCGTAGGCCACCGCGCGGGTGTCCAGCAGCACCGTGCAGCGCGAGCGCCGGGGCTGCTCCTCGCGGCGGACCATCAGCTCGCCGTGCCTCGCGGTGGAGCGCCAGTGCACGCGGCGCAGGTCGTCGCCGTGGCGGTAGCCGCGCGGGATCACGTCGTCCTCGCCGGCCAGCGCCAGCGAACGCTGCCGTCCGTCGCCGTGCCCGAGCGCCTCGCCGCCGAAGCGGACCGACGGCAGCGGCTCCACACGCGGCAGCACCGTCAGCGTGTCGTACGCCGAGAAGGACCGGGTCAGCTCACACATCCCGAACGGGTCGCTCAGCCGCACCTGGAGCGGACCGAGCCGGTACCTGCCGCGCAGGTCCGAGCGCACCCGGTAGGACACCTCGCGGTGACCGCCCGGCTCGACCCGGTCCAGCACGAAACGGGGCCGGGGTCCGAGCACGTACGGCACGCGGTCCTGGAGCATCAGCAGGCCGGTGGGCAGTCGGGAGACGTTGTCCACCCGCAGCCGCACCCGGGCCTCCCCGGTCGCGGGCACCCGCGTGGGCGCGAGGCCCCGGTCCGCCGTCACCCGGTGCCGGGTGCGGTGCAGGACGATCGCGCAGATCAGCGGCAGCACCGCCAGCAGCAGGCCCACCCGCAGCAGATCGTCCTGGCCCAGCACGTAGGCGCAGATCGCGGCCGCGATCCCGGCGGCCAGGAAGGAGCGCCCGCGGGTGGTCAGCCCCGACAGCGTCGCGCGCACCCCGCCCCGCCCCCCGGCGGACATCACAGACCCCGGGGATGCCGCGGGGGATACGCCGCCGGGACACCCAGGCCGTCGTAACCGCTCTGGCGTCCGGTGGTGGGCACGGGGGTGTGCTGGATGATCTCCCGCACCGTGTCCTCGGCCGTCCGGCCGTTCAACTGGGCCTCGGAGGTGGGCAGCAGACGGTGCGCGAGGACCGCGGAGGCGAGCGCCTGCACATCGTCCGGCAGCGCGTACTCCCTGCCCTCCAGGGCCGCGGACGCCTTCGCCGCGCGCAGCAGATGCAGCGTCGCGCGCGGGGAGGCGCCGAGTCTGAGGTCGGGGTGGACACGGGTGGCGGCGACCAGCTCCACCGCGTACCGCCGCACCGCCTCCGAGACGTGCACCCCGCGCACCGTCTCGATCAGCTTCACGATCTCGTGCGCGTGCGCCACCGGCTCCAGGTCCTCCAGCGGGGAGGCCCCGCCGTGCACGTCCAGCATCCGCAGCTCGGCCTCGACACTGGGGTAGCCCACGGAGACCCTGGCCATGAAGCGGTCGCGCTGGGCCTCGGGCAGCGGATACGTGCCCTCCATCTCGACCGGGTTCTGCGTCGCCACCACCATGAAAGGGCTCGGCAGTTCGTAGCTGTGGCCGTCGATGGTGACCTGCCGCTCCTCCATGGACTCCAGCAGGGCCGACTGGGTCTTGGGGGAGGCGCGGTTGATCTCGTCGCCGATCACGATCTGCGCGAAGATCGCACCCGGCTTGAACTCGAAGTCGCCGCCCCGCTGGTCCCAGATGGAGACCCCGGTGATGTCCGAGGGCAGCAGGTCGGGGGTGAACTGGATGCGCCGCACCGAGCAGTCGATGGACCGCGCCAGCGCCTTGGCCAGCATGGTCTTGCCCACGCCGGGGACGTCCTCGATCAGCAGATGCCCCTCGGCCAGGAGCACGGTCAGCGCGAGCCGTACGACCTCGGGCTTGCCCTCGATCACGTCCTCCACCGAAGCGCGGACACGCTCCGCGGTGGCGGTCAGCTCCCGCCCCGCGCCCGACTCCGCCCGAGCGGGGACGCCCCCCTGGCTCGCCCGATCGTCATAGGTCGTCACCCGGCCCTCCTAGGCCCGTCATCACCCAGGGCCTGTGCACGCGAGCGCGACCGGCCCACCCCGGAACCGCGACGCCGCGCGGACCAGGCCGCGCGTCGTCACACCCCGCATTCTTGCCGCCGTTACGGATTCGTGTCACCGCCTGTGGACAACTGCCCCCGTGATGCCGGGCTTGCGGTCCTTTCGCCCCCGTGCACGGGGGCGGGACAAGGACCCGCCGAGGCGTCAGGCCGACTCGGCGGCGCCGCTCCCGGCCGGGTCGATCTCGCGCAGCAGACCGGTACGCACGTCGAAGACGAAGCCGCGCACATCATCGGTGTGCAGCAGGAACGGCGAGGTCCGCACCCGCTGCATCGACTGCCGCACGTCCTGGTCCACGTCCCGGAACGCCTCCACCGCCCACGCCGGGCGCTGGCCCACCTCCATCTCCAGCTCGTGCCGGAACTCCTCGGTGAGCGACTCCAGGCCGCACCCGGTGTGATGGATCAGGACCACGCTGCGGGTGCCCAGCGCCCGCTGACTGATGGTCAGCGAGCGGATCACGTCGTCGGTGACGACGCCGCCCGCGTTGCGGATGGTGTGACAGTCGCCCAGCTCCAGGCCGAGCGCGGCGTGCAGGTCGAGGCGGGCGTCCATGCAGGCCACCACGGCCACCTGGAGCACCGGACGCGCGTCCATGCCGGGGTCGGTGAACGCGTTCGCGTACGTCTCATTGGCGTCGACCAGGCGGTCCGTCACGCTGCCGGCGCCCGCTATGGCGCCTTCGGATCCGGTGGGAACTGCTGCGGAAGTCGTCATGGTCCCGACGTTACTGGTCACCACTGGTCCCGGCCTGCTGTGGACGGCCACAAAGAACGACATCGTGGCTTGTTGTGAGCTAACCCACACGGAGCGCCAACCGCCGCCGGACGAGTGAATCCCGGCGAATCGAGGGCCCGGTCCACAAGCCGTACGCGACGCGCAGGCCGGTTGATTGACCGCGACACAGGGTGGACTAAAGTGACGCGAAGCGGGAGGCGCGGCTCTTCCCGCTGGTGAAACCCCCGGAGATCCCGGCATCCGCCCGGACCGTCTCCCCGCGTGCGCGGCGCGTACGTGCGGCTCGGCCTCCTCCCGCTCCCGGCCGGCTGACGCTTCCGGCGCCGGCGGGCCTCCCCTTCACGGAGCGGGCGGGGACCCGGCGGTGCGTACCGCCCGCCGGAATGAGAGGCCCCCTTGACCGAGAGTCGACACGTCCCGGTGATGCTCCAGCGCTGCCTGGACCTGCTGGCGCCCGCCCTGGAGCGGCCGGGAGCGGTGGTCGTCGACTGCACCCTCGGCCTCGGCGGCCACAGCGAGGCACTGCTGACACGCTTCCCCGAGGCCCGGCTGATCGGCCTCGACCGGGACAAGGAGGCGCTGCGCCTGTCCGGTGAGCGCCTCGCCCCCTTCGGCGACCGCGCCACCCTCGTGCACGCCGTCTACGACGAACTCCCCGAGGTGCTGGACCGCCTGGGCATCCCGGGCGTCCAGGGTGTCCTGTTCGACCTGGGCGTCTCCTCCATGCAGTTGGACGAGGCCGACCGCGGCTTCGCCTACGCCCAGGACGCCCCGCTCGACATGCGTATGGACCAGACGACCGGCATCAGCGCGGCCGAGGTCCTCAACACCTACCCGCCCGGCGAACTGGTCCGCATCCTGCGCGCGTACGGCGAGGAGAAGCAGGCCAAGCGGATCGTCTCCGCCGTCGTCCGCGAGCGCGAGAAGGAGCCGTTCACCAACAGCGCCCGCCTGGTCGAGCTGATCCGGGACGCGCTGCCGCAGGCGGCCAAGCGCACCGGCGGCAACCCGGCCAAGCGGACCTTCCAGGCCCTGCGCATCGAGGTCAACGGCGAACTGTCCGTACTGGAACGGGCCGTACCGGCCGCCGTGAAGGCCCTCGCGGTCGGCGGCCGCATCGCGGTGCTGTCGTACCAGTCGCTGGAGGACCGGCTGGTCAAGCAGGTGTTCGCGGCCGGAGCCGCCAACACCGCCCCGCCCGGACTGCCCGTCGTGCCCGAGCGCTACCAGCCCCGCCTGAGGCTCCTCACCCGCGGTGCCGAGCTCCCCACCGAGGAGGAGATCGCCGAGAACCGCCGGGCCGCCCCGGCCAGGTTCCGCGGCGTCGAGCGGATCAGGGAGGACGCCGAGTGAGCGAACGGGGCCGGCCGGGTTCCCCGACCCGCCGGGAGGGACAGTGAGCAGCAAGCCCGCACCTCGGGGGAGGGCGGCCCGGCTCGCCCGGCTCATCCCCGCGGGCCGCGCCCGCGCGGCCCGCACCCCCTTCGTACTCCTCGTCGTCCTGCTCCTCGGCGGCGGACTCCTCGGTCTTCTGGTGCTCAACTCCGCGCTCAGCGAAGGGTCGTTCGAGCTGGACGACATACAGCGCCGGACCAAGAGCCTCACCGACGAGGAACAGGCCCTCCAGCGGGACATCGACGCCTACTCCGCCCCCGACGCCCTCCAGCGCCGGGCCCGCGAACTCGGCATGGTCCCCGGCGGCGACCCCGCCTTCCTCGGCCCCGACGGCACCGTGAAGGGCGTCCCCAGTGCCGCCCCCCGCTCAGCCGCCCTCACCGGGCCCCGCGCTCCCGAGGCGCTGACCTCCGCCCCGGGCACGGCCCCGGCCCTGCCCGCGCCCACCGCGTCACCCTCCGCCGGCCCGGCGAGCCCCGCCACCACGACCCCCGCGCCGGGCGGCACCCCCAGGTCCGCCCCCACCCCGACCCCCGGCAGGTGACGGAAGTGTCCGACAGGGAAGCGCCGCGCCGCCGTGTGCCCGGACCCGCGAGGCCGCCCCGTCCCCGAGGCGCGGCCCCCCGCCGGCCCGGTCCCGGTGCCCGCCCCGCCCGCCGCCCCTCCGGCGGCCGACGCCCTCCGGCCAAGCCCGCCCTGCGGCTCGGCAGCCCCCGGCCCCGGCTCCGCCTGGTCGGCCTCGCCCTCGCCCTGGTGCTGACCGCCTTCACCGTGCGGCTCCTCCAGGTCCAGGCCGTGGACGCCGGCACCTACTCCGCCAAGGCCCAGCAGAACCGCTTCGTGGCGCACACCCTGACCGCCGAGCGGGGCGGCATCACCGACCGCAACGGCGTCGCCCTCGCCGTCAGCGAGGACGCCTACGACATCACCGCCGACCCCATGATGTTCGGCAGCGGGCAACTGAAGATCTCCGACGGGCCCGAGCAGGCCGCCGCGCTGCTCGCCCCGATCCTCGGCCAGGACCAGGAAGCGCTCGTCCAGAAGCTCCGCCCGGCCAACAAGCAGTCGCGCTACGCCCGGCTGGCCTCCCGGCAGACCCCGCAGGTCTGGAAGCAGATCAAGGACCTCAAGGCCGCCCTCGCCAAGAAGGGCACCGCCAACGTGCTCGCCGGGGTCTTCGCCGACCCCAGCAGCCAGCGGGTGTACCCCAACAAGGACCTCGCCGCCGGGATACTGGGCTGGGTCAACAGCGAGGGCAAGGGCGGCGGCGGCATCGAGCAGCAGCTCGACAAGCAGCTCTCCGGCAAGGACGGCAAGATCCGCTACGCCCAGTCCGGCGGGCGCGAGGTGCCCACCGTGGGTTCCACCGAGACCCCGGCCGTGCCCGGCAGCGACGTCGAGCTGACCATCGACCGCGACATCCAGTGGGCCGCGCAGAACGCGATCTCCGACCAGGTGAGGAAGTCCAAGGCGGACCGGGGCTACGTCATCGTCCAGGACACCGCCACCGGCCAGATCCTCGCCATGGCCAACTCGCCCGGCTTCGACCCCAACGACCTGTCCAAGGCCGACTCCGCCGCCATGGGCAACGCCGCCCTCCAGGACGCCTACGAACCCGGCTCCACCGCCAAGGTGATGTCGATGGCGGCCGTGCTGGAGGAGAACGCGGCCACCCCGCTCACCCACGTCGTCGTACCCAACCGGCTGCACCGGGGCGACCGGCTCTTCCAGGACGACGTCGACCACGCCACCTGGTACCTCACCCTCAACGGCGTGCTCGCCAAGTCCAGCAACATCGGCACCATCCTCGCCACCGGCCAGCTCGGCAAGACCCAGCGGGCGGCCAACGACTCGCTCTACTCCTACCTGCGCCAGTTCGGCATCGGCCGCTACACCGGGCTCGGCTTCCCCGGCGAGACTCCGGGCATCCTCGCGCCCTCCGCCAAGTGGTCCACCTCGCAGCAGTACACGATCCCTTTCGGCCAGGGCTTCTCCATCAACGCGATGCAGGCGGCCTCGGTCTACTCCACGATCGCCAACGGCGGAGTCCGCGTCGCGCCCACCCTGGTGCGCGGCACCAAGGGCGCCGACGGCCGCTTCGCCCCCGCGCCGGGGCCCGAGAAGACCCGTGTCGTCAGCGCGAAGACCGCGAAGACCGTCGCCCAGATGCTGGAGTCGGTCGTCGACGACGAGCAGGGCACCGGCATCAAGGCCCGCATCCCCGGGTACCGGGTGGCGGGCAAGACCGGCACCGCCAACCGTGTCGATCCGGCCACCGGGAGGTACCACGGCTACACCTCGTCCTTCGCCGGATTCGCCCCCGCGGACAAGCCCCGCGTCACCGTCTACTGCGCCATCCAGAACGCCACCTCCGGCAGCTACTTCGGCGGCCAGATCTGCGGTCCGGTCTACAAGCAGGTGATGGAGTTCGCGCTGAAGACCATGCAGGTGCCCCCGACCGGCGCGAAGGCCGCCGCCCTGCCCGTCTCCTACAAGCCCTGACCCGCCGCCGACCGGCACCAGGCAACGACCACCAGGAACGAGCCCGTGACAACGATCACCCCCGACGACGGGAACCGAGGGACTCCCCGCACCGCCCGCGAGCCCCGTTTTAGCTCCGGAGCGGGTACTCCCGGTACGCTCACCGCCGTGCCACACGCCGATCAGTCCCAAACCACTCAGAAGGGCGTTTCCGTGACAAATCCGGGACCGCCGCGACCGGTTCAGGTCTCCGCCATCTCCCTCGCGGAACTGGCCGGTCAACTGGGTACCGCCGCGCCCGCCGAGTCCACCGAGCCTGTCGGGGTCACCGGGATCACCCATGACTCGCGGGCCGTCCGCCCCGGCGACGTGTACGCCGCCCTGCCCGGCGCCCGGCTGCACGGTGCCGACTTCGCCACCCAGGCCGCCGGGCTCGGCGCCGTCGCCGTGCTGACCGATCCCGCGGGCGCCGAGCGCGCCGCCGCGACCGGACTGCCGGTGCTGGCCGTCGAGGACCCGCGCGCGCGGATGGGCGAACTGGCCGCCACCATCTACGGCCGCCCCGGCCGGGACATGCTCCAGATCGGCATCACCGGCACCTCTGGCAAGACCACCACCGCCTACCTGGTCGAGGGCGGTCTGAAGGCCGCCGGCCGCTCCACCGGCCTGGTCGGCACGGTCGAGACCCGCATCGGCGAGACGCGCATCAAGTCCGAGCGCACCACCCCCGAGGCCACCGACCTCCAGGCGCTGTTCGCCGTCATGCGCGAGCGAGGCACCGACGCCGTCGCCATGGAGGTCTCCAGCCACGCCCTGGTCCTCGGCCGGGTCGACGGCTGCGTCTTCGACATCGCGGTCTTCAACAACCTCAGCCCGGAGCACATGGAGTTCCACTCCGGCATGGAGGACTACTTCCAGGCCAAGGCGGGCCTGTTCACCCCCGCGCGCAGCAGGCTCGGCGTGGTCAACGCCGACGACGAGTACGGCCGCAGGCTCGTCACCGAGGCCACCGTCCCGGTCGTCACCTTCTCCGCCGAGGGCCACCCGGACGCCGACTGGCGCGCCGAGGACGTGCAGATCGGCCCCATGGACTCGACGTTCACCGCGCTCGGCCCGAACGGCGAGCGCGTGCACGCCCGTTCGCCGCTGCCCGGCCCGTTCAACGTGGCCAACACCCTCGCCGCGCTGGCCGCCCTCGCCGCCGCCGGGATCGACCCGCAGACCGCCGCCGACGGCATCGCCGCGGTCCCCGGCGTCCCCGGCCGCCTGGAGCGCGTCGACGCCGGACAGCCCTACCTCGCCGTCGTCGACTACGCCCACAAGACCGACGCGGTCGAGTCGGTGCTCAAGGCGCTGCGCAAGGTCACCAAGGGCCGGCTGCACCTCGTGCTCGGCTGCGGCGGCGACCGCGACCGCACCAAGCGCGCCCCGATGGGCGCCGCCGCGGCCCGGTACGCCGACACGGCCGTACTGACCTCCGACAACCCCCGCTCCGAGGACCCCCTGGCGATCCTGGCGACCATGCTCGAAGGCGCCGCCTCCGTGCCCGCGCACGAGCGGGGCGAGGTGCTGCTCTTCGAGGAGCGGGCCGCCGCCATCGCCGCCGCCGTGGGCCGCGCGGCCGCCGGTGACACGGTGCTGGTCGCGGGCAAGGGCCATGAGCAGGGCCAGGACATCGCCGGCGTGATCCGTCCCTTCGACGACCGCCAGGTGCTCCGCGAAGCTATCCAGAACACCCAGGGATGAACTTGTGATCGCCCTCTCCCTCGCCGAGATCGCAGCAGTCGTCGGCGGGCAGACACACGACATACCGGATACGTCCGTCCAGGTCACCGGCCCGGTCGTCCGGGACTCCCGCGAGGTGGTGCCCGGCACCCTGTTCGTCGCCTTCGTCGGCGAGCGGGTGGACGGCCACGACTTCGCGGCCCAGGTCGTCGAGGCGGGCGCGGTCGCCGTGCTGGCGTCGCGTCCCGTCGGCGTGCCCGCGATCGTCGTGGACGACGTCCAGGAGGCGCTCGGCGCCCTCGCCCGGCACGTCGTCGAACGGCTCGGCGCGACCCTCGTCGCCCTGACCGGCTCGGCGGGCAAGACCAGCACCAAGGACCTCATCGCCCAGGTGCTCGGCGGCAAGGCGCCGACCGTGTTCACGCCCGGCTCGCTCAACAACGAGATCGGGCTGCCGCTGACCGCCCTGTCCGCCACCGAGGAGACCAAGTTCCTCGTGCTGGAGATGGGCGCCCGCGGCATCGGGCACATCCGCTACCTGGCCGGACTCACCCCGCCCAAGGTCGGGTTGGTGCTCAACGTGGGCAGCGCCCACATCGGCGAGTTCGGCGGCCGCGAGCAGATCGCCCAGGCCAAGGGCGAGTTGGTGGAGAGCCTTCCCGCGGCCGCGGACGGCGGCGCCGCGATCCTCAACGCCGACGACCCGCTGGTGCGCGCGATGGCCTCCCGTACCAAGGCGAAGGTGGTCCTTTTCGGAGAGTCGGCCGAAGCGGACGTACGCGCCGAGAACGTACGACTCACGGACAGCGGACAGCCCTCCTTCAGGCTTCACACACCCTCCGGTGCAAGCGATGTGACCATGCGCCTGTACGGTGAGCACCACGTGTCGAACGCGCTCGCCGCGGCCGCCGTCGCCCATGAGCTGGGCATGTCCGCAAGTGAGATCGCCTCCGCGCTCTCCGGCGCGGGCACCCTCTCCCGCTGGCGCATGGAGGTCACCGAGCGCCCGGACGGCGTGACCATCGTCAACGACGCCTACAACGCCAACCCCGAGTCCATGCGGGCCGCCCTCAAGGCGCTCGTGGCCATGGGCAAGGGGCGCCGCACGTGGGCGGTGCTCGGCAAGATGGCCGAGCTGGGGGACGAGGCTCTCGCCGAGCACGACGCGGTCGGACGGCTCGCCGTCCGACTCAACGTCAGCAAGCTCGTCGCGGTCGGTGGCATCGAAGCCTCCTGGCTGCAACTGGGCGCATACAACGAGGGTTCGTGGGGTGAGGAGTCGGTGCACGTGTCCGACGCACAGGCGGCGATCGACCTTTTGCGCAAGCAGTTGCGTCCGGGGGACGTCGTGCTGGTGAAGGCGTCCCGGTCGGTGGGGCTCGAGAGTGTCGCCCAGACGCTCGCCGAGGCCGGTACCGAGGGTGAGGTCGCAGCCCGATGATGAACCAGGTCCTGTTCTCGGGCGTCATCGGTCTCTTCCTGACGCTGATCGGCACCCCGCTGCTGATCAAGCTCCTCGCCCGCAAGGGTTACGGCCAGTACATCCGCGACGACGGCCCGCGCGAGCACGCCAGCAAGCGCGGTACGCCGACGATGGGCGGTATCGCCTTCATCCTGGCCACGATCGCCGCGTACTTCCTCAGCAAGGTGATCACCGGCAAGCCGCCGACGTACTCCGGCCTGCTGGTGCTCGGCCTGATGTTCGGCATGGGCCTGGTCGGCTTCCTCGACGACTACATCAAGATCGTCAAGCGGCGCTCGCTCGGTCTGCGCGCCAAGGCGAAGATGGCCGGCCAGCTGATAGTCGGCATCGGGTTCGCGGTGCTCGCCCTGCAGTTCCCCGACAACCGGGGCAACACTCCGGCTTCCACCAAGCTGTCGTTCATCACGGACTTCGGCTGGACCATCGGCCCGGTGCTGTTCGTGGTCTGGGCGCTGTTCATGATCCTCGCCATGTCCAACGGCGTGAACCTCACCGACGGTCTGGACGGCCTCGCCACCGGCGCCTCCGTCCTCGTCTTCGGCGCGTACACGTTCATCGGCGTCTGGCAGTTCCAGGAGTCCTGCGCCAACGCCATGACCCTGACCAACCCGGCCGCCTGTTACGAGGTGCGCGACCCGCTGGACCTCGCGGTGGTCGCCTCCGCCCTGATGGGTGCATGCCTGGGCTTCCTGTGGTGGAACACCTCCCCGGCGAAGATCTTCATGGGCGACACCGGCTCGCTCGCCCTCGGCGGTGTCCTCACCGGCCTGGCCATCCTCTCCCGCACGGAGCTGCTGGTGGCCATCATGGGCGGCCTGTTCGTCCTCATCACCATGTCGGTCGTCATCCAGGTCGGCTCCTTCCGGCTCACCGGCAAGCGCGTCTTCCGGATGGCACCGCTCCAGCACCACTTCGAACTCAAGGGCTGGTCCGAGGTCCTTGTCGTGGTCCGCTTCTGGATCATCCAGGGCATCTGCGTCATCGTCGGACTCGGCCTCTTCTACGCGGGATGGGCAGCGGACAAGTGACCACCTCGGTGCCTTCGGGGCCCAGCGAATTCCAGGGCAAGCACGTCACCGTCGCCGGACTCGGCGTCTCCGGCCTGCCGGCCGCGAAGGCGCTGCACGCGCGCGGGGCGATCGTCACGGCCGTCAACGACGGCGACGACGCCCGCGCCCGCGAACAGGCCGCGGAACTGGAGGCGCTCGGCATCACCGTCCGCCTCGGCGACGGCGCCACCCTTCCCGAGGGCACCGAGCTGATCGTCACCGCGCCCGGCTGGCAGCCGGACAAGCCGCTGTTCCTGGCGGCCGGGAAGGCGGGCGTGCCCGTCTGGGGCGACGTCGAGCTGGCCTGGCGCCTCAGGGGGCCCGACGCGGCCCCCTGGCTCGCCGTCACCGGCACCAACGGCAAGACCACGACCGTGCAGATGCTCGCCTCGATCCTGAAGGCGGCGGGCCTGCGCACGGCCGCGGTCGGCAACATCGGCGTCTCCCTGCTGGACGCGGTCCTCGGCGACGAGAAGTACGACGTGCTCGCCGTCGAGCTGTCCAGCTACCAGCTCCACTGGGCGCCCTCCCTGCGCGCCTACTCCGGCGCGGTCCTCAACCTCGCCCCGGACCACCTCGACTGGCACGGCTCCATGGACGCCTACGCCGCCGACAAGGGCCGGATCTACGAGGGCAACCAGGTCGCCTGCGTCTACAACGTGGCCGACCCGCGCACCGAGGACCTGGTGCGCGAGGCCGACGTGGAGGAGGGCTGCCGGGCCGTCGGGTTCACCCTCGGCACGCCCTCCGTCTCCCAACTCGGCGTCGTGGACGGCATCTTGGTCGACCGCGCGTTCGTGGAGAACCGGCAGAAGAACGCGCAGGAGCTGGCCGAGGTCGCCGACGTCGACCCGCCCGCCCCGCACAACATCGCCAACGCCCTTGCCGCGGCGGCCCTCGCGCGCTCCTTCGGGGTGTCCCCGCAGGCCGTGCGCGACGGACTGCGCGCCTTCCGGCCCGACGCCCACCGCATCGCCCATGTCGCCGACCTCGACGGCGTGGCGTACGTGGACGACTCCAAGGCCACCAACACCCATGCCGCGCAAGCCTCGTTGGCCGCGTACGAGCCGATCGTGTGGATCGCCGGCGGCCTCGCCAAGGGCGCCGAGTTCGACGAGCTGGTGGCCGCCTCGGCCAAGCGGCTGCGGGGTGTCGTGCTGATCGGCGCCGACCGCGCCCTGATCCGCGAGGCCCTGGCGCGACACGCCCCGGAAGTACCCGTGGTGGACCTCGACCGGACCGACACTGGGGCGATGCTCCAGGCGGTGACGGAGGCGAAGCGGCTGGCCCGGCCCGGCGACACGGTCCTGCTGGCCCCGGCCTGCGCCTCCATGGACATGTTCACCAACTACAACCAGCGCGGCGACGCGTTCGCGGCCGCCGTCCGCGAACTCGGCGCCTGACCCCGGCCGCCCGTGCCGGGCGGATCTTGGGAGGGACGCGTGGGACGGTCGACGTTCAGCGGAGGCGTTGATGCCCAGTAGCCGTACCGGACGGCCGCCCGTGCAGCGGACGGCCCGTCCCGCACCCCCGAGGATCGCGGGCGAGAACCCCCTGCGGCGCCTGCGTGACCGCGCCCGCAAGGCGTGGGACCGGCCGCTGACCGCCTACTACCTGATCCTGGGCGGCAGCATGCTGATCACCGTCCTGGGCCTGGTGATGGTCTACTCGGCCTCCCAGATCACCGCGCTGCAGCTCTCGCTGCCCGGCTCGTTCTTCTTCCGCAAGCAGTTCCTGGCCGCGCTGATCGGCGGCGCGCTGCTGTTCGCCGCCTCCCGCATGCCGGTCAAGCTGCACCGGGCGCTGGCCTACCCGATCCTGGCCGCCGCCGTCTTCAGCATGGCGCTGGTGCAGGTGCCGGGGATAGGGATGTCGGTCAACGGCAACCGGAACTGGATCTCGCTCGGCGGCTCCTTCCAGGTCCAGCCCAGCGAGTTCGGCAAGCTCGCCCTGGTGCTGTGGGGCGCCGACCTGATCGCCCGCAAGCAGGACAAGAAGCTGCTGACCCAGTGGAAGCACATGCTGGTCCCGCTGGTCCCGGTCGCCTTCCTGCTGCTCGGGCTGATCATGCTCGGCGGTGACATGGGCACCGCGATCATCCTCACCGCGATCCTCTTCGGCCTGCTCTGGCTCGCGGGGGCCCCGACCAGGCTCTTCGCCGGGGTGCTGTCGGTGGCGGCGCTGATCGGTGTGATCCTCATCAAGACCAGCCCCAACCGGATGGCCCGGCTCGCCTGCATCGGCGCCACCGAGCCCAAGGCGGGCGCCGCCGACTGCTGGCAGGCCGTACACGGCATCTACGCCCTGGCCTCGGGGGGCATCTTCGGTTCGGGGCTCGGCGCCAGTGTGGAGAAATGGGGACAACTCCCCGAAGCCCACACCGACTTCATCTTCGCCATCACAGGTGAGGAACTGGGTCTGGCGGGCACGCTGTCGGTACTCGCCCTGTTCGCGGCTCTAGGCTATGCGGGTATCCGCGTGGCCGGACGCACGGAGGACCCCTTCGTGAGGTACGCCGCGGGAGGCGTGACGACGTGGATCATCGCCCAGGCGGTGATCAACATCGGTGCGGTGCTCGGCCTGCTGCCGATCGCCGGCGTCCCGCTCCCGCTGTTCTCCTACGGAGGGTCCGCCCTGCTGCCGACCATGTTCGCCATCGGGCTGCTGATCGCCTTCGCGCGTGACGAGCCCGGTGCGCGGGCGGCACTCGCGATGCGGCAACCCCGCTTTGCCAGAAAACGGGCGGGAGGCTCCCGTGCCGAGCGGGTGCCACGGAGATGGAACACGATGCGACGGCGTGCCTCGGCGGCGCGTTCGTCCGGAGAGCGGTGAATTTCGGTGCATGTCGTACTCGCCGGCGGGGGTACCGCGGGCCACATCGAGCCCGCGCTCGCCCTCGCGGACGCCCTGCGCAGGCAGGACCCCACCGTGGGGATCACGGCCCTGGGCACGGAGCGCGGACTTGAGACCCGGCTCGTTCCCGAGCGCGGCTACGAGCTGGCGCTGATCCCGGCGGTGCCGCTGCCGCGCAAGCCCACGCCCGAGCTGATCACGGTTCCGGGGCGGCTGCGCGGCACGATCAAGGCCGCCGAGCAGATCCTGGAGCGCACCAAGGCCGACGCGGTAGTCGGCTTCGGCGGCTACGTCGCGCTGCCCGGCTACCTGGCCGCCAAGCGCCTGGGCGTGCCGATCGTGATCCACGAGGCCAACGCCCGCCCCGGCCTGGCCAACAAGATCGGCTCCCGCTACGCGGCACGGGTCGCCGTCTCCACGCCCGACAGCAAGCTGCGCGACGCCCGCTACATCGGCATCCCGCTGCGCCGCTCCATCGCCACCCTGGACCGCGCCGCCGTGCGCCCCGAGGCACGGGCCCGCTTCGGCCTTGACCCCAACCTGCCCACGCTGCTCGTCTCGGGCGGCTCGCAGGGCGCCCGGCACCTCAACGAGGTCGTCCAGCGGGTCGCGCCCTGGCTCCAGCAGGCCGGGATCCAGATCCTGCACGCGGTCGGTCCGAAGAACGAACTGCCGCAGGTGCAGCAGATGCCGGGGATGCCCCCGTACATCCCGGTAAGTTACCTGGACCGGATGGACCTCGCGTACGCCGCGGCCGACATGATGCTCTGCCGCGCGGGCGCGATGACCGTCGCCGAACTCACCGCCGTCGGGCTCCCGGCCGCCTACGTCCCGCTGCCCATCGGCAACGGCGAACAGCGGCTGAACGCCCAGCCGGTGGTCAAGGCGGGCGGCGGACTCCTCGTGGACGACGCGGAACTGACGCCGGAGTGGGTGCAGCAGAACGTGCTCCCGGTCCTGGCCGACCCGCACCGCCTCTACGAGATGTCCCGCGCCGCCGGTGAGTTCGGCCGCCGGGACGCCGACGACCTGCTCGTCGGCATGGTGTACGAGGCCATCGCCTCCAGCCGCTAGGCACGTACGACGAAGGGACAGCGAGCGTGGCCGGTTCGACCACCGCCGAGCGCGGTGAACGTCAGCAGGAGTCGGCCGGCCCGCCGCTCGTCCGCCGGTTGAGGCGTCCCCGGCTTCGTATGATCATCATGTCGGCCGTGTTGCTGGTCCTGTCGGGCGCCGGTTCCGTCTGGGTGCTCTACGGCTCCGAGTGGCTGCGCGTGCGGTACGTCTCGGTGTCCGGCACCCGGGTGCTCACCCCCGCCGAGGTCCGCGACGCCGCCGACGTGCCGACCGGCGTCCCGCTGGCCTCGGTCGGCACGGACGCCGTCGAGGCGCGGCTGCGGGGGAAGTTGCGGCGCATCGACACGGTCGAGGTCTCCCGGTCCTGGCCGCACGGCATCACCCTGAAGGTCGTCGAGCGCACCCCGGTGCTGCTGACCCGCGAGGGCGGGAAGTTCACCGAGATCGACGACGGGGGCGTACGGTTCGCCACCGTGGGGAAGGCGCCCAGGGGTGTACCGATGCTCGAACTCGCCGCGTCCCGCAAGGGATCGGGTGCCGCCAGCCTGCGCCGCTTCGGCACCGGACGCCTGGTGCGCGAGGCCGTCCGGGTCGCCGGCAGCCTCCCGGCCCCCGTCGCCAGGGACACCGGGACCGTCCGGGTCGGCTCGTTCGACGCCATCACACTGGAGTTGGGTCACGGGCGCACCGTGGAGTGGGGGAGCGGGGAGAACGGGCGCGCCAAGGCACGGGCCCTCACAGCTCTCATGAAAGCAGCTCCTGACGCCCGTCACTTCGATGTGAGCGTGCCCACCGCCCCCGCGTCAGCGGGGAGTTGACGCACATCAGCGCAGGCCAGCACCCTGGTTGGGCACTGCTACGGCTGATCACATAGGGTGAAAAGAAAAACGGGAGGTTCGGCGTGTTCGTTGAACGGGCGCCGCTTGTCGACTTAGTGTCCTGTTCAGAAGACTCCAGGGAACAGACACACTGGTAACCCTAAACTTCAGGGTTAGGGTTCGGGTCGGCGTTCGGACCGTCCCAAATTCGGCATCCGTCGTCCCGGTCGGGCAACCGCCCGGCGCGACAACGTAATTCGAGGCGAGAGGCCTTCGACGTGGCAGCACCGCAGAACTACCTCGCAGTCATCAAGGTCATCGGTGTCGGCGGCGGTGGTGTCAATGCCATCAACCGGATGATCGAGGTCGGCCTCAAGGGCGTCGAGTTCATCGCCATCAACACCGATGCGCAAGCCCTGTTGATGAGCGACGCCGACGTCAAGCTGGACGTCGGCCGTGAACTCACCCGCGGACTCGGCGCCGGCGCCAACCCGGCCGTCGGCCGCAAGGCCGCCGAGGACCACCGCGAGGAGATCGAGGAGGTCCTCAAGGGGGCCGACATGGTCTTCGTGACCGCCGGCGAGGGCGGCGGCACCGGCACCGGCGGCGCGCCCGTCGTGGCCAACATCGCCCGCTCGCTGGGCGCCCTCACCATCGGCGTGGTCACGCGCCCCTTCACCTTCGAGGGACGGCGCCGCGCCAACCAGGCCGAGGACGGCATCGCCGAGCTGCGCGAAGAGGTCGACACCCTCATCGTGATCCCCAACGACCGGCTGCTGTCCATCTCGGACCGCCAGGTCTCGGTCCTGGACGCGTTCAAGTCCGCCGACCAGGTCCTGCTCTCCGGTGTCCAGGGCATCACGGACCTCATCACCACCCCCGGTCTGATCAACCTCGACTTCGCCGACGTCAAGTCGGTCATGTCCGAGGCCGGTTCGGCCCTCATGGGCATCGGCTCGGCCCGCGGCGACGACCGCGCGGTGGCCGCCGCCGAGATGGCGATCTCCTCGCCGCTGCTGGAGGCGTCCATCGACGGCGCCCGGGGCGTCCTGCTCTCCATCTCCGGCGGTTCCGACCTCGGTCTGTTCGAGATCAACGAGGCAGCCCAGCTCGTCAGCGAGGCCGCCCACCCCGAGGCCAACATCATCTTCGGCGCGGTCATCGACGACGCCCTCGGCGACGAGGTGCGGGTCACCGTGATCGCGGCCGGCTTCGACGGCGGCCAGCCCCCGGCCCGCCGGGACAACGTCCTCGGCTCCACCTCGTCCTCCTCCAACTCCCAGGCCGCGCGCCGGGAGGAGCCCGCTCCGCCGCGTCAGCAGCAGCCGGAGAGCCGCCCGACCTTCGGCTCGCTGGGCAGCGTGACCCCGAAGGAGGAGCCGGAGCCGACCCCCGAGCCGGTGGTCGAGATCCCGGTGGCCCCGCCGGTACCGCAGTCCCGTACCTACGCGGACAGCGCGGCCGAGGAGCTGGACGTGCCGGACTTCCTGAAGTGATAGGTCGGCGCGAACACGTGAGCGGCGCGCACTTCGCCTTCACCGACAGGTGGGGCGGGGTGAGCGCCGCTCCGTATGCGGAGCTCAATCTCGGCGGCGCGGTCGGTGACGACCCCGGCGCCGTGCGGACCAACCGCGAACTCGCGGCCAAGGCGCTGGGCGTGGACCCGGCGCGGACGGTCTGGATGAACCAGGTGCACGGCGCCGACGTGGCGGTCGTGGACGAGCCCTGGGGCGAGCGCCCCGTGCCGGAGGTCGACGCGATCGTCACCGCCCGGCGCGGACTCGCCCTCGCCGTCCTCACCGCCGACTGCGTGCCGGTCCTGCTGGCCGACCCCGTGGCGGGCGTCGTCGCGGCGGCGCACGCGGGACGGCCCGGCATGCTCGCCGGCATCGTCCCGGCCGCCGTGCGCGCCATGACCGGGCTCGGCGCCGAGCCCGGCCGGATCGTCGCCCGCACCGGACCCGCCGTGTGCGGCCGGTGTTACGAGGTGCCGGAAACGATGCGCGCCGAGGTGGCCGCGGCCGAACCGGCGGCGCACGCCGAGACGAGCTGGGGCACTCCCGCCGTCGACGTGAGCGCCGGAGTGCACGCGCAGCTCGACCGGCTCGGGGTGCGCGACCGGGAGCAATCGCCGGTGTGCACAAGGGAGTCGGACGATCACTTCTCGTACCGCCGCGACCGCGCCACGGGGCGGCTCGCCGGCTATGTGTGGCTGGACTGATGGGGCATGACGGACCGTAGGACCGAACTCGCCGGAAATCTGGCGAAGGTTGAGGAACGCATCGCCGCCGCGTGCGCGGCCGCGGGGCGGGCACGGGAAGAGGTGACCCTGATCGTGGTCACCAAGACCTACCCGGCCGACGACGTACGGATCCTCTCCGAGCTGGGGGTGCGTCAGGTCGCCGAGAACCGGGACCAGGACGCGGCGCCGAAGGCCGCCCAGTGCGCGGATCTGCCGCTGGAATGGCACTTCGTGGGTCAGTTGCAGACCAACAAGGTCCGCTCCGTGGTCGGTTATGCCGATGTCGTGCAGTCGGTCGACCGGGACCGGCTCGTCACCGCGCTGTCGAAGGAGGCGGTGCGGGCCGGGCGCGAGGTCGGCTGCCTCATCCAGGTCGCACTGGACGCGGGGGCGGGCGGCCGCGGTGAGCGCGGCGGGATCGCACCGGCCGGGATCGCGGAGTTGGCCGGCCTGATCGCCGACGCGCCCGGACTGCGGCTGGACGGCCTGATGACCGTGGCACCTCTCACCGGGGAGTACGCGGGACGCGAACGCGCGGCGTTCGAACGGCTCGTGGATTTGTCGACCGACCTGCGCCGGACCCATCCTGCTGCGACCATGGTGTCCGCAGGGATGAGCGCGGACCTCGAGGAGGCCGTGGCGGCCGGGGCGACACATGTGCGCGTCGGCAGCGCGGTACTCGGAGTCCGCCCCAGGCTCGGGTAACGTCGCCAAGAAGTCGGACCACAGCAGAAAATATGGTCAATGCCCGCCGAAAGCGGGCGCAACGACCGAGTGGATCGCGGGAACTTGGCAGTCGTCACCCGATCCACCACAGAGCGGAGGACTCAGAGCATGGCCGGCGCGATGCGCAAGATGGCGGTCTACCTCGGCCTCGTGGAGGACGATGGGTACGACGGCCGGGGTTTCGACCCCGACGACGACTTCGAGCCCGAACTGGACCCGGAGCCCGAGCGGGACCACCGACGGCACGAGCCGACTCACCAGTCGCACAGTGCACATGTGTCCCAAAGGGATGAATCGGTGCGAGTGGTGCAGCCTCCGGCGCAGCGCGAACCGGTGTCCCATTCCCCGGCGCTGACCGCGGAATCGGGGCGCCCGGCGCGTATCGCGCCCGTGGCGTCCATCACACAAGAACGTCAGTCCCTGGAGAAGAACGCGCCGGTGATCATGCCCAAGGTCGTGTCGGAACGAGAGCCGTACCGCATCACCACCCTGCACCCGCGGACCTACAACGAGGCCCGTACCATCGGGGAACACTTCCGCGAGGGCACCCCGGTGATCATGAATCTGACCGAGATGGACGACACGGATGCGAAGCGACTTGTCGACTTTGCGGCAGGTTTGGTGTTTGGACTTCACGGCAGTATCGAACGGGTGACGCAGAAGGTCTTCCTGTTGTCTCCTGCTAACGTCGATGTCACGGCGGAGGACAAGGCCCGCATCGCAGAGGGCGGGTTCTTCAACCAGAGCTGAAGACGCACCACCGGAAGATGCACGGAACAGGGGAGAGGGAAGCACAGCCATGAGCGTGTTCGCGCAGGTGATCTACATCGCGCTGATGGTGTTTCTCGTCGTCCTGATCTTCCGGCTGGTCATGGACTATGTCTTCCAGTTCGCCCGCTCGTGGCAACCCGGCAAGGCGATGGTGGTCGTACTGGAGGCCACCTACACTGTCACCGATCCACCGTTGAAGCTTCTGCGGCGGTTCATCCCGCCGCTGCGGCTCGGGGGCGTGGCACTCGACCTGTCCTTCTTCGTCCTGATGATCATCGTCTACATCCTCATCACCGTGGCGGGGAGCTTCGTGCGATGAGGGTGGACGATACGGTCTTGCCGACTGCCGATGACTACGTTGAGGTGAAGAGATGCCGTTGACCCCCGAGGACGTGCGGAACAAGCAGTTCACGACCGTCCGCCTCCGAGAAGGCTATGACGAGGACGAGGTCGATGCCTTCCTCGACGAGGTCGAAGCCGAACTGACCCGTCTGCTCCGCGAGAACGAGGACCTGCGCGCCAAGCTGGCCGCCGCCACGCGTGCCGCCGCGCAGAACCAGCAGAACATGCGCAAGCCCCCGGAGCAGCAGCAGGACCAGCAGCAGCAGGGCATGCGCGGTCCCGGCGCCCCGGTTCCCGCCGGGATATCGGGCCCGCCGCAGCAGCAGATGGGTGGCCCCATGGGTGGCCCGCCCCAGCTGCCGAGCGGTGCCCCGCAGCTCCCCGCCGGTCCCGGCGGACAGGGCGGCCCGCAGGGTCCCGGCCCGATGGGCCAGGGCCAGATGGGTCCCGGTCCGATGGGCCAGGGTCAGGGCCAGATGGGTCAGGGCCAGATGGGTCAGGGCCAGATGGGCCAGGGTCCGATGGGCCAGGGCCCCGGTCCCATGGGTCAGGGTCCCGGTCCGATGGGCCAGGGTCCGATGGGCGGTCAGCCGCCCATGCCGCAGCAGATGGGCGGCCCCATGGGCGGTCCGATGGGCGGCCCCGGCCTGCCCGGTCAGGGTGGCCCCGGCGGCGACAGCGCCGCGCGTGTCCTCTCGCTGGCCCAGCAGACCGCCGACCAGGCGATCGCCGAGGCCCGTTCCGAGGCCAACAAGATCGTCGGTGAGGCCCGCAGCCGCGCCGAGGGTCTGGAGCGCGACGCCCGCGCCAAGGCCGACGCCCTGGAGCGGGACGCGCAGGAGAAGCACCGCGTCGCCATGGGCTCCCTGGAGTCCGCGCGCGCCACGCTGGAGCGCAAGGTCGAGGACCTGCGCGGCTTCGAGCGCGAGTACCGGACGCGTCTGAAGTCGTACCTGGAGTCGCAGCTTCGTCAGCTCGAGACCCAGGCCGACGACTCGCTCGCTCCGCCGCGCACTCCGGCCGCCCCGTCCCTGCCGCCGTCGCCGTCGCCCTCGATGGCTCCGGCCGGCGCGAGCGCCCCGTCCTACGGCGGCGGCAACCAGGGCATGGGTGGCCCGCAGGCGCCCGCCGGTCCGTCCTACGGCGGCCAGCAGCAGATGACGCCGGCCATGACCCAGCCGATGGCTCCGGTCCGGCCGCAGGGCCCGTCCCCGATGGGTCAGGCTCCCTCGCCGATGCGCGGGTTCCTGATCGACGAGGACGACAACTGACGGCCACCGGCCACTAGTACGCCATAGACGTCGGCAGCGTTCAGGGCGGGCCCCGGACTTCGGTCCGGGGCCCGCCCTGTTTTACGCGTGTTGAGCAGGGTTGCCGACACGGCCGACGGGACGTGTGCCGACCTCAGGGGCGCGGGGAACCGCGCGGCCGGCCACGACGCACCCGCGGCCGGAAAACACGACGGCGGCCACCCCCACACAGGGGCAGCCGCCGTCGGTCCGGCGGAGCGCTACACCTTGCGCAGACGGAACGTCAGGGACAGCCCCTCGTCCGTGAACGCCTCGCCGTACGTCTCGTCCGCCTCGCCCTGGGCGAAGTCCGTGGACAGAACCTCGTCCGCGATGAGAGCCGAGTGCTCGGAGAGCGCCGCCCCGACCGCCGGGTCCGTCGCGGTCCAGCGCAGGGCGATACGGTCCGCGACGTCCAGGCCGCTGTTCTTACGCGCCTCCTGGATCAGCCGGATCGCGTCACGGGCGAGCCCCGCCTGCCGCAGCTCCTCGGTGATCTCCAGGTCCAGCGCGACCGTGGCACCGGAGTCGGACGCCACCGACCAGCCCTCGCGCGGGGTCTCCGTGATGATCACCTCGTCCGGGGCGAGCGTCACCGTCTCCCCGTCGACCTCGACCGAGGCCGTGCCCTCGCGCAGCGCCAGCGACAGCGCGGCGGCGTCGGCGGCGGCGACGGCCTTGGCCACGTCCTGCACCCGCTTGCCGAACCGCTTGCCCAGCGCACGGAAGTTGGCCTTGGCGGTGGTGTCCACCAGGGAGCCGCCGACCTCGGACAGCGAGGCCAGGGACTCCACGTTCAGCTCCTCGGTGATCTGCGCGCGCAGCTCGGGGCCGAGGGTGTCGAAGCCGGCGGCGCCGACCAGGGCGCGGGAGAGCGGCTGACGCGTCTTGACGCCCGACTCGGCACGCGTGGCGCGGCCCAGCTCCACCAGACGCCGGACCAGGACCATCCGCTTCGACAGCTCCGGGTCGATCGCCGACAAGTCGGCCTCGGGCCAGTCGGAGAGGTGGACGGACTCCGGGGCGTCCGGCGTCACCGGCACGATCAGGTCCTGCCAGACCCGCTCGGCGATGAACGGGGTGATCGGCGCCATGAGCTGGGTGACCGTCTCGACGACCTCGTGCAGGGTGCGCAGCGCGGCCTTGTCGCCCTGCCAGAACCGGCGGCGCGAGCGGCGCACGTACCAGTTCGACAGGTCGTCCACGAACGCGGAGAGCAGCTTGCCGGCGCGCTGGGTGTCGTACGCCTCCAGTGCCTGGGTCACCTGGTCGGTGAGGGCGTGGAGTTCGGACAGCAGCCAGCGGTCCAGCAGCGGGCGGTCGGCCGGGGCCGGGTCCGCCGCGCTGGGCGCCCAGCCGGCGGTGCGGGCGTACAGCGCCTGGAAGGCGACCGTGTTCCAGTACGTCAGGAGCGTCTTGCGGACGACCTCCTGGATGGTGCCGTGGCCGACGCGGCGGGCCGCCCAGGGCGAACCGCCGGCCGCCATGAACCAGCGCACCGCGTCCGCGCCGTGCTGGTCCATGAGCGGGATGGGCTCCAGGGTGTTGCCCAGGTGCTTGGACATCTTGCGGCCGTCCTCGGCGAGGATGTGGCCGAGGCACACGACGTTCTCGTAGGAAGACTCGTCGAACACCAGGGTGCCGATGGCCATCAGCGTGTAGAACCAGCCGCGGGTCTGGTCGATCGCCTCGGAGATGAACTGGGCCGGGTACCGGCTCTCGAACAGCTCCTTGTTCTTGTGCGGGTAGCCCCACTGCGCGAACGGCATCGAGCCCGAGTCGTACCAGGCGTCGATGACCTCGGGCACGCGCGTGGCCGTGTCGCCGCACTGGGGGCAGGGGAAGGTCACCGCGTCGATGTACGGGCGGTGCGGGTCCAGGCCGGACTGGTCGGTGCCGGTCAGCTCGCCCAGCTCGGTACGGGAGCCGACCACGGTCAGGTGGTCCTCGTCGCAACGCCAGACCGGGAGCGGGGTGCCCCAGTAGCGGTTGCGGGACAGCGCCCAGTCGATGTTGTTGCTCAGCCAGTCGCCGAAGCGGCCGTGCTTGACCGTCTCCGGGAACCAGTTGGTGCTCTCGTTCTCCGCGAGCATCCGGTCCTTGACGGCGGTGGTGCGGATGTACCAGGACGGCTGGGCGTAGTAGAGCAGCGCGGTGTGGCAGCGCCAGCAGTGCGGGTAGCTGTGCTCGTAGGGCAGGTGGCGGAAGAGCAGGCCGCGCTCGCGCAGGTCCTCGGTGAGCTGCTCGTCGGCCTTCTTGAAGAAGACGCCGCCGACCAGCGGCAGGTCCTCCTCGAAGGTGCCGTCGGGGCGGACCGGGTTGACCACGGGCAGGCCGTAGGCGCGGCAGACCAGGAGGTCGTCAGCGCCGAAGGCGGGGGACTGGTGGACCAGACCGGTGCCGTCCTCGGTGGTGACGTACTCGGCGTTGACCACGTAGTGCGCGGGCTCGGGGAACTCGACCAGCTCGAAGGGGCGCTGGTAGGTCCAGCGCTCCATCTCGGCGCCGGTGAAGGACTGGCCGGTGGGCTCCCAGCCCTCGCCGAGGGACTTCCCGACCAGCGGCTCGGCGACGACGACCTTCTCCTGGCCGTCGGTGGCGACGACGTAGGTGACGTCGGGGTGGGCCGCGACGGCCGTGTTGGACACCAGGGTCCACGGGGTCGTCGTCCACACCAGCAGGGACGCCTCGCCGGCGAGCGGGCCGGAGGTGAGGGGGAAGCGGACGTAGACCGAGGGGTCGACGACCGTCTCGTAGCCCTGGGCCAGCTCGTGGTCGGACAGGCCCGTGCCGCAGCGGGGGCACCAGGGGGCGACACGGTGGTCCTGGACCAGCAGGCCCTTGTCGAAGATCTGCTTCAGCGACCACCACACCGAGTCGATGTACTCGGGGTCCATCGTGCGGTACGGGTCCTCGAGGTCCGTCCAGTACCCCATGCGGGTCGTCAGCTCGGCGAAGGCGTCCGTGTGCCGGGTCACCGACTCGCGGCACTTGGCGTTGAACTCGGCGATGCCGTACGCCTCGATGTCCTTCTTGCCGGAGAAGCCCAGCTCCTTCTCCACGGCCAGCTCGACCGGCAGGCCGTGGCAGTCCCAGCCGGCCTTGCGGCCGACGTGGTAGCCGCGCATGGTGCGGAAGCGGGGGAAGACGTCCTTGAAGACGCGGGCCTCGATGTGGTGGGCGCCCGGCATGCCGTTGGCGGTCGGCGGGCCCTCGTAGAACACCCACTCGGGGCGGCCCTCGGACTGCTCCAGGGTCTTGGCGAAGATCTTCTGGTCGCGCCAGAAGTCGAGCACCGCGTGCTCAAGCGCGGGCAGGTCGACCTGGGCGGGCACCTGGCGGTACGTCGGCGCTGTCATCTGCGAGCATCCTCCAACGGAACTTGCTGCCTTCCGTCGGAGGGACGAGAGCTTCGATCTTCCACGCCGTGTGCGGCGCGCTCCCGCGGTACCACCCTCCTTGGCCCCCTCCGTGTGCCGCACGGCGGTGAGCCCCCTCATTGGGGTCGCGGCCGGGTCTACTCGCCCCCGCCGGACGGGCGGGGACTTTCTTCCGGCGGCTCCGGGGTGATCTTCACATCGCGCTCGCCACCGGGCTTCCACCGACCCCGGCTCGCTCTGGGCTGCGATACGACGCTACTCGTCCCCATCCACGCTTCTCGCTCCGCCCAGTGTACGGCGCCGCGCGGACAGCGGCCGACCGCTTTTCCGGGCGGGGCGTGACCCGAACGGCGGCGGTCGCGGCATGACGGGTTACGTGCCGGGGAGCTGGGCACAACGGATGCAGGTCTGCTGCGCGGGGGGTGCGGGGCGGGCGAATCGGGCGGCGTGCCCCGTTGCCGCGGGACTCAAGTCGATTTATCGTCCCAGCACGATTCGCCTGCGAAATCACATATGTGAAGGGGCCCCGGCCATGGTGGCGAAGAAGACGTCCGGCGGTTCGGCGGGAAGGGGGAGCGGGCGGGCGAAAACGGCTGCCACCGGGAAGAAGCCGGCCGCCCCGAAGGGTGCCGCGGCGAAGAAGGCCGCAGGTGACGAGGGTGCGCCCGCCAAGAAGAAGACCACTGCCAGGAAGGCGTCCGCTGGTCGGACGGCCGGTGAGAAGACGGGCGGCGAGACGGTGACTCCCAGGAAGACGGCCGCCAAGGCCACCGCCGCCGAGGCGGCGACCCCCCAGGGCACGACGGCCGGGAAGGCTGCCAAGAAGACGGCTGCCAAGAAGACGGCCACCAAGAAGGCGGCCGCCAAGAAGGCGCCTGCCAAGAAGACGGCCGCGAAGAAGAGCACGGCCGGGAAGACGGGAGCCACGAGGGTGGTCGCTGAGAAGACTTCCGGCACGGCCACGGCGGAACAGAGCGCCCCGTCCAAGGCGCGCCTGGCCGCCGCGGAACCCGGTGAGCTGGCCGTACGTCCCGGCGAGGACCCCTGGACCCCGCAGGAGGTCGCCGAGGCGCGCGCGGAGCTGGCCGGCGAGGCGGACCGGCTGAGCACGGAGATCAGCTCCTCCGAGGCGTCCCTGGTCGGCATGATGCGCGACTCGGCGGACGGCGCGGGCGACGACGAGGCCGACACCGGCAGCAAGAACATCACCCGCGAGCACGAGCTGGCCCTCGCGGCCAACGCGCGCGAGATGCTCACCCAGACCGAACGCGCCCTCGAACGCATGGACGCGGGCACCTACGGCCTGTGCGAGAACTGCGGCAACCCCATCGGCAAGGCCCGCATGCAGGCGTTCCCCAGGGCCACCCTGTGCGTGGAGTGCAAGCAGAAGCAGGAACGCCGCTCCTGACCTCCGGGTCCGCTCTCCGCCGCCGTGGGGGGCGTGCCGTACTCTCTCCTCAGTCAGGCACCTAGGTTGAGGGACTCACGTGGCAGAGGCGGAGCGCATCATCGGTACGCCGGACACTCCGGAGGGCAGTGGAGAGCGGACGGAGGCCCCCGCGCCGCGGACCGGCCGCGGCCGCCGGATCGCCGTGCTCTTCGCGGTGGCCGCGTTCGCCTACGCCCTCGACCTCGGCAGCAAGCTGCTGGTGGTGGCGAAGCTGGAGCACCACGCCCCGGTCCAGTTGGTCGGGGACCTCCTGGAGCTGCACGCCATCCGCAACCCCGGCGCCGCCTTCGGCTTCGGTGCGGCCTTCACGATCATCTTCACGGTGATCGCGGTCGCCGTGATCCTGGTGATCGTCCGGCTGGCCCGCAAGCTCTACAGCTTCCCCTGGGCCGTCGCGCTGGGCCTGCTGCTCGGCGGGGCCCTCGGCAACCTCACCGACCGGATCTTCCGCGCCCCCGGCGTCTTCCAGGGCGAGGTCGTCGACTTCATCGCCCCCCGCGGCTTCGCCGTGTTCAACCTGGCGGACTCCGCGATCGTGTGCGGCGGCATCCTGATCGTGCTGCTGTCCTTCCGCGGCCTGGACCCGGACGGCACCGTCCACAAGGACTGACGGGCCCCGCGCACCGGTTTTCCACAGGCTCGTTCGGCGCCCTCCCGCCTGTCCTGCATACTCGACGGGTGAGCACGATTCCCGAGATCCGAACCCTGCCCGTGCCCGACGGCCTGGAGGGCGAGCGTGTCGACGCCGCCATCTCCCGGATGTTCGGCTTCTCCCGCACGAAGGCGGCCGAGCTGGCCGCGGCCGGCAAGGTCCAGGTCGACGGAGCCGTGGTCGGCAAGTCCGAGCGCGTCCACGGAGGCGCCTGGCTCGAGGTGGAGATGCCGCAGGCTCCCGCCCCGGTGCAGGTGATCGCCGAGCCGGTCGAGGGCATGGAGATCGTGTACGACGACGACGACGTGGTCGTCATCGTCAAGCCCGTCGGCGTGGCCGCGCACCCCTCGCCCGGCTGGACCGGCACGACCGTCATCGGCGGTCTCGCCGCCGCCGGGTACCGGATCTCCACCTCCGGCGCCGCCGAGCGCCAGGGCATCGTGCACCGGCTGGACGTCGGCACCTCCGGTCTGATGGTGGTCGCCAAGTCCGAGCGGGCGTACACCTCGCTCAAGCGCCAGTTCAAGGAGCGCACGGTCGACAAGCGCTACCACACCCTCGTCCAGGGCCACCCGGACCCGACGAGCGGCACGATCGACGCCCCCATCGGCCGCCACCCGCAGCACGACTACAAGTGGGCCGTCACCGCCGAGGGCAAGCCGTCGGTCACCCACTACGACCTCATCGAGGCCTTCCGCGCCGCCTCCCTGCTGGACGTGAAGCTGGAGACGGGCCGCACCCACCAGATCCGCGTCCACATGGCCGCCCACCGCCACCCCTGCGTCGGCGACCTGACCTACGGCGCCGACCCGACCCTCTCCAAGCGCCTCAAGCTGGAGCGCCAGTGGCTGCACGCCGTCCGGCTCGGCTTCGAGCACCCGGCGGACGGCCAGTGGGTCGAGTTCGAGAGCGACTACCCCGAGGACCTCAGCCGCGCCCTCGACCTGGTCCGCGAGGAGACGTACGCGTGAGCGTGCCGTTCACCGTCCGGGCGGCCGAGGACCTTGCCGACCACGAGGCGTGCTTCGCGGTCCGCAAGGACGTCTTCGTGGGCGAGCAGGGCGTCCCGCAGGACATCGAGTACGACGCGTACGACGCCTCGGCCGTGCACGTGCTGGCCGTGGACGAGGACGGAGTGCCGCTCGGCACCGGCCGGCTGCTGCACGGCGAGGCGGCCGCCGCCAAGACGGGCGGCGACGCCTCGGTGGGTTCGCTGGGCCGGCTCGCGGTGACCCGCCGGGCGCGCGGCCTCGGCGTCGGCGCGGCCCTGGTGCGGGCCATCGAGGACGCGGCCCGGAGCCTCGGCCTCACCGCCGTGGACCTGCACGCCCAGACCCAGGCCCTCGGTTTCTACGAGCGCCTCGGCTACACGGCGTACGGCCCCGAGTTCCAGGACGCCGGGATCGCGCACCGGGCGATGCGCCGCCCGCTCGGGCCCGCGTAGGACTGCCGTACGAGGGCGGGCCGTTGACCGGCCCGCAGCGGTCGGCGTGGCAGGCTGGGGGCTTGCGGTGATCGTTTACCTCCGGAGCGCGCTACGTGGATCAGTTGGCCCTGTTGTTCGTGATCCTGCTCGCCGCGCTGGTGAGCGTGCCGGTGGGCGAGTACTTCGGACTGCCCGCGCCGGTGCTGATGACACTGTTCGGCGGGGTGCTCGCCGTACTGCCCTTCGTGCCGAACGTCGACATCCCGCCCGACCTGATCCTGCCCGCCCTGCTGCCGCCGCTGCTCTACGCGGCCGTGCGGCGCACCTCCTGGCGGCAGTTCGCGGCGAACGTCCGGCCGATCTTCCTGCTGGCCGTCGCCCTCGTCTTCGTGACCACGATCTGCGTGGCCGCGGTCGCCCACGCCATGGTGCCGGGCCTCCCGGTCGCCGCCGCCGTGGCGCTGGGCGCGCTGATCGCCCCGCCCGACCCGGTCGCCGCGACCGCCGTCGCCGGTCAACTCGGGCTGCCGCGCCGCCTGGTGTCCATCCTGGAGGGCGAGGGGCTGTTCAACGACGTCACCGCGATCGTGCTCTACCACGTGGCCATCGCCGCCGCGATCAGCGGTGAGTTCTCCCCCTGGGAGGCCGGGCTCGACCTGGTGCTCTCCGCGGTCGTCGCCCTCGTCATCGGGCTGGCCCTCGGCTGGGGCGCCAACAAGCTGATGTCCCTGCTGGGCGACGCCACCCTCCAGATCGGCCTCACGCTGCTGGTGCCGTACGCCTCCTACGTGCTCGCCGAGGAACTGCACGGCTCCGGCGTGCTCGCGGTGCTCACCACCGCCCTGTTCCTCGCCGAGTACGCCACCGACGCCGACGACGTGATGACCCGGCTGGCCGGGCACACCTTCTGGGACATCATCGACACCCTCGTCACCGGCGTCGCGTTCGGGCTGATCGGCCTCGAACTGCACAACGCCGTCCGCACCGCCTCCGGCCGCTGGAGCGAGCTGGTCGGCTGGGCGGCGGCGGTCGCGGCCGTGGTGATCCTGGTCCGGCTGCTCTGGCTGCTGCCCGCGACCTGGCTGACCAAGCGGCTGCACGCCCGGCGGGACATCGACGAGGAGATCCCGGTCGGCTGGCGGGAGACCGTCGTGATGTGGTGGTCCGGGATGCGCGGGGTGGCCTCCGTGGCGCTGGCCCTCGCCATCCCGCTCACCACCGAGGACGGCGGGCCCTTCCCGGACCGGGACATCATCGTCTTCATCGCCTTCGGGGTGATCATCGCCACCCTCGTGCTCCAGGGGCTCACGCTGCCCCGGCTGGTGCGCAGGCTCGGGGTGCGGGCCGACTCCGAGCGGGAGAAGGACTTCGAGAAGGACCTCGCCGTCCGCGCGACCAAGGCAGCGCGGCGCAAGCTTCGGGAGATCGAGCAGGTCGAGGACCTGCCGGAGGAGCTGTCCGAGCAGATGCTGCGGCGCGCCTACGACATCGGCATCCGCATCAGCCCCGACATGGGCGAGGAGGAGCGCCGGGAGGCGCACCAGAAGCGGGCCAGGCGCCTGAAGCGGGTGCGGCAGATCCAGGCGGAGATGATGAGCGCCGCCCGCCACGAGGTGCTCGCGGCCCGCAGCGAGCCGGGGGCGGACCCGGAGATCGTGGACCGGGTGCTGCGCCACCTCGACGTGCGCAGCCTGCGCTGAGCCGCCCCCGGCTCTCCTAACCCCGGCCCGTGCGGGGGAAGTCGTACGCCTTGCGCAGGGTGGCCCGGTCGGGGGAGGGGATCTGGTACGGGGCGGGCGCGGCGTCGGAGGTGTTGACCCGGGGGAGCGCGTACGGGTGCTCGGCGGACAGCCAGGCGATCATCTGCTCGCGGACCGTGACCCGGACCGTCCAGATGTCGTCCGCGTCCTTCGCGGTCACCAGGGCGCGCACCTCGATGGTGTTCGGGGTCGTGTCGGTCACCACCAGGCCGTAGGCGCGGCCGTCCCAGGCCGCGCAGTGGCGCAGGATGTCGCGGAGCTTCTCCCGCATCGCCTCCACCGGCGCACTGTGGTCGAGGTACCAGTAGACGGTGCCGGTCATCTGCGGGGTGCCCCGCGACCAGTTCTCGAACGGGCGCGAGGTGAAGTACGAGACCGGCATGGTGATCCGGCGCTCGTCCCAGGTCCGCACCGTCAGGAAGGTCAGGGTGATCTCCTCGACGGTGCCCCACTCGCCGTCCACCACCACGGTGTCGCCGATGCGCACCATGTCGCCGAAGGCGATCTGGAGCCCGGCGAACAGATTGGCCAGCGTCGACTGGGCGGCCACGCCCGCCACGATGCCGAGGATGCCGGCGGAGGCCAGCAGCGAGGCACCGGCCGCGCGCATCTCCGGGAAGGTCAGCAGCATCGCCGCGACGGCGACCACCCCGACCGTCGCGGACACCACCCGCATGATCAGCGTCACCTGGGTGCGCACCCGGCGTACCCGCGCGGAGTCCCGGTGGGCGCGCGCGTAGCGGCTGTAGGAGGTCTCCACGACGGCGCCCGCGATGCCGATGACCAGCCAGGCCGTCGACCCGATCAGCACCAGGGTCAGGGTCTGCCCGATGCCCACCCGGTGTTCGCGCAGCACGGTCATCTGGGCGTAGGAGCCTCTGAGCAGGGCCGAGAGCAGGACGAGCTGGTAGGGGATGCGGCAACGGCGCAGCAGACCCCACAGCGGGGTCTCGCCGTGCCGTTCGTCGGCCTTGCGCAGCAGCAGGTCGGTGGCCCAGCCGAGCAGCACGGTGAGCCCGACGGCACCGCCGAGCACGGCCAGGGGCCGGATGACGTTCTCCATGAGGGGGAACGTAACCGCCCAGCGGCGTCATGAACCTGTGTGTTCGGTCGCCACCTGGGTAGACGGGCCGCGCCGGGGAAGGCCCTGACCTGGCGCTACTGGCACCATGGGGGCATGAACATCATGCTCTTTCACTCGGTCCACGGGCTCACCCCCGCGGTGCGCGACGCGGCGGACCGGCTGCGCGCGGCCGGTCACGAGGTATGGACGCCGGACCTCTTCGAGGGCCGCACCTTCGACACGGTCGAGGAAGGCATGGAGTACCAGGACTCCGTCGGCAAGGAGGAGATCCTCAAGCGGGCGGTGCTGGCCGTCGCGCCCTACTCCGAACGCGGGCTGGTCTACTCCGGGTTCTCGCTCGGCGCCTCCGTCGCCCAGACCCTGGCCCTCGGCGACGACAAGGCGCGCGGGCTGCTGCTCCTGCAGGGCACCTCGGACATCGCGCCGAACGCATATGCCGACGAGTTGCCGGTGCAGTTGCACGTGGCCGAGCCGGACCCGTTCGAGACGGACGACTGGCTGAGCGCCTGGTACCTCCAGATGGGCCGCACCGGCGCGGACGTGGAGGTCTACCGCTACCCCGGCGCCGGCCACCTCTACATGGACCGGGACCTGCCCGACTACGACGCCGAGGCCGCCGAGGCCACCTGGCGGGTGGCGCTCGGCTTCCTCGACAGCCTGGGGTAGCCCCTACACCGGGGTGTAGCTCCGCTCCACCTTCTGGGTGCCGCTGCGGGTGCGGTACGAACGCGCCCACGCGGACGTGGCGTTCGGGTCGGTGCGGTCGGAGACCACGTAGTAGTCCATCTGCGCGCGCTCGGCGGTGATGTCGAGAACGCCGTAGCCGTGGCGGTCGGTGTCGACCCAGCGGACGTGCCGGTTGGCGGCCTGGATGACGGGCGCGGCCACGGCCGAGACGGTGCCCTCGGGGACCTTCACGATGTCGTCGAGGTTGTCCGAGGTGAGCGAGGTGACCACGAACTCGGTCGCCGCCGACGCCGACAGCGGGTAGGTCCCCGCGTCGTGGGGCACGTCGTTGGCCCACGCCATGTGGATGTCGCCGGTGAGGAAGACGGTGTTGCCGATGGCGTTGGCCTGCAGGTGGGCCAGGAGTTCGCGCCGGTCGTCGGTGTAGCCGTCCCACTGGTCGGTGTTGAGGGCGATGCCCTCCTGCGGCAGCCCGAGCAGCTTCGCCAGCGGCCGGAGCAGATCGGCGGAGAGCGCGCCCACCGCGAACGGCGAGATCATCACCGAGTTGCCGACCAGCCGCCACTTGGTGTCCGACGCCTTCAACCCGGCCTTGAGCCAGTCCAGTTGGGCCCGTCCGGTGAGCGTGCGGTCCGGGTCGTCGACCGAGCCGGAGGCGGTGGCCGCCTGCTGGGAGCGGAACGAGCGCAGATCCAGCAGGGACAGATCGGCCAGCTTGCCGAAGCGCAGCCTGCGGTAGGTGGTGCCCGCGACGGCCGGGCGGACCGGCATCCACTCGAAGTACGCCTGCTTCGCGGCCGCCTGACGGGCAGCCCACGCGCCCTCGGCGCCCTCGGTGTGGTTCCCCGCGCCCCCCGACCAGGCGTTGTCCGCGAACTCGTGGTCGTCCCAGATGGCGACGACCGGAGCGGCCAGGTGCAGCGCCTGGAGGTCGGGGTCGGTCTTGTAGGTGGCGTGCCGGAGGCGGTAGTCGGCCAGGGTGAGGATCTCGTGCGCGGGGGAGTGCGGGCGTACGACGGTGCCCCGGGTGCCGTACTCGCCGTTGCCGTACTCGTAGACGTAGTCGCCCAGGTGCAGCCAGGCGTCCAGGTCGCCGCGGGCCGCGAGGTGGCGGTAAGGGCTGAAGTAGCCGGCCTCCCAGTTGGCGCAGGAGACCACGCCGAAGCGCAGACCGGTGACGGCGGCATCGGCGGCGGGCGCGGTGCGGGTGCGGGCCACGGGGGACTCGGTGCCGCCGCAGGTGAAGCGGAACCAGTAGTCGGTGCCCGGCTGAAGGCCGCGGATGTCGGCCTTCACCGTGTGGTCGGTGGCCGCCGTCGCGGTGGTGGAGCCGGTGGCGACGACCGAGGTGAACGCCTTGTCGCGGGCGACGGCCCAGCCGACCTCGGTGTCCGGGCCGACGCCGGAGCCGGGGACGGCCTCGGGCACCGGGGTCACCCGGGTCCAGAGCAGGACACCGTCGGGCAGCGGGTCGCCGGAGGCGACACCGTGCCGGAAGACGGGGGCGGCGGTGGCGGCGCGGGCCGGGAGCGCGGAGGCGAGCGGCCCGGCCAGGACGGCGCCGGCCGCCGCGGCCTTGACGACCGTACGGCGGCTGGGCGCAGGTGAGTTGCGGGCCGAAGCGGCCTCGACGGATCTGAGTGGACTGGTCACGGCCGATCAGGTTACTGATCGGTACACGCCAAGGGCGGGCGAATCCCGAAAGTTCGCCCGCCCTTCACGTGCTCTGCGCTCCCCGGCCCTGGGCCGGCGATCAGCCCTTGAGGGCCTTGGCGATCGCGGTGACGTACTCGGCCTGCGTCATCGGCGCGTTCTGGCCGTCGGAGCCGGTGACCTTCTTGCCGTCCATGAGCAGCGTCGGCGTGCCCTGGAAGTCGTACTTCTTGCCGTCCGTGTTGAACTTGTCGCTCATCACCAGCGCCCACTTGTCGTAGGTGCCGTCCTTCACGGCCTTCTGGAAGGCCGCGTTGCCCTTGAGCGCGGGCACGGTGTCCGCCACCTCGATCAGGTAGTCGTCGCTCTTGAACTTGTCGTCCTGCTCGTCCGGGTGGTACTTCGCCGAATACAGCGCCGACTTGTACTCGAGGAACGCCTCCGGGTCGACGTTCAGGGCCGCGCCGAGCGCGCTGAGCGCGTTCTTGGAGCCCTCGCCCGGGATGTTGTTGTCGATGAAGGTCGCGCCGACGTACTGGATCTTGTACTTGCCGTCCGCGACGTCCTTGTCCACCGTGGCGCCGGACGCCTGCTCGAACTGGGCGCAGACCGGGCAGCGCGGGTCCTCGTACAGGGCGAGGGTCTTCTTCGCGCTGTCCTTGCCGATGACGACGGTCGTGCCGTCCTTGCCCGTCGTGTGCGCGGGCTTGACCAGGGTGGCCTTCGCGGCCGCCTCCCAGCCGCTCGGCTTGTTGTTCTGGACGACCGCGTAACCTATGCCGCCCGCGGCGGCGAGCACCGCCACCACCGACAGGCCGACGATCGCCTGCCGCTTCACCTTGTCCCGCTTGGCCTGGCGCTCGCGCTCCTCGCGCAGCCGCTCACGCGCCGCCGTCTTCGCCGCCTGGTTGTTCCGCTTGCTCATGTTGGTGATCTCCATAGGGGACGCGCCCATGCCGTACATGGGGTACGTGTGTGCGCGAGATACGTGTGGGGAACTGGGTCGTGCGCTGTGCCGCTCAGGCCCCGCTCAAAGGCGGGCGAGGGCGACGGAGCACGGCGGTCCGCGCCGTCCCAGGGAGTGCGCGAGGAGCAGGGCCCGCACGGCGGCCGGACGCGGCGCCGGGCGCGGCATCCGGCGGGCCGGGGCGGGCCGGGCGGTACCGGCGGCCACCGCCAGCAGCAGCGGCCGGAACGTGGTCGCGGCCACGGCCCGCACCAGCTCGGCCAGCGCCTGTTCGCCCCGGCGCAGCCACGCGGCGGCCAGCAGGCCCACCCCGATGTGGGCGGCGAGCAGCAGCCAGGCGGCGGCCGGGTCGGTGTGCGCGAGCAGCGCGCCCGCGTGGTCCGGGCCGCCAAAGGAGCGGGCCAGCGGACCGCCCAGTGCGCCACCCCGGCACAGCAGGTCCAGGCCCACCGCGTGCAGCGGGCCGGTGACCGGGCCGCCGGCCCGGCCGTAACAGGCGTGCTGGCCGGTGGTGAACACCGTGTCGGCGGCCAGCTCCAGGGGGATCAGCAGTGCCGCCACCGGGCCGAAGCCGCGCTCGCGGCCCGCCAGCGCGTACGCGGTGACGAACACCCCGGCGGCGACCGCCAGCACGGTCGTCACCGGCAGCGGGGACCGGGACAGCAGCACGTGCGACGCGGTGCTGAGCGTCACGGTGAAGGCCGTGAACAGCGCCGCGCGCACGGCTCTGAGCTGGGTCCCGGATATGTCCATAGCGAGAGGAGAGTGTGTCACGGACGGCTGTGAGGCACCCGTAAAGGGGCCCGGCCGCCCGTGAGCGACTCCCGTGGCGGTTACAGCCCCGGGATCCGGCCGTTGCGGAACAGGTCGAGGAAGATCTGGTGGTCGGCGCGCGCACGGGCGCCGTAGGCGTGCGCGAAGTCCACCAGGAGGGGTGCGAAGCCCTCCTCGTCGGCCGCGAGCGCGGCGTCGATGGCCCGCTCGGTGGAGAACGGCACCAGGGACTCGCCGGAGGTGTCGTCCGCCGCCGCGTGCATGGTGGCCGTGGCCCGGCCGAGGTCGGCGACGACGGCCGCGATCTCCTCCGGGTCGTCGATGTCGCCCCAGTCCAGGTCGACCGCGTACGGCGAGATCTCGGCGACGAGCTGACCCGCGCCGTCCAGCTCGGTCCAGCCCAGCCACGGGTCGGCGTGCGCCTGCAGGGCGCGCTGGGAGATCACCGTGCGGTGGCCCTCGTGCTGGAAGTAGCCGCTGATCGCCGGATCCGTGATGTGCCGGGAGACGGCCGGGGTCTGGGCCTGCTTGATGTAGATCACCACATCGTTCTCCAGGGCGTCGGTCGCGCCCTCCAGCAGGATGTTGTAGGAGGGCAGCCCGGCCGAGCCGATGCCGATGCCCCGCCGGCCCACCACGTCCTTCACCCGGTACGACTCCGGGCGGGCCAGCGAGGTCTCCGGCAGCGTCTCCAGATAGCCGTCGAAGGCGGCCAGCACCTTGTACCGGGTCGCCGCGTCCAGCTCGACGGAGCCGCCGCCGGGCGCGAAGCGGCGCTCGAAGTCGCGGATCTCCGTCATCGAGTCCAGCAGCCCGAACCGGGTCAGCGAGCGGGCGTCCCGCAGCGCGTCCAGCAGCGGGCCCTGCGCGGTGTCCAGCGTGAAGGGCGGCACCTCGTCGCTCTTGGCACCGGTGGCCAGGGCGCGGATGCGCTCGCGGTAGGCGATCGCGTAGACCGTCACCAGCTCGGTGATCTGCTCGTCGCTGAGCGCCTTGGCGTACCCGATCAGCGCGATGGAGGCGGCGAGGCGCTTGAGGTCCCAGGTGAAGGGGCCGACGTACGCCTCGTCGAAGTCGTTGACGTTGAAGACCAGGCGGCCGCCCGCGTCCATGTAGGTGCCGAAGTTCTCGGCGTGCAGATCGCCGTGCACCCACACCCGCGAGGTGCGCTCGTCCAGGTACGGGCCGCCCCGCTTCTCGGCGTCCACGTCGTGGTAGAAGAGGGAGGCCGTGCCCCGGTAGAAGGCGAACGCGCTCGCCGCCATCTTCCGGAACTTCACCCGGAACGCGGCGGGGTCGGCGGCCAGCAGTTGACCGAAGGCGGTGTCGAAGACGGCGAGGATCTCCTCGCCGCGCTGCTCGTCGCTGAGCTGGGGAACCGACATCGCGGGGTGCCTCCTGGTGCGGGATCGTGCTGACGTGAGAAGGGGAACAGGGCGGAGCGGTACGGCGGCGCTCCCGCCGTCCACAACGGGCGACGCCGCGCCGGAGTGCCCGGTTCCCCCATGAAGGTACGCGGACGGGACCCGAGGGTGTCAGTGCCGGGGCATAGACTTCTTCGCTGTCCCCCCTTGCTCACCTGGAGGCCGAAACCGTGTCGAAGCCGCCCTTCACGCACCTGCACGTCCACACCCAGTACTCGCTGCTGGACGGTGCCGCGCGGCTCAAGGACATGTTCAACGCCTGCAATGAGATGGGCATGACGCACATCGCCATGTCCGACCACGGCAACCTCCACGGGGCGTACGACTTCTTCCACACCGCGAAGAAGGCCGGAGTCACCCCGATCATCGGGATCGAGGCGTATGTAGCCCCCGAGTCCCGGCGCAACAAGCGCAAGATCCAGTGGGGCCAGCCGCACCAGAAGCGGGACGACGTCTCCGGCTCCGGCGGTTACACCCACAAGACGATGTGGGCGGTGAACAAGACCGGCCTGCACAACATCTTCCGCCTCTCCTCCGACGCCTACGCCGAGGGCTGGCTGCAGAAGTGGCCCCGGATGGACAAGGAGACCATCTCCCAGTGGTCCGAGGGCATCGTCGCCTCCACCGGCTGCCCCTCCGGCGAGGTGCAGACCCGGCTGCGCCTCGGCCACTTCGACGAGGCCCTCAAGGCCGCCGCCGACTACCAGGACATCTTCGGCAAGGACCGGTACTTCCTGGAGCTGATGGACCACGGCATCGACATCGAGCACCGGGTCCGCGACGGTCTGCTGGAGATCGGCAAGAAGCTCGGCATCCCCCCGCTGGTCACCAACGACTCGCACTACACCTACGCGCACGAGGCGACCGCGCACGACGCCCTGCTCTGCATCCAGACCGGAAAGAACCTCTCCGACCCGGACCGCTTCCGGTTCGACGGCACCGGCTACTACCTGAAGTCCACGGACGAGATGTACGCCATCGACTCCTCGGACGCCTGGCAGGAGGGCTGCGCCAACACCCTCCTCGTGGCCGAGATGGTCGACACCACGGGCATGTTCGAGGCCAAGAACCTCATGCCCAAGTTCGACATCCCCGACGGGTACACCGAGGTCACCTGGTTCAAGGAGGAGGTCCGCCGGGGCATGGACCGCCGCTTCCCCGGCGGCGTCCCCGAGGACCGGCAGAAGCAGGCCGAGTACGAGATGGACGTCATCATCTCGATGGGCTTCCCCGGCTACTTCCTCGTCGTCGCCGACTTCATCATGTGGGCCAAGAACCAGGGCATCGCGGTCGGCCCCGGCCGAGGCTCCGCGGCCGGCTCGATCGTCGCCTACGCCATGGGCATCACCGACCTCGACCCGCTCACGCACGGCCTGATCTTCGAGCGGTTCCTCAACCCCGAGCGCGTCTCCATGCCCGATGTCGACATCGACTTCGACGAGCGCAGGCGCGTCGAGGTGATCCGGTACGTGACCGAGAAGTACGGCGCCGACAAGGTCGCCATGATCGGCACCTACGGCAAGATCAAGGCCAAGAACGCGATCAAGGACTCCGCGCGCGTGCTGGGCTACCCGTACGCGATGGGCGACCGCCTCACCAAGGCGATGCCCGCCGACGTCCTCGGCAAGGGCATCGACCTCAACGGCATCACCGACCCCTCGCACCCGCGCTACGGCGAGGCCGGCGAGATCCGCGGGATGTACGAGAACGAGCCGGACGTGAAGAAGGTCATCGACACCGCCAAGGGCGTCGAGGGCCTGGTCCGGCAGATGGGCGTGCACGCTGCCGGCGTGATCATGTCCAGCGAGACCATCACCGAGCACGTGCCCGTCTGGGTCAGGCACACCGACGGCGTGACCATCACCCAGTGGGACTACCCGAGCTGTGAGTCGCTCGGCCTGCTGAAGATGGACTTCCTCGGCCTGCGCAACCTGACGATCATGGACGACGCCGTCAAGATGGTGAAGTCCAACAAGGGGATCGACATCGATCTCCTGAGCCTCCCGCTCGACGACCCGAAGACCTTCGAACTGCTCCAGCGCGGCGACACCCTCGGCGTCTTCCAGTTCGACGGCGGACCCATGCGCTCCCTGCTGCGCCTGATGAAGCCGGACAACTTCGAAGACATCTCCGCCGTCTCGGCGCTCTACCGTCCGGGCCCGATGGGCATGGACTCGCACACGAACTACGCCCTGCGCAAGAACGGCCTGCAGGAGATCACGCCGATCCACAAGGAGCTGGAGGAGCCTCTCGAAGAGGTCCTCGCGGTCACCCACGGCCTGATCGTCTACCAGGAGCAGGTCCAGAAGGCCGCCCAGATCATCGCGGGCTACTCGCTCGGCGAGGCCGACATCCTCCGCCGCGTGATGGGCAAGAAGAAGCCCGAGGAACTGGCGAAGAACTTCGTCCTCTTCCAGAAGGGCGCCCGCGACAAGGGCTACACCGACGAGGCGATCCAGGCCCTGTGGGACGTGCTGGTCCCGTTCGCCGGATACGCCTTCAACAAGGCGCACTCCGCCGCGTACGGCCTGGTGTCCTACTGGACCGCCTATCTGAAGGCCAACTACCCGGCCGAGTACATGGCCGGTCTGCTGACCTCGGTCAAGGACGACAAGGACAAGTCGGCGGTCTACCTCAACGAGTGCCGCCGCATGGGCATCAAGGTGCTCCCGCCGAACGTCAACGAGTCCGAGTCCAACTTCGCCGCCCAGGGCGACGACGTGATCCTCTTCGGCCTCTCCGCGGTGCGCAACGTCGGCACCAACGTGGTCGAGGCGATCATCCGGGGCCGCAAGACCAAGGGGAAGTACCTCTCCTTCCCGGACTACCTCGACAAGGTCGAGGCGGTCGCCTGCAACAAGCGCACCACCGAGTCGCTGATCAAGGCCGGCGCCTTCGACTCGATGAACCACACCCGCAAGGGCCTGACCGCGCAGTACGAGCCGATGATCGACAACGTGGTCGCGGTCAAGCGCAAGGAGGCCGAGGGACAGTTCGACCTCTTCGGCGGCATGGGCGAGGACGCCGGCGACGAACCCGGCTTCGGACTCGACGTCCAGTTCACCGACGAGGAGTGGGACAAGACCTACCTCCTCGCCCAGGAACGGGAGATGCTCGGTCTCTACGTCTCCGACCACCCGCTCTTCGGCCTGGAGCACGTGCTCTCCGACAAGGCCGACGCGGGCATCTCCCAGCTCACCGGCGGCGAGCACTCCGACGGCGCCGTGGTGACCATCGGCGGCATCATCTCCGGCCTTCAGCGCAAGATGACCAAGCAGGGCAACGCCTGGGCCATCGCCACCGTCGAGGACCTCGCCGGCTCCATCGAGTGCATGTTCTTCCCGGCCACCTACCAGCTCGTCTCGACCCAACTGGTCGAGGACGCCGTGGTGTTCGTCAAGGGCCGGCTCGACAAGCGCGAGGACGTGCCCCGGCTCGTCGCCATGGAGCTCCAGGTGCCCGACCTGTCCAACGCGGGCACCAACGCCCCCGTCGTGCTCACCATCCCGGCGGTCCGGGTCACCCCGCCCATGATCAGCCGGCTCGGCGAGATCCTCACCCACCACAAGGGCGACAGCGAGGTCCGCATCAAGCTCCAGGGCCCGCACAAGACCACCGTGCTGCGCCTGGACCGGCACCGGGTCAAGCCCGACCCCGCGCTCTACGGCGACCTGAAGGTCCTGCTCGGCCCGTCCTGCCTGACCGGCTGAGCGGACCCGGCGGCGGAAAAGTACAGGCAGAAGGGGCGCACCCCGCGGCGGTGCGCCCCTTCCTGCATGCTCATGCTGTGTGCTCGGGGGATCAAATGCCCTTTAGCAGCACTCAGTTGTGGCCGAAGCGCTTGTTCTGCCGCTGCGCGTAGTCCTGCTGGCCGCCCGCGATCTGCGCGGTGGTCTCCTGCGCCTCGGTCTGCTCGCCCGCGCGCTGGGCCTGCTCGGCCTGGGACGAGCGGTTCTTCGGGCCGGTCTGCTTGCGGTTCTTGTTCTTGGCCATGGGGATCTGCCTCCTGAAGGGGGTCTAGGGGCCAGGGCCGAAATTAGATTCACATACGCTGACATCAAGCGCATGTCGGATAATTACCGTGTGTGACAGGGGAGGTGGCGACGCCGGTCCCGGAAACGCCACGCCGAAGATCGAGTTCCGGCCGTTAACCCCCGCGCGGTCGGGCAGACTCGAAGGAACGCCGAAGCAATACCTCCCGGAAAGAGGGTGAGTCGCGTGGACCGTTGCATCGTCCTGGTGGACGCCGGGTATCTGCTGGGAGCCGCCGCGAGCCTCCTCGCCGGTGAGCCCTCGCGGTCCCGGATCATCGTCGACCACACCGCGCTCATCCAGGCGCTCCGTGAACGCGCCGAGTCCGAGACCGGCCGCCCGCTGCTGCGCATCTACTGGTTCGACGGCGCCCCCGACCGGGTCCCCCAGCCGGAGCACCGCAGACTGCGCGTGATGCCCCGTGTCACCGTCCGCCTGGGCGCCCTGACCAGAAGCGACGGACGCTGGGCGCAGAAGGGCGTGGACGCGGCCATGCACGCCGAGCTGACCGAGCTGGCCCGCAACCGCGCCTGCTCCGACATCGTCCTCGTCACCGGCGACGGTGACCTGCTGCCCGGCATGATGGCCGCCAAGGAGCACGGTGTCGCCGTCCACCTGTGGGCCGTCCAGGCCGCCGACGGCGACTACAACCAGTCCGAGGACCTGGTCGCCGAGGCCGACGAACGGCGCGTGCTCGACCGCGCCTGGATCATCAAGGCGGTCCGCGCCAAGGAACTGACCGGCGTCTGCGCCCCGCCGCCGGCACCCCGTCCCGAGATCGCCGCGATCCTCTCCGCCCCGCTGCCCGAGTCCGCGCCCTCCGGCGCCGAGCGCGCCGCCGAGGAGGACACCCGCCGGCCGCCCGCCGCCTCCGAGAACGGCAACCAGGACCGGGCGGCCGTCCACAAGGGCGTCCCCACCCCCAAGGACCTGGCCGCGCTGCGCGCCCCCGGCGCCCCGCCGCCCGCGGCCGCCCCGGCGAACGCCACCCTGCGCTGGTCCTCCGACAAGGGCTGGGTGGACCGGCCGGGCACCGCCGCCGAGCCGCCGGAGGCCGCCTCCATGCCGACGCTCGCCCAGCTCACCACCGCCGAGCAGCGCTGGGCCGACCGCGAGGAGGACATCACCACGGTCGGCGGCGACCCCTACGAGGTCGGCCAGGTGTTCGCCCGCCGCTGGATGTCCCGGCTCGGCGACCAGGGCCACCTGCAGCGGCTGTCCGCGATGTACCCCCGCATCCCGCACCGCATCGACGGCGAGCTGCTGCGCTACGCGGCCCGCTTCGGCCTGCTCGCCCACAAGGACGACCAGATCGACGAACACGACCGTTACGCCATCCGGGCAGGGTTCTGGCGGGAGTTCGACGTCCCGGCCGCGGCGGAGAGCGCCTCCGCGGGGGAGTGAACGGGCCCTGACCGGCGCAGGCCGAGATGAGGTGACCCAAAGGCGAGTAAAGGGTCCGCACCGCGTAGTCTCGTCCCTTGTGACCATGCGCGCGGGACAGCCACTCCGGTACGACGACGTCGTACGCGTGCGCGCTCTCACCAAGACCTATCCGCCCGTCAAAGGGCGCCGCGGGGTGCCCGGCGCGCCCGAGGTACGGGCCACCGACCAGGTGACGCTGGACGTGCGCCAGGGCGAGATATTCGGGCTGCTCGGCCCGAACGGCGCGGGCAAGTCCACCCTGGTCCGCCAGCTCACCGGGCTGCTGCGCCCCGACTCCGGCAGCGTCGAGATCCTCGGCCACGACATCGTGCGCCACCCCGAGCGGGCCGCCCGCATCCTCGCCTACCTCGGCCAGGAGTCCTCCGCGCTCGACGAGCTGACGGTCGCCCTCGCCGCCGAGACCACCGGCCGGCTGCGCGGCCTGGAGGCGCGCGCCGCGCGCGCCGAACGCGACGCCGTGCTGGACGAGCTGGGGCTCGCCCCGCTCGCCGGACGCCCCCTGAAGAAGCTGTCCGGCGGCCAGCGGCGGCTCGCCTGCCTCGCCGCCGCGCTCGTCGGCGAGCGCCCGCTGCTGGTGCTGGACGAGCCGACCACCGGCATGGACCCGGTGGCCCGGCGCGCGGTCTGGGCGGCCGTCGACCGGCGCCGCGCCGAGCACGGCGCGACCGTGCTGCTGGTCACCCACAACGTCATCGAGGCCGAGACCGTCCTGGACCGGGTCGCCGTGCTCGACCAGGGCCGGGTGATCGCCTGCGACACCCCGGCCGGGCTCAAGGAGCGCGTCTCCGGCGAGGTCCGGGTCGAGCTGGTGTGGCGGGAGGGGGCACCGCTGGAGGTGCCCGAGGTCGCCGTCCTGCGCGAGCGGGCCGTGGAGGCCGGGCGCCGCTGGACGCTCCGGCTCGCCCCCGAGGAGGCGCGGGCCGCCGTCGCCACCGTCACCGGCGGGGCCGCCTTCGCCGCGCTGGACGACTTCACCCTCGCCACGCCCAGCCTGGAGGACGTCTACCTCGCCCTCGGCGGAGCGGCCCGGCAGGGGCTGGTGAAGGCGTGAGCACGGACCTCGTCGCATCCGTACGGTCCCCGTGGGACGGTGGTTCCGCCGCCGTCGGGAAGAGGAGCAGCGCGTCGTGAGTGTCGTACCCGCCGAGGTCCTGCCGAGCGGCGCCCGCAGCGGGCCGGGGCAGGTGCGGCGCGCGGCCGAGCTGGGCCCGCCCGTGCGGCTGTGGCCCTCGCTGGCCGCCGTCTACCGCGCCCAGTTGTCGCGGGCCCGCGTGGCGCGCATCCCGCTGCTGTTCGTGGCGACGTTCCAGTCGGTCGGCATCGCCGTGATGATGCGGGGCGTCGTGGACAGCGGGCCCGAGGCGCAGGCGGTGGTCGCCGGTTCGTCCGTGCTGGTCGTCGCCTACGTGGCGCTGAACCTGCTCTCGCAGTACTTCGGCCAGTTGCGCGCCAGCGGCGGCCTCGACCACTACGCCACGCTGCCCGTGCCGCCCGCGGCCGTCGTGCTGGGCGCGGCGGCCGCGTACGCCTCCTTCACCGTGCCGGGGACGCTGGTGACCGCCGTCGTCGGCTGCGTGCTGTTCGGGCTGCCGCTGTCCAACCTCTGGGTGCTGCTGGCGGTGATCCCGCTGGCCGGAGCCGCGCTGTCCGGGCTCGGCGCCGCCTGCGGACTGCTCGCGCCGCGCCCCGAACTCGCCACCCTGCTGGGCCAGCTGGGCATGTCGGCGGCGCTGCTGCTGGGCGTGCTGCCGGCCGACCGGATGCCCGGCATCGTGCTGCTCGCCCGGGACCTGCTGCCCTCGACCTACGGCGTGGAGGCGTACGCGCGCACCTTCGGCCCCGACCCCGACTGGGCGGCGGTCCTCGCTGACCTGGGGGTGTGCGCGGGTGTCGGGGTGATCTCGCTGGCGGTGGCGACCCGTGCGTACCGCCGGGCCGCCGTCCGGTGACGCGGCGCGCGGCGCGACCTGGCACGATGTCAGAGTGACCGCACCGCTGACTCCGCCACCGCCGCCGCACGACGACTTCGCGCATCAGCTCGGGCAGGCCCCCTCGGGCGGAACGCCGGTCGCGGACCCGTACGAACAGGACGGCCCCGGTATGAAGACAGAAGTGCGCGAAGCCGTCGTCGTGGCGGTGGCGGTGGCGCTCTCCGGGGTGCTGCTCGGGCTGCTGTGGTGGTGGCTGGCCCCGCATGTGCCGCTCGTCGGCGAGGAGACCGACCGCAGTTGGGTGGTCTACCTCAAGGACACCGAGGGCGAGCAGGCGGCCGGGGTCGACGGCACCTTCGCCCTGCTGGGCCTGGCCTTCGGCCTGATCAGCGCGGTGCTGGTGTTCCTGCTGCGGCGGCGCGGGGGCGTGCCGCTGGTGGTGGGCCTCGGCGTCGGCGGGCTGCTCGGCTCGCTGCTGGCCTGGCGGCTCGGGGTCTGGCTCGGCCCGGACTCGGACGTCATCGCGCACGCCAAGGCGGTCGGCGCGGGCGTCACCTTCCCCGCCCCGCTCCGGCTCGGGGCCAAGGGCGCGCTGCTGGCCTGGCCGCTGGGCGCGCTCCTGGTCCATCTGGGACTGACGGCACTGTTCGGACCGCGCGACCCCGACCCGTACGACCAGGGTCCGTACGGGCACGAACCGCACGTGCAGGGCCCCTTCGGGACGCCTCCAGCCTAGGGCCTGTCTTCCGGATCTTGCCGCGGTCGCGGGGTCTGGCACGCACATCTGCGGCGTTGTCGTCACTCTCCCCCAAGCTCTCGTCTCCGCTCGAGCAGGGGGGACCCCCACCGCTCCGCGTCGACTCCCTCCTCCGCCTTGCAGCTGCACGCACCAGACCCCGCTCGGGTCGGCCGGAAGGCGCCGTGGGTCCGAGTCGGCCTGATCCGGAAGAAAGGCCTAGGCGCGGCCGACGGGGGCCAGTACGGCCTTCGTCAGGGTGGCCAGATCGGCGGGGGCGAGTTCGACCTCCAGGCCGCGCCGGCCCGCCGAGACACAGATCGTGGGGTGCGCCCCGGCCGACTCGTCCAGCACCGTGGGGAGCTTCTTGCGCTGCCCCAGCGGGGAGATGCCTCCGCGCACGTAGCCGGTGGTGCGCTCGGCGAGCGCCGGGTCGGCCATCGCCGCCCGCTTGCCGCCGACGGCCGCGGCCAGCGCCTTGAGGTCCAGCGTCCCGGAGACCGGGACGACCGCCACCGTCAGGGTGCCGTCCACGTCGGCCACCAGCGTCTTGAAGACGCGGTCGGGGGAGACGCCCATCGCCTCGGCCGCCTCCTCGCCGAAGGAGGGGTGGGCGGGGTCGTGCTCGTAGGAGTGGACCGTGTGGGCCACACCCGCCGCGGTGAGGGCCACCGTGGCGGGCGTGCCGCCCGCTCCTGACGTCTGCTGCTTCTTGGACTTCTTCGCCATCGCGGGTGTCGGCCTCGGTTCCCTCAGTTCAGACTGGTGCGCGCCCGCGTCAGCTCGAACGCGGGCAGTGAGGGCAGACTACGGATGATCGCCGTCTCCGAGCGAAGCAGTTTCAGCTCGTCCCGCAGCCGGGAGGCGGTGTCCGGGGCCTGGAGGAGGCGCTGCTTGGTGGGGGTGTCCAGCACCATCGCGGCCGCCACCAGGTAGGAGATCACGCTGGGGTCGTCCGGCAGTTCGGCGTTGGCGGAGATGGAGCGCTCGTGGGCGCCGGCCAGCCGCTTCTGGTACTGGCGGAAGGAGTGCAGCACGCCCTCGGAGAGCGCGCCCGCCTCGTCGCCGGGCTCCTCCGGCAGCTCCTCGACCTCGCCGGTCAGGAACGATCCCGAGCCGTCCACCGAGAGCAGCCGGACGCGGGTGGTGCCGGTGCACAGCACCTCGAAGGTGCCGTCGGTCTTCTCCCGGATGGTCGCGGCCTCCGCCACACAGGCCACCCGGTGCAGTGCCTTGAGCGGGTCGGGGCCGAAGCCGGCCGCCGGGCCCTGCTCGGGCTCGGTCGTGGGGTCCGGCAGGCCCGGAGCGCTCGGCGCCACTTCGTGGCCGTCGCGGATCGCCACGACGACGAACCGGCGCGGCTCGTCCTCCGGGGTCTTCAGCAGCTCGCGCATCATGGCGCGATAACGCTCCTCGAAGACGTTCAGCGGCAGGACGAGTCCCGGAAACAGCGCCGTGTTCAGCGGGAAGAGGGGCAGGCGGGCGATGGTCACGACGCCCCAGCCTAATGGTCGCGCCCGCGGGAGTGTCCGCGGCGCCAGCGCCGGTCCTGCCGATCTTGCCGCGGGAGGGCCCCGCCGTGCTCAGCCGCGCGGGCGCGGCGGGGTCGGGAGCAGGGCGGCCAGGGCGGCGGGCGGGGCGTCGGTCAGCAGCGCGTCGCGCAGCCGCAGGAAGTGGCCGAGCGGGTCCTCGGACACCCGGTTCCAGGGGAACGAGGTGGCGTACGGGCCGATCAGCGCGAGCTGGGTGCGGGCCTCCTCCCAGCGCTCCAGGCGCAGCAGGACGTAGAGGAGCTTGTTGCGGACCTGGGCGGTGCGGGGGTCGGCCGCCGGGAAGCGGGCGGAGAGGGCCACCGCGCGGTCGGCCGCCGCGAGCAGCCGGGCGCGGGGCACCTCGGGGCCGCAGGCGTCCGTCAGGTAGCCGAACGCCGCCCGCAGCGGCAGCGCCTGCACCAGCGAGCCGGGCGGCGCGTCCTGGGCGGCCGGCTCGGCGAAGTCGAAGCACTCGCGGTGCGAGCCGTGCCAGAAGGTGGCCAGATAGCGCAGCGCGGCCACATGGCAGCCGTAGTGGTGCGGGGCGCGCCGCACGGCCGCCTCCCACAGCTCCTCGAAGTAGCGGTGGCCCGCGCGGGAGCCGCGCGCGTGGTCCAGCGCGATCCGCCAGGGCACCGGGTCGCGGTCGTCGGCGCGGGCGGCGGCCGTGATCAGCGGGCTGACCTCGCGCAGCAGCCCGGCGCGGTCCGGCGAGGGCCAGGCGCGGTCCACGGCCAACTGGGCGCCGACGAGCAGGACGCCCGGATCGCCGGGATCGGCCGCGCGCCATGCCTCGAACCACTCGGGGCGGGAGCGGGCGAAGGCGGCGAGCCGGGTGGCATAGGCGTCGCGTTCCTCCCACTGGGCCGCCGCGCGGGTGGCCGCGAGCAGGGTGGCGGCGACCGCGAACTCGCCCTGCCCGGCCGCGACCAGGGCGGGGGAGAGGCGGTCGTCGGGCGCGTCGAGGATGACGTCGTCGGCCGGTGCGGGGGAGTCCGGGCGCGAGGCGCGTCGTGTATTCCGGGTGGGGCGGAAGAACGCCGGCAGCAGAACCATGGTGTCGACCATTGAAAGTCCGCAGGTCGCGCCCGCGCCAGAGGGTTCGGGCAACTTGTGGAAGGTTGTACCGCCGAGGGTCAAGGAAGCGCAAAAAGGTAGCTTTTCAACTATTGTCAGGCCCCTGCCAGCACAGCCGACCCGGCCGTCACGGAGCCTCTCCCGTCACACCGGCGCTTCGCGTCGCACTAGCCCCTTAGCGTCGCACCGGCCCCTCCTGTCACACCAGCCCCTCGCATCGCACCGACCCCTCGCGTCAGCTCCGTCGCAGCAGTCGCGTGGCCCCCGCCGCCACCGCCGTCGCCAGCACCCAGCCCAGGATGATCAGCACCGCCGCCAGCCACGGCCACGCCCCGCGCAGCCGCCACTGGTCCAGTTGCCCCAGGTCGATCACCGGCAGCAGCAGGTCCAGCGTGAGCAGCGCCGGACTCCACGCCGGACGGTCCAGCAGGTGCGCGGGCGGCGGGTCGGCCTGCGCGAACGCCAGCGTGCCCGCCGCCCACAGCACCGCCATCCACACCGCCGCCCGGCCCGGCCGGTAGCCGTAGGCGACCGTCCAGTCCTGCGCGTACCCCCACAGCTTCAGCGCCGGGGGCAGCGTCTCGCGGCGCCTGCGGTGCTTGGCGAGCAGCACCTCGCGGGCGTCCTCGTCCTCCCCGGCCGCGCGCAGCACGGCGGCCAGCCGCTCGTACGGCTCCGGGTGGTACTCGGCGGTCGCCGCCGCCACCCAGTCCAGCCGGTGGGCCAGCGGGAACGGGCCGCGCGGCACCAGGTTCTCGTACGCGAAGCCGCTCATCTGGAGGTTGCCCGGGTCCGGCCAACTGCCCGCCTGGTCCACCAGGTTGACTATCCGGGCGCCGGACAGCACCACCCGGCCCGACGGCGGCCGGTCCCCGAGGAAGCGCAGCTCGGGCGTCTGCACCCGGCGCAGCGACAGCTCCTGGTCGTCGGTGAGCACGAACCGCGCCCCCTCCAGGTCCACCGCGTCCCCGAACCGGCCGTCGTCCAGCCGCATCCCGCCCCGGCACTCGAACCGCTGCACCCGCGTCCCGCGCGCCGGTGTCGTCCCGGTCAGCAGCGGGCTGCCCACCGCCGCCGGGGTCAGATACAGGGTCCGCTCCACCGTGAGCTGCGGGGCGTTCAGCGCGAGGCGGGCGTACGGGTTGGACAGCCGGGCCCCGCGCAGGCTCAGCGACACCCCGACCTGGGCGCCGCGCAGCCGCAGTTCGCCGTACGACTCCAGCATCTCCGCCTGGAGGTCCTGGCCGACCGTCATGCCGTCCGCCGTGAGGGAACGGCCGCTGCGGTCCCGGTGGCACACGGCCTGGTTGAGCATCAGGTCGGTGCCGATCCGCGCGTCGGTCAGCCGCACGCCGGTACGGAACCGGCAGCGCGCCAGATGCAGATCACCCTCCGTGTGCACCCGCGCCGCCTCCAGGCGGGGCACCGCGCAGTCCACCAGGCGCACGGTGGTGAAGTGCGCCTCCGGCACCCGGACCTCGTCGTCGAAACGGCAGCCGCGCAGCTCCACGTACGGCGTGACCGTGCCGCCCGCCAGGTCCACCGTGCCCGTGATCCGCACCCCGGTCAGCTTCAGCGAGGAGACCCGGCCCGCGAGCGCCGGCGGCCCGTCCAGCAGCAGCCAGCACACCACCCGCGCCCGCACGCTGCGCTCCGGGCCCCAGGGGACGCCGCCGTGCGGATCGTCCACGGCCGCCTCGCCGCTGCTCAGGTCGTACACACTGCCGTTGCGGAACGCCTGCCACATGCCCGCCTCGGCCGGGGTCAGATCGTCCGGCAGCTCCTCCGCGCCCGGACCCACCGCCAGTGCCTCGGTCACCGCGGCTCCTCTCCCGCGAGCCGGTCACGGGCGTCACCGCCCGGCCCGCCGCCCACGTCCGTCCCATCCGTCGTTTCCCGGCTCATGCCCGCTGAGTGACGGGTTCGACACACAACGTGAGGGTGAATTCGCGGGTTCCGGCCACTCTCTGTCGCAGCGGTTGTCCCATGCTCTGTATCAGCCATTGATACGCGCGGACGGGGCCCGGCGCCGGTCTGAGAGAATTGGGACTGTGATCTCCCGAATCGATCTGCGCGGCGACGCCCTCCCCGAGGGCCCCGCCCTGCGCGACCTGCTGCCCCGAGCCGACTTCGACGTCTCGGCCGCCCTGGAGAAGGTGCGTCCGATCTGTGAGGCCGTGCATCATCGTGGCGACGCGGCACTGATCGACTTCGCGGAGAAGTTCGACGGAGTACGGCTGGAATCCGTCCGTGTCCCGGTCCAGGCGCTCACCGACGCGCTGGAGGCCCTCGACCCGGCCGTGCGCGCGGCCCTGGAGGAGTCCATCCGCCGGGCCCGCATGGTCCACCGCGCCCAGCGCCGCACCACCCACACCACCCAGGTCGTGCCCGGCGGCACCGTGACCGAGAAGTGGGTGCCCGTCGACCGGGTCGGGCTGTACGCGCCCGGCGGCCGCTCGGTCTACCCCTCCTCCGTGATCATGAACGTGGTGCCCGCGCAGGAGGCCGGGGTCGAGTCCATCGCGCTCGCCTCGCCCGCGCAGGCCGAGTTCGACGGCCTCCCGCACCCGACCATCCTCGCGGCCTGCGCCCTGCTCGGCGTGGACGAGGTGTACGCGGCCGGCGGCGCCACCGCCGTGGCGATGTTCGCCCACGGCACCGAGTCCTGCCCGCCCGCCAACATGGTCACCGGCCCCGGCAACATCTGGGTCGCCGCCGCCAAGCGCTACTTCACCGGGAAGATCGGTATCGACGCCGAGGCCGGCCCCACCGAGATCGCCGTCCTCGCCGACGACACCGCCGACCCGGTGCACGTCGCCTCCGACCTGATCAGCCAGGCCGAGCACGACCCGCTGGCCGCCGCCGTCCTCGTCACCGACTCCGTGGAGCTGGCCGACGCGGTGGTGGAGGAGCTGAAGACGCAGGTCGCCGCCACCAAGCACATCGACGACCGGATCGTGCCCGCGCTGAACGGCCAGCAGTCCGCGATCGCCCTCGTGGACGGTGTCGAGGAGGGCCTGCGGGTGGTCGACGCCTACGGCGCCGAGCACCTGGAGATCCAGACCCGCGACGCCGCCGCCGTCGCCGACCGGGTGCGCAACGCGGGCGCGGTCTTCATCGGCCCCTGGGCGCCCGTCTCCCTCGGCGACTACGCCGCCGGGTCCAACCACGTGCTGCCCACCGGCGGCTGCGCCTGCCACTCCTCCGGCCTGTCCGTGCAGTCCTTCCTGCGCGGCATCCACATCGTCGACTACACCGAGGACGCCCTCGCCGAGGTCGCCCACCACGTGGTGACCCTCGCGGAGGCGGAGGACCTGCCCGCGCACGGCGCGGCCGTCAAGGCCCGGTTCGGGTGGAAGGTGCCGGAGACCACATGAGCGGCATCGACGACCTTCCGGTACGGGACGAACTGCGCGGCAAGTCGCCGTACGGCGCACCCCAGTTGGACGTCCCCGTCCGGCTGAACACCAACGAGAACCCCTACCCGCTGCCCGAGGCGCTGGTCGAGCGGATCGCGGAGCGGGTGCGCGAGGCCGCGCGGAACCTGAACCGCTACCCCGACCGGGACGCGGTCCAGCTCCGCACGGAACTGGCCGGATACCTCACCACCACCGGGCGCCACCCCCTCGGTCTCGAGAACGTCTGGGCGGCCAACGGCTCCAACGAGGTCATCCAGCAGCTTCTGCAGACCTTCGGCGGCCCCGGCCGCACCGCGATCGGCTTCGAGCCGTCGTACTCGATGCACGCGCTGATCGCGCGCGGCACCGGTACCGGCTGGATCTCCGGGCCGCGCGGCGCGGACTTCACCATCGACCTGCCCGCCGCCGAGCGCGCCATCGCCGAGCACCGGCCCGACGTCGTCTTCATCACCACCCCCAACAACCCCACCGGCAACGCCGTCCCGCCCGAGACGGTCCTCGCGCTGTACGAGGCCGCGCAGGCGGCGAAGCCGTCCATGGTGGTCGTGGACGAGGCGTACATCGAGTTCAGCCACGGCGACTCCCTGCTGCCGCTGCTGGAAGGCCGCCCCCACCTGGTGGTCTCACGGACCATGTCCAAGGCGTTCGGCGCCGCCGGACTGCGCCTCGGCTACCTGGCAGCCGACCCCGCCGTGGTCGACGCCGTCCAGTTGGTCCGGCTGCCCTACCACCTGAGCGCCATCACCCAGGCGACCGCGCTGGCCGCGCTGGAGCACACCGACACGCTGCTCGGCTACGTCGAGCAGCTCAAGGCCGAGCGGGACCGCCTCGTCGCCGAACTGCGCGCCATCGGCTACGACGTGATCGAGTCCGACGCCAACTTCGTGCAGTTCGGCCGCTTCGAGGACACCCATGGCGCCTGGCAGCGCATCCTCGACCGCGGAGTGCTGGTCCGGGACAACGGCGTGCCCGGCTGGCTGCGGGTGTCCGCCGGAACCCCCGAAGAGAACGACGCGTTCCTCGACGCGGTACGGGACTTGAAGAAGGAGCTTGACGCATGAGCCGCACAGGACGCGTGCAGCGCACCACCAAGGAGACCTCGGTCCTCGTCGAGATCGACCTCGACGGCACCGGCAAGACCGACATCGCCACCGGCGTCGGCTTCTACGACCACATGCTCGACCAGCTCGGCCGGCACGGTCTGTTCGACCTCACCGTGAAGACCGACGGCGACCTGCACATCGACACCCACCACACCATCGAGGACACCGCCCTCGCGCTCGGCGCCGCCTTCAAGCAGGCGCTCGGCGACAAGGTGGGCATCTACCGCTTCGGCAACTGCACGGTCCCGCTGGACGAGTCCCTCGCCCAGGTCACCGTCGACCTCTCCGGCCGCCCCTACCTCGTGCACACCGAGCCCGAGAAGATGGCGCCGATGATCGGCGAGTACGACACCACGATGACCCGGCACATCCTGGAGTCCTTCGTCGCCCAGGCGCAGATCGCGCTGCACGTGCACGTGCCGTACGGGCGCAACGCGCACCACATCGTGGAGTGCCAGTTCAAGGCCCTCGCCCGCGCCCTGCGCTACGCGAGCGAGCGCGACCCGCGCGCCGCCGGCATCCTCCCCTCCACGAAGGGCGCGCTGTAAATCCCATGACCGGTCTGTCCACCATCCTGATCGTCGTCGGCCTCTTCCTGGTCGGCGGCATCATCTCCTTCGTCAAGCAGAAGATGCCCACCAGCCTGATCGTGCTGGTGTCCATCGGTGCGGCCATGTGCCTGGTCGCGGGCGTCATGCGGCTGGGGGTGTGGAGTTGAGCGACGTGAAGAAGGTCGTGGTCTTCGACTACGGCTTCGGCAACGTCCGGTCCGCCGAGCGCGCGCTGGCCCGCGTGGGCGCCGAGGTGGAGATCACCCGCGACTTCGACAAGGCGATGAACGCCGACGGCCTGCTGGTGCCGGGCGTCGGCGCGTTCGCCGCCTGCATGACCGGCCTGCGCGAGGCCCGCGGCGACTGGGTCGTCGACCGGCGCCTGGCGGGCGGCCGCCCGGTGCTCGGCATCTGCGTCGGCATGCAGATCCTGTTCGCGCGCGGCATCGAGCACGGTGTCGAGACCGAGGGCCTGGACGAGTGGCCCGGCACGGTCGGCCCGCTGAAGGCCGACGTCGTGCCCCACATGGGCTGGAACACCGTCGACGCCCCGGCCGACTCACGGCTGTTCGCGGGCCTGGACCCCGAGGACCGCTTCTACTTCGTGCACTCCTACGCGGTGCAGGACTGGGACTTCGAGCAGCTCAACGCGGCCATGATTCCGCCCGCGGTGACCTGGTCGACCTACGGCGGGCCGTTCGTGGCCGCCGTGGAGAACGGCGCCCTGTCCGCCACCCAGTTCCACCCCGAGAAGTCCGGCGACGCCGGTGCCCAGCTCCTCACCAACTGGATCGGAACCCTCTAAGACCATGGCCAAGCTCGAACTGCTCCCCGCCGTCGACGTCCGCGACGGCCAGGCCGTCCGCCTCGTGCACGGCGAGTCCGGCTCCGAGACCTCCTACGGTTCCCCGCTGGAGGCGGCCCTCGCCTGGCAGCGCGCGGGCGCCGAGTGGCTGCATCTGGTCGACCTGGACGCCGCGTTCGGCACCGGTGACAACCGGGCGCTGATCGCCGAGGTCGCGGAGGCGATGGACATCAAGGTGGAGCTGTCCGGCGGCATCCGCGACGACGACACCCTCGCCGCCGCCCTCGCCACCGGCTGCACCCGCGTCAACCTCGGCACCGCGGCCCTGGAGACCCCCGAGTGGGTCGCCAAGGTCATCGCCGAGCACGGCGACAAGATCGCGGTCGGCCTCGACGTCCGCGGCACCACGCTGCGCGGCCGGGGCTGGACCCGCGACGGCGGCGACCTGTACGAGACGCTGGCCCGCCTGGACCGGGAGGGCTGCGCCCGCTACGTCGTCACCGACATCGCCAAGGACGGCACCCTCCAGGGCCCCAACCTGGAGCTGCTGAAGAACGTCTGCGCGGCCACCGACCGCCCGGTCGTCGCCTCCGGCGGCGTCTCCTCGCTGGACGACCTGCGCGCCATCGCCGACCTGGTGCCCGACGGCGTCGAGGGCTCCATCGTCGGCAAGGCGCTGTACGCCAAGGCGTTCACCCTGGAAGAGGCCCTCGCGGCGGTGTCCCGGTGAGCGACGTCCGCCGGGTGGGCACGGGCGCGCCCTGGGAGGACCAGTTCGGCTACTCCCGCGCCGTGGAGCTGCCGGGCGGCCTGGTACTGGTATCGGGCTGCACCTCCATCGTGGACGGCCAGATCGCCGGGGGCGGCCCGTACGAGCAGGCCGTCAACGCCTTCGGCGTCGCCCTGAGCGCGCTGGAGCAGGTGGGCCTCGGCCGTGACGACGTGGTGCGCACCCGTATGTACATCACCCACGCACGGGACGTGGAGGAGGTCGGGCGCGCCCACAAGGAGCTGTTCGACACCGTCCGGCCCGCCGCATCGATGATCATCGTCTCCGGTTTCGTGGACCCCAGCCTGGTCGTCGAGATCGAGGTGGAGGCGTTCCGAGGAGTGCCCGCATGACCCTGGCCGTACGAGTGATCCCCTGCCTGGACGTGGACAACGGCCGGGTCGTCAAGGGCGTCAACTTCCAGAACCTGCGTGACGCGGGCGACCCGGTGGAGATGGCCAAGGTCTACGACGCCGAGGGCGCCGACGAGCTGACCTTCCTGGACATCACCGCCTCCTCCGGCGACCGGGAGACCACCTACGACGTGGTGCGCCGCACCGCCGAGCAGGTCTTCATCCCGCTCACCGTGGGCGGCGGCGTCCGCACCGCCGAGGACGTGGACAAGCTGCTGCGCGCGGGCGCCGACAAGGTGGGCGTCAACACGGCCGCCATCGCCCGCCCCGACCTCATCCGGGAGATCGCCGAGCGGTTCGGCCGCCAGGTGCTGGTCCTCTCGGTGGACGCCCGGCGCACCCCTTCCGGCTCCTTCGAGGTCACCACCCACGGCGGCCGCAAGGGCACCGGTATCGACGCGGTCGAGTGGGCGCACCGGGCCGCCGAGCTGGGCGCGGGCGAGATCCTGCTCAACTCGATGGACGCGGACGGCACCAAGGACGGCTACGACCTCGACATGCTCGCGGCCGTCCGGGAGCACGTCTCCGTCCCGGTGATCGCCTCGGGCGGCGCGGGCGCGCTCTCGCACTTCGCGCCCGCCGTCGCGGCCGGTGCGGACGCGGTCCTGGCCGCCTCCGTCTTCCACTTCGGCGACCTCCGCATCGGCGAGGTCAAGCAGAGCCTGCGCGAGGCCGGCCACCCGGTCCGCTGACACCGCGCACGATACGAAAGGAAAGTTGCGCAAGAAATGTTGTGCAACTTTCCTTTCGTATCTACGGTGTGGGCATGCCGGACAAGGAGCGGGACCTCCCGATCACGGACGTGGGCACGCTGAAGGCGCTCGCCCACCCGTTGCGGATGAAGCTGTACCGCGCGCTGTGCGTCGCCGGCCGGGCGACCGCCTCCCAGCTCGCCGAGCAGGCGGGCGAAGCGGTCTCGCTCGTCAGCTACCACCTGCGCAGGCTCGCGGAGCACGGGCTCATCGAGGACTCGGCGGCCCAGGGCGCCGACGGCCGCGAGCGCTGGTGGCAACCCGCCTCGGCGGGGATCAGCGTCCGCGACCGGGACTTCCGGGACGCACCCGAGAAGGCCGCCGCCCACCTGGCGGCCACCCGGCTCTTCCACGAGCAGCGCGCCGAGATGTACCGCCGCTACCTGGACGAGCGGCCCACCTGGAGCGCCGAGTGGAACGCGGCCGCCCCCGACAGCGAGTCCCTGCTCCGGCTGACCGCCGGGGAGCTGGACGACCTACGCGCGGAACTGACCGCGCTGGCCAGGAAGTACGACGAGAAGGGACGGGCCGCCGTGGCCGCCGGAGACACCGAGGGACGCGAACACGTCGCCCTCCACATGTACGGGTTCCCCTTCCGTGGCTGAGGGGGCCGGCCCGGTGGCCGACACCGCCGTCATACCGCCGACCGTCGCCGACTCCGTCCGGGCGGCCCACCGCGACCCCAACGTGCTGCGCTGGCTGGGGGCGTACACCGCCTCCATGCTCGGGGACAACGTCTACTACATCGCGCTGTCCTGGGCCGCGGTGCGGGCGGGCAGTCCCTCCGAGGCCGGAGCGGTGATGGCGGCCAGCGCGGTGCCGCGGGCCGTGCTGCTGCTGGGTGGCGGAGTGATCGCGGACCGGTTCGGGCCGCGCCGGGTGGTCATCGGGAGCGACGCCGTGCGGTGCGCGGCCGTCCTCGCCGTCGCGGCCCTGCTGTTCGTCACCACGCCCGGACTGTGGCCGCTCGCCGCGCTGGCGCTGGTCTTCGGCACCGTCGACGCCGTCTTCATGCCCGCCGTGGGCGCGCTCCCGGCCCGGATCACCGCACCCGGCCAGCTCGCCCGCGTCCAGGGTCTGCGCGGGCTCGCCATCAGGGTCGCCGGTGTCGTCGGCGCCCCGCTCGGCGGGCTCGGCGTGGCCATGGGCGGCGCGGCCGCCGCGTTCGGGCTGGCCGGGCTGCTCATCGCGCTCTCGCTGCCCCTGCTGATCACGGTACGGCTCAGGCCGCTGCCCGACGGCGAGGCCGCCCGGGAGGCGGGCACCGCCTGGGCCGACCTCGCGGACGGACTGCGCCATGTGCGCCGCCACCAGGTCCTCGGCCCGCTGATGCTCGCCATCGCCCTCGGCGACTTCGGCTTCGTCGGCCCGCTCAACGTCGGCCTCACCCTGCTCGCCGACCGGCGCGGCTGGGGCTCCGCCGGCATGGGCTGGGTGCTCGCGGGGTTCGGTGTCGGCGCGGGCGCGGTCTCGCTGCTGCTCGCCGTACGCGGCCGGGTCCCGCGCGCCGGGCTGACCGCCGCCTGCTCGATCCTCGCCGCGTCGGTCGCCATCGGCTCCCTCGCCTACGTGCCCCAGCTCGCCGGAGCCGTCGGCGTGGCCCTGCTGATCGGGCTGCTCGCCGGCCTCAGCGGCGCGATGTGCGGAGCCCTGCTCCAGACCCAGGCCGACCCCGCCTACCTCGGCCGGATCACCGCCGTCGCCAGTCTGGTCAGCCTCGGGCTCGCCCCGCTGAGCATGCCGTTCGCCGCCGCCGCGATCGGCGCCTTCGGGCTCGGGCCGGTGTTCGTGGCCAGCGCCGTGGTGTGCGGGCTCGGCGGGGTCGTCGTGCTGTGCTTCCCGCACCTCAGGCGCGCCGAACTGCCCGCCTGAACGGTCAGTGCAGCCGCTGGGTCAGTTGCACCAGGTTGCCGACCGTGTCGTCGAACACGGCCGCCAGCACCGGCCCCTGCGCCTGCGGGGGATGGGTGAACCGGACACCGGCGGCGCGCAGCCGCTCGTACTCCACCCGCATGTCGTCCACCTCGAACACGATGGTCGGCAGGCCCGCCTCGTACAGCGCCGTGCGGTACGGCTCCGCGATGGGGCCCTCGCCGGGCTCCAGCAGCAACTGGAGGTCCGGCTGGGCGCCCCCGACCGCCCCGACCGTCACGAACAGCACGCCGTCACCGAGATCCACGTGCAGCCGGGTCTCGAAGCCCAGCACCTCCGTGTAGAAGGCGTGCGCCCGCGCCACGTCGTCCACGTACACCCCGGTCATGGCGACCTTGATCATGGTGGCTCCCGGTGGGTCAGAGGCCCAGCTCACGGCAGTCGTGCAGGGTGGCGATCGCGTCCGCGTCGCCCTCCAGCGCCACCTTGGCCGCGTCCTGCCGCCCGTAGGCGAACATCAGCAGCTCGGCGGGCTCGCCGGTCGCCGTGACCACCGGGGCGCCCCGGTGCGCGACCACCGTGCGGCCGTCCGGGCGGCGCAGCACCAGCCCGGTCGGCGCGTGCCGCCCGGTCAGCCGGGCCGTGCGCTCCAGCCGCGACCACAGCACGTCCTGGAACACCGGGTCCAGCTCACGCGGGCTCCACTCCGGCTGTGCGCGGCGCACGTCCTCGGTGTGGATGAAGAACTCGACGGTGTTGGCCGCCTCGTCCACCTGCTTGAGCCGGAACGGGGAGAACTTCGGCGGACCGGTGCGGATCAGCCGGATCAGTTCGTCGTAGGGCCTGGCCGCGAACTCGTCCATCACGCGTTCCAGGCGGGAGGCCAGTGGCCTCGCGAGCATCCCGGCCGCCGCGTCCGGGCGCCGTTCGCGCACCACCACGTGTGCGGCCAGATCACGGGTCGTCCAGCCCTCGCACAGGGTCGGTGCGTCCGGGCCGGCGGTTTCCAAGAGGTCGGCGAGCAGGAGCCGTTCACGCTTGGCGAAGGTCGACATGACCTCAGCCTACGGCCACACCCGAGTACCACGCAGCGGACACGGACCGTGACCTGGAGCGCCGCACGGCACAATGGCACCCATGACCCGTACGACCGGCAGCCCCCGTCCCAGCGGCCTCGACCCCGAGATCGCCGCCCGCCTCAAGCGCGACCCGGACGGACTCGTCCCCGCCGTGGCCCAGCAGTACGACACCGGCGAGGTGCTGATGCTCGGCTGGATGGACGACGAGGCGCTGCACCGCACGCTGACCACCGGCCGCTGCACGTACTGGTCCCGCAGCCGCCAGGAGTACTGGGTCAAGGGCGACACCTCGGGCCACGTCCAACTGGTGAAGTCCGTCGCGCTGGACTGCGACGCCGACACCCTGCTCGTCAAGGTCGACCAGACCGGCGCGGCCTGCCACACCGGTGACCGCACCTGCTTCGACGCCGACGTGCTGCTGAAGGCCGAGGAGCGGTGAGCGCCATGGACCTGGACACCTTCCGCAAGCTCGCCGCCGACCGGCGCGTCATCCCGGTCACCCGCAAGCTCCTGGCCGACGGCGACACTCCCGTGGCCCTCTACCGCAAGCTCGCCGCCGAGCGCCCCGGCACCTTCCTGCTGGAATCCGCCGAGAACGGCCGCTCCTGGTCCCGGTACTCCTTCGTCGGCGTCCGCTCGGCCGGCACCCTCACCACCCGCGACGGCGAGGCCCACTGGCTCGGCACCCCGCCGGTCGGCGTCCCCACCGACGGCGACCCGCTCGCCGCGCTGCGCGCCACCCTCCAGGCCCTGCACACCCCGCACCTTCAGGGTCTGCCGCCCTTCACCGGCGGCATGGTCGGCTACCTCGGCTACGACATCGTCCGCCGCCTGGAGAAGATCGGCCCCGGCGAGCGCGACGACCTGAAGCTGCCCGAGCTGACCATGCTGCTCACCAGCGACCTCGCCGTGATGGACCACTGGGAGGGCTCGGTCCTGCTGATCGCCAACGCGATCAACCACAACGACCTCGACACCGGCGTGGACGAGGCGTACGCCGACGCGGTCGCCCGGCTCGACGCCATGGAGGCCGACCTGGCCCGCCCGGTCGCCCAGCCCCCGGCTGTGCTGCCCCCCTCCGAGCTGCCCGAGTACACCGCGCTGTGGGGCGGCCCCGACTTCCAGGAGGCCGTCGAGGACGTCAAGGAGCGCATCCGCGCGGGCGAGGCGTTCCAGGTCGTGCCCTCCCAGCGCTTCGAGACCCCGTGCACCGCGAGCGCCCTCGACGTCTACCGGGTGCTGCGCGCCACCAACCCGTCCCCGTACATGTACCTGTTCCGCTTCGACGGGTTCGACGTGGTCGGCTCCTCGCCCGAGGCACTGGTCAAGGTCGAGGACGGGCGCGCCATGGTGCACCCCATCGCCGGCACCCGGCACCGGGGCGCCACCCCGCAGGAGGACCAGGCCCTCGCCGACGAGCTGATGGCCGACCCCAAGGAGCGCGCCGAGCACCTGATGCTGGTCGACCTCGGCCGCAACGACCTCGGCCGGGTCTGCGAGCCCGGCTCGGTGGAGGTCGTCGACTTCATGTCGATCGAGCGCTACTCGCACGTCATGCACATCGTGTCCACCGTCACCGGCGAGGTCGCGGGCGGGCGCACCGCCTTCGACGTGCTCACCGCCTGCTTCCCGGCCGGCACCCTCTCCGGCGCCCCCAAGCCCCGCGCGATGCAGATCATCGACGAACTCGAGCCCTCCCGGCGCGGCCTGTACGGCGGCTGCGTCGGCTACCTCGACTTCGCGGGCGACTCCGACACCGCCATCGCCATCCGCACCGCCCTGCTGCGCGACGGCACGGCATACGTGCAGGCGGGAGCGGGGATCGTAGCCGACTCCGACCCGGTCGCGGAGGACCAGGAGTGCCGCAACAAGGCGGCGGCCGTGCTGCGCGCGGTGCACACCGCCAACCGGCTGGGCACCGCCGGCTGAGCCGATTGCCGAACCCCGGATGACGCTTCGTCCGGGGTTCAGGCGATAGTGGAGTACGTGACTGCCGTACCTCACCCCCGTTCCGAAGCCGCCGCGCCCGCCCGGTCCGGCCGGCGCAGCCTCGCCGCCGCCCTGCTGTTCGGCGCGCTCGGCGCGGCCGTGGCCCTGCTGGCGACCCGGCAGCGCTGGTCCGAGGGGACCGCGACGGTCGCCGGAGGCGCCTTCCCGCTGACCGCCAAGGGCAGTGACGTCACCGGCGTCCCGGCCGCCCTCGCCGTCGTGGGCCTCGCCGCGCTCGTCGCCGTCTTCGCCGTGCGCCGGGCCGGCCGGTTCGCTGTCGCCGCACTGCTCACGCTCTCCGGCGCGGGCATCGTCGCCGCCGCCCTCGCCGGGGTCGCCGACGGCTCCGCGCTGGACGAGAAGGCGGCCGAGGCCACCGGCGACACCTCGGCCACCGTCGAGGCGCTCACCCACACCGGCTGGCCCTACGCCGCCGCGGCGGGCGGGGTGCTGATCCTGCTCGCCGGACTCCTCGCGCTGCGCTACGGCCCCCGCTGGCCCGCCATGTCCGGCCGCTACGAGCGCGGCACGGACCGCCCGCGGCGCAGCGCCCGCCCGGTCGACCCGGAGCGCCCCGAGGAGATCTGGAAGGCCCTGGACCGGGGCGAGGACCCCACCGGCGCCTGAACCCGCGCGCGGGTGTGGGCAATCAGACTTCCACCCCCGCGTCGATCACGCGCTGGCGTACGGGACAATGGACGGCGAGCGACCGGCTCGGACAGTGACGGGCGGGCTCGGAACCGTACGACACGTACGACATGTACTACGACACGTACACAGCAACGAGGAGCAAGTCATGGCGGGCAGCAGCCACGGTCACACCCCGGCCGCCTGGACCGGTGTCATCATCGCCTTCATCGGTTTCTGCGTCTCGGGCGCCTTCATCGTGATGGCCCAGCCCGTCGGCTTCTGGGCCGGTCTGGTGATCGTGGTCCTCGGTGGCGTCGTGGGCTGGATCATGCGCTCCATGGGCCTCGGCATGCCGAAGGAGAGCGCCACCCCGGTCCGCCCTGCCGCGGCAGCCACCCGTGAGCCGGTCGGCGCGGAGAGCTGAGCCGAATCGCCTGAAGGGGCGCCCCGGAGCCGTACGGACGGCACCAGGGGCGCCCCTCGCGCGTCCGCCGGGGGCCCACGGCACAATGCCAGGGTGAATGCCGACAGCGGTGCCGCCTCGCCCCTCTCCCCGCCCGCCAGGCCCGAGGACGCCCCGCTGTGGCGGCGCCTCGCCACCCCGGCCGGGGTCCTCGCGGCGGTGGCCGGAGCCTTCGCCTACGTCGGCGCCGTCGACCCCAACCAGCCCGGCCACTACCCGGTCTGCCCGCTCTACGCGCTCACCGGGCTGTACTGCCCCGGCTGCGGCGGACTGCGCAGCGCGCACGCCTTCGTCCACGGCGACCTCCTCGGCGCCCTGCACGACAACGCGGCCGGTGTCGCCGCCTACCTCGCCTTCGCCGTGCTCTGGACGGTCTGGGTGGTCCGCGTGGCCCGGGGCCGGCCGGTGCGGCTCGTCCTCGGAGGTACGCCGCTGTGGGTCCTCGGCTCCGCGCTGCTGCTCTTCACCGTCGTCCGGAACCTGCCGTTCGGTGGCTTGATCCGTCCTTGATCAACAGTGAATGTCCAGGTAATGGGACCGCCGACCGCCGGATGCGAGCCCTGGCACCTCCTCCGGATACCATCGACGTGACCATGGGTTTTCGAACCCGCCCCAGGACCAACGGCTGAAAGGGGGCCGCTCGCGTGAGTGTGCTCGACGAGATCATCGACGGAGTCCGGGCCGACCTCGCGGAGCGGCAGGCCCGCGTCAGCCTCGACGAGCTCAAGGAGCGCGCGGCCGCGGCGCCGGCCCCCAAGGACGGCGTGGCCGCCCTCAAGGGCGACGGCGTCAAGGTGATCTGCGAGGTCAAGCGCTCCAGCCCGTCCAAGGGCGCGCTGGCCGCCATCGCCGACCCGGCCGCCCTGGCCGCCGACTACGAGGCGGGCGGCGCCGCCGTCATCTCCGTCCTCACCGAGCAGCGCCGCTTCGGCGGCTCGCTGGCCGACCTCGAGGCCGTCCGCGCCCGCGTCGACATCCCGGTGCTGCGCAAGGACTTCATCGTCACCTCGTACCAGCTCTGGGAAGCCCGCGCGTACGGCGCCGACCTCGCGCTGCTCATCGTCGCCGCGCTGGAGCAGCCCGCGCTGGAGTCGCTGATCGAGCGCGCCGTCTCCATCGGCCTGACCCCGCTGGTCGAGGTCCACGACGAGGACGAGATCGAGCGTGCCGTGGACGCGGGCGCCAAGATCATCGGCGTCAACGCCCGCAACCTGAAGACCTTGGAGGTCGACCGGGGCACCTTCGAGCGGATCGCCCCGGAGATCCCCGACGAGCTGGTCAAGGTGGCGGAGTCCGGCGTGCGCGGCCCGCACGACCTGATCGCCTACGCCAACGCGGGCGCCGACGCCGTCCTGGTCGGGGAGTCCCTGGTCACCGGCCGCGACCCCAAGACCGCGGTGGCCGACCTGGTGGCCGCGGGCGAGCACCCCGCTCTGCGGCACGGCCGCGGCTGATCCCCCGGTAGGCTTGACCCCGTGACCCTCACCCTGACCACCGTGGACCGGCACGCCCGCCTCGCGCGCGGCTGCCGCCCGCGGGGCTGCCGCGCGCCGGCCCGCCGGGTCCACGGCCGCAGGGTGCGGTACCACATCGGGGCCGAGCCCGGGCAGGTGAACGGCATGCGATGGCGACAGCCGACCCGCAGGGGCGCGGGGAACGGCGCGACCAGCCACGAACGGCTCGCGGCCAAGTAACCATCCCCGCCCCCACGGCGAATAGTGTCGATTTCACACGCACTCACCGTGAGGTACTGGCATGCCCAGCAGCAACTACTTCTTCCCTGACCCGGAGGGCCAAGTGCCCACCACTCAGGGCTACTTCGGCGCCTTCGGCGGCAAGTTCATCCCGGAGGCCCTGGTCGCCGCCGTGGACGAGGTGGCCGTCGAGTACGACAAGGCCAAGGCGGACCCGGAGTTCGCCCGCGAGCTGAACGACCTCATGGTCGACTACACCGGCCGCCCCAGCTCGCTCACCGAGGTCCCGAGGTTCGCCGAACATGCCGGCGGAGCCCGCGTGTTCCTCAAGCGCGAGGACCTGAACCACACCGGCTCGCACAAGATCAACAACGTGCTCGGCCAGGCCCTGCTGACCAAGCGCATGGGCAAGACCCGCGTGATCGCGGAGACCGGCGCAGGACAGCACGGCGTCGCCACCGCCACCGCCTGCGCCCTGTTCGGCCTCGACTGCACCATCTACATGGGCGAGATCGACACCGAGCGCCAGGCGCTCAACGTCGCCCGGATGCGCATGCTCGGCGCCGAGGTCGTGGCCGTGAAGTCCGGCAGCCGCACCCTGAAGGACGCCATCAACGAGGCGTTCCGCGACTGGGTCGCCAACGTCGACCGCACCCACTACCTCTTCGGCACCGTCGCCGGACCCCACCCCTTCCCGGCGATGGTCCGCGACTTCCACCGCGTCATCGGCGTCGAGGCCCGCCGCCAGATCCTGGAGCGCGCCGGGCGCCTGCCGGACGCCGCCATCGCCTGCGTCGGCGGCGGCTCCAACGCCATCGGCCTCTTCCACGCCTTCATCCCCGACGAGGACGTGCGCCTGATCGGCTGCGAGCCCGCCGGGCACGGCATCGACACCGGCGAGCACGCGGCCACCCTGACCGCGGGCGAGCCCGGCATCCTGCACGGCTCCCGTTCCTACGTCCTCCAGGACGACGAGGGCCAGATCACCGAGCCGTACTCGATCTCGGCCGGCCTGGACTACCCCGGCATCGGCCCCGAGCACTCCTACCTCAAGGACTCCGGCCGGGGCGAGTACCGCGCCGTCACCGACGACGCCGCGATGCAGGCGCTGCGCCTGCTGTCGCGCACCGAGGGCATCATCCCGGCCATCGAGAGCGCCCACGCGCTGGCCGGCGCCCTGGAGGTCGGCAAGGAGCTGGGCCCGGGCGGGCTGATCCTCGTCAACCTCTCCGGCCGCGGCGACAAGGACATGGACACCGCCGCCCGGTACTTCGGGCTCTACGACACCGACGCCGAGGTCGCGGCCGACGAGGCCCACACCGCCGAGATCGAGGGGGACGCCAAGTGAGCGGCAACATCCAACTGCTGTCGGACACCCTCGCCGCCGCGAAGGCCGAGGACCGCGCCGCACTCATCGCCTACCTCCCGGCCGGGTTCCCGACCGTGGACGGCGGCATCGAGGCGATCAAGGCCGTCTTCGACGGCGGCGCCGACGTCGTCGAGGTCGGTCTGCCGCACAGCGACCCGGTGCTCGACGGCCCGGTCATCCAGACCGCCGACGACATCGCCCTGCGCGGCGGCGTACGCATCGCGGACGTCATGCGCACGGTCCGCGAGGCCCACGCGGCCACCGGCAAGCCGGTGCTCGTCATGACGTACTGGAACCCCATCGACCGCTACGGCGTCGAGCGGTTCACCGCCGAGCTGGCCGAGGCGGGCGGCGCGGGCTGCATCCTGCCCGACCTGCCGGTGCAGGAGTCCGCGCTGTGGCGCGAGCACGCCGACAAGCACGGCCTCGCCACCGTCTTCGTGGTCGCCCCCAGCAGCAGGGACGCCCGGCTCGCCGAGATCACCGCGGCGGGCAGCGGCTTCGTGTACGCGGCCTCGCTGATGGGTGTCACCGGCACCCGTGAATCCGTCGGCGCGCAGGCCGAGGACCTGGTGACGCGTGCCCGCGCCACCCGCGACGACCTGCCCGTCTGTGTCGGCCTCGGCGTCTCCGACGCGGCCCAGGCCGCCGAGGTGGCCGCCTTCGCCGACGGCGTCATCGTCGGCTCGGCCTTCGTGAAGCGGATGCTGGACGCCCCCGACGACGCCTCCGGTGTCGAGGCGGTGCGCGCGCTCGCCGCCGACCTGGCGAAGGGCGTCCGCCGGGACGCCTGAGCCGGTCACTCGAACGGGTGGACCTCCGGCCGGGGAGGCGCAATGCGCCTCCCCGGTTCGTTCAGGGGGTGTGAGCGAGAAGAACCGTGACGGAAGGCGCACCGCCCGCCAGCGCCTGGCGGCCGAGCGCGAGAAGCAGAAGTCCGCTGAGAAGCGCCGGCGCGCGCTGATCGTCGGCGTCAGTGTCGTCGGCGTCCTGGGTCTCGCGGCGGTGATCGGGGTCGTCGCGGCCAACGCGGGCAAGGACAAGGGCAGCAAGAAGGCGGGCCCGGTCGTGGCCCCGTCCGGCGCGCAGGGCAAGGACAGCCTGGCGATCCCGGTCGGTGGGGAGGGCGCCAAGTCCACGCTCACCATCTGGGAGGACTTCCGCTGCCCCGCCTGCCAGTCCTTCGAGACCCGGTACCGCTCCACGCTGCACGAGCTGACGGACGCGGGCAAGCTCCGCGTCGAGTACCACCTGGTCCGCCTGATCGACGGCAACATGGGCGGCACCGGCTCGCTGCGCTCGGCCAACGCGGCGGCCTGCGCCCAGGACGCCGGGAAGTTCCGCGAGTACCACGACGTGCTGTACGCGAACCAGCCCCAGGAGACCGACGACGCCTTCGCCGACAACGGCAAGCTGATCGACCTCGCGGGCAAGGTCAAGGGCCTCGACACGCCCGCGTTCCGCTCGTGTGTGAACGACGGCACCCACAACAGCTGGGTGGACCGCTCCCAGCAGGCGTTCGCCTCCGGCAGCTTCGGCGGCACGCCCACCGTGCTGTTCGGCGGCAAGAACATCTACCAGGACCAGTCCATGACCCCCGAGAAGCTCAAGGAGATGGTGGAGGCGGCCGACCGCGGGTGAGGCGTTTTTCTCACCTCCCCGTTATGGACCCGTAGCCCGGCCGCGAGGCGACCGCGCGGCCCGGCACGGTAGCGTCGACCTTGCCATGGAACTTGCCTACATTCCCAGTCCGTCGCGCGGGGTGCTGTACCTCGGCCCTGTCCCGCTGCGCGGTTACGCCTTCTGCATCATCATCGGTGTCTTCGTCGCCGTCTGGCTCGGCAACAAGCGCTGGGTAGCGCGGGGCGGACGCCCCGGCACCGTCGCCGACATCGCGGTGTGGGCCGTCCCCTTCGGCCTCGTCGGCGGCCGGCTCTACCACGTGATCACGGACTATGAGCTGTACTTCAGTCCGGGCCGCGACTGGGTGGACGCCTTCAAGGTGTGGGAGGGCGGCCTGGGCATCTGGGGCGCCATCGCGCTCGGCGCGGTCGGCGCATGGATCGGTGCCCGGCGCATGGGCGTGGCCCTGCCCGCCTACGCCGACGCCGTCGCCCCCGGCATCGCTTTCGCGCAGGCCATCGGCCGCTGGGGCAACTGGTTCAACCAGGAGCTGTACGGCCACGAGACGAACCTGCCCTGGGCCCTGCACATCACCTCCTCCGAGGGCGGCCGGGTGCCGGGTTACTACCACCCGACCTTCCTCTACGAATCCCTGTGGTGCGTGGGTGTCGGTCTCCTGGTCATCTGGGCCGACCGCCGCTTCAAGCTGGGCCACGGCCGCACCTTCGCGCTGTACGTCGCCGCGTACTGCGCGGGCCGCGCCTGGATCGAGTACATGCGGGTGGACGACGCCCACCACATCCTGGGTGTCCGGCTGAACGTCTGGACGGCCGTGGTGGTGTTCCTGCTGGCGGTGACCTACCTGGTCCTCTCCGCACGGCGCCGGCCGGGACGCGAGGCGGTCGTGGAGCCCGGTGTCTCCGACGGTCCGGCCGAGGACGAGGCGGACGCCGCTGACGGTGAGACGAAGGCCGAGGCGGAGGGCGGGGCCGAGGACGGGGACGGGGCCAAGGTCGACGTGACCAAGGCCGAGAAGGCTGAGAAGCCAGAGAAGGCCGAGAAGCCCGAGCCCGTGGATTCCCCGGCCGAGGCCGGTGCCGAGGCCGACGCCGAACCCAAGGCCGAGGCCGCCGGGGTCAAGGACACGGCCGAGTCCGGCAAGAAGGGCTGACCACAGCCCCGTACGCACGCCGAAGGGCGCCCGGAACACTCCGGGCGCCTTTCGGCGTGTTCAGGCCCCGCGGGCCGTCGACAGGATCCGCTGGGCCTGGGCCACCGCCGCCGCGTCGATGAAGCGGCCGTCCGGGAGGGCCAGCGCGCCCTGCTCGGCAGCGGCCGCCTTCAGTACCGTCTCGGCCTCCGCCAGCTCCTCCGGGGTGGGCAGATAGGCCCGCGCGATCACCGGGAGCTGGCGGGGATGGATCGCCGCGCGGCCCACGAAGCCGAGGGCGCGGCCGTGGGCGCAGGACGCGGCGAGACCGTCCAGGTCCCGTACGTCCGGGTGGACCGACTGGGGCGGCGGGGCCAGTCCGGCCGCGCGGGCGGCCACCACCACCCGCGAGCGGCACCAGTCCAGGCCCGTGTCGGCCCGTACCCCGAGGTCGGAGCTGAGGTCGGCCTCGCCGAGGGACAGCCCGCGCAGGGCGGGGTGCGCGGTGGCGATGGCGTAGGCGTGCTCGATGCCGAGGGCGGACTCCAGCAGCGCGTACAGCGGGAGCGCGGTGGCCTCGGCGGTGCGGCGGATCTGCTCGGGCACGGCCACCTTGGGCAGCCGCAGCCCGGAGGCGCCCGGCAGGTCGGCCAGCGCGGTGAGGTCGGCCGCCGCCCAGGGGCCCTCGGAGCCGTTGAGACGGACGTGGACCGGGACCGGCTGGGGGTCGGCGAGCCGTTCGGCGGTGGCCGCGCGGGCGTACTCCTTGCGGTCCGGGGCGACCGCGTCCTCCAGGTCGATCACCACCACGTCGGCACCCGCCACCAGCGCCTTGTCCACCACGTGCGGCCGGTCACCGGGGACGTACAGCCAGGTCAGCGGGGTCACAGCGCGCCCTCCTCGCGCAGGGCGCCGATCTCGGCCGGGCCGAGGCCCAGCTCGGTGAGGACCGCGTCGGTGTCGGCGCCGTGTCCGCGCCCGGCCCAGCGGATCGCACCGGGGGTCGCGGAGAGCCGGAAGAGGACGTTCTGCATGCGCAGCGGGCCCAGCTCGGGGTCGGCCACGGTGGTGACCGTGTCCAGCGCCTGGTACTGCGGGTCGTCCAGCACGTCCCGTACGTCCTGCACGGGGGCGATGGCCGCCTCCGCCTTCTCGAAGGCGGCCAGCACCTCGTCACGGGGGCGGGCCGCGATCCAGTTGCCGACCGCCTCGTCCAGCTCGTCGGCGTGCGCGGCCCGCTGCACCCCGGTGGCGAACCAGGGCTCGTCGGTCAGCTCCGGGCGGCCCACCAGGCGCATCACCCGTTCCGCCACCGACTGCGCCGAGGTGGAGACCGCGACCCAGGCGCCGTCCAGGGTGCGGTAGGTGTTGCGCGGCGCGTTGTTCGCGGACCGGTTGCCGGTGCGTTCCTGGACGTAGCCGAGCTGGTCGTACCAGGTCGGCTGGGGGCCCAGCACGGCGAGCATCGGCTCGATGATCGCCATGTCCACCACCTGCCCGGTGCCGGTGTGCTGCCGGGCGGCCAGCGCGGTGAGCACGGCGTACGCGGTGGCCAGGGCGGCGATGGAGTCGGCGAGCCCGAAGGGCGGCAGGGTCGGGGGCGCCTCCGGCTCGCCGGTGAGGGCGGCGAAGCCGCTCATCGCCTCGGCCAGCGTGCCGAAGCCGGGCCGGTGCGCGTACGGGCCGAACTGGCCGAAGGCCGTGACCCGCGCGAGGACGAGCCGGGGGTTGGCCGCCGACAGCTCGGGCCAGCCCAGGTCCCACTTCTCCAGGGTGCCGGGCCGGAAGTTCTCGATCACCACGTCGGCGGTGGCGGCGAGCCTGAGCAGGGTGTCCCGGCCGCCCGGGCGGGACAGGTCGAGGGTGATGGTCCGCTTGTTGCGGCCGAGCACCTTCCACCACAGGCCCACCCCGTCCTTGGCCGGGCCGTGCCCCCGCGACGGGTCGGGCCGCAGCGGATGCTCCACCTTGATCACCTCGGCGCCGAAGTCACCCAGCATCGTGGCGGCCAGCGGACCGGCGAACAGGGTGGCCAGGTCCAGCACCCGCAGGCCGTCCAGCGGCGGGCGGGGCGCGTTCTCGGTGCGGTCGGCGCTCATGCGGTGTACTGCGCCTCGATCTCGGGGCGGTACGGCATCGACGCCGACGCCCCCTCCCGCTGCACCGACAGCGCGGCCGCGGCCGCCGCCCAGGACAGCGCCTCCCGCAGCGGCTTCTCCTCGGCGACGGCCACCGCGTAGGCACCGGCGAAGGTGTCGCCCGCGCCGGTGGAGTCCACCGCCGCCACCTGGTGCGCGGGCACCGCGAGCGGCTCGGTGTTCCGGGACACGTACAGGCACCCCGCCTCGCCCAGGGTGAGCACTACCTCCGGCACCAGTTCGAGCAGGCCCACGGCCGCGTCGAGCGGGTCGGTGCGGCCGGTGAGGGTGACGGCCTCGTACTCGTTGGGGACCAGCACGTCGGTCACGCTCAGCAGCTCCTCCGGCAGCGGCTGGGCGGGGGAGGGGGTGAGCACCGTGCGGACGCCGTGCCGCCTGGCCGCCTCCGCGCCCGCGACGACGGCCGCGAGCGGGACCTCCAGTTGCAGCAGCAGCGCGTCGGCGGAGGCGATCAGGCCCTCGTCGCCGGGGGAGAGGTGGTCGACGGTGCCGTTGGCGCCGGGGACGACGACGATGGAGTTGCCGCCCTCGTCGTCCACCACGATGTGCGCGGTGCCCGACGGGCCCTCGACCGTGCGCAGGAAGTCGGTGTCCACGCCGGAGTGTTCGAGGTTGTCGCGGAGCCGGGCGCCGTACGCGTCGTTGCCGACCGCGCCGATCAGCGACACCGTGGCGCCCGCGCGGGCGGCGGCCATCGCCTGGTTGGCGCCCTTGCCGCCGGGGATGGTGCGGAACTCCCGTCCGGTGACGGTCTCGCCGCGCTGCGGTGCCTTGGCGACATAGGTGACGAGGTCCATGTTCGTGCTGCCGAGCACGACGATGTGGGTCATGGGCGGGTCGCTTCCAGATGGGTGAGTCGGGCGAGGGTGTCGAAGCCGGTGCCGTCGAAGTCGGCGACCGAGGTGGCGAGCCGGTTCTTCAGCGGGGCCCGCCAGCGCTCGGGCAGTGCGTCGGGGGCGCCCGCGAGGAGGCCCGCGACGCAGCCGGCCGTCGCGCCGTTGGAATCGGTGTCCCAGCCGCCCGAGACCGCACGGCAGACCGAGCCGGTGAAGTCGCCGTCCGCGTGGGTGAGCGCGGCGGCGATCAGGGCGGTGTTGGGCAGGGCGTGCACCCAGTGGTGGGTGGGGGCGTACAGGGCGTGCAGTTCGTCCACGACGTCGTCGAAGTCGGCCCTCTGCTGCGCCAGTCGGACGGCGTGGCCGATGGCGCGGGCCAGCCGGGAGCCGGGCGGGACGACCGTGAGGCCGGTGCGCAGGCAGGCGTGCACGTCCTTGGTGCCGGCGGACGCGGCGGCGATGACGGCGGCCGCGAACATCGCCGCGTGGACGCCCGTCGAGGTGTGGGTGAGGGCCGCGTCCCGGTGGGCCTGCGCGGCGGCGGCCGCCGGGTCGCCCGCGTTGGTCCAGCCGTGCACATCGGCCCGGATCAGGGCGCCGATCCACTCGCGGAACGGGTTGCGGTGGCGGGCGGTGTACGGGGGCTCGACACCGCCGAGGAGGTTGCGCAGGGCGACGCGCTCGGCGGTGAAGGCGCGGCCGGGCGGGAGTTCGTCCAGCCAGAGCCGGGCCACGTCGGCGGTGGTGAAGGCGCGGCCGTGGCGGCGGAGCAGGAGCAGGCCCAGCAGGGGGTAGTTGAGGTCGTCGTCCTCCGGCATGCCGTCGATGTTCTCGGCCAGCGAGGTCGGGGCGGAGCGGCGGTTCCAGGGGTGCCGGGCGAGCAGGTCCTCGGGGACGCCCTTCGCCGTGAACCACGTGGTCAGCGGCCAGTTTCCGGTGGCGCGGGCGAGGGCGCGGATGCCGTCGAGGGGGAGCTTCTCCACCGGTTTGCCGAGCAGGCAGCCGATGGCCCGGCCGAGCCAGGCGGCCTCCAGCGCGCGCGGGTCGGGGGCCGTGCGCCCGGTGGGGGAGGCGGGCCAGTCGGGGCACAGGGCCTCGATCCGGTCCAGCGCGGTCGGCTCCAGGTCCGCCGACTCGCTGGGCAGCTCGGCGAGTTCGTCGAGCAGGTCCTCGGCCAGCAGCCGCAGGTAGCGGGAGACGGGCTCCGGTGAGGCGCCGGCCCGCTCGGGGGCGTCCGCGCCGCCCGCCGCGCGCCAGCGCGCCTCGATCCGGGCGGCGTTGCGGCCGTCCAGGCGGGCCTGGCGCAGCTCGTGGCCGACCAGGTCCTCGGGCTGCACCCAGGTCAGTCGGAGCATGCCGGGCCTCCCAGCGCGGCGAACGCCCGCTCGTGCGCACGGCGCCGCCCGGTGTCCCGTACGAAGACCTCGCGGGCGACCCCGGCCAGCTCGCGGGCCGGGGCCCACAGGTCCAGCCGGCTCGCCTCGGCCACCGTCTTCGCCCACTCCTCGGGCACCGGCGAGCCGAGCGCGCCCGCGAGAGCACCGGCCATCGTGGCGATCGAGTCGCAGTCCCGGCCGTAGTTGACCGCGCCCAGCACCGCGTGCCGCGCATCGCCGCCCGCGACCACCAGCATGCCGAGGGCGACCGGGAGTTCCTCGATGGAGTGCAGCCGGGAGGGGCGGCGGGCGCCGAGGGAGGGGGCGCGGTAGTCGGGGCCGACCGTGTCGTACGGGGCGACCGCCTGCCGGAGCGGGGTCAGCGCCGACTCGAAGTCGCCGTACCCGGCGGCCACTTCGCAGACCTTCTCGATCGCCTCGCGGGTGCCGTCCTTGGCCAGCGCGAGGCAGGCGGCCACCACCGAGTCCGGGGTCGCGCCGGGCGCGCACGCCGCGGCCACGGCCGCCGCGAACACCCCGGCCGCCTCCCGGCCGTACGAGGACTGGTGGGCGCCCGCCACGTCCAGTGCCTCGGCGTACGCGGCCGCCGGGTTGGCGGCGTTGACCAGGCCGACCGGGGCCATGTACATCGCCGCCCCGCAGTTGACGATGTTGCCGGTGCCCGCCTCGCGCGGGTCCACGTGCCCGTACGCGATCCGGGCCACGAGCCACTTCTCGGCGAGGAAGATCCGCTGCAGCGGCAGCGCCTCCGCCTCCAGCTCGGGGATCCAGCGCGGCTCGGTCATCAGGTCCGGAACCAGGTGCTCCGCGACGGCGTACGCGTCGAGGTGGTCGCGGACGCGGGCGTAGACCCGGATCAGCGCGTGCGTCATCAGGGTGTCGTCGGTGACGTGCCCGTCGCCCTTGTGGTACGGCGCGATCGGGCGGGCGGTGCGCCAGTCGTCGCCGTTCCAGGGGCCGACGATCCCGTGCACCCGGCCGCCGTGGCGCTCGACGATCTGGTCGGGGCCGTAGCCCTCGACCGGGCCGCCGAGGGCGTCTCCCACGGCCGCGCCGAGCAGGGCGCCGGTGATCCGCTCGTCCAGGCAGGCCGCGCTCGGACCGGCGATTTCGTCATCTTTGGGCGTCATGCCCGCATCATCCCCCTGGCCGGGTCCGTTGGGCGGCTTCCAGCAGCCCGGCGAGTTCCACCAGGTCGGTGCCGGTCAGCCGGGGCAGCGTGCAGCCGGAGAGGGTCCGGCAGGAGCGCCGCCACGCCTCCGGCACGCACTCCCCGCCGCCCAGCGCGCCGCAGAGCGCCCCGGCGAGCGCGGGCGCGGAGTCGGCGACGCGGGACAGGCAGGCGGCGGCCGGCACCGCCTCGGCGATGCGCCCGCCGGCCGCGAGGGTCAGCGCGAGCGCCACGGGGACCGTCTCGGCGGCGGCGATGCCGTAGCTGTAGACGTGGTCCACGATCTGGTGCTCCAGCAGGGGGACCAGGGCGAACGCGGTGTCGGCGCCGGTCACCAGGGCCAGCGCGTGCCGGGCGTTGCGGCCGATCTCCGTGCCCTCGGGCAGCTCGTCCAGCGCGGCCGCCACACACGCGTCCGCGCCGGCGCCGGTCAGGGCGGTGGCCAGTGCCGCCGCCATGGCCCGCGCGCCGTGCACCCCGTCGCCGTCCTGGGTGTAGCGGGCGTCGAACTCGGCGAGGTCGGCCGCGCGTGCCGGGTCGCCGGGGTGGGCGACGGCCAGCACGCAGGCGCGTACGCAGGCCGCGTCGTCGAAGTAGTGCGGGTTGTCGTGGCCGGTGGCGGGCGGGCGCAGCCCGGCGGCGAGGTTGCCGAGGCCCGCGCGCACCGAGATCCGGGCGCGCAGGGGCAGTACGGCCGACTCGATCTCCGGCGCGCGCTCGGCCGCCGCGGCGACCTCGGAGGCCACGGCGGTCCAGGTCAGGTCGATCGCGGCGCGCATGCGGCGGTCCCGGCTGAGGTCGCCCAGGACGTCGTCCCCGGCGCGCAGCACCGCCTCCGCCGCGAACGCCGCCCACTCCGCGTCGTCGGACGGGCCGAGCCTGAGCGGTTCCGGGGGCTGGTTCAGCGCGATGGGCACGGGCAGCGTGGTGGTGGCGTTCTGCTCGGCGAACGTGTCCAGCTCCCGCGTGAGCCGTCGCGTCCATTCGGGCATGCGGGCCGCCCGGTGCCGTGCGGCGGGCCATCCGGCCGCGTCCCCGGCGGCGAGCCCGAGCAGCAGTCCCTCGATCCGCCGGGTCACGACGGGATCTCCGCTTCGTCCTCCTGGGCGGCGCCCGCGAGCGGGAACGGCGTCTGCGTGGCCGTACCCGTCAGGGCGAGCGGTGGCTCACCGGCGGGCACCACGACGGGCCCCGAGAGCGCGAGCCGCACCCCCTCCGGCAGCAGGTCGGGCAGGACCACCCCCTCGCCCCACTTGCCGCCCTCCTCGGGGGTCAGCAGTTCGGCCACGTCGAGGATGTGGTGGCCGGACATGGCGGGCAGGCAGCGGCCGCGGGCCGGGCCGATGGCCGCGGCCCAGGCCGCGGGGATGGCACCGACACCGCTGGTGGCACCGGCCAGCGCCCCTGCCACCGCCGCCGTCGTGTCGGCGTCGCGGCCCATGTTGACGGCCGTCAGGACCGCTTCGCGGAAGTCGCCGTCGGCGGCCGCGTAGGCGCCGAAGGCGAGGGCGACCGCCTCGGGGGCGAGGTCGGTCCAGGGGTAGCCGCCGATGACCACGGCGGAGCGCACCGCGCGTTCGCCCCGGTGGGCGACGGCGACCGCGCGGCGCAGGGAGCGGGCGGTCCAGGAGTCGTCGGGCACGGCGGCGAGGGCGGCCGCGATCACCACGGCCGGCTCCGCGCCCGCCATCGCGGCGGCCACCCCGGCCGCGACCGCCTGACCGCCGTAGATCCCCTCGCCCTCGTGGCTGACCGAGCCGTCGATCGCCACCAGCCGGGCCGCCTCGGCGGGCCGCCCCGCGGCGAACACCCCGAACGGCGCCGCCCGCATCGCCAGCCCGTCGCTCCAGGCGTGCCGGTGCTGGGCGGAGATGGGCGCGGCCAGCCCCCGCCGCAGGTTCTCCAGCGTGCCCCGCTCGCTGAAGCCCGCTCCCCGGAAGGGACCCTCGGCCCGGTCCGCGATCCACTGGTGCCAGGCCGCCTCCACGTGCGCCGGGGTGAGCGCGGAGCCGTGCCGGGCCAGCAGCAGCCCGGAGAAGATCGCGTACTCGGTGTCGTCCGTGCCGCACGGACGCTCGGTGACGTACCCGGTGATCCGGCCCCAGCGGGCGCGGATCTCGGAGGGCTTCAGGTTCTCGGCCGGGGCGCCCAGCGCGTCCCCGACGGCCAGGCCGAGCAGCGCGCCGCGCGCCCGCTCACGGAGTCCGGGCCCCGAGGGGGCGGGCAGCGGTGAAGCGGGTGCGATCGATGCCATGGGCGGGACCCTCCTTCGCCAGGACCGCGTGGCCCTTTGCCCATGTGTCCCACCCCGGGAGCGGTGCCCTAGCCTCCCGGCCCCCGCCATCACCCGCTCGGTACCCGGAAATCCCCGTCCTGGACGCCTGAGCAGGGAAGACGCCGTGGGTTAGCGCAGCCTCGCCTTGCTGGCGGCGGCGCGCGGATCGCCGTAGATTGGGGGTCTTCGAAAAATAGAACAGGTCCAAAGTTAGCTTTGGCTCAGCTTACCGGGGGTCCGTATGGCCATCATCGAAACCGAGGCCGCGCTGCACGAGGCGCACCGCGACAATCACACGCACCGCGATGTGAACGGCGGCTGGCTGCGCCCCGCCGTCTTCGGCGCGATGGACGGCCTGGTCTCCAACCTCGCCCTGATGACCGGTGTCGCGGGCGGCTCGGTGAGCCACCAGACGATCGTGATCACGGGCCTCGCCGGGCTCGCGGCCGGTGCCTTCTCGATGGCGGCCGGCGAGTACACCTCCGTCGCCTCGCAGGCCGAACTCGTCCAGGCCGAGCTGGACGTCGAGCGCCGTGAGCTGCGCAAGCACCCGCAGGCCGAGGAGGACGAGCTGGCCGCGCTGTACGCCTCCCGCGGTGTCGAGCCCGCGCTCGCCCGCGAGGTCGCCCGGCAGTTGTCGAAGGACCCCGAGCAGGCCCTGGAGATACACGCCCGGGAGGAGCTGGGCATCGACCCCGAGGACCTGCCCTCCCCGCTGACCGCCGCCGTCTCCTCCTTCGGCGCCTTCGCCCTGGGGGCCCTGCTCCCCGTGCTGCCCTACCTGCTGGGCGCCACCGCCCTGTGGCCGGCCGTACTGCTCGCGCTCGCCGGACTGTTCGGCTGTGGCGCGGTGGTGGCCAGGGTGACCGCCCGTAGCTGGTGGTTCAGCGGACTGCGCCAGCTCGCTCTCGGCGGCGCGGCGGCGGGGGTCACCTTCGCCCTGGGCAGCCTGTTCGGGACCGCTGTGGGATGAGAGACCCTGGACATATGCCGGGGCACGCATAAATAATTGTTACTCGCGGGTTTCGCACGGTTGGCCGTCGGGCATGAGCCGTAAGCACTGCGGGCAACGGCGCTCGCGGTGCACTTCGCGGGACGGGCGACGACGCCCGGCCGCCCCCGGGGCCGCCCGGTGCCGATCCGCCCGGTCGCCACCCGTCCGGCCCACTCGCGAAACCCCGCTCGAACTTGCTGTGAACCCCGCTTTTCCAGCCGCCCGGAGCGGCGCCCGCCGTACCCCACGGCACCCCGCCGCGCCTCCCTGTGGCGTCCGCATGGTGGAACGGAGTATCCGGTTCCCGACAAGCGTTCCATCATGTAACCTGCACGAAATTTTGCACCTCGCAGAGGGCCAGCGTCGTCCCTCGGCACCTGCCAAACGCCACATGACGACGACGGGAGAGCCGATGCGTACGACGCGCCAGCCGTCCCAGCATCCCGTGACCGACCGCGCCTGGTCCTTCATGGATGCCCGCCCTGCCAAGCAGGGCATGTACGACCCCCGCGACGAGCACGACGCCTGCGGCGTCGGCTTCGTGGCCACCCTCACCGGTGAGGCGAGCCATGCGCTGGTCGAGCAGGCGCTGACCGTACTGCGCAATCTCGAACACCGCGGCGCGACCGGCTCCGAACCCGACTCCGGGGACGGCGCCGGCATCCTCTCCCAGGTGCCCGACGCCTTCTTCCGCGAGGTGGCCGGATTCGACCTTCCGGCCGCCGGTTCCTACGCCGTCGGCATCGCCTTCCTGCCCGAGGACGGCACCGCCGAAGTCGTCTCACGTATCGAGACGATCGCCGCCGAGGAGGGCCTCACCGTCCTCGGCTGGCGCGAGGTCCCGGTCGCCCCCGAGCTGCTCGGCGCGACCGCCCGCTCGACCATGCCGGCCTTCCGTCAGCTCTTCGTCGCCGACGGGTTCAGCGAGGGCATCGCTCTCGACCGCAAGGCGTTCGTGGTGCGCAAGCGCGCCGAGCGGGAGGCCGGGGTCTACTTCCCGTCCCTGTCCGCCCGGACGATCGTCTACAAGGGCATGCTGACCACCGGCCAGCTCGAACCCTTCTTCCCGGACCTGTCCGACCGCCGCTTCGGCTCCGCGATCGCGCTGGTGCACTCCCGCTTCTCCACGAACACCTTCCCGTCGTGGCCGCTGGCGCACCCGTACCGCTTCGTCGCCCACAACGGTGAGATCAACACCGTCAAGGGCAACCGCAACTGGATGCGCGCCCGCGAGTCCCAGCTCGGCTCCGACCTGTTCGGCACCGACGACAACCTCGCCCGCACCTTCCCGGTCTGTACGCCGGACGCCTCCGACTCGGCGTCCTTCGACGAAGTGCTGGAACTGCTCCACCTGGGCGGGCGCTCGCTGCCGCACTCGGTGCTGATGATGATCCCGGAGGCGTGGGAGAACCACGACTCCATGGACCCGGCCCGGCGCGCCTTCTACCAGTTCCACTCCACGATGATGGAGCCCTGGGACGGCCCCGCCTGCGTCACCTTCACCGACGGCACCCAGGTCGGCGCCGTCCTCGACCGCAACGGCCTGCGTCCCGGCCGCTACTGGGTCACCGACGAGGGCCTGGTCGTCCTCGGCTCCGAGGTCGGCGTCCTCGACATCGACCCCGCCAGGGTGGTCCGCAAGGGCCGGCTCCAGCCCGGCCGGATGTTCCTGGTGGACACCGCCGAGCACCGCATCATCGAGGACGACGAGATCAAGGCGCAGCTCGCCACCGAGCAGCCCTACGGCGACTGGATGGAGACCGGCGAGATCGAGCTGGGCGACCTGCCCGAGCGCGAGCACATCGTCCACACCCACGCCTCCGTCACCCGCCGTCAGCAGACCTTCGGCTACACCGAGGAAGAGCTGCGGATCATCCTCGCCCCGATGGCCAAGGCCGGCGCCGAGCCGATCGGCTCCATGGGCACCGACAGCCCCATCGCGGCCCTCTCCGAGCGCCCCCGGCTGCTCTTCGACTACTTCACCCAGCTCTTCGCCCAGGTCACCAACCCGCCGCTGGACGCCATCCGCGAGGAACTGGTCACCTCCCTGCGCAGCTCGCTGGGCCCCCAGGGCAACCTGCTCGACCCGACCGCGGCCTCCTGCCGCTCGGTCCTGCTGCCCTTCCCGGTCATCGACAACGACGAGCTGGCCAAGCTCATCCACATCAACGCCGACGGCGACATGCCCGGCTTCAAGGCCGCCACCCTCTCCGGCCTGTACCGGGTCTCCGGCGGCGGCGAGTCCCTGGCCGCGCGCATCGAGGAGATCTGCGCCGAGGCCGACGCCGCCATCGACAACGGCGCCCGGCTGATCGTCCTGTCCGACCGGCACTCCGACGCCGAGCACGCGCCGATCCCCTCGCTGCTGCTCACCGCCGCGGTCCACCACCACCTCATCCGCACCAAGGAGCGCACCCACGTCGGCCTGCTGGTCGAGGCCGGTGACGTGCGCGAGGTCCACCACGTCGCCCTGCTGATCGGCTACGGCGCCGCCGCGGTCAACCCCTACCTGGCGATGGAGTCCGTCGAGGACCTGGTCCGCGCGGGCACCTTCCTGCCCGGCATGGAGCCGGAAGCGGCCATCCGCAACCTCATCCACGCCCTCGGCAAGGGCGTGCTGAAGGTGATGTCCAAGATGGGCATCTCCACCGTGGCCTCCTACCGGGGCGCCCAGGTCTTCGAGGCCGTCGGCCTGGACGACGCCTTCGTGGAGAAGTACTTCGTCGGCACCACCACCAAGATCGGCGGCGTCGGCCTCGACGTCGTCGCCCGCGAGGTCGCCGCCCGGCACGCCAAGGCGTACCCCGCCAGCGGCATCGCGCCCGCGCACCGCACGCTGGACATCGGCGGCGAGTACCAGTGGCGCCGCGAGGGCGAGCCGCACCTGTTCGACCCGGAGACGGTCTTCCGCCTCCAGCACTCCACCCGCTCGGGCCGCTTCGACATCTTCAAGAAGTACACCGACCGGGTGAACGAGCAGTCCGAGCGCCTGATGACGCTGCGCGGCATGTTCGGCTTCGACTCCGGCCGCGCCCCCATCCCGGTGGACGAGGTCGAGCCGGTCTCCGAGATCGTCAAGCGCTTCTCCACCGGCGCCATGTCGTACGGCTCCATCTCGCAGGAGGCGCACGAGACCCTCGCCATCGCCATGAACCAGTTGGGCGGCAAGTCCAACACCGGTGAGGGCGGCGAGGACGCCGAGCGGCTCTACGACCCGGCCCGGCGCAGCGCCATCAAGCAGGTCGCCTCCGGCCGCTTCGGCGTCACCTCCGAGTACCTGGTCAACGCGGACGACATCCAGATCAAGATGGCCCAGGGTGCCAAGCCCGGCGAGGGCGGCCAGCTCCCCGGCCACAAGGTCTACCCGTGGGTGGCCAAGACCCGGCACTCCACGCCCGGCGTCGGCCTGATCTCCCCGCCGCCGCACCACGACATCTACTCCATCGAGGACCTCGCCCAGCTCATCCACGACCTGAAGAACGCCAACCCGTCGGCCCGCATCCACGTGAAGCTGGTCTCCGAGGTCGGCGTCGGCACGGTCGCGGCCGGCGTGTCCAAGGCGCACGCCGACGTGGTGCTGGTCTCCGGCCACGACGGCGGCACCGGCGCCTCCCCGCTCACCTCGCTCAAGCACGCGGGCGGCCCCTGGGAGCTCGGCCTCGCCGAGACCCAGCAGACCCTGCTGCTCAACGGGCTGCGCGACCGGATCGTCGTCCAGACCGACGGCCAGCTCAAGACCGGCCGTGACGTGGTCATCGCCGCGCTGCTCGGCGCCGAGGAGTTCGGCTTCGCCACCGCCCCGCTGGTGGTCTCCGGCTGCGTGATGATGCGCGTCTGCCACCTGGACACCTGCCCGGTCGGCATCGCCACCCAGAACCCCGTCCTGCGCGAGCGCTTCGACGGCAAGGCCGAGTACGTCGTCAACTTCTTCCGGTTCATCGCCGAAGAGGTCCGCGAACTCCTCGCCGAGCTGGGCTTCCGCTCCATCGAGGAGGCCGTCGGCCACGCCGAGGTGCTCGACGTGGAGCGCGCGGTCGACCACTTCAAGGCCCAGGGCCTGGACCTGGCACCGCTGTTCCACGTGCCCGAGCTGCCCGAGGGCGCGGTCCGCCACCAGGTCGTCTCCCAGGACCACGGACTGGAGAAGGCGCTCGACAACGAGCTGATCAGGCTCGCCGCCGACGCGCTCGCCGCCACCGACGCCACCGAGGCGCACCCGGTGCGCGCCCAGGTCGCCATCCGCAACATCAACCGCACGGTCGGCACCATGCTCGGCCACGAGGTGACCCGGAAGTTCGGCGGCGCGGGCCTGCCCGACGACACCGTCGACATCACCTTCACCGGCTCGGCCGGCCAGTCCTTCGGCGCCTTCCTGCCGCGCGGTGTCACGCTCCGCCTGGAGGGCGACGCCAACGACTACGTCGGCAAGGGCCTCTCCGGCGGCCGGATCGTGGTCCGCCCCGACCGGGCGGCCGACCACCTCGCCGAGTACTCCACCATCGCCGGCAACACCATCGGCTACGGCGCCACCGGGGGCGAGCTGTTCCTGCGCGGCCGTACCGGCGAGCGGTTCTGCGTCCGCAACTCCGGGGCCCTGGTGGTCTCCGAGGGCGTCGGCGACCACGGCTGCGAGTACATGACCGGCGGTCACGCGGTCGTCCTCGGCCCGACCGGCCGCAACTTCGCGGCGGGCATGTCCGGCGGCATCGCGTACGTCATCGACCTCGACCCGGACAACGTCAACGCGGGCAACGCCGGCGCGGTCGAGCCGCTGGACGACGCCGACCGCACCTGGCTGCACGACGTGGTGCGCCGCCATGCCGAGGAGACCGGCTCCACGGTCGCGGAGAAGCTGCTCGCGGACTGGGACCGGTCCGTCACGCGCTTCAGCAGGATCATCCCCAGCACGTACAAGGCAGTGCTCGCCGCCAAGGACGCCGCCGAGCGAGCCGGTCTCTCCGAGACCGAGATCACCGAGAAGATGATGGAGGCGGCGACCAATGGCTGATCCCAAGGGCTTCCTGAACCACGGCCGCGAGGTCGCCCGGACCCGTCCCGTCGACGAGCGCGTCAAGGACTGGAACGAGGTCTACGCCCCCGGCGCCCTGCTGCCGATCATCGGCAAGCAGGCCAGCCGGTGCATGGACTGCGGCATCCCGTTCTGCCACAACGGCTGTCCGCTCGGGAACCTGATCCCGGAGTGGAACGACTACGCCTACCGGCAGGACTGGGCCGCCGCCTCCGAGCGGCTGCACGCGACCAACAACTTCCCCGAGTTCACCGGCCGGCTCTGCCCCGCGCCCTGTGAGTCGGCGTGCGTGCTCGGCATCAACCAGCAGCCGGTCACCATCAAGAACGTCGAGGTCTCCATCATCGACCAGGCGTGGGAGACCGGGGACGTGGCCCCGCGCATCCCCGAGCGGCTGTCCGGCAAGACGGTCGCGGTCATCGGCTCAGGACCGGCCGGACTCGCCGCCGCCCAGCAGCTCACCCGCGCCGGCCACACGGTCGCCGTCTACGAGCGCGCCGACCGCGTCGGCGGCCTGCTGCGGTACGGCATCCCCGAGTTCAAGATGGAGAAGCGGCACATCAACCGCCGTATCGAGCAGATGCGCGCGGAGGGCACCCGGTTCCGCACCGGTGTGGAGGTCGGCCGCGACCTGAAGGCCGGCGACCTGAAGAAGCGGTACGACGCGGTCGTCATCGCCGCCGGTTCCACCACCGCCCGTGATCTCCCCGTCCCCGGCCGCGAACTGACCGGCATCCACCAGGCGATGGAGTACCTGCCGCTGTCCAACAAGGTCCAGGAGGGCGACTACGTGGCCCCGCCGATCACGGCCGAGGGCAAGCACGTCGTCGTCATCGGCGGCGGCGACACCGGCGCCGACTGCGTGGGCACCGCCCACCGCCAGGGCGCCGCCTCCGTCACCCAGCTGGAGATCATGCCCCGTCCGAACGACGAGCGGCACCCGGTGAACCAGCCCTGGCCGACCTTCCCCATGCTGTACAAGGTCACCAGCGCCCACGAGGAGGGCGGCGAGCGGGTCTACGCCGTCTCCACCACCCACTTCGAGGGCGACGAGGACGGCAACGTCCAGTGGCTGCACCTGGCCGAGGTCGAGTTCATCGAGGGCAAGCTGACCCCCAAGCCCGGCAGCGAGCGGAAGATCCCGGCCCAACTGGTGACCCTCGCCATGGGCTTCACCGGCACCGACCGGGAGAACGGCCTGGTCGACCAGTTCGGCCTGGAGCTGGACGAACGCGGTAACATCGCCCGCGACGCCGACTTCCGGACCAACGTGCCCGGCGTGTTCGTCGCCGGTGACGCCGGCCGCGGCCAGTCCCTGATCGTGTGGGCCATCGCCGAGGGCCGTTCCGCCGCCCGCGGCGTGGACCGCCACCTGACCGGGGCCAGCGACCTGCCCGCCCCGATCCGCCCGACCGACCGCGCCCTGGCGGTCTGACCCACACAAACCCGGTGTGCCGTACAAGGGCGTACGGAACATCAGACGGCGCCTGCCCGACAGTCCCCGACCGGACGCCCGGGCAGGCGCCGCCGCCTTGTCAGTAGGTGCCGCTGGTGAGCGTGGCCACCTTCACCGCCGCCAGCCCCAGCAGCAGCACTGCCAGTCCCGCGCACGCGGCCCACTGGATCAGGGTGCGGCGGTCGCCGCGCGGGGCGTAGGCGAAGGCCAGCGTCACCACGGCGCCCGCGAGCAGGCCGCCCAGATGCGCCTCCCAGGAGGTCATGAACGCCGAGATGACCAGCCAGATCAGCAGGCCCGTCATGTACTGGTTGACCGCCCGCATGTCGTAGCCCAGGCGCCGCCCCATCACCCAGTACGCCGCGCCCAGGCCGAACACCGCGCCCGAGGCGCCCACCGTCGGCGCGTCCGGCGCGATCAGCAGGACCAGGACCGAGCCGCCGAGCGCCGAGAGCAGGTACAGCGCGAGATAGCGGGCCCGGCCGAGCTGGGTCTCCACCACCCGGCCGACGTTCACCAGCGCCACCATGTTCAGCACGATGTGCACCACCCCGATCCCGTCGTCCGGCGGCATGTGCAGGAACGCCCCGGTCAGCAGCCGCTCCCACTGCCCGCCGGCCACCCCCTCCGGGGTCAGCACCGAGTCGTACGGGTACTGCCACAGGTAGTGCCCGCCGTCCGGTCCGACCAGGCCCGCGCCCAGCATCCCGAACCGGTCCACCACCGAGGGCCGGGCCAGCTCGGCGAGATAGGCGAGTGCGTTCAGCGCCACCAGCACCCACGTCAGAAGTGGAAACGTGCTGATCCGGCCGCCGAACGCGGTCCGTGCCCGCCGTATCGAGCGGGCACCCTCCTGCACGCACTCCACGCACTGGTGGCCCACGGCCGCCTCGCGCATGCAGTCCGGGCAGATGTAGCGGTCGCAGCGGGTGCAGCGGACGTGCGACTCCACCTTGGGATGACGGAAGCACGTGGTCACGGCGGACTCGGCGGTCACGGCCGGCTCCTTCGAGGAAGGGGGGGAGAGGAAGGGGAGACAGGGCGAGCCGGTGGGGACGGCGGCGAACAAAATAGCGAACCCGGTGGCCGGTCGCGGAGCCGCCCCCGCCTTTGATCAGCCGATTTCCCGACAGCGCGTCACCTCCCGGCCGTGGCGCACTCGTAGGAATGAAGCGACGGCCGGGGCATGGCCCGCGCGGTCGCGGCCGCGCCCATGATGATCCCGACTCCGCGCCATGCGCAGCCCTCCAGCCCAGCTCAGACGGGCTGCTGCGCCGTGCGCGGTTTCGGGAGGAGACGACTGTGTCCGACCAGCAGAACGAGAAGGCGGAGCAGAGCGCCGGCGAATTCACCCTCGCCGGCCCGCTGAGCACCACGCCCCCGACCGCGCTCCCGTACCCGGTCCCGGAGCCGGACGCCACGTGGGACCTGCCGAACGGCTTCGCCCGCGTCTACCACGGGACGGGCAACCAGGGCATCGTCCGGCCCGTGCTCATGGCCGACGGCTTCAACCTCGGCAAGAGCGACCTCGACTGGCTGTACGCGGGACTCGACCGCGACTTCCCGCTGCTGAGCGAGGTGCGCCGCCGGGGCCGGGACGTCATCCTCATCGGCTTCAAGGAGCGCAGCGCGTCGATCCTCGACAACGCCCGCACCGTGACCGCCGCCGTCCTGCGGACCATCGCCGAGCAACTCGGCGACGCGCCGCTCACGGTGGGCGGGTTCAGCATGGGTGGCCTGATCACCCGCTACGCGCTGGCCAGGATGGAGCAGGAGCACATCGACCACCGCACCAGCCTGTACTTCTCCTACGACACCCCGCACCGCGGCGCCTACATCCCCGTCGGCCTCCAGGCGTTCTCGCACTTCATCCCCCTGCCGAACCCCTTCGCCCGGCAGATGAACAGCCCCGCCGCCCGCCAGATGCTCTGGCGCCACTACGACCCGATGACCGGCGAGAGCGGCATCGCCCCGGAGCGCACCGAGTTCCTCCAGGCCCTGGAGGAACTCGGCGGCTGGCCGCGCCGCCCCCGCACCCTGGCCCTCGCCAACGGCCGCGGCGACGGCACCGGCATCGCCGTCCCGCCCGGCGAGACCGTCCTCAAGACCGAGCGGATCTACCCCGGCACCGCCTTCTACGCCCAGGCCCAGGGCCGGGACGTCACGGTCGCCGAGCTGAAGCGCCGCTTCCCCAAGGCCGAGAAGACCGTCACCACCAGCGGCTTCCCCGAGCTGGACGGCGCCCCCGGCGGCACCCTGCGCTCCTACGGCATCCTCGCCGACGCGCTGAAGAAGGCCGGCGCCCAGATCGACCTGCGGCACGAGGAGATCTGCTTCGTGCCCTCGGTCAGCGCGGTCGCCGTCCGTGACCTGGACGAGCAGAAGGACCTCTACACCGCCGTCGACTCCCTGTCCCCGCAGGACAGCGACGTCGACGACTTCATCTGCTCCGCCACGACGACCTCCCACACCGCCGTCACCGAGGAACTGGGCACCTGGCTCATCGAGCGCCTGACCGACTGACCGGGCTCAGGTGTCGCACTCCAGCACCGTCCGGCACAACCCGCAGCGGGCCCTGACCCGGCCCCGGACCGGGACCCGGATGCGCTGATGGCACACCGGGCACGGGAAGGACACTTTCAGGCCCGCCCCGTCCGGGGTGAACTCGTAGGGGGAATCCGGACGGGGCCGGGCGGTGTCGTGCCGGCCCATGTCGCGCCGGTCGTGGGCGTAACGGCGGCGGGCCGACCAGCCCGCACCCGTCAGCGGCGCCCGCCGCTCGTCCTCCCGCGCCCGCTCCCGCCCCGTCACGTACGCCGTGTACGCCTGCGGGCTGGTGAACCACACCGCAGGGTCCTCCCCGAACAGCGCGGCCCGCTTCGCCAGCACGTAGCCGAACTCCTCCGGGGTGAGATAGCCCAGCTTCTGCGACGCCTCGCCGTGCTCGCGGTAGGCGTCCAGCAGCAGCCAGCCCGCGCCCAGATACGTGGTCACCGTGTCGGTCAGGATCTCGTTCTCCGCCGTCGTCGGGAACGTAAGACCCAGCCGGTGCAGATACACATGGGCCACCTCGTGCGCCAGGGCCGCGCCGATGTCCCGGCGATGGGTGCGGAACCGGTCGTTCAGCTCCACGAAGTACTCGGGGCCCGCCGCCAGTTCGACATCGGCCGCGTGCCGCATCTCCCGGAAGCAGACGACCAGCCGCGCGTCCGGCAGCCGGAAGTGCCGCACCAGCTCCCGTGCCACCCGCTGGGCGCCCAGATGCAGATCGTCGCCGTCGCCGAACGCCACGTCGACCGGGGCCACGCTCGCCGCGAAGGTCCGCAGCCCCTCGTACGACAGGCGCCGGTACAGCGCCGTGACCGCCGCACGCACCGTCGCGAGGTGCGGGAAGCCGTGCTCCACCGGTCCGCCTGCCGCCACGCCCGCACCCCCGAAGGTCGCCCGGAACACCCCCTCCCACTGTAGAACCGCCCACCGCGAACGCCACCGCCCCGCGCCCCGTAGGGTTGACGCCCATGACCATCAGCAACACCGGCACCGGTGACGTCGACCCCGAGGCCCGCGAGGAACTGGAGCGGCTGCGGGCCAGCATCGACAACATCGACGCGGCCGTCGTCCACATGCTGGCCGAACGCTTCAAGGCCACCCAGCAGGTCGGCCGCCTCAAGGCCCGCCACCACCTGCCGCCCGCCGACCCCGGCCGCGAGTCCCGCCAGATCGAGCGGCTGCGCAGCCTCGCCGAGGACGCCCGCCTCGACCCCGCCTTCGCCGAGAAGTTCCTCAACTTCATCGTCGCCGAGGTCATCCGGCACCACGAGCGCATCGCCGAGGACACCGCGCACTCCCGCCCCGGACCGGGGTGAGCCGGGCGCGCGGCGGACAAAAGCCGTGTACGGAATCCGCCCCTGTCCGCCGCCGACCCGATCGGGCAGCATGGCATCCATGTCCGTACTGACGCGCGACGAAGCGCAAGCCCGAGCAGAGTTCCTCGACGTCCACCGCTACACCGTCGATCTCGACCTCACCACCGGTGACGAGACCTTCGGCTCCCGCACCGCGATCCGGTTCACCGCGCGGACGGACGGGGACACCTTCGTCGAGCTGAAGCCCGCCGAGCTGCGCGCCGTCACCCTCGACGGACAGCCCCTGGACCCGCACGCCCTCGACGGCAACCGGCTGCCGCTGAAGAACCTCACGGCGGGCGAGCACGAGCTCACCGTCGACGCCGCCATGCGCTACTCCCGCACCGGCGAGGGCATGCACCGCTTCACCGACCCCACCGACGGCGAGACCTACGTCTACACCCAGCTCTTCCTCGACGACGTCCAACGCGTCTTCGCCGCCTTCGACCAGCCCGACCTCAAGTCCGTCTTCGACGTGAGCGTCACCGCCCCCGAGGGCTGGCAGGTGCTCGCCAACGGCATCACCGAGCACCTCGGCGAGGGCCGCTGGCGCGCCGCCACCACCCCGCTCATCTCCACCTACCTCGTCGCCGTCGCCGCCGGCCCCTGGCACTCCGTGCGCACCGAGCACCGCGGCCTGCCCTTCGGCATCCACTGCCGCCGCTCGCTCGCCCCCCACCTCGACGCCGACGCGGACGAGATCCTGGACATCACCCGCGCCCTGTACGACCGGTACCACGAGAAGTTCGAGGAGCCCTACCCCTTCGACTCCTACGACCAGGCGTTCGTCCCCGAGTTCAACGCCGGCGCCATGGAGAACCCCGGACTCGTCACCTTCCGCGACGAGTTCGTCTTCCGCTCCGCCGTCACCGACACCGAGCGGCAGACCCGCGCCATGGTCATCGCCCACGAGATGGCCCACATGTGGTTCGGCGACCTCGTCACCCTCAGGTGGTGGGACGACATCTGGCTGAACGAGTCCTTCGCCGAGTACATGGGCTACCAGACCACCCTGGAAGCCACCCGCTTCACCCAGCCCTGGGTCGAGTTCGGCGTCACCCGCAAGTCCTGGGGCTACGACGCCGACCAGCGCCCCTCCACCCACCCCGTCGCCCCCGAGTCCGTCGACGACACGGCCGCAGCCCTCCTCAACTTCGACGGCATCTCCTACGCCAAGGGTGCCTCCGCCCTGCGCCAGCTCGTCGCCTGGCTCGGCGAGAAGGACTTCCTCGCCGGCATCAACGTCCACTTCGAACGGCACAAGTTCGGCAACGCCGCCCTCGCCGACTTCATCGACTCCCTCGCCTCCGCCACCGAACGCGACGTACCCGCCTGGGCCGACGCCTGGCTGCGCACCACCGGCGTCGACAAGCTCACCCCCGTGCTCACCACCACCGAGGGCACCCGCACCCTCACCGTCGAACACGACGGCAGCCGCCCGCACCGCGTCACCGCCGGCCTCTACGACCACGACCTCACCGAAGAGGGCCGCCTCACCCTGCGCGAACGCGTCGGCCTCGACATCCCGCAGGCCGCACCCCAGCCCCTCGGCAAGCGGCCCGCGCTGCTCCTCCTCAACGACGGCGACCTCACCTACGCCAAGGTCCGCTTCGACCCCGAGTCCTTCGAGACCCTGCGCACCAGCCTGTCGGGCCTGCCCGACCCGCTCACCCGCGCCGTCGTCTGGAACGCCCTGCGCGACGCCGTACGCGACGGCGAACTCCCGCCCACCGCCTACCTGGACACCGCCCGCGCCCACCTCCCGCTGGAGACCGACCTCGCCCTCGTCCAGGGCGTCCTGGCCTTCGCGGGCACCCACATCGCCGACCGCTACCTCACCCCCGAGCAGCGGCCCGCCGCGCTCGCCACCCTCGGCTCCCTCTGCCGCGACCTGCTGCGCCGCACCGAGGACGGCGACAACCCCGGCCTGCGCCTGGTCGCCGTACGGCACTTCATCGACGTCGCCGCGCACCCCGAGACCATCGCCGCCTGGCTCGCCGACGGCACCGTGCCCGGCGGACCCGAACTCGACCCCGAGCTGCGCTGGCGCATCCTCGGCCGGCTCGCCGTGCTCGGCGCCACCGACGAGGCCGCCATCGCCGCCGAACTCGAGCGCGACCCCTCCGCCAACGGACAGGAAGGTGCCGCCCGCTGCCGCGCCGCCCTGCCCGACCCGGAGGCCAAGCGGCGGGCCTGGGAGTCGATGTTCGCCACCGACGACCTCTCCAACTACCTGTTCAAGGCCACCGCCCAGGGCTTCTGGCAGCCCGAACAGGCCGACCTCGTCCGCGAGTACGTGCCCCGCTACTACCAGGACGCGGTCGCGGTGTCCGCCCGGCGCGGCCCCGCCATCGCCACCGCCGCCGGCGCCTGGGCCTTCCCGCACCACGCCGTCGACGCCGAGAACCTGGCCCTGGGACAGGCATGCCTGCGCGACGCCGACCCGGTACCCGCGCTGCGCCGCAAGCTCGCGGACGAACTGGACGACCTGGCACGGGCGTTGCGGGTGCGGGGGGAGTAGCCCACCTTCGTCGCCGGGCGGAGTGCCGCAGGGCCCCGGGGCCCAGCCACTCCGCCCGGCACGCGCGTGCCCCTTCCCGCACTTCTCGAACAGGAACGACCGCTCCAACGCGTTTTCCCCGTACGGCAGTACCCATTTCCCGCTCCCGCTCGTTGTGCAGCGCGGACACCCGGCTCCCGAACCCTGAGAGCCCTGTGTGTCCCCGCCCCGCAGGAGAGCCCATGAGCACCCCGCCCCTCGCCTCAGGACCCCACGGCCCGGACGCCCTGCGCCCGCTCCTGGACACCGTCCTCGACGCCCTCGCCACCGGTACGGCCGCGCGCGGCGGACCGCTGCCCGCCGGTGGGCCCGACGCCGTCGCCGCCCGCGTCGCCCAAGCCCTCGGCGAGGTGCTCCCCGAGCACGGCGATCCCGACGCCCTGCGCGCCCTCGTCCACACCCTCGCAGCGGGTGCCGCCGACCCCGCCGACCCGCTCTGCGCCGCCCACCTGCACTGCCCGCCGCTCGCCGTCGCCACCGCCGCCGACCTGGCCGTCAGCGCGCTGAACCCCTCGCTGGACTCCTGGGACCAGGCACCCGCCGCCTCCGCCCTCGAAGCCCGCGTCACCGCCGCCCTCGCCGCCCGCATCGGCCTCGCCGACGCCGTCGTCACCACCGGCGGCACCGAGGCCAACCAACTCGCCCTGCTGCTCGCCCGCGAGGCCCACGGCGCCAACCTCCGCCTGGTCTGCTCGGCCGCCGCCCACCACTCCCTGCCCCGCGCCGCCTGGCTCCTCGGCCTGCCCGACCCCGTCGTCCTCCCCGCACCGAACGGCACCCTGGACCCCGCCGCGCTCGACGCCGCCCTCACCGAGCTGACCGGCCCCCTCCTCGTCGCCGCCACCGCGGGCACCACCGACGCCGGGCTCATCGACCCGCTCCCCGAGATCGCCGCCCGCTGCGCCGCCCACCGCACCCGGCTGCACATCGACGCGGCCTACGGCGGCGCCCTCGCCCTCAGCGACCGCCACCGCGCCCTGCTCACCGGACTCGACGCCGCCCACACCGTCGCCCTCGACCTGCACAAACTCGGCTGGCAGCCCGTCGCCACCGGCTTCCTCGCCGTCGCCGACGCCACCGAACTCGACGCCCTCCACCAGCGCGCCGACTACCTCAACGCGGGCGACGACACCGAGGCCGGCCTCCCCGACCTCCTCGGCCGCTCCACCCGCACCACCCGCCGCCCCGACATCCTCAAGGCCGCGGTCACCCTGCGCACCCTCGGCCGCACCGGCCTCGCCGACCTCATCGACCAAGTCCTCACCCTCGCCCAGGACTTCGCCGACCGCATCGAGGCACACCCCGGCCTCGAACTGTACGACCGGCCCACCCTCGCCACCGTGCTGTTCCGGCCCGCCCACGCGAGCGACGACGCCGTCGCCGCCGTCCGCCGCACCCTGCTGCACGAGGGCCGCGCCGTCCTCGGCCGGGCCCGCGCCGACGGCCGCCTCTGGCTCAAGGCCACCCTCCTCAACCCCCACACCAGGCCCGACGACCTGGCCCACCTCCTGAAACTCGCCGAAGGAAACACCCCCGCATGAGCCACCCCCCACGCCAGGAGCCCGAGTCCCCCCGCGACCTCGTCGGCATCGGCATCGGCCCCTGCAACCTCTCCCTGGCCGCCCTCGCGGCGCCCCTCGCCGAACTCGACGCCGTCTTCTACGAACAGCGCCCCGGCTTCGACTGGCACCCCGGCCTCCTCATCGACGGCGCCACCCTCCAGGTCCCCTACCTCGCCGACCTGGTGACCCTCGCCGACCCCACCAGCCCCTGGAGCTTCCTCAACTACCTCCGCACCCGCGACCGCCTCTTCCCCTTCTACTTCGCCGAGCACTTCCACATCCAGCGCGCCGAATACGACGCCTACTGCCGCTGGGTCTCCGGCCGGCTCCCCGGACTCCGCTTCCGCCACCAGGTCGACGCCGTCCGCTGGAACCCCCGGCGCGAGGTGTTCGAGGTCGACTTCACCCAGCTCGACGCCGACGGCCACGCCGAAGCCCTCGGCCGCACCCGCACCCGCAACATCGTCCTCGGCGTCGGCACCGCCCCCCACGTCCCCGAACCGCTGCGCCCCCTCGCCGCCGCCCCCGGCGTCCCCGTCCTGCACGCCGCCGACTACCTCGCCCACCGCGAGGCCCTGCTCGCCGCCGGGCACGTCACCGTCGTCGGCTCGGGACAGTCCGGCGCCGAGGTCTTCCTCGACCTGCTCCGCCACCGCCCCGCCGGCCGCGAGCGCCTGCACTGGATCGGCCGCACCGCGGCCTTCGCCCCCATGGAGTACTCCAAGCTCGGCCTGGAACACTTCACGCCCGACCACACCCGCTACTTCCACGCCCTCGCCGAGCCCGTGCGCGACCGGCTCGTCGCCGCCCAATGGCAGCTCCACAAGGGCGTCGACGCCGGCACCCTCGCCGCCATCCACGACGAGCTGTACCGGCGCACCCTGCACGGCGGCTGGCCCGACGCCGTCCTCACCCCCGGCGTCCACGTCCGCACCGCCGGACGCCTCGGCGCCGGACAGGTCGAGCTCCACCTCGAACACCTCGACCAGGGCACCCGCACCCGCCTCACCACCGACGCCGTCGTCCTCGCCACCGGCTACCGGATGCGCCCCCTCGACGGCATCCTCGCCGGACTCGACCCCCACCTGCGCCGCGACGGCGCCGGACGACCCCTGATCGGCGAGGACTTCCGGCTCTCCCTCGCCCCCGCCGTCGGCGGCGCGGTCTACGTCCAGAACGCCGAACTCCACACCCACGGCGTCGGCGCCCCCGACCTCGGCCTCGCCGCCTGGCGCAGCGCCACCATCCTCAACTCCCTGACCGGCAAGGAGCAGTACCCGCTCCCCGGCCGGACCGCCTTCACCACCTTCGGCCTCCACCCGCAACGCCGAAGCCCCGGTGACGGCGCGACCGGACCGGCCCGCACCGTCACCGGGGCTTCACCCGGACCGGCGTACTAGAACACGTACTGGAAGACGTACTAGAACACCGGCGTCCCGTTCCGCGTCAGCTTCCAGTCCACCGACGCGAAGTCCTTCGGGTCCAGCACACCCTTCGCGGTCACCCACTCCGCGATCCGGGTCCGGATCTCCGTCGACTCCGACCACAGCTCCTTCGCCGACGCCACATGCGGGAACGCGCCGCCGCCGTTCGCCCGGTAGTTGTTCACCGCGAACACGAACCGCGCCGCGTCGTCCAGCGGAGCCCCGCCGAAGGACAGGTTCCTGATCCGCGACCCGGCGGGCTGCGCGATGTCGATGTCGTACGACAGCCCCGACACGTAGTCGTAGTTGTAGTCGGGGCGGTCGCCCGCGTTCGTCAGCTTGTCCACGTCCACCGGCGCGCCCGGCGCCGTCTGCGCGTAGTACTGCGCCGAGTACTCCAGGTACGCCCGCACCTGCGCACCCGTCATCAGCTTCGCCACCAGGGTGTTGTCGTAGACGTACAGACCCGACAGGTCCCGGATGGTCACGTCGCCCGCCGGGATCTGGCTCGTCCGGGAGAACGGCGACGCCTGCGCCAGCACCGGCAGCGACGCGTACTCGGTGCCCGCCAGCGCGGCCTTGACCACGTCCTCCTGCACCTTGGTGATCAGGTCGATGATCGGGGCGTCCTTGTACCGCGCCTCCACCGTGGTCAGCGTCTCGGTCGCCCGGCCGACCACCTGGTTGACGTACGCCACCACCTTCGCGTGCTCCTTCGAGAGCAGCTTGGTGATCTTCGGGTCGTCCGCCACCGTCCGCGAGTCCTTCAGCGACGCCTTCACCGACTCCACCTGCCAGCGGCCCCGCGTGAAGACCAGCTCGAAGTCGAACAGGGTCAGCCGCTCCGCGAAGCACAGCGGCTCCGACAGCACGACCGTCCTCCCCGACTTCTCGTTCACGACCCGCAGCTCCGGGATCTCCTGGTGCGCGTGCCCGACCAGGATCGCGTCGATCCCCGGCACCTGCCGCGCCACGTTCGCCGCCGCGTTCTCCACGTACGGCACCTGGTCGCCGTAGGACGACGTGCCCGACGTGCCCGAGTGCGCCGAGACCACCACGATGTCCGCGCCCATCGACCTGAGCTTCGGCACCCACTTCGCGGCCTGCTCCTCAAGACCCTCGAAGGCCAGCTTGCCCTGCACGTACGCCTTGTCCCAGATGGCGATGCCGGGGTTGGTCAGGCCCAGCACCGCGACCTTCACCGGCGGGGCACCCGGCACATGGAACCGCTTCATGTAGTACGGCGCGAACGCCGGCTTCAGCGTCTTGGCGTCCACCGCGTTCGCGCCCAGCAGCGGGAAGTCGAGCTGGTGCTCGAAGCGGCGCAGGGTCTCGATGCCGTAGTTGAACTCGTGGTTGCCCAGCGCCGCCGCGTCGTACCCGATCGCGTTCATCGCCTTCGCCATCGGGTGCACCGGCCCGCCCTCGGCGGTGATCGGGTCCACCTTGGCGTAGTAGTACGTCAGCGGGGTGCCCTGGATCGTGTCGCCCGCGTCCAGCAGCAGGGTGTTGTGGCGGCCCTTCTCCGCGCGGACCTGGTTCACCAGCGTCGAGATCCGGGCCAGACCCTGGGCGTTGCCCGCCGCGTCGGAGTAGTCCGCGTTCTTGAAGTAGTCCCAGTTGAAGACGTGCCCGTGCAGGTCGGTGGTGCCCATCACGGTCAGCGCGTACCGCTTCTCCCGGTGCCCGTGGCCACCTGCGGCGGTCTCGGCCGCCTGGGCCGCCGGGGCTCCCGCCCCGCCCGCGATCGCCACGCCCGCCCCGGTCACGGCGGACTGCTTCAGGAACTTCCGGCGGTCGAACGGCATCTCTCGGTCTCCTCGGCAAGGGGTCGACAACGCGCGTAGATTGTGGCCCGACCATGACAGGTCGCAACAGACCCCCCAGGTTGCGATCCGGTGACCGATTCCCGTCAACTCCCCCCGCCGGCGCGCCGGACACATGACACAGTGGGACGTATGACCCCTGAGGCGACCCCCGCGTACGGCACCCCCGACGCCCCCCTCCTCGCCGTCCGGGGCGAGGCCGAGTTCCAGGCCGAGGCCGAGATCGCCCGCATCGGCGTCACCGTCACCGCCCGGGGCCGCGACCGCCGCACCACCCTCGACGACCTCACCCGCCGCAACACCGCCGCCCTCGACCTCCTGAGGTCCTACGGCGAAGCGGTGCCCGACCTCACCACCGGCGCCCTGAGCGTCACCCCCGAGCTCAGCGAACGCGGCCGGGGCGAGCGGGTCCGCAGCCACCAGGGGATCGTCCGCATCGACGCCGAGATCACCGACTTCACCGTCCTCGGCGAACTCACCGCCCGTCTCGCCGAGTCCGAGCTGACCGAGCTCGACGGCCCCTGGTGGTCCCTGCGCCCCGACTCCCCGGTCCACGCCGAGGCCCGCCGCCGCGCCGTCGCCGACGCCCTCCGGCGCGCCCGCGAGTACGCCGACGCCCTCGGCACCTCCCTCGCCGCCCTGACCGAACTGGCCGACACCGGCGCCGACCGGCCCCGCAACGTCTCCGCCTTCGGCCGCTCCGCCCGCCGCGCGGCCGAGGTGGCCGAATCCGCCGGGCCCTTCGATCTCCAGCCCGCGCAATTGTGGGTCTCCGCCCAGGTCACCGCGCGCTTCACCCTGGTACCGCCCAGGCTTTGAATAAATCCCTTGATCCGAATAAATATCGCGCGGAAAACATCGCTCATAGGAGCGGGTCATCGCACAATTCAACACTTGTCAATAAGCCTTTCCCCAAGGGTCGTTGAGTGGCCATGGAGCCCGAATTCTCTACCCGCCGGTAAGCCATAGGCTCGACCCATGCGCCGAGCAAAGATCGTCTGCACCCTGGGGCCCGCCACCGACTCGTACGACCAGATCAAGGCACTGGTCGAGGCCGGAATGGACGTCGCCCGGTTCAATCTCAGTCACGGCACCCAAGCCGAACACGAGGCGCGATACCAGCGCGTTCGGAAAGCCGCCGACGAGACCGGCCGCAGCGTCGGAATGCTCGCCGATCTTCAAGGTCCGAAGATCCGGCTCGGCACGTTCGCCGAAGGACCCGTACTCCTCGAACGCGACGACATCTTCACCATCACCGTCGAAGAGGGCGTCGAGGGCGACCGCCACCGGTGCGGCACCTCCTACGCAGGCCTCGCCGAGGACGTCCGCCCCGGCGAACGCGTCCTCGTCGACGACGGCCGGGTCTGCCTGGAGGTCACCGGCGTCGACGGCCCCCGCGTGCGCACCCGCGTGCTGGAGGGCGGCATGATCTCCGACCACAAGGGACTCAACCTCCCCGGCGTCGCCGTCTCCGTCCCCGCCCTCTCCAAGAAGGACCGGGACGACCTGCGCTGGGCGCTGCGCACCGGCTTCGACGTCGTCGCCCTCTCCTTCGTCCGCAGCGGCCGCGACGCCGCCGAGGTGCACCGGATCATGGCCGAGGAGGGGCGCCGGGTGCCCGTCGTCGCCAAGGTGGAGAAGCCGCAGGCCGTCGAGAACATCGAGGACGTCGTCGCCGCCTTCGACGGGCTGATGGTCGCCCGCGGCGACCTCGGCGTGGAGATGCCGCTGGAGCAGGTGCCGATCGTGCAGAAACGCGCCGTCAAGCTGGCCAAGCGCAACGCCAAGCCGGTCATCGTCGCCACCCAGATGCTCGACTCGATGATCGACAGCGCCCGGCCGACCCGCGCCGAAGCCTCCGACGTGGCCAACGCGGTGCTCGACGGCGCGGACGCGGTGATGCTGTCCGGCGAGACCAGCGTGGGGCGGTACGCCGTCGAGGCCGTGCGCACCATGGCGAAGATCGTCGCGGCGGCGGAGGAGGAGATGCTGGCCAAGGGGCTGCCGCCGCTGACCGAGCGGAACAAGCCCCGCACGCAGGGGGGTGCCGTCGCGCGGGCCGCCGCCGAGATGGGCGACTTCCTCGGGGCGCGCTTCCTCGTCGCCTTCACCCAGTCCGGCGACACCGCCCGCCGCCTCTCCCGCTACCGCTCACCCATCCCCGTCCTCGCCTTCACCCCCGAGCCCGCCACCCGCTCCCAGCTCAGCCTCTCCTGGGGCGTGGAGACCTTCCTCGGACCGCACGTCGACTCCACCGACGCGATGGTCGACCAGGTGGACGAGCTGCTGCTGAAGTACGGCCGCTGCGAGAAGGGCGACGTCGTCGTCATCACCGCCGGCTCCCCACCCGGCGTCACCGGCACCACCAACATGGTCCGCGTCCACCACATCGCGGAGGACGACAGCCCGAGGTAGGGGGTCAGTGCTTGGGGCCTACGTGGGTGTCCATGAGGGCTACGGAGGCTTTGCGGGCGACGGAGATGTTCCGCCGGTTGGCCCTACGCCACTCGACGCCGACCCGGTCCAGGGCGCCGGTGAAGAGCCCGATGATGTCCTCGGACACGTTGGTGAAGAAGTACCGCGGATACTCGTAGCGCCTCGGCTCACCGCCCACGGTCCGGGTCGTCCAATTGGTGACCCGGCAGCCGTCGGAGTGGATGAGGCCCCGGACGAACTCCCAGGGGTGGGCGTCGACGATCTCCCGCTGCCAGGGCTCCAGCACGATCGACCGCTCGTGTTTCTTACCCGGGCCGTGCTGCGGGAAGAGGCAGGGCCAGTGCTTGCTGCACGAGGTGACCTGTCGGCAGCCTTGCTGCCGCGTCCGGCAGACCTTGTTGCCCGGCATCACGGCCCGCATGGCCTCGGCGCAGGCGTCCATCAGTCCCGGCCACGCGTCGGCACAGGCGATACGGAGCGAGTGGACGCCGCGCTTCATCGGGCTGACGCAGCCGTCACCGAGGTAGAGCCCCAGCAGGTAGGCGTAGGCGGCCGGATTCCGGGGCGGCCCCGGCACGTTCTGGCAGCGGGGGCAGTCGGTGGGGCGCAGGGGAGCGCTTCGCATCTGCCAGGAGCGGATGGCCGCGCGGGAGATTCCGGTCTCCCGGCTCACGGAGTTCAGGCTGCGGTTCTGCGCCACCAGCGCGAGTACCCGCTCGCGGGTGTCCATGTCGTACACGCGGCCAATGTGCAGGAGCCGTGACGTGCGCGTATGCAGAAAAGCGGATGTTCACGAGAACGTGAGCATCCGCTTGCCGAGTCATTCCTTCGATTCGAAGGAAAAGTGCCCCGAGTCGGATTCGAACCGACACTGTATGGGTTTTGAATCCATTGCCTGCTGCCAATTGGGCTACCGGGGCTCGCAGATTCCAAGGCTTCCCTTGACCCTCCGCGCGTCCACCATACCGTAGCTAGGTAGGCTCTTGTCAGCAGCACCCCTGCCCTGAACGGAGACCCCCCGTGACCGCCGAGTCGCCCCAGCCCGCAGACGTGTCCGACGACGACAAGTCGCATGTGCCCCCGCTGACGACCCGGGTCGTCATCGCCGAGGACGAGGCGCTGATCCGGCTCGACCTCAAGGAGATGCTGGAGGAGGAAGGGTACACGGTCGTCGGTGAGGCCGGGGACGGTGAGCAGGCGGTGGAGCTGGCTCGCGAGCACAAGCCGGACCTGGTGATCCTGGACGTGAAGATGCCGAAGATGGACGGCATCTCCGCGGCCGAGAAGATCGCCGAGGAGTCCATCGCCCCGGTCCTGATGCTCACCGCCTTCTCACAGCGCGACCTCGTGGAGCGGGCCCGCGACGCCGGCGCCATGGCCTACCTGGTGAAGCCGTTCAGCAAGACCGACGTGGTCCCGGCCATCGAGATGGCCGTCTCCCGCTTCACCGAGCTGAAGCAACTGGAGCAGGAGGTCGCCGACCTCAGCCTGCGCCTGGAGACCCGCAAGCTGGTCGACCGCGCGAAGTCGATCCTGCAGACCGAGTACGGCCTGAGCGAGCCCGCCGCCTTCCGCTGGATCCAGAAGACCTCGATGGACCGCCGCATGTCGATGCAGCAGGTCGCGGAGGCGGTCATCTCGGACGACCAGGAGAAGAAGTCGGCCAAGAAGGGCTGACCAGCCAGGACGAAGAGAAGGCCCGCGCCCCCCGAGCCGGAGGGACGCGGGCCTTCGCGTACGCGCGCTCAGTCCTCGCCGAGGTACGCCTTGCGTACCGACTCGTCGGTCAGGAGGTCCCGCCCGGTGCCGGAGAGCACGATGCTGCCGACCTCCATGACGTGTCCGTGGTCGGCGAGCGAGAGCGCCGCCTGGGCGTTCTGCTCGACCAGCAGGATCGTCGTACCGCTCGCCTTCAGCTCGGCGATCGTCGCCATGATCTTCTGCATCATGATCGGCGACAGGCCCATGGACGGCTCGTCCAGCATGAGGAGCTGCGGCTGGGACATCAGCGCCCGCCCCATCGCCAGCATCTGCTGCTCACCGCCGGAGAGGGTGCCCGCGGCCTGCTTCCTGCGCTCCCCGAGGATGGGGAAGAGGTCGTAGGCGCGCTGGATGTCCTTCTCGATGCCGGGCTTGTCGTTGCGCAGGAAGGCACCGAGGCGCAGGTTGTCCTCGATGGTCATGCGCGGGAAGATGTGCCGCCCCTCGGGGGAGTGGGCGAGCCCGAGGGAGACCACCTGGTGGGCGGGGACCTTCTTCAGCGACCTGCCGTTGAAGCGGATCTGTCCGCCGACCGGCTTGAGCAGCCCGGACAGGGTGCGCAGCGTGGTGGTCTTGCCCGCGCCGTTGGTGCCGATGAGGGTGACGACCTCGCCGGCCTCGACCTTGAACGAGATGCCCTTGACGGCCTCGATCTTGCCGTAGGCGACCCGCAGGTCCTCGACTTCGAGCAGTGCGGTCATCGGTCGTTCTCCTTCGTGGTGCCGGCCTGCGCCTCGGCCGCCTCCACCTCGGCGGCCTCCTCGGCGCCGGGGGCGTCCTCGAAGGGCTCACCGAGGTAGGCGGCGACGACGCGCTCGTCGCCCTGGACGGTGGCGCTGTCGCCCTCGATGAGCTTCTGGCCCTGGACGAGGACGGCGACGCGGTCGCACAGGTTGAAGATGAAGCGCATGTCGTGCTCGATGACGAGGACGGCGATGCCCTGGTCGCGGATGGCGAAGACCAGTTCCTCGGTGGCGCGGGTCTCCTGCGGGTTCATGCCGGCCGTCGGCTCGTCCAGGAGCAGCAGTCCGGGCTCGCTGGCCAGCGCGCGGGCGATCTCCAGCTTGCGCTGTTCGCCGTAGGGGAGGTTGCGGGCGAGGTGTTCGGCCTTGGCGTCCAGGCCGACGAAGGCGAGGAGTTCCATGGCGCGGGCGCGGGAGGCGGCTTCGGCCTTGTGGAAGCCGGGGCCGCGCAGCAGGGCGGACCAGAGCCCTTCCTTGGTGCGGGTGTGGCGGCCGACGAGGACGTTCTCCAGGACGGTCATGTTGGCGAAGAGCCGGATGTTCTGGAAGGTGCGGGCGATGCCGGCCGCGGTGACCTTGAAGGACTTGGGCGGCAGGACGGTGCCCTTGTAGCGGACTTCGCCCTCGGTGGGGACGTAGAGGCCGGTGAGGCAGTTGAAGAAGGTGGTCTTTCCGGCGCCGTTGGGGCCGATGAGGCCGACGATCTCGCCGCTGTTGACGGTGAGGTCCACGTCGCGGACGGCGGTGAGGCCGCCGAAGCGCATGGTGACGCCGCGGGCGTCGAGGACCGTCTCGCCGGGGGTGGTGCCGGGTGCGGTGTCCTTGGTGGTGGTGTCGGTGGTCATGGTGGTCAGGCCCCTGCCTTGCTGAGGACGGCGGGCGCCGGGGCGTCCTCGTGGAACTCGAGTTGGCGGCGCCGGTTGGGGATGAGGCCCTCGGGGCGGAAGCGCATCAGCAGGACGAGCGCGACACCGAAGGCGAAGAGCTGGTACTCGCCCATGAACTGGAGCTTGGCCGGGATCAGGTAGAGCAGCGAGGCGCCGACGAGGGGGCCGGAGATGGTGCCCATGCCGCCGAGGACGACGGCGGCCAGCAGGAAGGCCGAGTTGGGCGGGACGACGTGGGCGAACTGGTACTGCTCCGGGGTCACGGTGTAGGTGACGTGGGCCTGGACGGAGCCGGCGAGTCCGGCGAGGGCGGCGCCGAGCGCGAAGGCGATGAGCTTGACCCGGAAGCCGTTGATGCCCATGGCGAGCGCGGCGGTCTCGTCCTCGCGGATGGCGATCCAGGCGCGGCCGATGCGGGAGTCGCTGCTGCGCCGGAAGACGATGACCACGATGAGGGTGATCAGGAGCATCAGCAGGAAGTAGTTGGCGAAGCGGCCGACGGTGGCGCCGAACAACTGGTGTTCCTGGCCGAAGTCGAAGCCGAGGATGTCGAGGTTGGGGACCGAGGAGATGCCGTTGGAGCCGTTGGTGACGTCGGGTCCGGAGGTGCCGTCCATGTTGAGGACGGTGATGCGGAAGATCTCGCCGAAGCCGAGGGTGACGATGGCGAGGTAGTCGCCGCGCAGGCGGAGGGTGGGGGCGCCGATGAGGACGCCGAAGATCATGGCGACGGCCGCGCCGAGCAGGGCGGAGGCCCAGAAGGGCCAGTGCACGTGCAGCGGCGAGGAGGGCGAGCCGGAGACGAGGGCGGCGGTGTAGGCGCCGACGCCGAGGAACGCGACGTAGCCGAGGTCGAGCAGGCCGGCGAGGCCGACGACGATGTTCAGGCCGAGGGCGACGGTGGCGAAGATGAGGATGTAGACGCCGATGGTGGCGTACTGGTCGTCGGACTGGGTGAAGGGGAAGGCGGCGGCGGCGACGAAGGCGCCGGTCATGGTGACGGTGCGGTGTCGCGTGGTGATCGCCGAGATCCGGGCCACGAGTCCGGCCTTGGCGACGGCGGCGAAGCCGAATCCGGCGGTGATGAGGAAGCCGATGAAGAGTTCGTCGTACTCGGTGCCGATGCCGTAGGTGAAGACCAGCAGGCCGAGGGCCATGACGCCGGTGATGACGAGGATCTCCGCCCAGGCGGGCAGGGTGCGGCCGGGGGCGGGGGGTTCGGCGGCGAAGGCGGCCTTGAAGTCGGTCCAGTTCTGCCGGGTGCGGTGCCGGAAGGCTTCCCAGCCGGTGTCGTCGGGGTCCACCGGGTCGGGCTCGGGCCGCTGGTAGGGCAGCGAGAGGGCGCCGAGCAGGGCGGCCAGGGTGGCCAGCGCGGCGACGTAGCCGCCGGGTTCGAGATTGACGACGCCGCCGAGCGTGGCGCTGATGGCGATGACGGTGTACCAGGCGGTGGCGAAGGTGCCGAGCGCGGCGAGCTTGAGGGCGCTGTCGGCGTTGCCGGGGGTGAGGAGTTTCAGGCCCTTGACGCCGTAGGAGGCGAGGCCGAACAGGGTGGTGAGGAGGCCGCCGATGAGGACGAGGACCTGGAGTCCGCCGGGGTAGCCGTAGACGGTGAGGTCGCCGGGGAAGGCGGCGGTCCAGGTCCAGGCGAGGAAGGCGGAGACGACGGCCAGGGCGCCGCCGCCGGTGGCGAGGGCCCGGCCGAGGCCGGCCGGCAGGCCGATCAGTCCGGTGGCGGCGGGGGCGCCGGCGGCCGGGGTCTCGGGGGTCTCCGGGGTGCCGGGTGCGGTGGTCTGTGTGGTCATCGGTGTCACGCCCTGTCCGCGACGCGCTCGCCGAGCAGGCCCTGTGGCCTCAGCAGGAGCACGAGGATGAGGAGTACGAACGCCCAGACGTCTGCCCAGGACTGGCTGCCGAACTTGTCCATGCCGGGGATGTCGGCGATGTAGGCGGTGGACAGGGCTTCGGCGACGCCGAGGACGAGGCCGCCGAGCATGGCGCCGTAGATGTTGCCGATGCCGCCGAGGACGGCCGCGGTGAACGCCTTGAGTCCGAGGATGAAGCCCATGCGGAAGTCGATCTGGCCGTACTTGAAGCCGTAGGCGACGGAGCCGACCGCGGCGAAGGCGGCGCCGAGGGCGAACGCGATCACGATGATGCGGTCGGTGTTGACGCCCATCAGCTTGGCGGTGTCCGGGTCCTGGGCGGTGGCCTGCATGCCGCGTCCGGTGCGGGTGCGCATCACGAAGTAGGCGAGGACGGCCATGCTGAGCGGGGCGGCGGCGACGAGGAAGACGTCTCCGGTCTGGATGGTGACGTCGCCGAGCTCGAAGGGGCCGCCGGGGATGCTCGGGAAGGTGCGCGCCGACTTGGCCTCGGGGTACCAGGCCCACACGGCCTGCTGGAGGGCGAGGGAGAGGCCGATGGCGGTGATGAGCGGGGCGAGCCGGGGTGCGGTGCGCAGCGGCCGGTAGGCGAATCGTTCCGCTCCGACGGCGACGGTGACGGCGACCACGATGGCGCCCACCAGCATCAGGGGCAGGGCGATCCACATGGAGGTGCCGTCGGGGAGGACGTACACGTAGACCGTGAGTGCGCCGAAGGCGCCGGTCATGAATATCTCGCCGTGGGCGAAGTTGATGAGCTGGACGATGCCATAGACCATGGTGTAGCCGATGGCGACCAGCCCGTACATGGAACCAAGTAGCAGGCCGTTGACGAGCTGCTGCGGCAGTTCGTTCACCGCATGTCCTCCGAGCGTTCGGATAAGCGACGGATGTGGCCGGATGTGGCCGGATGCGAGTCCGCGCGGGGCGCCTCTTGAGCGCCCCGCGCGGCTCGGCTGGTGCGGGTGTGGGTCAGGAGCCGTTGTAGGTGCCGGACTCCACGGCCTTCCAGGCACCGTCCTTGACGGAGTACACGGTGAGCTGCTTGTTGGTGGCGTCGCCGAACTCGTCGAAGGAGACCTTGCCGGTCACGCCGTCGAAGGAGACGTTCTGCAGGGCGGCGGTGACCTTGGCGCGGCCGTCGGAGGGCAGCTTGCCGCCGTTGTCGTCGACGACCTTCTTGACGGCCTCGATGATCGACCAGGCGGAGTCGTAGGAGTAGCCGCCGTACGCCGCGTACTCCTCCTTGTAGCCCTCGGTCTTGTAGTCCGCCACGAACTGCTTGGCGGAGGGCAGGGTCTCCACCGGGGCGCCGACGGAGGTGGCGAAGTCGCCGGTGGCGGCGGCGCCGCCGAGCTTGATGAAGTCGGCCGCGTAGATGCCGTCGCCGCCGACCAGCGGGACCTTGGCGCCGGCCGCCTTGATCTGCTTGCTGAGCGGGCCGGCCTGCGGGTACTCGCCGCCGTAGTAGACCACCTGGGCGCCGGAGTTCTTCACCTTGGTGGCGACCGCGGAGAAGTCCTTGGTGTCGGGGTTGATGTGCTCGGTCCCGACGACCTTGCCGCCGAGCTTCTTGAACTCCGCGGAGAAGGTGGCGGCGAGGCCGGCGCCGTAGGTCTTCTTGTCGTCGATGACGAAGACCTTGGTCTTCTTGGCCTTGTTGTAGACGTACTGGGCGGCGAACGGGCCCTGGATGGCGTCCGTGGTCGCGGTGCGGAAGTACGCCTTGTACGGGCGGGCCTTGGTCTTCTGCCAGTTGACGCCCTGGGTGAGGGCCGGGTTGGTGTTGGCGGGGGAGACCTGGGCCAGCTTGGCGTCGTCGAGGACCTTCTGCATCGACTCGGCGACGGAGGAGTTCAGCGGGCCGACGACGCCGAGGACGCTCTTGTCGGTGACGAAGGCGGTGGAGTTCTGCTGACCGGAGGAGGGCTGGCCCTGGTCGTCCTTGGCCTCGATCTTGAAGGTGACGCCCTTGACGTACTCCTTCTTGTTCGCGGTCTTGACCGCGAGGTCCACCGAGTTCTTGATGCCCAGGCCCAGCGCGGACAGGTCGCCGGTCAGCGGGGCGTCGACGCCGATGACGACGGTGGTGCCGCCGTTGGCCTCGGAACCCTTGTCGCCGCTGTCTCGCGATCCGCAGGCGGTCAGGGTGAGTGCTCCCGCGGACAGCGCGGCGGTGATGGCGATGAGCGAACGTTGACGCACGATCAGTCCTTTCCCTGGACGACCGCATCCCCATGGAAACGGTCGAGCCGCGCGCCTGGCCGAAAAGTGAATCCGGGGCGCGGTGACTGGCCGTGACTCTAAGCGTGTGTGGGGAACGTGGAGGAGAGTCTGACCAAGGCTGTGACGCTCTTGTTATGACACGAGGTAATGCAGAGCGGTACCCCCTGGGGGGAACGCCGGAATTCCGGCCGATTCGCCCTGTCCACATGCTGAGAACCCGCAGGACCCACCCTCAACTGTTCAGGCGTCTCGGGGGTTTTGGTGATGACGGGTGATCTCTCGCCGCATGCTTCCCCGAGCGCTCCGGAGAGGTGTCGGGCGTAGCGCGGGCCGAGGAGGAAACTCTGGGTTTGTATTGCGCGTGTATTACGCAGTGTTACTTCCAGGAAAGGCAGTCCGGCGTTTTTGGGCACCCTTCCGCATTCCGTGACACGCATGGTCACGGTGATCACGCGCGGGGAACCGGGGTCGGTCCGTAAGGGTGCGCGGGGAGCGGATTCGGCCCGCATCCCGGTGCGGGGCTGGCTCACCCGCGTCACGGTGACCGGTGGTCCGGCGTCGACGGCGAGCGGCACGTCGGAGGCGAGCCGGTGCGGCGCGACCGAGCGGCCGCCCAGGAAGGTCACGGTCACCGTCTGTGCGGGAAAGGGGAGTTCGGGAGCCGGCGCGGGGCGCGGGCGGGTCGCCGGAAGTGTGCCGCCGACCGCCGGTGCGGCGCGGGCGGTGGCCAGAATCAGCCGGGTGCGGGTGGACCGGTGGCGGCAGGGCGGCGGGTGCGGGGTGACGGGTTCGCGTGCGGAGGTGCCCTCGCCGGGCTCCAGCGGGCCTGTGCGGCTCATCGCCGCGATCCGGCCAGGGGAGCCGGGGGGGTCGGGGGTGCCCCGCGCCGTCCCGTGCGCCGAAGCTACGGCGTGGTGCGGCGCGGGGCAACGGCCCGGGCGGTCAGCCCCGCGCGACGGCCTCGCCCGCGCCCGCGTCGCGCAGCAGGCAGGTCAGGCGGGCCGTGCAGACGCGGCGGTCCTGCTCGTCGGTGATGACGATCTCGTAGGTCGCCGTCGAGCGGCCCCGGTGGACGGGGGTGGCGACGCCGGTGACCAGGCCGGAGCGGACGCCCCGGTGGTGCGTGCAGTTCAGGTCGACGCCGACGGCGACCTTGGAGCTGCCGCCGTGCAGCATCGAGCCGACCGAGCCGAGGGTCTCGGCGAGCACCGCCGAGGCGCCGCCGTGCAGCAGGCCGTAGGGCTGGGTGTTGCCCTCCACCGGCATCGTGCCGACGACCCGCTCCGGCGACGCCTGGAGGATCTGCACGCCCATCCGCGTTCCCAGGTGGCCGGCGGAGAACAGCGCGGGCAGGTCGACGCCGAGCGCCGCGTACTCGTCGATGATCTCCTGCGGGAACTGCGTCTGCTGTTGCTCACCCATGCCCGGCTCCGTTCTCGTGCGCCTGTCCGGCGGCGTGCCATGTCACTGAGCGAACGCTCAGTCGGTCGCCGATTGTTCCAGACGGCCTTCCGGGCGCGCCTCCAGCCGGACCACCACGGACTTGCTGGCCGGGGTGTTGCTGGTGTCGGCGGTGGCGTCCAGCGGCACCAGCACGTTGGTCTCCGGGTAGTACGAGGCCGCGCAGCCCCGCGCGGTCGGGTAGTGCACCACGCGGAAGCCGGGCGCCCGCCGCTCCACCCCGTCGCTCCACTCGCCCACCAGGTCCACGTAACTGCCGTCCGCCACGCCCAGTTCGCGGGCGTCCTCGGGGTGGACCAGCACCACGCGGCGGCCGTCGGTGATGCCCCGGTAGCGGTCGTCCAGGCCGTAGATCGTGGTGTTGTACTGGTCGTGCGAGCGCAGCGTCTGGAGCAGCAGCCGGCCCTCGGGCAGCTCGGGGTGTTCCACCGGCGCGGCGGTGAAGTTGGCCTTGCCGGTGGCGGTGGGGAAGCGGCGCTCGTCGCGCGGGGCGTGCGGCAGGGTGAAGCCGCCGGGGTCGGCGACGCGCGCGTTGAAGTCCTCGAAGCCGGGGACCACCCGGGCGATGCGGTCGCGGATCGCCGCGTAGTCGTGCTCGAACTCCTCCCACGGCACCGTGCTGTCCGGCAGCACCCGCCGGGCCAGCCGGGCCACGATCGCGGGCTCGGACAGCAGGTGGGCACTCGCGGGCGCCAGCCGTCCGCGCGAGGCGTGCACCATGCCCATGGAGTCCTCGACGGTGACGAACTGCTCGCCCCCGCGCTGGACGTCGCGCTCGGTGCGGCCGAGCGTGGGCAGGATCAGGGCGCGGGCGCCCGTGACCACGTGCGAGCGGTTGAGCTTGGTCGACACGTGCACGGTCAGCCGGGCCCGCCGCATGGCCGCCTCGGTCACCTCGGTGTCGGGGGAGGCGGAGACGAAGTTGCCGCCCATGGCGAAGAACACCTTGGCCTCGCCGTCGCGCAGCGCCCGTATCGCCCGGACGACGTCGAAGCCGTGCTCGCGGGGCGGCGCGAAGCCGAACTCCCGCTCCAGCGCGTCCAGGAACGCCGGGGCGGGGCGTTCGAAGATGCCCATCGTGCGGTCGCCCTGCACGTTGGAGTGGCCGCGCACCGGGCACACGCCCGCGCCGGGACGGCCGATGTCGCCGCGCAGGAGAAGGAAGTTGACCACTTCGCGGATGGTCGGCACGGAGTGCTTGTGCTGGGTGAGGCCCATGGCCCAGCAGACGATGGTCCGCTTCGAGGCCAGCACCATCTTCAGGGCCCGCTCGATCTCCGCGCGGGTGAGGCCGGTCGCCGTCAGGGTCTCGTCCCAGTCGGCCTTGGCGGCCGCCTCCGCGAACTCCTCGTAGCCGTGGGTGTGTTCGCGGACGAACTCCTCGTCGACCGCGCCGTCCGTCTCCAGGATCAGCTTGTTGAGGAGGCGGAAGAGGGCCTGGTCGCCGCCGAGACGGATCTGGAGGAACAGGTCGGTGAGCGCGGCGCCCTTCAGCATGCCCTGCGGAGTCTGCGGGTTCTTGAACCGCTCCAGGCCCGCCTCGGGCAGCGGATTGACACTGATGATCTTCGCGCCGGCCGCCTTGGCCTTCTCCAGCGCGGAGAGCATGCGCGGATGGTTGGTGCCCGGGTTCTGCCCCGCGACGATGATCAGGTCGGCCCGGTACAGATCCTCCAGCAGGACGCTGCCCTTGCCGATGCCGATCGTCTCCGAGAGCGCCGAACCCGACGACTCGTGGCACATGTTGGAGCAGTCGGGCAGGTTGTTCGTGCCCAGCTCACGGGCGAACAACTGGTACAGGAAAGCCGCTTCGTTGCTGGTGCGCCCCGAGGTGTAGAAGACGGCCTCGTCGGGCGAGCCGAGGGCCGCGATCTCCTCGGCGACGATGTCGAAGGCCCGCTCCCAGGTGACCGGTTCGTAGCGGTCGGCGCCCTCGGGCAGGTACATGGGGTGGGTGAGGCGGCCCTGCTGGCCCAGCCAGTAGCCGCTGCGCCCGGCGAGGTCCGCCACCGGGTGCGCGGCGAAGAACTCGGGGGTGACCCGGCGCAGTGTGGCCTCCTCGGCCACCGCCTTGGCGCCGTTCTCGCAGAACTCCGCCCTGTGCCGGTGCTCCGGCTCGGGCCACGCGCAGCCGGGGCAGTCGAAGCCGTCCTTCTGGTTCACCCGCAGCAGGGTCAGCGCGGTGCGCCGCACCCCCATCTGCTGCTGCGCGATCTTCAAGGAGTGCCCCACGGCGGGCAGTCCCGCCGCCGCGTGCTTCGGCTCCCCTGTCCGCGGCGCGTCCTGCACCGGATCGCCCTTGGGCGGCTTCGTCGCCATCGCCCGCTCCCCTTCCATCGTCTTTCTCACATCGGGTCCCCCGCCCCGCGGACAAGCATGCCCCGCGAGCGGCCGCGGGGGGAGCCCTGTGGACAGTGCGCGATCTTCCGGCGGAACGCTTCGCGGACTCGGCTGTCGGTGGGGCGTGGCAGGATCGGGGGCGTGGCAGAGACAGCATCGAAGAAGACCGACACCCCTCCCGGCGGCCGTCCCCGCCTGATGCTCATGGACGGGCACTCACTGGCGTACCGCGCGTTCTTCGCGCTGCCCGCGGAGAACTTCACCACCGCGACGGGCCAGCCGACGAACGCGATCTACGGCTTCGCCTCGATGCTGGCCAACACCCTGCGTGACGAGGCGCCCACGCACTTCGCGGTCGCCTTCGACGTGTCCCGCAAGACCTGGCGCTCCGAGCGGTTCACCGAGTACAAGGCGAACCGGTCCAAGACCCCGGACGAGTTCAAGGGCCAGGTCGAGCTGATCGGCGAGCTGCTGGACGCGATGCACGCGCCCCGCTTCGCCGTGGACGGCTTCGAGGCGGACGACGTCATCGCCACCCTCGCCACCCAGGCCGAGGCCGCGGGCTTCGACGTGCTGATCGTCACCGGCGACCGGGACTCCTTCCAGCTCGTCAGCGAGCACACCACGGTGCTCTACCCGACCAAGGGTGTCTCGGAGCTGACCCGGTTCACCCCGGAGAAGGTCGTCGAGAAGTACGGGTTGACGCCCGCGCAGTACCCCGACTTCGCCGCCCTGCGCGGCGACCCGTCCGACAACCTGCCCGGCATCCCCGGCGTCGGCGAGAAGACCGCCGCGAAGTGGATCAACCAGTTCGGCTCGTTCGCCGAGCTGGTCGAGCGCGTCGAGGAGGTCAAGGGCAAGGCCGGGCAGAACCTCCGCGACCACCTGGAGTCGGTCAAGCTCAACCGCGTCCTGACCGAGCTGGAGCGGGACGTCGAGCTGCCGAGGACGGTCACCGACCTGGCCCGTGAGCCGTACGACCGCAAGACCGTGGCGGCGTTCCTGGACACCCTGGAGATCCGCAACCCCTCGCTGCGCGAGCGGCTCTTCGCCGTCGACCCCGGTGCCGAGGAGGCCGAGGCCACCCCGGTCACGGCGGACGGCGTCGAGGTCGACGGCACGATCCTGGGCACCGGCGAGCTGGCCGCCTGGCTGGCCGAGCACGCCGGCGAGACCCTGGGCATGACCACCGTCGACACCTGGGCGCTGGGCACCGGCTCGGTCGCCGAGGTCGCCCTCGCCGCCGCCGGCGGAGCGGCCGCCTGGTTCGACCCCGCCGAGCTGGACGAGGCCGACGAGCGGGCGTTCGCCGGCTGGCTGGCCGACGCCGAGCGGCCCAAGGTGCTGCACAACGCCAAGGCCGCCATGCGCGTGCTGGCCGAGCACGGCTGGGTGGTCGAGGGCGTGTCCATGGACACCGCGCTCGCGGCCTACCTGGTCAAGCCCGGCCGCCGCTCCTTCGACCTGGACGCGCTGTCCCTGGAGTACCTGCACCGCGAGCTGGCCCCGGCCGCCGCGGCCGACGGCCAGTTGGCGTTCGGCGCGGACGACGGCGCCGAGGCCGAGGCCCTGATGATCAAGGCCCGCGCCATCCTCGACCTGGGCGAGGCGTTCGGGACCCGGCTCGCCGAGGTCGGCGCCGCCGAACTGCTGCGGGACGTGGAGCTGCCCACCTCCGCGCTGCTGGCCCGCCTGGAGCGGCACGGCATCGCGGCCGACCGCACGCACCTGGAGACGATGGAGCAGACCTTCGCGGGCGCCGTGCAGCAGGCCGTGAAGGAGGCGCACGCCGCCGCCGGGCACGAGTTCAACCTCGGCTCGCCCAAGCAGCTCCAGGAGGTCCTCTTCGGGGAGCTGGCACTGCCGAAGACCAAGAAGACCAAGACCGGCTACACCACGGACGCCGACGCCCTGGCCTGGCTCGCCGCGCAGACCGACAACGAACTGCCGGTCATCATGCTGCGCCACCGTGAGCAGGCCAAGCTGCGCGTCACGGTCGAGGGCCTGATCAAGACCATCGCCGCCGACGGCCGTATCCACACCACCTTCAACCAGACGGTGGCCGCGACCGGCCGGCTGTCCTCCACGGACCCCAACCTGCAGAACATCCCGGTCCGCACCGACGAGGGCCGCGCGATCCGCCGGGGCTTCGTGGTCGGCGAGGGCTTCGAGTCCCTGATGACCGCCGACTACAGCCAGATCGAGCTGCGCGTCATGGCCCACCTCTCCGAGGACGCCGGCCTGATCGAGGCGTTCACCTCCGGCGAGGACCTGCACACCACGGTCGCCTCCCAGGTGTTCGGCGTCGGCCGGGACGCCGTCGACGCGGAGATGCGCCGCAAGATCAAGGCCATGTCGTACGGCCTCGCCTACGGCCTGTCCGCCTTCGGCCTCTCCCAGCAGCTCAACATCGACGCCGGTGAGGCCCGCGCGCTGATGGACACCTACTTCGAGCGGTTCGGCGGCGTACGGGACTACCTGCGCCGCGCGGTCGACGAGGCGCGGGCGACCGGCTACACGGCGACCCTCTTCGGCCGCCGCCGCTACCTGCCCGACCTGAACAGCGACAACCGCCAGCGCCGCGAGGCCGCCGAGCGGATGGCGCTGAACGCCCCGATCCAGGGCACGGCGGCCGACATCGTCAAGATCGCCATGCTCCACGTCGACCGGGCGCTGCGCGAGGCGGACCTCAGGTCCCGCATGCTGCTCCAGGTCCACGACGAAATCGTGCTGGAGATCGCCCCCGGCGAGCGCGCGGCCGTGGAGGAGCTGGTCCGCCGCGAGATGGCGGACGCCGTGAGCCTGCGCGCCCCGCTGGACGTCTCGGTGGGCGTGGGCCCGGACTGGGAGTCCGCGGCGCACTGAGCCACCGGCGAACCCCGCGGGAAGGACGCCCTTCCCGCGGGGTTTCACTCACGTGGCCCCCGCCAGAACGCAGGCCCGGCCCGCCACCCGCAAGACTGCGGGCATGGGTATACGCATGCTTCACCGCCTGAGGCCCGACCCGTGGCACGGCAGTACGGAGCCGGCGGACACCGGCCGGGCGTCCGGCGCGTCAGGCACGGCGGTGCCCGTCGTCGCGGCCGGTGCGAGCGCCGCCCGCCACCCCTCGGACCCCCGGGCCCGGCTCCGGCGGGCGGGCACGGACGCCGGGCGGGCCCTGGCCCGCCGCACCCCCGACCGACGGGTGTGGGCCGACCTCGCGCGCGGCTATCTCGCGCTGCTCCTGGCCCACCTGCCGAAGGCGCGCCCCCGGCACACGCTCACCGTGTTCGTGGCCTCCCTCACCGACCGTCCCGCTCCCGCCGGCCCGCGCCGACCGCCGCACCCCGCGACACCGGCTCCCCGCCGGACCGGGCGCCGGAAGCGGGCGTAGCGCCGGACACCCCGGCGGGCCGCCACAGCCGTACCGCACCCGCGTACAGCACCACCCCCAGCAGCAGGCCGGCGCCCGCGCCGAAGCACACCGTGGGCACCAGTTCCCAGGGCCGGGCGACCGGGCCCCAGTACGCCCACCAGCGCACCGCCCGCGGCACCGCCGCGCCCAGCGCGCAGCCGCCGAGCAGGGCCGCTGCCCAGCAGCGGTCCCGTACCGAGAGCGGGGGCACCCCCAGCGGCGCCCCGGCCGGGGCCGACCGCAGGGCGCGCAGCAGGAAACCGGTGATCGCCACGGCGGCCAGCGCCGAGGTGCCGTACTGGAGCCACTGGAAGAGCGGCACCCCGGCCGCGGTCCGGGCGAGCACCGGGACGAGCTCCGTGCCCCAGCGGTCGTGGTGGGTGAAGGCGTCCCACACCACATGGGTGAGGCCACCGGCCACGGCGGAGACGTACCACCACAGCACCAGGGCCGCCCGTACCCGCGCGCGGGGCGCCCCGCAGCGCAGGAGTGCGGCGGGCCGGCCCTGCCACGACCGGGGCAGCAGTGCCACCAGCGGCTCCCGGACCACCAGCCACACTCCGACCAGCGCCCAGGAGATCAGCACGTCCACGCCGAGCACCCCGGCGAGGGAGTGGGTGACCGTCCCGAACTCCATCGCCTCCGGGCGGACGCTGGCCGCGTAGTAGGTCAGGTCGGGGGCGAAGGAGCCCGCGACGAGCACCGCGGGCACCAGCGGCCCCCGCCCGCTCCCGTCGCGGCGGACGGCGGGCAGTACGGCCGCGGCATGGCTGAGTGTGAACGGCAACAGGTCCTCCCGGAAGGGCCGGCACGGGCCGGGCCGTGATCGCGCCCAGTATGCGTGATGCACCGTCATCGGCCTTGCGGGCGGCGGGAGTCGGCCAAGTCGGGGAATGCGAGGGGACGACGGGTGCCCTGGGGCAGGGGAGTTGACGTAGGGTCGGCCGGGGCCCATCTGTCGTGCACACGGCCAGGTGATCCAGCACACAGGCCGAGGTGCGGCACGCGGGGCAACCACAGCACCAGGTCGACCGTCACATCACAACGAGACAGGCGGAGGCGGACGCCCGAGGCGTCCGGGGGAGGGGTTCACCACATGGCGGCGCACTTCGGCAGGCGACTGCGCAAGGGGGCGGCGACGACCGCGGTGGCCGCTTTGGCGGTCGCGGCACTCTCCGCGTCCGAGGCTCCGGGAGCGACCGGCGCCCCCGAACCCCTCCAGACCAGCGCCGGCCTGAGCACTCCCGTCCCGGAGGCGTCCGCCGACGGCAACGCCACCGGCAACTCGCCGTACTACACGGACCTTCCGCCGCTGGACAGCCCCGCCCCGAGCCCGTCGGCGGTCATCGGCACGCCCGTCTCCCGAGGTGAGGGCGAGGCGGGCATCCCCGCGACCGTCCTCGCCGCGTACAAGAAGGCCGAAGCCGAACTCCGCGCCTCCAAGCCCGGCTGCAACCTGCCCTGGCAACTCCTCGCCGCCATCGGCAAGGTGGAGTCCGGCCAGGCCCGCGGCGGCCGGGTGTACGCCGACGGCACCACGGTCAGCCCCATCATCGGCCCCCAGCTCGACGGCAACGGCTTCGCCCTGATCAAGGACACCGACCACGGGGCCTACGACGGCAACAGCTCCTACGACCAGGCCATCGGCCCGATGCAGTTCATCCCGTCGACCTGGGCCTGGGCGGGCCGCGACGGCAACGACGACGGCAAGGCCGACCCGAACAACGTCTACGACGCCGCGCTCGCCGCGGGCCACTACCTGTGCCGCAACGGCTGGGACCTCTCGCAGGACCGCGACCTGCACAGCGCGATCCTCAGCTACAACAACTCCAGCGACTACCTCAGCCTGGTGCTGAACTGGGTGGACTACTACCGCCGGGGCACCCACTCCGTCCCGGACGGCGCCGGCGGCGTGCCCGCGCACCGCAGCGACGACGGCCTCCCCCGGACGAGCGGGCCGACGGCGCCACACACGTCCCGGCCGACGCCCGAGTCGCCTAAGCCCGGCAAGCCTTCCAAGCCGGGCAAGCCGGGCAAGCCGGGCGGCGGTGATCCGAGCACGCCCGGTCAGCCGTCCGACCCGACCAGCCCGCCCACCTCGCCCGCGCCCACCCCGTCCGACACGGTGCACCACCTCACCTCCCCCGACCAGGACGGCACCGAGCTGACCGCGACCGCCGGGGACACCTTCGAACGGCGGATCGGCGCCCGCGCGGTGACCAAGGACGGCGCGTCCGTGGCCACGGTGCGGGTGCGGTTCACCATCACCGGCGACACCGACGCCACCTTCGCGGGCGGCGAGAAGGTGGCCGTCGTCCGCACCGACGCCACGGGCGTCGCCCTCGCGCCGGGACTCCGGGCGGGGGAGAAGGCCGGAACCTTCAAGGTCGCCGGCACGGTCGTCGGGCGCCAGATCAAGGGCGTCGACTACACGGCGACGGTCACCCCGCGCCCCGCCGACAAGCTGGTCCGCACCGCCGACACCCCGCAGACCTGCGTGCCGGGCGGCGAGTTCGCCGGACAGATCAAGGTCAAGGCCACGTACAAGGGCGCCCCCGCGGCCAAGGTCGGTGCCACCGCCACCCTGGTCAAGTCCGCGGACAGCCCCGCCGAGAACATCGCCGGGCCCTACTTCAAGGACGCGAACGGCCAGCCCGTACGCACCCTCACCGGGCTCACCACGGACGCGAACGGCCTGCTGACGCTGCCCAAGCTGTACGCGGACCTCTTCAGCGGCACGTATCTGCTCCGCGTCACCACGCCGGGCGGCGGGAGCGTCACCTTCGAGCTGAAGGTCGCGGTCGGTGAGACCGCCTCGGCGAGCCCGTCGCCCAGCCCGTCGGCCAGTTCCTGAGAGGTTTCACCGCTTGAGCCGGGCCGTCGTGTGACGGGTCGGCTCGGCGGTGGCCGGGTCCTCGGGCCAGGGGTGCTTCGGGTACCGCCCGCGCAGCTCGGACCGGACCGCCCGGTAGCCGTCCCGCCAGAACGAGGCGAGGTCCGCCGTCACCGCGGCGGGCCGCCCGGCGGGCGACAGCAGATGCACCAGCAGCGGCGTCCCGGCCACCTCCGGGCTCTGCCGCAGGCCGAACATCTCCTGCAACTTCACCGCCAGCACCGGCCGTTCGGGGTCCGTGTAGTCGACCCGCACCCGTGACCCGCTCGGTACGGCGATCCGCTCCGGCGCCAGCTCGTCCAGCCGGGCCGCCTCCCCGCCCGCCCACGGCAGCAGCCGCGCGAGCGCCTGCCCTGCGTCGATCCGCCCCAGGTCCGCCCGGCGCCGGGCCCGGCTCAACTCCGGCTCCAGCCACGCGTCCACGGAGGCGAGCAGTGCCTCGTCCGACACGTCAGGCCACGGCTTTCCGAGCCGCGCCCGCAGGAACGCCAGCCGCTGCCGCAGCAGTCGAGCCTGCTCCGTCCAGCGCAGCAGACCGAGCCCCTCCCGCGACAGCCCGTCGAGCAGGGCGGAGCGCACCAGCTCCGGGTCGGCGTCCGCCGGCGGCCGCACCGCCAGCTCCACCGCGCCCAGCCGCTCGACCCGCCGCGCCACCACGTCGCCGTCCGCCCAGCGCACCTCGTCCCGCTCGGTCAGCAGCGAAGCGGCGGCCGCCCGCGCCACGTCCTCCCGCACGGCGGCCCCGAGCCGCACCCGCCCGTGCCCCTTCCCCGCGGGCCGGTCGGCCACCGCCACGACGATCCACGGCACGCCTCGCAGCGCCGACCCCTCGGCCAGCTCGACCCGTGTCCCGGACGCCATCAGGTAGGAGCCCCCGTCCAGCCGGGCCACCCGCTCGGGGAACGCGAGGGCGGCGACCTCGCCCACGGCGCGTTCCTCGCCGCCGTGATCGAGTGCCGGGCTCGCCCCGGCCTGGGCGCGTTTTCCGGACGCGGCCGGGCGGGAGCCGCCGCCCGACACCCCGCGCAGCCGCCGCACCTCCGCCGCCCACCGGCCCGCGTACGCGTCGCCGCCACGGCGGGCCCGGCGCAGGGCCGCCGCCAGGTCGTCCCCGTACTCGCGCGGCACCTCCTCCGACAGGAGGGCGACCGTCTCCGCGCCGCCGTCGGGGGAGTCCAGGAGGGCGCGGCCCAGTCGGGGATGGACGCCCAGACGGGCCAGGCGGGTGCCCCGCCGCGTGGCGCGGCCGGTCGCCTCGACCGCGCCGACCGCCGTCAGTACCTCGCGCGCCGCCGCCATCGCCCCGGCGGGCGGCGGGTCCAGCAGGGCCAGGCCGGAGGCGTCCGGATCGCCCCAGCAGGCGGCCTGGAGGGCGAAGGCCGTCAGGTCGGCGACCTTGATCTCCGGGGCCGGGAAGGCGGGCAGCCGGGTGTCCTCGGCCTGGGCCCAGCACCGGTACACCGCACCGGGTGCCTCACGCCCGGCCCGGCCCGCCCGCTGGGCGCCGGCCGCACGGGACGCCCGTACCGTGGCCAGGCCGCTCAGGCCCCGCGCGTGGTCCACGCGAGGCTCCCGCGCGAGCCCGGAGTCGACCACCACACGGACGCCCGGCACCGTCAGGGAGGACTCGGCGACCGAGGTCGCCAGCACCACCCGGCGCCGTTCGCCCGGCGACAGCACCGCGTCCTGCACCGCGGCCGGGGCCCGGCCGTGCACCTGGAGCACGTCGATGCCGGGCAGCGACCCCAACTGCCCGGCCACACGGGCGATCTCGCCCACGCCGGGCAGGAAGCACAGCACGTCACCGGTCCGCTCGGCCAGCGCCCGCCGTACCACCGAGGCCACGTGCGCGAGCAGCTCCGGGTCCACCCGCATCCCGTGCGGCGGCCGTACGGGACGCGTCGGAGGCGCCCACACCACGTCCACGGGATGCGACACGCCCGCCGCCTCCACCACCGGCGCCCCGCCCAGCAGCCGGGCCCAGCCCTGCGCGTCCGTGGTCGCCGACGCCGCCACCAGCCGCAGCTCGGGCCGCAGGGTCTGCCGTACGTCCCAGAGGAAGGCGGCCGCCGTGTCGGCGTCCAGATGCCGTTCGTGGCACTCGTCGAGCACCACCACGTCCGTGCCCGCCAGCTCCTGGTCCCGCTGGAGCCGCTGAAGGAGGACACCGGTGGTCACGACCTCCACGCGGGTGTGGGGCCCCACCACACGTTCGCCGCGCACGGTGTGGCCGACGCTGACGCCCGGCTGCTCGCCCAGCAGCCACGCCATCCGCCGGGCCGCCGCCCGCGCCGCGATCCGGCGGGGCTCGGCCACCACCACCCGCCGCGCGGGACCCCCGCCGACCAGCCCGGCCAGCACCAGCGGCACCAGCGTCGTCTTGCCGGTACCGGGCGGCGCCACCAGCACGGCGGCACCCGGACCGTCCAGCGCGGCGGTCAGGTCGGGCAGGGCGGAGCGCACGGGCAGCGCGGCGAGGGCGTCGTCACGGATCACGCCCCCAGTGTCGTACGCCGTGCGCGCGGGGGGCTTCAGTCCCGTTCGCAGACGAAGATCGCGGTACCGGGGATCAGGTTGCCGCGCAGCGGGGACCAGCCGCCCCACTCGGAGGTGTTCCAGGCCGGCCACTCCGGCTCCACCAGGTCCACCAGCCGGAACCCGGAGGCGGCGATGTCCCGCACCCGGTCGCCGATCGTGCGGTGGTGCTCCACATAGACGGCGCGCCCGTCCTCGTCCTGCTCCACATAGGGAGTGCGGTCGAAGTAGGACGCCGCCACCGAGAGACCCTCCGGGCCCGGCTCGTCCGGGAACGCCCAGCGGATCGGATGCGTCACCGAGAACACCAGCCGGCCGCCCGGCCGCAGCACCCGGCGCGCCTCACGCAGCACCAGCCGGGGATCGGCCACGAACGGCAGCGCGCCGTAGGCCGAGCACACCACGTCGAAGGAGGCGTCCGCGAAGGGCAGCGCGCCCGCGTCCGCGCACACCAGCGGGAACGCGGCGCCGATGCGCAGCGCGTGCTGGAGCTGGCGGTGGGAGAGGTCGAGCGCGACCGGACGGGCCCCCTGGGCGGCCAGCCAGCGCGCGCACTGCGCCGCGCCCGCGCCGATCTCCAGCACGTCCCGGCCCTTCAGCTCCTCGGCCGGGCCGAGGAGCTCGGCCTCCACCTCGTCCAGGCCCTCGGGGCCCCACACGAAGCGGTCGTCACCGAGGAAGGTGCCGTGCTCGACCTGGTACTCGTCCGCGTTGCGGTCCCACCAGCCCCGGTTGGCGCTGCTGCTCTCCGCGACCCCGGCGTCACGTCGGGTGGCTTCCGGCTCGGACCCCTCCGGGTCGTGCCCTTCCGGCTCTTGGATGATCGGCTCCCTCGTCGTACTCTTCCGTCCAACCGGCTTCCCGGACGAGTGTCACGGAAGGGATCGCCCGGTCGTGCGTGCCCAGTTGGGGCCATTCTTGCGCCGGGTATGCGGCGATCCGTCCGCGCTGTGCGCCTTCGCGCATTGACCCTGCCCGGCTGCCCCCGTATGCTACAAGTTGCGCTGCGGGCCTGCGCACCTCAGACGTAGCAGGTCGCGCTCGCATCTGTATGTATCCCTCGGTTCTCGAGGCGCCACCGGGCACCCGGTGCTCAAGTGGCGCTTACTTGGCTGTCCGGCTTCTGCAGAGCGAAACGGGCTCCCGGCGTAAGCAGTACCTACGACTTCAATGTCCGTACCGGAGCCCTTTCCCACATGACGAGCAGCACCGAGACCACCGCCACCACCCCGCAGGTTGCGGTCAACGACATCGGTAACGAGGAAGCCTTCCTCGCCGCGATCGACGAGACGATCAAGTACTTCAACGACGGCGACATCGTCGACGGCGTCATCGTGAAGGTCGACCGGGACGAGGTCCTGCTCGACATCGGTTACAAGACCGAAGGTGTCATCCCGAGCCGCGAGCTCTCGATCAAGCACGACGTCGACCCGAACGAGGTCGTCAAGGTCGGCGACGAGATCGAGGCCCTGGTTCTCCAGAAGGAGGACAAGGAAGGCCGCCTGATCCTCTCGAAGAAGCGCGCCCAGTACGAGCGCGCCTGGGGCACCATCGAGAAGATCAAGGAAGAGGACGGCATCGTCACCGGTACCGTCATCGAGGTCGTCAAGGGTGGTCTCATCCTCGACATCGGCCTCCGTGGCTTCCTGCCGGCTTCCCTCGTCGAGATGCGCCGCGTCCGCGACCTCCAGCCCTACGTGGGCAAGGAGCTCGAGGCCAAGATCATCGAGCTGGACAAGAACCGCAACAACGTGGTCCTGTCCCGCCGCGCCTGGCTGGAGCAGACCCAGTCCGAGGTTCGCCAGACGTTCCTCACCACCCTCCAGAAGGGTCAGGTCCGCTCCGGCGTCGTCTCCTCGATCGTCAACTTCGGTGCCTTCGTGGACCTGGGTGGCGTCGACGGTCTGGTGCACGTCTCCGAGCTCTCCTGGAAGCACATCGACCACCCGTCCGAGGTTGTCGAGGTCGGCCAGGAAGTCACCGTCGAGGTTCTCGACGTGGACATGGACCGCGAGCGCGTCTCCCTGTCGCTGAAGGCGACCCAGGAAGACCCGTGGCAGCAGTTCGCCCGCACCCACCAGATCGGCCAGGTCGTGCCCGGCAAGGTCACGAAGCTGGTTCCGTTCGGTGCGTTCGTCCGCGTGGACGAGGGCATCGAGGGTCTGGTCCACATCTCCGAGCTGGCCGAGCGCCACGTGGAGATCCCGGAGCAGGTCGTCCAGGTCAACGACGAGATCTTCGTCAAGGTCATCGACATCGACCTCGAGCGTCGCCGCATCAGCCTCTCGCTGAAGCAGGCCAACGAGGCCTTCGGTGCCGACCCGGCCTCGGTCGAGTTCGACCCGACCCTGTACGGCATGGCCGCGTCCTACGACGACCAGGGCAACTACATCTACCCCGAGGGCTTCGACCCCGAGACCAACGACTGGCTCGAGGGCTACGAGACCCAGCGCGAGGCGTGGGAGGGCCAGTACGCCGAGGCGCAGCAGCGCTTCGAGCAGCACCAGGCCCAGGTCATCAAGTCCCGCGAGGCGGACGAGAAGGCCGCTGCCGAGGGTGTCGACGTCGCGGGTGCGGCTCCGGCCGCTTCCGGTGGCGGCGGCTCGTACTCCTCCGAGGGTGCGGACACCTCCGGTGCCCTTGCTTCGGACGAGGCGCTTGCCGCGCTGCGCGAGAAGCTGGCCGGCGGCCAGAGCTGAACTCCCCCAGCGGGGGGGACCCCCAACCGCTGAGGTTTAGCCGGTATTAAGGCTGAGGGACTCGTACCTTTCGGGGTGCGGGTCCCTCAGGCGTTCTCCGGTGCGTTGTCAGGTGCGGGCCTGTGGGGGGTGAGCGCGCAGTTCCCCGCGCCCCTTGAGGGAGTTGCGGTGGACGCCTCTTCCAAGTGATCTTGGGAATGGCTTCCGGTTCTCCGGTGTTGGGATGAACGGACACTAGGAGGGGCGGTCATCGTGGTTGATCCGCAGGGTTTGTTCGCTTGGGAGCCGAAGGGGCTCGCCGTGGTCGACATGGCGTTGGCCCAAGAGTCGGCCGGGCTGGTCATGCTCTACCACTTCGACGGGTACATCGACGCGGGCGAGACGGGCGACCAGATCGTCGAGCGCGTCCTCGACACGCTGCCGCACCAGGTCGTGGCCCGCTTCGACCACGACCGGCTGGTCGACTACAGGGCCCGCCGGCCGCTGCTGACCTTCCAGCGGGACAGTTGGACCGCCTACGAGGTGCCGGCCATCGAGGTCCGCCTCGTCCAGGACGCCACCGGTGCGCCGTTCCTGGTGCTGTCCGGTCCCGAACCGGACGTGGAGTGGGAGCGGTTCGCGCGCGCCGTGCAGCAGATCGTCGAGCGGCTCGGCGTCCGGCTGTCCGTCAACTTCCACGGCATCCCGATGGGCGTGCCGCACACCCGTCCCGTCGGTCTCACCCCGCACGGCAACCGCACCGACCTCGTCCCCGGCCACCGCAGCCCCTTCGAGGAGGCCCAGGTGCCGGGCAGCGCCGCGGCGCTGCTGGAGTACCGGCTCAGCGAGGCCGGGCACGACGTCCTCGGCGTCGCCGCGCACGTCCCGCACTACCTCGCCCGCTCCGCCTACCCGGACGCGGCGCTGACCGTGCTGGAGGCGATCACCGCCGCCACCGGCCTGGTGCTGCCCGGCGTCGCCCACGGCCTGCGCACCGAGGCCCACCGCACGCAGACCGAGATCGACCGGCAGATCCGGGAGGGCGACGAGGAGCTGACCTCGCTCATCCAGGGCCTGGAGCACCAGTACGACGCGGCCGCCGGAGCGGAGACGCGGGGCAACATGCTGGCCGAGCCGGTCGACATCCCGTCCGCCGACGAGATCGGCCGCGAGTTCGAGCGGTTCCTCGCGGAGCGGGAGGGCGAGGCGTAGAGCGCCCGGCGGCAGGGTCTAGGCTGCCCGGCATGTTGAAAGTGGGGCTGACCGGCGGCATCGGGGCCGGCAAGAGCGAGGTGTCGCGGCTGTTCGTGGAGCACGGGGCCGTGCTCATCGACGCGGACCGGATCGCGCGGGAGGTCGTGGCGCCCGGGACACCGGGGCTCGCGGCCGTGGTGGAGGCGTTCGGGCCGGAGATCCTGACCGGGGACGGCTCGCTGGACCGGCCCCGGCTCGGTTCCGTGGTCTTCGCCGACCCCGAGAAGCTGGCCCTCCTCAACTCGATCGTGCACCCCCTGGTGGGCGCCCGGTCCCGCGAGCTGGAGAGTGCCGCGAGCCCCGGCTCCGTGGTCCTGCACGACGTCCCGCTCCTCACCGAGAACGGCCTTGCGCCGCTGTACGACCTCGTCGTCGTCGTGGACGCGAGTACCGAGACCCAGCTCGACCGGCTGGTCCGGCTGCGCGGGATGACGGAGGACGACGCCCGCGCCCGTATGGCCGCCCAGGCGAGCCGTGAGCAGCGCCGCGAGATCGCCGACATCGTGATCGACAACGACGTGCCGCTGGACGCGCTGCGGAAGCGGGTCTCGGAGGTCTGGGCCGAGTTGACGCGCCGGGCGCGTGAGCAGGCGTAGCGGCCCTCTGGCCGCGCGTTGCTGAGGGGCGGCCCGGAATAGCCGCTCCGCTCCGAGGCGTTGGAACGGCGAAGTGAGGGAAGGACTTCGCCGTGCCCGAGATCAGTGGTTCCGCCGGACGTACTCCGGAGACGGATGTCATCGACTTCCGCGCCGCCGAGCACCTGCTCGACGCGCGGGACCCCAGGGGCGCGGTGAAACTGCTCGACGAAGTGATCGCCGCCCACCCCGAGAACACCGCCGCCCGCCTGCTGCGGGCGCGCGCGTTCTTCGCCGCCGCTCAACTGCGGCCCGCCGAGCTCGAGTTCACCATCGTGCTGGAGCGCGAGCCGGACAACGCCTTCGCTCACTTCGCGCTGGGCCGCACCTACGAGCGCCAGGGCAGGCCCGGCCAGGCCAGACGCCACTTCCGGCTGGCCGCCGCGCTCGACCCCAATCCGGACTATCTGCGCGCGGCGCGCTTCGACTCCTGAGCCTCTCTTTCAGGGCTGGGGGTGCCGGGGCGCGGGCAGGCGGGGGAATCCTCGCCGCCGCCTCGGCCGTACCGCCGGCTCGTCGTGCGCCGGCTCGTACGGGGGTACGTCACGGCCGGGCTGGTAGTGCGGGCCCTGCCGCAGATGGCGGAGGACCAGGACCAGGTCGACCGTGACCACCAGCCACAGCACCGCACACGCGACCGCCCAGCCGGTGCGTCCGGTGAGGGAGAAGGCCACCGTGCCGAAGACGGTCCAAGCGAACCCCCACAGGCTCAGCCACAGCCGCGCTCGCAGGGCACTGCGCGCGGTCGTCGGTTCACTGCCGGTACGCATCCGATCACCACTCCTTCCTGCAACGTACTCCCGTTCCCGAGACGGCGGGAATTGACTCGAACGAGTGGTTCGCGGCGGGCAAGGGAACGGATGAGCGAAGATCGTCCGTTCTCCCGGCATGACAGTCGAGATGCGTGAAGGACATCAGGGCACGGGCCCCGGAGCGATCACCCCGGACGGCTGCGCGGTCGAGCTGTACGCCCGCTTCCCACCGGATGACGAACCGGACGTCATCGCCGCCGCGGTGCCCGCCGGGGCACACGTCCTGGAGCTGGGCAGCGGCGCGGGCCGGGTGACCCACCCGCTGCTGGAGCGCGGCTTCAGGGTGACGGCGGTGGACGAGTCCGCCGAGATGCTGGAGCGGGTGCGTGGGGCGGAGCGCACGATACGCACGCCGATCGAGGACCTGGACCTGGGCGAGCGGTTCGACGTGGTCCTGCTCGGCTCGTTCCTGGTCCACACCGCCGACCCGCGACTGCGCCACGCCCTGCTCGACACCTGCGCCCGGCACGTCGCCACGGACGGCTGCGTGCTCATCCAGCGAGAGGGGGCGGACTATCACGACAACGTCCCGAGGGAACGCGTCGACCCCCGGGGCTTCACCGTCCGGATCGCCTCGGTGGAACCGGTCGGCGACGGGGTCAACTCGGTCCGGGCCGAGTACACCTTCCCGGACGCCACCTGGACCCAGACCTTCCGCAGCAGGCCCCTGACGAAGGAACAGTTCGAAGCGGCGCTGGGACAGGCGGGGCTGAGGGTGGATGCCGAGCTGACCGAGGACGGTACGTGGGTGCGGGCGGTGCCGATGGACTGAAGGGGGAGGAGGGCGGCGAGGAGGTGCGGCCTGTGTCCGGGTGCCCGGACACAGGCGGCTCTACCGGGCCGGTCGCTGCCTGCCGGGGGTCTCAGGCGCACCGGGGGCGTCCGGTGCGCCCAGGCCGCGCAGGCGTTCCAGTTCCCGGCGGTCCCGCTTGGTGGGGCGGCCGGTGCCGCGGTCGCGGACACCTACCGGGGCGATCGCCTCGCGAGGCGGCGGAGGGGGTGAGTTGTCGATGTAGCACTGCGCGGCCACTGGCGCGCCGACCCGCTTGCGGATCAGCCGCTTGACGATCACGACGCGTTCCCGGCCCTCGTGGCGCAGCCGCACCTCGTCGCCGACCCGCACGGAGTAGGCGGGCTTCACCCGCTCGCCGTTCACATGGACATGGCCGCCCCGGCACGCGGTGGCACCCAGCGAACGCGTCTTGACCAGACGCACGGCCCAGACCCAGCTGTCGATCCGCACCGTCTCGCCGGCGCCGAGCCCAGCGGCCTCGGCGGCGGCCACCGCGGCAGCGGTGGCCGAGTCGGTCTCCTGTGCGGTGGCCGGGACGGGTGCCGGTCCCTCGGGGGCGCCGGTCCCGTGGGTGCCGTCGCCGTCCGCGTCCTGTGAAGCGAGTGCCATGCCGCCGACCCTAACGCTCCGCCGCGCCCGGCCGGGACGCGTTTTCCCACCACTCCCACGCCCCGCCCCGGATGCGGGCCGGTCCCTCGCGCCGGAGGCTGTTGCCGAGGTCGGCCGGGAGCGAGGAGAGAACATGACGACGGAGGCGGAGGTCGAGGAGCCGCCCCGGCGTCGGCGGACGTTCACCTTCCCCAGCGCCCTGACCGTGCTCGTCGTCGTCACGATCGCGGTCTGGCTGCTGGCCTTCCTCGTCCCGCCGGGGCAGTACGTACGGGACGCGTCCGGTGCGCCGGTGCAGGGGACGTACCACCGTGTCTCCTCGGGGGAGTCCTTCGCCGACCGGCTGACCGACCTCTTCCTCTCCCCGGTCAACGGGCTGTACGGCCTCCGGGACCCGAAAACCGGTCTGGTGGGGCCGGATCTCGCGGGGGATCTGTACGGCGCGGCGGGGGTGTTCCTGTTCGTGCTGGCCATCGGCGCCTTCATCACCGTCGTGTTCGCCACCGGCGCGCTGGACCGGGGTATCGCCCGGCTCGCCCACCGGCTGCGGGAGCGCGGGGCGCTGCTGATCGCCGGGATCATGGTGGTGTTCTCGGTCCTCGGCACCGTGGAGGGCTTCGCCGAGGAGACCCTCGGCTTCTACGGCCTGATCGTGCCGCTGATGCTCGCCCTCGGCTACGACCGGATGGTGGCCGTCGGCGCGATCATCCTGGGCGCGGGCGTCGGGGTGATGTGCTCGACGGTGAACCCGTTCGCCACCGGGGTGGCCTCCTCGGCGGCCGACATCTCGCTGGGTGACGGCATCGCGCTGCGGTTCGTGATGTGGGTGGTGCTGACGGCCGTGACGGTCGCCTACGTCATCCGGTACGCCCGGCGGGTGCGGCGGGACCCGGCCCGCTCCCTCACCGGCTTCCTGCCAGGCGACCGGGAGCACGCCGACGAGGCGCCGGACGCGGAGCCGGAGCTGACCGGGCTGCACCGGGCGGTGCTCGTCACGATGATCCTGGTCTTCGCGTTCATGATCTTCTCGGTGGTGCCCTGGGCCGGCGCGCTCACCGGGAAGGCGGACGCCACTCCGTACGGGTTCGAGCTGGGCTGGTCCTTCCCCGAGCTCGCCGCGCTCTTCATCTGCGCGTCCGTGCTGGTCGGGCTGGTGGCGCGGATGGGGGAGCAGCGGCTCAGCTCCACGATCGTGCAGGGCGCGGCCGACTTCATCTCGCCCGCGCTGGTGATCGTGCTGGCCCGCGGTGTCACCGTGATCATGAACAACTCGAAGATCACCGACACCGTGCTGCACTCCATCGAGGGCGTGGTGAGAGGCACCTCGTCCGGTGTCTTCGCGGTCATCGTGTTCGTGGTGAACCTGCCGCTGGCCTTCCTGATCCCCTCCACCTCCGGCCACGCCACGCTGGCCATGCCGATCCTCGCCCCGCTCGCCGACTTCGCCGGGGTGTCCCGCGCGGTCGCCGTCACCGCCTGGCAGGCGTCCAGCGGCTGGATGAACCTGTGGGTGCCGACCACCGCCGTCGTCATGGGCGGCGTCGCGCTCGCCAAGGTGGGGTACGACAAGTACCTGCGGTTCGCGTGGCCGCTGCTGGCCGTGCTGTTCGCGCTGATCTGCGGGTTCGTCGCGCTGGGCGCGGCCTTCACCTGACGGGCCCTGGCCTACCGTGAAGGGCATGGACGACAGCGGTGCCCTGGCCCGGCTGGACCGGCGCCTTACCGAGTGCCGGGCCTGCCCGCGCCTGGTCGAGTGGCGCGAGGAGGTGGCCCGTACCAAGCGGGCCGCGTTCGCCGACCAGACCTACTGGGGGCGCCCGGTACCCGGCTTCGGCCCCGCCGACGCCCGGCTGGCGATCATCGGGCTGGCCCCCGCCGCGCACGGCGGCAACCGCACGGGCCGCATGTTCACCGGCGACCGCTCCGGGGACGTGCTCTACCAGGCCCTCCACGACCTCGGCCTCGCCTCCCAGCCGACCTCGGTCGCCGTCGACGACGGTCTCGAACTGTACGGCGTCCGCGTCACCGCGCCCGTGCACTGCGCACCGCCCGCCAACAAGCCCACCCCCGGCGAACGCGACACCTGCCGGGCCTGGCTGGTGTCGGAACTGACGCTGCTGCGGCCGACGCTCCGGGCCGTCGTCGTGCTCGGCGCCTTCGGCTGGCAGGCCGCCCTGCCCGCGCTGAGCGAGGCGGGCTGGACCATCCCCCGGCCGCGCCCCGCCTTCTCCCACGGAGCCCACGTCCCGCTCCAAGGCGGCCTGGACCTCTACGGCTGCTTCCACGTCAGCCAGCGCAACACCTTCACCGGCCGCCTCACCCCCGAGATGCTCCGCGAGACCCTGGGCACGGCGGCCCGGACGGCGGGCCTGCGCCGGTGACTCAGGGGCGCCACACGTAGCGCACGTCCGGCTCGCGTTCCTCGTTGCCGCTGCCGTCGGTGCGCTCGACGGCGACGAAGCCGTGGCGTTCGTAGAAGCGGTGGGCAGGCTCGTTCACCTGGAACGTCCACAGCGTGAGCCCCGCCGGCACGCGCTCCTTGGCCAGCGCGACGAACCGGTCGCCCAGGCCGCGGCCCCGCCGGGCGGGGTCCAGGTAGAGCTGGGACAGCAGCGGCCCGTCCAGCACCATCATGCCGACGATCCGGCCGTCCTCCGCCTCGGCCACCCATGTCTCCCGCAGCGGGATCACCACGTCTCGGATGTAGGCGCGGACCTCGTCGTCCGAGCGCGGCCGGACGACCGTGGGCAGGGCGGCGGCGAAGGAGCGCAGCCAGACGTCGGCCGTGTCGCGGGCGTCCGCAGGGACCGCCCGGCGCAGCAGCACCGTCACTCTCCCGCCTCCGGTACCGCTGCCGTGGCCGTGATCTCCACCAGTTGGCCGGTGTAGCCGAGGCAGGCGACGCCGAGCAGGGTCGAGGAGTGCGGGCCCCTGCTCAGGCCGGACGCCTCCACCACCTCCCACACGGACGAGAGCACCGAGGGCCGGTCGCTCACCACGTACACCTCGGTCACCAGCACATGCTCCAGATCGCTGCCCACGGCCCGCAGTTGCTCCCGCAGGTTGGCGATCACCTGTCCGGCCTGGCGCACCGGATCACCCGGCCCGACCAGTTCGCCCCGCTCGTCCAGCGGGACCGCGCCCGCGAGGAAGACGAGCCGGGTGCCCGCCTCCACGACCGAGGCGTGCGCGTAGGTCGGCGGCGGGAAGAGACCGGGCACGGTGACACGACGGATCATGGCGGCTCCCTCGAAGCGCGGGCGGACAACCTGCCCATCATTCGGCGCCCGCGCCCGCCCGCGCATCCCAATTAACGGGCAGGCCCACGCTCTTTACCGTGCAGGCCCAGGCTCTTCGCTCGCACCGGCACCCGTCCCAGCCGTACGCTCCCGGCGACAGCCCTCCGAAGGAGCCCGCCGTGCCCGCCCTCTCCGACGCCGACTTCCTCTCCGCCACCGCCGACCGCCTCGCCGGGCTGCCCACCGTGCTGGCCGTCGCGCTCGGCGGGTCGCGGGCCCAGGGCACGCACACCGAGCACAGCGACTGGGACCTCGCCGTCTACTACCGGGGCGGCTTCGACCCCGACGACCTGCGCGCCCTCGGCTGGCAGGGCGAGGTGTCCGAGATCGGCGGCTGGGGCGGCGGGGTGTTCAACGGCGGGGCCTGGCTCACCATCGACGGCCGCCGGGCCGACGTCCACTACCGGGATCTCGACGTGGTGGAGCACGAACTGGCCGAGGCGGAAGCGGGCCGCTTCCGGGTGGAGCCCCTGCTGTTCCACCTCGCCGGCATCCCCACCTATCTGGTCGTCGCCGAACTGGCCGCCAACCAGGTGCTGCGCGGCACCCTGCCCCGCCCCGCCGCCTACCCCGACGCGCTGCGCCGCACCGCCCCCGAGCGCTGGCGGGGCACCGCCCGCGCCACCCTCGGCTACGCCAAGGCGGCCCACGCCCCGCAAGGCCGCCTCACCGAGGTCGCCGGAGCCCTCGCCACCGCCGCCGCCCAGGCCGCCCACGCGGTGCTGGCGGAGCGCGGGGAGTGGATCACCAACGAGAAGCGGCTGCTGGAGCGCGCCGGGCTGCGCCGGATCGACGAGGTGACCGGGTCCCTCACCCCCGGCACCCTCGTGCGCGCGGTCACCAGGGCCGAGGAGATCCTGCTCACTCCGCCGGGGCCCTGACCGGGCATCTTTCACCTCCCCGAAACCTGGACGTCGAGTCCACCGCCACGCCACGCCCTACCCTGGAGTGACCCCCACTCGGCCACCGTCGTCCGAAGGCCCCCGCCCTCGTACGAACAGGAGCCCCGTGTCGCGCCCCGCCGTCCGGTCACTGCCGCCATGGCTCGCCCACGCCTTCCGCGCCCAGCGCGGCCCCGTGCCCTGGAGCGCGGTGGTCCGGGGCGCCCTCGCCGCCGGACCGCTGCTCCTCGCCGGGGTGCTCGCCGGACTCACCGCCGAGGGCGTCCTCGCCGCGATCGGAGCGATGCTCGCCGGGATCAACGACCGCCCCGGCGGCAGGCGGGCCTCCGTCGGACGGCTCGGCACGCCCGCCCTGGCAGGCGCGCTCGGCCTGCTCGCGGGCACCTACGGCGGACAGCACCTGTCCGCCGTACCCCTCACCCTCGTCCTGACCGTGCTCGGCCTGGCCGCCGGGTCGATCAGCGCCATCGGGCCCGTCGCCTCGGCGGCCGGCACCCAGCTCCTCGTCACCGCCGCCGTCGGCGCGGGCACCCCCGGCGGACCGCCCGGCTGGCAGGGGGCCCTCGCCTTCCTCGCCGGAGCGCTCTGGCTGCTCCTGCTCCGCCTGGCGCTGCCCACCCCCGGCGTACTCGCCGGCGACTTCCGCTTCGACGGCGAACGCCAGGCGGTGGCCGACGTGTACGACGCCGTCGCCGCCCTGCTCGAAGCGGCCGGCGGCGACACCGCGCCCGCCCGCCGGGCCGCGCTCACCGCCGCCCTCGACCACGCGCAGGACGCTCTCGCCGGGCCCCGGCTGCGCCGCCACGCCGCCTCCGCGGCCGAACGGCGCCTGCACGCCCGGTACCGCGCCGCGCTGCCGCTGGCCGAGGCCGCCACCGCCCTCGCCTGGGCCGGCGACCCCCTCTGCGCGCGGGCCTCGGAAGGCCCCCGGCGGCTCGCCGCCGCCGTCCGCGACGACACCGCCGCCGGACCGCTGCCCGCCCCCACCCGCGCCGCGCCCGCCCTGCGCGCCCTCGACGACGCCCTGCTGCGCGCCGCCGAAGCCTTCGACCGCGCAGGAAGCGCCCGCCACCTCACCCTCGGCCGGCGCGGCGGCGTACGCGGCGCGCTGCGGGCGATGTTCGGCACGGCGGGCCGCGAGTACGGGCTGCGCGTCGCCCTCTGCTTCGGCGCCGGCGCCGGTATCGCCCAGGCCCTGCACCACACCGGCTGGTACGGCAGCCACCCGCACTGGTACTGGCTGCCGCTCACCGCCGTCTTCCTCGTCAAGCCCGACCTCGGCCCGCTGGTCTCCCGTGTGCTGTGCCGGGCCGCCGGGACCGTGCTCGGCGCGCTGGCGTTCGCCGCCCTGGCCGCGCTGCTGCCCGACCCGGCTGGGCTGATCGTGCTGGTCACGGTGTGCGGCGCGCTGCTGCCCGTCTCCACCCGGCACTTCGCCGCGCTGACCGCCGTCGTCACCGTGCTCGTGCTCGCCCTGATCATGGTCGGCGGGGAACCGCAGGCGTGCGTGGGGCGGATCGCCGAGACCATGGTCGCCTGCGCGCTCGTCCTGATCGTCGGGCACCTGCCGATGCCGGGCCGGCACGGCGCGGGGGTCCGGGCCCGGCTCGCCGTCGCCGGGGGCGCCGCGCACGCCTACCTCGTCCACGTCCTCGCCGAGACGGGCGACCACACCGAACGCTGGGCGCTGCGCCGCGAGGCGTACCGCACGCTCGCCGAGGCCCGTACCGCCATCGCCGTCTCCGCCGCCGAACTGCCCACCCTGGCCCGGCACACCAAGGGCACCGACCAGGTGGCCGCCGTACTGGAACGGCTCGTCGACACCACCACCGCCTGCGCGGTCCACCTGGACGACACCGGCCGCCTCACCCCCCGGCACACCGGCCAACTCAAGTCCGCCCTGCGGGAACTGGAGGCCGGCGGCCGGGACTGGACCGGGCTCCGCACGGCCGCGTAGCCGTTCGCCGCTCACCGCTCACCGGAAAAAAATCCGCCGTACGGCGATGAGTTGTGCATCCGTCCACGGTCAGCACCCCGAACAGACCGTAGGACAGGAGGACTCATGTCACTTCCGGACATCGTCACGCGCGAGCGGTGGCGGGCGGCGCGCGAGGAGTTACGGCGCAAGGAGGAGGCCGTCGAGCGGGCGCGGGCCGCGCTCGGCGCCGAACGTCGGCGGCTGCCCATGGTGGAGGTCTCCACGGAGTACGTCCTCGAGGGCGGCGACGGCAAGGCCACCCTCCTCGACCTCTTCGGGGACCGCACCCAACTCGTCGTCCACCACTTCATGTTCGCGCCCGGACAGGAAGCGGGCTGCCCCTGCTGCGCTGCCTTCCTCGACCAGCTCGGCCACCTCGCCCACCTCCGGGCCCGCGACACCGCCTTCGCGGCCGTCTCCCTCGCGCCCTTCACCCGCCTGCTCCCCTTCAAGGCGCGGATGGGCTGGACCGTGCCCTGGTACTCCTCCTGCCACAGCGACTTCAACCGCGACTTCGAGGCGACCGTGGACCGCGACGGCGCCCCCACGGAGCGCCCCGGCCTGAGCTGCTTCCTGCGCGACGGCGACCGGGTCTTCCACACCTACTCGGTGTACGACGACGCCTTGGACGGCGTCGGCGCCCTCTCCGGACTGCTCGACCTCACCGCCCTCGGCCGCCACCCGCACGGCAGCGACCGGCTCCGCCTGCACGACGAGTACGAGCACTGAGCCGCCGGTGTCCTTCCGTGCCCGTCCGGGCACCGGAAGCGTCCGCCGCTGTCCTTCGGTCGAGCGGACGTCCACGTTCGGCTGTGAACCGGTGTCGGCTGTGTCTCAGTCCCGTCACCGGGCGAGGCGATCACCCCCTCCAGCGCGTTGACTTCGGTAAGTACGACGCACGACTGGAGGTGCGAGATGGTGATGGGGCGTACCGTGCTCGAACGCTTTCCCGCAGGCGGCCCGCGCGGCTCATGGCCCGCGGAGGAGTTCGCGCACGCGCGACGACTGGAAGGTGTGCCCGCGGAGGTCGTGATGGACCTCGCGACGGACACCTTCCTCGTGATCACGCGCGGCGCCGACGGCGTGGACCCAAGGCGGCTCAGCCGCGCTTCTGCGCCGGGACGGCGGCCGTGAACTGCCCCGCCTGGAGCGCGTACAGCTCCGCGTAGACCCCGCCCCGCGCGAGCAGCTCCTCCGGGGTGCCGGACTCCACCAGCCGGCCCCGCTCCAGGACGTGCACCAGATCGGCGTGCCGGACCGAGGCGAGCCGGTGCGTGATCAGTACGACCGTCTGCCCGGTCCCCGCCAGCGCCCGGATCTTCTCGAACACCGCCAGCTCGGCCCGCGCGTCCAGGGCCGCCGTCGGCTCGTCCACGATCAGGATGTCGCCGCGCCGGTAGGCGGCACGCGCGATCCCGAGCCGCTGCCACTGGCCCCCGGACAGCTCATGGCCGCCGGTGAAATTGCGGGCCAGCAGGGTGTCCAGACCGCGCGGCAGACCCGCGACCACCTCCTCGGCACCGGCCTCCCCGACCGCCGACGCCAGCCGCTCCTCGGTCAGCGGTACGGAGGAACGGCCCACCGCCACGTTCACCCGCGCGGTGAACGGCCACCGCTTGAAGTCCTGCGCCACCATCGCCACCCGCTCGGCCAGCCGCCGCCGGTCCGCCCGCGCCGCGTCGACCCCGTCCCACAGCACCCGCCCCCGGTCCGGCGCGTACAGGCCCGCGAGCAGCTTGACCAGGGTCGTCTTGCCCGAACCGTTCTCCCCGACCAGCGCGATGATCCGGCCCATGGGCAGGCTCAGGCTCACCCCGTCCAGCGCGGGCCGGGCCGACTCGCCCGGATAGCTGAAGGTGACGTCCTCGAACCTGATCTCCTTCGGCTCCTCGGGCAGTTCCTCGCCGCCCACGGGGATCGCCCGCTCGGCCGCCTCCACGTACAGCCGCTGCAGATCGCCGACGAACAGCGCCTCCTCGTGCAGTTGGTTGATCTCCAGCACCAGCGTGTCCAGGCTGCCCGACCCGGTACGGATGGCGATCACCGCCGTACCCGCCACCGACAGCGCCATCGCCCCGGCCAGCAGCAGCGCGCCGAGCGTGGCGTACGTGGCCAGCGTCGCCAGGCCCGTCCACGCGGCCGCGGCCAGCCCCGTGCGCGCCGCCAGCCGGGACAGCCGGGCCTGCTCCGCCTCCGCCGTCTCCGACATCGCCCGGAAGTGCCGCAGCAGGAACGGACCCACCCCGTGGACCCGGATCTCCGGTGCCGCCCCCGGCTCGGTGAGCAGACTTCCGATCAGATGACCGGCCCGGACGTGCTGCACCCAGGTGTGGAACGACTCGTAGCGCCGCCGCGCGTTGGTCAGGGCGCTCCAGGCGCTCGGCAGCGTCATGGTGACCAGCAACGGCAGCAGCGCGGGATGCAGCACGGTCAGCACACCGGCCGCCGCGATCAGCGAGATCAGCGCGTTGATCACCCGCGCGCTGTAGGAGATCATGTTGCGCGCCGACCGGGCGCCGTACTGCGCGGTGTCCAGCAGCTTGTGGAAGGCGTGGTCCTCGATCGCGGCCAGCTCCACATCGGCCGCCCGCTCCAGATACAGCTCGGTCGCGACCCGCTCCACCTTGGGTTCGAGGCGCCCGGTGGCATACGTCGAGGCGGCCCGCAGCACCGCCGCGATCAGCGCCATCGACGCCATCACCGCGAGGGCGGGCACGGCGGCGCGCAGCCGGCGCTCGATGTCCGGGCCGGTGAGCAGGCTGCCGAGCGCGCTGTTCACCGCCAGCAGGCTCACCGCCTGGGCCACTCCCCGGCCGACCTCGGCGGCCAGCACGGTCCTCGCGGCCCGCGGGTCCGCCTGGCGGGCCAGCCGCAGACTGGACGCCAGCATGCCCGGCAGCCGCCGCACCATCGACCTGAAGCTCAGTTCCAGGAACGCGTCGGCGTGCTCGTTCCACCCCATGTCGTACCGGAGCGGACCGCCGAACAGCAGCCGCTCCGACTCCGACACCTCCGGCCCGGCCACCCCGTCCTGCCCTCGCCGCCTTGGCACCGCGAACCTCCCCGAGCCGTGACCGAAACGGCCACTATCGCCGCGCGGCCCGGGCGCGGGCAGAGCGCGGGCGGGGCTGACGGGGGCGTACGGGGGGTGCGCGGGGGCGGGGGCTCTGCCGCGGCGGCGCGTGCTCGCCGGGTGGACGCCGGCGGGTGACGCGGACGTGCCGTCAGGCCGACAGGGGCCGGGACCAGTCCGGGGTCGTGCCCGTGACCCGGCACAGTGCCAGGTACAGCGGGATCGGCGGGGTGTAGGGGATGGTGCCCGCCGGGCGGCGCAGCAGGTGCGCGGTCGCGGGGACCGGGGCGCCGGGGGCGTACTCGGCGGGTGCGGGCCAGGGGAGGGCGTAGTCGGAGTCCGCCGGGACGATCCACCACCAGCGCCCGCCGTCGGCGTACACGCAGCCCACCCGGGGCAGCCGGGGGACGATCAGCGCCGCCAGCCGGTCCGGCATGGCCACGGCGTCGCAGCCGAGCGGCGCGGTCATGCCCTCGGGCACCGGCGGGCCGGGGGCCCGGTCCGGAGCGGGGCGGTCGCGTCCGAGCCGGACCAGCGTGTCCAGGCCGAGCGGATGCCCGGCGGCGCCGATCACGCCCGCCCCCGGACGTGGTCCCGCTCGGCGGCGTGGGCGTACTGCTCCGGTACCCGTGCGTGCCGGGCGGTGTCGGCGCGGTCGTCCTCGCCGGGAGCGCGCGCCGGATCGGGCTTGCCGCGCGGGCCCCAGCCGAGGTCATGACGCGGCTCGGCGCCGGTGAGCGGTGCGGCGGCCCCGTCCGTCGCGGAGCCCCGCTCCAGCTCGGCCCAGACCAGCAGGCCGGGCCCGTGCTCCTGGGCTCCCCAGGCCCGGCACAGCGCGGCGACGAGAAGCAATCCCCTCCCGTGCTCCTCATCGGGCCGCTGCTGTGCCGGGTGGGGCTCGCCGGGCGCGCATCCCTCGTCGCGTACGGCGATGCGCACCAGGCCGTCGTGGTCGAGCAGTTCGCACACCACACGACTGCTCGCGGTGTGCACGATGGCGTTGGTGACCAGCTCGGACATGACCAGGACCGCGCTGTCACAGGTGTCCGCGCACACCGACCAGCCGGTCAGCCGGGCGCGCGCCAGGCGTCTGGCCTGGGCGGGAGAACCCGGGTGTGCGGCCAGCTCGAAGCGGAACCGGCGGCCGGCCCCGGCCGGAGCCGCTGCCGGTGCCGTTGCGACGCCGGGACGGGAACGGTCTGCGGCGGAGTCTGTTCCTAAGGGCGCGGACGGAATCACGCTTGCCACTATCTCCCCGCCGTGAACACTTGGCAAGTGTCACTCTGAAAAATGCAGAGTGCTGTATGACGCGGTGAACGGCCGTGGCACACTGCTCGCAACAGCACGTCGCGCGGCGCCAATTGGGACCGTCGTCGATCCGGCCGGATCTTCGAATGAGTCTTCGAGCGGCGCCGCAGGGCTGTCGGGGTTCCCCCGCCGGGAACTCCCTCACCGGGACCGATATCTCTTCCGCCGGAGGTGGCAACGTGAGCGAACCACGGTCCGCGCCGACCGTGGGCCAGGTGGTCCTCGGACGACGCCTGCTGGACCTGCGGGAACGCGCTGGGCTCAAGCGCGAGGAGGCCGCCCGCGTCCTTCGCGTCGCCCCCGCCACCGTGCGCCGGATGGAGATGGCCGAGGTCTCCCTCAAGATCCCGTACCTGCAACTGCTGCTGAGGTCCTACGGCGTTCCGGACGACGAGGCCGAACTCTTCGTCCAACTGGCCGAGGAGGCCAACAGGCCGGGCTGGTGGCAGCGGTTCCACGACATCCTGCCGGGCTGGTTCTCCATGTACGTCAGCCTGGAGGGCGCCGCCGCGCTCATCCGCTCCTACGAGCCGCACTTCGTCCCCGGACTGCTCCAGACCGAGGACTACGCGCGCGGGGTGCTCAGATCGGGCGCCATCGGCCAGACCAGCCCCGACGACATCGAGCGCCACGTCGACCTGCGGATGCGCCGTCAGGAACTGCTCACCCGCCCCGACGCCCCCCGCTTCTGGGCGGTGATGGACGAGACCGCCCTGCGCCGCCCGGTCGGCGGCCCGGAGGTGATGCGCGCCCAGCTCGACAGACTCCTGGAGGCGACGACGCTGCCCGGCGTCACGCTCCAGGTGGCCCCGTTCGCCAACGGGCCGCATCCGGGCACGTACGGCCCCTTCGTACTGTTCCGGTTCGCCATGCCCGAACTCCCGGACATGGTCTACAGCGAGTACCTGACCGGCGCCGTCTACCTCGACGCGCGCTCCGAGGTGGCCACCCACCTGGAGGTCATGGACCGCATGGCGGCACAGGCCGCCACGGCACAACGCACGAAGGAGATCCTCCGGGATCTCCGCAAGGAGCTGTGAATGGATCGCATCAATCCGCGCCGCCGCGTCTACAACGGCATGCCCGCGCGGGAGCTGGGCGCCGTGGGCTGGCACAAGCCCTGGAGCGGCGGCAACGGCGGCAACTGCCTGGAGGCCATGAAACTGGCCGACGGCCGCATCGCCGTACGCCAGTCCACCGACCCGGACGGCCCCGCGCTGATATACACCACCGACGAGATGACCGCCTTTATCGAGGGCGCGAAGGCGGGAGAGGCGGACTTCCTGCTCTCCTGAACCGCTCTCCCTGTTTTTGACTCATGCTCACCACCCTTGCGCCCAGATCCACGAGACCGGACGGACCCGACCCCCACTGACCCCGCGTCACCCTTCTCCCCGGCCGATGGCTACACCGCCATCGGCCGGTCGTACGGCGAGATCGGCGCCTGCAGCCACGACTGGCCCATCAGATAGCGGTCCACGGCCGCCCCCACCGCCCGGCCCTCCGCGATGGCCCACACGATCAGCGACTGCCCGCGGGCCGCGTCCCCGGCGGCGAACACCCCCGGCACGTTCGTGGCGAACTGCCCGTCCCGCGCGATCGTGCCGCGCGGCTCCGTCTCCAGCCCCAACTGGTCGATGAGCCCGTCCGCGCGGTCCGGGCCGGAGAACCCGAGCGCCAGCAGGACCAGATCGGCGGGCAGCGCACGCCCGGTGTCCGCGACCGGCTGCCGCCGCTCGTCCACCTCCACCACGTGCAGCTCCTTCACCCGCCCCCGCTCGTCCCCGGTGAACCGGAGCGTGGACGCCGCGAACAGCCGGGCGTCCGCGTCCGCCGCCGGAGCCGTACGCAGCTCACCCGCCTCCTCGTGCGCGCCCGAGAGACGGTAGAGCTTCGGGTACGTCGGCCACGGCTCCGCGTCCTCGTCCCGCGCCTCGCCCGGCCGGGCGTAGATGTCCAGCTGGGTCACGGATGCGGCACCCTCGCGCACCGCCGTCCCCAGGCAGTCGGCCCCGGTGTCGCCGCCGCCCACGATCACCACGTGCCGCCCCGCCGCCGACAACGGGTTGACCTCCAGCTCGCCCGCGCACACCCGGTTGGCCGGCGGCAGATACTCCATCGCCTGATGCACCCCGGTCAACTCCCGTCCGGGCACCGCCAGTTCCCGCCACGCCGTGGCCCCCGTGGCGATCACCACCGCGTCGTACCGCGAACGCAGATCCGGCGCCGGCACGTCCCGCCCGACCGCCGTCGAGGTACGGAACCGGGTCCCCTCCGCCCGCATCTGCTCCAGCCGCCGGTCCAGGAAGCGCTTCTCCATCTTGAACTCGGGGATGCCGTACCGCATCAGCCCCCCGATCCGGTCGTCCTTCTCGTACACCGCCACGGTGTGCCCGGCTCGCGTCAACTGCTGCGCGGCGGCGAGCCCGGTCGGCCCCGATCCGATCACCGCGACCGTCTTCCCGGACAGCCGGTCCGGCGGGCGGGGCGGCACGAAGCCCTCCTCCCAGGCCCGCTCGGCGATCGCCCACTCGACGTTCTTGATCGTGACGGCGGGCTGGTTGATGGCCAGCACACACCCCGCCTCGCACGGCGCCGGGCACAGCCTGCCGGTGAACTCGGGGAAGTTGTTCGTCGCGTGCAGCCGCTCGCTCGCCGCCCGCCAGTCCGACCGCGCCACCAGGTCGTTCCACTCGGGGATCAGGTTCCCCAGCGGGCACGCTTCGTGGCAGAAGGGGACCCCGCAGTCCATGCACCGGTTCGCCTGCGCGCTGACGATCGGCAGCAACGCCCCCGGCACGTAGACCTCGTCCCAGTCCCGGACCCGCTCCACCACGGGCCGCCGCGGCCACTCCTGGCGCGGTGTGCTCATGAACCCCTTGGGATCGGCCATGGGCGTCTTCCTCGCGGACGTGTACCGGGGTACGGAGGGCACCGGGGGGTACAGCGGGCCATGCGGCATCGGGCGGGGTCACCACGCGGTCACCCGGCACGGGCGCGACCCCGTCCCGGTGTTCTTCCGGCCACGATACGTCGCCACCGACCCCCGCGCAGGGCGGCGGACGGCACCTTTCCGTACCGCCCGGGCCGCCGACCCGCGCCGGTGAACCTCTGCTCCCTCGCTCCACTCCCGTCACTCCTCTCCCCGTGCCCGCACCGGCTCCGCCACCTGGCTGACTTCGTCTTCCGCTTCCCCCGCCTCCTCCGGGCGCGGGGGCGTTCCCCGCCAGTCCCGCAGCACCCTTTCCAGGGCCTCGTCGATCCGGGCGCGTGCCTCGCGCCTGGGCACCCCGCTCATCAGCAGCCGGTCGTAGGGCGTGTCCAGATGCCGTACGGACGCCACCACCGCCGAGGTCACCGCCGCCTCCGACAGCGCGCGTCCCGCGGCACTCCGCCCGACCCGCCCGCTGCCCCGCAGGGCGGCGTGCTCGGCGACCGCCCGCGCCCGCCCGGCCGGGCAGCCGGGGAACAGCCGCCCGATCTCCGCCGCGAACTCCGCGACGAAGCGCTCGTCCGCCTCCACCCTGCGCCGCTCGTCCCGCGCCCGGCGCCGCTGCCGGACCTTGGCGTCGGCCAGACACCGCTCCTCGGCCCGAGCCAGCGCGGCCTCCTCCACCAGCAGACCCTGTCGCTCGTACCGCCCGCGACGCCGCGCGAACCGCACGACCACCGCCGACAGCGTGCTCTCCTCCCGCGCCCTGCGGGTCAGTGCGGCATCCCCGCGCGGCAGGAACACCAGGTGTCCCAGATCCGCGCACTCCAGGCAGCGCGGCACCCCGTCCTCCAGCACCAGCAGCGTCAGCGGACCCTGCCGGCAGGCCGCGCAATGCTTTCGCCGCACCGGCTGGACCACCACCGGGCCGCCTCCGGTGTCGGGCAGGGCGGGGGAGCGTGCATCTGTGGGACGGCGTGCGCCTGGGGGACGTGCCATACGCGGTTCATTCCCCGCCACCGGCCCGCTTTCCCGTACGGGGCCGCGCCGCTCCTCCTTCCCTTTCTCCTTTTCTTGCCCCTCTTCTCCTTTTCTTCCTCGTCCGGCTTCCCGGCATCATGTGCGTGTGCGACTCGAAGCGATCACCTGGGAGCGTCTGGCCGACCGGCTCGCCGAGCGGATCCTGACGCTGGAACCCGCCGACGGCAGCTCCTGGCCGCGCGTGGGCCTCGACGGGGCACCGGCTTCCCGGCTGGGAGACCTCGCCGCCCTGATCGCCGAGGCGCTCCGTGTGCGCGGGCGGCCCTCACTGGTCGTCGGCGCCGAGGACTTCCTGCGCCCCGCCTCCCTCCGCCTGGAGCACGGGCGCCGGGACGCGGAGTCGTACTACAGCGACTGGTTCGACACCGGCGCGCTGTGGCGCGAGGTCCTCGGGCCGCTGGACGCCGGAGGCGACGGGCGGGTGCTGCCCGACCTGTGGGACCCGGTCACCGACCGCGCCACCCGCAGCCCCTACGTCCAGCTCCCGCCCGGCGGGGTGCTTCTGCTGCACGGCCCCCTTCTCCTACGGCACTGGTTCCCCCTCGACCTGACCGTCCACGTCCTCCTGTCACCCGGCGCCCTGCGCCGCCGCACCCCCGACACCGACCACTGGACCCTCCCCGCCTTCGCCCGCTACGAGACGGAGACCGACCCGGCCGCGACGGCCGACGTCCTCGTACGCGCCGACGACCCGCGGCACCCCGCCTGGAACGGCTGAGCCCGGACGACCGGGCACCTGCCGACCGGCGTCTCAGAACCAGCCGTTGCGCCGGAAGCCCCGCCAGAGCGCGGCACAGGCCAGCGCGGTGACGCCCATGATGACCGGGTAGCCGTAGTGCCAGCGCGCCTCCGGCATGTACGAGAAGTTCATGCCGTAGACCCCGCAGACCATCGTCGGCACCGCGACGATCGCGGCCCAGGCCGTGATCTTCCGCATGTCCTCGTTCTGCGCGACCGTCACCTGCGCGAGATGCGCCTGCAGGATGGAGTTGAGCAGTTCGTCGAACGCGGCGATCTGGTCCTTGGCTCGTATCAGATGGTCCATCACATCGCGGAAGTACGCCTGTATCTCCGGGTCGACCACCTTCATCGGCCGGGTGGCCAGGTCCTCCACCGGGCGCACCAGCGGCACCGCGGCCCGCTTCAGTTCGAGCAGTTCGCGCTTCAGTTGGTAGATCCGCCCCGGATCGGCGCGGGCGCCCGCCTCCGAGAAGACGTCCGTCTCGACCTGTTCGACATCGCCCTGCACCGCGTCCGTGACGTTCAGATACTCGTCCACCACATGGTCCGCGATGGCGTGCAGCACCGCCGACGGTCCCTTGGCGAGCTGACGCGGACGCGACTCCAACTCCTCGCGCAGCGGGCCCAGCGAGCCATGGCGGCCGTGCCGCACGGTGATGACGAAGTCCTCGCCGACGAACACCATGATCTCGCCGGTGTCCACCACCTCGCTCGTCGCCGTCAACTGCTCGTGCTCCACGTAACAGACCGTCTTCAGCACCGCGAAGAGCGTGTCGCCGTACCGCTCCAGCTTCGGGCGCTGGTGGGCCTCCACCGCGTCCTCCACCGCCAGCGGATGCAGATCGAACAGCTCGGCCACCCCGGCGAACTCCTGCGTCGTCGGCTCGTGCAGACCCAGCCACACGAAGCCGTCGCCGGTGTTGCGGACCGTCTTCACCGCGTCCGCCAGATCGGCGGAGCCGGGCACGCGTATTCCGTCCTGATACGTCACGCAGTTCACGACCGAGGAACCCAGCGGCGACCTGGCCGGGTGGCTCAGGTCCACACGCGGCCGGCGCCGGGCCAGACCGGCCACCTTGCGCAGGCCGCCGACCTTGCTCAGCTTCGTGACTTTCCGCAGATTCCCCGCCATCGACATCTGGATCTCCTTGCCTGGATCTCCGCACCTGACACCCTTCGTGTCCCGCCCGGTCAGTGTGCCAGTCCGTCGAGAAGGCCGGGAAAGCCTGTGGGAACAGCAGATTCCGCTTTGTTCCCGCCTGTGGATGGAGGGTCGCCCGCGTCGATCGCGGGGACAGGCTGGGACGATGCGGAGCATGACGCGATCCGACGGATACCTCCTGGACAACCGGCAGAGCGAGGCGGGCGAACGCTTCGACGCCTTCGCCTCGCTCTTCGACCCCACCACGTTCCGCCACCTCGACGGCCTCGGCATCGGCCCCGGCTGGCGCTGTTGGGAGGTCGGTGCCGGAGGCACCTCGGTCGTCTCCTGGCTCGCCAGGAAGGTCGGTCCCACCGGCACGGTCGTCGCCACCGACATCGACGTCTCCCGCCTCGGCACCGTGGCCCGGCCGCCGGTGGAGGTCCGCACCCACGACGTGGGCGCCGAGGAGCCGCCCGGCCGAGGCTTCGACCTCGTGCACGCCCGGCTCGTGCTCGTCCATGTCCCGGACCGGGAGCGGGCGTTGCGGTCCATGATCGACGCGCTGCGGCCCGGCGGCCGCCTGCTGATCGAGGACGCCGACCCCGCCCTGCAGCCCCTGACCTGCCCCGACGAGCACGGGCCCGAGGAGCGGCTCGCCAACCGGCTCCGCCAAGGCTTCCGCCGGCTCCTCGCCGAACGCGGCGCCGACCTCTCCTACGGCCGCCGCCTGCCGCGCCTGCTGCGCGAGGCGGGGCTGCGGCAGGTCGAGGCCGACGCGTACTTCCCGCTCACCTCACCGGCGTGCACCGCGCTCGAACTGGCCACGGTCCGTCAGATCCGGGGCCGGCTCGTCGAAGCCGGGCTCGCCACCGACGAGGACATCGACCGCCACCTGGCCAACGTCGCGGCCGGCGGCATGGACTTGGCCACCGCCCCGATGATCTCGGCGTGGGGGCGCAAGGCCTGAACAGCGCCGAACTCACGAGGCGTCCGGCGCCCACCCCTCGTCGTCCGGGCGCGGCGGCCGGCCGCCCACCCGCTCCACCGCCCGCGCCCCGGCCCGGCAGCCCCGTACCACCGCCTCCTCCACACTCACGCCCGCGACCAGAGCCGCGAGGAACGCCCCGGTGAACGCGTCTCCGGCACCCGTGCTGTCCCGCGCCTGGGCCGGCACCGCCGGAACCCGGGCGCACACGGCCCCCGACCGGGCCACCAACGCCCCCTCGGCTCCCGACTTGGCCACCACCACCGGCCCGAGCCCGCTCAACTCCGCCGCCGCCCCGGCCCAGTCGGCCATACCCGTGAGCAGGCACGCCTCGTCCCGGCTGGGCAGCAGCACATCGAGCCGCTCGGCGAACCGGAGGAACCGGTCCGTGCCGAACCGGGCGAGGAACCCCGCGGACGCCGGGTCCAGACTGACCGGCACCCCACGCGCACGCGCCGCCGCCAGCGCGGCCTCGGCCAGCGCCCGGCTGGACTCGGTGAACAGCAGGTACCCCGACAGATGCAGCCTGGCCACCCCGTCGAGCAACGCCTCGGACCAGTCGGCCGGTTCGAGCCGCAGCGAAGCCCCGCTGGAGGTCAGGAAGGTGCGCTCGGCCGCCGCCTCGCCGTCGACGAGGCAGATCACCGTGCCGGTCGGCGCGACCGGGTCCACCACCAGCCGTGGCCGCACCCCGGCCGCCAGCAGTTCCCGCTCGTGCCACCGCGCCGCGTCGGCGCCCACCCGGGCCAGCAGCCGTACGTCCGCGCAGCCCGCGTCGGCGGCCCAGCACGCCACATTGGCGCCCGCGCCGCCCGGCAGCGTCCGGATCACGGCCGCGGTGTCGGTGCTCGCGGCGAGCGGGCCCCGGTGCCGGGCCACCACGTCGGTGATCACGTCCCCGACCACCAGCAGCCCTCCCGCCGGGCCGTCGCTCACCTCATCGCCCACGCCGTGGCGATCCGCGCCGCCAGCTCGACATTGCCGCGCACAGCAGCCAGGTTGGCGCGCAGCGAGGCGCCGTCCGTGTGCCGGACCAGATGATCCAGCAGGAACGGTGTGACGGCCTGGCCGGTGATGCCCTCCTCCTCGCAGGCCGACAGCGCCTCGGTGAGCACGCGCGCGTGCGTCTCGGGATCGAGCTGCTGCTCCCGGGGGACCGGGTTGGCCACGATCAGCGCCTCCGGCGCGCCGAGCGCGTCCTGCGCCCGCATGACCTCGGCGACCTGCTCCGGTTCCCGCAGCGTCCAGTCCACCGGATGGCCCGAGTCGGACAGATAGAAGCCGGGGAACCGCTCGGTGCGGTACCCGGCGACGGCCACGCCCAGCGTCTCCAGCCGCTGCAGGGTGGCCGGAACGTCCAGGATCGACTTCACGCCCGCGCAGACCACGGTGATCCGGGTCCGCGCCAGCAGGCCCAGGTCGGCCGACTCGTCCTGGGTCTCCGTCCACCGCCGGTGCACACCGCCCAGCCCGCCGGTTGCGAACACCCGGATGCCCGCCAGAGCCGCCAGTCGGGCCGTCGCCGACACCGTGGTCGCCCCGCTCGCCCCCGCCGCCATGGCCAGGGGCAGGTCCCGGTGCCCCAGTTTGCGGATGCCGTCCTCGTTGGCGACCCGCTCCAACTGGTCCTTGTCCAGACCGACATGAGGTCGCCCATCGAGCACGGCGATCGTCGCGGGCACGGCTCCCTCGCGCCGGACCACACCCTCCAGCTCCAGCGCCACCCGCAGGTTGCGCGGGCGTGGCAGCCCGTGCGCGATGATCGTCGACTCCAGGGCCACCACCGGCCGTCCGGCGTCTGTCGCCTCCCGGACCTCCTCCGACAACACCAGCACCACGAGCCCGCCTCCCGTCAGTCGCCTCCCCTCATCCCTGGCGGGCGCGACCCCCGGCTAAACGCGCGGCCCCCACACCGGGTGGCACAAGCTCGCGTGGCGGCGTCAGAACAACGGCTCGGGCAGCACGCCTTCCAGCGCCAGCAACTGCCGCTTCGTCTCCAGGCCGCCCCCGAACCCCCCGATCCCGCCGTCGCTCTCCACGACCCGGTGGCACGGTACGACGACCGGCAGCGGATTGGCGCCCATCGCCGTGCCCACCGCCTGCGCCCCGCCCGGCTGCCCGACCCGCCGGGCAAGATCGCCGTAGCCGACCACCGCGCCGTACGGGACGCCGTCGGCCAGTTCGCGCAGCACGGCCCGGTTGAAGCCGGAGATCAGCGACCAGTCCAGCGGCAAGTCGAAGTCCCGGCGCTCGCCCGCCAGATACGCCTCGACCTGGCGTATCGCCTCGGCCAGCAGGGGCGCCTCCGGCTCCTCGACCGGCTCGGTGCCGTACCGCGCCGCCAGCCGCTCCAGCGCGCGCCCGCGCACCGGGCCGGTGGCGTGGAAGACGACGTTGACCAGTCCCTGGCGGCTCGCCGCCAGCATCAGCGGGCCGATGCGGCTGTCCATGACCGCCCACACGACCCGCTGCTCGCCCTGCCCCTGGCTGTCCATGCCGACCACGTTACGACCCGCCACCGACAACGGGCCCCGCCGCCGGGTTCAGGGGGCGCTCAGCGCCGTCCGCACCACGTCCGGCTTGTTGGTGATGATCCCGTCGACGCCGTAGCCCTTGACCTTCCGGGCCGTGGCCGCGTCGTTCACCGTCCAGGTGAACACCCGGAGGGGTTTGCCGTGCGGCCCCTTCAGCGCGTGCACGGTCGAGACGTAGCTCGTGGAGATGTCCGCGTACGACGGGTTGATGAGGTCCGTGAACCGGGCGTACCCGCTCAGCTCGTCCTCCGCCGGGCGGCCCAGGTAGCCGGTGGTCAGCGCGGGCTTGAGCTGGTGCACGGTGCGGAGGCTGTCCGCGCTGAAGCTCTGCACGATCAGCCGGTTCCGGTGCGCCCCGTTCAGCCAGCCCTCGTTGCTCAGGGTCTTCAGGATCTGCGCCTCGATGCCGGGATACAGCTCGGGGTTCTTGACCTCCAGGAGCAGTTTCTCGTGGTTGCGCTCGACCTGGCGCATGTACCGCTCCAGCGTCGGCACGCGCGCGCCCGCGTAGTCGGGGGAGAACCAACTGCCCGCGTCGAGCTTGGCGATCTCGGCCGACGTGAAGTCCTTCACCTTCCAGGGAGCCCGGCCGGGGAAGACGTCCTCGACGTTCGTGGTGCGCGCCAGGTTGTCGTCATGGATGACGACCAGCCTGCCGTCCTTGGTGCGCTGCACGTCGTTCTCCACCCAGGAGAAGCCGAGCTTCGCCGCCTTGTCGATGGCGGCCAGCGTGTTCTCGGGCGCGTACGCGGAGGCCCCTCGGTGGGCGATCACCGTGGGCTGGGCCGTCCGGACGAACCGGGCGTCGGAGCTGGAGTCGGGGCTCAGCAGGACCGCCGCCCCCAGGGCAGCGACGGCTGCGGCGGTGACTGCGTGCGCGTGCATGCGTACTCCTCTTGTCCGGCGGACATCAACAGCACAAGTGTGATGGCAGAGGGCCGACGGCACACAGGTGCAGAACGGCCACACGATGAACGGCCGAGCCCAACTCCGCACACCGGTGGCGCACAAGTGGGTGAAGGCCGTGTTTCTTTGCCGGAAAATCATTCGACCATTCCGGTGGCAGCCATACTCTCAGCGTCAGCCCGGACCGCCGCAGCGGCCCTGGGCAGGGGGAACATCGCGTGTGTTCCACGACGCGAGAAGGCGAGGGACGGCCGCGCATGCGAGGCACGATCGACGGATTCAGCTACGGGGTCGTCACCCCCCTCGTGGGTTATGTGATGGCCTGCCTCGGCGGCGCCCTCGGCCTGCGCTGCACCACCCGCTCCCTGCTGGTCACCCACTCCTGGCGGCCCGCGTGGCTGGCCCTCGGATCGACGGCGATCGGATCCGGCGTCTGGACCATGCACTTCATCGCCATGATGGGTTTCTCCATCGACGAGACACCGATCCGCTTCGACAAACCGATGACCTACGCCAGCCTGGGCCTGGCCATCGTCATGGTGGGCGTCGGGATCTTCATCATCGGCTACCGGGGCGCCACCGGCACCTCGCTCGTCACCGGCGGCACGATCACCGGTCTCGGCGTCGCCTCCATGCACTACCTCGGCATGGCCGGGATGCGCTTCGACGGACGGTTCACCTACGACATCCCGAGCGTCGTCGCGTCCGTCGTCATCGCCGTCGTGGCGGCCAGCGTCGCCCTCTGGGCCGCCGGACGCGTCAGGGGCCTCGTGGGCAGCATCGGCGCCAGCCTCGTCATGGGACTCGCCGTCAGCGGCATGCACTACACCGGCATGGCCGGACTCACCGTCCACCTCCACGGCACCCCCGGCACCGCGACCAGCGGCTCGCCGGCCACCGTGCTCGCCCCGATCCTCATCGGACCGCTCGCCTTCCTGGTCCTCGCGGCCGCCGTCGTGCTGTTCGATCCGCTGATGGTCAAGGGCGTGCCGCGGCACATCCCCGAGAAGCCCAAGCCGGGCGTCCCGGCCGCCGCCATCGCCTCCCACCAGCGGCTTCGCGCGCCGCAGGGGCCGAGCCGCCGGCCGGTCCACGCCGACGCCCACGGCTCCCGCACCCCCCAGCGTCACTGACTCCCGGCCCGTTGTCAGTGCGGGGTCGTACGGTTGATTCCATGCGGCCCGTTTCAAAGATCGAACGCACGGTGGCGCCCTTCGAGGTCGTCAGCCCCTACCAGCCCAGCGGCGACCAGCCGGCGGCCATCGCCGACCTGGCCAAGCGTGTGGGGGGCGGCGAGAAGGACGTCGTACTGCTCGGCGCGACCGGTACCGGCAAGTCCGCCACCACCGCGTGGATGATCGAGAAGCTCCAGCGCCCCACCCTGGTGATGGCGCCCAACAAGACGCTGGCCGCCCAGTTGGCCAACGAGTTCCGCGAGCTGCTCCCGAACAACGCGGTCGAATACTTCGTCTCGTACTACGACTACTACCAGCCCGAGGCGTACGTCCCGCAGTCGGACACCTACATCGAGAAGGACTCCTCGATCAACGAGGAGGTCGAGCGCCTGCGCCACTCGGCGACGAACTCCCTGCTCACCCGTCGTGACGTGGTCGTGGTCGCCTCCGTCTCCTGCATCTACGGCCTGGGCACCCCGCAGGAGTACGTGGACCGCATGGTCCCCCTCAAGGTCGGCGAGGAGATCGACCGGGACGAGCTGTTGCGCCGCTTCGTCGACATCCAGTACACGCGCAACGACACGGCCTTCACCCGGGGCACCTTCCGCGTGCGCGGCGACACCATCGAGATCTTCCCGGTCTACGAGGAGCTGGCCGTCCGCATCGAGATGTTCGGCGACGAGATCGAGGCGCTGTCCACGCTGCACCCGCTCACCGGCGAGATCATCAGCGACGACCAGAGCCTGTACGTCTTCCCCGCCTCCCACTACGTCGCCGGCCCCGAGCGCATGGAGCGCGCGGTCAACGGCATCGAGAAGGAGCTGGGGGAGCGCCTGGCCGAGCTGGAGAAGCAGGGCAAGCTCCTGGAGGCCCAGCGCCTGCGGATGCGCACCACCTACGACATCGAGATGCTCCGCCAGATCGGCACCTGCTCCGGCGTGGAGAACTACTCGATGCACTTCGACGGCCGCCTGCCCGGCTCCCCGCCGAACACCCTGCTCGACTACTTCCCGGACGACTTCCTGCTCGTCATCGACGAGTCGCACGTCACCGTGCCGCAGATCGGCGCCATGTACGAGGGTGACGCCTCCCGCAAGCGCACCCTGGTCGACCACGGCTTCCGGCTGCCCTCCGCGCTGGACAACCGCCCGCTGAAGTGGGAGGAGTTCCAGGAGCGCATCGGGCAGACCGTCTACCTGTCGGCGACTCCGGGCGCCTACGAACTGTCCCGGGGCGACGGCGTGGTGGAGCAGATCATCCGCCCCACCGGCCTGGTCGACCCCGAGGTCGTGGTCAAGCCCACCGAGGGCCAGATCGACGACCTGGTGCACGAGATCCGGACGCGTACCGAGAAGGACGAGCGCGTCCTGGTCACCACGCTCACCAAGAAGATGGCCGAGGACCTCACCGACTACTTCGTGGAACTCGGCATCCAGGTCCGCTATCTGCACAGCGACGTCGACACCCTGCGCCGCGTGGAACTGCTGCGTGAGCTGCGGGCCGGTGAGTTCGACGTCCTGGTCGGCATCAACCTGCTCCGCGAGGGCCTCGACCTGCCCGAGGTGTCCCTGGTGGCCATCCTCGACGCCGACAAGGAGGGCTTCCTGCGCTCCGGCACCTCGCTGATCCAGACCATCGGCCGCGCGGCGCGCAACGTCTCCGGCCAGGTCCACATGTACGCCGACAAGATCACTCCGGCGATGGAGAAGGCCATCGACGAGACCAACCGGCGCCGCGAGAAGCAGGTCGCGTACAACAAGGCCAACGGCGTCGACCCGCAGCCGCTGCGCAAGAAGATCAACGACATCGTCGCGCAGATCGCCCGCGAGGGCGTCGACACCGAGCAGCTCCTCGGCACCGGCTACCGGCAGCAGAAGGACGGCAAGGCGCCCAAGGCGCCCGTGCCCTCCCTCGGGGGCAAGGCGACCAAGGACGCGAAGGCGAAGGCGGCCAGGACCAAGGCGAAGGGCGGCGCGACGCCCACGGACCAGCCGGCCGCCGAACTCGCCGGGCAGATCGAGGAGATGACGGAGCGCATGCGCGCGGCCGCCGCCGAGCTCCAGTTCGAGATCGCCGCCCGCCTGCGCGACGAGGTGTCGGAGATGAAGAAGGAACTGCGCCAGATGCGGGAGGCGGGCATCGCCTGACCCTCCTGACCCGCCCGGACCTCGGCATGGACGCGCAGTGTTGCAACACCGACACAAAGCGCGGGCCGGGGTTCGGCACGGTCGGCGACCCTGCGTAGGGTTCTGGGCAACCGTGCGATGCGCGGCAACAGGGGAACACCGAGAGGGGATTCAAGCCGTGACCGTCAACATGACCAAGGGCCAGGCCATCAGCCTGGAGAAGAAGGACGGGGCCACCCTTACCGCGGTCCGTATGGGTCTCGGCTGGCAGGCGGCGAAGCGACGTGGACTGTTCGGCTCGCGCACCCGCGAGATCGACCTGGACGCCTCGGCGGTCCTGTTCGCGGAGCAGCAGCCGGTCGACGTCGTCTTCTTCCGTCATCTGGTGAGCGACGACGGTTCCGTCCGCCACACGGGCGACAACCTCGTCGGCGGTGTCGGACAGGGCGGCGACGACGAGGCCGTCCTCGTGGACCTGCAGCGGGTCCCGCCCCACATCGACCAGATCGTCTTCACCGTGAACTCCTTCACCGGGCAGACCTTCCAGGAGGTGCAGAACGCGTTCTGCCGCCTCGTGGACGAGACCAACGGCCAGGAACTGGCGCGCTACACGCTGGCGGGCGGCGGCGAGTACACCGCGCAGATCATGGCCAAGGTGCACCGCGCGGGCTCCGGCTGGACGATGACCGCGCTGGGCGAGCCCGCCAACGGGCGCACCTTCCAGGACCTGATGCCCGCGATCCTCCCGCACCTGTAGGACCGCACCCACCCGGCGCGCACGACGAGACAACACAGGGGGCGACGGCGATGGGGACCGAACTGCTGCGGGGACAGAACCACCCGCTGCCCCGGACCCGGCTGGAGATCCTGATCTCGGCCGAGGTCCCAGTCCTCGCCGCCGCGGCCCTCGGCGACGAGCGCGGCCTCGTCCACGACGCCCGCCGGATCGCCCATGCCGGCGCCCCTGTCCTCCCCGGCATCGAGGCGCCACGCGCGGCGGCCACCGAGCATCGCGTCATCGCCGACCTGAACGCCCTGCCCGGAACCGTGCACCGGGTCACCGTGCTGCTGGCGATGCCGGAACGCGCGGGAACGGGAGGCCGGTTCGGCGCGACCGCATCCCCGCGAGCGACGGTCACCGACGCCGACGGCACCGAGATCGTCCGCTTCACCCTCACCGGACTGGACGCCGAGTCGGCAGTCGTCGCGCTGGAGCTCTACCGCCGACAGGACGACTGGAAGGTCCGTGCGGTCGGCCAGGGCTACGCGGACGGCCTCGCCGCCCTCCTCGCCGACCTGGGACTGCCCCGGGCCCGCGAGGTCGCCGAAGCCATGGGGGAGGCGGGGCACCCTGCTGCGCCGCAGCCTCCGCCGCCCGAGACCCGCCCGACCGGCGGACCGGTCGACTACTCCCACCCACGGCGGCATGAATCCCCCGCCCCGGCCGCCCCGGCCGCCACGACCGGCCCGGCCGGGGAACCACCGCGCCCCGTCGCGGGTGACGCGGCGGGCTGGTCGATGGAGGAGCGGCTGTACAACCAGGTCTGGGGCATGTTCGAGGACCTGGCCCGTGCCACCGCCGCCCTCCGGAGTGCGGCCGACTTCGCCGCCGCCCGGCTGGACCGGGAACTCGACGCGGCCCTCACCGACCCGCGCGCCAGGATCGGCGGGGCCGCGGACGCGGCGCGCGAGGCGGCCCGGGCCAGACACGACGAGCTGGTCGGCCGGGCACAGGCGGCCTACGAATGCGACCTCGCCCAGCTCACCGCTGAGTCGGAGGTCGTGGAGCCCGCTCTGCCTCCCGCCTACGCCCGCTGGGACAACCCGGTCTGGCACGCCCACCGGATGCCGGCCGACCCGCCCCAGGCCGTACGGCTGGGCGACCTCCACCTCCCCGAGAGCGCGCCCCTGCGCATTCCGATGCTGGTCAGGCTGCCGCTGGAACGGGGCCTGTGGGTCGACAGCGGCGCCACGCCCGGCGACTTCGGGGGCTCCGCGGAGCGGCGCCGCCGGGCCTTGGAGGTGGCGGTGGCCCTCGCTGCCCGGCTGCTCGCCGTCCATCCGGTGGGTGAGTTCGCCGTACAGGTCGTCGACCCGGCCGGCGCGGGAGCGGGACCGCTCGGGACGCTGACCCGGACGGGCACGCCGACCGGACCGCCCGCGCACGGCGCGGCCGGTGTGGCGCAGACGCTGGAATCGCTCACCCGGAGGGTCGACCTGGTGCGCATGGCGATCAGCGGCGGCGCGGCCGAGGCGCTGCCGGACGGGTTCGACAGCGCCCGGCGGCTGCTGATCGTCAACGACTTCCCACACGGATTCGACGACCGCGCCCTCACCCGGCTCCGCTTCCTCGCGGACGAGGGCCCGGCGGCCGGAGTCCATCTGCTGCTGGTCGCGGACCGCGCGGACGCCGGGGCGTACGGGCCGTTGCTCGACCCCCTGTGGCGTTCACTGATGCGACTCACCCCCTCGCCCGACGACCATTTCGCCGATCCCTGGGTCGGACACGCCTGGACCTTCGAACCTGCCCTCCCGCCGCACGGGAGCGCGGTCGTCCAGCAGGTGCTCAGCGGGGTTTCCGCGGCCCGGATCAAGGGGAAGTAAAGAACCTCTGAGCTGCTGACTTGGTCTTTATTTTACCTTTCTCTTTACTGTTCCTTGGTGATTGCGGTACTGTCTTCGTGCGGAGGGGAGTACTCCCTGATGCGGCGCACCCGTCAATACGGATCGATGTGGATCCCGGGGCGCCGGCCCGTTCTCCGGGTGGAAGAGACCTCCGGCAGCGACAACGCTGATGTTTGCCGTGACGTAATGCCGGAGGTGCAGTGGACGTCTCTGTGACCCTGTGGGTCCTGACCATCGTGGGGCTTGCCGCCCTGATCGCCGTGGACTTCTTCATCGGCCGCAAGCCGCATGAGGTGTCCATCAAGGAAGCGGGCGTCTGGACCGCCGTCTGGATCGCCCTGGCCGGACTCTTCGGCCTCGGACTGTTCTTTTTCGGCGGTGCCCAGCCCGCCGGGGAGTTCTTCGCCGGTTTCATCACCGAGAAGTCCCTGAGCGTCGACAACCTCTTCGTCTTCGTGCTGATCATGACGAAGTTCGCGGTGCCCGCGCAGTATCAGCAGCGGGTCCTGCTCTTCGGCGTGCTCATAGCGCTGGTCCTGCGGGCCGCCTTCATCGCGGCCGGCGCGGCGATCATCGCCAGCTTCTCGTGGGTGTTCTTCATCTTCGGCGCCTTCCTCATCTGGACCGCCTGGAAGCTCATCCAGGAGGCCCGCGCCGACCACGAGGACGAGGAGTACGAGGAGAACAAGCTCCTGAAGGCCGCCGAGCGCCGGTTCGGTGTCGCCGACCGGTACCACGGCACCAAGCTGTGGATCGAGGAGAACGGCAAGCGGGTCATGACCCCGATGCTGGTCGTGATGCTCGCCATCGGCACCACCGACGTGCTGTTCGCGCTGGACTCCATCCCCGCGATCTTCGGCCTGACGCAGGACCCGTACATCGTCTTCACCGCGAACGCGTTCGCCCTGATGGGTCTGCGCCAGCTCTACTTCCTCATCGGCGGCCTGCTGAAGAGGCTGGTCCACCTGTCGTACGGCCTGTCGGTCATCCTCGGCTTCATCGGCGTCAAGCTGGTGCTGCACGCCCTGCACGAGCTCGGGGTGCATGTCCCCGAGATCAGCATCCCGGTCTCCTTGGCCGTGATCTGCGGTGTCCTGGTCATCACCACGATCACCAGCCTCATCGCCTCCCGGAAGCAGGCGGCCGCCGAGGCGGGCAAGGGCGACGGCGCCGCCAAGGACAGCATCGACGCCTGACCCGCGAACCCGCGGGACGAAGCCGATCCGTGCGGAAGGTGCCGCAGCCCGGCGCCTTCCGCACGCAAAGGCCCCGCGCCATCCGCCCCCGTCACGCCGACCCGGCCGGCACGGACCGCGAAACGAACGGAATGCGAACCCTGTACGCCTCTGCCACCATCACTGCATGATCACTCGGCTCAGGTCGCTCGCCACGCGGTGGACGTTCCTCGTGCCGGTGCTCGCGATCGTCCTGCTCGTCCTCACCTGGGGCCGTGACCTGCCCGGCGCGGTCGTCGCCCTGGTCACCCTCGTACTCGCCGGGTCCGTCCTGGCCGCCGTGCACCATGCCGAGGTCATCGCCCACCGGGTGGGCGAACCCTTCGGCTCCCTGGTGCTCGCCGTCGCCGTCACCGTCATCGAGGTGGCGCTGATCGTCACCCTCATGGTCGACGGCGGGGACAAGAGCTCCACCCTGGCCCGCGACACGGTCTTCGCCGCCGTGATGATCACCTGCAACGGCATCCTCGGCATCTGCCTCCTGGTCGGCTCCCTGCGCCACGGCACCGCCGTCTTCAACCCCGAGGGCACCGGAGCCGCCCTGGCCACGGTCGCCACCCTGGCCACCCTCAGCCTGGTGCTGCCCACGTTCACGACCAGCAAGCCCGGCCCCGAGTTCTCCACCGTGCAACTGACGTTCGCGGCCCTGTCGTCCCTGGTCCTCTACGGCCTCTTCGTCGCCACCCAGACCCTGCGGCACCGCGACTACTTCCTGCCGGTCACCAAAGAGGGCGACGTCATCACCGCCGCCGACCACGCGGCGCCCCCGTCCAGCAGGAGCGCCTGGGTCAGCGTCGGTCTGCTCGGCCTCGCCCTCGTCGGCGTGGTCGGCCTCGCCAAGGGCGTGTCGCCCACGATCGAATCCGGTGTGGAGGGCGCGGGCCTGCCCCAAGCGGTCGTCGGTGTGGTCATCGCGCTGCTCGTCCTGCTGCCCGAGACCATCGCCGCACTGCGCGCCGCCCGCCGCGACCGGGTGCAGACCAGTCTCAACCTCGCGCTGGGCTCCGCCATGGCCAGCATCGGCCTGACCATCCCGGCCGTCGCCCTGGCGTCCGTCTGGCTGTCCGGGCCGCTCGTGCTGGGCCTCGGCTCCACGCACATGCTGCTGCTCGCGCTCACCGTGGTCGTCGCCTCGCTGACCGTCGTGCCCGGCCGCGCCACCCCGCTCCAGGGCGGCGTCCACCTGGTCCTCTTCGCCGCCTACCTGGAGCTCGCCCTCAACCCCTGACCCGAAGACGTCCGACCGACTCCGTGAGGCGCTCCGGCGGCCCGTGATAGACCGGGTGCGAGCAGCGGCCGGCGACCGGCCGCCTTGACGCACCGGAGGAAACGACCGTGCCCCGCACCCTGGCCAGCGCCCCGATCATGATCCTCAACGGGCCCAACCTGAACCTCCTCGGCCAGCGGCAGCCCGAGATCTACGGCAAGGACACGCTGGCCGACGTGGAGGCGATGTGCGCCGAGGCGGCGGCCGCGTACGGCGGCACGGTGGACTGCCGGCAGTCCAACCACGAGGGCCGGCTGGTCGACTGGATCCACGAGGCGCGGCTCGACCACGCCGGGATCGTCATCAACCCCGGCGCCTACTCCCACACGTCGGTGGCGATCCTGGACGCGCTCAACGCCTGCGACGGCCTGCCGGTGCTGGAGGTGCACATCTCCAACATCCACCAGCGCGAGACCTTCCGGCACCACTCGTACGTCTCGCTGCGCGCCGACGGGGTGATCGCGGGATGCGGGGTGCAGGGGTACGTCTTCGCGGTCGAGCGGATCGCCACGCTGCTGGGGTCGGCGCGGGCGGACGCCTGAGCGCCGCCCGCGGCCGGAGACCGGCTCACCAGCCGCGCGCGTGCCACTCCGGCAGGTGCGGGCGCTCGGCGCCGAGGCTGGTGTCGTCGCCGTGGCCGGGGTAGACCCAGGTCTCGTCCGGCAGCGCGTCGAAGATCTTCGTCTCCACGTCGCGGATCAGGCTGGCGAACGCCTCGGGGTCCTGGTGCGTGTTGCCGACGCCGCCGGGGAAGAGGCAGTCGCCGGTGAAGACGTGCGGGTGGCCGTGCGGGTCGTCGTAGATCAGCGCGATGGAGCCGGGCGTGTGCCCGACCAGGTGGCGCGCGGTCAGCTCGACCTGGCCCACCCTGATGACGTCCCCGTCGTCGACCGGCACGTCGGTGGCGACCGGGATGCCGGAGGCGTCCTCCCGCCCGGCGTACGTACGGGCGCCCGTGGCGCCGACGACCTCACCCAGTGCCTGCCAGTGGTCGCCGTGCTGGTGCGTGGTGACGACGGACGCGATGCCGTCCCGGCCGATCATGGTGAGGAGCGTGTCCGCCTCGGCGGCCGCGTCGATCAGGAGCTGCTCGTCGGTGGCCCGGCAACGCAGCAGATAGGCGTTGTTGTTCATCGGGCCGACCGCGACCTTCGTGATCATCAGGTCCTTGAGCTCGTGCACGTCCGCCGGTCCGCCGACCCTGACCTCGCCGCTGTACGTCATGTCGATCAGCCTATAGCGGTACGGGGGTTGGCGGCCCGGCGCGGTGTCACAGCGGCGGGAGGGCGGGCAGCTCGCCGCCCTTCACCTCCAGGGCGATCCCGGCGCGGCGCCCGGCGAGCCAGCCCAGCAGATCGGCCGGCGTGCCGGTGACGGTGACCTCGGGGTCGGGAGCCTCCTGTCCCGTGCTCCACGCGCGCGTGCCGTCGGTGAGCAGCGTCGCGGGCACGTCGGGGTGGCCGAGGAAGCGCCGCGCCAGGAACTCCGTCTCGCGCTCGGTGAACTCGACCGGGAGATCCTCCAGCTCGTAGCCGATGCCGAGGTCGACGTGGTGCAGCTCGACCTCGGCCCAGCGCCGGAAGGGCAGCCGGGCCGCGACGTCGGTGACACCGTTGCGCAGCTCCACGACGCGGGTCCAGTCACCCGGAGTCGAACCCGCCGCGTCGAACCGGGCCGCGCTGTCGCGTACGTCGCTGAGCTGGACGTCCAGCGGGCGCGGGGCGTCGCGCTCGATGTCGCCGTCGCGGCCCTCGGCGCTCACGTACATCGGGCGGCCGCCGAGGACGTTCACGAGCGCGTCTGCGTTACGGGCGACGTGGGCGAGGACATGTCCGCGTGTCCAGCCCGGAAGCCGTGACGGCTCGGCCAGTGCCGCGTTGTCCAGTGCGGCGGCAGCGCTGAGCAGCCGGTCCGTCGCTTGCCGTACACGGGCCAGGTCATGAGCGTGATCGGTCATGGGGCCAGACCCTAGCCGGACCACACCTTCGGGTGAAGGTGACGAACATCCTCCGTAATTCGAAAGCACGTGCTATATCGTCGAAGGCGGCGTCGGGCATGCTGGACAGCGGGGGATTGTTATGCGTTCCGGGAACCGACCGGCGTTGTCAGTGGCTCCCCCTAGGCTCGAAGAAGCACGGGGCCTCGGCCCCTGTCACTTCTCTGAAGAAAGGTGCGGACCGGCGTGGCCGACCGTCTCATCGTCCGTGGCGCGCGCGAGCACAACCTGAAGAATGTCTCGCTCGACCTGCCGCGTGACGCGCTCATCGTCTTCACGGGCCTGTCCGGGTCGGGCAAGTCCTCCCTGGCCTTCGACACCATCTTCGCCGAGGGCCAGCGCCGCTACGTGGAGTCGCTCTCCTCGTACGCCCGCCAGTTCCTCGGGCAGATGGACAAGCCCGACGTCGACTTCATCGAGGGCCTCTCCCCGGCGGTCTCGATCGACCAGAAGTCGACCTCGCGCAACCCGCGCTCCACGGTCGGCACCATCACCGAGGTCTACGACTACCTGCGCCTGCTCTTCGCCCGCATCGGCAAGCCGCACTGCCCCGAGTGCGGCCGCCCGATCGCGCGCCAGTCGCCGCAGGCCATCGTGGACAGGGTTCTGGAGCTGCCCGAGGGCAGCCGCTTCCAGGTCCTCTCCCCGCTCGTGCGCGAGCGCAAGGGTGAGTTCGTCGACCTCTTCGCCGACCTCCAGACCAAGGGCTACTCGCGCGCCCGGGTCGACGGCCAGACCATCCAGTTGTCCGAGCCGCCGACGCTGAAGAAGCAGGAGAAGCACACCATCGAGGTGGTCGTCGACCGCCTCACGGTGAAGGACTCCGCCAAGCGCCGCCTCACCGACTCCGTCGAGACCGCCCTCGGCCTGTCCGGCGGCATGGTCGTGCTCGACTTCGTCGACCTCCCCGAGGACGACCCCGAGCGCGAGCGCATGTTCTCGGAGCACCTGTACTGCACGTACGACGACCTGTCCTTCGAGGAGCTGGAGCCCCGCTCCTTCTCCTTCAACTCGCCCTTCGGCGCCTGCCCCGAGTGCACCGGCATCGGCACGCGCATGGAGGTCGACCCCGAGCTGATCGTCCCGGACGAGGACAAGTCCCTCGACGAGGGCGCGATCCACCCCTGGTCGCACGGCCACACCAAGGACTACTTCGGCCGTCTGATCAACGCCCTCGCGGACGCGCTCGGCTTCCGCACCGACATCCCCTTCGCCGGTCTGCCCCAGCGGGCGAAGAAGGCCCTGCTGTACGGCCACAAGACACAGATCGAGGTCCGGTACCGCAACCGGTACGGGCGGGAGCGGGTGTACACCACCCCGTTCGAGGGCGCGGTGCCCTTCGTCAAGCGGCGGCACAGCGAGGCCGAGAGCGACGCCAGCCGCGAGCGCTTCGAGGGCTACATGCGCGAGGTGCCCTGCCCCTCCTGCGAGGGCACGCGTCTGAAGCCGATCGTCCTCGCGGTCTCCGTCATGGGGAAGTCCATCGCCGAGGTCTCCGCGATGTCGATCAGCGACTGCGCGGACTTCCTGGGCGAGCTCAAGCTGAACGCCCGCGACAAGAAGATCGCCGAGCGCGTGCTGAAGGAGGTCAACGAGCGGCTGCGGTTCCTGGTCGACGTCGGCCTGGACTACCTCTCCCTCAACCGCGCGGCGGGCACCCTCTCCGGCGGCGAGGCCCAGCGCATCCGGCTCGCCACCCAGATCGGCTCCGGCCTGGTCGGCGTCCTCTACGTCCTGGACGAGCCGTCCATCGGCCTGCACCAGCGCGACAACCACCGGCTGATCGAGACCCTGGTCCGGCTGCGGGACATGGGCAACACCCTCATCGTGGTCGAGCACGACGAGGACACCATCAAGGTCGCGGACTGGATCGTGGACATCGGTCCGGGCGCCGGTGAGCACGGCGGCAAGGTCGTCCACAGCGGTCACCTCAAGGAACTGCTCGCCAACACCGAGTCGCAGACCGGCCAGTACCTCTCCGGCCGCAAGGCCATCCCGCTCCCGGACGTGCGCCGGCCGCTCGACCCGTCCCGGCAGCTCGTCGTGCGCGGTGCCCGTGAGAACAACCTCCAGGACATCGACGTGTCCTTCCCGCTGGGTGTCTTCACGGCCGTCACGGGTGTCTCCGGCTCGGGCAAGTCGACCCTGGTCAACGACATCCTCTACACCCACCTGGCCCGCGAGCTGAACGGCGCGCGCAACGTCCCCGGCCGCCACACGCGCGTGGACGGCGACGACCTGGTGGACAAGGTCGTGCACGTCGACCAGTCGCCCATCGGCCGCACCCCGCGCTCCAACCCGGCGACGTACACCGGTGTCTTCGACCACGTCCGCAGGCTGTTCGCCGAGACCACCGAGGCGAAGGTGCGGGGCTACCAGCCCGGCCGCTTCTCCTTCAACGTCAAGGGCGGCCGCTGCGAGAACTGCTCGGGCGACGGCACGATCAAGATCGAGATGAACTTCCTCCCGGACGTGTACGTCCCGTGCGAGGTCTGCCACGGCGCCCGGTACAACCGGGAGACCCTGGAGGTCCACTACAAGGGCAAGTCCATCGCCGACGTGCTGAACATGCCGATCGAGGAGGCCACCGACTTCTTCGAGGCGGTGCCCGCCATCTCCCGGCACCTGCGCACCCTGAAGGACGTCGGCCTCGGCTACGTCCGGCTCGGCCAGTCCGCCACCACCCTGTCCGGCGGCGAGGCGCAGCGCGTCAAGCTGGCGAGCGAGCTCCAGAAGCGCTCCACCGGCCGCACGGTCTACGTCCTGGACGAGCCGACCACCGGTCTGCACTTCGAGGACATCAGCAAGCTGCTGAAGGTCCTCTCCGGCCTGGTGGACAAGGGCAACACGGTCGTCGTCATCGAGCACAACCTCGATGTCGTCAAGACCGCCGACTGGGTCATCGACATGGGCCCGGAGGGCGGCGCCGGCGGCGGTTTCGTGGTCGCCGAGGGCACGCCCGAGGAGATCGCGGCGGTCCCGGCCAGCCACACCGGCAAGTTCCTGCGCGAGATCCTCGGCGCCGACCGCGTCAGCGACTCGGGTCCGGTGAATTCCCCGCGTGCGCGGAAGACTGCCAAGTCCGCCGCGACCAAGGCGACCGCCAAGAAGGCGGCGGCGAAGACGGTGACGGCGAAGGCCAACAGCACCGCCACCGCCAAGGCCCCTACGGCCAAGAAGACGGCCGCCAAGAAGGCGACGCGGGCCCCCAAGGCCTGACGCCGGTCCGCCGGCCGGCCCTTCGCGTCGACGGCGCCTCGCGGGACGTTCTCGTGAGGCGCCGCTCGTCGTTCATCCGGTCACAGCTCGCCCAGCTCGGCCGCGTACGGAGGCTCGGCACCCGCACGCGAGCAGGTGATCGCCGCCGCGCGCGCGGCGAAGCCGAGCAGCCGCTGCCAGGCGTCCGGGCCCAGCGCGGCGAGCGCTCGCGCGGAGAGCGCGTCCAGGGCGGAAAGCCCGTGCAGCAGGGCCGCGTTCACCGTGTCCCCGGCACCGATGGTGTCCACGACCTCGACCTTCTCACCGGGTACTCGGTGCTCCGAGCCGTCGGCGGTGAAGACCGTGAGGCCGTCGCCGCCCCGCGTGACCACCACGGCCGAGGGTCCTGCGGCCAGCCACTCGCGCGGGGTGCCGCCCAGCCACTCGGCGTCCTCCTCGGACAGCTTCAGCAGCGTCACCGAGGGCAGCCAGCCCCGGAAACGCTCGCGGTAGGCATCCGCGTCCGGGATCAGCCCCGCCCGGATGTTGGGGTCGAGCGCGGTGAACAGGCCCTGCGCGGCGGCCGACCGCATCAGCTCCTCGTAGGCGCTCGCCCCCGGCTCCAGGACGAGTGAGCAGGTGCCGAAGGACACCGCGCGGGTGCCCTCGGGCAGGGCGGCCGGTGCGGTGTAGAGACGGTCGGCGGTGCCTTCGACGTAGAAGGAGTACGCCGCCGAGCCGCCGGAGTCGATGGTGGCCACCGCGAGCGTGGTCGGCTCGGGACCGCGCTGCACCCGGGACACGTCCACCCCCGCCTGCCGGAGTCCGTCGAGCAGGGCCTCGCCGAAGGCGTCGTGCGAGGCGCGCGAGGCGAAGGCGGTCGGCGAACCCAGCCGGCCGAGGGCCACGGCGGTGTTGAACGGGCCGCCGCCGAGCGCCGGTCGGAGGCCGGCCAGGGCGCCACGGCCCTGCGGTACCAGGTCGATCAGTGCCTCACCGGCGACGACGATCACGAGGTGGTTCCCTTCTCGGACTGCGAGGTTGGTTCTGTCCTCCTCCCGGCATCAGCCGGGGGAGGGGCTTCGGCGTCGCCCGGCCGGGGCTCCGGGCACCCGCAGGAGGCGCGGTGGACGAAGGCGCAGGGCAGCCGTACGGTCCCGGTCGCCCGGTCCGGCTCCGCCAGGCGGTCCAGCAGGACCCGGACGGCCCGGGCGCCCATCTCCCGGCTGGGCTGGGCGATCGCGGTGAGCCGGGGCGCGAAAAGATCGGCCCAGGCGAAGTCGTCGAAGCAGCACAGGGCGATGTCACCGGGCACGCTCAGGCCGCGCCCGCGCAGAGCGCGCAGGGCGCCGATCGTCATCGCGTTGTTGGCCGTGACCAGTGCCGTGGGCGCAGCGGGCAGGGAGAGCAGCGCGGCCGTGGCCCGCTCGGCACCGGTGGACTCGGAGCTGCCGGACACCACGAGTTCCTCGTCGAGGGCCAGCCCCGCGGCGGCGAGGCCCTGCCGGTAGCCCGCGATCCGCTCACTGGTGGTGCTGAGCCCCGGCAGCCCGGCGACCAGGCCGATCCGCCGGTGTCCCAGCGTGGCGAGGTGGCTGACCAGTTCGGCCATGGGGCCCGAGTTCTCGGCGCAGACCTGGTCGAAGGGCTCTTGGCCGAGGAGGTCGCCCTCGGGGCCGGTGGGTCCGAGCACCCGGTCCAGCAGCACCGTGGGCACGGACTGGCGGCGGAGGTAGGCCACGAGATCGCCGGGCTCGGCCGAGGGAGCGACGATCATGCCGTCCACCCGCCGCTCGTGCAGCAGTTGGACGACCTTCAGCTCGTGCTCGGGGTCGTCGTGCGGGTCCGCGATCAGCAGGCTGTAGCCCGCTTCGAGCGCGGCCGCCTCCACGCCCTGGAGGATCTCCGTGAAGTACGGGTTGCTGATCGCCGACACCGCGAGCCCGATGGAGCGGGTCCGTGAGGTCACCAGGGACCGGGCGAGCGAGTTGGGCGTGTAGCCGAGGGCGTCGACGGCGTCCAGCACGGCCTGCCGGGTGTGGGGGAGCACCGGGCGCGTGCCGTTGAGCACGTGGGAGACGGTCGCCACGGAGACACCGGCGCTCCGGGCCACGTCGGCCATGGTGGGCATCGCGCTTCCCCTCCGAGGTGTGAAGTTGACCGTCCCCGTCCGATAACGGCCGGGGAGGCGGACCCCGGCGCTCGCCGCGGTCCTCCGGGCGGGAAAGTATCCCATCGGCCACTCGCGCGTAAACGCTTGCGCAAGCGCTTACGCGTACTCCCGTGCCCGGAGACACCCCCACGCCCGGGCTTTCCCCGCGCCCGCCCCGCCCCGGATGCGCCCCCTGCGCCCCGATAAGGTCGCCCTGCACACCCCCTGACCTGTGGAGACACCGATGCCCGCCCGATCGTCCGCGAGCCGTCGTACCGTCCTTCGAGGAGCCGCCGTGGCGCCGGTCGCCGGACTCGGTCTGGCCGCCTGCTCGGCGCCCGGGGAGCAGGCCGCTTCGGCGGCCACGTCCTCCGTCGACCTGGGGGCCGAGGGTGAGGTGGCCAAGGGTGCGGCGAAGCTCTACCGCGATCACGGCGTGGTGGTCAGCCGGGACGCCGCGGGCGGCCTGAAGGCGTACAGCCTGGTCTGCACGCACGCGGGGTGCGTGATCAACAAGCTGCGGGGCACGACCTTGGTCTGCCCCTGCCACGGCAGCGAGTTCGACGCCGTCACCGGCAAGGTCGTCCAGGCGCCGGCGACCGAGCCGCTGGCCGAGCTGCCGGTGAAGGTCTCGGACGGCCGGATCGTCGCCGGCCCGGCCGCCTGACGGCTTTGCTCACCCCCCCGCTCGGAGCGGGTGGGGATCACTCCCACTCCCAGGCGATCCCCACCGTCCCCGGCCGCACCCGCGGCTCGACCACGTGGACGCTGCGGTGCGGCTCGCTGACCGCGAGCTCCTGCCGTCCCGCGCGGGGTGCCGCGGGGGAGAACTGGGTGAACCGGTGGCAGCGGGCCGGCAGCGCGGACGCGTCGAAGCGCACCTGCAGCGCGTACTGACCGCCCGGTGAGCCGAAGCGGTGGACGTACTCGTGCGAGGCGTCGGCGGTGCCGTCGGTGATGCCGTACCGGAACAGGAAGGTGTCGCCGGTGCGCAGCCGGGTGCCGAAGAGCAGCTCGGCCACCAGGACGCCGGTGTCCCGGTCCAGCCGGACGCGGCCGGTGCGGCAGTTCTCCAGCGCCTGGACGGCCATGTCGTCCGGACGGCAGCCGGGGTCGCCGTGGTGCACGGCGACGAAGCGGTCCACGCCGTCGCGGTGGGCCCGCACGATGTGCTCGGACTCGCGGCTCGCCAGCTCGCGCCGCCCCCCGATGCGGACCCGCTCGCTGTGGCCGAGGGTGTGCATGCCGCCGTCCGCGGACCAGTCCAGCTCCGCCCGGAGCCGGTCCAGCGTGTCGGACGCCTCGATCAGGGAGCGGTAGGAGCGGGGCGCCGGCCGGTCCCCGTCGGCCGGCTCGGGCGCCTCGGCCAGCAGCCTGATCAGGGACTCCTCCGGCAGCCGGAGGATCTCCTCCAGCGCGCGCACGGCGCGCAGCGACTCGGGGCGCTGGGGGCGGCGGGCGCCCTGCTGCCAGTAGCTGAGGCTGGTCACGCCGACTTTCACCCCGTGGCGTGAGAGATGGTGCTGCACGCGCTGGAGCGGCAGCCCGCGAGCGGCTATCGCGGCACGCAGCGCCACATGGAAGGGACCGCCCCGCAGGGCCGTCTCCAGCTCGGCTGGGGCGAGGTCCGGGTGCTCTGTGACATGCGGCATGCACAGAAGCCTTTCTGTGAGGTGTCACCACGGCTGGTCAGACCGCGGTGCGGGGTCGTGTGCCACCCCGTGGGGCTCCGGGGGCGCGCTCGCGTGCGGGCACGCCGTTCGCGTGCGCCGAGTGCGCGGCCCCGAGTTCCCCCGCATTGAAGCGTGTTGACCAGACCCCGACAACACCCCGGGCGACGCCATGGCCTGGATCGTGACGCCTCGGGACCCCGGCCGCCACCGTTGTCCACAGGCTGGTCGGGCGCCCCCGCCGGCGTCGTCACCCTTGTCCACAGGCCCGGCGCGGTGTCGGCGCTCGCCAGTAGGGTGTGAGTCATGGCCGACCCCTCCAGCTACCGCCCCAGGCCGGGCGAGATCCCGGACTCCCCGGGGGTGTACAGGTTCCGAGACGAGCACCGCCGGGTGATCTACGTCGGAAAGGCGAAGAGCCTGCGCCAGCGCCTGGCGAACTACTTCCAGGACCTGGCGAACCTGCACCCGCGCACCCGCTCCATGGTCACCACCGCCGCGTCCGTGGAGTGGACCGTGGTGTCCACGGAGGTCGAGGCGCTTCAGCTGGAGTACTCCTGGATCAAGGAGTACGACCCCCGGTTCAACGTCAAGTACCGCGACGACAAGAGCTACCCGTACCTCGCGGTGACGATGAACGAGGAGTTCCCGCGCGTGCAGGTGATGCGCGGTCAGAAGAGGAAGGGCGTGCGGTACTTCGGCCCGTACGCCCACGCGTGGGCGATCCGGGACACCGTCGACCTGCTGCTGCGCGTCTTCCCCGTGCGCACCTGCTCGGCCGGTGTCTTCAAGAACGCCGAGCGCACCGGCCGCCCCTGCCTGCTCGGGTACATCGGCAAGTGCTCCGCGCCCTGCGTCGGCCGGATCTCGCCGGAGGACCACTACGAGCTGGCCGAGGAGTTCTGCGACTTCATGGCCGGCCGCACCGGCACCTACCTCCGCCGTCTGGAGCGGCAGATGGCCGAGGCGTCCGACGAGATGGAGTACGAGCGGGCCGCCCGCCTGCGCGACGACGTCGGCGCGCTGAAGAAGGCCATGGAGAAGAACGCGGTCGTGCTCGCCGACGCGACCGACGCCGACCTCATCGCCGTCGCCGAGGACGAGCTGGAGGCCGCCGTCCAGATCTTCCACGTGCGCGGTGGCCGGGTGCGCGGCCAGCGCGGCTGGGTCACCGACAAGGTCGAGGAGATCACCACCGGCGCCCTCGTCGAGCACGCCCTCCAGCAGCTCTACGGCGAGGAGACCGGGGACTCAGTGCCCAAGGAGGTGCTGGTCCCGGCGCTGCCCGACCCCGTCGAGCCGGTCCAGGAGTGGCTGACGGTCCGGCGCGGGGCCAACGTCTCGCTGCGCATCCCGCAGCGCGGCGACAAGAAGGCGCTGATGGAGACCGTCCAGCGCAACGCCCAGCAGGCCCTCGTGCTCCACAAGACCAAGCGCGCCTCCGACCTCACCACCCGCTCGCGCGCGCTGGAGGAGATCGCCGGGGCCCTCGATCTCGACAGCGCCCCCCTGCGGATCGAGTGCTACGACATCTCCCACCTCCAGGGCGACGACGTGGTGGCCTCCATGGTCGTCTTCGAGGACGGCCTCCAGCGCAAGAACGAGTACCGCCGCTTCCAGATCAAGGGCTTCGCCGGTCAGGACGACGTCCGCTCCATGCACGAGGTGATCACCCGCCGCTTCCGCCGCTATCTGGCGGAGAAGGAGCGCTCCGGCGAGTGGGCGGGCGCCGAGGACACCCCGGTGAACGGCACGCCCCACCCGGTCGACGGCGCCCCTGCCACCGGTGAGGACGACGGCTTCGCCGGACCCAAGGACGACGACGGCCGCCCCAGGAAGTTCGCCTACCCGCCCCAGCTCGTGGTGGTCGACGGCGGACGCCCGCAGGTCGCCGCCGCCCGGCGGGCCCTGGACGAGCTGGGCATCGACGACATCGCCGTGTGCGGCCTCGCCAAGCGCCTGGAAGAGGTCTGGGTGCCCGGCGAGGAGGACCCCGTGGTGCTGCCCCGCAGCAGCGAGGGCCTCTACCTCCTCCAGCGCGTGCGCGACGAGGCCCACCGCTTCGCCATCACCTACCAGCGCGCCAAACGCGCCAAGCGGCTGCGCAGCGGCCCCCTGGACGAGGTGCCCGGCCTCGGCGAGACGCGCAAGCAGGCCCTCATCAAGCACTTCGGTTCGGTCAAGCGGCTGCGCGCCGCCACGCTCGAACAGATCCAGGAAGTACCCGGCATAGGCCGGAAGACGGCCGAGACCATCGCCGTGGCTCTCGCCCGTTCGGCCCCGGCCGCGCCCGCCGTGAACACGGCGACCGGAGAGATCATTGAGGAAGAGGAACCCGACACGACGGGCGGTTCCTCCGGAGAGTCCGTGAGCGCGGGCCTCCCGGACGACCGACGGGGGCAGGAGACATGACCGAGCACCAGGCACGGCCCACGGCCCAGCGGGCAGGCACCCAGGCGGCGACGGACGACAGTCACCCACGGGCAGCGGAACAGGACAACGGAGCACAGGTGAGTACGGACGTCACGCCGGCAGCGGCCAACGAAGCGCCCATCCCCGAGCTGGTGATCATCTCCGGCATGTCCGGAGCGGGCCGCTCGACGGCGGCGAAGTGCCTGGAGGACCTCGGCTGGTTCGTCGTCGACAACCTCCCGCCCGCCCTCATCCCCACCATGGTGGAGCTGGGCGCCCGCTCCCAGGGCAACGTGGCGCGGATCGCGGTCGTCGTGGACGTGCGCGGCCGCCGCTTCTTCGACAACCTCCGCGAATCCCTCGCCGACCTCGACAGCCGGGGCGTCACCCGGCGGATCGTCTTCCTGGAGTCCTCCGACGACGCCCTGGTGCGCCGCTTCGAGTCGGTGCGCCGCCCGCACCCCCTCCAGGGTGACGGCCGCATCGTGGACGGCATCGCCGCCGAGCGCGAGCTGCTGCGCGAGCTGCGCGGCGACGCCGACCTGGTCATCGACACCTCCAGCCTCAACGTGCACGAGCTGCGCGCCAAGATGGACGCCCAGTTCGCCGGCGAGGAGGAGCCCAAGCTGCGGGCCACCGTGATGTCCTTCGGCTTCAAGTACGGCCTCCCGGTCGACGCCGACCTCGTCGCGGACATGCGGTTCCTGCCCAACCCGCACTGGGTCCCGGAGCTGCGCCCCTTCACCGGGGTCAACGAGGAGGTCGCCTCCTACGTCTTCAACCAGCCTGGCGCCAAGGAGTTCCTCGACCGGTACGCCGAGCTGCTCCGGCTGATCGCGGCCGGTTACCGCCGCGAGGGCAAGCGGTACGTGACCATCGCCATCGGCTGTACGGGCGGCAAGCACCGCTCGGTCGCCATGTCGGAGAAGCTCGCCGCGCGCCTCGCGGCGGAGGGCGTGGAGACGGTGGTCGTGCACCGGGACATGGGACGCGAATGACGGAACGTACACGGCGGCTGCGCGGCCTGCGCCGCGTGGTTCCCGAGGGGCGTCTGAGCCGTGCCGGCGTCGAGGCCCGCGCGTCCCGCCCCGTGGAGGTCCGGGGCGCGCGGCCCCGCAGGCGCGGGGCCCAGCCCAAGGTGGTCGCCCTAGGCGGCGGCATGGGCCTGTCCGCCTCCCTCGCCGCGCTGCGCCGGATCACCGGTGACCTCACCGCCGTCGTCACGGTCGCCGACGACGGCGGCTCCAGCGGGCGCCTGCGCGACGAGCTGGGCGTGCTGCCGCCCGGCGATCTCCGCAAGGCGCTGGCCGCGCTGTGCGGGGACGACGACTGGGGCCAGACCTGGGCCCGGGTCATCCAGCACCGCTTCCAGTCCCAGGGCGACCTGCACGACCACGCGGTCGGCAATGTGCTGATCGTCGCCCTGTGGGAGCAGCTCGGCGACCATGTGCAGGCGCTGGACCTGGTCGGCAGACTGCTCGGCGCGCACGGCCGGGTGCTGCCCATGTCGGCGGTTCCGCTGGAGCTGCAGGCCCTGGTCAAGGGGCACGACCCGGAGCGGCCGGAGGACGTGGACACCGTCCGCGGGCAGGCGACGGTCGCTCTGACACCGGGCGAGGTGCAGTCGGTGCACCTGGTGCCGTCCGACCCGCCCGCCGTGCCGGAGGCGGTCGAAGCGGTGCTGGACGCGGACTGGGTGGTGCTCGGGCCGGGCTCCTGGTTCTCCTCGGTCATCCCGCATCTGCTGGTGCCCGAACTGCTCGACGCGCTCACCCAGACCAAGGCGCGCAGGGTGCTCTCCCTGAACCTCGCTCCGCAGCCCGGCGAAACAGAGGGCTTCTCCCCGCAGCGTCATTTGGAGGTTTTGGGGCGACACGCCCCTAAACTCGCCCTGGACGTGGTGCTGGCCGACGAGGCGGCCGTGCCCGACCGCGATTCGCTCACCGAGGCCGCCAAGCGGCTGGGAGCCGCGGTCGAGCTGGCGCCGGTGGCCCGGACCGACGGAACTCCCCGGCACGATCCGGAGCTGCTGGCCGCCGCGTACGACCGTATTTTTCGGATGCATGGAAGGATCGGCCCATGGCGATGACGGCAGCGGTGAAGGACGAGATCTCCCGGCTCCCCGTCACCCGGACCTGCTGCAGAAAGGCGGAGGTCTCCGCCATTCTGCGGTTCGCCGGCGGCCTCCACCTGGTGAGCGGGCGCATTGTGATCGAGGCGGAGCTGGACACCGCGATGGCGGCCCGGCGCCTCAAGCGGGACATCCTGGAGATCTTCGGCCACAGCTCCGAGCTGATCGTGATGGCGCCCGGCGGGCTGCGGCGCGGCTCGCGCTACGTGGTGCGGGTCGTGGCGGGCGGCGACCAGTTGGCCCGCCAGACCGGGCTCGTGGACGGCCGGGGACGCCCGATCCGGGGTCTGCCCCCGCAGGTGGTGTCCGGCGCCACCTGTGACGCCGAGGCGGCCTGGCGCGGAGCCTTCCTGGCGCACGGTTCGCTCACCGAGCCCGGCCGGTCCTCCTCGCTGGAGGTGACCTGCCCCGGCCCCGAGGCCGCGCTCGCGCTGGTCGGCGCCGCCCGCAGGCTCTCGATCGCCGCCAAGGCCCGCGAGGTGCGGGGCGTGGACCGGGTCGTCGTCCGTGACGGTGACGCCATCGGCGCCCTGCTCACCCGGCTCGGCGCGCACGAGTCGGTGCTCGCCTGGGAGGAGCGCCGGATGCGGCGCGAGGTCCGCGCGACCGCCAACCGGCTCGCCAACTTCGACGACGCCAACCTGCGCCGCTCGGCGCGGGCCGCCGTGGCCGCCGGGGCGCGGGTGCAGCGGGCGCTGGAGATCCTGGGCGAGGAGGTGCCCGAGCACCTCGCCGCCGCCGGGCGGCTGCGCATGGAGCACAAGCAGGCGTCCCTGGAGGAGCTGGGCGCGCTCGCCGACCCGCCGCTGACCAAGGACGCGGTCGCCGGGCGCATCCGCCGGCTGCTGGCGATGGCCGACAAGCGCGCCTCCGACCTGGGCATCCCCAGCACCGAGGCCAACCTCTCGGAGGAGCTGGCGGACAACCTCGTCGGCTGAGCCGCAGGCCCGGCTCGGCCATGAGAAGGACCGCGCAGACGCCGGTGCCGCCGCCCGTTCGGGTGGTCGGCACCGGCGTTTCGCGTGTCCTTGGGGCGCTCTTGACTCGATCATGCAGTGACATGAGCCTGGCAACCTGTTCGCCGCTGTGGCGGACCACCGCGAGGGGGGTTCATGAGACACGGAGCGAGACCCGGGGCCAGGGCGGTCCTCGCCGTCGGGGCGCTGCTGGCCGGAGCGGCCTGCCTCACGCCCGTCGCCCAGGCGCGGGACGCGACGCCCGCCGCCGGCGGTGACGAGGTCAAGGTCTTCCGGGCCGAGGTGACCCGCGCCCAGGTGCCCCTGCTCCTTAGGGCCGGGCAGGACGCCCACGAGCTGGGCGAGCGGGTGGCCGCACGCGGCCGGACCGCCGTCGAGGTCTACCTCACCGACCGGCAGGCCCGCCGCCTGGGTGAGCAGGGTGTCCGCCTCACCGAGAGCACCCTGCCGACCGGCGCCGAGAAGCGCGTCAGGGCCGCGGCCCAGGGCGTGTTCCGCCCGTACAGCGGCAGCGGCGGGCTCAGGGAGGAGCTGGTGCGCACCGCGCGGGAGAACCCCGGCCTCGCCAAGGTCGAGTCCATCGGCCGCACGGTGGGCGGCCAGGACATCCTCGCGCTCAAGGTCACCAGGAACGCCCGGACCTCGAAGGACGGCTCCCGGCCCGCCGTGCTGTACATGTCCAACCAGCACGCGCGCGAGTGGATCACCCCGGAGATGACCCGGCGCCTGATGCACCACTACCTGGACAACTACCGCTCGGACAGACGGATCAGGAAGCTCGTCGACACGACCGAGCTGTGGTTCGTGCTGTCCGCCAACCCCGACGGCTACGACTACACCTTCAAGGACTCCGGCACCCGGCTGTGGCGGAAGAACCTGCGCGACGTCAACGGCGACGGCGTCATCGGCACCGGCGACGGCGTCGACCTCAACCGCAACTTCGGCTACAAGTGGGGCTACGACGACGAGGGTTCGTCCCCCAACCCCGCGAGCGAGACCTACCGCGGCCCGAGCGCGGGCTCCGAGCCCGAGACGCGGGCGCTGGACGCGCTGGAGAAGCGCGTCGGGTTCGCGTACGGCATCAACTACCACTCCGCCGCCGAGCTCCTCCTCTACGGCGTGGGCTGGCAGGTCGCCACCGACACCCCCGACGACGTCCTCTACAAGGCGCTGGCCGGAACGCCCGACAATCCGGCGATCCCCGGTTACCGTTCCCAGGTCTCCTCGGAGCTGTACACCACCAACGGCGAGGCCGACGGACAGGCCGCCAACGTCAACGGCATGGCGATGTTCACCCCCGAGATGTCCACCTGCGAGAGCGCCGCGGAGTCCGACCCGGACGACTCCTGGAACCCCGACGACTGCCGCTCGGTCTTCACCTTCCCGGACGACGAGAAGCTGATCCAGCGGGAGTTCGAGAAGAACGTGCCGTTCGCGCTGTCCGTGGCCGAGACCGCCGCCCACCCCGACCGGCCCGTCTCCTCGGTCGGTCTGAGCGCCCCCGACTTCACCCCGGCCGCCTTCACCACCTCCTACGCGCGGGGTACCGGGCAGCAGGTCTCCGTCGTCGCCCGCAAGGCGGTCCGGGACAAGCGGCTGGTGTACCGCGTCAACGGCGGACGCCCGCACGAGCGGACCCTGCGCCCCTGGAAGGGCGGCGAGAACTACGGCGGCGACGACAACCTCCACTTCGACCAGTACCGCGCCGAGGTGCCCGGCGGCAGGCCCGGCGACCGGGTCGAGGTGTGGTCCACCGGAACCGGCCGCGACGGACGCGGGACGGCCGGCCCGCACTTCACCTACACCGTCGCCGACCGTGCCGCCGCCGACACCCTCGTCGTCGCCGAGGAGGGCGCGCCCGCGACCCGGGCCCGCGCCTACGCCGACGCCCTGAAGGCTGCCGGACGAAGGCCCCTGGTGTGGGACACCGCCCGGCGCGGCGCCCCCGACGCCCTCGGCGTACTCGGCCACTTCCGCACCGTCGTGCACTACTCCGGCCCCGACGGCCCCGGCAACGCCACCCAGCTCCAGCTCCGCGCGTACCTCAACGAGGGCGGCAGGCTGATCGAGGCCGGCGAGCAGGCCGGAGGCGACGTGGACCTCGGCGGCGGCAACCTCTCCGACGACTTCAGCCAGTACTACCTGGGCGCCTACAGCCGGACCTCCACCACGGGCGTCACCGGCGTCACCGGCACCGGCGCGCTGAACGGCGCCACGGCCGCGCTCGGGGACGCGCCCGGCGACCCGCTCGACGCGGCCGGTGCCTACGGGGTCACCTCGGACGAGCTGCCCGCCGACCGGTACCCGCGGTTCCGCAGCGCGGGCGCGGGCCGCTTCGCCGGTGCCGTCAACCCGTACGGGCCGTACGCGGGCTCGTACATGGCCGCCGCCGTGCACACCGACGACTCCTACAAGCGCCTCACCCGCACCGTCGACCTCACCGGTGTCACCGCCGCCGACCGGCCCGCGTTCGGCACCCGGCTGCTGTGGGACACCGAGCGCGGCTACGACCACGCGGTGGTGGAGGTCCACACCGTGGGCGCCGAGGACTGGACGACCCTGCCGGAGGCGGGCGGTGCCACCACCGACGCCGTGCCCGCCGAGTGCGGGGCCGGGTTCCTGGTCGAGGAGCACCCCTGGCTCCGGCACTACCTGACGCTGTCGGGCAACTCCTGCGCGGCCACCGGCACCACGGGCCGCTGGCACAGCCTCACCGGCCGGTCGGCGGGCTGGCAGCGGGTGGACTTCGACCTGAGCGCCTACGCGGGCAGGACGGTCGAGGTGTCCCTCTCCTACATCACCGACCCCGGAACCGGCGGCCACGGCGTACTCGCCGACGACGCCTCGCTCGTCACCGGCGGCACCGCGAAGGAGACGGAAGGGTTCGAGACCTCCCTCGGCCCCTGGCGCGCCGCCGGACCCCCGGCCGGCAGCCCCGCGGTGCTGAAGGACTGGACCCGGACCGGGGCCCTCTTCCAGACCTACGGAGCCGTCACCACCGACGACACCGTGCTGCTCGGATTCGGCCTGGATCAGGTGGTGTCGGGGTCCGAGCGGACCGCCCTCGTCCGCAAGGCGCTGGCCGCGCTCGACAGGTGAGCGAGACCCCCTCTCAACGGTGCGCGCGGCGGCCCCGCATCAGGTGAGCCAACCCGCTCACGAACGAGTGAAAAGCGCGTCGGCGGTGCCCGTCATTCCATGACAAATAGGAGTGAATCCACCGCCGTTCCGGGGCGGTCCGTACCCTACTGACGGGTACGGAACGCCTGCCCGTGTATGCGCCATCTCGATGTCACCCCAGGGGCTGCGGAGGGGTAGGGTCGTGGGTGGTCGGGGACATCCCAAATACAGCTCGCCGGCACCGCATAGCCGGCGTACCAACGAGGAGATCGGTTCGTGACGATCCGCGTAGGCATCAACGGCTTCGGCCGCATCGGGCGTAACTACTTCCGCGCTCTGCTGGAGCAGGGTGCGGACATCGAGGTTGTGGCTGTCAACGACCTGGGTGACACCGCGACCACGGCGCACCTGCTCAAGTACGACACGATCCTGGGCCGCCTCAAGGCCGAGGTCACCCACACCGCCGACACCATCACGGTCGACGGCCACACCATCAAGGTGCTCTCCGAGCGCAACCCCGCCGACATCCCGTGGGGCGAGCTGGGCGTCGACATCGTCATCGAGTCGACCGGCATCTTCACCAAGCGTGACGACGCCGCCAAGCACCTGGCCGGCGGCGCCAAGAAGGTCCTCATCTCGGCTCCGGCCAAGGATGAGGACATCACCATCGTGATGGGCGTCAACCAGGACAAGTACGACCCGGCGAAGGACCACGTCATCTCCAACGCCTCGTGCACCACCAACTGTGTGGCGCCGATGGCGAAGGTCCTGGACGAGAACTTCGGCATCGTCAGCGGTCTGATGACCACGGTGCACGCGTACACCAACGACCAGCGCATCCTTGACTTCCCGCACAAGGACCTGCGTCGTGCCCGCGCCGCCGCCGAGAACATCATCCCGACCACGACCGGTGCCGCCAAGGCCACCGCGCTGGTCCTGCCGCAGCTCAAGGGCAAGCTGGACGGCATCGCCATGCGCGTCCCGGTCCCGACCGGCTCGGCCACCGACCTGGTCGTGGAGCTGCAGCGCGAGGTCACCAAGGACGAGGTCAACGCCGCGTTCAAGAAGGCCTCCGAGGACGGCTCCCTGAAGGGCTTCCTGTCCTACACCGAGGACGAGATCGTGTCCTCCGACATCGTCGGCGACCCGGCCTCCTGCACCTTCGACTCGTCCCTGACCATGGTCCAGGACGGCAACACGGTGAAGATCCTCGGCTGGTACGACAACGAGTGGGGCTACTCCAACCGCCTCGTGGACCTGACGGTCTTCGTCGGCGAGCAGCTCTGATCCACCGGATCGGACACAGCAGGACCTTGAAGTGAGAGCAGGGCTCGGGCAGCGCACGGCCGCGCTGTCCGGGCCCTGTCTCACGCACGGACCACGCCCTCTTACGATCAGGGGCACCACGAGCCCTCTCCAGGAGTCCACTCAATGAAGACGATCGACGAACTTCTCGCCGACGGCGTGAGCGGCAGGCGGGTCTTCGTCCGCGCCGACCTCAACGTGCCGCTGGCCGACGGGACCATCACCGACGACGGCCGCATCCGTGCCGTCGTGCCCACCATCAAGGCCCTCGCGGACGCGGGCGCCGAGGTGGTCGTCGCCTCCCACCTGGGCCGTCCCAAGGGCGCCCCGGACCCGGCCTTCTCGCTGCTGCCCGTCGCCGAGCGCCTCGCCGAACTCCTCGGTACGCCGGTCGCCTTCGCCGAGGACACCGTCGGCCCCGCCGCCCACGCGGCCGTCGACGGCCTGGAGCCCGGCCAGGTCGCGGTCATCGAGAACCTGCGCTTCAACCCCGGCGAGACCTCCAAGGACGACACCGAGCGCGGCGAGTTCGCCGACCGGCTGGCCGCCCTCGCCGACGTGTACGTGGGTGACGGCTTCGGCGCCGTGCACCGGGGGCACGCCTCCGTCTACGACCTCCCGGCCCGGCTGCCGCACTACGCCGGCTACCTGATCGCGCGCGAGGTCGGCGTCCTGAAGAAGCTCACCGACGACGTCAAGCGCCCCTACGTCGTCGTGCTCGGCGGTGCCAAGGTCTCCGACAAGCTCGCCGTCATCGACGAGCTGCTCGGCAAGGCCGACCGCCTGCTCATCGGCGGCGGCATGGCCTACACCTTCCTCAAGGCGCAGGGCCACGAGGTCGGCATCTCCCTCCTCCAGGAGGACCAGATCCCGGTCGTCAAGGAGTACATGGAGCGCGCCGAGAAGAGCGGCGTGGAGCTGGTCCTGCCCGTCGACGTCCTGGTCTCCCCGGAGTTCCCGGACCTGAAGACCAAGGCCCCCTCCCGGCACACCGTGGTCGACGCGGACAAGATCCCCGCCGACCAGGAGGGTCTCGACATCGGCCCGAAGACCCGCGAGCTGTACGCCTCGAAGCTCGCCGACGCCGAGACCGTCTTCTGGAACGGTCCGATGGGCGTCTTCGAGCACCCCGACTACGCCGAGGGCACCAAGGCGGTCGCCCAGGCCCTGGTCGACTCCGACGGCTTCACCGTCGTCGGCGGCGGCGACTCCGCCGCCGCGGTGCGTACGCTCGGTTTCGACGAGAACGCATTCGGCCACATCTCGACCGGCGGCGGCGCCTCCCTCGAATATCTCGAGGGCAAGACGCTCCCCGGCCTCGCCGCACTGGAGGACTGACCCCGCATGACCACTCGCACGCCGATCATGGCGGGCAACTGGAAGATGAACCTCAACCACCTCGAGGCCATCGCGCACGTCCAGAAGCTCGCCTTCGCCCTGGCCGACAAGGACTACGACGCCGTCGAGGTCGCCGTCCTGCCGCCCTTCACCGACCTGCGGTCCGTGCAGACCCTGGTCGACGGCGACAAGCTCAAGATCAAGTACGGCGCCCAGGACATCTCCCAGCACGACTCCGGTGCCTACACCGGCGAGATCTCCGGCCCGATGCTGGCCAAGCTGAAGTGCGCCTACGTGCTCGCCGGCCACTCCGAGCGCCGTCAGTACCACCACGAGACCGACGACGTGGTCAACGCCAAGGTCAAGGCCGCCTTCAAGAACGGCATCACCCCGATCCTGTGCGTCGGCGAGGAGCTGGACGTCCGCGAGGCCGGGAACCACGTCGACCACACCCTCGCCCAGGTCGAGGGCGGTCTGAAGGACGTCCCGGCCGAGCAGGCCGAGACCGTCGTGATCGCCTACGAGCCCGTGTGGGCCATCGGCACCGGCAAGGTCTGCGGTTCCGAGGACGCGCAGGAGGTCTGCGGCGCGATCCGGGGCAAGCTCGCGGAGCTGTACTCAGGGGACGTCGCCGACAAGATCCGCATCCAGTACGGCGGCTCGGTGAAGTCCGGCAACGTCGCCGAGATCATGGCCAAGCCGGACATCGACGGCGCCCTGGTGGGCGGCGCGTCGCTGGACACCGACGAGTTCGTCAAGATCGTGCGGTTCCGCGATCAGTGATGACGGCCGCGAGTAGGCGGTAGCGGCGATACGTCGTACTCTTGCGGGGGCATGGCCTGGTGTCGTGCCCCCGTCGTCCGTTTCCGAATCCGTCCATCCGAATCCGAGGAAGTTGGTCCAGCCGTGGTTTTGGGGTTCTCGATCGCCCTGATCGTCTTCAGCCTGCTGCTGATGCTGCTGGTGCTGATGCACAAGGGGAAGGGCGGCGGCCTCTCCGACATGTTCGGTGGTGGCATGCAGTCCTCCGTGGGCGGCTCCTCGGTCGCCGAGCGCAACCTCGACCGCATCACGGTCGTGATCGCCGTGCTCTGGTTCGCCTCCATCATCGTGCTCGGCCTGCTCATGAAGTCGAGCGGCTGACCGGTACCGAGGCCGGGGCGCGCGTACAGCCGCGGTGCCCCGCACGTCCCACAAGTACATAGATTCCACACGTAAGGCCCCATGTTCGGTACGCGCTCACGAGCGCGGCCTATCATGGGGCTTGCGTCTGGTCGGGGGCGTTACCTCCCATCACTGGACGTGCGTTGGGCCTTACGTAGACTGAGGCGCTCGCGGCGAAGCGATAGGCCGACCTGCTTCGCGGCACCATCACGCAGGGAGTTACGACCGTGGCAAGTGGCAACGCGATCCGGGGAAGCCGGGTCGGTGCGGGGCCGATGGGCGAGGCCGAGCGCGGCGAGTCCGCACCGCGTCTGCGCATCTCCTTCTGGTGCTCCAACGGGCACGAGACCCAGCCGAGCTTCGCCAGCGACGCGCAGGTCCCCGACACCTGGGACTGCCCGCGCTGCGGCTTCCCGGCCGGTCAGGACCGGGACAACCCGCCGGACCCGCCGCGCACCGAGCCCTACAAGACGCACCTCGCCTATGTGCGTGAGCGGCGCAGCGACGCGGACGGCGAGGCGATCCTCGCCGAGGCGCTCGCCAAACTGCGGGGCGAGATCTAGGAATTGACACCGGCCGGGACCCCAGAGGGGATGCCCGGCCGGAGCTGTCCCGTCCCCTGTCCGGCCCTCGTTGTCAGTGGTGCCCCCTACCGTGGGTGAGGTCACTGCGACTCAGGGGGAACGGACATGACGACGGCTCAGGCGGCTCAGGCGGTGCCGACGACGCCCGCCTGGCGCGGGGGGTTCGGACGGCTGTGGACGGCCGCCGTCCTCTCCCGCTTCGGCGACGCGCTGCGCACGGCCGCGCTGCCCCTGCTCGCCGTGCGGCTCACCGATGACCCGCTCGCCGTCGCCGCGGTGACCGCCTGCGGCTATGTGCCCTGGCTGCTGTTCGGACTGCTGGGCGGAGCCCTGGCCGACCGTGTGGACCAACGGCGCGCCATGTGGGCCGTGGACGTGGCGCGCGGGCTGCTCGTCGCCGCCTTCGCCCTCGCGGTGGCCCTCGGACATGCCTCGATCCCGCTGCTGATCGCGCTCGCCTTCTCCCTCACCGCACTCCAGACCCTGTTCGACAACGCCGCCACCGCCCTGCTGCCCTCCGTGGTCCGCCCGGAGTCCCTGGGCAGTGCCAACGCCCGCCTGATGACCGGTCAGCAAGTCGCCGGGGGCCTGCTCGGCGGCCCCCTAGTGCCGCTGCTGCTGACGGCCGGGGCCTTCCTTCCCTACGCGGCCGACGCCGTCACCTACCTCCTGGGCGCCGCCCTCGTGGCCTCCCTGCGCGTCGAGACGCCGTCACGCGAACCGCGCCCGGCCGGTGCCACCTTGCGCGCCGACATAGGAGATGGCCTGCGCGCCCTGTGGCGGGACCGGGTGCTCCGCGCCGTCTGCGGGGCAACCCTGCTGTGCAACATCGGCATGGGCGCCCTGATCGCCACCCTCGTCCTGCACGTCACCGGCTGGCTGCACGCGGGCACCACCGGATACGCGGCGGCCATGACCGCCTACTCGGTCGGCAGCATCGCCGGCGGCTTCCTGGCCCAGCGTGCGGCGCGCCGCCTCGGCCGGGTACGGGCCCTGCTGCTGGGCGGCACGGTGCAGACCGGCGCGCTGCTCCTGATGGGCTCCGTGCGGGAGTTGACGGCGCTGGTCGCCGGGATGCTGCTGCTCGGCGCGATGGGCATGGTGTGGAACGTCAACCAGGTGACGCTGATGCAGCAGCGGGCCCCCGCCGCCATGACCGGCCGCGTCTCGGCCGCCTTCCGCACCGCCTCGACCGCCGGTGCCCCGCTCGGCGCCCTGCTGGGCGGCATCGCCGCCCGCACCCTCGGCCTCGGCGCGCCCGCCCTGCTCACGGCCGCGCTCTTCGCACTGGCGGTGCTCTCGCTGATACCGGCGCGCGCGGCGGACGTATCCAAGGACGCGGCCCAGGACGGTGTCACCACCGGTCCGGGTCCGGGGTGATCAATTAGGTTGGTCCCGCCGCGGCGGGCACACGTGGCAGGACAGGCGCAGCAGGAGAGGAAGGCGGAAGCCGGAGATGAACGCAGAAGGCCGTACAGCACTCAACCGGACGCCCGAGTGGGCCGCTCTCGAGGGGCACCGCGAGGGATTCGGCGGAACGAGCCTGCGGGAGCTCTTCGCCGCCGACCCCGAGCGCGGGCGGACGTACACGGTCCAGGTCGGGGACCTCTACATCGACTACAGCAAGCAGCTCGTGGACGACGAGGCGCTGCGACTGCTGCGTGAACTGGCCGTCGCCACGGATGTGTTCGGTCAGCGGGATGCGATGTTCCGTGGTGACCGGATCAACTCGACCGAGGACCGGGCCGTGCTGCACACCGCGCTGCGTGCCCCGCGGGATGCGGTGGTGGAGGTCGACGGGGAGAACGTCGTCCCCGCCGTGCACGCGGTGCTGGACAAGATGGCCGGTTTCGCCGAGCGGGTCCGCTCGGGTGAGTGGACCGGTCACACCGGCAAGCGGATCAAGAACATCGTCAACATCGGTATCGGCGGCTCCGACCTGGGTCCGGCGATGGCGTTCGAGGCGCTGCGTCCCTTCACCGACCGTGACCTGACCGTCCGGTTCGTCTCGAACGTGGACGGCGCGGACCTCCACGAGGCGATCCGCGATCTGGACCCGGCGGAGACGCTGTTCATCGTGGCGTCGAAGACGTTCACGACGATCGAGACGATCACCAACGCCACGTCGGCCCGCAAGTGGCTGCTGGACGTCCTCGGTGACGACAAGGCGGTCGCGAAGCACTTCGTGGCGCTGTCGACGAACGCGGAGAAGGTCACCGGGTTCGGTATCGACGTGGACAACATGTTCGAGTTCTGGGACTGGGTCGGGGGCCGGTACTCCTTCGACTCGGCGATCGGCCTGTCGCTGATGATCGCCATCGGCCCGGACCGCTTCCGGGAGCTGCTGGACGGTTTCCACACCGTCGACGAGCACTTCCGCACCGCTCCGGCGGAGGACAACGCCCCGCTGCTGCTGGGCCTGCTGGGGATCTGGTACGGCAACTTCTTCGACGCCCAGTCCCACGCGGTCCTGCCGTACAGCCACTACCTGTCGAAGTTCACGGCGTATCTGCAGCAGTTGGACATGGAGTCCAACGGCAAGTCCGTGCAGCGTGACGGCAGCCCGGTGGAGTGGCAGACCGGCCCGGTGGTGTGGGGCACGCCCGGTACCAACGGGCAGCACGCCTACTACCAGTTGATCCATCAGGGCACCAAGCTCATCCCGGCCGACTTCATCGGCTTCGCCCGCCCCGTGGACGAACTGAGCGACGAACTCAAGGCTCAGCACGACCTGTTGATGGCCAACTTCTTCGCCCAGACCCAGGCCCTCGCCTTCGGCAAGACCGCCGAGGAGGTCCGCGAGGAGGGAGTGCCGGAGGAACTGGTCCCGCACAAGACCTTCCAGGGCGACCGGCCGACGACCACCATCTTGGCGCCCGAGCTGACCCCGTCCGTGCTGGGCCAACTGATCGCGCTCTACGAGCAGAAGGTGTTCGTCCAGGGCGCCGTCTGGAACATCGACTCCTTCGACCAGTGGGGCGTCGAGCTGGGCAAGGTCCTGGCCAAGCGCATCGAACCCGCCCTCACCGAAGGCGCCGACGTGCCCGGCCTCGACCCGTCGACGCGGGCGCTGGTCGCCGAGTACCGGGAGATGGGCGGCTGATCCGGCCACCGGCGGGCGCGGTCGGCTCAGGCCGCCGCGCCCGCCGGGGGAGTCCGGTCGTGGCCGGGGTCAAGAGGCGCAGGCCCTCATGTGCGGGAAATTCCCCGTACTTTCACAACAGATCCATATCGGCTTGTCGATCTTGAGTGTGGCGACGGAGCGTAGCTGATAGGGAGATACCTCCAGGGGGGCCGGAGAGAGTGGTCACCCCTGCGCAGCTCCAGGAGGTACCCACCACATGGCCCATCAGCCGCACACCCTGTTGAAGGCCGTGCTCGACGGATGGCGGAACTCTCTGCTGGACATGGGCGGCCGCAACCGGCTGCTGAACTTCCGGCACACCAGGACCGCCACCCTGGAGATCACCGCACCGGATCCGGCCGCCCTCCTCGCGGAGCTGACCAAGGGCTGGGACTTCGCCCCCGTCACCGAACGGGAGACCGGGGTCGAGCTGACCAAGACGGGCGACGCCGGCACCGGCCGCCGCTCCCGGCCCGGCCTGGTCACCCAGAAGACCACCCAGGCCGCCCTGGACGGCTCGCTGTACCAACTCCGCCAGAAGTCCGGCCAGATGTACAACGACTACGGCCTCTGGGTGCTCTGGCTCGGCGTCGGCATGCTCGACTGGCGCGAGCCCGGCGCCCATGAGAGCAGCGCCGCCCCGCTGCTCCTGGTCCCCGTGGAGCTGCGCCGGGACGGCAACCGCCGTTACCGCCTCCACCCGGCCGAAGGCCAGGAGCGCATCCACAACCCGGCGCTCGCCGTGAAGCTGGACCGGCTCGGCGTCGACTGGACGGCCGTCACCGGCACCGACGCCGCCGACCTGACCGCCGTCCTCGCCGCCGCCCGCAGGGCGAGTGCCGGACAGCCGGGCTGGGAGGTCGCGGACCGCGCGGTCCTCGGTCTGTTCGCCTCCCACCGCGAGGCGATGTACCAGGACCTCCAGCAGAACGAGGAGCAGATCCTCGCCCACCCGCTGGTACGCGCCGTCGCCCTCGGCCCCGACGCCGGGCTCCCCGCCGACCTGGTCGACTTCGAGCCGCCCGGCCTCGACCGCATCGACGAGGTCCAGTTGCCCGAGCGCACCCCGCTCGTCCTCGACGCCGACGCCTCCCAGCGCGGTTGCGTCGCCGCCGCCCTGGACGGCCGGTCCTTGGTGATGAGCGGACCGCCCGGCACCGGCAAGAGCCAGACCATCACCAACCTGATCGCCGCCCTCATGCACGCGGGCCGCAGCGTGTTGTTCGTCAGCGAGAAGGCCGCCGCCCTGGACGTCGTACGCAACCGGCTGACCGGGGTCGGCCTCGGTGACTTCGTCATGGCCCTGCACAGCGGTGACACCAGTAAGAAGGCCGTGGCCACCGAACTCGCGCGGGTGCTCACCACCGAGGCCCGCGTCACCGGCGCCGCCGCCCACGAGCTGGAGCGCGCCCGCGCCCTGCGCGAGGAGCTGTCCGCCTACGCGGCCGCCATGAACGAGACCCGCGACCCCCTCGGCCGCACCCTGCACGACGTACTCGGCCGGCTCGTCCTGCTGGAGCAGGCCGGAACCCCGCAGCTCCCGCTCGGCGCCCGCAACGCCAAGGCCGCCCGCGCGCTGAGCGCCGCCGCCCTCCAGGAACTCCTGACCGCCGCCGGAACCGTCGCCCGCGCCTGGCGGCCCGCCGCCGAGGGCGACGCCTTCGCCTGGCGTGGACTCACCGGCACCGCCCCGCACCAGGCAGTCTCCGAGGCCGCCGACGCCCTCGGCGCCCTGGTCACCGCCGCCGGACGCCGCCCCTTCGCCGCCACCGTGGACGAACCCCGCACGGTCCGCGAACTCCAGCAGCTCGTCCGTACCCTCTCCGCCGGCCTGCCCGGTACGACCCCGCCCGCCGACGGCGCCCTGCCCGACGACATCACCGCCCAGACCGCCCAGCTCGCCGACCTCTTCGGCATGCCCAAGCCGGACCGGCCCGAGGCCGCGTTCGTCCTGTGCGAGCTGGCCGCGCTCACCACCGCCGGACACCGCCCGCCGCGCGGCTGGTTCGACGCCGGGACGCTGCGCCGCGCCCACACCGCCGCCGCCGAACTGCGTACCGCCCTCGACGCCGAGGAGCAGGCCCGCGCGGCCGCCGCCGACGTGTTCGCCGAGAAGGTGCTCACCGAACCCGGACTCCCACAACTGGTGGCGAGGTTCGGTGAGCAGCACAAGGGTCTGATGGCCCGCTTCTCCGCGCAGTACAAGGCCGACCGCGAGACGCTCACCGGACTCACCCGCACCGGCACCTGGGACAAGGCCCTCCTCGGCCGGCTCGACCAGGCGCTCGCCTGGCACCGGGCCGCAGCCGAGGCCGCCCGCCTCGCCGACGCCCACCAGGACCTGCTCGGTCCCTACACCCCGCGCACCCTCCCGGCCTGCGCCGACACGGACCGGGCCCTCGCCACAGCCGACCGTGTCGCCGTGCTCGGAGCCCCGGCCGAGCGCCCCGGCCTGCTGGCCGACCGCCTCGCCGCCGACGCCGACCCCGATCCGCTGCCCGCGCTGCTCGCCGACCAGATCCGCGCCGCGTTCGCCGCCTGGTGCGCCGCCGCCACCGCCCGCGCCGAACGCTGGAACCGGGCCGTCGCCGAGCTGCTCGACCAGTTCGGCCCGGCCCGGCGCACCCAGCTCTCGCCCGCCCTGCTCGGCCCCCTCGACCAGGCCCAAGGGGCCGTCGACGCCCTGCTGGACGACCCGCAGGGCCCCGAGGTCTGGCACGCCCACCTCGGCGGGGTCGCCGTGCTCGCCCGGCACGGCGCCGACGCCCTGGTGGCCGGTGCCGCAGAGCGCGGACTCGATCCGCAGCGCCTGCCCGAGGTCGCCGAACAGGCCGTACTGCGCGCCTGGGCGGACGACCTCCTCGCCACCGATCCGCGGCTGCGCAGCACCCGTTCCGAGGACCTCGACACCCGCGTGGCCGACTTCCGCGCCGCCGACCTGCGGCTGGTGGCAGCGGCGGGCGGGGCGGTGACGGAGGCGTGCAACAAGCGGCGCCCGCGCAACTTCGCCGGGGGCGGCGGCGCCGTCATCGTCCGCGAGGCCGAGAAGAAGACCCGGCACATGCCCGTGCGTGAGCTGCTCGGCCGCACCCGCGAGGTCGTCCAGGCGGTCAAGCCGTGCTTCATGATGAGCCCGCTGACCGTCAGCCAGTTCCTGCCCCCGGACTTCCACTTCGACGTGGTGGTGTTCGACGAGGCGTCCCAGGTACGGCCCAGCGACGCCGTGAACTGCATCTACCGGGGGCGCACCCTGATCGTCGCCGGTGACGACAAGCAGCTCCCGCCGACCTCCTTCTTCGACTCCGCGGTGGACGACGACTCCGACGAGTACGCCGAGGACCTGCCCGACTCCTTCGAGTCCCTGCTGCACGCCTGCAAGGCGGGCGCGATGCGCGAACTCCCCCTGCGCTGGCACTACCGCAGCCGCCACGAGAACCTGATCACCTTCAGCAACCGCGAGTTCTACGCCAACTCGATGATCACCTTCCCCGGCGCCCTGGCCGAGGGCGACGACGTGGGCGTGGCCTTCCTCGCCGCCGACGGCGTCTACGACCGAGGTGGCCGCCGGGACAACCGGGCCGAGGCCGAGTTCGTGGCCCGGCGGGTGCTGCACCACTTCGACACCCGGCCCGGCAAGACCCTCGGTGTCGTCGCCCTGTCACAGGCGCAGGCGTCCGCCATCGACCTGGCCGTGCAGCAGGCCCGCCTCGCCCGGCCCGACCTCGACCACTGCTTCACCGAGGACCGGCTCGACGGGTTCTTCGTGAAGAACCTGGAGTCGGTGCAGGGCGACGAGCGCGACGTGATGATCATGTCGATCGGCTACGGCCCCGACGAACACGGCCGCCTGGGGCTCAACTTCGGCCCCATCAACAAGAACGGCGGCTGGCGGCGCCTCAACGTGGCCGTCACCCGCGCCCGCTTCCGCATGGAGGTCGTCTCCTCCTTCCGGGGCACCAGCCTGGCCGACAGCCCCAACGAGAGCGTCCAGTACCTCAAGCGCTACCTGGAGTACGCCGAGAGCGGCCCCGCCGTCCTCGCCCGTGACGTCGTCCAGTCGGACGCCGAACCCGACAGCCCCTTCGAGGAGTCCGTCCTCGCCGTGCTGCGCGGCTGGGGCTACCGGGTCCAGCCGCAGGTCGGTGTCGCCGGTTACCGCATCGACCTCGGCGTACGCCACCCCGAGCTGCCCGGCGCGTACGCCCTCGGCATCGAGTGCGACGGCGCGATGTACCACTCCTCCAAGGCCGCCCGCGACCGGGACCGGCTGCGCGAGCAGGTGCTGAACGGACTCGGCTGGCGGCTGCACCGCATCTGGGGCACCGACTGGTACCGGGGCCGCGCGGCTGCCGAGCGGCGGCTGCGCGAGGCCGTGGAACAGGCCGTGGCCAGCGGCCCGTCGACCGCGGTGACCGGTCCGGCACCCACCGCGCCGGCGCCGGAGGAGCGGGCCGAAGCCCCGTCCGAGCGCGTCCCCGTCGATCTCGGCACCGAACGCGAGTGGAGCGCGCCGTACGCCCCCGGCGCCGTCACCGTCAGCCCGCGCCACGAACTGCACACCCCCGAGGCCCGGCCCGCGCTGCGCGAGGTGCTGGCCCGGATCGTCGGGGCCGAAGGGCCCGTCCACGAGGACCTGTTGGTCCAGCGGGCGCGGGAGGCCTGGGGCGTCGGCCGGGCGGGCAGCCGTATCCGGGACAACGTCCGCGAGGTCGCCGACTCGCTGGTGCGCTCCGGCAAGCTCGCCTCGGACGAGGGCTTCTACGCGCTCGCGGACACCGGCACGCTCAAGGCCCGCCACCCCGCCGACGGCGACACACCCCGCAAGGTCGTGCACATCGCGCCCGGCGAACGCCATGTGGCCCTGTACGGACTGGCCGCCGAGTGCCCCGGCCTGACCGAGGACGAACTCATCAAGCTGGCCTGCGAGTTCTTCGGCTGGCGGCGCACCGGCAAGGACATCCGCGACCGGCTCGCCGCCGACATCGCCGAACTGCGCCGCGCGGGACGCCTCCAGGGCGGCCCGGAGCAGGTGAGCGCCGTCCGCTGACCCCGGACACAGGAAAGCAGGAAAGGGCGGCGGACACACGAAAGGGCGGCGGGGACGCGAAGTCCCCGCCGCCGTTTGGGCGGTCAGCTCACGGAGAAGCCGGCGGGTACATCGCCCGCGGCAGGTCGGACGCCGCGGCCGAGTCCAGCAGCCACAGCGTCCGCGCCCGGCCCTGGGCGCCGGCCGCCGGGGCCTGCACCTCGCCCGCGCCGGACAGCGCGATCGCCACCGCCTCGGCCTTGTCCTCGCCCGCCGCCAGCAGCCACACCTCACGCGCCGCGCGGATAGCGGGCAGCGTCAGGGAGACGCGGGTCGGCGGCGGCTTGGGCGCGCCGTGCACACCCACCACGGTGCGCTCGGTCTCCCGCACCGCGGGCAGCTCCGGGAAGAGCGACGCCACATGCGTGTCCGGGCCGACGCCCAGCAGCAGCACGTCGAACTCCGGCACCTCGGCGTGGTCCTCGGGACCGGCCGCCTTGGCCAGCTCGGCCGCGTACGCACCGGCCGCCGCGTCCACGTCCGCGCCGTAGGGCCCGTCGGAGGCGGGCATCGGGTGCACGCGCGCCGGGGCCAGCGGTACGGAGTCCAGCAGGGCCTCGCGGGCCTGCGTGTAGTTGCGGTCCGGGTCGCCCTCGGGGAGGTAGCGCTCGTCGCCCCACCACAGGTCGAGGCGGCCCCAGTCGATCGCGTCCCGCGCCGACGCCTTGGCCAGCGCGGCCAGCAGACCGTTGCCGTTGCGGCCGCCGGTGAGGACCACCGAGGCATGACCGCGCGACGCCTGCGCGTCCACGATCTTCGTGATCAGCCGGGCCGCGGCGGCCTCGGCCATCAGTTCCTTGTCGCGGTGCACGACCAGTTGCGGAGTGCTCACTTCGACGCCGCCTTCCTCGCGAGGGAGTTCGGGGTCGGCCGCTCGGCCTCGCCCTCCTCGGTACCGGCCTCGGACTCTGCCACGGCCACCTCGGTGACCGCCTCGTCCTCTGGGGCTTCCTTTGAGGACTCGGCCGGGGTGCCGCCCAGTGCCGCCATCGCGTCCGCGGCCGTCGTCAGCCGCTCCACGCCGTAGCGCAGGGCCGCCGCGTAGGTGTCGTCCGGGTCGAGCCGGCGCAGTTCCTCCGCGATCAGCTCGGCGGTGTCCCGCCGCTGGAGCGCCACCGCGCGGGCGGGCTGGCCCTTGATGGACAGGCTCGCCAGCGAACCGTCCGCCCGGTCCAGCACGACCGGCCCGCACGAGGTCTCCATGCGGACGGCCGTCAGCCCCGGCCCCGAGGACAGCGAACGCCGCACCGGCACACCCAGCCGGTCCGCCAGCCACATCGCCAGCAGTTCGCAGCTCGGGTTGAACTCCTCGCCCTCGACCTCGACGGACCGCACCTCGCAGTCCACCTGGTCCAGGGCCGCCGCCAGCATCGAACGCCACGGCGTGATCCGGGTCCACGCAAGGTCGGTGTCGCCCGGCGTGTACGCCTCGGCGCGCGCGGCCAGTTCACGCACCGGCTGCTCGGCGGCGTAGGTGTCGGTGACCCGGCGCTGCGCGAGCGCGCCCAGCGGGTCCTTGGCCGGGTCCACCGGGGCGTTCACCGGCCACCAGACCACGACCGGCGCGTCCGGGAGCAGCAGCGGCAGCACCACCGAGTCGGCGTGGTCGGACACCTCGCCGTACAGCCGCAGCACGGCCGTCTCGCCGGTGCCGGCCTCCGCGCCCACCCGCACCTCGGCGTCCAGCCGGGAGCCGGTGCGGTCGCGCGGGCTGCGCGAGACGCGGCGGATGACGACGAGCGTGCGCGAGGGGTGTTCCCGCGAGGCGTCGCTCGCCGCACGCAGCGCGTCGTAGGCGTTCTCCTCGTCGGTGACGATGACGAGGGTCAGCACCATGCCCACGGCGGGCGTGCCGATGGCGCGGCGGCCCTCGATCAGCGCCTTGTTGATCTCACCGGCGGTGGTGTCGGTCAGGTCTATCTTCATGGCCGGCGCCAGCTCCGTCCGTCTCGTGCGAGCATCTCGTCGGCCTCGGCCGGACCCCAGGTGCCCGACTTGTACTGCGCGGGCCGCCCGTGCTCGTCCCAGTACTCCTCGACGGGGTCGAGGATCTTCCAGGACAGCTCGACCTCCTCCGTGCGCGGGAACAGGTTCGCGTCGCCCAGCAGCACGTCCAGGATGAGCCGCTCGTACGCCTCGGGGCTGGACTCGGTGAAGGACTCGCCGTAGGCGAAGTCCATCGACACGTCCCGGATCTCCATCGAGGTGCCCGGCACCTTGGAGCCGAAGCGGACCGTGATGCCCTCGTCCGGCTGGACGCGGATGACGATCGCGTTCTGGCCCAGCTCCTCGGTCGCCGTGTGGTCGAACGGGGAGTGCGGGGCACGCTGGAAGACCACCGCGATCTCGGTGACCCGGCGGCCCAGACGCTTGCCGGTGCGCAGGTAGAAGGGGACGCCCGCCCAGCGGCGGTTGTCGATCTCCAGCTTCAGCGCCGCGTAGGTGTCGGTCTTCGACCTGGGGTCGATCCCGTCCTCCTGGAGGTAGCCGGTGACCTTCTCGCCGCCCTGCCAGCCCGCCGCGTACTGACCGCGCACGGTGTCCACACCCAGGTCCTTCGGCAGCCGTACGGCACCGAGCACCTTGGTCTTCTCCGCCGCCAGCGCGTCCGCGTCGAAGGAGGAGGGCTCCTCCATCGCGGTGAGCGCGAGCAACTGGAGCAGGTGGTTCTGGATCACGTCACGGGCGGCGCCGATGCCGTCGTAGTACCCGGCACGGCCGCCGACGCCGATGTCCTCGGCCATGGTGATCTGCACGTGGTCCACGTAGGACCGGTTCCAGATCGGCTCGAACATCTGGTTGGCGAAGCGGAGCGCCAGGATGTTCTGGACGGTCTCCTTGCCGAGGTAGTGGTCGATCCGGAACACCTGGTCCGGCTCGAACACCTCGTGCACGACCTTGTTGAGGTCCTCGGCGGACTCCAGGTCGTGGCCGAACGGCTTCTCGATGACCGCGCGCCGCCAGGAGCCCTTGCTCTGGTCGGTCAGGCCGTGCTTCTTGAGCTGCTGGATGACCACCGGGAAGGAGCTCGGCGGCACCGACAGGTAGAAGGCGAAGTTGCCGCTCGTGCCCTGGGCCTTGTCCAGCTCGTCGATGGTCGTGCGCAGCCGCTCGAAGGACTCGTCGTCGTCGAAGGTGCCCTGGACGAAGCGCATCCCCTGGATGAGCTGCTGCCAGACCTCCTCGCGGAACGGCGTACGGGCGTGTTCCTTGACGGCGTCGTGCACGACCTGTGCGAAGTCCTCGTGCTCCCAGTCGCGGCGGGCGAAGCCCACCAGGGAGAAGCCCGGCGGCAGCAGGCCGCGGTTGGCGAGGTCGTAGACGGCGGGCATCAGCTTCTTGCGGGACAGGTCGCCCGTGACGCCGAAGATCACCAGGCCCGACGGCCCCGCGATGCGCGGGAGCCGTCGGTCGGCGGGATCACGAAGCGGGTTCGCTCCGGAACCGTTGAGGGGTGACAAATCAGCCCTCCGAGGGGGCGAGGCGCTTCAGCTCCGCCTCGGTCGACTTGAGCAGGTCGTTCCAGGACCCCTCGAACTTGTCCACGCCCTCGTCCTCCAGCACCTGGACGACGTCGTCGTAGGAGATGCCCAGCCGCTCGACCGCGTCGAGGTCGGCCTTGGCCTGCTCGTAGGTGCCGGACACCGTGTCGCCGGTGATCTCACCGTGGTCCTCGGTGGCCTCCAGGGTGGCCTCCGGCATGGTGTTGACCGTGTTCGGCGCGACCAGCTCGGTGACGTACATCGTGTCCGAGTACGCCGGGTCCTTCACGCCGGTCGACGCCCACAGCGGACGCTGCTTGTTCGCGCCCGCCTTCTCCAGCGCCTTCCAGCGGTCGGAGGAGAAGACCTCCTCGTACGCCTGGTAGGCGAGGCGCGCGTTGGCGACGGCGGCCTTGCCGAGCAGCGCCTTCGCCTCGTCGGTGCCCAGCGCCTTCAGCCGCTTGTCGATCTCGGCGTCCACGCGGGACACGAAGAAGGACGCCACGGAGTGGATCTTGGACAGGTCCAGGCCGCGCTCCTTGGCCTTCTCCAGGCCGGTCAGGTACGCGTCCATGACCGCGCGGTAGCGCTCCAGGGAGAAGATCAGCGTGACGTTGACGCTGATGCCGTTGCCGATCGTCTCCGAGATCGCCGGCAGACCGGGCTTGGTCGCCGGGATCTTGATCAGGGTGTTCGGGCGGTCCACCAGCCACGCGAGCTGACGGGCCTCGGCGACCGTGGCGCGCGTGTTGTGCGCGAGCCGCGGGTCGACCTCGATGGAGACCCGGCCGTCCTGGCCGCCGGTGGCGTCGAAGACCGGGCGCAGGATGTCGGCGGCGTCACGGACGTCCGCCGTCGTGATCATGCGGATGGCCTCTTCGACCGTGACCTCACGCGCGGCGAGGTCGGTGAGCTGCTGGTCGTAGCCGTCGCCCTGCGAGATCGCCTTCTGGAAGATCGTGGGGTTGGTGGTGACGCCCACGACGTGCTGCTGGTCGATCAGCTCGGCGAGGTTGCCGGACGTGATCCGCTTGCGCGACAGGTCGTCCAGCCAGATCGCCACGCCTTCCTCGGAGAGGCGCTTGAGTGCGTCTGTCATGGAAATTGCATCTCCTACGTGTCGTTTACGGGCGTCAGCGCTGCGTAGCGGCGAGGGATTCCCGCGCCTTGTCGGCCACGTTCTCCGGAGTGAAGCCGAACTCGCGGAACAGGACCTTGCCGTCCGCGGAGGCGCCGAAGTGCTCCAGGGAAACGATGCGGCCGGTGTCACCCACGTACTTGTGCCAGGTCAGTCCGATGCCCGCCTCCACGGCGACGCGGGCCTTGACCGACGGCGGCAGCACGGCTTCCCGGTACCCCTGGTCCTGCTCCTCGAACCACTCGACCGACGGCATCGAGACCACGCGGGTGGGCACGCCCTCGGCCTGGAGCTGCTCACGCGCCTCGACGGCGACGTGCACCTCGGAGCCGGTGGCGATCAGGATGACCTGGGGCTCGCCGCCCTCGGCCTCGAACAGGACGTAGCCGCCACGCGCGGCGTCCTCGTTCGGGTCGTACGTCGGCACGCCCTGGCGGGTCAGCACCAGACCGGTCGGGGCGCCCTTGCCGAACTCCTTGGTCCAGCGCTTGAGCACCTCGCGCCAGGCGATCGCGGTCTCGTTGGCGTCCGCCGGGCGGACGACGTTCAGACCGGGGATCGCGCGCAGGGCGGCCAGGTGCTCGACCGGCTGGTGGGTCGGGCCGTCCTCGCCCAGACCGATGGAGTCGTGCGTCCACACGTACGTCACCGGCAGGTGCATCAGCGCCGACAGGCGGACGGCGTTGCGCATGTAGTCGGAGAAGACGAGGAACGTACCGCCGTAGACGCGGGTGTTCCCGGCCAGGGTGATGCCGTTCATCTCCGCGGCCATCGCGAACTCACGGATGCCGAAGTGGATCGTGCGGCCGTACGGGTTCGCCTCCGGCAGGGGGTTGCCCGCCGGGAGGAAGGAGCTGTCCTTGTCGATGGTCGTGTTGTTCGACCCGGCGAGGTCGGCGGAGCCGCCCCACAGCTCGGGGATGACCGGGCCGAGCGCCTGGAGGACCTTGCCGGAGGCGGCACGGGTGGCCACGCTCTTGCCGGTCTCGAAGACGGGGATCTTCAGCTCCCAGCCGGTGGGCAGGGCGCCCTCGCTGATGCGGTCGAACTCGGCGGCGCGGTCCGTGTTGTTCTCGCGCCAGACCTGGAAGCCCTTCTCCCACTCCGCCTTGGCCTGGCGGCCGCGCTCGAGAGCGCCGCGGGTGTGCTTCAGGACCTCGTCGGCGACGGCGAAGCTCTGGGCCTCGTCGAAGCCGAGGACGCGCTTGGTGGCCGCGACCTCGTCGTCGCCGAGCGCCGAGCCGTGCGCGGCCTCGGTGTCCTGGGCGTTCGGAGCGGGCCAGGCGATGATCGAGCGCATCGCGATGAAGGACGGGCGGTCGGTGACCGCCTTGGCCTTCTCGATCGCCGCGTAGATCGCCGCCGGGTCGAGGTCGCCGTCGGCCTTGGGCTCCACGCGCTGGACGTGCCAGCCGTAGGCCTCGTACCGCTTCATGGTGTCCTCGGAGACGGCCGTCTCCGTGTCGCCCTCGATCGAGATGTGGTTGTCGTCCCACAGCAGGATCAGGTTGCCGAGCTGCTGGTGGCCCGCGAGGGAGGACGCCTCGGAGGAGATGCCCTCCTGCAGGCAGCCGTCACCGGCGATGCAGTAGATGTAGTGGTCGAAGGGGGACGTGCCCTCGGGCGCGTCGGGGTCGAACAGGCCGCGCTCGAAGCGGGAAGCCATCGCCATGCCCACCGCGTTGGCCACACCCTGGCCCAGCGGGCCGGTGGTGGTCTCGACGCCCTTGGTGTGTCCGTACTCCGGGTGGCCCGGGGTCTTCGAGCCCCAGGTGCGGAAGGACTTCAGGTCGTCCAGCTCCAGGCCGAAGCCGGCCAGGTAGAGCTGCGTGTAGAGGGTCAGGGACGAGTGACCGGCGGACAGCACGAAGCGGTCGCGGCCCACCCACTGCGGGTCGGCCGGGTCGTGCCGCATCACCTTCTGGAAGAGGGTGTAGGCGGCCGGGGCCAGGCTCATCGCCGTGCCGGGATGGCCGTTGCCGACCTTCTGTACGGCGTCGGCGGCCAGGACACGGGCGGTGTCCACGGCCCGCTGGTCCAGCTCGGTCCACTCAAGGTCTGTGGTGGTCGGCTTGGTGCTCACCCTGGGTCAGGGCTCCTCTCCACATGTCGTTCGCCGGTTCGCGGCGCGTGGCGCCCGCCGGCCGCCGGTGCACTGGTGTCCACCGGCCGTTGTCGAGCCTACCCCCGAGGGGACGTGCGTTTTTTCGAGTCATTCCAGACTGCCGGGACTCATCCCGATCCGCCTCCCGACCGGCCCGGAGGCCGCTTGGCACATGAATACGGAGCCGCTCGTCCGAGTGCTCAACCGAGCCCGGGGAGACCTCGGACGGGCAGGGTGCCGAGGGGGTCGCCAACACGAGCCGACCCCGGCGAAAAACCGGATATGGGCAACGTCTAAAGTGGCGTGGTACGCGCGAGCCTTTACCCCGCTTTCACACGGGAACGCTCGCTTGATGTCTCTGTCAGGGGTGTGCGTGACGGCCGTCGAATCCCGTCCTGGGGGCACTTCCCAGGCCCTTAAGGCGCAGGGGGAGGGTGGGCCCGGTGCGAGCCGGAACCCGGCTGACCGGCCGTTCGGGGCCCGCGTCAAAGGCTTCGTGGCGCTGACCAAGCCGCGGATCATCGAGCTGCTGCTCATCACCACCGTCCCGGTGATGTTCCTGGCCCAGCAGGGGGTGCCCGACCTGGGCCTCGTCCTGCTCACCTGCGTCGGCGGCTACCTCTCCGCGGGCGGCGCCAACGCGCTCAACATGTACATCGACCGGGACATCGACGCCCTGATGGACCGCACCTCGCAGCGGCCGCTGGTGACCGGCATGGTCAGCCCGCGCGAGTGCCTCGCCTTCGGCATCACCCTCGCGGTCGTCTCGACGCTGCTGTTCGGGTTGACCGTCAACTGGCTGTCCGCCTGGCTGTCACTCGGTGCGCTCCTCTTCTACGTCGTCGTCTACACGATGATCCTCAAGCGGCGTACGTCGCAGAACATCGTGTGGGGCGGCATCGCGGGCTGCCTGCCGGTGCTGATCGGCTGGTCGTCCGTCACGAACTCCATGTCGTGGGCGCCGGTCATCCTCTTCCTCGTCATGTTCTTCTGGACGCCGCCGCACTACTGGCCGCTGTCCATGAAGGTCAAGGAGGACTACGCGCGCGTCGGCGTCCCGATGCTCCCGGTCATCGCCTCCAACAAGGTGGTCGCCCGCCAGATCGTCCTCTACAGCTGGGTGATGGTCGTCGTCTCCCTGCTGCTCCAGCCGCTCGGCTACACCGGCTGGTTCTACACCGCGGTCGCCCTCGCGGCCGGCGGCTTCTGGCTCTGGGAGGCGCACGGGCTGCAGAACCGGGCCAAGGCCGAGGTGACGGGGGGCAAGCTCAAGGAGATGCGGCTGTTCCACTGGTCGATCACCTATGTGTCGATCCTCTTCGTCGCCGTCGCGGTGGACCCCTTCCTGCGATAGCCGGTTCTTCCGACAGGGAGGGCGCGTGGTCAAGACCACGCGCCCTCCCTTCGCCGTTTTCTCTACTCGTCGGTAGCATCCTGGTCATGGCTGACACGGAGCAGGTTGAGGCGGAGCAGGTCGACGCGAAGAGCGAGCGCACGGTGAAGCGGCTCGCCCATCAGATCGGTACGTTCGCCAAGGCGCACGGCGGCGCCGAGGGGAACGTGGCGTACATGGGGGAGCGCGGGGCCCGTATCGCCCTGGTGGGCGAGGACGGGGAGTGGGGGAACCTGGTGGCACCCAGTGTCGAGATCGCCCGGCGGGCGGTGGAGAAGGCCGGGGTCGCGCTCCAGGAGAGCTTCGACGGGGAGTTCGCGGCGAAGATCCGTACGAGCGCGTACGAGTGGAAGCGGATGGCCGGCATCCAGATCTGACGTCCGGGTGCGGGCCCCGCACCCCCGCAGGTCGGCTCGCGCCACCTGAACACGGTTCCCGCCGTTAGGACGTGTGGAAACACCGTCCTCATGGGGAGCCGGAATGATCGACACGCCTTCGCTCGTGGATCAGTACTGCCATGGGGTGCTCCGGACCGAGCTGGGGCTCGCGACCTTCGAGGCCCGGCTGGCACGGGGGGAGGGGGCGCCCGCGCCGGGGACCACGCTCTTCGACACGCAGACGGGGTTCGCGGTGCGGCGCTGGTGTCCGCCGCTGCTCGGTCTCGAACCGCACTGCCCGCCCGCGCGCTATCTGGCCCGGCGCCGCGAGCTGGGGGTGCTGGAGGCGGGGCGCAGGCTGCTGCGCGGCTCCGGGATCACCACCTACCTGGTCTCCAGCGGGCTCCCCGACGATCTGACCGGGCCCGAGGAGATGGCGGTCGCCGGGGACGCCGAGGCCCGCGAGGTGGTCCGGCTGGAGCCGCTGGCCCAGCAGGTCGCCGACACCTCCGGGACGGTCGCCTCGTTCCTCGCCAATCTGGCCGAGTCGGTGCACGGGGCCGCCGCACACGCCGTCGCCTTCGCCGCCGCGCCCTCCCCGGCCGACGGCGGCCCGGCCCTCGCCCCCGAACCGCCGGGGCCCGGCGCGGTACAGGGCGCCGCCGCCCGCTGGCTGGCCCGGCGGCGCGTGGGGGAGGAGCTGACCGACCCCGTACTGCTGGGCCACCTGGTGTGGACCGCGGTCGCCACGGGCCGCCCGCTCCAGTTGCACGCCGGCCCCGAGGAGCCCGGCGTCCGCACCGACCCCGCCCCGCTCACCGGCTTCGTACGGGCCACCGCGGGCCTGGGCACCGACCTGGTCCTGCTGCCCGGCCACTTCCACCACCGCCACGCCGCCCGGCTGGCCGCCGCCCACCCGCATGTCTACGCCGACTCCGGCGCCGCCCTCGCCCGCACCGGCGCCCGCGCGGCGGCGGTCCTCGCGGACATCCTGGAACTCGCCCCCTTCGGCAAGATCCTCTTCTCCACCGGCGCCCAGTCCCTCCCCGAGCTGCACGTCGTCGGCGCCCACCTCTTCCGCGAGGCTCTCGACCGGGTGCTGGGCGCCTGGGTCGCCGAGGGCGCCTGGTCCCCGGCGGACGCCCGGAGAGTGGCCCACCTCATCGCGGCGGACAACGCCCACCGGGTGTACGGGCTGCGCTGAGCCCTGTACGGGCGGTCACGTCTCCCCGACACTCGACCCATGCCGACCGAAGCGCTCCTCGCCCGCTTCCTGGACGACCTCGCCCCCTTCCGCCCGCTCGCCGTCTGGGCCCACGGCTCACTGGGCGGCGGGGACTACCAGGAGGGCCGCAGCGACCTGGACCTGATCGCGGTCCTGCCCGGCCCGCTGAGCCCGGCCGCCGTGCGCCGGCTGATCGTGCTGCACCGGCATCTGCGCGCCGAGCCGCTCGCCGTCAAGCTGCACTGCTCCTACCTGACCCCGCCCACCGCGGCCGATCCGGCGAGGTCGCATCTGACCTGGGCACACGACCGGATCAAGCGCCGCCCGGTCACGCCGGTGACCCGGAGCGAGCTGCACGAGTTCGGCCGGGTGCTGCACGGGGCGCCGCCCGCCGCGTATCTGCCGCCGGTGCCGGACCGGGAGCTGCGCGACTTCGTGGTGGCCGACCAGCGGGACAACTGGCGCCCGGCGGTGGACAAGGAGCGGCTCTGGAAGCAGGACATCTGGGTCGACCTCGGCCTGCTGACCTTCGCCCGCGCCACCGTCACCTTGCGCGAGGGGACCCTGATCTCCAAGCGGCAGGCGCTCGCCGAGCTGCCCGTGCTGGGCGCGCCGGCCGAGGTCGTCGAGGACATCACACGCCGGCGATACGGGGAGCAGGGGCCCGGCCCCGCCCCGGACCGCCGGGCCCGGCTGACCCGCGCCTACCTCGGCCCGGCCATCGACGCCCTGGTCGCCGGGCACCGCTGAGTCAGGCGGGCGTACCCACGGAGACCTCGGCCGCCGGGCCGGGCACGGATGCCACGGTCTCGGGGCGCTCGCGGAGCGCGAGAAGAACGCGCAGTGTGGCGATCCACATGAGGCAGGAGCCGAACATGTGGAGGGCCACCAGGGCCTCGGGGAGGTGGGTGAAGTACTGGACGTAGCCGATGACGCCCTGGCCCAGCAGGATCAGGAACAGGTCGCGGGTGCGGGACAGGGGGCCCTTCGGGGCGTCCACCGCCTTGAGGACGAACCACAGGGCGAAGGTCAGCGTCACCACGATCCACGCCAGCACCGCGTGCAGCTTGGCGATCATCTCCCAGTCCAGCGGGATGCGCGCCACCTCGGAGGAGTCGCCCGCGTGCGGACCGGCGCCGGTCACCACGGTGCCGACCGCGATCAGCAGCACGGCAGCGCCCACCAGGAACCACACGAGCTGTCGTACCGCCCCGCCGACCAGCGGACGCGGCTCCGCGTCACCCTCACGGGTGCGCTGCCACATCACGGTGGCCACGGTGATCAGCGCCGTGGACAGCAGGAAGTGCGCCGCCACGGTGTAGGGGTTCAGGCCGACGAGCACGACGATGCCGCCGAGCACCGCGTTGCCCATGACCACCCAGAACTGCGCCCAGCCCAGCCGGGTCAGGCTCCGCCGCCACGGCTTCTGCGAGCGGGCGGCGATGATCGCCCAGCCGACGGCCGCGCACAGCACGTACGTCAGCATGCGGTTGCCGAACTCGATGACACCGTGCACGCCCATGGCGCGGGTGGTGGTCAGCGAGTCGTCGGTGCAGGTGGGCCAGGTCGGGCAGCCGAGCCCGGAGCCGGTCAGGCGCACCGCGCCGCCGGTGACCACGATGACCACCGACATCACGAGTGCGGCGAGCGCGGCCCGGCGGACGGTCCGGGGGTCCGGGGTCCAGTGGTCGGCGATGAAGGCGAGCGGGTTGCGGAGGGCCGCTGCAGCGTCGGCGGGGGTCAGCTTTGGCACGCGCACCATCGTAGGCGCCAGCTTGTGCACGCTTTCACGAGGGGGCCGCCGGAAGCCGCCGGGCACCTACTCCCAGCGGAAGAACTTCCCCGCCGCGGCCAGCCCCACGACCGCCCACACCGCGAGGATCGCCAGGTCGCCCCAGGGCATCCCGGCGCCGTGCTGGAGCACGTCCCGCAGGCCGTCGGAGAGCGCGGAGATCGGCAGCAGCCCGAGGACGTGCTGCCCGGCCGAGCCGAACTTCTCCAGCGGCACGATCACCCCGCCGCCCACCAGCAGCAGCAGGAAGACCAGGTTGGCCGCGGCCAGCGTCGCCTCCGCCTTCAGGGTGCCCGCCATCAGCAGCCCGAGCCCGGAGAAGGCGGCCGTGCCCAGCACCAGCAGGAGCAGGACGGCGGCCGGGTTGCCGTGCGGGGACCAGCCGAGCGCGAAGGCGATGACTGTCAGCAGGATCACCTGGAGCACCTCGGTGACCAGCACCGCGACCGTCTTCGCGGCCATCAGCCCCCAGCGCGGCAGCGGCGAGGAGGCCAGCCGCTTCAGCACGCCGTAGCGCCGCTCGAACCCGGTGGCGATGGCCTGCCCGGTGAACGCGGTCGACATCACGGCGAGCGCCAGGATGCCGGGGGCGAGGAAGTCGACCGCCTCGCCGGACCCGGTGTCCACGATGTCCACCGAGCTGAAGAGCACCAGCAGCAGGGTCGGGATGACCACGGTGAGCAGCAACTGCTCGCCGTTGCGCAGCAGCATCCGCGTCTCCAGCGCGGCCTGCGCGGCGATCATGCGGGGGAGCGGCGCCGCTCCGGGCCTCGGGGCGTACGTGCCCGGCGCGGTCGTCATGAGCGCAGCTCCTTGCCGGTCAGTTCGAGGAAGACGTCTTCGAGGGTGTGCCGCTCCACCGAGATCCGGTCCGGCATCACCCCGTGCTGCGCGCACCAGGAGGTCACGGTGGCGAGCAGTTGCGGGTCTATCTTGCCGGTCACCCGGTAGCCGCCTGGCGTCAGCTCGTCGGCCGTGCAGTCCGCCGGGAGCGCCTTGAGCAGCGAGGCGACGTCCAGGCCGGGGCGTCCGCCGAAGCGCAGGGTGTTCTCGGCGCCGTCCCGGCACAGCTCCTCGGGCGAGCCCTGGGCGATGACCCGGCCGCCGTCGATGATCGCGACGTCGTCGGCGAGCTGCTCGGCCTCGTCCATGTGGTGCGTGGTGAGGATCACCGAGACCCCGTCGGTGCGCAGGTCCCGGACGAGGTCCCAGGTGGCGCGGCGGGCCTGCGGGTCGAGCCCGGCGGTCGGTTCGTCCAGGAAGACCAGCTCGGGGCGGCCCACGACGGCCATGGCCAGCGCGAGTCGCTGCTGCTGGCCGCCGGACAGCCGCCGGTAGGAGGTCCGGCCGCAGGAGCCGAGCCCGAGGCGCTCGATCAGGGCGTCCACGTCCAGCGGGTGCGCGTGCAGCTTGGCGACATGGCGCAGCATCTCGTCGGCGCGGGCGCCGGAGTAGACGCCGCCGGACTGGAGCATCACGCCGACGCGGGGGCGCAGCGCGGCCGAGTCCCGCAGCGGGTCGAGGCCGAGGACGCGCACCGTGCCGGAGTCCGGCTTCCGGTACCCCTCGCAGGTCTCGACCGTGGTCGTCTTGCCGGCGCCGTTGGGGCCGAGCACGGCGGTCACGCCCTGCCGGGCCTCCAGGTCGAGGCCGTCCACCGCGGTCTTCTGGCCGTACCGCTTCACCAGGGCCTGGACCTGGACCACGGGGTCACTTCGCATGGGGACAGAGTCTAGGGAGGCGCGGCGGCGCTCAGGCGCGGGGGTGCTCGAAATCGGCCTCGCGGGGCCGGTGCAGCGGCAGCCAGCGCTCGGCGTAGGCCACCGCGTCCGCGACCGGGAACAGCCGGGCCTCGGCCGCTCCGACCCGCCCGCGCACGACCGGGCGGTCCCGCTCGAAGTCGTGGCCCAGCTCACCGAAGCGGTGGGAGGTGATGGACACCTCGGTCACCGTCTCCCAGCCGCCGGGGCCGGGCCGGCCGACCGCCACCAGCGGCGCGGGTATCCGGTATTCGGCCAGGTGGAAGCTGGTGCAGGCGTCGTAGCCCGCGCCGAGCAGCAGCACCCGGGCGCCGAGGCGCTCCAGCCGGGCCAGCGGGCTGTTCTCGCCGAGGCGGCAGTCCGGGGCGTGCCTCTCGGTGATCTCGGCCGCGCGGGGGCCGAGCGCGGCGAAGGAGGTCTGCGGGTGGGCGCTGCGCAGGGCGCCGGGCCAGGTGCGCACGGTCTCCGGGATCACCCCCACGCCGCGCGAGGGGGTGGTGCGCGGGTCGTAGGCGGGCATGGTGGCCCGGACCGTCTCCCACCACGCCGGGGGTACCGGGGGCGCCTGCCACAGCTCGGGGTCGGAGAGGTCGGCGGACTGGGTGGGGACCACCAGGGTGCCGTCCGGGCCGAGGGCGTCGAGCAGTCCCTGGACGGCGGCGACGGCACCGCCGTTCACCCAGCCGAGGGAACTCAGCGAGGAGTGCGCGAGGAGGATGTCGCCGGGCTTGACACCGAGGTGACGTAGCTGCTGGGCGAGGGTGTCGCGGGTGATCAGGGGGCCGTTCGGGACGGGGGTCGGCATGGCGCGGAGTCTGCCCGGCGGGGATCGGTGGCGCCAGCGGTTTTGCCTGGTGAGAGGCGCCGTGCTGATCGCCCGGGAGATCGTTTCCGCAGGTCAGGTTAGGTGCACCTAAGTGACGCAGGGCACCGTCGTTCGGTCCCGGTCCGGCTTGTCAGGCCCCGAGGAATTACGCAACAATAGCGTTGTGAAAAACGTCGGCGAGGCTCGGGAGACCCCCACGGGGCCCCAGGAAGAGCTAGCGACCGGTGAGCATTCGACGCGCAACCGGGTCGCGCGGTCCATCCTGGACCACGGCCCGTCGACCGTCGCCGAACTGGCCGGCCGGCTCGGCCTCACCCAGGCCGCCGTACGACGGCATCTGGACGCGCTGGCCGCCGACGACATCGTGCAGGCCCGCGAGCAGCGGGTGTACGGCGCCCGCACCCGCGGCCGCCCCGCCAAGGTCTTCGCCCTGACCGCCTGCGGCCGGGACGCCTTCGACCAGTCCTACGACCAGCTCGCCGCCGACGCCCTGCGCTGGATCGCCGAGCGCGAGGGCGGGGGAGAGGCCGTCGCGGCCTTCGCCCGCGCCCGTATCGCCGCCCAGGCCGACGCCTACCGCGCGGCCGTCGAGGGAGTCGAACCCGACCGCCGCGCCGAAGCCCTCGCCAGGGCCTTGACCGCGGACGGGTACGCTGCTACGGCACGCAGTGCCCCCCTCCCGCAACAGGGTGAGCAGCTCTGCCAGCACCACTGTCCGGTCGCACACGTCGCCGAGCAGTTCCCCCAGCTCTGCGAGGCGGAGACCGAGTTCTTCGCCGAGCTGCTGGGAACCCACGTCCAGCGACTGGCGACCATCGCCCACGGCGACGGCGTCTGCACGACGTTCATCCCCAAGATTTCCAAGTCCGATCAGAGCCACCACGCAAGCACGGCCGGGAGGAACCCCGCATGACGCTCCCCACGGAGACTGCCCACCCCGAACTCGAGGGTCTGGGTAAGTACGAATACGGCTGGGCCGACTCCGACGTAGCCGGCGCCTCGGCCAAGCGCGGTCTGAGCGAGGCCGTCGTCCGCGACATCTCGGACAAGAAGTCCGAGCCGGAGTGGATGACCAAGCTCCGCCTCAAGGGCCTGAAGCTGTTCGAGAAGAAGCCCATGCCCAACTGGGGCTCCGACCTCTCGGGCATCGACTTCGACAACATCAAGTACTTCGTGCGCTCCACGGAGAAGCAGGCGGAGTCCTGGGAGGACCTGCCCGAGGACATCAAGAACACCTACGACAAGCTGGGCATCCCCGAGGCCGAGAAGCAGCGCCTCGTCGCCGGTGTCGCCGCCCAGTACGAGTCGGAGGTCGTCTACCACCAGATCCGCGAGGACCTGGAGGAGCAGGGCGTCATCTTCCTGGACACCGACACCGCCCTGAAGGAGCACCCCGAGCTCTTCAAGGAGTACTTCGGCACGGTCATCCCGGTCGGCGACAACAAGTTCGCGTCGCTGAACACGGCCGTGTGGTCCGGCGGCTCCTTCATCTACGTGCCGAAGGGCGTGCACGTGGAGATCCCGCTCCAGGCCTACTTCCGGATCAACACCGAGAACATGGGCCAGTTCGAGCGGACGCTGATCATCGTCGACGAGGACGCCTACGTCCACTACGTCGAGGGCTGCACCGCGCCGATCTACAAGTCGGACTCGCTGCACTCCGCGGTCGTCGAGATCATCGTCAAGAAGGGCGCCCGCTGCCGTTACACGACCATCCAGAACTGGTCGAACAACGTCTACAACCTGGTCACCAAGCGCGCCGTCGCCTACGAGGGCGCGACCATGGAGTGGGTCGACGGCAACATCGGCTCCAAGGTGACCATGAAGTACCCGGCCGTCTACCTGATGGGCGAGCACGCCAAGGGCGAGACCCTCTCCATCGCCTTCGCGGGCGAGGGTCAGCACCAGGACGCCGGCGCCAAGATGGTCCACATGGCTCCGAACACGTCGTCCAACATCGTCTCCAAGTCGGTGGCGCGCGGCGGCGGCCGTACCTCCTACCGCGGTCTCATCGAGATCGGCGAGGGCGCGGCCGGATCGAAGTCCAACGTGCTGTGCGACGCGCTGCTCGTCGACACGATCTCCCGCTCGGACACCTACCCCTACGTCGACGTCCGCGAGGACGACGTCTCCATGGGCCACGAGGCGACCGTCTCCAAGGTCTCCGAGGACCAGCTCTTCTACCTGATGAGCCGCGGCCTCTCCGAGGACGAGGCGATGGCGATGATCGTGCGCGGCTTCGTCGAGCCCATCGCCAAGGAGCTGCCCATGGAGTACGCGCTGGAGCTCAACCGGCTGATCGAGCTGCAGATGGAGGGCGCGGTCGGCTGACCCGCCGTCCCGCACCTCGTCAAGCCACATACGCACAGGAAAGCGAGCACTACGACAGCCATGGCTGAGGCTCAGAACATCCCCGTGGGGTCGACCACCGCGGGCTCGATCGCGGTCGCCGCCGAGTCGACCGTCGCCACGCGCATGAGCGCGCCCCCCTCCTTCGACGTCGCGGACTTCCCCGTCCCGCACGGCCGTGAGGAGGAGTGGCGGTTCACCCCGCTGGAGCGCCTGCGCGGCCTGCACGACGGCACCGCGGTCGCCAGCGAGGGCCTGAAGGTCGTCGTCGAGGCCCCCGAGGGCGTCACCGTCGAGAACGTCGGCCGTGACGACGCCCGGCTCGGCAAGGCCGGCACCCCGGTGGACCGCGTCGCCGCCCAGGCGTACTCCGCCTTCGAGCAGGCGTCGGTCGTCACCGTCCCCAAGGACACCGTCCTCACCGAGCCGATCCGCATCGCGGTGCACGGCGAGGGCGGCACCGCCTTCGGCCACCAGGTGATCGAGCTCGGCGCCTTCGCCGAGGCCCTCGTCGTCATCGACCACAGCGGTGACGCCGTGCTCGCCGCCAACGTCGACTACGTGCTCGGCGACGGCGCCAAGCTGACCGTCGTCTCCGTCCAGGACTGGGACGACAAGGCCGTGCACGTGGCCCAGCACAACGCCCTCGTCGGCCGCGACGCCTCCTTCAAGTCCGTGGTCGTCACCTTCGGCGGCGACGTCGTCCGCCTGCACCCGCGCGTCAGCTACGCGGGCCCCGGCGGCGAGGCCGAGCTGTTCGGCCTGTACTTCACGGACGCCGGCCAGCACCAGGAGCACCGCCTCCTGGTCGACCACAACACCCCGCACTGCCGGTCCCACGTCGTCTACAAGGGCGCGCTCCAGGGCGAGGGCGCGCACGCGGTCTGGATCGGTGACGTGCTCATCGAGGCCAAGGCCGAGGGCACCGACACCTACGAGATGAACCGCAACCTCGTCCTCACCGACGGCTCCCGCGTCGACTCGGTCCCCAACCTGGAGATCGAGACCGGCGAGATCGTCGGCGCCGGCCACGCCTCCACCACCGGCCGCTTCGACGACGAGCAGCTCTTCTACCTGATGGCCCGCGGCATCCCGGAGCACGAGGCCCGCCGTCTGGTGGTCCGCGGCTTCTTCGCCGAGCTGGTCCAGCAGATCGGTGTCCCGGACATCGAGGAGCGCCTGCTCACCAAGATCGAGGAGGAGCTGGAGGCCGCGGTCGCATGACGACGACCTTCCAGCGCGCCTGCGGACTGAGCGAGCTGTCGGAGGACACCCCCAAGCGGGTGGAACTCGACGGCACGCCGGTCTCGGTCGTGAAGACCGAAGGGGAGGTGTACGCGATCTACGACATCTGCTCGCACGCGAACGTCTCCCTCTCCGAGGGCGAAGTGGAGGACGGGCAGATCGAGTGCTGGCTGCACGGCTCCTGCTTCGACCTCCGTTCCGGCAAGCCGTCCGGCCCGCCCGCGACGCGCCCCGTCCCCGTATACCCCGTAAAGATCGAAGGGGACGACGTGCTCGTCTCCCTCACCCAGGAGTCCTGAGGCACCCATGGCAACGCTTGAAATCCGAGACCTGCACGTCACCGTCGAGGCCGACAACGCCACGAAGGAGATCCTCAAGGGCGTCGACCTCACCGTGAAGCAGGGCGAGACGCACGCCATCATGGGCCCCAACGGCTCGGGCAAGTCGACCCTCGCCTACTCGCTCGCGGGTCACCCGAAGTACACGATCACCGGCGGCACCGTCACCCTCGACGGCGAGGACGTCCTCGCCATGTCGGTCGACGAGCGCGCCCGCGCCGGCCTGTTCCTCGCCATGCAGTACCCGGTCGAGGTCCCCGGCGTCTCGGTCTCCAACTTCCTGCGCACCTCCGCCACCGCCACGCGCGGCGAGGCCCCCAAGCTGCGCACCTGGGTGAAGGAGGTCAAGGAGGCCATGGAGCGTCTCCACATGGACCCCTCCTTCGCCGAGCGCAACGTCAACGAGGGCTTCTCCGGCGGTGAGAAGAAGCGCCACGAGATCCTCCAGCTCGAGCTGCTCAAGCCGCAGGTCGCGATCCTGGACGAGACCGACTCCGGCCTCGACGTCGACGCCCTGCGCATCGTCTCCGAGGGCGTCAACCGCGTCCGCGAGACCGGCGAGACCGGCACCCTGCTGATCACGCACTACACGCGCATCCTGCGCTACATCAAGCCGGACTTCGTGCACGTCTTCTCCGGTGGCCGCATCGTCGAGTCCGGCGGTCCCGAGCTGGCCGACAAGCTGGAGAACGAGGGCTACGAGGCTTACACGAAGGGTGGCGTATCCGCGTGACACAGCTGCCGGGCCTCCTCGACACCGAGGCGCTGCGCAAGGACTTCCCGATCCTGGACCGCCAGGTCCACGACGGGCGCAAGCTCGTATACCTGGACAACGCGGCGACCTCGCAGAAGCCGCGCCAGGTGCTGGACGCCTTGAGCGAGTACTACGAGCGCTACAACGCCAATGTCCACCGCGGCGTGCACGTCCTCGCCGAGGAGGCCACGGCGCTGTACGAGGGCGCGCGTGACAAGGTCGCCGACTTCATCAACGCGCCCAGCCGCGACGAGGTGATCTTCACCAAGAACGCCTCCGAGTCGCTCAACCTCGTGGCCAACATGCTGGGCTGGGCCGACGAGCCCTACCGCGTGGACCACGAGACCGAGATCGTCATCACGGAGATGGAGCACCACTCCAACATCGTGCCGTGGCAGCTCCTCGCGCAGCGCACCGGCGCGAAGCTGAAGTGGTTCGGTCTCACCGACGACGGCCGTCTCGACCTGTCCAACATCGACGAGATCATCACCGAGAAGACGAAGATCGTCTCCTTCGTGCTGGTCTCCAACATCCTGGGCACGGTCAACCCGGTCGAGGCGATCGTGCGCCGCGCCCAGGAGGTCGGCGCGCTCGTCTGCATCGACGCCTCCCAGGCCGCGCCGCACATGCCGCTGGACGTGCAGGCGCTCGGCGCCGACTTCGTGGCCTTCACCGGCCACAAGATGTGCGGTCCGACCGGCATCGGTGTGCTCTGGGGCCGCCAGGAGCTCCTGGAGGACCTGCCTCCGTTCCTCGGCGGCGGCGAGATGATCGAGACGGTGTCGATGCACTCCTCGACCTACGCGCCCGCGCCGCACAAGTTCGAGGCGGGCACGCCCCCGATCGCCCAGGCGGTCGGTCTCGGTGCCGCCATCGACTACCTGAACTCGATCGGCATGGACAAGATCCTCGCCCACGAGCACGCGCTCACCGAGTACGCGGTGAAGCGGCTGGGCGAGGTCCCCGACCTGCGCATCATCGGCCCCTCCACGGCCGAGGACCGCGGCGCGGCGATCTCCTTCACCCTCGGCGACATCCACCCGCACGACGTGGGCCAGGTCCTCGACGAGCAGGGCATCGCGGTCCGCGTCGGCCACCACTGCGCGCGGCCCGTCTGCCTGCGGTACGGAATTCCGGCGACCACCCGGGCGTCGTTCTATCTGTACTCCACGCCCGCCGAGGTCGACGCACTGGTCGAGGGGCTGGAGCACGTACGGAACTTCTTCGGCTGAGAGGCGTGGTCTGACACCGTGAAGCTGGATTCGATGTACCAGGAAGTCATCCTGGACCACTACAAGAACCCGCACGGGCGTGGTCTGAGGGACGGCGACGCCGAGGTGCACCACGTGAACCCGACGTGCGGCGACGAGATCACCCTCCGGGTGAGGTACGACGGCACGAAGGTCGCGGACGTCTCGTACGAGGGCCAGGGCTGTTCCATCAGCCAGGCCTCGGCGTCCGTGCTGAACGAACTGCTGGTGGGCAAGGACCTGCCCGAGGCACAGAAGATCCAGGAGACCTTCCTGGAGCTGATGCAGTCCAAGGGCCGGATCGAGCCCGACGACGCGATGGAGGAGGTGCTGGAGGACGCGGTCGCGTTCGCCGGCGTCTCCAAGTACCCCGCGCGGGTCAAGTGCGCCCTCCTGAGCTGGATGGCGTGGAAGGACGCGACGGCCCAGGCACTGGGTGACGCCGACGTCGAAAGGAAGACGGCATGACCGACACCGCTGAGATGAAGCCGGCCTCGGAGGAGGAACTCCGCGAGGCCCTGATGGACGTCGTCGACCCCGAGCTGGGCATCGACGTCGTCAACCTCGGCCTGATCTACGGCATCCACATCGACGACTCCAACGTCTGCACGCTCGACATGACGCTGACCTCCGCGGCCTGCCCGCTGACGGACGTCATCGAGGACCAGGCCAAGTCCGTCACCGACGGCCTGGTCAGCGAGCTGCGCATCAACTGGGTCTGGATGCCGCCGTGGGGCCCGGACAAGATCACCGACGACGGCCGCGAGCAGTTGCGGGCGCTGGGCTTCAACGTCTGAGGCTTTCTCGTCGACGGCGGGGCTCTCCCCTGTCGAGTGGGGCGGCGGTGCCTTCGGGCACCGCCGCCTTCGCGTTCCCGGCGCGTGCCGCCTCGGTTAGGCCGCCACCCCACCCCCACGTTAGGTTTTCCGCATGACCGACACTGCTTCCCGTACCACCGGCGCCGTCGCCGCCGGTCTCGCCACGATCGCCGCCGACGGCACCGTTCTCGACACCTGGTTCCCGGCTCCCGAGCTCGTCGCCGAGCCCGGTCCCTCCGGCAGCGAGCGGCTGTCCGCCGACCGGGCCGCCGAACTGCTGGGCGACAACGCGGTCTCCGCGCTCGGCCCGGACGCCCGGCGTGGCGTCGAGGTGGTCGCGGTCCGTACGGTCATCGCCTCGCTGGACGAGAAGCCGATCGACGCGCACGATGTCTACCTGCGCCTGCACCTGCTCTCCCACCGCCTGGTCAAGCCGCACGGCCAGAGCCTGGACGGCATCTTCGGCCACCTCGCCAACGTCGCCTGGACCTCGCTCGGCCCGGTCGCCGTGGACGACGTCGAGCAGGTGCGGCTGAACGCCCGCGCCGCCGGCCTGCACCTCCAGGTCACCTCGATCGACAAGTTCCCCCGCATGACGGACTACGTCGCCCCCAAGGGCGTGCGCATCGCCGACGCCGACCGCGTCCGCCTCGGCGCGCACCTCGCCGAGGGCACCACGGTCATGCACGAGGGCTTCGTCAACTTCAACGCCGGCACGCTGGGCACCTCCATGGTCGAGGGCCGCATCTCCGCGGGTGTCGTCGTCGGCGACGGCTCCGACATCGGCGGCGGCGCCTCCACCATGGGCACCCTCTCCGGCGGCGGCAACGTCATCATCGCCATCGGCGAGCGCTGCCTCGTCGGCGCCGAGGCGGGAGTCGGCATCGCGCTGGGCGACGAGTGCGTGGTCGAGGCCGGCCTGTACGTCACGGCGGGCACCCGCGTGACGATGCCCGACGGCCAGATCGTCAAGGCCCGCGACCTGAACGGCGCCTCCAACATCCTCTTCCGCCGCAACTCGGTCACCGGCGCGGTCGAGGCCCGGCCGAACAACGCGGTGTGGGGCGGGCTGAACGACATCCTGCACAGCCACAACTGACCTGCTCAGGCTGTGGCTTGCGGCGAGCGCCCTTCCGAGGCCGTGGGACGGCCGGGGAGGGCGCTCGTGCGTGTGCCTCTCCCGGCTGCCGCTCGCGGGAGCGCCCCGCGACGCGTGGCTGCGGGGCGCGTGGTGAGGGTCAGTCGACCATCTGCCCGGCGAACGAACCGCCCTTGCAGGTGTTGGTCGCCCAGTCGACCGTTCCGCCGCCCTGCTCGCACTCACCCGGGGTGAGGCTGGCTGCGGTGGCGGTCGCGGCGCTGGTGAGGCCGAGGCCGGCGAGGGCTGCCGTGGCGAAAAGGGCAGCGATGATTCGTCGAATGCGCATGTGGTTCGCCTTTCACGGATTGCCTCGGTTGGGACGTAATCAGCTTAATGTTCCGGTGGGTGACCCGTCCTGTTGGGCCGTTCGGGTGGCACGACGTGTGGGGGCCGCCGTCGAACGCCGTCCAGCAGCCAGCCCAGATACCGCCCGATCTCCCGCGCCTCCCCGCCGCCCAGTTCCGCCGCCGACGCGATGCCGTGGGCGAGGCGGAGGAGTTCGGCCGGGGTGATGTCGGGGCGGAGGGTGCCCTCCTCCTGGGCGGACCGGACCAGGCGGGCCGCCGTGCCGTTCACCACCGTGCCGCAGGCCGTCATGGGTGCGTCGGCGTCGGTCACAGCCGAGCCCAGGAGGGACTTCAGGCCCCGGACCTGGATCGTCGCCACGCAGACCTCGTGGAGCCACTCCGTCAGCGCCTCACCCGGGGGCAGGGCGCGGGACAACTCCTCGCCGCGCTCGCCCAGGGCGTCGACGCGGGCCGAGTACGCCGCCTCCAAGAGGGCCCGACGGGTGGGGAAGTGGCGGTAGAGCGTGCCGGAGCCGACGCCCGCGCGTCTGGCGATGTCGTCCAGGGAGGCGTTCTCACCGTGTTCGGCGAACGCCGACGCCGCCGCGGTCAGCAGGCGTTCACGGTTGCGCCGGGCGTCCGCCCGCATGGGCCTGGGGTGGGGCATGCGGGTGCTTCCTGTCGGGCGGGAGGGGGCTGGCCCCCGGAGTCTAGCCCCGCCGCTGCCGCTTCCACGGCCCCGTGATCGCCAGCATGATGCCCGGCTGCTGGATGTTGGCGAAGAGGGTGCGGCCGTCGGGGGAGAAGGTCACACCGGTGAACTCGCTGTACTCGGGGGCGGCTTCGGTGCCGATGTTCAGCTCGTTGCGCGCGATCGGGTACGTACGGCCGCTGTCGGTCGCGCCGAACAGGTGCTGCGCGCCCTCGCCGTCCTCGGCGATGACCAGGCCGCCGTAGGGGGAGACGGTGATGTTGTCGGGGCCGTCGAGGGTGCCCCCGGTGCCGAGCAGCACCTTCAGGGTCAGCGTCCGGCGCCGGGGGTCGTAGAACCACACCTGGCCGTCGTGCTGTACGGGGCTCTCCTCGCGGGCGTAGGAGGAGACGACGTAGACCCCGCCGTCGCCCCACCACATGCCCTCCAGCTTGCGGGCCCGCGTGACCTGGCCGTCCGCGAACTGCTTGCGCACCGGCACCGTACGCGCGTCCCGGTCGGGGACGTCGACCCAGTCCACGCCGTACACCGTGCCGGTCCGCGTCGCGCGTGAGAGGTCGTCCACGAAACGGCCGCCGGAGTCGAAGCAGCGGAACGCCTGGAGGACACCGGCGTCGTCGGCGAGGGTGCGCAGCCGGCCCCGGCCGTGGTGGAAGCCCTCCGGCGGGCTCCAGCGGTAGAACAGGCCGTTGGGGCCGGACGCGTCCTCCGTGAGGAAGAGGTGGCCCCGCTTCGGGTCGACCACCACGGCCTCGTGGGCGTAACGGCCCAGCGCCTTCAGCGGCTTGGGAGCCCGGTTGGCCCGGCGGTCGGCGGGGTCGACCTCGAAGACGTAGCCGTGGTCCTTGGTCATGCCGTTCTGCCCGGCCCGGTCCTCGGTCTCCTCGCAGGTCAGCCAGGTGCCCCACGGGGTGCTGCCGCCCGCGCAGTTGGTGGACGTACCGGCGATGCCCACCCACTCGGCGACCTGGTCGCGCCTGACCTCCACCACCGTGCAGCCACCCGCGGCCGCCGGGTCGTACACCAGGCCCTCGGTGAGCGGCACCGGGTGCTCCCAGTCGGCGCGCGGGCCCTTCAGCTCATGGTTGTTCACCAGCAGCACCGCGCCGCGCGGACCGGCGAAGGCGGCCGTGCCGTCGTGGTTCGACGGGGTGGACTCGCCCGACTCCAGCCGGGTCCGGCCGCTGTACGTCACCACCCGGTACGAGAAGCCCGCCGGGAGCGCGAGGACGCCGTCCGGGTCGGGGACGAGCGGGCCGTACCCGATGCCGGGGTGGCCGTGCGCGTCCTCCGCGCCGTCGAGGTCCGTCGCGGCCAGGGCCTGCGGGGCGGTGGCGAGGGCACCGACGCTGCCCGCGAGCACCACCCCGGCACCGGTGACCGCGGTCGATCTGGCGAAGTCCCTGCGGGTGAGTGACATGGTCTCTCCTGTGACGGTCGGGATGCCCGTAGCAGAGGGCGACGGTGGCGGGGCCTCGTTCGGCCGACACACTCCCGCCCGTCGCTGAACGGGAGTTGAACACCGCACCGCGCCCAGGACACCGCTGCCGTACACCCCTGGAGGCAGCAGTCCGTCCCGTCAGTTCCCCTGCTGCGACCGCGCCTTGAACGCCGCCTTCCGCGCCTCCTTGGCCACCCGCTTGTCCGGGTGCAGCCGCCCCATCGCCTCCAGCACGTCCGCCGTCGCCGGGTGCTCCACCCGCCAGGCCGCCGCGAAGAACCCGCTGTGCTGCTCGGCCAGCCCCTCGACCAGCGCCTGCAGCTCCTCGGAGTTGCCCTCCGCCTGGAGCTGCGCCGCGATCGTGTCGACGGTCAGCCAGAAGACCAGGTCCTGCGAGGGCGCGGGCACGTCCGGCGCGCCCCGCTCGCTCAGCCAGACCCGGGCGAGACCGCCCAGCTCCGGATCGTCCAGCACCTCCCGCAGCGCGGGCTCGGCCGCCGCCCCGACCAGCGACAGCGCCTGCTGGCAGCGGAGCCGCCGCAGCGGCGCCCCGCTGTCCGCACCCCGTGCGGCCGCCAGCAGCTCCCGCGCGGCGGCCAGGGGGTCGCGGGTGCCGAGCCACAGCTCGGTCTCGGCGCGGGCCGCGAACTCGCCGTAGGACGCGGTGCCGTCGAGGAGCGCGTCCGCGCCCTTGTCGGCCAGCTCGCCCACCGCCGGAGCCTCGAACCCGGCCTCCAGCAGTCGTGCGCGCAGCCCGTACAGGCCGAGGGGGGTCAGCCGGACCATGCCGTAGCGGGCGATGTCCTCCTCGTCGGCCGGCTCGGCCGGCTCCTCCTCGGCTCCGGCCATCAGCGCCTCGTCCACCGGCCGGTACTCCACCAGACCGATCGGCTCCAGCATCCGGAACTGGTCGTCCAGCTTCATCATGATGTCGGAGACCCGCTCCAGGACGTCGTTGCTGGGCTCGTCCAACTCGTCGGGGACGATGGTGGACGCGGCCAGCGCGGGCAGCGGCACCGGGTTCTCGCCGGGGCCGTCCTCACCGACGGTCAGCAGGTATAGGTTGCCGAGGACGCCGTCGAGCAGCTCCGCCTCGCCCTCGGGGTCCCAGTCGAGTGACGAGAAATCGATCTCGCCGCCCTCCTCCAGCGCGGCGGCCAGGTCGTCCAGATCGGGCACCCCGGCGTCCGCGACGACCGTCTCCAGCGCGGCGAGCCAGAGCGTCAGCACGTCGTGCGGGGCGCCGGTCAGCAGGGCCAGGTCCGCGCCGGGGGCCACGGTGCCGGCCTCCTCGTCGGTGATCTCGACCAGGCCGGTGTCCACCGCGATCCGCCACGCCTCGGCGGCGTACGCGGCGGCGTCGTCCCCGGTCAGCGCGAGTAGTTCGGCGGCCGCGGGCAACTGCTCCTCGACCAGGCTGCCGCCGTCGTCGACGCGGGTCTCAGGGCCCGCCCAGCGGGCGAGACGGGCGGCGCGGGAGAGCAGCGGGGTGGACAGCGCGGCACGCGCCAGCTCCGCTTCGGGACGCAGCCGTACGGGCGGCAGGGGGGAGCTGTCTGACATCGGCTGGTTCTCCTCGGACCGGGAAAGCACTCAACCCCTCAGCGTAGACGGGTTTGGCCGCAAGCAGCCCGGTTCCGGCCCCCGCCACCCCTCGTACGTGGCCGAAACCTTGACAACTCCAGTTGCCAGGCAGGAGATTGACGCGCGTAGAGGTGGGGGGACAACTGTTCACTCGGCTCTATGCGTGTCACAGAGGGCGACGAGCCCCACACGCTGTCGTGCACTCCCGTCCCGGCGTTCCGTCATGTTCCCCGGAGGAATCCCCTTGCCGAGCAGGACTTCCGCGCGTCTCGCCGCGCTCACCGTCGCCGCCGTGTGCGGCGCCGCGTCCGCCGTCGTCGCCACCTCGCCCGCGCACGCCGACTCGGTGCGCGTCCACGACATCCAGGGCACCACCCGCCTCTCGCCGTACGCGGGCAAGCAGGTCGCCGACGTGCCCGGCGTGGTCACCGCCGTACGCACCTACGGCTCGTCCAAGGGCTTCTGGCTCCAGGACCCGGCCCCGGACGCCGACCCCGCCACCAGCGAGGGCGTCTTCGTCTTCACCAGCTCAGCGCCGAAGGTCGCGGTGGGCGACGCGGTCACCGTGGGCGGCACCGTCTCGGAGTACGTGCCGGGCGGCACCGCCTCGGGCAACCAGTCGGTCACCGAGATCACCAAGCCGGCCGTCGCCACCGTGTCCAACGGCAACGCGGTCCCGGCCCCGGTCGTGATCGGCAAGCGCTCGGTGCCGGAACGATACGCCCCGGCCGGCGACGCGGCCGCGAACAACTCGGTCAACGCCCTCCCCCTCGCGCCCGCGGCCTACGCCCTCGACTACTACGAGTCGCTGGAGGGCATGAACGTCCGGGTCGGCGACGCGCGCGTGGTCACCGGCACCGACCCGTACAGCGAGCTGTGGGTCACGGTGAAGCCGAACGAGCACCGCACGAGCCGGGGCGGCACCGTCTACGGCTCCTACGACTCGCAGAACACCGGCCGCCTCCAGGTGCAGTCGCTCGGTGCGACCGAGGACTTCCCGAAGGCGAACGTCGGCGACACCCTCGCCGGCGCCACCACCGGCCCCCTGGACTTCAACCAGTTCGGCGGCTACACCCTGGTGGCGAGCAGCCTGGGCACGTTGAAGAGCGGCGGGCTGGAGCGGGAGACGACGCGCGCGCAGGCGCGCGGCGAGCTGGCGGTGGCGACGTACAACGTCGAGAACCTCGACCCGTCCGACGCCACCTTCGACGCCCACGCGTCCGCGATCGTGAACAACCTGCGCTCGCCCGACATCGTGTCCCTGGAGGAGATCCAGGACGACAACGGCGCCAAGGACGACGGCACGGTGAGCGCGGGCGCGACGGTCGGCAAGCTGATCGACGCCATCGTCGCGGCGGGCGGTCCGCGCTACGACTGGCGCTCCATCGACCCCGTCGACAAGCAGGACGGCGGCGAGCCCGGCGGCAACATCCGGCAGGTGTTCCTGTTCAACCCCGAGCGGGTGTCCTTCACCGACCGCGCCGGCGGCGACTCCACCACGGCGGTCGGGGTCGCCAAGGACCGGGGCAAGGCCCGGCTGACGGTCTCGCCCGGCCGGATCGACCCGGCGAACACGGCGTGGGCCAACAGCCGCAAGCCGCTGGTCGGTGAGTTCGTCTTCCGTGGCCGGACGGTCTTCGTGGTCGCCAACCACCTCAACTCCAAGGGCGGCGACCAGCCGCTGACCGGGCAGTACCAGCCGCCGGTGCGCAGCTCCGAGACGCAGCGGCACGCGCAGGCGACGGAGGTGAACACCTTCGTCAAGGACCTGCTGCGCATCCAGAAGGACGCGGACGTCATCGCGCTCGGGGACATGAACGACTTCGAGTTCTCCGACACCGCGAAGATCCTGGAGGGCGACGGGCAGCTCTGGTCGGCCATCAAGTCGCTGCCCCGCAAGGAGCGTTACACCTACGACTACCAGGGCAACGCGCAGGTGCTCGACCAGATCCTGATCAGCCGGGAGATCCGTCGCGGTTCCTTCGCCTACGACAGCGTGCACATCAACTCGGAGTTCCACGACCAGATCAGCGACCACGACCCGCAGGTGCTGCGTTTCCGCCCCTGACCCTTCAGGTCTGCTTACGTACATCTCGTAGCAGATTTAAGTGGAGCTTCACGGTCGTGGTGTCGAGACTACGGCCATGAGGCATCGGAACGCACCCTTCGGGCGCACGCTCTGCGCGATGGTCACCCCGTTCACGTCGGCCGGCACGCTCGACCTGGACGGGGCGGCCCGCCTGGCGGCCCGTCTCGTGGCCGAGGGCTGCGACGGGCTGGTCCTGAACGGCACCACGGGCGAGTCGCCCACCACCACGGACACGGAGAAGCGGGAGCTGATCGCGGCGGTCCGCTCGGCGTTGGGCGACTCCGTCCCGCTGGTGGCGGGCGTCGGCACGGCGGACACCCGGCACACCGTCGAACTGACCCTCGCGGCGGAGAAGGCGGGCGCCGACGCGGCGCTGGTCGTCACGCCGTACTACAGCCGCCCCCAACAGGCGGCGGTCGAAGCCCACTTCCTCCAGGTCGCGGACGCCTCGGGCCTCCCCCTGATGCTCTACGACATCCCCGGCCGCACGGGCACGCGCATCGCCCCGTCCACGATGATCCGCCTCGCCGCCCACCCCCGTATCGTCGCCGTCAAGGACTGCTCCTACGACTTCCTCGGCACCCAGAAGGTCCTGGCGGCGACGGACCTGGCCTACTACGCGGGCTGCGACGAACACATCCTCCCGCTGTACGCCATCGGCGCGGCGGGCTGCGTCAGCACGATCGCCAACGCGGTGCCGGGAGAGGTGGCGGCCATCCTGGCGGCCTTCGACGCGGGGGACACGGCGAGAGCCGCCGAACTCCAGTCCCGCGTCACCCCGTTGATCGAAGCGATGATGGCCTCCGACCTACCGGGCACGGTGACGACGAAGGCCCTCCTCAACACCCTGAACCTCCCAGCGGGGCCGGTACGGGCACCGCTGCTGGCGGCGGACGAGGAGACGACGGTGGATCTGGTGACTGCCTTTAGGCAGCTCACCCGCTCACCGACAGGGCTTCGGTAGACCGTCCGATGGCCTGAGCTTTGAAAATGGCCGACCGGTTGGCTCGCCGGTCGGCCATCCTCCGCTCAGAGCACCCGGCCCTGAATCCCTGTCACAGCGCCTGGGCGCCCGGCTTCACCATGTTGCGGACCGTCCTGGCCTTCACGAAGTCGCCCAGGGCGGTCATGTCCCACTCGCCGGAGTACTGGCGGATCAGCTTGGCCATCAGGACGCCCGTCTGGGGTTCGGCGGAGGTCAGGTCGAAGCGGGCCAGTTCCTCGCCGGAGGTGGGGTCGATGAGGCGGCAGTACGCCTTGGCCACCTCGGTGAACTTCTGGCCGGAGAAGGAGTTCACCGTGAAGACCAGGCCCGTGACCTCCGGGGGGATGCGGCCGAGGTCGACCGTGATGACCTCGTCGTCCCCGCCGCCCTCGCCCGTGAGGTTGTCACCGGAGTGCTTGATCGCGCCGCCCAGGATGGACAGCTTGCCGAAGTAGCAACTGTCGACGGCGTTGCGCTGGGGGCCGTAGGCGATGACCGAGGCGTCCAGGTCGATGTCCTTGCCCCGGTACGCGGGCTCCCAGCCGAGGCCCATCTGGACGCGGGAGAGGAGGGGGGCGCCGCCCTTGACCAGGGAGACGGTCTGGTTCTTCTGGAGGTTCACCCGGCCCTTGTCCAGGTTGATCTTGCCCGCGCCCGGCACGGGGGCCGGGGGAGCCTGGGGGACCGGGGGTGCCTGAGGTGTCTGGGGTGCCGAGGGAGCCGGGGGCGTCTGAGGTGCCTGGGGAGCGGGGGGCGTCTGGGGGACCGGAGAGGCGGAGACCGGCTGGGCCGGCTCCTCCACCGTCACTCCGAAGTCCGTGGCGATGCCCGCCAGGCCGTTCGCGTACCCCTGGCCCACCGCGCGGGCCTTCCACTGGCCGTTGCGCCGGTAGATCTCCACGACCACGAGGGCCGTCTCGGCGCCGAGGCCGGGCGGGGTGAAGGAGGCGACGACCGCACCGCCGTCCGCGTCCCGGATCGTGGCCGTCGGCTCGATGCCCTGGAAGGTCTGGCCCGCCGCGTCCGGGCTCGCGGTGACGACGATCTTCTCGATGTCCGGCGGCACCGCGGCGGTGTCGACCGTGATCGCGTCCGGCGCGGAACCGCCGCCCGAGCGGTAGGTCACGCCGGGGCCGGCCGGCTGGTTGTAGAAGATGAAGTCGTCGTCGGAGCGCACCTTGCCGTCGGCGGTGAGCAGCAGGCCCGACACGTCGAGCCGCACCGGAGCGGCCACGTCCACCGTCACACGGGCGGCCGGGAGCGGGACGTTTGAGCCAGGGGTCATAGCGGTCATGCCGGGTGAACGAACGACACCACTTTGCCGTTCCCTTACCTGGCGCCGTGACCCCCGTTCGGATCACGGCGCCGGGAAAGGCACAGGTCAGGGCACCACCACGATCTTGCGGCCGACGCCCGCCGCGAACTGCTCCAGCGCCTGGGGGTAGTTCTCCAGCGGAAGCCGGTCGCTGATGAACACGTCCGGGTTCAGCACACCGTTCGCGAACAGCTCCGCCGCCCGCTCGTAGCTGTGCAGCACCGCCATCGAGCCGGTGATGGTGATCTCCTGGTTGTAGATGCGGTACGGGTCGATCGTCACCCGCGTCGCGTAGTCGGCCACGCCGAACTGGAGGTACGTACCCGCCTTCGCCACCCGGCCCAGGCCGTCCTGGATCGCCGCCGCGTTGCCGGTAGCGTCGATCACGACCTCCCAGCCCTGCGGCCGGTCCAGCTCGTCGGCGTTGGCCGCCGAGCCCGAGACCCCGAGCAGCTTGGCCGTCTCCAGCCGGGCCGGGTTGATGTCGACCATGTCCACGCTCGCCGCACCCGTGCGCTTGGCCAGCTCCAGCATCATCAGGCCCATGGTGCCGGAGCCGTAGATCAGGACATGGGCGCCGAGGCGGGAGTTGAGGATGTCGTAGCCGCGCACCGCGCAGGACAGCGGCTCGATGAGGGCCGCGTCCTGGGGGCGGACGTGCTCGGGCAGCTTCACGCAGTTGGCCACGGGAGCGACCGCGTACTGGGCGGCACCGCCGGCCGTGGTCACGCCGATCGCGGCCCAGCGCTCGCACATGTTGTTGTGGCCGTCGCGGCAGAAGCGGCACTCGTAGCAGTACAGGGACGGGTCCACCGCGACCTGGTCGCCGACCGCGACCTCGGTGACCTGGCTGCCGATCCCGACGACCTGGCCCGCGAACTCATGACCCGGCACGATCGGCAGCTTGGGCGCGAACTCGCCCTGGAGGATGTGCAGATCGGTACCGCAGATCCCGCACGCGGCGACCTCCACGACGACGTCACGCGGACCCGGGGTCGGGTCGGGGACCTCGCTGACGACGGCGCGGCCCACGGACTCGATGACGGCGGCCTTCATTTCACGGCTCCCAACGACAGGCCCTGGACCAGCTTGTCCTGGGCGGCGAACCCCGCGGCGAGTACCGGCAGGGAGACGACGAGCGACGCGGCGCACACCTTGGCCAGGAACAGTCCCTGGCTGGTGATGAAGCCGGTGAGGAAGACGGGCGCGGTCTCCGCGACCACCCCGGTCAGGACACGGGCGAACAGCAGCTCGTTCCAGCTGAAGATGAAGCAGATCAGGGACGTGGCCGCGATGCCGGGCAGCGCGATCGGCGCGACCACGCGGGCCAGGATCACCGGCAGCGAAGCCCCGTCCACCCGCGCCGCCTCGATGACGGCGACCGGCACCTCGGCGAGGAAGGACTGCATCATCCACACCGCGATCGGCAGGTTCATCGAGGTGTAGAGGACGACCAGCAGCCAGATGTTGTCCAGCAGCCCGGCGTTCTTGGCGAACAGGTACAGCGGCAGCAGGCCCGCCACGGCCGGGAGCATCTTGGTGGAGAGGAAGAAGAACAGGACGTCGGTCCACTTCCTCACCGGCCGGATCGACAGCGCGTACGCCGCCGGCAGCGCCAGCACCAGCACGAACAGGGTGGAGGCCAGCGAGGCGACCGTGGAGTTGATCAGCGCGGGCCAGGGGCTGGCGCCTCCGGCCGCGCCGAAGAACTCGCGGTAGCCGTCCAGGGTGAGCGGGGCGGCGAAGGACGGCGGGTTGGTGGCCGCGTCCGCCTCGGAGTGGAACGAGGTCAGGACCATCCAGGCGATGGGCAGGAAGAAGACGATGCCGGCCAGCCAGGCCACCAGGCCCAGGCCGCGCCCGCCTCGGCCGGTGCGCCGCGCGGGGGTGGCGGTGGTGGAACTCATCGGGACACCTCCTCGCGGAACAGGGACGACACCACGCGCAGGGCGAAGGTGGCGATGACGATGGAGCCGATGACGACGAGGACACCCGCCGCCGAGGCGAGGCCGTTCTCATGGGCCTGGTAGAAGCTCTGGTAGACGGTGTACGGCAGGTTCGCGGTGCCGAGGCCGCCGGAGGTGAGCGTGAACACCGCGTCGAAGTTCTGCACGATGTAGATGGAACCCAGCAGGGCGCCCAGTTCCAGGTAGCGGCGCAGGTGCGGGAGGGTGAGGTGGCGGAAGATCTGCCAGTCGCTCGCCCCGTCCACCCGGGCGGCCTCGATCTGCTGCTGGTCCCGGCTCTGCAGTCCGGCCAGCAGGATCAGCATCATGAACGGCGTCCACTGCCACACCAGCGAAGCCTCCACCGCGAGCAGCGGGGTGTTGGAGACCCAGTCCGGCTGTGGGCCGCCCACATAGTGCAGCAACCCATTGAGAAGACCGTACTCCGGGTTGTAGAGCACATGCTTCCAGAGCAGGGCGGCGGCCACCGGGACCACCAGGAACGGGGCGATCAGCAGGGTGCGGACCACACCCCGGCCCTTGAACTTCCGGTCCAGCAGCAGCGCCAGCGCGAGGCCGAGCACCAGGCTGGCCACCACCACCGAGGCGGTGAGCAGCACGGTCACCCATACCGAGTGGCGCAGGTCGGCGTCGGTGAGGACCTGCTGGTAGTTGTCGATCCCGGTGAAGCGGCGGGCCTTGGGGTAGAGCGCGTTCCAGTCGAAGAACGAGATCACCAGCGTGGCCACGAAGGGCAACTGGGTCACCACGATCATGAAGACCAGGGCAGGCAGGAGCGGGGCGCGGGTGGCCCAGGCCCGCAGCCGGGCCGGGGGGTGCTTGATGGCGGGTGCGGAGCCGGCCGCGAGCGGGGCCGTTGTCGTCGCTGTCATCGTCCCTCGTACTCCTTGGAGATCTGCTCGGCGAGCTGCTGGGACTTGCGCAGGGCCGAGTCGACCGACTGGCGGCCGGCGATGGCCGCGCTGATCTGCTGGGACACCTTGGTGCCGAGGTCGGTGAACTCGGGGATGCCGACGAACTGGATGCCGGGCGCGGGTCGCGGCTGCACACCGGGGTCGGTGGGCCGGGCGCTCTCGATGGCCTCCTTGGTCATCTCCTGGAAGGAGGCGGCCTCCTTGCGGTACTCCGGATTGGTGTACGTCGAGGCGCGCTTGCCCGCCGGGGCGTCGGCCCAGCCGCTGGTGTCACCGACCAACTGCTCGTACTCCTTGCTGGAGGCCCAGGAGACGAACTTCCACGCCTTGTCGGGGTTGTGGGAGGCGTGCTGGATGCCCCAGGCCCAGGTGTAGAGCCAGCCGGAGGACTTGGTCTTCTCCACCGGGGCGGGGGCGTAGCCGAGCTTGCCCTTGACCGGGGAGCCCTTGCCCTCCAGGAGTCCGGCCGCCGAGGTGGCGTCGTACCACATGGCGGTCTTGCCCTGGGTCATGTTGTTCAGGCACTCGGCGAAGCCGGACTGGGCCGCGCCGGACTCGCCGTGCTCACGTACCAGGTCCACATAGAACTTGACGGCCTTCTCGAACTCGGGGGAGTCCAGCCGGGCCTTCCAGTCCTTGTCGAACCAGGTCCCGCCGAAGGTGTTCACCACCGTCGTCAGCGGCGCCATCACCTCGCCCCAGCCGGGCAGGCCGCGCAGACAGATGCCCTTCATGCCGGGCCGGGCGCCGTCCGCCTTCGCGGCGAGGTCGGCCACCTGCTGCCAGGTCGGGTGCGCGGGCATCTTCAGGCCCTTGGCCGCGAAGACGTCCTTGCGGTACATCAGGAAGGACGACTCGCCGTAGAAGGGCTGCCCGTAGAGCTTGTGGTCGTCGCCGGTCAGCGACTGCCGCATGGGCCCGAGCACGTCCTGCTGGTCGTAGGCCTTGTCCTTGGCCACGTACGAGTCCATGTCGTGCAGCCAGCCGTTGCGGGCGTAGATCGGGATCTCGTAGTTGGACAGCGTGGCCACGTCGTACTGGCCGGCCTGGTTGGCGAAGTCCTGGCTGATCTTGTCGCGGACGTCGTTCTCGGGCAGCACGGTGAAGTTGACCTTGATGCCCGTCTCCTTGGTGAAGTGGGCGCGGGTCAGCTTCTGCAACTCGGTCATCTGCGGGTTGTTGACCATCAGCACGTTGATGGAATCGCCGCCGGAACCGGTCCCGCCCGCGCCGGCCCAGCAGCCGGAGAGCAGCGGGGCGAGCAGCGTCCCTGCGGCGGCCATGGCGAACGTGGTTCGCGGCCTCCGTCGGCTCGGGGTGCGCATGGATCGCTCCTGGATATATGGGGACAAAGAGGGCGTGTCCCCGCGCAGGGGTGCCCTCAGGGAGGGGTGATGCGAAATCTGTGGTGCGAAGGAGCGTCAGACCCTGATGACCTGCGGCCCCAGAAGGGAGTAGCGGTGGGCCTCGGCCGCCGGGAGCTGGCTGCTGGTGACGATCGTGTCCACCGCGCCGACCTCGGCGAACCGGCAGAAGCTGACGGCCCCGAACTTGGTGTGCACCCCCGCGAAGACCGTGCGCCGGGCGGCCCGGATGGCCTGCGCCTTGACCTCGCTGACCGCGGGGTCGGGCGTGGTCAGGCCGTGTTCGCGGGAGATGCCGTTGGCGCCGAGGTAGGCGAGGTCCACCACGAAGCCGGCCAGCATCTTGGTCGTCCAGTGGTCGACCGTGGCGAGCGTGCCCGCCCGGACCCGGCCGCCCAGCAGCAGGACCGACACGTTCTCGGCCTCCGCCAGGGCGCCCGCGACGGGCAGGGAGGCGGTCACCACGGTCAGCGCCCGGCCGGTCGGCAAGGCCTCGGCGATGAGCTGGGGGGTGAAGCCCTCGTCGACGAAGACCGTCTCCGCGTCCCCGAGCAGTTCGGCCGCGGCGGCCGCGATCCTGCGCTTCTCGGGTACGTGGCTGGTGGCGCGGAAGGCGAGCGTGGTCTCGAAGGCGGCGCTCTCCACCGGGTAGGCGCCGCCGTGGGTGCGGCGGACCAGCCCGTGGTCCTCCAGGGCGCGCAGGTCGCGCCGGATGGTCTCCTTGGCCACGCCCAGCTCGTCGGCGAGCGCGGTGACGTCGACGGAACCGGTGGCCCGCGCCGCGCGCACGATCTCGCGTTGGCGTTCCTCGGCCGTCCTGGTGTTCATGTCGTCACCCGCTCTCGTCATCGAGATGCCCGCTGGGATGCCCGTTCGGGCCCTGGGGGAAGTTCTACAGCGGACGCGCGGCGCTGACCAGGTCTGTTCCGTGCCCGATCCTGCCCGTGTGTGCCCGATCACATCCCGCCGCGCCCGCCTCGGACCTGCGCGGCAGCGGGGTGCCGGGTGGGAGCGGGCGCCGCGCGTGCCCGAACATGACTGCGGACGGGCCCGTTTGGTGCCCGTCCGCGATCGTTTTCGGCCGAGGGGCCGACCGGAGGGACTCCGGTGGCGTGGTCAGTACGGCCAGATCGGCGGGTCGGTGAGGAAGTGGCCGCCGAGGCGGTCGTGGGCGGGGTTCGCGGGGTCCCGTTCGCCCTGCTCGGCGATGAGCTTCTCGGCGTACGGCTCCGAGTCGTCCTCGGGGGTGTAGCCGAGGGCGCGCGCGGAGGAGAGGTCCCACCACAGGCGGGTGTTGGCGGAGGAGCCGTAGGCGACGGTGTGCCCGACACCCTCGGCGGTCAGGGCCGCGTGGAAGAGGCGGGCGGCGTCGGCGGGGCTCAGCCAGATCGAGAGCATGCGCACGCTGGTCGGCTCCGGGAAGCAGGAGCCGATGCGTACGGAGACGGTCTCCAGGCCGTGCCGGTCCCAGTAGAGCTGGGCCAGATCCTCGCCGAAGCACTTGGACAGGCCGTAGAAGGTGTCCGGGCGGCGCGGGGTGCCGACCGGGATCAGCGGGTCCCCCTGGGCCGGGACGGGGGTGTGGCCGACGGCGTGGTTGGAGGAGGCGAACACCACGCGGGGGACGCCTTCGAGGCGGGCGGCCTCGTAGAGGTGGTAGGTGCCCTCGATGTTCGACTTCAGGATCTTCTCGAACGGGGCTTCCAGGGAGATGCCCGCCAGGTGCAGCACCGCGTCCGTACCCCGTACCGCCTCGCGCAGCGCGTCCAGGTCGGCGAGGTCCGCCGTGATGGCGTCAGGGACGCCGGGTATCGGGCGGGCGTCCAGGAGGCGCAGGGTGTAGCCGTGGGCCGGCAGCAGGGAGCGCATCAGGGTGCCCAGGCCGCCTGCGGCTCCGGTGAGCAGGATGGTGCGGGGCGTGGTGCGGGGTGCGGTGTCGGGTGCGGTGCGGGGTGCGGGCATCCTCGGCCTCCTTGCCTGATCCGGCCTGGCGTCGGCCGTGGGTGTGGACGCGGTTCACATCCTTGGCGAAGCTAGAGAGAGGGCAGAGGCGGGTCAAGTGGGTTGCCGGGTACGGTCAATCGGCTGATGGGTACGGGGTGCGCGCGGCCTTGACCGCCTTCGGCCGTGCTCGTAGCGTTCACGCATGCGGACACCGGTCAGCTTGCTGCCCAGTGGTGCGGTCGGGCCGCTGGAGGAGGAAGCGTGCGGGCGTCCGCGTTCGTCTACCCCTGGGACGTCAACGGCGATCCCGAGGCTCCCGGCCGTATCGCCGGCCTCGGCGTGGCACAGGTGACCCTCGCCGCCGCCTACCACTCCACCCGCGCGCTCACCCCGCGCCACCCGCGCCACCGGATCGTCACCGCCGAGTACGCGGCCGTGCTCTACCTCCCGGGTGAGCAGTGGGCCGACCGGGATCTCCGGCCCCACCCGGCCGGTGACTGGGCCCCCGGCGACGCCTTCGGCGAGGCGGCGGCCGCGCTCGCCGGGGCCGGTCTCGAGGTGCACAGCTGGGTCGTCCTGGCGCACAACTCCCGCCTGGGCGCGGAGCATCCGCACACCTGTGTCGTCAACGCCTACGGCGACCGCTACCCCTGGGCGCCCTGCGTCGCCCAGCCGGCCACCCGCGCCTACCTGGCCGGCCTCGCCGCCGAGGCGGCCGTACGCCCCGGCGCGAGCGGCACCGAGCTGGAGTCCCTCGGCTGGTACGGACTCCAGCATCTGCACGCCCACGACAAGACCGCCGGGGTCGCGCTCGGAGAGGCCGGGCAGTATCTGATGTCCCTCTGCTTCTGCCCTGCCTGCCGGGACGGGTACGCCGAACAGGGCCTGGAAGCAGATGAGTTGGCCTCCGCTGTGCGGGCCGCGCTGGAGCCGGTGTGGCGGGGCGCGGCCGACGGCGACGGCTGGCGGGGCGTGGAGCGGGGGCTGGGCGCGAAGACGGCGGCCGCCACGCGCGCGTGGCGCGAGGCGGTGGCCCGCACGCTCCAGGAGGAGGCGGTCGCCGCGGTCCGCGCGGCCGCCCCCGAGGGCTTCCGGGTCCTCCTGCACGCCGACCCGGTCCCGTACCACTGCGGAGCCAACGCCGGGGTGGACCCGGCCCACATACTCTCGGTCGCGGACGGGGTGGTCGTCCCCTGCGTCGACGGTACGCACCGCCTGGCACCCTTCGCCGAGCACGCGCGCGAGGACACGGTCCTGGCGGCCAACCTCACCGTCGTCCGGGGCCTCGGCGGCGACCCCGCCCGCCTCGCGGCCGACGCCGACCGGGCGCGCGCCGAGGGGGCGAACGAGCTGCGGCTCTACCACGCCGGGCTGGCCTCGGACGCGGACCTCGCCGCGGTACGGGAGGGGCTCGCGGGGCGGTGAGCAGGTCCGGGCCCCGGCGCCGATGAGTTCCGGGCAGCGGGGCGGTCACCCCTTCGTACCCCTGGTGCGCACCCGCGAGGAGCCAGACATGACCGACCCGACCCTGGATCTCGGCCCGCAGGCCCGGATCGTCGCCCGGCTCGCCGAGGCCGTCACCGACGAGGGGCTCTCGGCGCCCACACCGTGCCCCGGCCTCCCGGTCCGGAACCTGCTGGGCCATCTGCTGCATCTGTCCATCGCCTTCCGGGACGCCGCCCGCAAGGACCTCGGCGCCACGACCGACACCAGCCCCACCGAGACCGTCCCCGACATCGGCCCGGACTGGCGCGCCGAGCTGCCCAAGGCCCTGGACGAACTCGCCGAGGCCTGGCGCGACCCGGCCGCCTGGACCGGGCGGACCCGCGCCGGGGGAGTGGACCTCCTCGGCGAGATCGCGGGCGCCGTCGCCGCCGACGAACTGGTCGTCCACGGCTGGGACCTGGCCCGCGCCCTGGGCCTCCCCTACACTCCCGACCTCCCCGCCCTCGCCTCCGCCCACGGCTTCCTGCAGGCCGTCGCCGAGGACCCGGACGGGGGCGGCGGCATCTTCGGCCCAGCGGTCCCGGTCCCACCCGAGGCCCCCTTGCTGGACCGCGCGGTGGGGCTCAGCGGCCGTGATCCGGGGTGGCGGGCGTAGGGGGCCGCCGGAGCGGACGGTCGGCCGAAGCGGCCGCGTTGCCGGGAGCCCGCCCCTTATCGTGCCGACGCCGTCTTGACGCGCCTTACCTGGCTCGCGCCTGACCGGCGCCGCGGGACCGGCGGCGCGCACGGGGCCGCCGTGGGCGCCCGCGTCGCCCCGCCCCTGCTTCGCATCGGTGGGCGTGAGGGGGGAGCCCGAGCGTCCGCCTCCCGCTTGCCGACACCGGGAGGCCCCCTCGCGGGCCCGTGAACTCCCGCGCCGACCCGGCCGCGATCCGGATCGGGGAGCGCCCGAGGGACAGCCCCCTCGCCGCCCCTGCCCCGGTGCATCCGGCCTGGCACGCCCCGGAACGCCGGAAGCGGGCCCCGGCGCCGAGCCGGACAGCGCCCGCCGGGACTCCGTCGGCCCCCGCGCCCGCCGGCCGAGTGCCACCCACCCGACCGCCTGCCCGCCCGGCCAGGGCGATGGCTTGATCTCGATCGTGCAACGTCCGTCGCGCGCGTGCGATGACGCGCGTAGAAAACCTGTCATGCATAAATCACTGCGAATCGCGGCCGCCACCGCCGCCTGTGCTCTCGCCGGTGGCGCCCTGTACGGCGCCGGTGCGGCCACCGCCGGGCAGTCGACGGCGAACTCCACCCACGAGCCGTACAACATCGGGCTCCTGGTGAAGGACATCGACACCTACTACGGCACCACCGCCGACAGCTCGGGCAAGTACCAGGCGTCGCCGACCAGCCCGTACGCCAAGGACCTGGCCCGGATCGACGCCGACGCCAAGCGGTACATCGACAAGGCGGCCCGCAAGGCCCACCACCGGGGCGAGAAGCCGGCCGTCGTCTTCGACATCGACGACACCCTGCTGCTCAGCCTCGACTACGAGAAGCGCTACAACTACACGTACGACAGCGCGACCTGGAACGACTACGTCAACCGCGCCGACCGCCCCGAGGTGTTCGGCAGCCCCGAGCTGGTGCGGTACGCCACCTCCAAGGGCGTGGCGGTGTTCTACAACTCCGGCCTCAGCGAGGCCCAGCGCCCCGGTGCCGTGGAGAACCTGAAGAAGGTCGGCGCCGACGTCAACCTCGACCCCGGCCACATGTTCCTCAAGGACAAGGCCAACCCGCCCGCGTACCTGTCCGGCTGCGCCACGCCGGGCACCTGGACCTGCACCACCGTCCAGTACAAGTCGGGCACCCGCAAGCACATCGAGGACCTCGGGTACGAGATCATCGCCAACTTCGGCGACCAGTACTCCGACCTGGAAGGCGGCTACGCCGACCGGACGTACAAGCTGCCGAACCCGACGTACTTCGTCTCCTGACGCCCCGGCGGCGCTCAGCTCCGCTTGAGCGCCGCCGCCAGCATCGCCCTGGCCACCGGTGCCGCCAGGCCGTTGCCGCTGACCTCCGAGCGGGCCGCGCTGGACTGCTCGACCATCACCGCCACCGCGACCTCCTGGCCGGTGCTGTCGGACTTGCCGTACGCGGTGAACCAGGCGTACGGCGTCTCGCTGTTGTTCGGGCCGTGCTGGGCGGTACCGGTCTTGCCGCCGACCGTGACCCCGTCGATGAGCGCGTTCCGTCCGGTGCCGTCCCGGACCACCGTCTGCATCGCGGACTGGAGCTGCTCGGCGGTACGGGTGCTCACGACCCGCTCGCCCTTCGCGTCCCCGAAGTCCTGCAACACGTCGCCGTCGCCGCTGGTGAGCTGGGACACCATGTGCGGCGCCACCAGCTCGCCACCGTTCGCTATGGCCGAGGACACCATGGCCATCTGCAGCGGGGTGGCGGTGACGTCGTACTGGCCGATGCCGGACAGCGCGGTCAGCGCCTTGTCCATGCCGGACGGGTACACGCTCTCGTAGGCCCGCACCGGGACGTCCAGCTCGTCGTCGCCGAAGCCGAACTTCTCGGCCATGGCCCGCACCTTGTCCTGGCCGAGGTCGACGGCCAGCTTGCCGAAGACGTTGTTGCAGGAGTACTGGAGGGCCACGCGGATCGAGGCGTTCTCGCAGGGCGCCGCGGTGTTCTCGTTCGGCAGCTCGCGCGTGGTGCCCGGCGGGGTGTACGGGGCCGGGCTCTCGGTGCGCTGGTCCACGTCCGTGTACAGCCCGTCCTCCAGCGCGGCCGCCGCCACGACCAGCTTGAAGGTCGATCCCGGCGGGAGCGGCTGGCGCATCGCGCGGTTGACGAGCGGCTTCTCCTTGTCCTTGGTGAGCCGCTGCCAGGCCGGCCCCGCCGTGTTCGCCGCGGTCAGCGCCGAGGGGTCGTAGGACGGCGTCGAGACCATGGCGAGGATCTTGCCGGTCTTCGGGTCGATCGCCACGGCGCCGCCGGTGTTGCCGCCCAGCGCGCGGTAGCCGGCCCGCTGCACGGCCGGGTCGATCGTGGTGATCACGTTGCCCGGATCGGCCCGCCGCCCGGTGACGGTGTCCATCACCGTGCGCAGCCGGGTGTCCGTGCCGTTGAGCAGGTCGCCGTAGACACCCTCCAACTGGGTCGGCGCGTACGCCTGCGAGGCGTAGCCGGTCACCGCCGCGTACAGCGAACCGTCGGTGTAGGTGCGCTTGTACGCGAGGTCACTGCCCTTGGCGCGGGCCGAGCCGGTGACCGGCTTCCCGGCCACGACGATGTCGCCGAGCGGGCGGGAGTACGTGCCGATGGCGTTCCGGCGGTTGTCGGTGGAGTCCGCGAGGGCCTTGCCCTCGTAGAACTGGACCCAGGTCGCCCGTACCAGCAGGGCGAGCACGAGCAGCAGGGAGAAGACGGCGGCGCGCCTGATCGTCTTGTTCATGGCGCAGGGGTAGACGCGTGGAGCGGTGGGTTTCGTTCCCGACCGGCGACCCTTCTCATCACATGTTCAGATTTTCAGTGCCGCTTTCGCGGGAGCTTGTTCACAGCCGTCGCGTCGCCAGCGTCAGCCGGTCCCGCGCGTCCAGCAGCGCGTCCTTGATCATCTGCTCGTGCGCCGGGGTCAGCCGGGCCACCGGCACCGAACAGCTCACGGCGTCACGGGCCGGGGTGCGGTACGGCACGGCCACGCCGAAGCAGCGCAGGCCGAGGGTGTTCTCCTCGCGGTCCACGGCGTAGCCCTGCTCGCGGACGCGGTGCAGCTCCTCGATCAGCTCCTCCCGGTCGGTCACCGTGTGCTCGGTGAGCGCGGGCAGCTTCTCGGGCAGCAGGGACCGCACCTGGTCGTCGGTATGCGTGGCGAGCAGCGCCTTGCCCAGCGAGGTCGAGTGCGCGGGCAGCCGCCGGCCGACGCGGGTGAAGGGGCGCAGATAGTGCTGGGACTGGCGGGTGGCCAGGTAGACCACGTTGGTGCCGTCCAGCCGGGCCAGGTGGATGGTCTCCGTGGTGTCGTCCGCGAGCCGGTCCAGTACCGGCCTGGCCGCCGCGACCACCTCGTCGCCGTCGATGTAGGAGGTGCCGACCAGCAGGGCCCGTACCCCGATGCCGTACCGGGTGCCCGTGGCGTCCGTCTCCACCCAGCCGAGCTCCACCAGCGTGCGCAGCAGCATGTACAGGCTGGACTTGGGGTAGCCCACGGCCTCCTGCACGTCCGCCAGGGAGTGCATGCCGGGCCGGCCCGCGAAGTACTCCAGCAACTCCACTGTCCGCACCGCGGACTTGACCTGCGCCCCGCCGCCCGTCTCGGCTGCCGTCATCGCTTCCCGACCCTTCGCTCTGTTCAGCTTTCGCAAGACCGCGGGGCCTGGATGCCGACGCCCCCGGACCTATAGTCTCCGAGCAGCTCATTCACCATCGGGGACGGCGTTCAGCATATCGAACGCGCCGATGGCCGAATCCCGGCAGTGCGGCCTTGTCTGGAGGGAACCGCGGTGACAGCAGCACCAGTCTGGAGTGTCGACCCGCGTACGGGGAAGCACCGTGAGCAGGTCGCGGTGGAAGCCACGGCCGAGGAGGTGGACGCCACCGTCCGGGAGGCGCACGCCGCGCGCGGCGCCCTCGCGGACCGCGCGGTCCGCGCCGCCTTCCTGCGCTCGGCGGCCGCCGGCCTGGAAGCGGTCAGCGCGCTGCTGATCGAGGTCGCCGACGCCGAGAGCGCCCTCGGCCCGGTCCGGCTGACCGGTGAACTGGCCCGTACGGCATACCAGTTGCGCGCCTTCGCCGATCTCGTCGACGAGGGCGCCTTCCTGGACGTCGTCATCGACCACCCCGACCCCGCCGCCGCCCCGCCCGTGCCGGACCTGCGCCGCTGGAAGATCCCGCTCGGTGTCGTGGCCGTCTACGCTGCCTCCAACTTCCCCTTCGCCTTCTCCGTCGCGGGCGGCGACACCGCGAGCGCGCTCGCCGCGGGCTGCCCCGTCGTGGTCAAGGCCCACCCCGACCACCCGGCCCTGTCCGAGCTGGTCGCCAAGGTGCTGCGCCGGGCCGCCGCCGGACACGGGCTCCCCGCGGGCGTGGTCGGCCTGGTGCACGGCTTCACGGCGGGTGTCGACCTGATCCGGCACCCGCTCCTGGCCGCCGCGGGCTTCACCGGGTCGGTGCGCGGCGGGCGGGCCCTCTTCGACGCGGCCGCCGCGCGCCCGGTGCCGATCCCGTTCCACGGCGAACTGGGCTCGCTCAACCCGGTCGTGGTCACCGAGGCGGCGGCGGCCGAGCGGGCGCAGGAGATCGGCGCCGGGCTCGCGGCCTCCATGACCCTGGGCGTCGGCCAGTTCTGCGTGAAGCCCGGCCTGGTGCTGGTGCCGTCCGGGGCGCAGGGCGACGGCCTGGTCAAGGCGCTGACGGCCGCCGTCAGCGACACCGAGCCCGGTGTGCTGCTCGACCACCGCATGCGGGACGCCTTCCTCGCGGGCGTCGGCGAACGCGCGGCCCTGCCCGAGGTGGAGTCGCCCGTCACGCCGGGCGCTGCCGGGGCGCACACGGTCGGCGCGGGCTTCCTCACCGTCCCGGCCGCCCGGCTCACCGAGAGCGCGCACGAGCTGCTGCTGGAGGAGTGCTTCGGCCCGGTCACCGTGGTGGCCCGCTACGCCGACGAGGACGAGCTGACGGCCGTACTGGACCGGCTGCCCGGCAGCCTCACCGCCACCGTGCAGCTCTCCTCGGCCGAGGCCGCGGGGCAGGGGGACGCCGCCGGGCTGCTGGCCCGGCTGACCCCGCTGGCGGGCCGGGTCCTGGTCGACGGCTGGCCGACCGGGGTCGCGGTGGCCCCGGCCCAGCACCACGGCGGCCCCTACCCCGCCACCACCTCCACCTCGACCTCGGTGGGCGGCACCGCCGTCGAACGCTGGCTGCGCCCGGTCGCCTACCAGAACACCCCCGAGCCCCTCCTCCCGCCGGAGCTGCGCGACGACAACCCCCTGAACCTGCCCCGGCGCTACCGCGGAGTGCTCGAACGCTGACGCCGGGTGCCTGCGAGAATCGCCCGATGGACATAGAGCTTCCCGAACTCCCTTTCCCCTTGCGGACGTACGGCCCCGACGGCCACTGGTCCTACGAGAAGGGCGTGCTCACCGGCTGGGCCGGGCCCCGGCAGGATCGGTTCGTCACACCGACCGGGGAGGCGCTGGACCCGGCCTCCGACGCGCCACGGCTGCTCGGGGCGCCCGAGGGCGACTTCCAGTTGATCGCCCGCGTCACCGTCGGCTTCAACGCCGCCTTCGACGCCGGGGTGCTCTACGCCCACGTCGGCGACCGGGCCTGGGCCAAGCTCTGCCTGGAGAACTCCCCGGACGTGCCCACGATCTGCACGGTGGTGACCCGGGGCCACTCCGACGACGCCAACTCCTTCACCGTGCCCGGCAGTTCCGCCTGGCTCCGGCTGAGCCGCACCGGCCGGACCCTGGCCTTCCACGCCTCCCGCGACGGCGAGCGCTGGACCTTCGTCCGCCTCTTCACCCTCGGCGACGAGAAGGAGACCGGCGCCGCCCTGATCGGCTTCATGACCCAGTCGCCCCTGGGGGAGGGGTGCGTGGTGACGTACGACCACCTGGAGTACCGGCCGGTCTGGCCCGCGGACCTGCGCGACGGAAGCTGAGGGTCCGGGAATGCGCCGGGCTCTTTGAATGTTCACATAGTTTGGATGTTCCCGTTTCGGGGCGGAGCACGGCTTCGCCCCGGTCAGAGTCGGAGAGAGTGGAAATGCGCGTCGAGGTTTGGTCCGACATCGCCTGCCCGTGGTGCTATGTCGGAAAGGCCCGTTTCGAGAAGGCGCTCGCCGCCTTTCCGCACCGGGACGAGGTCGAGGTCGTGCACCGGTCCTTCGAGCTGGACCCCGGGCGGGACAAGGGCGACGTCCAGCCGGTGGTCACCATGCTGACCCGGAAGTACGGCATGAGCGCGGCCCAGGCCGAGGCCGGCGAGGACAACCTCGGGGCCCAGGCCGCCGCCGAGGGGCTGGACTACCGCACCCGCGGCCGCGACCACGGCAGCACCTTCGACATGCACCGCCTGCTGCACTTCGCCAAGGAGCACGGCAGGCAGGACGCGCTGCTGGACCGGCTGTACCGGGCCAACTTCGCCGACGAGCGCTCCGTGTTCACCTCGGGCGACGAGCACCTGGTGGAGCTGGCCGCCGACGCGGGCCTGGACGCCGACGCCGCCCGCGCGGTCCTCGCCGACCCCGCCGCGTACGCCGACGAGGTCCGCGCCGACGAGCAGGAGGCCGCCCAGCTCGGTGCGAACGGCGTCCCCTTCTTCGTCCTCGACCGCACCTACGGCGTCTCCGGCGCCCAGCCCGCCGAGGTCTTCACCCAGGCCCTCGCCCAGGCGTGGGGCGACCGCTCCCCGCTGAAGACGCTCGCCCAGGACGACGCCGGGACCTGCGGCCCGGACGGCTGCGCGGTGCCCACGCAGGGCTGACGCATAAGGGTTGCTTGGAGACACCCTGTAGAGATGCGTGATGGACGAGGGCATCCCGGCGCCGCACAGTGGAGTCATGGAGACCACGGAGACGTTCGAGAGCCTCGTCCGAGCCGAGTTCGCCCCGGTCGGCACGTACCTCAACACCGCCAGCAGCGGCCTGCTGCCCGCCCGCGTCGTCACCGCCTTGCAGGACGCGGCCCTGCTGCGGGCGCAGGGGCGGCCGCTGACCGCGCTCTGGGACGACGTGGAGGTGTGCCGGGCCGCCTACGCCCGGCTCGCCGGCGTCCCCGTCGAGCGGGTCGGGCTGGGGGCCTCGGTCGCCGCCCACGGCGCGGTGATCGCCGCCTCGCTGCCGCCCGGCGCCGAAGTCCTCACCGCCGAGGACGACTTCGCCTCCGTGCCCAACCCGTTCCACGTCCGGGGCGACCTCAAGGTGCGCGCGGTCCCGGTGGAGCGCATCGCGGAATCCGTCCGCCCCGGCACCGCGCTCGTCGCCGTCAGTGCCGCGCAGTCCGCCGACGGCAAGGTCGCCGACCTGCCCGCGCTGCGCGAGGCCGCCGCCACCCACGGCGCGCGTACGTACGTGGACTTCTCCCAGGCGGCCGGGTGGCTGCCGATGGAGGCGGGGGAGTGGGACTTCACCGCGTCGGTGTCCTACAAGTGGCTGCTCGGCCCGCACGGCGTCGCCTTCCTCGTCGTCCCCGAGGACTTCGGCGGCCTCACCCCGCTGCTCGCGAGCTGGGTCGCGGGCGAGCGGCCATGGGAGAGCTGTTACGGGCCCGTCACCGAACTCGCCCACTCCGCCCGGCGGTTCGACGTCAGTCCCGCCCTGTTCTGCTACCCCGCGCTGCGCCGCTCCCTGGAGCTGATCGAGGAGCTGGGCGTGCCCGCGATCCACGCCCACGACACCGCCCTGGCCGACCGCTACCGGGCCGGGCTCGCCGCGCTGGGCCACGAGGCGCTGCCCGCGCCGGGCTCCGCGATCGTCTCGGTGCCGGGCCTCGGCTCCCGCCAGCCGGACCTCAGCCGCGCCGGCATCGAGGTGTCCGACCGCGCGGGCAACCTGCGCGCGTCCTTCCACCTCTACAACACCGACGCGGACGTGGACCGCCTGCTGGACGCGCTCTCCGGCTGAGCGCGGACATGACCGGGCCGATGCCTCCCGTCCCACACGAAGAGGCACCGGCCCGGTGATCGGGGTCGGGCGCGGGCTACCGCACCGGGGTGAAGTCCCGCGCCCCGATGAACTCCGGCCTGCGTACCGGCGCCGCGAACGGCTCCACCGCCGTGTTCTCCACGCTGTTGAACACGATGAAGACGTTGCTGCGCGGGAACGGCGTGATGTTGTCGCCGGAGCCGTGCATGCAGTTGCAGTCGAACCAGGTGGCCGAGCCCGCCGCGCCGGTGAACAGGCGGATGCCGTGCTCGGCGGCCAGGTCGGTCAGCGCCTCGTCGGACGGGGTGCCCGCGTCCTGCATCTGGAGCGACTTCTTGTAGTTGTCCTCGGGCGTGGCGCCCGCACAGCCCAGGTACGTCTTGTGCGACCCCGGCATGATCATCAGGCCGCCGTTGGTGTCGTGGTTCTCGGTCAGCGCGATCGAGACGGACACCGTGCGCATGTTGGGCAGGCCGTCCTCGGCGTGCCAGGTCTCGAAGTCCGAGTGCCAGTAGAAGCCGCTCGCGCCGAAACCGGGCTTGACGTTGATCCGCGACTGGTGGACGTACACGTCCGAGCCGAGGATCTGCCGGGCGCGGCCGACCACCCGCTCGTCGCGCACCAGGTTGGCGAAGATCTCGCTGATCCGGTGCACCTCGAAGACGGAGCGGATCTCCTGGGACTTCGGCTCCACGATCGAGCGCTCGTCGGCGCGGATCGCCGGGTCGCCGATCAGCCGGTCCAGCTCCCGCCGGTACACCTGGACCTCGGAGGGGGTGATGAGCTGGTCGACGGTGAGGAAGCCGTCGCGCGCGAATCCCTCCAGATGGGCCGCGGGAATGGGGCCCGGTGTGTCGGGGGAACCCCACAGGACCGGGTCCTTACGCGGTACGCGGACCTCGGTGGCGCCCCGGCTCGGGTACAGGTCGGTGCTGGTGAGGGTGGTCATGGGTCTCTCACACCTCCTCGGGCTCGGTGAGCAGCGGGTAGACGCCGTTCTCGTCGTGGTCCTCCCGCCCGGTCACGGGCGGGTTGAACACGCAGATGCAGCGGAAGTCCTCCTTCACCCGCAGCGTGTGCCGCTCGTGCCCGTTGAGCAGGTACATGGTGCCGGGCGTGATGGTGTACACCTGCCCGTCCTCGTGGTCGGTCAGCTCGGCCTCGCCCTCGGTGCAGACGACGGCCTCGATGTGGTTGGCGTACCACATCGACGTCTCGGTCCCGGCGTACAGGACCGTCTCGTGCACGGAGAAGCCGACCCGCTCCTTGGCGAGCACGATGCGCTTGCTCTCCCAGGTACCCGATTTGGCCTTCACATGCCGGTCGGTGCCCTCGATGTCCTTGAACGAACGGACGATCACGGTGTCTCCTCCTTCTTGCTAGGCGGTCTCCCGGACGGCGCGGGCGAGGATGCTCAGGCCCTCGTCCAGCTCCTCCGGGGTGATGGTCAGGGCGGGCAGCAGCTTGACGACCTCGCCCTGAGGTCCCGAGGTCTCGATGAGCAGCCCCAGCTCGAAGGCGCGCCTGGCGACGCGCGAGGCACGGTCGGCGTGGTGGAACTCCATGCCCCACACCAGCCCGCGTCCGCGGTACTCCTTCACGTCGGCGAGGTTCTCCTCGGTGATGGAGATCAGCTCACGCTCGATCTGCTCGCCCCGCGTGCGGGTCTGCTTCTCCATCGCGGCGCCGTCGGCCCAGTACGTCTCCAGCGCCGCGGTGGCGGTCACGAAGGCCGGGTTGTTGCCGCGGAAGGTGCCGTTGTGCTCGCCCGGCTCCCAGATGTCCAGCTCCGGCTTGAACAGGCACAGCGACATGGGCAGGCCGTAGCCGGAGATCGACTTGGAGACCGTGACGATGTCGGGGGTGATCCCGGCTTCCTCGAACGAGAAGAACGCGCCGGTGCGGCCGCAGCCCATCTGGATGTCGTCGACGATCAGCAGCATGTCCTGCCGCTCGCACAGCTCCTTCAGCGCGCGCAGCCACTCGGGCCGGGCGACGTTGATGCCGCCCTCGCCCTGCACGGTCTCCACGATCACCGCGGCGGGCTTGTTCAGGCCCGATCCCTGGTCCTCCAGCAGCCGCTCGAACCACAGGAAGTCCGGCACGGTGCCTTCGAAGTAGTTGTCGAAGGGCATCGGGGTGCCGTGCACCAGCGGGACACCGGCGCCGGCGCGCTTGAAGGCGTTGCCGGTGACGGCGAGCGAGCCCAGCGACATGCCGTGGAAGGCGTTCGTGAACGACACGATCGCCTCGCGGCCCTTCACCTTGCGGGCCAGCTTCAGCGCGGACTCCACCGCGTTGGTGCCCGTCGGGCCGGGGAACATGACCTTGTACGGCAGGTCACGCGGCCGGAGCACCAGGTCCTGGAAGGTCTGCAGGAAGGTGCGCTTGGCCGTGGTCGACATGTCCAGCCCGTGGGTCACCCCGTCGCGGGACAGATAGTCGATCAACGCCCGTTTCAGTACGGGGTTGTTGTGGCCGTAGTTGAGTGAGCCGGCCCCGGCGAAGAAGTCGAGGTAGGCGTGGCCGTCCTCGTCGTACATCCGGCTGCCCCGCGCCTGGTCGAACACGACGGGCCAGCCGCGGCAGTAGCTGCGGACCTCGGACTCCACGGTCTCGAAGACGCTCAGGTCGGGCTGGGTGATGGTCACGGTGATTCGCTCCTCGGGGGACGTCAGTGCGCCGGGACGTGGGTCAGCGGGCCTATGCGGTACAGCACTTCGGGGTCGTGCGGGCCGTCCGGGAACAGCTCCTCGCCGAACAGCACCTCGCGGGTCAGCCGCGCCCCGTGGCGCTCGGCGAACGAGGTGAAGAGCCGCTCGGAGGCGGTGTTGCCGGGGGTGATGGTGGTCTCCACATCCGTGATCCCCTGCTCGGCGGACAGACGCGCGGTCAGCCCGTCCAGCAGCGCGGCGGCGACGCCCCGGCCGCGCTGGGAGCCGTCCACGGCCACCTGCCAGACGAGCAGGGTGTGCGGACGGTCCGGGCGGACGTAGCCGGTGACGAACCCGACGGGCTCGCCCTCCGCGCCGCGTGCCACCGCCGAGGTGCCGGCGAAGTCCCGGCACCACAGCAGATAGCTGTACGAGGAGTTCAGGTCGAGCGTTTTCGAGTCCTTGGCGAGACGCCAGAGTGCGGCGCCGTCGGTCACCGCGGGTCTGTCGATGAGCAGGTCTGCGGGTGCGGCAGTCATGCGGCCTGAATTTAGCGAGGTGAATAGCGAATTGCACGGGGGCGATCATGGACGGACCGGAGTCGCCGGGTGTTATGTCGTGTTCGACCTACATCAAACACGGACAAATGGTTTCGTGTGTGGAGTGTGTCACAGGACGGAAACCTGTCGGAAACCTAAGTTGTTTAGCTCTGCAAAAACAGGGCAGAAGAAAAAGGCCGAGCCAGATCGACTGAATTCACGGGGAATTTGGAGCACATGCATAAGCGGCCGGAAGGGCGGCTGGAAAAGAAAAAGGCCCGCGCGAATTCGCGCGGGCCGCACTCAGGTGGCGGGCGTCAGCGCGCCACCTCGTCCACCGCCCGCAGGGCCGCCTCCGGGTCCACCGTCAGCCCCTGCCGGGCCATCGCCTCGCCCAGCGCCACGAGCGAGCGGCGCACCACCTGCGGCGTGGCGTCGGGGCCGTAGTGGTTCACCCGCACCATCTCCTTGGCCAGCGCCCCGCCGCCCGCGGCCAGCGGCAGCGCCGGGTCGCTCTCCAGTGCCCGCGCCACCAGCTCCGAGGCCACCGTGCCCGGCGGCACCCGCAGCGTCGTGGCCACCGGCGCCGCGTCCCGCTCCTCGCGCACGTACGGCTCCAGGCCGCCGCCCAGGGCGAGCGCCCCGGCCCGCGTCGCCCGCGCCGCGTCGCGGTGCCGGGCCATCACCGTGTCCAGGCCGTCCGCCTCGATCCGCTCCACGCACGCGTCCAGCGCCAGCATCTCCAACTGGGCCGGGGCGTGCGGCAGCGCCTTGCGGCCGCCGTCGATCCAGCGCTCCTTCCAGTCCAGCAGGGAGAGGTAGGAACGGCGCGGCGCGTCCGGGTTGGCGGCCATCCGCTGCCACGCCCGCTCGCTCACCGAGATCGCGGACACCCCGGCAGGCCCGCCCATGGCCTTCTGGGCGCCGATCACGCACAGGTCCACACCCCACGCGTCCGGCAGCACCGGCTCCGCGCCGACCGAGGCGACCGCGTCCAGGTAGAAGAGGGCGCCCTGCTCCCGCACCGCCTCGCCGATCTCCGCGACCGAGTTGGTGTTGCCGGTGGCCGCCTCCGCGTGCACCAGGGAGACGAAGTCGATCTCCGGGTGCTCGGCGAACGCCGCCCGGACCTGGTCCGCGGTGACCGCCGAGTCGAACGGCACCGCGAGGTCGTGCACGGTCGCGCCGGAGTCCCGCAGCCAGTCGCCGAAGGTCTGGCCGTAGGGGCCCGTGATCACGTTGAGCGCGACCGTGCCCGGACCGGCGGCCGCGCGGATCGCGCCCTCCAGAGGCAGCAGCGCCTCGCCCTGGGTGATCAGCACGTCCTGCCGGGTGTCCAGCAGCCGGGCCACCCGGTCCTCGATCGCGGCGAACCGCGCGGCGCTCAGCGGGGGCAGGTCGAGGAGGGGGTGGGTCACGGCAGGTGCCTTCTTCGCTCACGAGGTCCACGAGGCCGGCCGGGAGCCGACGGTGACGAGGGTAACTGTCGGCCTCCGTGCCGTTCTGACCGGCGACATCTTAGGCTGGGCGGCCGCGAACCCATCAGTTTGATTTGAGAGGCCCAAACCTCTCCTTATAATCGGAACCCACAGTTCCCCCGATCGGGAGATTCCCCCCATGAAGACGCTCCTTCAGCGCCGGCCCCGTGTGCTGGCAGCCATCACCGCGGCGGCCGCGATCGCGCTCGTCGCCGGCTGCTCCTCCGGCGGCGGGGGCGGGAAGACCACCGTCAAGGGGGTCCACCTCGCCAACGGCGGAGCGCTGACCGTCTGCACCCACCTGCCCTACCCGCCGTTCCAGTCGGTCGTCGACGGCAAGGTGCAGGGCTTCGACGTCTCCCTGATCGACCTGGTCGCCAAGGACCTGGGCGTGAAGCAGAAGATCGTGGACACGCCGTTCGAGAACTTCAAGACCGGCGCCTTCCTCAACTCCGGCCAGTGCGACCTGGCCGCGGCGGGCATGACGATCACCGACGAGCGCAAGAAGAACGTCGACTTCTCCGACCCGTACTTCGAGGCCACCCAGGCCGTCCTGGTGAACAAGAAGAGCGGCATCAAGTCGCTCGCGGACCTCAAGGGCAAGAAGCTCGGCGCCCAGGCCCAGACCACCGGTGAGGACCTGGCCAAGAGCAAGGGCCTGGACCCGGTCTCCTTCCACTCCTCCGACGCGGTCCTCAACGGCCTGCGCACCGGCCAGGTCCAGGCCGTGGTCATCGACTACCCGGTGGTCCAGGGCTGGCTGAAGGACAAGGCCAACGCCTCCGCCTTCCAGGTGGTGGACAACATCAACACCGGCGAGCAGTACGGCTTCACGGTGAAGAAGGGCAACACCGCCCTGAAGGACGCCATCGACAAGGCGCTGGCCCGCGCCAAGTCCGACGGCGAGTACAAGAAGATCTACGAGAAGTGGATCGGCCCGTACGACCCGTCCGCCGCCTCCCCCTCCGCGAGCTCCTGACCCCATGGCCGACACGGACACCCGCATCCAGCCCCGCAAGAAGGGCCTCACCCGACGGCAGCGGCGCACGCTCTCGCGCGGCGCGCAGTACGTCGTCTTCGTCGCCGCCGTCCTCGCCTTCGCGTTCTCCGCGGACTGGGGACGGCTGAAGAACCAGTTCGCGCAACTGCCCATCGCCGAGCAGATGTTCCCGGACATCATCACGCTGGCGCTGAAGAACACCGTGCTCTACACGCTGTCCGGCTTCGTCGTCGGACTCGTGCTGGGCGTCGTCGTCGCCCTGATGCGGCTGTCCTCCGTGGGGCCGTACCGCTGGCTCGCCGGCATCTACATCGAGATCTTCCGGGGCCTGCCCGCCCTGCTGATCTTCATCTTCGTCGGCGTCGGCGTGCCGCTGGCCTTCCCGGACGTGCAGTATCCGGGCGGCACCTACGGCAAGGTCGCCGTCGCCCTCGGCCTCGTCTCGGCCGCCTACATGGCCGAGACGATCCGGGCGGGCATCCAGGCGGTGCCCAAGGGACAGATGGAAGCGGCCCGTTCGCTGGGCTTCTCGCCCGCGCGGGCCATGATCTCCATCATCATCCCGCAGGCGTTCCGCATCATCCTGCCGCCGCTCACCAACGAACTCGTCCTGCTCTTCAAGGACTCCTCGCTGGTGCTGTTCCTCGGGGTGACGCTGGAGGAGCGCGAGCTGTCCAAGTTCGGCAACGACCTGGCCAGCACCACCGCCAACTCCACCCCCATCCTGGTGGCCGGCCTGTGCTATCTGCTGGTCACCATCCCGCTCGGCTTCGTCGTACGGCGGATGGAGTCCAAGTCCCAGGAGGCGATCCGGTGACCACCCCCGAGATCAGCGTCGAGGGGCTGCACAAGTCCTTCGGCGACAACCACGTCCTGCGCGGCATCGACCTGGAAATCGGCCAAGGCGAGGTGGTCTGCGTCATCGGGCCGTCCGGCTCCGGCAAGTCCACCCTGCTGCGCTGCGTCAACCTGCTGGAGGAACCCCAGCAGGGCACGATCACCGTCGGCGGCACCGAGATCACCGACCCGGACGTGGACATCGACGCCGTACGCCGCCGTATCGGCATGGTGTTCCAGCAGTTCAACCTCTTCCCGCACCTCGACGTCACCGAGAACCTCACGCTGCCCCAGCGCCGGGTCCTCGGGCGGGACAAGGCCGCCGCGGAGAAGGTCGCCGCGGAGAACCTGGCCCGGGTCGGGCTCGCCGACAAGGCACACGCCTACCCGTCCTCGCTCTCCGGCGGCCAGCAGCAGCGCGTGGCCATCGCCCGCTCGCTCGCCATGGGCCCCGAGGTCATGCTCTTCGACGAACCGACCTCCGCGCTCGACCCCGAGCTGGTCGGTGACGTGCTCGCGGTCATGCGGGGGCTCGCCGAGGAGGGCATGACGATGATGGTCGTCACCCACGAGATGACCTTCGCCCGCGAGGTCGCCGACCGCGTCGTCTTCATGGACGGCGGCGTCATCGTCGAGCAGGGCACCCCCGAGGAGGTCATCGGGAACCCGAAGAACGAGCGGACCCGGCACTTCCTCTCCCGCGTCCTGGACCCGGCGATGGCCGAGGTCGATGACGTGCCAGGCAAGACGGCGGAGTAGCAGCCGGGGCTTCAGTGCGCGGGGCCCGCTCACTAAGGTGCGGTGCATGAGCGATCACGCGGTGCTGCACGTGAAGGGGCGGGTCCTGGCCGGGCCCGACGACGTCCGCGACGAGCTGTGGGTGGTCGGCGGCCGCGTCACCTACGACCGCCCCGCCGGAGCCGGTGACATCACGACCGTCCAGGGCTGGGCGCTGCCCGGCCTGGTCGACGCCCACTGCCATGTCGGCCTCGGCGCGGACGGGCCGGTCGACGCGGACACCGCCGAGAAGCAGGCGCTCACCGACCGCGAGGCCGGGGCCCTGCTGATCCGCGACGCCGGTTCCCCCTCCGACACCCGCTGGGTGGACGACCGCGACGACCTCCCGAAGATCATCCGCGCCGGACGGCACATCGCCCGCACCCGCCGCTACATCCGGGGCTACGCCCACGAGATCGAGCCCGCCGACCTGGTGGCCTACGTCGGCCAGGAGGCGCGGCGCGGCGACGGCTGGGTCAAGCTGGTGGGCGACTGGATCGACCGGGGCCTCGGTGACCTGGCGCCCTGCTGGCCGCGCGAGGCGGTCGAGGCGGGCATCGCGGAGGCGCACCGGCTGGGCGCGCGGGTCACCGCGCACTGCTTCGCGGAGAGTTCGCTGCGCGATCTGGTGGAGTCGGGCATCGACTGCGTCGAGCACGCCACCGGCCTCACCCCCGAGCTGATCCCGCTGTTCGCGGAGCGCGGCGTCGCCATCGTGCCGACCCTGGTCAACATCGCCACCTTCCCGGACCTGGCGGCGGGCGGCGACGACAAGTACCCCCGCTGGTCGGCACATATGCGACGCCTCCATGAGCGGCGCTACGACACGGTGCGCGACGCCTATGACGCGGGCATCCCGGTGTACGTCGGCACCGACGCGGGCGGCTCGCTGCCGCACGGGCTGGTCGCCGCCGAGGTGGCGGAACTGGTCACCGCGGGCATCCCGCCCCTCGAAGCGCTGGCCGCGACCAGTTGGGCCGCCCGCGCCTGGCTGGGCCGCCCCGGCCTGGAGGAGGGCGCCCCCGCCGACCTGGTGGTCTACGAGTCCGACCCGCGCGCCGATGTACGGGTGCTCGCGGCGCCCCGCCGGGTCGTGCTGAACGGGCGGGTCGTGCAGTAGGCCGGACGAACGGGCGTGCCCTCTTAATCGAAAGCAGGGGCGGAAACCCCACGATGGAGTGAAGTAACCCAGGATCGCCGCTCGTTCACCCACAGTGCGTAAAAGTTGTCGGGTCCCAAGCAAGTCCCACCTGGGGGTCCCACCGCCTTGAACAGCGACAACTTCCGCATGCCCGCACGCCGTTCCGCCGCCGCCGCGACGGCCGCCGCCCTCGCGGCGGCGCCCCTGCTCCTGGGCGCGAGCCCGGCGCACGCCACCGGCGGCCACGGACACGCCTCCGCCGCCGTCCTGCGCGCCGGGCTCGACGTGTCCCTGCTCCACCACACCGCCGACGTCCCGCTCACGCTCTCCCTCAACGAGGTCCGCGCACCGGGCAGCGCCGACCGCACGGCCCTGTCGGCCAGGCTCGACGGTGTGAACGGCGGCCGGCCCTTCTCCGTGCTGCGCGCCGACGTGGCCTCGGCCAGAGCCACCGCCACCGACGAGCGCGCCGAGGGCTCGGTCCGGCTGACCGACGCCCGGCTGCACGTGCCCGGACTCCCACTGCTCTCCCTGATCGAGGTCGGCACGGTCACCGCGCGGGCCACCTGCGCGGCCGGGGCGGAGCCCGAGGCCGAGGCGAACGTGCTCGGCGCCGTCACCGTGTTCGGCAAGCGCACCACCCTCACGGCGGGCGGCCCGACGGAGGTGCGGGTGCCCGGTGTCGGCGAGGTCCGCCTCGACCTCGCCGAGCACCGGACCACCTCCGGCACGGCCGCGGCCACCGCGCTCCGGCTCAAGGTCTCGGTGAACCCGCTCCGGCTGAACGTGGCCGAGGTGACGGGCACGGTCACGCTGGCGGAGGCGAGCTGTGAGACACCGGCGGGGGAGGAGGCGGCTCCCGGTGAGGCCCCCGAGCCGGCCGCGCCCGCCGCGCCCGCCGCGCCCGAGCAGGAGGAGTCCGGTGAGGCACCCGCTCCCCAGGTCGAGCCCCAGGGCACCCACAGCAACCTCGCCGAGACCGGCGGCAGTTCGTTCACCCCGTACATCGCGGGCGGTGCTCTGGCCCTGCTCCTGCTGGGCGGCGGCGCGGTGACGGTGGCCCGCAGGCGCCGGGGGTGACTCTCCCCGGCCGGGGTCTCACCGGCGGGCCAGCGCCAGCAGGCTCAGGCCGAACATCAGCACGCCCAGCGGGAGATGGACCGACGGCACATGGGCGATGCCGAGTACGACCTGGACCGAGGCGAGCGCGAGGAAGCCCGAGGCGTGCCATATCGGCCGGGTGGAGCCGCCGCCCGGCTTCCACGCCAGCACCGCCGCGAGCACGTACAGCATCGACGCCCCGTACATCACGCGGGCGCCGATGCCGTGCAGCGTCTCTCCGTAGGACGTGGTGAGCAACAGCCCTGCGGAGGCGGCCTGGAGGAAGATGGTCAGCGTCTGGAGGGCTATGGCGACGCGGAGGAACGTGGAGCCGTCGCGTCGCGCTTCCGTCGTGGTTGTCACCTGAGTGGCCATGTCACGGTCCCCTTTTCCGCCCGTCGGGCAGCGGCTCGATAAGGTCTCACCAGTCCGACGACGCGGGCCCGCGAAAGGTAAGGCGAGGGGGCGGCCGTACGCATGGGGACGGTGGAGGACAGCGGCGAGCGACGCCAACTGCTCAACATGGCGTACCGGTTGCTCGGCTCGGTGACCGAGGCCGAGGACGCCGTACAGGACGCGTACACGCGCTGGTACGGGCTGCCGGACGGCCGGCGGGCGGAGATCCTGTCGCCCGGCGCCTGGCTGACCACGGTGACCGGCCGGATCTGCCTGGACCTGCTCGGCTCGGCGCGCCTTCGCCGGGAGCGGTACGTCGGCGCGTGGCTGCCCGAGCCGCTGCCCGACCGTGCCGAGTGGGATGGCACGGGCGAGGCCGATCCCGCCGACCTGATCGTGCGGGACGAGTCGGTGGCGATGGCGTTCCTGGTCGTCCTGGAGTCGATGACACCGGCCGAACGGGTCGCGTTCGTGCTGCACGACGTCTTCCGGTACCCGTTCGCGGAGATCGCGGAGGTGCTCGGGCGGACCCCGGCGGCCTGCAAGCAGTTGGCGGCCTCCGCGCGGCGGCGGGTGGGCACCGCGCGGGCTCCGGCGCCGGTGCGGGCCGACGTGGTGCGGCGGGTGAAGGAGGCGTGGGAGACGAAGGACATCGCCGCCCTCGTCGGCCTCCTCGACCCGGCCGCCGTGATGACCGCCGACGGCGGCGGCATGGTGGGCACCGTCCTGCGGCCGGTCGAGGGCGGCCCGGGCATCGCCCGGTACATGGCCGCCATCGCGGACCGGGCTCCCGGCCTCGAACTCCTGGAGCGCTCGGTCAACGGCCTGCCCGGCCTGGTGGCCCGCCGCGACGGGGCGGTGGTCACCGTCGCCGCCTTCGAGATCGACGGCGACCGCGTCACCCGGATCTGGGTGGTGCGCAATCCGGAGAAACTGCGGCCTTGGGCACCTCAGCCCTCCTGAGTCAGCACCGTGCCCAGCGCCTGGACGAACCCCGCCATCGTCGTCCGGTCCCGCACCGCCACCCGGAGCCAGCCGGGGCCGAGGCCGGGGAAGGTGTCCCCGCGCCGGACCGCGTAGCCCAGCTCGCGCAGCCGGTGCCGTACGCGCTGTGCGCCCGGTAGCTCCAGCAGGACGAAGGGGGCCTCCGCGGGGCCGGTCACCTTGAGGCCGTACGGCGCCAACTCCGCCATTCCGGTGAGGAGATGGGCGCGGTCGGCGGCCGTGCGGTGGGCCGCGTGGGCCGCTTCGGCGAGGGCGCGGGGGGCCACGCAGGCCCGTGTCGCGGCCAGGGCCGGAGTGGACACCGGCCACAGCGGCTGGGCGCGCTCCAGGGCGGCGACCGTCTCCGGCGGCGCGAGCACGTACCCGACCCGGAGCCCGGCCAGGCCCCAGGTCTTGGTGAGGCTGCGCAGCACGACCAGCCCCGGCACGTCCGTCCGCCCGGCCAGCGCCTCCCGCTCACCCGGCACCGCGTCCATGAACGCCTCGTCGACCACCAGCGTCCGCCCAGGACGGGCGAGTCGCGTCAGCACCCCGGCAGGGTGGAGGACCGAGGTCGGGTTCGTCGGATTGCCGACGATCACCAGATCCGCGTCCTCGGGCACCGCCGCCGGGTCCAGCCGGAACCCGTCCCGCGCGCTCAGCAGCACCCGCTCCACCGTGTGCCCCGCGTCCCGCAGCGCCGCCTCCGGCTCGGTGAACTGCGGATGCACCACCACCGGCCGCCGCACCCGAAGCGCGCGCGCCAGCAGCACGAACGCCTCCGCAGCGCCCGCCGTCAGCAGCACCCGCTCCACCGGCAGCCCGTGCCGCCGAGCCACCGCCGCCCGCGCCTCCCGCCCGTCCGGGTAGGCCGCTAGACCGGTCAGCGAGGCGGCGATCTCCTCACGCAGCCAGCGCGGGGGCGTGTCCGCGCGGACGTTGACGGCGAGGTCCACCAGGTCCGCCCCGGCGTCGCGGACCTCGGCGTCCCCGTGGTGCCGCAGATCGGGCCCGGTCTCAGTGCGCATGGCTGTGACTGTGCCCGCCGTGGTGGTGGCCGTGGCCATGCCCGTGGTCGTGGCCGTCGTCGTCCGGGTGGAAGTGCGGCTGCTGCGGAGCGCCCACCTTGTCCTCGAAGCCCGGCAGCGCGATCCGGTACACGCAGGAGTCGCAGTTCATGCGCAGGTCACCGGCCACGGCCTCCGCGTACCGCTCCATCACCAGGTCCAGCAGCTCCGGCTCCGGCCCGATCACGTCCGCCGAACGCACCTCGACCTCCGGGTGCGCGGCCGCCCACTCCTCGGTCTGCCGCCGCACCCGCTCCGGCAGGATGCCGGTGAACAGGAAGTACGGCAGCACCACGACCCGCCGCGCCCCGAGCCGGGCCACCCGGTCCAGGCCGCTCGGCACGTCCGGCGCCGCCAGCGACACGAACGCCGTCTCCACCCCGGCGTACCCGCGCCCCTCCCACAGCAGCCGGGCCGCCTTGCACACCTCGGCGTTGGCGTCCGGGTCGGTGGAGCCGCGCCCGACCAGCAGTACGGTCACGTCCTCCCGGCCGCTGCCCGCGAGGGCCTCGTCCAGCCGGCGTTCCAGCACGCTCAGCAGGGCGGGGTGCGGCCCGAGGGGGCGGCCGTAGGTGTAGGTGAGGCCAGGGTGGCGCTCCTTCTCGCGGGCCAGCGCCGCCGGTATGTCGCCCTTGGCGTGGCCGGCGGACACCAGCATCAGCGGCACGGCGGCGAAGCGGCGTACGCCCCGCTCGACCAGCTCGGTGACGGCCTCGCCGAGCGGGGGCGGCGACAGCTCGATGAAGCCGCCCGCGACGGGCAGTTCGGGATGGCGGCGGCCCAGCTCCTTCACGAAGTCGCGGAACGCCTCGGCTCCGGCCTCGTCACGGGTGCCGTGTCCGGCGATGAGCAGGGCGGGCTGGGTGGTCACGGTGTCTCCTCGGGGGAAGTCGGGTGGTACAGCAGGGCGTTGAGCGCGGCGGCGGCGACCGCCGAACCGCCCTTCTCGGACACGTTGCTCACGGCGGGCAGCCCGCTCGCGCGCAGCGCCTCCTTGGACTCGGCGGCGCCCACGAAGCCGACGGGCAGCCCGATGACGAGCGCCGGGTCGGCGTCGAGGGTGAGCAGTTCCTCCAGCGCGGTCGGCGCGCAGCCGATCACCCACAGGGCGCCGGGGCCGACCTGCTCGTAGGCGAGTCGTATCGCGTGCGCCGAACGGGTCAGGCCGTCGGAGGACTTGGCCTCCCGCAGTCGGCAGACGGTGTCGCGGCGGGTGATCCCGGCCGCCACCATCTCCACGTCCACGACGACCGGCGCCCCCGCGTGCAGCGCGGTGTGCCCGCGCCTGAGGTCGTCCTCGGTCGTGACGAGGTCGGTGGCGTAGTCGAGGTCGGCGGCGGAGTGGATGACCCGCTCCACCACCGCACGGGTCAGCGGCGGGAAGCCGGAGGTGTCCAGGCGGGCGCGCAGCCGCCGGAACGACTCCTGCTCGATGGGGTGGACGACACGGTTCACCGGGCTCCCTCCGGGGCGTGCTGCCAGCGGTAGCCGCGCGGGGTCACCATGCGCCCGGCGATGTCCCGGGTGGCGGTGTTGCCGACGGTGACCACCGTCATCATGTCGACGGTCGCCGGGTCGAGTTCGGCGAGCGTGGTCAGCCGGGCGGACTCGTCCGGCCGGGAGGCGTTGCGCACCACACCGACCGGCGTCCCCGGCTCCCGGTGCTCGGCGAGGACGGCGAGCGCCTTGGGGAGCTGCCAGTCCCGGCCGCGCGAGCGGGGGTTGTAGAAGGTCACCACGATGTCCGCCTCGGCGGCCGCGCGCACCCGGCGCTCGATGACCTCCCACGGGGTGTGCAGGTCGGAGAGGCTGATCGACACGTGGTCGTGGCCCAGCGGCGCGCCCAGGATCGCTCCGGCCGCGAGGGCCGCCGTCACACCCGGTACGCCGATCACCTCGATGTCGTCGGACGCCTCCGCGAGCGCGGGGGAGGCCATGGCGTACACGCCCGCGTCCCCGCTGCCGATCAGCGCCACCGCGTGCCCCTTGCGGGCCTCCGCGACCGCCGTACGGGCCCGCTCCTCCTCCGCGCCGAGCCCCGACTCCAGCACCCGGGTGCCGGGCCGGATCAGGTCGCGGATCTGGTCGACGTACTGGTCCAGGCCCACCAGCACCGAGGCGCGGCGCAGTTCGGCGGCCGCGCGCGGGGTGAGCAGATCGCGGGCGCCAGGACCGAGCCCGACCACCGCGAGCCGGCCCCGGCCGGGACGCCGTACCACCGCGCAGGTCGCCATGGCGGGCGTGGCCGCCGACTTCCGCTTGGGTACGAGGAGTTCGCCGCCTTGTCTGAGCGCGGCGGCCTCCGCAACGGACGGGGTGCCGACCGCCGCGAGGGGCGCGTCGGAGGGGTTCGGCACGGTCACGGCGGCCAGCTCGTCCGCCGGGTACGTCACCAGGGGCACGCCCAGCCGTTCGGCGGCGGCCACGATGCCGGGCTCCTCCGACTTGGCGTCCACGGTGGCGAGTTCGGCCACCGACAGCACCGAGAGCCCCGCCTCGCGCAGCGCCTCCCCGATCAGCCCGAGCACCTCCTCGGCGGGCGCTCCCTTCGACGCACCGACCCCGACGACCAGCGACGGCGGCCGCAACAGCACCTCATGCGGGCCGGTTTGGACAGCCCGGTCGGTCAACCGCACCGTGTACGCGCCCTGCTCGGCGAAGGGCACCGGGGGCAGTGGCCAGGCCAACTCGGCCGCCAGCGCCACCGGTTCACCGTCCAGCAACGCCCGCGACACCGCCGCGACCGCGCCCTCCACCGGCAGGCCGAGGGTGTCGAGACCGGCCAGACCCACCGCGTCCGTCGCCGTCGTCACCACCGGCTCCGCACCCAGCAACTCACCCACCTCGCGCGCCAGTTCATTGGCGCCGCCGCCGTGCCCGCCGACCAGCGACACCGCGAACCGGCCGCCCTCGTCCACACACACCACGCCCGGATCGGCCGCCTTGTCCCCGAGCAGCGGGGCCAGCAGCCGGACCGTGGCGCCGGTGGCCAGGAAGCACACCAGCCGGTCGCACTCCGCGAAAGCCGTTCGCACGGCCTCCCCGACCGGGCCTTCGTACACGCGGGTACGGTCCGGCCAGGCCGCGGCCAGCCGGTCGCGGGCCGCCGCCCCCGCCGCGGTGGCGGAAATCAGGCCGATCACTGAACTCCTCCTTCAGTCCGTGCCGGGAGGCGGTCGCCCCACAGCAGGAAAACGGGGTTGGCCGCGGCCAGCCGGGTCACCTCACCGGGCAGCGGCGCCAGCCGCGACGACTGCAACAGCACGCCGTCGCAGCTCAGCCCGGCCCGCGTCAGCGCCTCGCGCACCGCCGGCACCCGGTCCAGCGCGGCGACGGCCACCACGACCGTGCGCCGGGCCCGCTCGGCGCAGACGCCGACCACGGCGGGCAGATTCCGCCCGCCACCGCCCACGAACACCGCGTCTGGCTCGTCGAGAGAGGCCAGCGCCTCCGGAGCCGCGCCGTGCACGACGTGCACGTCCACGCCGTGGGCGCGCGCGTTGGCCCGTACCCGCCCGGCGCCGTCCTCGGTCTTCTCCACGGCGGTCACGGCCGCGCCCATGCGCGCGCACTCCACCGCCACCGAACCCGAACCCGCGCCCACGTCCCACACCAGGTCGCCCAGGCGCGGCCCGAGCCGGGCGAGCGCCAGCGCCCGCACCTCGAACTTGGTGATCATCGAGTCCCGGTGCGTGAACGCGCTCTCCGGCAGCGCCCACCGCGCGGGCCCGGCACCCGCCCCGGCGACCGTGCGCGGACCGTCCTCGTCACGCGTCTCGTCCAGGCACAGCACCACGCTCACCGCCGGACCCCAGTCCCGCGCCGCGGCCTCGGCGGGCGTCACCCGCTCCACCCGTTCCCGCTCCGGATCGCCGAGCGCGCGCACCACGACCAGCACCCGGCCGGTGCCGTCCAGCCGGGCACCCAGCTCGGCCGGACCCGACCCCGGCCCGGTCAGCACGGCGACCTTCGGGCGCGCCCGGCACACGTTCACCGCCGTACGGAGGTCCCGCCCGTGCGCGCTCACCACGACCGCGTCGTCCCAGGTCAGCCCGAGCCGGGCGAAGGCGCCCGCCACCGACGACACCCCCGGCCGCACATCCAGCAGCCCGGCCCCGAAGCGCTCCGCCAGCACCCGCACGATCCCGAAGAACCCCGGATCGCCCGAGGCCAGCACCGTCACCGGCCGCTCCTCGGCCACGTACCTCTCCATCGCGTCCAGGGCGGGCGCCAGCGGGCCGAGCACCACCCGTGCCGCGCCCTCGGGCACCGGAGCCGCGTCCAGATGGCGCTGCCCGCCGACCACCAGCTCCGCCCCGGTGAGCGCGTCCGGCGGGACCGGGGTGCCCGTTCCCGCGCCGACGACCGTGATCAACTGCTCGCCCCCCGCTCACGCAGCGCCCGCCGCGCCTCGGGGTCGGCCTTGCGGAAGCCGTGGAAGTGGCCGGGGTGGTACAGGTGCGAGCGGGTGCCGTGCGCGTCCAGCGCCGCGCCGACCAGGAACAGGGTGTGCTTCCACAGCTTGTGCTCCTTGACCGTCTCCTCCAGGGTGCCGATGGTGCACCGCACCACCAGCTCCTCCGGCCAGGTCACCTGATGGGCGACGACGACCGGGGTGGAGGTCGGGTAGCCGCCCTCCAGCAGCTCGCGCACCAACTGGCCGCTGCGCGCCGCCGACAGGAACACCGCCATCGTGGTGCCGTGCCGGGCGAACTCGCGGACCTCCTCACCGGGCGGCATCGGCGTCTTGCCGCCGCCGAGCCGGGTCAGGATCACCGACTGGGCCACCTCCGGGATGGTCAGCTCCCGCCCCGCGAGCGCGGCGACCGCCGAGAACGACGAGACGCCCGGCACGATCTCCGTGGCGATCCCGACCTCCGCGCACCGGTCCCACTGCTCCTGCGTGCCGCCCCACAGCGCCGGGTCCCCGGAGTGCACGCGGGCCACCTTCAGCCCCTCCTCGTGAGCGCGCCGGTACACGGCCACCACGTCCTCCAGGGACAGCGTGGCCGAGTCCAGGATCTCCGCGTCCGCGCGGGCGTGCTCCAGCACCTCGGGCCGGACCAGGCTGGCCGCCCAGATCACCACGTCCGCCTCCGCGATCGCGCGGGCCGCGCGGAACGTCAGCAGGTCGGCGGCACCGGGCCCGGCACCGACGAACGTCACCTTGCCGGCGGGGGCATCGGCCATGGGAAGGGTCCTCTCCTACGGGAAGCCCGGACGCGTGGTCCGGGTGTGACAGACGAAACTGTGGTGAATGTCAGGGTCTGATGAGGTTTGCGGGTCGCTGGATGTGCGCACATGGCCCCGCATCGGATAGCAAGGGCTTATGGCGGTCCTTGTCGCGCTCGGCGCGTTCCTGATGACGCTGGCCGGCGGCTGGACGGCACAGCGCGTGACCGACCGTCGCCACCTGGTCCTGGGGCTGGCGGGCGGCCTGATGCTGGGCGTGGTCGGCTTCGACCTGCTGCCCGAGGCGCTGGAGGCGGCCGGCCACAAGGTGTTCGGCGTACCCGCGGCGCTCGTGCTGTTCGTCGCCGGGTTCCTGCTGGCCCATCTGGTGGAACGTCTCCTCGCCGGACGTCAGGCCGCGCACGGCGCCGGCGAGCACACCCACCGGGCGCCCGAGGTGGGCCTGACGGCGGCGGCCGCGATGGTCGGACACAGCTTCATGGACGGCGTGGCCATCGGCGCCGCCTTCCAGATCGGCGGCGGCATGGGCCTGTCCGTCGCCCTCGCGGTGATCGCGCACGACTTCGCCGACGGCTTCAACACCTTCACCATCACCAGCCTGTACGGCAACGCCCGCCGCCGGGCCGTGGCCATGCTGGTGGCCGACGCCTGCGCGCCGCTGCTGGGCGCGCTGTCGACGATGTTCGTCCACATCCCCGAACCGCTGCTCGGCGGCTACCTCGGCCTCTTCAGCGGCGCGCTGCTCTACCTCGCCGCCGCCGAGATCCTGCCCGAGGCCCACCACGACCACCCGGCCCGCTCCACCGTGCTCTGCACCGTCGCGGGCGCGGCCTTCATCTGGCTGGTGGTCGGCCTCTCCGGCGGCTGAGCCCCTCACAGCTTCCCGCCCCGGCCGCCCTCGCGCCGGGGCGGCGCTATGAGCGTGGAGAGGTACGGCAGCGCGTCGCCGTCCAGCTCGGCGGCGGGCCGCACCGACTCCTCCGCCAGCCCGAGCGCCGACCCCCACACCGCGTCCTGAAGCCGCCCGGCCTCCCGCAGCGCCTCGGCCACCTCCGCCGCGCGCCGCCCGAACTTGTACGCCACCACGGTCCCCGGACCCGCCAGCGCCTCCTTCAGCGCCTCAGCGCCCGCCGTCACCGGCACCAGCGTCAGCGGCTCGGTGCCCTCGGTCAGCACCGCGCCCGACCTGGCCGCGAGATCCTGCATCGCGGTGATACCGGGCACCGTCTCCACCACCAGTCCCGGCACCAGCTCCCTGAGCGTCTGCGCCAGGTAGGTGAAGGTCGAGTACACGTTCGGATCGCCGATGGTGGCGAACGCGACGTACGGGTGCTCCCGCAGCAGCTCCGCGACCCGCGCGCCCGCCGCGTCCCACGCGGCCTCCCGGCGCGCCCGGTCCGTCCGCTCGTTCAGCGCGAACACCACCCGGACGATCTTCCCGCCGGACACGTGGTGCAGCACCGTCGCCTCGGCCCGCCCCCGCTCCCCGGTGTCCATCACCGGTACGACGACCACGTCGGCGGCCCGCAGCGCGTTGACCCCCTTCACGGTCACCAGCTCCGGGTCGCCAGGACCCACCCCGACCCCGACCAGCCTGCTGCTCATGACGTCCGGCACCTCTCCGTGAACCTCCGTGCCACACCGGGCTCCGACGCCCAGTGGGTGTGCAGATAACTCGCGTGCACGCCCCGCTGTACGAACCCCTCGACCCGCCGCGCGGGCGCGACCACCCCCCAGGCGGGCGCGCTGCCGGCCCCCGGCCGGATCACGGTCCGGTGGAACTCGTGCCCCCGCATCCGGGTCCCGGCCACCGCCAGCACGCTGTCCCCGACGGCCACGGCGTCCCGGTACCCGAGGGTCAGCCGCTCGGTCATGCGCGCGGACGCGTCGAGCACCCCGCACATGGGGATCCCGTCCAGCTCCTGGCACAGATAGAGCAACCCGGCACACTCGGCGGCTACGGGCGCTCCACCGAGAGCCAGCTCCGCGATCTCCTTGCGCAGCGCTTCGTTGGCCCCGAGCTCACTCGCGTAGACCTCCGGGAAACCCCCGCCGATGACGAGCCCCCGAGTCCCCTCGGGCAACCGCTCATCCCGCAGCGGGTCGAACGTGACGACGTCAGCCCCGGCTGCGGCGAGCAACTCGGCATGCTCGGCGTAGGAGAAGGTGAACGCGGGACCTCCGGCCAGGGCGATGACGGGACGGTCAGGTGCGGGTGTGCCGATGACGGCCGACTGTTCCGACCCCTCGTCCCGCCTCTCGACCGACCGGGACGGGTGGTCGTCGGTGTGCAAGGAAAGGGCCTCGACCGGAGACCACCCCGCACCCGGCAACGCCCCCGCACTCCGCGCCAGCGCCATCACCGCGTCCAGGTCGCACCCGGCGGACACCTGCGCCGCCATGGCCGCGACCGCCGACACCGCGGCCGCACCCCGCTCGGCGACAGGCACCAGCCCGAGATGCCGCGAAGGCGTCTCCACCTGCAGAGCCCGCCGCAGCACGCCCAGCACAGGCACCCCCGACTCCTCCAGCGCCTCCCGCAAGAGCGCCTCGTGCCGGTCGGAGCCCACCTTGTTCAGGATCACGCCCCCGATCCGCACCCCCGTGTCCCAGGAGGCGAACCCGTGGACCAGCGCGGCCACCGACCGCGACTGCGACGACGCGTCCACGACCAGCACCACCGGCGCCCGGAGCAGCTTCGCCACCTGCGCGGTGGACGCCAGCTCACCCTGCCCGGCGGCCCCGTCGTACAGCCCCATCACGCCCTCGACCACGCCCAGATCACAGCCCCGGGCACCGTGCGCGAACAGCGGAGCGATCAGCTCCGGCCCGCACAGGTACGCGTCGAGGTTGCGCCCCACCCGCCCGGTGGCGAGCGCGTGGTAACCGGGATCGATGTAGTCGGGCCCCACCTTGTGCGGAGACACGGCGAGCCCCCGCGCGGCGAACGCGGCCATCAGCCCCGTGGCGACGGTGGTCTTCCCGCTGCCGGACGACGGCGCCGCGACGACCAGCCGGGGAACGGACATCACCACTCGATGCCCCTCTGCCCCTTCTGCCCGGCGTCCATCGGATGCTTCACCTTGGACATGTCGGTCACCAGATCCGCGAACTCCACCAGCGGAGCAGGGGCATTGCGCCCGGTGATCACCACGTGCTGGTTACCCGGCCGGGCACGCAGCACCTCGACGACCTCCTCGGTGTCCACCCACCCCCAGTGCATCGGGTAGGCGAACTCGTCCAGCACGTACAGCCGGTACGTCTCGGCGGCCAGGTCCCGCTTGACCTGCGCCCACCCCTCCCGCGCCTTCTCCTCGTTGTCGAGCTGGGCGTCCCGCTGCACCCAGGACCACCCCTCGCCCATCTTGTGCCAGTCGACGGTCCCGCCCTCGCCGGAGGCACCGAGTACGCGCAGCGCGTTCTCCTCGCCGACCTTCCACTTCGCCGACTTGACGAACTGGAACACCCCGATCGGCCACCCCTGGTTCCACGCCCGCAGCGCCAGCCCGAACGCGGCCGTCGACTTGCCCTTCCCGATCCCCGTGTGCACGACCACCAGCGGACGGTTGCGCCGCTGACGCGTCGTCAGCCCGTCGTCCGGCACCACACTCGGCTGCCCCTGCGGCACTACGCGGCCCTCCTCGACGTCGTTCCCCGTACATCCCTGACCAGCCCGGCGATCGCATCCGCCCGCAGCTCCTCCAGCGTCACCGCCGTACCGCCCAGCTCCTCGGCCAGCCGCCCCGCGAGTCCCAGCCGCACCGGCCCCGACTCGCAGTCCACGACCACCGAGGCCACCGACTCCGCGCCGAACAGCCGCGCCGCACGCCCCGCCAGCGCCACCGGCTCCGGACCACCGGTCGCCCGGCCGTCCGTCACCACCACCAGCAGCGCCCGCCGGGACGGGTCCCGCAGCCGCTCCACCCGCAGCACGTCGTGCGCCTTCAGCAACCCCGCCGCCAGCGGCGTGCGGCCACCGGTCGGCAGCGACTCCAGCCGGGCCGCCGCCGCGTCCACCGACGAGGTGGGCGGCAGCGCGACCTCGGCCGCCGAACCCCGGAAGGTCACCAGACCGACCTTGTCCCGCCGCTGGTAGGCGTCCAGCAGCAGCGACAGCACGGCACCCTTCACCGCACTCATCCGCTGCCGCGCCGCCATCGAGCCGGAGGCGTCCACGACGAACAGCACGAGGTTCCCCTCACGCCCCTCCCGCGCCGCCTGCCGCAGATCGTCCCGGCGCAGCACCAGCCCCGGCCCCGACCGGCCCCGCGCCCGCTGATGCGGAGCGGCGGCCCGTACGGTGGCGGCCAGGTGCAGCTTGGTCAGCGCCCCGCGCGGCCGCAGCGCCCCGGTGGTCCGCCCGCGCTCGGTCCGCGCCCGCGAACGCCGCCCGGCCGCACCCGCCCCGACACCGGGCACGGTCAGCGCCTTGGTCCGGAACGGCTCCGCCGCCCGCGCCGGCGCCTGCTCACCCGCACCACCGGCGGACGGCTGCGGCTCCCCGTCCTCACCGGCCTCGGGCTGCGCACCGGCGTCCCCGCCCTGCGGACCTTCCTCGGGCGACGGCTGCCCGCCCCCACCAGGCCCGTCCGGGCCGGGATCGGGGTCGTCATCGTCCCCGGCCGATTCCTCCAGCGTCTGGTCGAGCTTGTCCTCGTCCAGCCCCGGCGCGTCGAACGGATTGCGGCGCCGCCGGTGCGGCAGCGCCAGCAGCGCGGCCTGCCGCACGTCCTCGGCCAGCACATCGCTGCGCCCGTCCCACGCGGCCAGCGCGGTCGCGGTACGCGCCATCACGATGTCGGCCCGCATGCCGTCCACCTCGAAGGCCGCACAGGTCGCCGCGATCTGCTTCAACGCCCCGTCGCCCAGCCGCACCTTCGGCAGCAACTCCCGCGCCGCCACGACGCGCTGCCGTACGGCGCTCTCCTCGTCCGCCCAGCGCGCCGCGAACCCCGCCGGATCGTCGTCGTACGCCAGCCGGCGCCGGACGACCTCCACCCGCTGATCGGGCTCCCGCGAGGCGGCCACTTCGACCGTCAGCCCGAACCGGTCGAGCAACTGCGGCCGCAGCTCGCCCTCTTCGGGGTTCATGGTGCCGACGAGCAGGAACCGCGCGGCATGCCGTACGGAGACACCCTCGCGCTCGACGTACGAGGCGCCCATCGCTGCCGCGTCCAGCAGCACGTCCACCAAGTGGTCGTGCAGCAGGTTCACTTCGTCGACGTAGAGGATGCCCCGGTTGGCCGCGGCCAGCAGCCCCGGCTCGAACGCCTTGACCCCCTCCGCGAGCGCCCGCTCGATGTCCAGCGCCCCGACGAGCCGGTCCTCGGACGCCCCCACCGGCAGCTCGACCATCCGCGCATCCCGCGCCTCGGCCGACTCCACCGTGTGCGGCCCGTCCGGGCAGGTCGGATCGGGCGACGCCGGGTCACAGGAGAACCGGCACCCGGCCACCACCTCGACCTCGGGCAGCAGCGCCGCCAGCGCCCGCACGGCGGTGCTCTTGGCGGTGCCCTTCTCGCCCCGGACGAGGACGCCACCGATGTTCGGCGCGACCGCGTTGAGCAGCAGGGCCAGTTGCAGATCCTGCTGGCCGACCACCGCGGTGAACGGGAATCGCGTGCTCACTCGTCTCCCTCCAGCTCTCCCTCGAGTTCCAGATATGTCGCCCGGAGCCGTTCCAAGGTCTCCTGGTCCGGCTCCTCCCACAGTCCCCGGTCCGCCGCCTCCAGCAGGCGTTCGGTGATGCCGCGCAGGGCCCAGGGGTTGGACTTCTTCATGAAGTCCCGGTTCTCCGGGTCGAAGACGTACTCGGCGCTGAGCTTCTCGTACATCCAGTCGTCCACCACGCCCGCCGTGGCGTCGTATCCGAAGAGGTAGTCCACGGTCGCCGCCATCTCGAAGGCGCCCTTGTAGCCGTGCCTGCGCATCGCGGCCATCCAGCGCGGGTTGACCACGCGGGCGCGGAAGACACGGTGCGTCTCCTCGCCGAGGGTGCGGGTCTTGACCTGATCGGGGACGGCCGAGTCGCCCACGTACGCCTCGGGGCTGGTGCCCGTCAGATGGCGGACCATGGCGACCATGCCACCGTGGTACTGGAAGTAGTCGTCGGCGTCGACAAGATCGTGTTCTCGGGTATCGACGTTTTTCGCCGCCACCGCGATCCGCTTGAACGCCGTCTCCATGTCCCCCCGCGCCGCCCGCCCGTCGAGCCCGCGCCCGTAGGCGTAGCCGCCCCAGACGGCGTACACCTCGGCGAGGTCGGCGTCGCTCCGCCAGTTGCGGGCGTCGATCAGCGGCAGCAGGCCCGCGCCGTACGCGCCCGGCTTGGAGCCGAAGACGCGGGCCGTGGCGCGGCGGCGGTCGCCGTGCTCGGCGGTGTCCTCCTCGACGTGCGCGCGGACGTAGTTGGACTCGCCGGGCTCGTCCAGGTCGGCCACCGCGCGCACCGCGTCGTCGATCAGGCCGACCACGTGCGGGAACGCGTCCCGGAAGAAGCCGGAGATGCGGACGGTGACGTCGATGCGGGGGCGGCCCAGCTCGGCAGCCGGCACGATCTCGAAGCCGGTCACACGGCGCGAGGCGTCGTCCCACACCGGGCGGCAGCCCAGCAGGGCGAGGATCTCCGCGATGTCGTCGCCCTGGGTGCGCATCGCCGAGGTGCCCCACACGGTGAGGCCCACCGACTTCGGGTACTCCCCGGTGTCTGCCAGGTACCGCTGCACCAGCGAGTCCGCGAGGGACTGCCCGACCTCCCAGCTCAGCCGGGACGGGATCGCCTTGGGGTCGACGGAGTAGAAGTTGCGCCCGGTCGGCAGCACGTTGACCAGACCCCGCGTGGGGGAGCCGGAGGGGCCCGCCGGGACGTAACCGCCGTCCAGCGCGCGGAGGATGTGCCCGATCTCGTCGGTGGTCCGGGCGAGCCGGGGCACGACCTCCGTGCAGGCGAACTCCAGCACCGCCGAGGCGTCGGCCAGTTCGAAGCCCAGCACCTCGTCCAGCACCGCCGGTACGGCCGCCCGGTCCCAGTCCCGCGCCTCCATGCCCTCGGCGACCCCGCGGCACAGCTTCTCCAGCAGGTCGATCGCGTCGGCCCCGGTGCGCGCCGGACCCTCGGCCAGGTCGGTCAGCTCCACCGGAACCTTCACCGGCGCGCCCGGCTCGGCCAGCAGCTCCTTCTCCACCAGCCCGAAATGCTGGGCGAGCGCGGCCCGCAGTCCCGGCAGCGCGTTGGCCTGGCCGCCCCACACCTGGGAGGCGCGCAGCACGGCGAGGACGAGGTTCACGCGGGGCTCGCCCTCCGGGCCGCCGCCCAGGATGTGCAGTCCGTCGCGGATCTGCACGTCCTTGATCTCGCAGAGGTAGCCGTCGATGTGCATGACGAAGGAGTCGAAGTCGTCGTCCTCCGGCTGCTCGTCCACGTGCAGGTCGTGGTGCAGCTCGGCCGCCTTGACCAGCGTCCAGATCTGCGCGCGCACGGCCGGGGCCTTGGTCGGGTCGAGGTCGGAGACGAGCGCGTACTCGTCCAGCAGTTGTTCCAGCTTGGCGAGGTCGCCGTAGGTGTCGGCGCGGGCCATCGGCGGCACCAGGTGGTCGACCACCGTGGCGTGCCCGCGCCGCTTGGCCTGGGTGCCCTCGCCGGGGTCGTTGACGATGAACGGGTAGATCAGCGGGAGTTCACCGAGGACGGCGTCGGGGGCGCAGCCGCGCGACAGGCCGAGGCCCTTGCCCGGCAGCCACTCCATCGTGCCGTGCTTGCCCATGTGCACGACCGCGTCCGCGCCGAAACTGTTCTCCAGCCAGCGGTAGGCGGCCAGGTAGTGGTGCGAGGGCGGCATGTCGGGGTCGTGGTAGATGGCGATGGGGTTCTCGCCGAAGCCGCGCGGCGGCTGGATCATCACGACGACGTTCCCGAACTGGAGCGAGGCGAGCACGATGTCGTCGCCGTCCACGTACAGGTTGCCCGGCGGTTCGCCCCACGCCTCCAGCATGGCGTCGCGCAGCTCGGGGTCGAGGGTGTCGAACCAGGCCCGGTAGTCCGCGAGCGGCACCCGGGCGGGCGCGGCGGCGAGCTGCTCCTCGGTCAGCCACTCCACGTCGTGACCGCCTGCCGCGATCAGCCGGTGGATCAACTCGTCGCCCTCGGAGGGGTATTCACTCACCCCGTACCCGGCGTCGCGCAGCGCGTCCAGCACCCGGACCGCCGAGGCGGGGGTGTCCAGGCCGACGGCGTTGCCGACGCGGGAGTGCTTGGTCGGGTAGGCGGTGAAGACCAGCGCGATCCGCTTCTCCGCGTTCGGCTGGTGCCGAAGTGCCGCGTGCCGTACGGCGATCCCGGCGACCCGTGCCGCCCGCTCGGGGTCGGCGACGTAGACCGGGACCTCGTCGGGTCCTGGCTCCTTGAAGGAGAAGGGCACGGTGATCAGGCGGCCGTCGAACTCCGGGATGGCGACCTGCATCGCGGCGTCCATGGGGGAGAGGGCCGCGTCCGAGGCGTCCCAGGCGGCTCGCGTGGAGGTGAGGCAAAGCCCCTGCAGTACGGGCACGTTCAGGTCCGCGAGGGCGCCGATGTCCCACGCCTCCTCGTCGCCGCCCGCCGAGGCGGCCGAGGCGTGCGCGCCGCCGGCCGCGAGCACGGTGGCGATCAGGGCGTCGGCCCGCCCCAGCAGCTCGTACAGCCCGGCGTCCGCGTCGCGCAGCGAACCGCAGTACACCGGAAGGGCGTTGGCGCCGCGCTCCTCGATGGCCGCGCACAGGGTATCCACGAAGGCGGTGTTGCCGCTGAGTTCGTGGGCCCGGTAGAAGAGCACGCCGACGGTCGGGCGTCCCGCGCGCTGCTCGTGGCTGCCGTGCAGCCCGAACTCCGGCATCCGGTAAGGCTCTTCGAAGCCCTCGCCGGTGAGCAGGACGGTGTCGGAGAGGAACCGGGACAGCTCCAGCAGGTTCGCCGGGCCGCCCTCGACCAGGTAGCGCAGGGACTCCGCGACGACCCCGGCCGGGGCGGTCGACTCGGCCATCAGCTCGGCGTCCGGCACGCTCTCGCCGCCCAGCAGCACCGTCGGCACCCCGGACGCCTTCAGCGCGGCGAGCCCGTCCTCCCAGGCCCGCTTGCCGCCCAGCAGCCGGACGACCGCGATGTCCGCGCCGTCGAGCAGGGCGGGCAGGTCGGCGGCGGCGTCCACGCGGGACGGGTTGCCGATCCGGTAGTCGGCGCCGCTGGCGCGGGCGGCCAGCAGGTCCGTGTCGGCGGTCGACAGCAACAACACTGTGCTCATGCGGGCGCTCCCGGTGGAATGAAGGGCAGTCCTGCGGGCGCGCCCGACTCGATGAGCCGCCAGAGCGCGTCCGTGTCCGCGTGGTGTTCGATCAGGTCGCCGAGCAGGTCGAGCTGCTCCTCGCGCAGCGCGGCGAAAGAGGTGTCGGGGGCCGGGACGAAGCGGCGCCCGGAGGCGGCGGCGACCTCGCGGAGGAAGGCCCGGCGGAAGGCGTCCGACTCCAGCGAGCCGTGCCAGTGGGTGCCCCACACCGGGCCGGCCCGGCAGCCGTCCAGGAAGGGGTCCCCGCCCAGCACCTCGGCGACCCCGTGGTGGATCTCGTACCCCTCGACGGGCTCGCCCAGGGCTTCCCCGACGGGCCGGGCGAGGGTCTTGTCGGCGTGGAACCGCACGCGCACCGGGAGCAGTCCGAGCCCCGGTACCTGTCCCGCGCGCGACTCGACGTCGTCCTCGATGTGCTCGCCGAGCAGTTGGAAGCCGCCGCAGATCCCGAGCACCGGACGCCCCTCGGCGGCCCGGCGCGCCAGCGCGTCCGCGAGCCCCCGCTCGCGCAGCCACGCGAGCGCCCGTACGGTCCCGCGGGTGCCCGGCACCACCACGAGGTCGGCGTCGGCCAGCTCCTCGGGCCGGTCCACGAAGCGGACCACGACACCGGGTTCGGCGGCGAGGGCGTCCACGTCGGTGAAGTTGGACATCAGCGGGACCGCGCACACGGCGACCCGCAGCACGTCCTCACCGACGGGCGGGGCGACCGTCGACTCCCGGACCGTCCCGCGCAGGGACACCCTGAGGCCGTCCTCCTCGTCGATGCCGAGCCCGTGCCGGAAGGGCAGCACGCCGTAGGTGTGCCGTCCGGTGAGCCCGCGCAGCATGTCCAGGCCCGGCTCCAGCAGCGAGACGTCGCCCCGGAACTTGTTGACCAGGAACCCGGCGATCAGCTCCTGGTCCTCGGGGGACAGCAGGGCGACGGTGCCGAAGAAGGAGGCGAAGACACCACCCCGGTCGATGTCGCCGACGACGAGCACGGGCAGCCGCGCGCCCCGCGCCACCCCCATGTTGACGATGTCGGTGCGCCGCAGGTTGATCTCGGCGGGCGAACCCGCACCCTCGCAGATCACCGCGTCATACGTGCCCCGCAGCTCGGCCAGACAGTCCAGCACGGTGCCGAGGAGGGCCTGTTGACGTCCGCCGTGATACCCGCGTGCGCTGAGCTCGCCCACCGGCTTTCCCAGCAGCACCACTTGGCTGCTGCGCTCGCCACCGGGCTTGAGCAGCACGGGGTTCATCAGCGCGGTCGGCTCGGTGCGGCACGCCTGGGCCTGCATGGCCTGGGCCCGCCCGATCTCCGCGCCCTCACGGGTCACGAAGGAGTTGAGGGACATGTTCTGGCCCTTGAACGGCGCCACCTTGACGCCCTGCCGGACCAGCCACCGGCAGATCCCCGCCGTCACCACGCTCTTGCCCGCGTCGGACGTCGTCCCCGCGACCAGAAGGCCACCGTTCACCGGCCCCGCCCCTTCCCGATGAGGCGCCCGGCGACGGTGACGCCGAGCGCGAGCAGCCCGACCCGGCGGGAGAGCCGTGCCGCACGCTCGATGTCGGCGACCTGGACAGGCCGCCCGGTGCCGTTGAGGACGGGCCGGTGTTCGACCCGGCCGCCGTAGGAGAGGGTGCCGCCCAGCCGTACGCCGAGCGCGCCCGCGAAGGAGGCCTCCACGGGGCCCGCGTTGGGGCTCGGATGCCGGTGCGCGTCCGCCCGCCAGGCCCGCAGGGCACCGCGCGGGTCGTCCCCGGCGAGCACGGCGAGCACGGCGGTCAGCCGGGCGCCCGGCCAGCCCGCGACGTCGTCGAGGCGGGCGGCGGCCCAGCCGAAGCGGCGCAGCCGGGGCGACCTGTGCCCCACCATCGCGTCCAGCGTGTTCACGGCCCGGAAGCCCAGCAGCCCCGGCACCCCGGCCACCGCGCCCCATACCAGGGCGCCCACCACGGCGTCGGAGGTGTTCTCCGCGACCGACTCCACCACGGCACGCGCGATCGCGTCGGCGTCCAGCGACTGCGGGTCCCGGCCGCACAGGTGCGGCAGCCGGGCCCGCGCGGCCGTCAGGTCGCCGCGCTCCAGGGCATGCCCGACGGCCCGCGCCTCGCGGGCCAGGGAGGTGCCGCCGACGACGGCCCAGGTGGCCGCCGCGGTCAGCGCGGCGGAAGCGGTGAAGGAGGGGCGTACGGCGCGTGCGGCCACCGCTCCGAGCGCGGTGACGCCTCCGGCGCACAGCAAGGTGTGCAGCGCGCCCCAGCCGCGGTGGTCGTGCCACAGCGCGCGTTCCGCACGCCCGGCGGCCCGCCCGAAGGCGGCGACGGGATGCATGCGGCGGGGGTCGCCCAGGAGGAGGTCACCGAGGAGTCCGGCGGCGGCACCGTACGCGTACGAGCGATCGGCGCCCATCGGCTCAGCCGGCCGTGGACGCGCAGACGTTCCTGGTTCGGGCTCTGGATCGGCGGCCGGGCATCACGGTAGTCCTCACTCAGGGTGTCCACGCCCTGGTTCGACGAGACCGGCGGCGAGAGTTCCTGGCTTCCGGGGACTGCTCCCCGGTGACAGTGGCGGGACCGCGCCGGATTCGCACCGGCTTCCTCTGCTGCCGCCGTACATGGCCCGCGAAGTCCACCACGTGCCCGGAAGGGCCGTCAACCTGCCCGTGACCTGCGGGAGAAGAGTGTGTGGAGCCCCACACCGGCGTCTGCGGGGACAGCGGAAGGCCCCCGCGCGGCGTGTGCCGTGCGGGGGCCCTCCGGTGAGCGCTAGGCGACGATCAGATAGAAGCCGTAGCCCACCGCCGCCGCGCAGGCGGCGAAGCAGGCGTACGCGCCGGTGACCGCGAGAGCGGCCGAGCCGCCGGCGGCCGCGGCACGCTCGCGGCGGGCCAGGCCGCCGATGCCGAGGGTGAACAGGCCCACCAGGGCCACCGTGACCACGAGGCTGACGCCGAAGACGGAGCCGAGGGCCGCCCAGTCGATCTTCATGGGGATGTTCCTCCAGTTGCCGGGTGGTCAGACCGCGGCGGGCGGGGCGGTGGTGGCGTGGGTGGGCGTGTGCTCGGTGGAGGCGGCCGGGATGGTGGCCGTCAGGTCGTCCGTGACGGTGCCCGCCGGGGGCGGCGTCACCATGGCCATCGCGGTGGTCACCACGCCGGCCGGCTCGACGTATTCCTCGGTCGTGACGTTGGTGTGGTCGATGACCTGGCGGCGGGAGATCTTCCAGATGGCGAAGCTGCAGCCGATCAGGAAGGCGGCGACGAGCGCCGTGCCCCAGTCGCCCAGGCCGGTCACGGCCTCGGCGCCCGCGCCGACCAGCGCGGCGGCCGGCAGGGTGAGCGCCCAGGCGACGAACATCCGGGTCGCGGTGGACCAGCGGACCACACCGCCCTTGCGGCCGAGGCCCGCGCCCATCACCGAGCCGGAGACGACGTGGGTGGTGGAGAGGGAGAAGCCGAGGTGCGAGGAGGCCAGGATCGCGGTCGCGGCACTGGTCTGCGCGGCGAAGCCCTGACGGGGCTCCAGGTCGGTCAGGCCCTTGCCCATGGTGCGGATGATGCGCCAGCCGCCGATGTAGGTGCCGAGCGCGATGGCCAGGCCGGCGGAGAGGATCACCCAGGTGGGAGGGTTGGAGCCGGGGGCCAGCGCACCGCCCGCGATCAGCGCGAGGGTGATGATGCCCATCGTCTTCTGCGCGTCGTTGGTGCCGTGCGCCAGGGAGACCAGACCGGCCGAGGCGATCTGGCCCGCGCGGTAGCCCTTGCGGGTGGCGTCGCTGTCGTCGTCGCGGCCGATGCGGTAGGAGAGGCGGGTGGCGAGCATCGTGGCGAGGCCCGCCACGAGCGGCGCGGCGACCGCGGGGAGCAGCACCTTGGTGACCAGCACGTCACCGTGGACGGCGCCGAAGCCCGCCGAGGCGACGGTGGCACCGACGAGGCCGCCCATCAGGGCGTGCGAGGAGCTGGAGGGCAGGCCCACCAGCCAGGTCAGCAGGTTCCAGAGGATCGCGCCGGTCAGGGCGGCGAAGATGACCTCGGGACGGATGCCGGTCTCGTCGACGAGACCCTTGGAGATCGTGTTGGCGACCTCCACCGAGAGAAAAGCGCCCACCAGGTTGAGTGCGGCGGACATGGCCACCGCGACCTTGGGCTTGAGTGCACCGGTCGAGATGGTCGTGGCCATCGCGTTGGCAGTGTCGTGGAAACCGTTCGTGAAATCGAACGCGAGTGCGGTTACCACCACAATCGCGAGGATCAGCGACAAGCTTTCCATTTACCCAGGCAATCGTTCGAAGTCGTTGGCGGGATGAACGTAGGCAACCTGGGTGAACGGAAGGTGAACTGGGCCGGGCGCCACGGTGTCGGAAGCGGCGGCCCGGATTCCAGGGTCGCCAGGCCCGTCTCCAGGGCCCGTTCAGCGCCCGCGGGCGAAGGCCCGCAGCCGCGCGGAGGAGCCGTCGAAGAGATCCTGGTCACCCGGCAGCCGGCCCTTGGTGTCGTACTGCCAGAAGGTCCAGTACCGCCAGCCGCCGGGCAGTCTGCCGGGGTCGGCGGAACCGTGGCTGGCGATCCACAGGGCGTGGTCGGCGGAGAAGGCGCGGCTGTTGCCGGTGCAGGCGGTCCACCAGTTGGTGGTGGTGTAGATGACCGGGCGGCGGCCGGTCTCCCGGCGGACCTCGTCGCTGAAGGACCTGACCCAGCGGACCATCCGCTTGCGGCTCAGCCCGTAGCACTTGTGGTGCTTGTCGTACGGGTTGTACTCGATGTCGAGCGCGGGCGGCAGCGTCCTGCCGTCCGCCCGCCAGTCGCCGCCGTGCCGGACGAAGTACGCGGCCTGTGCGGCGCCGGAGGAGCGGTCGGGGAGGGCGAAGTGGTAGGCGCCGCGGATCAGTCCGGCCCGGCGCGCGCCGTCGTACTGGCCGGTGAAGTAGGGGTTGCGGTAGGTCGTGGACTCGGTCGCCTTGACGTACGCGAACCGGGCGCCCTCGGCGCGGGCCGAGGGCCAGTCGACGCGCTTCTGGTGGGAGGACACGTCGTGCCCCCTGGGCAGGCCCGGACGCGGTCCGGACGCCTCGGTGGGCGGGGCGTGGGCGCCGGTGAGGGCGAGTGCCGAGAGGGCCGCCGCGAGGACGCCCGCGCGGCGACGGGTTGATGAGCGGTCACGGGCCATGCGGTCCCCCGAGTGGCGGTGAAACGGCGTCCAGCAAGCAAGAGGGATCAGTCAATGACGGGGGATCGCGAGAAGTGTGACTATTTGCTGCGTTTCCCGCTGGTTTCGCTCGTTCGGAGTCGCGGGGGTGACCTGGAAGCCGACTCGCGCCCGGCCGCCGGCTGGCAGGATCGCCGCATGGCGGAACAGCGGCGGGACGCGGACGGCGACGAGGCGCGGGCCTGGGCGGAACTGGTGGCCACGGCCCGGCGGACCGTCGCCGACGGGCTGGTCGTCGGCACCTCCGGCAACGTCTCGGCGCGCGTGGGCGACACGGTCCTGGTCACCCCCTCGGGCGTGCCCTACGACCGGCTCACCCCCGACGACGTCACCGCCGTCGACCTCTCCGGCCGCCAGGTGCTGGGCACGCTGGTGCCGACCAGCGAACTGCCCATGCACCTCGCGGTGTACCGCACCACCGATGCCCGCGCGGTCGTGCACACCCACGCCGTGCACGCCACGGCCGTCTCCACCCTCGTCACCGAGCTGCCCCCCGTCCACTACATGACCTGCGCGCTCGGCGGCCCCGTACGAGTGGCCCCCTACGCCGCCTACGGCACCCCCGAGCTGGCCGCGCACATGCTCCGCGCCCTGGAGGACCGCTCCGGCTGCCTCCTGCGCAACCACGGCACGATCACCTACGGCGACACCCTGACCGCCGCCTACGACCGCACCGCCCAGCTCGAGTGGATGTGCCGCCTGTGGCTCACGGCCTCCTCCGTGCCGGGCCTGACCCCGGCCCTGCTGAGCGAGGCGGAGCTGGCCGAGGCGGGGGAGCGGCTGCGGGGGTACGGGCAGCGGGGCTGAGCCCGGCGGGGGCGCTCCGCTGGCCGGTACCGCCCGGCCCCCCGACACTGGAGCCGTGCGCAAAGTCCACGTAGTCGCCGCCGCGATCGGTGCCGTGCTGGCCGCCGGTGCCGCGTCCGTGGCCGTCGGCAGGCTGGCCAGCGGTGCCGCGCTGAAGCTGCCGCCCGGCCGCCCGCTGCCCACCGAACCCCGGCTCACCGTGCACGCCGTGGAGGGCGGCCGGATCACCCTCACCCGCGACCTCGCCTCCCGCCGCCCCGGCGTCTACGGCCTCGCGGGCAACGGCTCCCACGCCGTGGTCGGACCGGTCCTGGAGGGCGCCGAGCAGAGCGCCGACACCGTCGTACGCGCCCTCGAACGCGTCACCCACGGAACCTTCGCCCCCGGCGACTCCGCCTGGCTCACCCCCAACGCGTACGTGGGGGACCCCGGCTCCGCCCTCGGTCTTGAGCACGCCGACATCGACGTGCCCGGCGAACTCGGCGCGCTGCCCGCGTGGTTCGTGCCCGGACAGCGGGACACCTGGGTCATCGCCGTGCACGGTCTGGGCGCCACCCGCGAGCAGACCCTCAACGTCATGGGGATACTGCACGCGCTCGGGCTGCCCGTGCTCGCCCTCGCCTACCGCGGCGACCTCGGCGCCCCCCGCTCCCCGGACGGCCTCAGCCACCTCGGCGAGACCGAGTGGCGGGACGTGGAAGCCGCGATCCGCTACGCCGTCCGCTACGGCGCCCACCGGGTCGTCCTCCTCGGCTGGTCCACCGGCGCCACCATGGCCCTGCGCGCCGCCGAACGCTCCTCCGTACGGGACCGTGTCGCCGGGCTGATCCTCGACTCGCCCGTCCTCGGCTGGGAGTCCACCCTGCGCGCCCTGGCCCACGCCCGCCACGTCCCCGGCCCGCTGCTGCCCCTCGCGGTACGCGCAGCCCAGGGCCGCGCCGGCATGCGCACCGCCCGCCAGGCCGTCGGCGTGGAACCCCTCGAGGTCCCCACCCTGATCATCCACGGCCCCGACGACGAGATCGCCCCCTGGTCGGACTCCCGCCGCCTGGCCGCCCGCCAGCCCGGCCTCGTCTCCCTCCACCCCGTCCCCAGGGCTCCCCACGCCGCCATGTGGAACGCGAGCCCCACGGCCTACGAAGACCTCCTCCGCCGATTCCTGACCCCCCTGCTGTAGGGCCGGAGATGGCTTGATCCGGTCCCCCCGGCCGTGCCACGGGACTGCTGCCTTGGCCCTCTGTGTCGCCCGCTGTGACATCCCGTTTGGGTTTTCGGACCGTCAACCGGAAGACTGCACCCGTGACGTCCCGTATCCCGCGCGACTCCAGGCTTCGACTCGTCCGACCGCGACCCCTGGCCGCCGCCCCCAGAGCTGTGAACCAGCGGCGCACGCGCCGCGCCGCGCCCCGGCCGCCCGAGGGGACACCGGCCCCCGCCGAACTGGCGAGATTGGCCCGTACCGTCCTCGCCGGGGCGGTCCGCGTGGCCCGGTGGGCCGACCACGCCCTCGGTCCCGGTGGCGACGGCGCCACCGCGGACGGCAAGGCCACCCTCTCCGACGCGACCGCCGAGCGCGCCGCGGCCGACCTCGGTCTCACCACCGCGCAGATCCGCGCCGACTGGGACACCGCCCGGCTCTCCGGACTCGTCGAGGTGCACGGCGACAGCGCGCGCCCCGGCTGGCGCCTGCGCGCCTGGGACCGCGACGACAGCGCCGTACTGCGCGGCTGGGTCGCCCTCTTCGACGCCTGGTCGCTGGCCTGCCCGGAACCCCGGGGGCAGGAACCGGCCACCGTCGCCGAAGTCGTCTCGGCCATGCCCCAGGTCCTCTCCTTCCTCCAGCTCTCCGCCGGGCCCGTCCCCGCCGAGCAGTTGCTCGACCTGCTCCAGCAGCGGGTCACCGAACTGCGCACCGAGCGCTGCGAGATCACCTACGCCCCCGGCGCCGTGGAGGCCCCCCGCCTCGCCGCCCCCGCCCCGGACGTCCCCCTCGCCCCCCTCCTCGACTGGGCCGTCGAAGCGCTCGCGGCCGTCGGCGCCCTCACCCACGGCGACGGCCAGGCCACCCTCACCCCGCTCGGCAACTGGGCGGTCTGGGTCAAGCTGGAGCAGATCTGCGTCGCCGCGCAGAGCCCCGCCGGCAACATCGAGCAGTCCGCCGAGGACATGCTCCGCGGCTGCGCCCAGCTCCGCCCCAACGCGGCCCGCGCCGAGTACCGCGCCTGGCTCGCCGCCCGCACGGTCGGCGGCGCCGTCGGCCAGCTCCTGGCCGCCGCCCGTGGCGACGACGCCCTGCTGCGCGGCCTCGCCTTCGAGGCGCTGCGCGTGGTCGGCGCCCCGGCCGAGCACGACGTCCGCGCCGTCGTCGCCGAGCCCGCGCTGCGGCCCTACGCCCTGCTCTGGCTGGCCGAGTACGACGGCATCGACCCGGAGGACGCCCACGAGGTCCTCACCCGCGAGGAAGCCACCTGGCTCTGGGTCGACACCGCCGCCGCCGTCTCCGACCACGGCGAGAGCGACATGCTGGTCCGGCACCTGGAGGCGGCGGTGCAGCCCACCGTCCCCGCCCTGCTGGACGAGGTCCGGGCCGTCGGCCACCCGCGCACCGTGCAGGTCCTGGTCGCGCTCGCCGCCGCCCACCCCGACCCCGCCCTGGCCAAGGCCGTACGCCGCGCAGCCTTCCAGGTGCACACCGGCGGCTGAGAGCGGCCCGCCGCAGCGCCCCCGCCGCTCAGGGAGTCATCGCGGGGGCGTACGTCCCGAAGCTCCAGATGTTGCCCTCGGCGTCCCGCGCCATGTAGTCCCGCGAGCCGTAGTCCTGGTCCGTCGGGGGCATCAGGATCTCCACCCCGTGCTCCACCGCCCGGCGATGATGGGCGTCCACGTCGTCCACGACCACGTACACCCCCGTCGGGCCCGCGCTCCCCATCGCCTCGTCGAAGGCGCCGCCACGGCCCTTGGAACCCAGCATCACCGCGCCGTTCCCCTGGGTCAGCTCGGCGTGCAGCACCGTGCCGTCCTCCGACTCGTACACCGCCAGCTCGGTGAAGCCCAGCGCCTGGGTGAGCTGCGCGATGGCCGCCGGCGCGTCCGCGTACAGCAGCGTCGGGTACACACTCGGGCGCCCACTCGTGTCCGCCATGCCGATCACTCCCTCGTGAGCGGTTCCGTGGTGATTCGCACCACTTGGTCCGGTCAGTCTGGCACCCGCCACCGACAACGCCTCAGCCGAAGGTGTCGCACCGGTCCGGATCGCCCGTCCGGTAGCCCTGGTCGAACCACTGCTGGCGCTGGAGCGAGGAGCCGTGGGTCCAGGTCTCCGGCGTCACGCGCCCCTGGAACTGCTCCTGGATGCGGTCGTCGCCCACGGCGGCCGCCGCGCTCAGCCCGTCCTTGATGTCCGCCGGGGTCAGGCTGGTGATCAGCGGCCGTCCCGTCGACTCGTCCGGCGTCGTCGTCGCGTGGTGCGCCCACACCCCGGCGTAGCAGTCCGCCTGGAGCTCGACGCGCACCGAGTTGCTGTCGGTGCCGGTCATCCCGTCCTGGCTGCGGTCCAGCGTGCCCATCAGGTCCTGCACATGGTGGCCGTACTCGTGCGCGATCACGTACGCCTGCGCGAACGGCCCGCCGCTCGCCCCGAACTTCGTGCGCAGCTCGTCGAAGAAGCCCAGGTCCAGATAGACCTTCTGGTCGCCGGGGCAGTAGAACGGCCCCACGGCCGCCGTCGCCGCCCCGCAGGCGGTGCGGATCTGCCCGCTGAAGAAGACCGTCTGCGCGGGGGTGTACCGCTGTCCGCGCTGCCGGAACTCCTGCGACCAGTAGTCCTGCACGCTGTTGACCACCGCGACCGCCCGGCAGTCGTCCCTGGCGTTCGCGTCCCGGCCGGTCCGGCAGTCCCGCTGGACTTCGCCCAGCGTCGAGGGCTGGGCCGCGGCACCGTCCCCGCCCTCGGAGAGGCCGAGCTGGTCCGGGCCGACACCCAGGAACAGCGCCAGCAGCAGCCCGATCAGCCCGACGACACCGCCGCCGATCGTCGCCCGGCCGCCCGGCACCCTGCTCCCGCGCACGTCCTGCACCTCGGAGGTGTCCAGATCCGCGTCGTCGTCGAACTGCACACGCCCACCACCCTCGGTCCGTGCCGCCACGCCTGTCGCCCGCAGCCCTGGCGCCATCCTTACCCCGTGACGCCCCGCACGCCGCCACCCGACGCAGGAAAAGGGCTTGCCCGCCCCCGTTAGACTGGCCCCATGGCCATTCTCCTCGCGCATTAGACGGCGGGAACGCCCTCGACAGCCGCCCATCCGTCAACCACGCACGCCCAGGAGTATGTCCGTGATCTCCGCCTCCGGTATCGAGCTGCGCGCCGGTGCGCGCGTCCTCATCGAGAACGCCACCTTCCGTGTCGCCAAGGGCGACCGCATCGGCCTCGTCGGCCGCAACGGCGCAGGCAAGACCACCCTCACCAAGTGCCTCGCCGGTGACGGCATCCCGGCCGCCGGCACCATCACCCGCTCCGGCGAGGTCGGCTATCTCCCGCAGGACCCCCGCACCGGCGACCTCGACGTCCTCGGCCGCGACCGCATCCTCTCCGCCCGCGGCCTCGACGTGCTGATCCGCAAGATGCGCGAGAACGAGCAGCGGATCGCCAACGGCTCCGGCGCCACCCGCGACAAGGCCATGCGGCAGTACGAGCGCCAGGAGACGGAGTTCCTCACCAAGGGCGGGTACTCCGCCGAGGCCGAGGCCGCGACCATCGCCGCCGCCCTCAACCTGCCCGACCGCGCGCTCGGCCAGCCGCTGCACACCCTCTCCGGTGGTCAGCGCCGCCGTATCGAGCTGGCCCGCATCCTCTTCTCGGACGCCGACACCCTGCTGCTCGACGAGCCGACCAACCACCTCGACGCCGACTCGATCGTCTGGCTCCGGGACTACCTGAGGACCTACCGCGGCGGCTTCATCGTGATCTCCCACGATGTCGACCTGGTCGAGACGGTCGTCAACAAGGTGTTCTACCTGGACGCCAACCGCGCCCAGATCGACGTCTACAACATGGGCTGGAAGCTCTACCAGCAGCAGCGCGAGGCCGACGAGAAGCGCCGCAAGCGCGAGCGGCAGAACGCGGAGAAGAAGGCCGCCGCGCTGAACTCGCAGGCCGACAAGATGCGCGCCAAGGCCACCAAGACGGTCGCCGCGCAGAACATGGCCAAGCGCGCCGACAAGCTGCTCGCCGGACTGGAGGCGGTCCGCCAGTCCGACAAGGTCGCCAAGCTCCGCTTCCCGGAGCCCGCGCCCTGCGGCAAGACCCCGCTGATGGCCGAGGGCCTGTCGAAGTCGTACGGCTCGCTGGAGATCTTCACCGACGTCGACCTGGCCATCGACAAGGGCTCCCGCGTCGTCATCCTCGGCCTCAACGGCGCCGGCAAGACCACCCTGCTGCGCCTGCTCGGCGGTGCCGAGCAGCCCGACACCGGCGAGGTCGTCCCCGGCCACGGCCTCAAGCTCGGCTACTACGCCCAGGAGCACGAGACCCTGGACCCCGAGCGCACGGTCCTGGAGAACATGCGCTCGGCCGCCCCGGACCTGGACCTGGTCGAGGTCCGCAAGACGCTCGGCTCGTTCCTGTTCTCCGGCGACGACGTCGACAAGCCCGCCGGTGTCCTCTCCGGCGGCGAGAAGACCCGTCTGGCGCTGGCCACCCTGGTCGTCTCCTCGGCCAACGTGCTGCTGCTGGACGAGCCCACCAACAACCTCGACCCCGCCAGCCGCGAGGAGATCCTCGGCGCGCTGCGCACCTACAAGGGCGCGGTCGTCCTGGTCACCCACGACGAGGGCGCCGTCGAGGCGCTCCAGCCGGAGCGGATCATCCTGCTCCCGGACGGCGTGGAGGACCTGTGGGGCTCCGACTACGCCGATCTGGTCGCGCTCGCCTGACCTCGTACGGGCCCTCTCGCGCCCCGGCGAGGCCCGGTGATCCATCCCGACCGGATCATTCGGCCCAGCGGTGATCCATCATCTGAGTGAGATCTCCTCATACCGAGGTGTGTCATACACGGATTTCGTGGCCGGTTCCCCTGTACCCGAGCGGTACCGGGGGGCCGGCCGTCGCGCGTCTCTGACCTGCGACTTCCCGAATCCACCCGTTCGGCGGTACGCGCACACGGCTTCGGAATGGCCGATTCCGTATGTGGGGACCCGCTCCTGTCGTCACAACCTCGTCTCACGGACCTTGCCGAATGGGTGGCCAACCCGACGCTGAGGGGTGATCATGAGAAGACCAGAGCGCACTTCCCATGAGGAGGCACGGGTGGCCGAGACTCTGAAGAAGGGCAGCCGGGTAACCGGCGCCGCGCGCGACAAGCTCGCGGCAGACCTGAAGAAGAAGTACGACTCCGGTGCGAGCATCCGAGCGCTGGCCGAGGAGACCGGTCGCTCGTATGGCTTCGTGCACCGGATGCTCAGCGAGTCGGGCGTCACGCTCCGTGGGCGTGGCGGTGCGACGCGGGGCAAGAAGGCCGCGTCGTCCTGACTCCGGGCGGCCCATCGGCGTCGATGGTGGCCACCCGGTCGGTCCCGTGATCGTCCGGGTGGTTACTGTGCAGTCACTTCGCGGTGCCGTACGGCATCGCGCGATGACCGCACCCACCGGAGGCGCCCCATGGCTTCGTTCGACCAGGACCTCGCTCCTGTACTCGACAAGGACGGCGTACGGCTCACCGTGGACGACGCGCTCGCCACGGTGACCCTGACCAACCCGGCCAAGCGCAACGCGCAGAGCCCCGCTCTGTGGCGGGCGCTGGCCGAGGCGGGCCAGGCGCTGCCGGGCTCCGTCCGGGTCGTCGTGCTGCGCGGCGAGGGCAAGTCCTTCTCCGCCGGGCTGGACCGCCAGATGTTCACCCCGGAGGGGATCGAGGGCGAGCCGACCTTCATCGATCTCGCGCGCCGTGACGACGCCGGGATCGACGCGACCATCTCCGCGTACCAGGAGGCGTTCACCTGGTGGCGGCGCAACGACATCGTGTCCATCGCCGCCGTGCAGGGACACGCCATCGGCGCCGGATTCCAGCTCGCCCTCGCCTGTGACCTGCGCGTCGTCGCCGACGACGTGCAGTTCGCCATGCGCGAGACCAGCCTCGGCCTGGTCCCCGACCTCACCGGCACCCATCCGCTGGTGGGCCTCGTCGGCTATGCCCGCGCGCTGGAGATCTGTGTGACCGGCCGCTTCGTGCACGCCGAGGAGGCGGTCGTCTCCGGCCTCGCCAGCGTCGCCGTGCCCGCCGCCGAACTCGACGGCGCGGCCGCCGACCTGGCCTCCGCCGTGCTGGCCGCGCCGCGCGACGCCGTGGTGGAGACCAAGGCCCTGCTGCGCGGCGCCACCGGCCGTTCCTTCGACGAGCAGCGCACCGCCGAACGCGCCGCCCAGACCCGCCGCCTGCGGGACCTCGCGGGCATCGGCGACTGAGTCACGCCGCGTCACTCCACGCCGGTCACCAGGACCGCCACCGTCGGGCGGTCCTCCAGCGTCTCCCGCACCGCCGCGCGCACCCGCTGGGCCACCTCGACGGCCCGGTGGGCGGGGTCCGTGGTCAGCTCCACGTACACGTGCCGGTGCGGCAGCGCCGCCCCGGTCGCGCGCTGCTCGACGCGTACCGCCTGGCCCCGGCCGCTCAGCCCCGAGGTCAGCCGGGCCACTCCGGCGACCGTGAGCACCGCGGCGGCGACCAGTGCCTCGTCGGGGTCCGTGGACCGCTCGGCGTCCGGTGCCCGCGGCGCCGGGTGGGCGGGGGGCCGTTCGGCCGACGGGTCCAGCAGATCCGTCACCCGCAGGTCCACCTCCGTCACCATGAGCCCCAGCCGGTCGGCCGCCGCCGTGAGCGCGGCCCGCAGCAGGGCCGCCGTGTCCGGCAGCGGCAGGGCCGCGGTGGCCGCGACCTCCGCCGTCACCCGGAGAGGGCCGGGCGGCAGCGCGCTCGGCGGCGCCGGCACCACCGGCTCGCGCACGTCCTCGGAATCGGCGAGGCCGATCCGCAGCGCGCTCAACCGCGCCCCCGGCACCTGAGCCTCGGCCGCCTCGGCCAGCACCGCGGCCGCGGCCCGCTCCGTCATCCACGCGCCGTCCCGGCTGCCGCCGAGCGGCAGCAGTCTGCCGGGCGCCAGTCGCTGCCGTACCGCTTGTGTCCAGTCCGCCGTCATTCCTCCAGCCTGCCGTATCCACGGCGCGCAACCACGCAACCGTGCTTACGGTGGTCGGAGAAGGACTACCGAGAGGGGCTGTGAGCGATGAGCGAACTGACGAATCAGGACGACGACTACGAGGCGCAGGTCTCGGCCCGCAAGCAGACCCGGCGCGGTGGCGGCGACCCGGCCACCAGAGGACGCACCACGATCGCTGACGGAGTCGTGGAGAAGATCGCCGGAACGGCCGCACGCGACGTGGTCGGCGTCTACGCCATGGGCAGCGGCCTCTCCCGCACCATCGGCGCCATGCGCGACCGGGTGCCCGGTGGCTCCAAGGCCGTGACCCGCGGTGTGAAGGCCGAGGTCGGCGAGGTGCAGACCGCGCTCGACCTGGAGATCGTCGTGGAGTACGGCTTCCCGATCGGCGACGTGTCCCACGCGGTGCGGGAGAACGTGATCGCCGCCGTGGAGCGCATGACCAGCCTCGAGGTCGTCGAGGTCAACATCGCGGTCAGCGACGTCCACCTCCCCGACGAGGAGGAGGAAGAGGAGCCCGAGCAGCCCCGTATCCAGTGAGTCACGGGGTACTCGGAGAAGTAGGCCGGACCGGCTGGGTCAAGCCGGCCGGGCGGGCTCACTCGCTTGAAGGAGCGCTGCAGAGATGAGCATGGCAGCAGTCGGCATGATCGCCGGAATGGCGCTGGGCTTCGCCGGGTTCTACGGCGGGTTCGGAGCCTTCGTGCTGGTGGCGGCCCTGGGGGCCGTCGGATTCTTCGCCGGTCGTTTCGTGGACGGCGATCTGGAACTGGGCGACTTCTTCCACCGCCGTGACGACCGCCCCCGCACCCGTGACGACCGGTTCCGCACCGGCGGCGACCGGCGCGACTGGCGCCGGTGACCGCGATGAGCACGGACACCGGCGCGGCGCCGCCGGCGGTCCCGCACCGCGAAGCGCCGGGCCGGCGCGGGGCCACCAGGGTCGCGGACCGTGTCGTCGCCAAGATCGCGGGACGCGCGGCGCGCGAGGCGCTCGCCCCGCTGCCCCCGGACGTCGCCGCCCCGCGCGCCACGGTGTCCGTACGGGCCAAGGCGCGCGGCACCGGCCCCGCCGACAACGTCCCTTTCGGCACGGCCCGGGTGCGTGTCGCCCTCGAACTCGGCTATCCGGGTGACATCGGCCCCCACTGCGCCGCCGTACGCCGCCGGGTCATCGAGCGGGTGGGCACGCTGGCGAACATGGAGGTGCCGGAGGTGGTCGTCGAGGTCGAGCGGCTGCGCCTGCCCGGTGAGCACCGCGGGAGGACGGTATGAGCGAGTCCCGGCCGCCGGACGCCACCCGGCCGATGCCCGTGGTCGACACCGGCAAGCACCTCCCGCAGCCGGTGGAACCGACGGCCCCGCCCCCGTCCGCCCGGAGCAGCGGCCGCTTCTGGTCGGCGCGCCGCGTCCCCTCGGCCATCGTCGCCCTGCTCCTGCTGGGCGGTGCCGGCCTGCTGCTGTACGACGTCGTGGCCGTCCGCACCGGGCAGCCCGCGATGTACTGGCGCCGCGAACTGGCCCGCCAACTGGCCGAACACCCTCTCGACTACATCCCGGTGCTGGCGGGCGCCGCGTTCGTCACCGCAGTCGGCCTCTGGCTGATCCTGCTCGCCCTCACACCCGGCCTGCGCCAGTTGCTGCCCATGCTCCGCCCGCGGCCCGACGTACGCGCCGCGCTCACCCGCGACGCCGCCGCCCAGGTGCTGCGCGACCGGGCCGTGGAGGTCTCCGGGGTGCGGGAGGCACGGGTGCGGATGCGCCGCCGCCGGGCGGACGTCCGGGTGATCTCGCACTTCCGCGACCCCGCCGAGGTGCGCACCGACCTGGACGCGGCCCTGGCCGGCGCGGTGACCGACCTGGGCATGGCCCGGCGGCCCAAGCTGTCGGTACGGCTCCGGGGACCCGGGAAGAAGGGATGAGGGGCATGCGTTCAGGAGTCGTCAACCGGGTCCTGCTGGCCCTCGCCGGACTCGTGCTGTTCGTGCTCGGCGGGTCGGTGCTGGCCGTGGGCCTGGGCGCGCCGTCGCCCTCCTGGTGGCCGCACTCCGGCCCGCGCGACGTGCTGCTCAGCCGGGCCGAGCGCACAACTTGGCGGGACCAGGACTGGTGGTGGCCCGCGCTGATCGCGCTGCTGGCCGTCCTGCTGCTGATCGGCCTGTGGTGGCTGGTGTCGGTGCTGCGCAGGCGCCGTCTGTCCGAGATCCTGATCGACACCGGTGACGGCTCCGGCGCGCTGGTGCGCGGCGGAGCGCTGCGGTCCGCGCTCGCGGACGACGCGGGCCGCCGGCCGGGCGTGGCCCACGCGGACGCCCGACTGGCCGGCCGCCGCACGTCCCCGACGCTGCGCGCCGGGCTCCGCCTGGAGCCCGACGCGTCCCCGGCCGCCACCCTGGCCGACTTCACCACCCACCCGCTGACCGCGGCCCGTGACTCGACGGGCCTGGAGTCGCTGCCCACCGAGGTGCGGCTCAAGAAGGTCAAGCACCGGGCGGAGCGGGTGAGCTGACGGCCGGCCGGGCGGCGCGTGCTCTCAGAAGCCGTGCCGCATGCCGCCGTCCACCGGAAGCATGACGCCCGTCAGATAGGACGCGGCCGGGGACAGCAGGAACGCGGCGGCCCTGCCGAACTCGTCCGGGGTGCCGTAGCGGCGCAAGGGGATGCGGGACTCGTTGGCCGCCCTGGTGGCCACCGGGTCGGCGGACATGCCGTCCAGCTCGCGCACCCGGTCGGTGTCGATACGGGCCGGGAGCAGGCCGACGACGCGGATGCCGCGCGGGCCCAGCTCGTCGGAGAGCGACTTGGCGAACCCGGCCAGGCCCGGCCGCAGCCCGTTGGAGACGGTCAGCCCCGCGATGGGCTCGTGCACCGAACCCGACAGCACGAACCCGATGACACCGCCCGGCTCCAGCTCGGCCGCCGCCGCGCGGGCCAGGCGCACCGCGCCCAGGAACACCGACTCGAACGCGTCCCGCCACTGCTCGTCGGTGTTGTCCGCGACGAAGCCGGGCGGCGGGCCGCCGACGCTGATGAGGATGCCGTCGAACCGCCCGAAGCGCTCGCGGGCCACCGCGATCAGCCGCTCCGGGGCGTCCGCCTCGGCGTTGCCGAGTGCCACGCCCACCGCGTCGGGGCCCAGTTCGGCGGCGGCCTCGGCCACCCGCTGCTCGTCCCGGCCGGTGACGACCACCTTCGCCCCGTCCGCGACCAGTTGCCGCGCGGCGGCGTTGCCCAGGCCCCGCGATGCGCCGGTGACGATGTACACCCGGTCCTTCAGTCCAAGATCCATGCTCCTATCCTGCCTCCTCGGTGCCGAACAGTGTGAGGGCGGTGTTCACCAGCGCGATGTGGCTGAACGCCTGCGGGAAGTTGCCGAGCTGGCAGCCGGCCTCCGGGTCGTACTCCTCGGCCAGCAGGCCCACGTCGTTGACCAGGCCGGCCAGCCGCTCGAACAGCGCGCGTGCCTCCTCGGTGCGGCCGGTCAGGTGCAGGGCGTCTGCCAGCCAGAAGGAGCAGGCGAGGAAGGAGCCCTCGCCCTCGGGCAGCCCGTCGACCACCGGGCCCTCGGGGTCCTCGGTGTCGTAGCGGCGCACGAAGCCCCGGTCGTCCAGGTCGGCGCGGACCGCGTCGACCGTGCCGATCACCCGTGGGTCGTCCGGGGGCAGGAAGCCCACGCGCGGGATCAGCAGCAGTGCCGCGTCCAGCTCGCGCGAGCCGTAGTACTGGGTGAAGGTGTTCCGCGCGGGGTCGTAGCCCTTGGCGCACACCTCCTCGTGGATCTCGTCGCGCAGCGCCCGCCAGCCGGACAGGTCGCCCTCCAGCTCCGGGTGCTCCTCCAGCGTGCGTACGGCGCGGTCCACGGCCACCCACGCCATGACCTTGGAGTGGGTGAACTGCCGGCGCCCGCCGCGCACCTCCCACAGCCCCTCGTCCGGCTGCCGCCACTGCTCCTGGAGGAAGTCGATCAGCGCGCACTGCAGGGCCCACATGTGCGGCCGCGCCGACAGCCCGGACCGCCGGGCGAGCCACAGGGAGTCCATCACCTCGCCGTACACGTCCAACTGGAGCTGGTCCACCGCGCTGTTGCCGATGCGGACCGGGGCCGAGCCCGCGAACCCGGCGAGCCAGGGCAGCTCGGTCTCCGGCAGCCGCCGCTCGCCCCCGACGCCGTACATGATCTGGAGGTCCTCCGGGCTGCCCGCGACCGCCCGGAGCAGCCAGTCGCGCCATGCCTCGGCCTCCTCGTGGTAGCCGGCGGCGAGCAGCACGTTCAGGGTGAGGGTGGAGTCGCGCAGCCAGCAGTAGCGGTAGTCCCAGTTGCGCACCCCGCCCAGCTTCTCCGGCAGCGAGGTGGTGGCCGCGGCGACGATCCCGCCGGTGGGCCGGTAGGTGAGCGCCTTCAGGGTGATCAGCGAGCGGACCACGGTGTCCCGGTACGGCCCGTCGTAGCGGCAGCGGCCGCTCCAGCGCCGCCAGTCCCGGACGCTGGTGCTGAGCGCCTTGTACGGATCGATCAGGCGGGGGCGCGGCTGGTGCGAGGGGTGCCAGGTGAGCACGAACGCCACCCGCTCGCCCTCGGCCAGGGTGAACTCCGAGTGGGTGCCGAGGTCCTCGCCCCAGGTGCGGACGTGCGGCTCGGAGCGCAGCCAGGTGGAGTCCGGCCCCGCGACGGCCACCCGGTGCCCGTCGGAGCGGCGCATCCACGGCACGATGGACCCGTGGTCGAAGCGCAGCCGCAGCGTGCTGCGCACGGTGACCCGCCCGCTGACGCCCTCCACGATGCGTACGACGTCCGGGACCTTCTCGCGCTGCGGCATCAGGTCGGTCACGCGCAGCGTGCCCTCGGGGGTGTCCCACTCGGTGTCCAGGACGAGGGTGTCGGGCCGGTAGGCGCGCCGGGTGCAGGCGCCCGCGCCCTTCGGCGCGATCCGCCAGTAGCCGTTGTCCTCGTCGCCGAGCAGCCGGGCGAAGCAGGCGCCGGAGTCGAAGCGGGGCAGGCAGAGCCAGTCGATCGAGCCGTCCCGGCCGACCAGGGCCGCGGTCTGCTCGTCGCCGATGACGGCGTAGTCCTCGATGCGCGGGTTCACGGGTTGGCGATTCCCCGGTGGGCGTGACGGCCAATCAGGTGGTGCGCCGGGGGAGTGACGGCCGGCTCACACGGTGGCGGGTTCCGCCTCCGGCCGGCCTTCCTGCTCCGCGGCCGCCGCCCGGTCGCGCAGCTCGCGCCGGACCAGGAACCACCAGCCGACCGGCACGGCGGCGGCGAACAGCCACCACTGGATCATGTAGGCGTAGTTCAGCGGGGCGTCCTCCTTGCCGGGGCTGGAGATCTGCTCCGGCGTCGCGCCCTTCGCCTCCGGCGCGGTCTGCTCGACATAGCCGCCGAGCACCTGGGCGCCCAGGCGCCGGGCCTGCTCCGCGCTGTTGATCAGCATGATCTGCCGGTCCGGCAGGCCCGCGATCCGCTTGATGCCGCTCGCCGCGGTGGTCTCGTCGGCCTTCAGCCGCCCGGTGATCGTGACCTTCCCGGCCGGGGGTGCGGGCACCTTCGGGTACTCGGTCTGCGCCCCGTTCGCCGGGATCCAGCCCCGGTTGACCAGCAGCACCCGGCCGTCGGTCAGCTTCAGCGGGGTCAGGACGTGGAAGCCCACCTCGCCGTCGGCGTTGGTCCGGCGCCGGACGACCTCCTCGTGGGCGGTGTCGAAGGTGCCGGTCGCGGTGACGGTGCGGTACTTGTCGGCGTGGGTGACGGCGCGGCCGGGGGCGGCGAGCCGTTCCACGGGCACCGGGGTGGCGTCGAGGGCCCGCGCCACCAGGTCGTTGCGGGCGGTGCGTTCCTCGTACCGGTGGTGCTGCCAGATACCGAGCCTGATCATCGTCGGGATCAGCGCGATCACGACGAGGCTGAGGATCACCCACTGGCGGGTGAGCAGGAAGCGGTAGCGGTGCACCCCACGACGGTACCTCCGGGCCGTGGGGCGCATTCGGGCGGGTACCGGGTCAGACCCGGTCCACCACCCCCGTCCTCCCCTCGGCGCGGGCGCAGTGGGCGCCGCAGTACCAGTGGCCCTCGACCTCGACGCCCTGCCCGATGATCTGCACCCGGCAGTGCTCGCAGATGGGGGCCATGCGATGGATGGCACAGGAGAAGCAGTCGAAGACGTGCACCGCGCCCTGCGCGTGGACCTCGAAGGTCATTCCGTAGTCATTGCCGCAAACTTCGCATCTCGCCATGCGCCACAGCGTGAGCCGTACCCGGTCGCCGGACGAGCGGGCACGGGCGCGAGTCGCGGGGAATCACCCGTCCGTACGGCTCACCCGTCGGCGTCCTCGACGTCGCGGAGCAACTGCCCGAACGCGGCCTCGTCGATGACCGGGGTGCCGAACTGGCGGGCCTTGGCCGTCTTGGAGGTGCCCGAGTCGGGGTCGTTGGTGACCAGCAGGCTGGTCAGCCGGGACAGACTGGAGGCCACGTGCAGCCCGGCCTCGGTCGCCCGGTCCTCCAGCAGCTCCCGCTCGGTGGAGGTGTCGCCCGAAAAGGCCACCCGCATGCCCTGCTTGAGGCGTTTGCCCGCTTCGTACCTTCCGGGGTTGGGGTGCGGGCAGGCGGGCCGCTTGCGGGCCGGGCGCCAGCCGCCGCCCTGTCCGCCGCCGTAGGGGCCGGTCGCCTGACGGCCGATGCGCGGGCTGTCCGCCCACTCGGTCAGCGGGCGGCACTCCAGCAGCGGCAGCCGCACCCCGTCCGCCGCCGCGGCCCGCAGGCTCGGCCGGAACGCCTCGGCCAGCACCCGCGCGTCGTCCAGCGCGTGGTGCGCGCGCTGCTGCACGACCCCGAAGTGCGCGGCCAGCGACTCCAGCTTGAAGTTGGGCAGCGGCAGCCTGAGCTCCTTGGAGAGCGCGATGGTGCACAGCCGCTGCCGCACCGGCGGCTCACGCCGGGCGCGCGCGTACTCCCGCGCGATCATCTGCCAGTCGAAGACCGCGTTGTGCGCCACCAGCACCCGGCCGTCCAGCCGGGCCGCGAACTCCTCCGCCACCTCCGCGAAGAGCGGGGCGCCTTCGAGCACCTCGCTCGTCAGGCCGTGTATCCACACCGGGCCCGGATCGCGCTCGGGGTTGACCAGCGTGTACCAGTGGTCCTCGACCTCGCCGCGCGCGTCCAGGCGGTACACGGCCGCCGAGATGATCCGGTCGTCGCGGGCCAGGCCGGTGGTCTCCACGTCGACGACCGCGTATCCCTTGGGATACACGGCCGGCCACCGGGTGGGCGAGGACACTGCGGTCGCGGGGTCTTCGAGCATGGTCAATGAGGATACGGGTCCTGACCGACAACCGGGCCGCCCAGGGCTTCGCACCCACCGACCGGGTCGGGCCTCGTATGGGTGTACGTCCCCAAGGCCGGTGCGGGGGAACGCCGTTGCGTCCGTCCCCGCTGGTCCGGGCCCCCTCGGTAGGCGAACCGGCCCCGCCACGGCGTACCGTGTGGTGCGCCCGGGCCGTCCCCGGGCACCCCGCACCCCCTGCACGAGAAGGACCTCCGCCATGCGCGCCACCACCATCCACGCCCCGTACGACATGCGTGTGGCGGACGTGCCCGAGCCGATCGTGCAGCTCCCCACCGACGCCGTCGTCCGCGTGCTGCGCGCCTGCATCTGCGGCAGCGACCTGTGGGCCTACCGGGGCGAGGCGGCCCGGCAGCAGGGGCAGCGGATCGGGCACGAGTTCCTCGGCATCGTGGAGGAGACCGGCTCCGACGTCGGCAGCCTCCAGCGCGGGGACCTCGTCGTCGCGCCGTTCATGTGGTCCGACGGCACCTGCGAGTACTGCCGCGAGGGCCTGACCACCTCCTGCGTGCACGGCGGCTTCTGGGGCTCCGTCGGCTACGACGGCGGCCAGGGCGAGGCCGTGCGCGTGCCGTTCGCCGACGGCACCCTGGTCCGGCTGCCCAAGGAGGCGGCCGCCGACGAGCACCTGCTCACCGGCCTGCTCACCCTGTCCGACGTGCTCGGCACCGGCCACCACGCCGCCCTCGGCGCGGGCGCCCGCCCCGGCGCCACGGTCGCCGTCGTCGGTGACGGCGCGGTCGGCCTGTGCGCGGTGCTGGCCGCCAAGCGGCTCGGCGCCGAGCGGATCATCGCGCTCGGCCGCCACGAGGCGCGCACCGACATCGCCCGCCGCTTCGGCGCCACCGACGTGGTCGCCGCGCGTGGCGAGGAAGCCGTCGCGGCCGTCCGCGAGCTGACCCGGGGCCAGGGCGCGCACGCCGTCGTCGAGGCGGTCGGCACCGAGCAGTCCATGAACACGGCCGTCAACATCACCCGCGACGGCGGCGCCATCGGCTTCGTCGGCGTGCCCCACGGCAGCGGCACCGGTCTGGACCTCAGCGTCATGTTCGACCGCAACATCGCGCTGCGCGGCGGTGTCGCCCCGGTCCGCACCTACATCCCCGAGCTGCTGCCCGACATCCTGGACGGCACCATCGACCCTTCCCCGGTGTTCGACATGACCGTGGACATCGAGGGCGTCCCGGCCGGCTACAAGGCGATGGACGAGCGCACGGCCCTGAAGGTGCTCGTCACCAACAACTGAGCCGGCACCGCGATGCCCTCCGACTGAGCCGGCACCGCGACGCCCTCAGCTCCAGGCCGCCTCGCTCGACCCCCAGGGGACCGGCGGGGCGGCCCAGTCGGTCGGCCCGCCGGTGAATGACACCGGGGGCCGGGCGTACCGCAAGCGCCCCAGCGGGCTGTCCCGTTCGGCCAGCCACGCGTCCGGGCCCTCGTAGACCTGCCCGCCCTGGCGGTCCCGCCCGGCCTCGTCGGTCAGCCAGCGCGCGGTCCGGGCGAGCGCGAGGCGCACCAGGCGGCCCTGGCCGTCGCGGGACCGTTCGGCCAGGGCCCGCAGGATGCCCGCCGCCATCAGGTAGCCCGAGCCGTGGTCCAGGGCCTGCGCGGGCAGCGCGCCGGGCTCCATGGTCGAGCCCTCGGTGGCCGCGATCCCGGTGGCGACCTGGACGAGGCTGTCGAAGCCGCGCCGTTCGCCCCAGGGCCCGTACGCGCCCCACGCCGAGATCTGGGCGACGATCAGACCGGGGTACCGCTCGGCCAGCGCCTCGGGGGAGAGGCCGAAGCGGTCGAGGGTGCCGGGGCGGTAACCGGTGACGACCACGTCGGCGGAGGCCAGCAGCTCTTCCAGCACCTTGCTGTCGGCGGCGAGGTCGAGGGTGGCGGACCGCTTCCCGAAGCCCGTGTCCGCGTGCTGGTCGGCCAGTTCGGGCAGCTCGGGCGCGTCCACGCGCAGCACGTCGGCGCCGAGCAGCGCGAGGGTGCGGGTGGCGACGGGCCCGGCCAGGACGCGGGTGAGGTCCAGGACGCGCAGCCCGGCGGCGGGCAGCAGGGGTGCGGATTCCCGTTCCAGGGGCGGGAGTTCGCGTCCCGAGGCGGCGCCGATCGGGGCGCGCTCCACCAGCGGGCGCTTGGCCACCTCGGCGGCCTGCGGATGAGCCGCCCACTGGCCGGGGGTGCTCAGGGCGACGGCCAGTCCACCGGCGGCGTACACCGTCTCCTCGATCTCCAGGGCGGAGCGCTCGAGGAGCAGCCGCTCCACGTCCTCGGGGGTGGCACCGTCGGGCAGGCCCAGCGCGTCGAGCAGGCGGAGCCGGTGGTGCGGGTAGTTGGCGTGGGTGCGCACCCAGCCGTACGACGCCCGCCACCAGCGGGACAGGGGCGCGAAGTTGACCGGGGCGCGGCCGTCGATCCGCAGCACCCGCTCGCTGTGGAACGCGGTGACGACCGCGCCGTCGTCCACCACGGCGCGCGGCACCTGGCCGAGCCCGGCCCGCAGCGCGCCCAGCTCGGCGGCGGCCAGCGCACACGTGCCCACGCACGCACGCGCCAGCCGTTGCACGGGAAGGCGGCCGATCAGGCCCCCCGGACGCTCGACGCAGGCCAGCCGCGCGAGCAGCGTGCGATCGCCGCCCAGCGCGACCCAGGCGGACTTGATCATCGGATCGGTCACCGCTGCACTATGCATCAGCCACCCGGACCCGACAAGGAGGCGCCCGCCTGCGGCGCTGCCACGCGGAATCTAGCGCGTGACCGCCTTCAGCGCGTCCGCGATGCCCCAGCCGTAGAACCCGTTGCGGTTCTTCGTGCCCTCGCACACCGCGTCGACCTTGCCGTCACCGTTGATGTCGTACGGGTCGGTGCACGGGGTGGCGGTCGCCTCCGCGTACAGCAGCGCCTTCACCGCGGCGGCGGAGGCGTGCGGGTGGGTCGACTTGATCAGCGCGGCGACGCCCGCGACGTGCGGCGAGGCCATCGACGTACCGGCCATGTAGCCCCACTTGCCGCCGGGCAGCGGGCCCAGGATGAGGCCGCTGACCGCGGGCGGGGCCGGGGTCTGGTAGGCGGTCGAGTCGCCGCCGGGGGCCGCGATGTCGATGGTGCCCAGACCGTAGTTGGAGAACGAGGACTTGACGCCCTTCGCACCGGTGGCCGCGACCGTCACCACACCCGGGAGCTGGGTGGGTATGTCGAAGCACTTGCGCGGGTCGACGGTCCGGTCCGAGGGGGTGCCGTCGTTGGGGGAGGAGGAGTCGGTGATCGAGTCGGCGGCGAAGTCGTAGTTCTCGTTGCCGGCCGCCGCGACGTTGACCGCGCCCTTGCCCTCCGCGTACCTCGTCGCCCGCGTGATGGCGTCCACCAGGGCCTTCTGGTCCGGGTCGCCGGTGCAGTTGAAGTACCATGGGTCGGTGTAATAGCTGTTGTTGGTGACGTCCACGTGGTGCTCGGCCGCCCACACGAAGCCGCAGACCACGGCCTCGGTGTAGAAGTAGCCGTCCGGGTTGCCCACCTTGATGCCCGAGACCTTCACGCCCGGCGCCACGCCCGTGATGCCGACGCCGTTCTTGGCGCCCGCTATCTCGCCCGCGACGTGCGTGCCGTGCGGGGACTCCGCCGCGCTCGGCCGCCAGGCGCCGTCCGTCGTGTCCGGCGCCCCGGAGACGCAGTTGACGGAGGCGGCACGGTCGAAGTTGGGCGCGATGTCCGGGTGGGTGTCGTCCACACCGGTGTCGATGACGGCGACCGTCACCTTCTTGCTGCCGAGCGTCTTCTCATGGGCCTTGTCCGCCTTGATGGCGGGCAGGTCCCACTGCAGCGACTCCAGCGGGTCCTGCCCGTCGGCCGCCTTCGCCTTCGCCACCTCCGCCGCGCTCAGCGGCTTCGGGGCGCCCACGTCGGTGGTGGACTGCGCGGGCAGCGGGGCGTTACGGGTGGCACCGGCCGAGGAGACACCGGACACCCTGCGGATGGACTTGGCGAAGTCCGGGTTCGCGGAGTGGACCACGATCACGCCGATACGGTCATAACTGGCCACGACGGTGCCGCCGTTGCGTCCAATCGCGCGGCGCACCGACTCGATCGTGCGATGGTCCGTTCTCGTGTTGACCACGTAGGACAGCTTCGGGCCGTCGTACGTGGTGGCCGAACCCTCCGCCGCCCGCGTCGTCTGGGCCGTGGACGGGGCCGCGGAGGCCGCCGTCGGCAGGAAGCCGAGCGAGGCGGTCAGCGACAGCACGACCGGGACGGCCGGAGCGAACCGGCGCCGGGAGCGCAGATGAGCCATGGGATCTCCACATCATCCGGAAACGAAACCGCCCGAGGCACGGGTGGCGCTCGGGCAGGTACATGACGGGTGGAACAAGGTGAAGCTATCCCGACGGCGCGGATCTCCGAAAGGGCCGGACCCGCGTGAACCGGCGCACGCGCCGGGCCGTGTGCGTCAACGAGGGGGCACGGCCGGATCGCGCCCCCCGGATGATCACAACGGGGAGTCGCGCGTTGACGCCCGGTAACGTGATCTCCGTTCCAGTGAGGTCGGCAACCGCCCGTCCGTGACGCGAGGAGACTTGAGTGGCTACCGAGACACCGCCCCCCGCGAAGCCCCCACTTCCTTCCCCCGAGGAGTTCACCGAGGCGCAAGCGAGCGCGGAGTTCGGTGAACTGCGCCGCGCGAACCGCTCCTTCGCCTTCCCCCTGACGATCGCCTTCATCGCCTGGTACCTGCTCTACGTGCTGCTCTCCTGCTACGCGGGCGACTTCATGGGCACCGAGATCGCGGGCAACATCAACGTGGCCCTCGTCCTGGGCCTCGCCCAGTTCCTCACCACGTTCCTCATCGCCTGGTGGTACGCGCGGCACGCCGCCGCCAAGCTCGACCCCAAGGCCGAGGCCATCAAGTCCCGGATGGAGGGCGGCGCATGATCCCCGCTCAGCACACGATCCCCGCCCAGCACACGCTGCTCGCGGCCGGTGAGGCCAGTGAACACCGGACGCTGATCATCTCCCTGTTCGCGGTGTTCGTCGTCGCGACCCTCGTCATCACCGTCTGGGCGGGCCGCCAGACCAAGGACGCCGCCGACTTCTACGCGGGCGGCCGCCAGTTCACCGGCTTCCAGAACGGCCTGGCCGTATCCGGCGACTACATGTCCGCCGCGTCCTTCCTCGGTATCGCCGGCGCCATCGCCCTCTTCGGCTACGACGGCTTCCTCTACTCCATCGGCTTCCTGGTCGCCTGGCTGGTGGCCCTGCTCCTGGTCGCCGAGCCGCTGCGCAACTCCGGCCGCTACACCATGGGCGACGTGCTGGCCTACCGCATGCGCCAGCGCCCGGTGCGTACCGCCGCGGGCACCTCCACCATCGTGGTGTCGATCTTCTACCTGCTCGCGCAGATGGCCGGCGCCGGTGTCCTGGTCTCCCTGCTGCTCGGCATCACCAGCGACAGCGGCAAGATCGGCATCGTCGCCCTGGTCGGCGTCCTGATGATCGTGTACGTCACCATCGGCGGCATGAAGGGCACCACCTGGGTCCAGATGGTCAAGGCGGTGCTGCTGATCGCGGGCGCCCTGCTGCTGACCTTCCTGGTGCTGCTCAAGTTCGACTTCAACGTCTCGGACCTGCTCGGCTCGGCCGCCGACAACAGCGGCAAGGGCAAGGCGTTCCTGGAGCCCGGCCTGAAGTACGGCGCCACCGGCACTTCCAAGCTGGACTTCATCTCCCTCGGCATCGCCCTGGTCCTGGGCACCGCGGGCCTGCCGCACATCCTGATCCGCTTCTACACCGTCCCCACCGCCAAGGCGGCCCGGAAGTCGGTCATCTGGGCCATCGGCCTGATCGGCGCCTTCTACCTGATGACCCTCGCCCTCGGCTTCGGCGCCGCCGCGCTGATCAAGCCCGACGAGATCATCGCCTCCAACAAGGCGGGCAACACCGCCGCGCCCCTGCTCGCCCTGCACCTCGGGGGAGTGGACTCCAACTGGGGCGCCATCCTGCTGGCCAGCATCTCCGCCGTCGCCTTCGCCACGATCCTCGCGGTCGTCGCGGGCCTCACCCTGGCCTCCTCCTCGTCCTTCGCCCACGACATCTACGCCAACGTCATCAAGAAGGGCCAGGCCACCGAGAAGCAGGAGATCAACGCCGCCCGCTACGCCACCGTCGGCATCGGCGCCGTCTCCATCGTGCTCGGCGCCCTCGCCCGCGACCTGAACGTGGCCGGACTCGTCGCGCTGGCCTTCGCCGTCGCCGCGTCGGCGAACCTGCCGACCATCCTCTACAGCCTGTTCTGGAAGCGGTTCACCACCTCCGGCGCCCTGTGGTCGATCTACGGCGGCCTGGTCACCGCGGTCGGACTGGTGATGTTCTCCCCGGTCGTCTCCGGCAAGCCCACCTCGATGTTCCCCGACCTCGACTTCCACTGGTTCCCGCTTGAGAACCCCGGCATCATCTCGATCCCGGTCGGCTTCCTGCTGGGCGCGGTCGGCACCCTGCTGTCCAAGGAGGTCCCGGACGCGGAGAAGTACGCCGAGCTGGAGGTACGGTCCCTGACCGGCACCGGGGCGCACTGAGCACCCCCTCTGCAGAAGGACGCCACGGCCGCGCCGCGCGGGCAGCACACCCGCGCGGCGCGGCCGCGTCCGTACCGCGCCGGGGAACGAGCGGCTGTCGATGTCGGAGGTCTCGCGTAGGCTCGCAGGTGACAGGGAAAAAGAGGTCCGGAGAACGAGGGAGGGGGCCCACGTGCTCATCGACACCTACGGCCGAGTGGCCACCGACCTGAGGGTCTCGCTGACCGACCGGTGCAATCTGCGCTGCACCTACTGCATGCCCGAAGAGGGCCTGCAGTGGCTGGCCAAGCCCGACCTGCTCACGGACGACGAGATCGTCCGCCTCATCGACCTCGCGGTGCGCCTGCTGGGCATCGAGGAGGTCCGGTTCACCGGCGGCGAGCCCCTGCTCCGCCCCGGCCTGGTCGGCATCGTGGAGCGCGTCGCGGCCCTGACCCCGCGCCCCCAGATGTCCATCACCACCAACGGCATCGGCCTCAAGCGCACCGCCGCCGCCCTGAAGGAGGCGGGCCTGGACCGGGTCAACGTCTCCCTGGACACCCTGCGCCCCGACGTCTTCAAGACCCTCACGCGGCGCAACCGTCACCAGGACGTGCTGGACGGCCTCCAGGCCGCCGCCGACGCCGGGCTCACCCCGGTGAAGGTCAACTCCGTGCTGATGCCGGGCCTGAACGCGGACGAGGCCCCCGACCTGCTGGCCTGGGCCCTGGAGCACGCGTACGAACTGCGGTTCATCGAGCAGATGCCGCTGGACGCCCAGCACGGCTGGAAGCGCGAGGGCATGGTCACCGCCCAGGACATCCTGGCGTCCCTGCGCACCCGCTTCGAGCTGACCGACGAGGGCGCCGGCGAGCGCGGTTCGGCCCCGGCCGAGCGCTGGCTGGTGGACGGCGGCCCGCAGCGGGTCGGCGTGATCGCCTCGGTGACCCGCCCGTTCTGCGCGGCCTGCGACCGCACCCGGCTCACCGCCGACGGGCAGATACGGACCTGTCTGTTCGCCACCGAGGAGACCGACCTGCGCGCCCTGCTGCGCTCCGGCGCGCCGGACGAGGAGATCGCCGAGCTGTGGCGCAAGGCGATGTGGGGCAAGAAGGCCGGCGCGGGTCTCGACGACCCGTCCTTCGTCCAGCCGGACCGACCGATGTCCGCGATCGGCGGCTGACGGGGGGACCGTCAGGCGCCGGGCTCCTGCCAGTCCTTCAGCGCGACCACGTCCTTGAGGAACCCCCGCACCCCGAGGAACTGCGACAGGTGCTCGCGGTGCTCCTCGCAGGCGATCCAGGTCTTGCGCCGCTCAGGGGTGTGGATCTTCGGGTTGTTCCACGCCAGTACCCACACGGCGTCGGCTCGGCAGCCCTTGGCGGAACAGATCGGTGTATCGCTCACAGAGGGATTCTCACAGAGGGAGTCCCGCGGCGGAAACGGCCCCGAACAAGGCGACGCCGAGCAGCCACGGGGGGAGCTGCCCGGCGTCGGTCTGTCGCTCCGACGGGGGATGCGGAGCGCGTACGCAGTATGTCACGCAGCACTGGCCGACCGGCACAGGAACAGCATGATTGATCTGAGCTTTTCCTGAGCTTGGCGGGAAGTCGTCTTCCGCTTTTTCCGCCCCCACGCTGCTCAGGCTCGGTCGGAACCTTCGCCGCGCGACTCCGCCTCCGGCCCCGCCGACGACGGCCGCGGGCCGGATTCCGCCCGCGCGTCGGAACTCTCGGCGCGCGGCGGTGTGATCATCGGCTTGGACGGCATGGCGACGAAGGTCGACGGCAGTGACTGCGGCCGCTCCCGGCCCGCGTTGGCGATCACGACGGCGACGTACGGCAGCAGGGCGCCCAGCACCAGCGCCACGATGGCGACGTACCGCTCCACGTTCCACAGCGAGGCGGCCAGGATCACCGACAGCGTCCGCACGGACATGGAGATGACGTACCGGCGCTGCCGGCCGCGCACGTCCTCGGCGAGTCCGGTCCGGGCGCCGGTGATCCGGAAAACCTCGCCACGCTGCTTGCCCATCAGTCCACCATCCGCCCGCATGGGACCATCCCCGGCCCGAAGCCGCGTCCCTCGGCCCGTCGGGGAACCGGACCGGGACACTTCCCCCACGGTACGCCGCCACGGCGCCGCGCTCGATACCGGGGCACCCGCCCGGCCTGCGGGAACGCCCACCATCCGGGTGCGCCCGGCGTGCGCGGCGCCCGGAGCGCGCCCAGACTGGCCGGGACGATCAGGTCGAGCCGGACGAGGAGGCCGCCATGGGCTGGCTGTGGGCGATCATCGTGGGATTCGTGCTGGGTCTGCTCGCCAAGGCGATCATTCCCGGCAAGCAGCACAGCCCGCTGTGGCTGACCACCATCTGCGGCATCCTGGGCGCCCTCGTGGGCAACGCCATCGCCCGCGGGCTCGGGGTCGCCGAGACACGCGGCATCGACTGGAGCAGGCACATCTTCCAGCTCGTCGCGGCGATCATCATCGTGTTCTTCGTCGACATGCTCTACATGGCGACCCTCGGCAAGCGCAAGCGGCGCAAGGCCGAGCAGCGGGTGTGAGGCAGCGGTCATGACGAAGGGCGGCCTCCCCGCGAGGGGAAGCCGCCCTTCGGCGTGGCCTCAGGCCCCGGTGACCTCGACGGCCGCCAGGTTCTTCTTGCCCCGGCGCAGCACCAGCCAGCGGCCGTGCAGCAGCTCCTCGGCGGCCGGTACGGCGTCCTCGGCGGCGACCTTGACGTTGTTCACGTAGGCACCGCCCTCCTTCACCGTGCGGCGCGCGGCGGACTTGCTGGCGACCAGGCCCACCTCGGCGAGCAGGTCCACCACCGGGCCCAGTTCGGCGACCTGGACGTGCGGCAGCTCGGACAGCGCGGCCGCGAGGGTGCGCTCGTCCAGCTCCGACAGCTCACCCTGGCCGAACAGCGCCTTGGACGCGGCGACCACGGCGGCGGTCTGCTCCGCGCCGTGCACCAGCGTCGTCAGCTCCTCCGCCAGCGCGCGCTGCGCGGCACGGGCCTGCGGACGCTCCTCGGTCAGCTTCTCCAGCTCCTCGATCTCCTCGCGGGACTTGAAGCTGAAGATCCGCAGGAACTTGGAGACGTCCCGGTCGTCCGCGTTCAGCCAGAACTGGTAGAACGCGTACGGCGTGGTCATCTCCGCGTCCAGCCAGACCGTGCCGGACTCGGTCTTGCCGAACTTGGTGCCGTCCGCCTTGGTGATCAGCGGGGTGCCCAGCGCGTGCACCACGGCGTCCGGGTCGACCCGGTGGATCAGGTCGGTGCCCGAGGTGAGGTTGCCCCACTGGTCGCTGCCGCCGGTCTGGAGCGTGCAGCCGTACCGCCGGTACAGCTCCAGGAAGTCCATGCCCTGGAGGATCTGGTAGCTGAACTCGGTGTAGCTGATGCCCGCGTCGGAGTTCAGCCGGCGGGAGACGGCCTCCTTGGCGATCATCTTGTTGACCCGGAAGTGCTTGCCGATGTCCCGCAGGAACTCGATGGCCGACATCCCCTGGGTCCAGTCCAGGTTGTTGACCATCACGGCCGCGTTCGGGCCCTCGAAGTCCAGCAGCGGCTGGATCTGCCCGCGCAGCCGCTCCACCCACTGGCCGACGATCTCCGGCGCGTTCAGCGTGCGCTCGGCGTTCGGCTTCGGGTCACCGATCAGACCGGTGGCGCCGCCGACCAGGCCCAGCGGACGGTGGCCCGCGTCCTGGATCCGGCGCATGGTGAGGATCTGCACGAGGTTGCCGAGGTGCAGGCTGGGCGCGGTCGGGTCGAAGCCGCAATAGAACGTGACAGGACCGTCCGCGAACGCCTTGCGCAATGCGTCCTCGTCGGTGGAGAGGGCGATCAGCCCACGCCACTTCAGTTCGTCGACGATGTCCGTCACGGTTCTCGTGTCTCCTAGATGATCTTCCGGCGGTCGGGTGACAGCCGACTACGAGGTTATACGCCCTGGCTGACAGAGCTCATATTGAATTCCGGCACGCGCAGCGCGGGCATCGCGGCCCGGGTGAACCAGTCGCTCCACTCGCGGGGCAGCGTCTGCTCGGTGCGGCCCGCCTCGGACGCCCGGCCCAGCACGCCGACCGGTGACTCGTTGAACCGGAAGTTGTTCACCTGGCCGGTGACCTCGCCGTTCTCCACCAGGTAGACCCCGTCGCGGGTGAGGCCCGTGAGCAGCAGGGTCGCCGGGTCGACCTCGCGGATGTACCAGAGGCAGGTCAGCAGCAGCCCGCGCCCGGTGTCCGCGACCATCTCCGCGAGCGAGCGGTCGCCGCCGCCGTCCAGGATCAGGTTGTCCAGCGCCGGGGCGAGCGGCAGACCGGTCAGGGCCGCGCTGTGCCGGGTGGTGGTGAGGTGATCGAGGACACCGTCCTTGATCCAGTCGGTGGCCCGTACGGGCAGCCCGTTGTCGAACACCGAGCGGTCGCCGCCGGAGGAATGCGCGACCACGAACGGCGCGCAGCCGAGCCCCGGCTCGTACGGGTCGCTGCGCAGGGTCAGCGGCAGTTCGCTCAGCCGCTCGCCGGAGCGGGTGCCGCCGCCCGGCTTGGAGAACACCGTGCGGCCCTCGGCGGCGTCCCGGCCCGAGGCGGACCAGAGCTGGTAGATCAGCAGGTCGGCCACGGCGGACGGCGGCAGCAGCGTCTCGTACCGCCCGGCCGGAAGGTCCACCCGGCGCTCCGCCCAGCCGAGGCGCTCGGCCAGCTCGGTGTCCAGCGCGCCCGGATCGACGTCCTTGAAGTCGCGGGTGGAGCGGCCGGCCCAGGCCGAGCGGGTGTGGTCGGGGGACTTGGCGTTCAGCTCCAGGGTGCCGGTCGGCTGGTCGTGCCTGAGGCGCAGGCCGGTGGAGGTGCCCAGGTAGGTGGAGACGGTCTCGTGGCTGGCGAAGCCGTACAGCTCCCGGCCCCCGGCCCGCGCACGGGCGAACGCCTCGCCGAGCGCCGGGGCGAAGTCCGCGAAGACCGCCGAGGAGGTCTCGGCGGGTGCGTCGCGGAAGTCCGGGGACTCCGGCACCCCGGTGACCAGCGGCTGGGCGTCCTCGGCGGGCCCGGACGCCCGCGCGGCGGCCTCGGCGGCCCGCACCAGCGGCTCCAGCTCGGCCGAGGTGACCGCCGACCGCGACACCACGCCGGAGGCGGTGCCCTGCTGCCCGTCCACGGTGGCGATCACGGTGAGGGTACGGCCGCGGGTCACGCCGTTGGTGGTGAGCGCGTTGCCCGCCCAGCGCAGGTTGGCGCTCGACTCCTCGTCCGCGATGACGACACAGCCGTCGGACCGGGACAGCGCGAGGGCCTGCTCGACGATCTCGTACGGCTTGCTGGTCCGCGCGCTCATCGCCCGGCCTCCTGCGTGGTGTTGAGGATGTTGACGCCCCGGAACAGGGCCGAGGGGCAGCCGTGGGAGACGGCGGCGATCTGGCCCGGCTGGGCCTTGCCGCAGTTGAAGACACCGCCGAGGACGTACGTCTGCGGACCGCCGACGGCGGCCATCGAACCCCAGAAGTCGGTGGTCGTGGCCTGGTAGGCGACGTCCCTGAGCTGGCCGGTGATCCGCCCGTTCTCGATGCGGAAGAAGCGCTGCCCGGTAAATTGAAAATTGTACCTTTGCATATCAATTGACCATGAACGGTCGCCGACGACGTAGATCCCCCGGTCGACGCCCCCGATCAGCCCCTCCGTGGACAGCCCGGCCGGGTCGGGCCGGAGCGAGACGTTGGCCATGCGCTGCACCGGGACATGGCCGGGGGAGTCCGCGAAGGCGCAGCCGTTGGAGCGCTCGAAGCCCGTCAACTTGGCGATACGGCGGTCCAGTTGGTACCCGGTGAGCGTGCCGTCCCGCACCAGGTCCCAGGACTGCGCGGCCACGCCCTCGTCGTCGTAGCCGATGGTCGCCAGACCGTGTTCGGCGGTGCGGTCGCCGGTGACGTTCATCAGCTCCGAGCCGTACCTGAGCTTGCCGAGCTGGTCGAACGTGGCGAACGAGGTACCGGCGTACGCGGCCTCGTAGCCGAGGGCGCGGTCCAGCTCGGTGGCGTGGCCGATGGACTCGTGGATGGTGAGCCACAGGTTGGAGGGGTCCACGACCAGGTCGTACAGTCCCGGCTCCACGCTCGGCGCGCGCATCTTCTCGGCCAGCAGCTCAGGGATCTGTTCGAGTTCCGCGTCCCAGTCCCAGCCGGTCCCGGTCAGGTACTCCCAGCCGCGCCCGGCGGCCGGGGCGAGGGTGCGCATGGAGTCGAACTCCCCGCTGGAGCTGTCCACCGAGACGGCCGTCAGCTCCGGGTGCAGCCGGACGCGCTGCTGGGTGGTGACCGTCCCGGCGGTGTCGGCGTAGAACTTGTTCTCGTGCACGGTCGTCAGCGACGCGTCCACGTGGTCGACCCCCTGCGCCGCGAGCAGCCGCCCGCTCCAGTCGGCCAGCAGCGCGGACTTCTCCTCGTCCGGCACGGTGAAGGGGTCGATCTCGTACGAGGAGATCCACGTCTTGTCGGCGTGCACGGGCTCGTCGGCCAGTTCCACGCGCTCCGCCGAGTCGGCCGCCCGGATCACCTGCGCGGACAGCTTGGCCATCGCCACGGCCTGGGAGGCGACCTTCGCCGCGCCGCCCATGGTCAGGTCCACCCCGGAGGCGAACCCCCAGCTACCTCCGTGCACGACCCTGACCGCGTAGCCGAGGTCGGTGGTGTCCGAGGACCCGGCCGGCCGTCCGTCGCGCACCCGCCAGGAGGCACTGCGCACCCGCTCCAGCCGGAAGTCGGCGTGCTCGGCTCCCAGGGCGCGGGCCCGCGCCAACGCGGCGTCGGCCAGGGCCCGCAGGGGGAGCTCCAGGAAGGAGGGGTCGATGTGTCGGGCCACGGGTGGGTTCCTCCTGGACGTGGTGGGGTGCTCAGGAGGATACGTCCCGGCGGTGCCCGGTCTCAGTGCGCGATGCCGTCGATGAGTTCCCGGGCCCCCTGGCGGAGCAGGGCGACGGCGACGGACGTGCCCAGCGTGGCGGGGTCGAGGCGTCCGGCCCACTCGTGCGCCTGGAGGACGGTCTTGCCGTCCGGGGTGAACACGGCCGCGCGCAGCGAGAGTTCGCCGGAGCGCTCGGTGCGGGCGTATCCGGCGATCGGCGAGTTGCAGTGTCCCTGGAGGACGTGGAGGAGCATCCGCTCGGCGGTGGTCTCGCGGTGGGTGGCGGGGTCGCCCAGGTCGCTGACGGCGTCGATCGTCTCGGTGTCGTCCTCCCGGCACTGCAGGGCGAGGACCCCGGCGCCGATCGGCGGGAGCATCGTCTCCAGGGTCAGGACCTCGGTGACGGCGTCCATACGGCCGATGCGCTCCAGGCCGGACACGGCCAGGATCAGCGCGTCCGCCTCACCGGCCGCCATCTTCTCCAGGCGCCTGTTCGCGTTGCCCCGGATGGGCACGCAGTCGAGGTGCGGGTGGGAAACGGCGAGCTGCGCGACACGGCGCACGGAGGAGGTGCCGATCCTGGTCCCGGCCGGGAGTTCGTCGAGGGTACGGCCCCGCGGGTCCACCAGGGCGTCCCGGATGTCGTCGCGCTCGAGGTACGCGGCGAAGAGGGTCCCTGCCGGGATGGGGCGGTCGCCGGGCACGTCCTTCATGCAGTGCACGGCGAGGTCGGCGTCGCCCCGGATCAGGGCGGCGTCCACCTCTTTGGTGAACGCGCCCTTGCCCTCGACCTGGGCGAGGTCTCCCATCCACCGGTCACCGGTGGTCGTCACGGGCAGGACCTCGGTACGCAGATGGGGGTGGAGCGCGGCCAACTCGGCGCGCACGCGCTCCACTTGGGCGAGCGCCATGGGGGAGTTGCGGGAGACGATACGAATCAGATCACCGGGCATGAGGGCACGATACGGCGATGAACGCGGACCATGCCTTCGGCGTGACGGTGAGGGGGGTGATGCGGGGGTCTTTGGAGTCGCGGATGTGTATCGCTTCGGCGTCGAGGGCGACCTCGATGCAGTTGTCCCCGTCCCCGCCGCTGTAACTGCTCTTGAACCACTTCAGCCCAGAGGTGGTGCTCATAGCGCTCCTCGCATCTGTTCCAGCAGCATCACCGTAGCCCGGCAGTCCAAGGCTTGGGAACGCAGCTTGCCATAGCGCTGATGCAGGACGCTCACCTCGCCCGGCTGGGCGATGAGGGTGCTCGACCGGTGCCCTTCGACGTAGCCGAACCACTGATGTGCGGGCGTCTCGGCGAGGTACATCTGACCGTCTACGCCGCAGTGGTCCTCCTGGTGCAGAGGCATGATCTGGATTTCGACGTTGTTCCGTCGGCTCACGTCCAACAAGTGGTCGATGACTGCCGTGGTCACGCCTGCGCCGCCCAGTCCTCGCTCCAGGACCGCCTGTTCGATGATGAACGTGAACGCGGTGTTCGGGCGGTCGACGAGTAACGTCTGCCGTTCGAGTCGTGCCGCCACCTTGTGGTCGATCTGCTCGTCGCTCCACGGCGGAAGCTGGCGTTCGAACACCGCCCGCGCATAGATCTCCGGCTGCAACAGCCCAGGAATCGCACGGCACTCGTACGCGTAGAGGGAGATCGCCTCCTCCTCGATCCCCGCCCACTGCTGGAACCAGGACGCCAGCCCCGACCGCCTCGTCAGGGTCTTGGCGGCCGCAGCGAGGACCTTCGCCGTGTCGTCGCCCAGAACGCCGGCCGCCCGAGCCGGCAGATCCGCCGGAGGAAACCGCTTCCCCTGCTCGATCTTGGCGACGTAGGGCGCCGAGTACCCCACCTGCGCCGCGAACTCCTCCTGGGTCAGGCGCCCTTGATCCCTCAGCGACTTCATGACCGCACCGAACATCTTCAGGCTGTCGGAGACCTCGGCCCCGCTCTGCTCCGCCACCATCGCCGCCCACCTCTCGCGCACCCCGCCCAACCAGCCCGATCCGCTCATCGTCACGGGGAGTGACCCACCCAGTCCAGAGTGTGCACCGATACAAGCGGAGTTGTATGGGCTTCGTTCCTGTTGGGGCGGCGGACGGAGTCTCCAGGCTGGGCGTATGTCGCCGTCACGCGCCCAAGAGGCAGTCACCGTAAGTATGTTCGCCCAGCGTCTCTCCGCCACCAGGCGCGGCGCGCGCCTCGCGCGGATGCTGGCCGTGCACCAGTTGGACCAGTGGGGCTTCCCGTACGGCAGCCCCGTATCGGAAGCCGTCGCCCTGGTGGTCGCCGAACTCGCCGCGAACGCGGTCCTGCACGGCCGCGTACCCGGCAGGGACTTCGAACTCCGCCTCCACCGCGCGCCCGGCCACGTGAGGGTCGAGCTCTCCGACACCCATCCCGCCCACCCGGTGCTCCCCGCTCTGGACCCCGCGGCCGAGGGGGGAAGGGGCCTCCTCCTCGTGGACGCCGTGGCCACCCGCTGGGGCACCGCGGCGCGCACGGGCCCGGGCAAGACGGTGTGGGCGGAGTGCGCCACCCGCGAGTCCTGATCTGTAGGAATCCGACAGGAGCAGGGATGTGTCACTGTCGGTGCCCGATTGTCCGTGGTCGTGGACGGACCGATAGGTTTTCGGGGAAGCCGCCTGTCCCGCCCCTCACCAGGGCGACCGGGCGGATTGTCGGAACGCTGCAGACCGCTAACGAAAGGGTGATCCGTTGAGCCGCTCGGTTCTCGTCACCGGAGGCAACCGGGGCATCGGCCTCGCCATCGCCCGCGCTTTCGCCGACGCCGGCGACAAGGTCGCCATCACGTACCGCTCGGGTGAGCCGCCGGCCGGCTTCCTGGCCGTGAAGTGCGACATCACCGACGCCGAGCAGGTGGAGCAGGCGTACAAGGAGATCGAGGAGCGGCACGGCCCCGTCGAGGTCCTGATCGCCAACGCCGGTGTCACCAAGGACCAGCTTCTGATGCGCATGTCCGAGGAGGACTTCACCTCGGTCATCGACACCAACCTCACCGGCACCTTCCGTGTGGTCAAGCGGGCCAACCGCGGCATGCTGCGCGCCAAGAAGGGCCGCGTCGTACTGATCTCCTCGGTGGTCGGTCTGCTCGGCTCGGCGGGGCAGGCGAACTACGCCGCCTCCAAGGCCGCGCTCGTCGGCTTCGCGCGCTCCCTCGCCCGTGAGCTGGGTTCGCGCAACATCACCTTCAACGTCGTCGCCCCCGGCTTCGTCGACACCGACATGACCAAGGCGCTCACCGACGAGCAGCGTGCGGGCATCGTGTCTCAGGTGCCGCTCGGCCGCTACGCGGAGCCCGAGGAGGTCGCCGCGACGGTGCGGTTCCTCGCCTCGGACGACGCCTCGTACATCACTGGAGCCGTCATCCCCGTTGACGGCGGACTGGGAATGGGTCACTGATCACCATGAGCGGAATTCTCGAGGGCAAGCGCATCCTGATCACGGGTGTGCTGACGGAGTCCTCCATCGCCTTCCACGCGGCCAAGCTCGCGCAGGAGCAGGGCGCCGAGATCATCCTGACCGCCTTCCCGCGGCCCACGCTGACCGAGCGCATCGCCAAGAAGCTGCCGAAGCCCGCTAAGGTCATCGAGCTGGACGTCACCAACGAGGAGCACCTCGCGCGCCTGGCCGACATCGTCGGCGAGGAGCTGGGCGGCCTGGACGGTGTCGTCCACTCCATCGGCTTCGCCCCGCAGGACGCCCTCGGCGGCAACTTCCTGAACACGCCGTTCGAGTCGGTCGCCACCGCCATGCACGTCTCCGCCTTCTCCCTGAAGTCGCTGACCATGGCGTGCCTGCCGCTGATGCAGAACGGCGGCTCGGTCGTCGGCCTCACCTTCGACGCGCAGTACGCCTGGCCGCAGTACGACTGGATGGGCCCGGCCAAGGCCGCCCTGGAGGCCACCAGCCGCTACATGGCGCGCGACCTGGGCAAGCAGAACATCCGCTGCAACCTCATCTCCGCGGGCCCGCTCGGCTCCATGGCCGCGAAGTCCATCCCGGGCTTCTCCGACCTGGCCGCCGTCTGGGACACCCGCTCCCCGCTGGAGTGGGACCTCAAGGACCCGGAGCCGGCCGGCAAGGGCATCGTCGCCCTGCTGAGCGACTGGTTCCCGAAGACCACCGGCGAGATCATCCACGTCGACGGCGGCCTGCACGCCATCGGCGCCTGACCGACACCGCACACGCGAGAGGCCCGTACCCCCAAGGGGGGTGCGGGCCTCACCCGTACGGATCTCCGGCCGGGCCGTCGCCGATGCGGCGGCGCACCCTCGAAGCAGGCGTTGTTCCGTGCGCCCCTCCGCAGCCCGGCCGAGGAGGTCCCCTTGTGCGCCCGTCCCGCAGCGTGGCCCCGGTCGCCGTGGCCGCTCTCGTCCTCGCCCTGCCCTGCGGAGTAGCCCGCGCCGGTGACGGCAAGCCGCACGCCCCCGACCTCTTCGGCGCGTCCTGCCGTATCAAGGTGGACGGGTCCGAGGTGGTGGCGTACTGCCACAACCCCTATGTGCACGTCGACCGGGTGCGGCTGCATGTCGAGTGCGCCCGCTGGTGGGACATCGACACCGACAGCGCGCCGGTGGCCGCCGGGCCCGCCCTGACGGTGAAGCTGACCGGGCGGTGCTGGAAGGAGATCCGGGTGGTGTGGATCAGTCACCAGAAGGCGGGCTGACCGGCTCCGGGCGGCACTGGAAGGGGTAGCTCGCGGCCTCCGAGGCCGCCGCCCGCGCGTCCCCGGTGCGGATCGCGTCCACCAGCCGGGTGTGGTCCATGTACGACCTCGGCCGCAGCTCGGCACCCACGTCCGCGCGCAGCCAGTCCCGCAGCACCTCGCCGAGGTCGGCGTACATCGCCGTCATCACGTCGTTGTGCGAGGCGGCCACCACGGCCAGGTGGAAGGTCGCGTCGGCCGCGACGAACGCCTCCGCCTCGCCGGCCTCCCACGCCTCCTCGCGCCGGGTCAGCAGCGCGTCCAGTTGCTTGAGGTCCTTCTCCGTACGGCGCTCGGCCGCCAGCCGCGCCGCCGACGACTCCAGCGTGGACCGCAGCTCGGCGATGTGCCGGGGATCGGCGTCGGCGAACCTGCGGTGCATCACCCCGGCCAGCTCGCTCGTCGCCACCACATAGGTGCCCGAGCCCTGGCGGATGTCCAGCAGTCCGTTGTGCGCGAGCGCCCGGACCGCCTCGCGGACGGTGTTGCGGGCCACGCCGAGCTGCTCGACGAGCTCCGGCTCGGTCGGGATGCGCGAGCCGACCGGCCACTCACCGGACGTGATCTGGGCGCGGAGCTCGGCGATGACCTGTTCGGACAGCGCCGAACGGCGCGGGTGGCTCAGAGGCATGGCCCACCTTGGCACGAGAGCTGCGGCCCGCACGAACGGGCCGGACCGGGGCGCCCCGCACGGAGCCCGCCCCGGAATGGACAACCAATCATCCCATGATTCTATGATGGGTCTCATGGCTGAGGAGACCCGGACCGCGCGGAACCGTACCGACACACAGACCCCCTTGCAGGCCACCGCTCCCACGCCGCCCGCCTGGGCCGTGCGCCTGGTCGTCGTCGGCATCGTGCTGGCCGCGGTCAACCTCCGCCCGGCGATCACCAGCCTCGGCGCCCTCCTGGAGGAGGTCCGCGACGGGCTCGGCATGAGCGGCGGCGTCGCCGGACTGCTGACCTCCGTGCCCCCGTTGTGTTTCGCCGTCTTCGGCGCCACCGCACCCCGCCTCGCCCGCCGCTTCGGACCGGGCGCGGTGGTCTGCGCGGGCATGACCGCCATCACCGCGGGCCTGCTGATCCGGCCCTACGTCGGCAGCACGGCCGGCTTCCTGGCCGCCAGCGCGCTCGCCCTCATGGGCATCGCGGTGAGCAACGTGCTGATGCCGGTCATCGTCAAGCGCTGGTTCCCGGACCGCGTGGGCACCATGACCGGCCTGTACTCCATGGCGCTGGCCCTCGGCACCTCGGCCGCCGCCGCCGTCACCGTGCCCCTGACCGGCGCCCTCGGCGGCCGCTGGCAGTCCGGACTCGCCGTGTGGGCGGTGCTCGCGGGCGTCGCCGTGCTGCCCTGGCTGCCGCTGGTCCGCGAGCGGGTGCCCGCGCCGGTACCGGTCCCTGGGGCCGAGGCGGGTCCCCGGCTGCGGATCGCCCGCAGCCGTACCGCCTGGGCGCTCGCCGTCTTCTTCGGCCTCCAGGCCACCGCCGCCTACATCACCATGGGCTGGATGCCGCAGATCTTCCGTGACGCCGGTGTCCCGGCCGGTACGGCGGGCGTGCTGCTCGCGGTCACCATGGTGATGGGCGTCCCGCTGGCCTTCGTCATCCCGCGTCTGGCCACCCGGCTGCCCCACCAGGGCCCCATCGTGCTGGTCCTGGGCGCCTGCGGGCTCGCCGGCTACGCCGGGCTGTACCTCGCGCCCGCCGCCGGTGCCTGGGCCTGGGCGGTACTGCTGGGCATCGCCAACTGCGCCTTCCCGCTCGCGCTCACCATGGTCGGCATGCGGGCCCGCACCGGTCCGGGCGTGGCCCAGCTCTCCGCGTTCGCCCAGAGCACCGGGTACCTGCTCTCCATCCCCGGCCCGCTGCTGGTCGGTGTGCTCTACCAGCGCACCGGGGGCTGGGGCGTGCCGATCGCGCTCATGGCGGCACTGATGCTGCCGCAGATGGCGGTCGGTTTCCTCGCCGGGCGCGACCGGATCGTGGAGGACGAGGCGGGGCGTTAGGCGCGTCTCGGCCGCCCCGGCGGCCTCCGGCCCGGGGACGGGTGGGAGACTGGGGTCATGCAGCCTGTGCTCGATCCGAACCCGCAGAACGGCCAGAAGAAGATGCTGATCGTCTTCGGCTCGTTCTTCGCCATCTTCGTCGTCATCGGCATCGTCGCGATGATGCTCGCCCCCTGATCCCGGCCGGTCCTGGTGGGGTTTCCCCCACCATCCCCTAGGGGGCGAGGATCAGGGTCGAGTGGGTGGAAGCCCGGATGGGGCGACGGCGGGTGAGCACGTAGCTTCGAGGGGTACCGGGACAGAGGTTCCCGGACGGCCCCACGAGCGACGGAGGCGACCATGCCGGTACCCGCCCACACCCGGCCCCGCCCCGCCCCTGCCGCCACCCGCCTGCCCTGGTGGGCGCTGGCGCTTCCCACGCTCGCCTTCGTCGCGCTGCTGATGCTCATAATGAACCCGTCGGACGCCCACGCGGCGAGCGGGGACCCGGCGCTCGCGCAGGTCGTGGAGCGCGCCCGGCAGCTCGTCGCGCACTGAGCCGCAGCCCCGCTCGTACTGGTGAATCCGCATGTCAACTCCCTGCGCCAGGTGGCCTGTTTCATGCGAAGCTGGGTGACATGAGCGTCGCTGAACCCCGCAGGATCGTCCTCTTCCGCCATGCGAAGGCCGACTGGCCCCAGGTCTCCGACCATGAGCGCCCGCTCGCCGACCGCGGCCGCACGGACGCCCCCGTCGCAGGCAGCAGGCTGGCCGACACCGGCATCCCCTTCGACCTGGCCGTCTGCTCCACCGCGCTGCGCACCCGCGAGACCTGGAAGCTCGCCGTGCACGAGCTGGATCACCGGCCGAAAACGGTCTACGAGGACCGGGTCTACGATGCCTCGCCCGGCGAGCTGATCGCCGTGCTGAACGAGACCCCGGACGACGTGCGGGACGTGATCCTCATCGGCCACAACCCCGGCGTGCACAACCTGACCGAGATCCTCGCCGGGACCGCCGAGGGCGACGCCCGCGAGCGGATGAACCGGCGCGGCTTCCCCACGTCCGCCTTCGCCGTACTGACCTTCGACGGCGACTGGAAGGACCTGGAGCCGGGCAAGGCGACGCTGGTGGACTACTGGGCGCCCTCCGAGTGACCTGTGGACATGCGCGGGGCCCGGAACCACCGAGGTTCCGGGCCCGACGTACGCCGTCTCCTCGGGGTCAGTCCTCGTCGTGGGTCTGGGCCGCCTCGACCTCTTCCCGGCTGACGCCCAGCAGGTAGAGCACGGTGTCGAGGAAGGGGAAGTTCACCGCCGTGTGCGCCGCCTCGCGGACGACCGGCTTGGCGTTGAAGGCCACGCCCAGACCCGCCGCGTTCAGCATGTCCAGGTCATTGGCACCGTCACCGATCGCCACCGTCTGCGACAGCGGCACCCCCGCCTCGGCGGCGAACCGGCGCAGCAGCCGCGCCTTGCCCGCCCGGTCCACGACCTCACCGGTGACCCGGCCGGTCAGCTTCCCGTCGACGATCTCCAGCGTGTTGGCGTGCGCGAAGTCCAGCCCCAGCCGGTCCTGCAGGGCGTCGGTGACCTGGGTGAAGCCGCCGGAGACCACGCCGACCTGGTAGCCCAGGCGCTTCAGCGTGCGGATCAGCGTCCGCGCGCCCGGCGTCAGCCGGACCTCCTCGCGGACCTTGTCCACCACCGAGGCGTCCAGCCCCTTCAGCAGCGCCACCCGCGCGTGCAGCGACTGCTCGAAGTCCAGCTCCCCGCGCATCGCCGCCGCCGTCACCTCGGCGACCTCGGCCTCACAGCCCGCGTGCGCGGCGAACAGCTCGATGACCTCGTCCTGGATGAGGGTCGAGTCCACGTCCATGACCACGAGCCGCTGCGCCCGCCGGTGCAGTCCCGCCGAGACCACGGCGATGTCGACGCCCAGGGCCGCCGCGCTCGCCGCCAGCGCCGTGCGCAGCGGCTCCGTCTCCACGCCGGACACGGCGAACTCCACGGCCGTCACGGGGTACTTGGCGAGCCGGAAGATCCGGTCGATGTTGCCGCCCGCCTCGGCTATCCGCGCCGCGATGGCGGCCGTCGACTCGGCGGTCAGGGGGTGCCCGAGCACCGTCACCAGGGAGCGGCCGACACCGCGCGGCCGGTTGTCCCCGTGGCCCGAGATGATCTCGGCCTGCATCTTCATCGACTCGGCCCAGCTGTGGACGGTCGAGCGGAGGTCACCCTCCAGTCCCTCCGCGGGCTGCGTGACCAGCGCGCACAGCACCAGCCGGCCACGGGTGACGACCTGCTCGATGTCGACCACGTCGACCTGGAAGGCGGCAAGGGTGTCGAAGAGCCCGGCCGTGATGCCGGGCCGGTCCTTGCCGAAGATCTTGACAAGAAGAGTGGGGACGTCTTCGGGCTGCGAAGCGACGGTCTGCGAAGCGCTCATGGTCCCACCACCGTATCCGGCACCCCGCACCCCCCGCCCGACAGGTCCGCCAACCGGACGGTGCCGCGGCGGGGCGAGGGGGCGGGGAGGGCCGGCGGTCCGGGTCCCTCCTCCGGCTCGCGGTCAATTACCCCCCTCCGCACCGGTATCCGCCCCCCGAACCGTCCACGCACACCCGCCCGACTACCAGTTGGGCGCCCGCGCCTGGAATAGTTCCCCACGATGTTCGACATCCCTAGACTCCCCGTGTCGGGGGCAATTCGGGGGACAACTCAGTGGGGCATGGAGTGCCGGAACTCGTACTGGAAACAAACGGACGGACCTGGACGCTCGATCCGTCCAGGTCCTACGCCCTCGGACGTGATCCGCAGGGCGACATCGTCTTCGACGACGCCAGGGTGTCCTGGCGACACGCCACGGTCCGTTTCAACGGCCACACCTGGGTCATCGAGGACCACGGCAGCACCAACGGCACCTTCGTGCAGGGTCACCGTGTCGGCCAGACGGAGCTGGGGGCCGGCTCGGCCGTGCACCTCGGCAACGCGACCGACGGACCGCGCCTGAACCTGACGGCCGCCGACGCGGGGCAGGGCGCACCGTACGCGGCCCAGTCCGCGACCTGGGCCCAGCAGACGCAGGCCGTGCCGCAGGCCGCCGCCCAGCCGGGTCCGCCCGCCCAGCCGCAGAGCCCCGAGTGGCACAGCGGCCCGCAGCAGGCCCCGGCCTTCCCGCAGCAGCAGGGCGGCGGCCACGGCCAGGCGGAGCAGCCGGTCCACGGCGACCGCAGCCCGACCACGTTCCACCAGTTCGCCCTCGGCCATGTCATGCGCATCGGCCGTTCGCTGGACAACGACCTCGTCGTCTCCGACCTCCAGGTCTCCCGGCACCACGCCGAGTTCCAGACGACGCCCGAGGGCCGCTTCGAGATCCGCGACCTCGGCTCGCACAACGGCACCTACGTCAACGGTCAGCCGATCGCCAAGGGCGGCACCGCCGTGCTCGGCCCGGACGACATCGTCGGTGTCGGCCACTCGGCCTTCCGTATCGTCGGCGACCGCCTCGAGGAGTTCGTCGACACCGGTGAGGTGTCCTTCTCCGCCCGCCACCTCACCGTCACGGTCGACGGCGGCAAGCAGATCCTGCGGGACGTCTCCTTCGGCGCCCCCGAGAAGTCCCTGATCGCGGTCATCGGCCCGTCCGGCTCCGGCAAGTCCACCCTGCTCAAGGCGCTCACCGGCTACCGCCCCGCCAACGAGGGCGAGGTGCTCTACGACAACCGGAACCTGTACAAGCAGTTCGCCGAGCTGCGCCAGCGCATCGGTCTGGTCCCGCAGGACGACATCCTGCACAAGGAGCTGACCGTACGGAAGGCGCTGAAGTACGCGGCCAAGCTGCGCTTCCCCGCCGACACCACGCCCACGGAGCGCGACGCCCGCATCGACGAGGTGCTGCGCGAGCTGAAGCTCGACATCCACAAGGGCAAGAAGATCACCTCCCTCTCCGGCGGCCAGCGCAAGCGCGTCTCGGTGGCCCTGGAGCTGCTGACCAAGCCCTCGCTGATCTTCCTGGACGAGCCGACCTCGGGCCTGGACCCTGGCATGGACCGCGATGTCATGCAGTTGCTGCGCGGCCTCGCCGACGACGGCCGCACGGTCCTGGTCGTCACCCACTCCGTCGCCGAGCTCGCGCTCTGCGACAAGTTGCTGGTGATGGCGCCGGGCGGCGCGGTGGCCTACTTCGGCCCGCCGGAGGAGGCGCTGAACTTCTTCGGCTACGACACCTGGGCCGACGTCTTCTCCGCCTTCGAGAACTACCGCGACTACGACTGGGCGGGCCGCTGGAAGGGCTCGCAGCACTACCAGATGTACGCCGCCGACCTCGACGCGGTCGCCGCGCAGTCCGTCACCGCGCCCCCGCCGCAGGCGGTCAAGCCGCCCAAGCCGCAGAGCTGGGGCTCCCAGTTGCTGACGCTGGTCAGGCGGTACGTGGCGGTCATCGGCTCGGACAGGGGCTTCCTGGCGCTGACGGTGATCCTGCCGGCCGTCCTCGGCGCGGTCAGCCTGCTGATCGACCACGAGAAGGGGCTGCTGGTCAACCCGGTCAACCCCAGGACCGGCATACACGTGCCGAACGGCACGGCGACGACCGTCCTGCTGATCCTCGCGGTCGGCGCCTGCTTCGCGGGCGCGGCCAACTCGGTCCGCGAGCTGATCAAGGAGCGGGTGATCTACGAACGGGAGCGCGCGACCGGCCTGTCCCGCTCGGCCTACCTGATGTCCAAGGTGGTCGTCCTGGGCGCCGTCACGGTGCTCCAGGGACTGATGGTGGGCCTGATCGGCTTCGCCAGCCGGGAGATCCCGGACCGGGGCGTCGTCTTCGGCGGCTCGACGCTGTTCGAGCTCTGCCTGCCGGTCATGGCGCTCGGTTTCACCTCGATGATGTTCGGCCTGGTCATCTCCTCGCTGGTGAAAACCGCCGAGAAGACCATGCCGCTGCTGGTGATGTTCGCGATCATCCAGGTCGTGTTCACCGGCTGCCTGTTCACCCTGCACGGCACGCCCGGTGTCAACGAGTTCTCGTACCTGATGCCGTCCCGCTGGGCGGTGGCCGCGGCCGGCACCACGCTGGACTTCAACGACATCGCGCCGAACAGCGATGACCCGACCAGCACCGACCCGCTGTGGAACCACTCGGCGGCGGCCTGGAGCCTGGACATGATCGCGTTGATCGCGCTCGGGGTGGCCTGCGGCTTCCTCGTCTCGCGTTTCCTGCGGCGGCACGAGCCCGAGGTCATGCGCAAGTAGCGGCGTTTCGTTCCGAGAGTCACGTGAAGGGCGGCACCCCCGTTCGGGGTGCCGCCCTTCCGCGTCTCAGAGGTCCGCGCCGACCTCAGTACGCGCTGTTGACGTTGTCGATCGAGCCGTACCGGTGCGCCGCGTAGTTGGCGGCGGCGGTGATGTTGGCGACCGGGTCGTAGATGTCGTTCGAGGTGCCCTTCACGTGGTACGTGGCGAACGTGGGCGGGATCACCTGGAGCAGGCCCTTGGACGGGATGCCGTTGATGGCGTTGATGTCCCAGCCGTTGATGGCGCGCGGGTTGCCGGAGGACTCCCGCATGATGTTCTTGTGCAGGCCGTGGTAGCTGCCCGGGATGCCCTTGGCGTGCATGATGTCGAGCGACTGGCGGATCCAGCCGTCGAGGTTGTTCTTGTAGGTCTTCGCCGCGACCGTCTCCATCTGGGGACGCTTCGCGGACCGGTTCGCGGTCTCCTTGGCGGAGCGCGACTCGGCGGCCTTCTTCTTGGCGGCGTCGGCGGCGTGCTGCTTCGCGGCGGCGGCCTTCTGCTTCGCCTTGAGGGCGTCGAGCTTGACCTTCTCGCCCGTCAGCGGGCTGCTGAGCGTGGAGCCGAGGTCACGGACCTGGCTGTGCTCGGCGGCCACCTGCTTGGTGGAGGCGGCCGGGACGCCGGTGGCCACGGTCGTGGCGCCGCCGGGGATGGCCGACAGGGCGATGGCGGCGGCACCGAGGGTGCTGACGCCGGCGATGGCGATCTTGTGCTGCTTGTTCAGCGCGGAGAACTTGTCGAGCGGGCGACTGAGACGACGATTCAGGATCTTCTTAGGCATGGCTTGATGGACCTCTTCGAGTGAGCGCGGAGGTCGCTCTCGCGTCCGCCGGGGGAATCGGTTCCTCCAGCACGAACGCCGCGGGGTGACCCGCGGCGCTGAGCGACATGAGCAATTCTTAGCGGCCGCAAAATGCCCTGGCAATGATGTGACGTACGAAGCCGGGTAGTGGATCAGGTCTGGTTAAAACGGGACAGATCAGCATATCCGCCCCGTTCATACCGGGGTGGTCTGTCTCCTATGTCCGTTCGTAAGTGATGTGCGCCCTATGCGAGGGCTCACACCGGAACGGGCCTCATGTCACCCAGAGGTAATGGCACGCCGCTCTGCGTTAGCAAACGTTCTGGCCACCCCTTTTCCGTGCGCCTGCCCGCCCGCCCGCGCGCGTTCTACCTCCTCCGCGCGGTCCCCGTGGCCCTACGTCCGCCGCCCTAGGCCCAGCGGCCCGGTGACCGCTGTCCACAGGCCGATCCGGCCGTCACGGCCCGCCGGTACCGTGAGGTGCATGAGTCAAGGTCCCCGGTCCGGGCTCGCCGCGGTGAGCGCCGCGCTGCTGGCCATGAGCAGGCACCTGGAGGTGCGCGACGTCCTCAAGACGATCGTCGCCTCCGCGCGCGAGCTGCTCGACGCCCAGTACGCGGCCCTCGGCGTCTCCGACGACCACGGGGGCTTCGCCCAGTTCGTCGTCGACGGGGTGGGCGACGCGCAGTGGAAGGCCATCGGCCCGCTGCCCCGCCAGCACGGCATCCTCGCGGCGATGCTGCGCGAGGGCCGCCCGGTGCGCCTGGGCGACGTACGCGAGGACCCCCGCTTCGAGGGCTGGCCCGACGCCCACCCCGAGCTGGCCGACTTCCTCGGCCTCCCCATCCGGGACGGGGACGAGACCATCGGGGCCCTGTTCCTGGCCAACAAGAACTGCCCCAAGCCCCAGGGCGGCTGCGGCTTCACCGAGGAGGACCAGGCCCTGCTCGGCATCCTCGCCCAGCACGCCGCCATCGCCCTCACCAACGCCCGCCTCTACGAACGCAGCCGCGAGCTGACCATCGCCGAGGAACGCTCCCGCCTCGCCCACGAACTCCACGACGCCGTCAGCCAGAAGCTGTTCTCCCTGCGCCTGACCGCCCAGGCGGCCACCGCCCTCGTCGACCGCGACCCCGCCCGCGCCAAGGGCGAACTCCACCAGGTCGCCGCCCTCGCCGCCGAAGCCGCCGAGGAACTGCGCGCCGCCGTCGTGGAGTTGCGCCCCGCCGCCCTGGACGAGGACGGACTGCTCGCCACCCTGCGCACCCAGATCCAGGTCCTCGACCGCGCCCACACGGCCCGCGTCACCTTCACCGGCCATGGCTTCCGCGCACTGCCCGCCGCCCAGGAGGAAGCCCTGCTGAGAGTCGCCCAGGAGGCCCTGCACAACGCCCTGCGCCACTCCGGCGCCGAGCACGTCCACGTCGACGTGGAGCGGCGCGGCCGGGGAGCCGTCCTGCGCGTCACCGACGACGGCCGCGGCTTCGACCCCACCGCCGTCCGCCGTGCCGGACGCCACCTCGGCCTGGTCTCCATGCGGGACCGGGCGAGCGGGGCCGGCGGCACGCTCACCGTGGAATCGGCGCCCGGCAAGGGCACCGAGATCGAGATGGAGGTGCCCGGTGGCTGACCCGATCAGGGTGCTGCTCGTCGACGACCACCAGGTCGTCCGCCGCGGCCTGCGCACCTTCCTGGAGGTGCAGGACGACATCGAGGTCGTCGGCGAGGCGGCCGACGGCGCCGAGGGAGTCGCCCGCGCCGAGGAGCTGCGGCCCGGCGTGGTGCTGATGGACGTCCGCATGCCGGGCATGGACGGCATCGACGCACTGCGCAAGCTCCGGGAACTCGGCAACCCCGCCCGCGTGCTGATCGTCACCAGCTTCACCGAGCGCCGTACCGTCGTCCCCGCCCTGCGCGCGGGCGCCGCCGGGTACGTCTACAAGGACGTGGACCCCGACGCCCTGGCCGCCGCCATCCGCTCCGTGCACGCCGGCCACATCCTGCTCCAGCCCGAGGTGGCCGACGCCCTCCTCACCCAGGAGGGCACCAACTCAGGTCAGGGGAGGGGGGGTTCGCTCACCGAGCGGGAGCGCGAGGTGCTCGGGCTCATCGCCGACGGACGCTCCAACCGGGAGATAGCCCGCGCCCTGGTGCTCTCCGAGAAGACCGTCAAGACGCACGTCTCCAACATCCTGATGAAACTCGACCTCGCCGACCGCACCCAGGCCGCGCTGTGGGCCGTACGCCACGAGGCGAGCGGCTGAACCCCCTCAGCGCACCCCCCGCTCCCGCTCCTCCACGACGGAGTTGTACGCCGCCACCCGCGCCCGCCGGGCCGTCCGCTCCACCGGGCGCAACGCCTCGGCGCGGGCACCCATCTCCGAGGCGCTGACCGCACCGCCGTGCCCCCGCTCCTGGGCCAGCGAGACCAGCAGCCCCACCCGCCCGGCAAGCTCCAACACCCGTGCCGCACGCGGCGGATACCCCGGCGCCAGCACCTCCCCGTCCCGCTCGGCCCGCGCCCGGTAGGCGTCGATCGCCGCCGCGGCCACCGGTCCCGACCCGGCCACGTCCAGCCGCGACAGCACCTCGGTCGCCTCCCGCAGGGCCTCCGCCAGCTCCCGTTCCGCCTCACCGAGAGAGGGGACGTCGGCGGGCGGCGCCTCCCGCACCGGCAGGACGTGCCACACCACCTCCGCGTGCACGTCGCCCACGGGCCCCGCCTCGTGCACCTCCGGCACCAGCCCGAAGGCGGCCCCGGTGCAGAGCACCGCCTCCCCGGCGCCCAGCGCCCGCGCGTTGAACTCCGGCGGACCGCTCAGCCCCAGCGGATGCCCCGGCGCCGGCAGCGCCACCCGCAGCCCGCTCACCCCGAGCGCCCGCAGCCGCCCGAGCGCCAACGTGAGCCCCACCACCCCGTTCTCACCGGGCAGCCCGGCGACCCGGTGCACCGCGTCCTCTCCCACAGCGGCGAGTACGGCGTCATCCGGCGAGACAAGTCCGGCCAATAGGGCATTTCCCCAAGCGGCGAGGCGTCCTGAACGCGGTTCCGTGAGCATGCCCCCACCCTAAGGACCGGACCGATGGAATGGAGCGGGGCACTCGTGGCGTAGATTTCATATGGGCTGCGCCCATCGGCGCGGCGACCGAGCCACAGGCGTACGCGACAGCCGAGACCGGCCACAACGCAAGGGGAGACAACGCGCTCATGAGCGATGTTCTGGAGCTTCAGGACGTATCCGTGGTCCGTGAGGGCCGGGCTCTGGTGGACCAGGTCTCCTGGTCGGTCAAGGAGGGCGAGCGCTGGGTCATCCTCGGCCCCAACGGCGCCGGCAAGACCACCCTCCTGAACGTCGCGTCCAGCTACCTCTTCCCCACCACGGGCACCGCCACCATCCTCGGCGACACCCTCGGCAAGGTCGACGTCTTCGAACTGCGCCCCCGCATCGGCATGGCCGGCATCGCCATGGCCGAAAAGCTCTCCAAGGGCCAGACCGTCCTGCAGACCGTCCTCACCGCCGCCTACGGCATGACCGCCGGCTGGCAGGAGGAGTACGAGGACATCGACGAGCAGCGCGCCCGCGCCTTCCTCGACCGCCTCGGCATGAGCGACTTCCTCGACCGCCGCTTCGGCACCCTCTCCGAGGGCGAGCGCAAGCGCACCCTGATCGCCCGCGCCCTGATGACCGACCCCGAGCTGCTGCTCCTCGACGAGCCCGCCGCCGGACTCGACCTCGGCGGCCGCGAGGACCTGGTCCGCCGCCTCGGCCGCCTCGCCCGCGACCCGATCGCCCCCTCCATGATCATGGTCACCCACCATGTCGAGGAGATCGCCCCCGGTTTCACCCACGTCCTCATGATCCGCCAGGGCAAGGTGCTCGCCGCCGGACCGATCGAGCTGGAACTGACCTCCCGCAACCTCTCCCGCTGCTTCGGCCTCCCCCTCGTCGTCGAGCAGGCGGGCGAGCGCTGGACCGCGCGCGGCCTCCCGCTGGGCTGACCGCGCCCTCCCCCGAGGCGTAACTGTCCGTTCGCACCCTGTCGGCGGCATGACACCCGGACCTACCATGACCGGGTGAACGACATAGACGCATGGGTGTGGTGGCTCGTCGTTGCCGTCGCCCTCGGAATCCCGCTCGTCGTCACCGCCATGCCCGAGTTCGGCATGCTCGCGGCCGGAGCCCTGGTGGCCGCGGGCGCGGCCGGACTCGGCTTCGGTGTCGTCGTCCAGGTCCTCACCTTCGTGGTCGTCTCCGTCGCGCTCATCGCCGTGGTCCGTCCCATCGCGGCCCGCCACGGCAGCAGGCGCCCCCATCTGCCCACGGGGATCGACGCGTTGAAGGGAAAACAGGCCGTCGTCCTGGAACGGGTCGACGGCTCCGGCGGACGCGTCAAGCTGGCCGGGGAGATCTGGTCGGCCCGCGCCCTCGACACCGCCCGCGCCTACGACGTCGGCCAGGAGGTGGACGTCGTGGACATCGAGGGGGCCACCGCGATCGTCATCTGACGGATCGCTGACCTGACCTCGCACGACTCAACTGGACCGAACAGCTCACGAGTTGCCGGACGGTCTGTCAGACTCGACCGGAAAGATCTTTCACAGCCACGACATCCGCCGCGCGCACCGATGCGGAGAGGGGATACGGGGAAACACGATGGAACCGGTCATCATCGTCCTGGTCATTCTGGTGGTGTTGGTCTTCATCGCCCTGATCAAGACCATCCAGGTCATCCCACAGGCGAGCGCCGCGATCGTCGAGCGCTTCGGCCGTTACACGCGCACCCTGAACGCGGGCCTCAACATCGTCGTCCCGTTCATCGACACCATCCGCAACCGCATCGACCTGCGCGAACAGGTCGTGCCGTTCCCGCCCCAGCCGGTGATCACCCAGGACAACCTGGTGGTCAACATCGACACCGTCATCTACTACCAGGTCACCGACGCCCGAGCCGCCACCTACGAGGTCGCCAGCTACATCCAGGCGATCGAGCAGCTCACCGTCACCACGCTGCGCAACATCATCGGCGGCATGGACCTGGAGCGGACCCTGACCTCCCGCGAGGAGATCAACGCGGCCCTGCGCGGCGTCCTGGACGAGGCCACCGGCAAGTGGGGCATCCGCGTCAACCGCGTCGAGCTGAAGGCCATCGAGCCGCCCACCTCCATCCAGGACTCGATGGAGAAGCAGATGCGCGCCGACCGCGACAAGCGCGCCGCGATCCTCACCGCCGAAGGAACCCGGCAGGCCGCCATCCTCACCGCCGAGGGCGAGAAGCAGTCCCAGATCCTGCGCGCCGAGGGTGAGGCCAAGGCCGCCGCGCTCCGCGCCGAGGGCGAGGCCCAGGCCGTCCGCACCGTCTTCGAGGCCATCCACGCCGGCGACCCGGACCAGAAGCTCCTCTCCTACCAGTACCTCCAGATGCTCCCGAAGATCGCCGAGGGCGACGCCAACAAGCTCTGGATCGTCCCCAGCGAGATCGGCGACGCCCTCAAGGGCCTCTCCGGAGCCATGGGCAACTTCGGCAACTTCGGCGGAGGCGGGGGCGGCGGCTCCGTACCTCAGCAGAACAAGGGCACGGGCACCGACCGCCGCGAGCGGCCGACCATCGACTGAGCCCACCCGGCACGGCAAGGGGCCCGCTCTCCCGGCAAGGGAGAGCGGGCCCCGCTGTCATGTACGGCCTACGCGGCCGCGGGTGGCGCCAGCCACTCCGGCAGCGCGGCGAAGTCGTCCGACCCCAGCGCCAGCAGCATCGCGTCCGCCGGTGTCGGCTCGAACGGCTGCCGCAGCAACGGCATCCCCGCCTGCAGCGGTGTCCGGTCGGCTTTACGGTGATTGTCCTCCGCGCAGGACGCCACCGTGTTCAGCCAGGAGTCCGCACCCCCCTGCGCCCGCGGCACCACGTGGTCCACCGTGCTCGCCGCCCGCCCGCAGTACGCGCACCGGTGCCGGTCCCGCACCAGCACACCCCGCCTCGACCATGGCGCTTGTCTTCGGAACGGCACCCTTACGTATCTGCACAGCCGGATCACCCTCGGTGCCGGCATGTCCACCAGCGTGCCGCGCATCCGCAGCCCGGCGTGCGCCTGCTCCACCACCGCCTTGTCCTGGAGCACCAGTACCACGGCTCGGTTCACCGTCACCGTCGACAGCGGCTCGAAACTCGCGTTCAGGACCAACGTGCCACGCATCCCGCCCACCTCCCGTGCGCCTGTCCGCACCCCCGGCGGACCTGGATCAACTCTGGACGGGCGCATCGAGATGGACAACGAAATAAAAAACGCCCGCCCCTGATCAATTCCAAGACCAGGGGCGGGCAAACACCGAAGGGACAACTCAGCCCTGCGCGGGGACCTCGTACTCCCCGATGAGCTGGGCACGCGCCAGCGTGTGGAAGCGCAGGTTGAAGCCGACGACGGCCGGAGTGGCGTCGGAGCCGATCCCCAGCTTCTCCTCGTCCACCGCGTACACGGTGAACACGTACCGGTGCGGACCGTCGCCGGGCGGCGGGGCCGCGCCGACGAACCCCGGCGCGCCGTAGTCGTTGCGCGCCTGCACGGCACCCTTGGGCAGCCCGGCGAATTCGCCGCTGCCCGCACCCGTCGGCAGCTCCGTCACGGACGCCGGGATGTCGAAGACGACCCAGTGCCAGAATCCGCTGCCGGTCGGCGCGTCCGGGTCGAAGCAGGTCACCGCGAAGCTCTTGGTCTCCGGCGGGAAGCCGGACCAGCTCAGCCGCGGAGAGGTGTTCCCCTCCGCCTGGACCTGGGCGCCCTTCAGCGTCCCGCCCTCGGTGACGTCCTCGCTCGTCACCGTGAACGACGGCACGGGCGGATGGAAGTCATGGGGGAGCGGCCGCCGCTTGAGCTCGGTCACGTCGATACCTCCTGCTGATCGTTCCGTTCGGGCTTTCGAGCCTAGAACCAGTTCCGCTTGCTGCCGACCTCGGACAGCCACTGGTTGAGGTACGCCGCCCAGTCGGTGGTGTGGAAGTCGTGCAGGCCCACCTGGAAGGAGCGGAAGGTGTCCGAGCCCTCGCTGAACAGCCCCGGCTTCTTGTCCATCTCCAGCACGACGTCCATCGCGTTCTCGTCGGCCACGAAGCTGACCTCGACCTGGTTCAGGCCCCGGTACTGCGACGGCGGGTAGAACTCGATCTCCTGGTAGAACGGGAGCTGCTGCCGGGTGCCCCGGATGTGGCCGCGCTCCATGTCCGCGTTCTTGAAGCGGAAGCCGAGCTGGATGAAGGCGTCCAGCAAGGCCTTCTGCGCCGGCAGCGGGTGCACGTGGATCGGGTCCAGGTCGGAGGAGTCCACCGCGCGGGCGATCTGCAGCTCGGTCGTCACCCCGATGTGCATCCCGCGCAGCTCCTGCCCGTCGATCACCGTGACGGGCGTCTCCCAGGGGATCTCCAGCCCGAACGGCACCGCGTGCACCGCGCCGGCCTGGAGCTCGAAGGCGCCGCCGAGCCGCACCTTGGTGAACTCGACGTCCTGCTTGTACTCCTGGTCGCCGCCCTCCACCTCGACCCTGGCCTGCAGGCCTACGGACAGGCCCTCGATGTTCTGGTTGACCGAGCCGCCCTGGATACGGACCTCACCCTGGACGACACCGCCGGGCACCACGTTGACCTCGGTCAGCACGGTCTCGACGGAGGCGCCCCCGGCCCCCAGGCTCGCGAGCAGCTTCTTGAACGCCATTGACTCTCCCTTTACGAATGGACCCTCGACCCGTACAAACGCGAAACGGCCCTAACCGGTTCCGCGGGGACGCCGACGCGGGCTGCACTACCCTCGGAGGGCATGATCACGCCCCCGGACCGTACGCCACTGCCGCGGGAGTTCTTCGACCGTCCCGTACTGGAGGTCGCCCCCGACCTCCTCGGCCGCCTCCTGATCCGCACGACCCCCGACGGTCCGACAGTCCTCCGCCTCACGGAGGTGGAGGCGTACGACGGCCCGAACGACCCCGGCTCGCACGCCTACCGCGGCCGCACCCCCCGCAACGAGGTGATGTTCGGTCCGCCCGGACATGTGTACGTCTACTTCACCTACGGCATGTGGCACTGCATGAACCTCGTCTGCGGCCCCGAGGGCACGGCGAGCGGTGTCCTGCTCCGTGCGGGCGAGATCGTCGAGGGCGCCGAGCTCGCCCGAGAACGCCGGCTTTCGGCCCGCAATGACAAGGAACTGGCCAAGGGCCCGGCCCGGCTGGCGACCGCCCTGGACGTCGACCGCGCGCTCGACGGCACGGACGCCTGCACCCCGGGGGAGACCCCGCTGCGCATCCTCGCGGGCACGCCCGTCCCGTCCGAGCAGGTACGCAGTGGACCGAGGACCGGAGTGGCCGGCGACGGGGGAGTCCACCCCTGGCGCTTCTGGGTCGCCGACGACCCCACCGTGAGTCCCTACCGGCCCCACGTACCGAGACGCAGGTCACGTTGACTCACCCTTGGAACGTGCGTAATGTAGCCCGAGTCGCTTGAACCGGGTACGGCAATCGCCTGCAGCCGGAAGCGGCCAACCCACTACCTACGACTTCCCCTGGCGGGGATGATTTCGGCGTGCCCGCACGTTCGAATTCGACTCCGCGAGACTCAATTATGAGGCGCGGCGGAGATCGGCTAACGTAGTGAATGTCGAAAGGCCGAACGGCGAGAGCCGAAAAGCCCAAGGCAATCCCAATCCGACTGGGAATCAGACGCCGAAAGGATCTGATAGAGTCGGAACCGCCGGAAAGGGAAACGCGAAAGCGAGAACCTGGAAAGCACCGAGGAAATCGGATCAGAAAACGATCTGATAGAGTCGGAAACACCGAAGGGAAGCCCGGAGGAAAGCCCGAGAGGGTGAGTACAAAGGAAGCGACCGTTCCTTGAGAACTCAACAGCGTGCCAAAAATCAACGCCAGATATGTTGATACCCCGTCTCCGGTCATCACGACCGGGACGAGGTTCCTTTGAAATAAACACAGCGAGGACGCTGTGAACCATCGGACTATTCCTCCGATGGTTCCGCTCTCGTGTGTGTGCACCGGATTACCGGTAAACATTCACGGAGAGTTTGATCCTGGCTCAGGACGAACGCTGGCGGCGTGCTTAACACATGCAAGTCGAACGATGAACCACTTCGGTGGGGATTAGTGGCGAACGGGTGAGTAACACGTGGGCAATCTGCCCTTCACTCTGGGACAAGCCCTGGAAACGGGGTCTAATACCGGATAACACTGCGGATCGCATGGTCTGCGGTTAAAAGCTCCGGCGGTGAAGGATGAGCCCGCGGCCTATCAGCTTGTTGGTGAGGTAATGGCTCACCAAGGCGACGACGGGTAGCCGGCCTGAGAGGGCGACCGGCCACACTGGGACTGAGACACGGCCCAGACTCCTACGGGAGGCAGCAGTGGGGAATATTGCACAATGGGCGAAAGCCTGATGCAGCGACGCCGCGTGAGGGATGACGGCCTTCGGGTTGTAAACCTCTTTCAGCAGGGAAGAAGCGAAAGTGACGGTACCTGCAGAAGAAGCGCCGGCTAACTACGTGCCAGCAGCCGCGGTAATACGTAGGGCGCAAGCGTTGTCCGGAATTATTGGGCGTAAAGAGCTCGTAGGCGGCTTGTCACGTCGATTGTGAAAGCCCGAGGCTTAACCTCGGGTCTGCAGTCGATACGGGCTAGCTAGAGTGTGGTAGGGGAGATCGGAATTCCTGGTGTAGCGGTGAAATGCGCAGATATCAGGAGGAACACCGGTGGCGAAGGCGGATCTCTGGGCCATTACTGACGCTGAGGAGCGAAAGCGTGGGGAGCGAACAGGATTAGATACCCTGGTAGTCCACGCCGTAAACGGTGGGAACTAGGTGTTGGCGACATTCCACGTCGTCGGTGCCGCAGCTAACGCATTAAGTTCCCCGCCTGGGGAGTACGGCCGCAAGGCTAAAACTCAAAGGAATTGACGGGGGCCCGCACAAGCAGCGGAGCATGTGGCTTAATTCGACGCAACGCGAAGAACCTTACCAAGGCTTGACATACACCGGAAAGCATCAGAGATGGTGCCCCCCTTGTGGTCGGTGTACAGGTGGTGCATGGCTGTCGTCAGCTCGTGTCGTGAGATGTTGGGTTAAGTCCCGCAACGAGCGCAACCCTTGTTCTGTGTTGCCAGCATGCCCTTCGGGGTGATGGGGACTCACAGGAGACTGCCGGGGTCAACTCGGAGGAAGGTGGGGACGACGTCAAGTCATCATGCCCCTTATGTCTTGGGCTGCACACGTGCTACAATGGCAGGTACAATGAGCTGCGAAACCGTGAGGTAGAGCGAATCTCAAAAAGCCTGTCTCAGTTCGGATTGGGGTCTGCAACTCGACCCCATGAAGTCGGAGTTGCTAGTAATCGCAGATCAGCATTGCTGCGGTGAATACGTTCCCGGGCCTTGTACACACCGCCCGTCACGTCACGAAAGTCGGTAACACCCGAAGCCGGTGGCCCAACCCCTTGTGGGAGGGAGCTGTCGAAGGTGGGACTGGCGATTGGGACGAAGTCGTAACAAGGTAGCCGTACCGGAAGGTGCGGCTGGATCACCTCCTTTCTAAGGAGCACTTCTAGGCCGCCTAGCGGTCCAGAGGCCAGTACATCGGCGAATGTTCGATGCTGGTTGCTCATGGGTGGAACGTTGATTATTCGGCACACTTCACTGACTTTCTCCTAGTACTGCTTCGGCGTGGAACGGAAAGGGCAGGGGGAGTGCCGGGCACGCTGTTGGGTGTCTGAGGGAATGGATTTCCTCAGTCGCCGGCCCCAGTGCACTCGAACCGTAAGGGTTCGGGGTGATGGGTGGCTGGTCGTTGTTTGAGAACTGCACAGTGGACGCGAGCATCTGTGGCCAAGTTTTTAAGGGCGCACGGTGGATGCCTTGGCACCAGGAACCGATGAAGGACGTGGGAGGCCACGATAGTCCCCGGGGAGCCGTCAACCAGGCTTTGATCCGGGGGTTTCCGAATGGGGAAACCCGGCAGTCGTCATGGGCTGTCACCCGCTGCTGAACACATAGGCAGTGTGGAGGGAACGAGGGGAAGTGAAACATCTCAGTACCCTCAGGAAGAGAAAACAACCGTGATTCCGGGAGTAGTGGCGAGCGAAACCGGATGAGGCCAAACCGTATACGTGTGAGACCCGGCAGGGGTTGCGTGTACGGGGTTGTGGGATCTCTCTTCTGTCGTCTGCCGGCGACAGGACGAGTCAGAAACCGTTGATGTAGGCGAAGGACATGCGAAAGGTCCGGCGTAGAGGGTAAGACCCCCGTAGTCGAAACATCAGCGGCTCGTTTGAGAGACACCCAAGTAGCACGGGGCCCGAGAAATCCCGTGTGAATCTGGCGGGACCACCCGCTAAGCCTAAATATTCCCTGGTGACCGATAGCGGATAGTACCGTGAGGGAATGGTGAAAAGTACCGCGGGAGCGGAGTGAAATAGTACCTGAAACCGTGTGCCTACAAGCCGTGGGAGCGTCGGATATGTGCTTGCACATATCTCGTGACTGCGTGCCTTTTGAAGAATGAGCCTGCGAGTTTGCGGTGTGTTGCGAGGTTAACCCGTGTGGGGAAGCCGTAGCGAAAGCGAGTCCGAATAGGGCGATTCAGTAGCACGCTCAAGACCCGAAGCGGAGTGATCTAGCCATGGGCAGGTTGAAGCGGAGGTAAGACTTCGTGGAGGACCGAACCCACCAGGGTTGAAAACCTGGGGGATGACCTGTGGTTAGGGGTGAAAGGCCAATCAAACTCCGTGATAGCTGGTTCTCCCCGAAATGCATTTAGGTGCAGCGTCGTGTGTTTCTTGCCGGAGGTAGAGCACTGGATAGGCGATGGGCCCTACCGGGTTACTGACCTTAGCCAAACTCCGAATGCCGGTAAGTGAGAGCACGGCAGTGAGACTGTGGGGGATAAGCTCCATGGTCGAGAGGGAAACAGCCCAGAGCATCGACTAAGGCCCCTAAGCGTACGCTAAGTGGGAAAGGATGTGGAGTCGCAGAGACAACCAGGAGGTTGGCTTAGAAGCAGCCACCCTTGAAAGAGTGCGTAATAGCTCACTGGTCTAGTGATTCCGCGCCGACAATGTAGCGGGGCTCAAGCGTACCGCCGAAGTCGTGTCATTGCAGCAATAAGCCCCAACGGGTGCTGTGATGGGTAGGGGAGCGTCGTGTGCCGGGTGAAGCAGCCGCGGAAGCGAGTTGTGGACGGTTCACGAGTGAGAATGCAGGCATGAGTAGCGATACACACGTGAGAAACGTGTGCGCCGATTGACTAAGGGTTCCTGGGTCAAGCTGATCTGCCCAGGGTAAGTCGGGACCTAAGGCGAGGCCGACAGGCGTAGTCGATGGATAACCGGTTGATATTCCGGTACCCGCTGTGAAGCGTCAAACATCGAGCATCGTGATGCTAAGGCCGTGAAGCCGTTCCGGACCCTTCGGGGAAAGGAAAGTGGTGGAGCCGCCGGCCCAAGCGGTTAGTAGGTGAGTGATGGGGTGACGCAGGAAGGTAGTCCAGCCCAGGCGATGGTAGTCCTGGGGTAAGGGTGTAGGACGTTGTCCAGGTAAATCCGGGCAACACATAGTCTGAGACCTGATGCCGAGCCGATTGTGGTGAAGTGGATGATCCTATGCTGTCGAGAAAAGCCTCTAGCGAGTTTCATGGCGGCCCGTACCCTAAACCGACTCAGGTGGTCAGGTAGAGAATACCGAGGCGTTCGGGTGAACTATGGTTAAGGAACTCGGCAAAATGCCCCCGTAACTTCGGGAGAAGGGGGGCCATCACTGGTGATCCGATTTACTCGGTGAGCTGGGGGTGGCCGCAGAGACCAGCGAGAAGCGACTGTTTACTAAAAACACAGGTCCGTGCGAAGCCGTAAGGCGATGTATACGGACTGACGCCTGCCCGGTGCTGGAACGTTAAGGGGACCGGTTAGCTCTGTTTCGACAGGGCGAAGCTGAGAACTTAAGCGCCAGTAAACGGCGGTGGTAACTATAACCATCCTAAGGTAGCGAAATTCCTTGTCGGGTAAGTTCCGACCTGCACGAATGGCGTAACGACTTCTCGACTGTCTCAACCATAGGCCCGGTGAAATTGCACTACGAGTAAAGATGCTCGTTTCGCGCAGCAGGACGGAAAGACCCCGGGACCTTTACTACAGTTTGATATTGGTGTTCGGTTCGGCTTGTGTAGGATAGCTGGGAGACTGTGAACTCTGGACGCCAGTTCAGGGGGAGTCGTCGTTGAAATACCAGTCTGGTCGTGCTGGATGTCTAACCTGGGTCCGTGATCCGGATCAGGGACAGTGTCTGATGGGTAGTTTAACTGGGGCGGTTGCCTCCTAAAGAGTAACGGAGGCGCCCAAAGGTTCCCTCAGCCTGGTTGGCAATCAGGTGTTGAGTGTAAGTGCACAAGGGAGCTTGACTGTGAGACCGACGGGTCGAGCAGGGACGAAAGTCGGGACTAGTGATCCGGCGGTGGCTTGTGGAAGCGCCGTCGCTCAACGGATAAAAGGTACCCCGGGGATAACAGGCTGATCTTCCCCAAGAGTCCATATCGACGGGATGGTTTGGCACCTCGATGTCGGCTCGTCGCATCCTGGGGCTGGAGTCGGTCCCAAGGGTTGGGCTGTTCGCCCATTAAAGCGGTACGCGAGCTGGGTTTAGAACGTCGTGAGACAGTTCGGTCCCTATCCGCTGTGCGCGTAGGAATATTGAGAAGGGCTGTCCCTAGTACGAGAGGACCGGGACGGACGAACCTCTGGTGTGCCAGTTGTCCTGCCAAGGGCATGGCTGGTTGGCTACGTTCGGGAGGGATAACCGCTGAAAGCATCTAAGCGGGAAGCCTGCTTCGAGATGAGTATTCCCACCTCCTTGAGAGGGTAAGGCTCCCAGTAGACGACTGGGTTGATAGGCCAGATATGGAAGCCTGGTAACGGGTGAAGTTGACTGGTACTAATAGGCCGAGGGCTTGTCCTCAGTTGCTCGCGTCCACTGTGTATGTTCTGAGGCAACGAACAGTTGCCGGTTCAGAGCTGAACTCACAAGTAAAAAGTGTGCTTGTTCGCTCGAAACCATTAGGGTTTCGGTGGTCATAGCGTGAGGGAAACGCCCGGTTACATATCGAACCCGGAAGCTAAGCCTCACAGCGCCGATGGTACTGCAGGGGGGACCCTGTGGGAGAGTAGGACGCCGCCGAACAATCTTTGGAGGACCCCTGGTCCCAGCGTTCAGCTGGGACCAGGGGTCCTTTTGTTTTTACAATGCTTGTAGTACCCGAAGACAGGAGTCACCCGATGTCCACCAACTCTCCCGACGACCGACCGGAGCGCGATCAGCGGCGACGGGACAGTGGTGACCGTGGTGATCGTGGCGGCTACCGCGGCGCTCCGCGACGGTCCAACGACCGTGGCGACGACCGCCGTGGCGGTGACCGTCCCTCCTTCCGCCGTGACGACCGCGGTGACAGCCGTGGTGGCGACCGCGGCGACCGCCCGTCCTTCCGCCGTGACGACGACCGTCGTGGCGATGACCGCGGCGGCTTCCGCCGTGACGACAGCCGCGGGGCCGGCGACCGTGGTGGATTCCGCGGCCGTGACGACCGCGGCGGCGACCGTCCGTCCTTCCGTCGTGACGACAACCGTGGTGGCGGCGACCGCCCCTCGTTCCGTCGTGATGACAACCGTGGTGGCGGCGAGCGTCCTTCGTTCCGTCGTGACGACAGCCGTGGCGAGTTCCGCCGTGACGACCGCCGTGGCGATGACCGTGGTGGCTTCCGCCGTGACGAGCGTTCCGGCGACCGTCCGTTCTTCCGTCGTGACGACAACCGTGGTGGCGGCGAGCGTCCGCCGTTCCGCCGCGACGACAACCGTGGTGGCGGGGACCGTCCTTCGTTCCGTCGTGACGACAGCCGTGGCGACTTCCGCCGCGACGACCGCCGTGGCGACGACCGTGGTGGCTTCCGGGGTCGTGACGACCGCGGTGGCGACCGTGGCGGCTTCCGCCGCGATGACAACCGTGGTGGCGGCGACCGTCCTCCCTTCCGTCGTGACGAGCGTTCCGGCGACCGTCCGCCGTTCCGTCGTGATGACAACCGTGGTGGCGGCGAGCGTCCCTCGTTCCGCCGTGATGACAACCGTGGTGGCGGGGACCGTCCTTCGTTCCGTCGTGACGACAGCCGTGGCGACTTCCGCCGCGACGACCGTCGTGATGACCGCCGTGGCGACGACCGTGGTGGCTTCCGCCGCGACGAGCGTTCCGGCGACCGTCCGTCCTTCCGTCGTGACGACAACCGTGGCGGCGGCGAGCGTCCGCCGTTCCGTCGTGATGACAACCGTGGTGGCGACTTCCGCCGCGACGACCGTCGTGATGACCGTCGTAGCGACGACCGTGGTGGCTTCCGCCGCGACGACCGCTCCGGCGACCGTCCGTCCTTCCGCCGCGACGAGCGTTCCGGCGACCGTCCGCCGTTCCGCCGTGACGACAACCGTGGTGGCGGGGACCGTCCCTCGTTCCGTCGTGACGACCGCGGTGGCGACCGTGGCGGGTTCCGTCGCGATGACAACCGTGGGGGTGGCGACCGTGGTGGCTTCCGTGGCCGCGACGACCGTGGCGCCCGGCCGGGCGAGCGTGGTGGCTTCCGTGGCCGCGACGACCGCCGGGACGACCGGCGCGGCGGCGACGACCGCCGTGGTGGTGGCCGCTTCCGTGACGAGCGGGACCGCGACCGCGAGCCGATCAAGCGGCTGCCGATCCCCGAGGACGTCACCGGCGACGAGATCGACAAGGACGTCCGCCAGGAGCTCCAGAGCCTCCCGAAGACGCTCGCGGAGGACGTCGCCAGGAACCTGGTGATGGTCGCCCGGCTCATCGACGAGGACCCCGAGGGCGCCTACGGCTACTCCAGGGTGGCCCTGCGTCTGGCGTCCCGTGTGGCCGCTGTCCGTGAGGCCGCCGGCTTCGCGGCGTACGCCACGCAGAAGTACAGCGAGGCCCTGGCCGAGTTCCGTGCCGCGCGCCGGATGACGGGCAACACCGAGCTGTGGCCCGTGATGGCCGACTGCGAGCGTGGGCTCGGCCGTCCGGAGAAGGCGCTGGACATGGCCGGTGCCCCCGAGGTGCAGAAGCTGGACAAGGCCGGCCAGGTCGAGATGCGGCTCGTCGCCGCCGGTGCCCGGCGTGACATGGACCAGTTGGACGCGGCCATCGTGACGCTCCAGAGCGCGGAGCTGGCCTCCAACTCCATCCAGCCCTGGACCGCCCGCCTGCGCTACGCCTACGCGGACGCCCTGCTGGCCGTCGGCCGCGAGGGCGAGGCGCGGGAGTGGTTCGCCAAGGCCATCGAGGCCGACCGGGACGGCAGCACGGACGCCTCCGACCGGCTCGCCGAGCTGGACGGTGTCGAGTTCGTCGACGCCATGGACGAGGACGACGCCGAGAACGAGACCGTCGTGACGGTCGTGGTCGACGAGGACACGACGACCCACGACGAGCCCGAGGCCACCGAGCCGGAGGCCGCTGAGGTCGAGGCCGTCGAGTCCGAGGCCGTCGAGGCAGTGGAGCCCAAGGTCGTCGAGATCAAGGACACCACCGAGCGGAACACCGAGGACTGATCCTCGGCACATGAAGAAGGGCGGGACCCCAGCGGTCCCGCCCTTTTTTCATGCCCGGTGAGCCCCCATGCCCGGTGAGCCCCTCACGCCCGGGAAGACGCGGAGTCCCGCTTCAGATGTCCACCACCCGCAGCACCAGCCCCGACGCCGGCTTCGGGCCGAAGGACGTGGACTTGCGGGGCATCGTCACGCCCTGGCGGGCCAGCTCGCGCACGACCTCCTCGCGCACCGGGTGCAGCAGCACGGCCGTGCCGCCGTCGCGTTCCGCCTTGGCGACCGTGGCCGCCGTGTCGTGGATGTAGGCGATGTGCGCGGGGGAGTCCTCGGGGATGTGCCAGACGTGTTCCAGGAGCACGCTGTGCAGGACCGTCGCGTCCAGGGAACGCCAGGCCGCCGGGTGGCCGGCCGGGACCGCGCGGGCCAGAAGGGCCGGGTCCGGGCGGTCCAGCAGATAGAAGGCGCCGTCGCCGGCCAGCAGGAAGGCGTTGCCCTCGGCGGCGGCCTCCGCGAGTTCCGCCAGCGCCTCGGCCAGCGGTCCCGCGAGATGCCGTACCCGGAACAGGTCGCCCACGGCGGCCAGGGCGTCCGCCACCGGCAGGCCGTGCAGCAGACGGTGGATGGCGCGCACCCGCAGCGGATAGCGGGCGGTGTCGACCAGCAGGACCAGGCCCAGGTCCCACGGGCCGGGGGAGGGCTGCTCCGCGCGCAGCAGGCGGTAGGTGGCCCAGCGGTGGTGGCCGTCGGCGATGAGGGCCTGGTGGTGGGCGAGGTCGGCCCGCACCAGGGCCAGCTCGGCCGGGTCGGTGAGCCCCCAGAGGCGGTGGCGTACGCCGTCCTCGGTGGTCGTCGTCAGCAGGGGCGGGAGCTTCGCGGTGCGCTCGACGACCTCGCTCGTGGCGCCGTCGCCGCGGTAGGTCAGCAGCAGGGGTTCCAGGTTGGCGCGGGTGGCGCGCATCAGGGCCGCGCGGTCGGCGACCACCGGCGTCATCACGTCCTCGTGGGGGAGGACGACCCCCTCCTCCGGCTCCGAGACCCGCAGGGCGCCGATGACCCCGCGCTGGACCAGGCCGTCGACGTCCCGCTGCTCGTACACGTACAGGGCGGGGGCGGGGTCGGGGGCGAGGACGCCCTCGGCGAGCCAGCGGCGCAGGGTGTCGGCGGCCTGTTCGTTGCGGACACCGGGCGTGTCGGCCTGGGGGAGGATCAGCCGGACGATGTTGTACGGGTCGGCGTCCTGAAGGTGGTGCAGGCCGTCGGGGCGCACGACCACGTCGTACGGCGGGGAGGTGACGGAGGCCAGACTGCCGACCCGTTCGGGGTCGTAACGAAGGCCGCGGAACGGGGTGAGTTCCAGACCTCGGGGCGCCGTTGCTTCCGAGTGACCTGCGATGTTCATCCCGGCATCGTACGTGTGCGGGCGGTGTGCGGGATGATCGGGGGAAAGAGCGTCGAACGAGGAGCGATACGGATGAGCCGGAGCGTCAGGACGAGCCCCGAGGGCAGCGAGCGGCCCCTGAACGAGGCGTACGACACGGCGCTGCTCGACCTGGACGGGGTGGTGTACGCGGGCGGTGAGGCCATCGCGCACGCCGTCGACTCGCTGGCCGACGCACGCGCCGAGGGGATGCACCTGGCGTACGTCACCAACAACGCGCTGCGCACCCCCGACACCGTGGCCGGGCACCTCACCGAGCTGGGTATACCCACGGACGCCGATGACGTGATCACCTCCGCGCAGGCGGTGGCCCGGCTGATCAGCGAGCAGGTGCCCGCCGGGGCGCGGGTGCTGGTGATCGGCGGCGAGGGGCTGCGGGTGGCGCTGCGCGAGCGCGGGCTGACCCCGGTGGAGTCGGCCGACGACGACCCGGCCGCCGTCGTGCAGGGGTACGGCGGGCCCGAGCTGGCGTGGGGGCGGTTCGCGGAGGCGTCGTACGCGGTGGCGCGCGGGGTGCCGTGGTTCGCGTCCAACACCGATCTGACCATTCCCAGCGGCCGGGGCATCGCGCCGGGCAACGGCGCGGCCGTGCAGGTGGTGCGGATCGCCACCGGTGCCGAGCCGCAGGTGGCGGGCAAGCCGCTGCCCCCGATGCACAAGGAGACCATCCTGCGCACCGGCGCGAAGCGGCCGCTGGTGGTCGGGGACCGGCTGGACACCGACATCGAGGGTGCCTTCAACGGCGAGGTCGACTCCCTGCTGGTGCTGACCGGTGTCACCGACGGCGCCCAGTTGCTCGCCGCGCCGCCGCAGCACCGGCCGACCTATGTCGACGCGGATCTGCGGGGCCTGCTCACCGGTCAGCCGGAGGTGGCGCGGGAGGGCGACGGCTTCGGCTGCGGGGGCTGGACCGCCACGGCCGGTTCCGACCGGCTGGAGCTGTCGGGCGAGGGGGCCGCGCTGGACGGGCTGCGGGCGCTGTGCGCGGCTGCCTGGACGGCAGCCGGCGACGGCTCCTGCGCGCTGGACGCGGAAAAGGCGTTGGCCAGGCTGGGTCTTTGAGGCTTGCCCCAACCGGGGCCGGGAGTCTCGGGATCGAGATCGAATAGGAGGATAGGCTAACCTAACCGCGTGTTGGTCGAGAGTCCTCCGGAACAGCGCGCGGCAACCGTCCCCGCGCCCCCGAAACGACGGCTGGTGCGTGCCCTCGGGCTGCTCCTCGCCGTCGTGCTCCTGGCGTTCGTCGCCATGGCGAGTATCGGCGTCGGCGCCAAATCGCTGGCGCCGGACCTGATCTGGCACGGCTTGTTCCACGACACCGGGACCTACGCCGACATCGTCGTGGCCGACCGGATCTCCCGGACCGTCCTCGGTCTGCTGGCCGGGGCCGCGTTCGGGCTGTCCGGCTCGGTGCTCCAGGCGCTCACCCGCAATCCGCTGGCCGACCCCGGTCTGCTCGGCATCAACGCGGGCGCCTCCGCCGCCGTCGTCACGGCCATCACCTTCTTCGGCGTGACCTCGCTGAGCGGGTACGTGTGGTTCGCGTTCGCCGGGGCGGCGGCCGTGGGCGCGCTGGTGTGGTTCCTCGGCGGCAGCCGGGGCGCGACCCCGGTACGGCTCGCGCTGGCCGGTACGGCGATCGCCGCCGCGCTGTACGGATACCTCCAGGCCGTGATGATCCTGGACGACGAGGCGCTGTCCCGGATGCGCTTCTGGACGGTCGGCTCGCTGGACTCCGCCGACGACCGGACCATCGTCCAGGTGCTGCCGTTCCTCGTGGCCGGCATGGTCCTCTCGCTCGCCCTGGCCCGGCCGCTGAACGCGATGGAGATGGGCGACGACACCGCCCGCGCGCTCGGCGCCCATCTGAACCGCACCCGCGCGCTGGCCATGCTGGCCGCGACCGTGCTGTGCGGCGCCGCCACCGCCGCCTGCGGCCCGATCATGTTCGTCGGCCTGATGGTGCCGCACGTCGTGCGCTCCTTCACCGGGCCCGACCTGCGCTGGATCCTCCCGTACGCCGCCGTGCTGTCGCCCGTGCTGCTGCTCGGCGCCGACATCATCGGCCGGCTCGTGGCCCGGCCCGCCGAGATCCAGGTCGGCATCATCACCGCGCTCATCGGCGGCCCGGTCTTCATCTTTCTCGTACGACGGCGGAGGACGGCGCAACTGTGAAGACACTCTCCCGGAGCCGTGCGGTACGCACCCCCGGCGGGCTCTCGCTGCGCCTGGACCCGCGCTCCCTCGTCGTCGTCGCCCTCCTGCTGGTCGCCGTGCTCGCCGCGGGCGTGGCGCTGATCGGCACCGGCGACGCCCACATACCCGCGGCCGACGTGCTGCGCGCCCTCGTGGGCGACGGCAGCCCGTCCCAGGACTTCATCGTCAACGAGCTCAGGCTGCCCCGGCTGCTGGTCGGGCTGCTGGTCGGCGCGTCGCTGGGGCTCGGCGGGGCGCTGTTCCAGTCGATCTCGCGCAACCCGCTCGGCAGCCCCGACGTGCTCGGCCTCTCCCAGGGGTCGACCGCGGGCGCCCTGGTGATGATCGTGCTGTTCTCCGGCAGCGCCACCGCCGTGACCGTCGGTGCGCTGGTCGGCGGCCTGGTCACGGGCATCGGCATCTACCTGCTCGCCTGGAAGCAGGGGGTGCACGGCTACCGGCTCGTCCTGGTCGGCATCGGCGTCTCCGCCGTCCTCACCGCGGTCAACGGCTATCTGATCACCAAGGCCGACATGGTGGACGCGGCCCGCGCGGTGGTGTGGATGACCGGGTCCCTCAGCGGCCGGGACTGGACCCAGGTCTGGCCGCTGCTGATCCTGTGCGCCGTCCTCGTCCCGCTGGTCCTCGCCAACGGCCGGGGCCTCAGGATGCTGGAGATGGGCGACGACGTGGCCCACGCCCTCGGCGTGCGGGTGCACCGGGTACGGCTGGTGCTGATGGTGTGCGCCGTACTGCTCACCGCCGCCGCCACCGCTGCCGCGGGCCCCGTCGGCTTCGTCGCCCTCACCGCGCCGCAGCTCGCCCGGCGGCTGACCCGCTCGCCGGGGCCCAACCTCGTACCGTCCCTGTGCATGGGCGCGGCCCTGCTGGTGACCGCCGACTGGATCAGCCAGCGCGCCTTCGGCGCCGACCAGTTGCCGGTCGGCGTGGTCACCGGTGTCGTCGGCGGCGCCTACCTGCTGTGGCTGCTGGTCACCGAGCGCCGGGCGGGCCGGGTATGAGCGCGGAACCCAGCGGACCCCAGCCGAACACCTCTAGGAGCACCAGCACTGTGAACCGCCTGTCCGCCGAGAACGTCACCCTCGCCTACGAACAGCGCGTCATCGCCGAAGGGCTGTCGGTGGAGATACCCGACAACTCCTTCACCGTCATCGTCGGCCCCAACGCGTGCGGCAAGTCCACCCTGCTGCGGGCGCTGTCGCGGATGCTGAAGCCGGCCGACGGCCGGGTGCTGCTGGACGGGCAGGCCATCCAGTCGATGCCCGCCAAGAAGGTCGCCCGCACCCTCGGCCTGCTCCCGCAGTCCTCCATCGCGCCCGACGGCATCACCGTGGCCGACCTGGTCGGCCGGGGCCGCTACCCGCACCAGGGGCTGCTGCGCCAGTGGTCGGCCGAGGACGAGCGGGTCGTCACGGAGGCCATGGCGCAGACGGGTGTCTCGGAGCTCGCCGAGCGGTACGTGGACGAACTCTCCGGCGGCCAGCGCCAGCGCGTCTGGATCGCCATGGCGCTCGCTCAGCAGACCCCGCTGCTGCTCCTGGACGAGCCGACGACCTACCTCGACATCCAGCACCAGATCGACGTCCTCGACCTGTGCGCCGAGCTGCACGAGACCCAGGGCCGCACCCTCGTCGCCGTCCTGCACGACCTCAACCACGCCGCGCGCTACGCCACCCACCTCATCGCCCTGCGCGACGGCGAGGTGGTCGCCGAGGGCGCGCCCAACGACATCGTCACCGCCGAGCTGGTCGAGCGGGTCTTCGGGCTGCGCTGCCAGGTCATCGACGACCCCGAGACCGGGACCCCGCTGGTCGTACCCGCCGCCCGCAAGGCGCGGACGGCGAAGGTCACAGCAGCTTCCTGAGCCGGAACAGGTCCATCAGGCCCGCCTCCAGCCGGATGCGGCCCGAGCCCCAGGCGCCGGCGAAGTTCAGCTCGCCGTCCACCAGGGCCACCAGGTCGTCCCCGGTCAGCGCCAGCCGGATCTGGGCCCGCTCCCTCGGCGGGCCCGGCAGGGTCTCGGCCACCTCGATCCGGCCGCCCCGCATGCGCCCGGCGAAGGTGACGTCCAGGTCGGTGACATGGCAGCTCACCGAGCGGTCCAGCGCGGCGGCCGCGCCGACGTCGCCCTCGGCGCCGCTCATGCTGTCCGAAAGCTTCTCCAGTGCCGTACGGCACTCCTCGATCGTGGCCATCGCGCACGACGGTACCGCAGCGGTTCGCGGTAGCGTCTGGGCATGAGCGAGTCCGTGTCCGAGGCCGAGGCCGTCAACCCGACGACCGGGCCCGGGATCGACCCGACGGCACCGGCGCCCCTGGCCGTCCCCCGCACCCCCACCGGGGACGCCGGGGTGGACGCCCGCCTGGCCCGGCTGGCCGACGCCGACCACCTGCCCACCGACGGACACCTCGGCGTGTACGAGGATGTACACCGGGGGCTGCGCGACGCGCTCGGCGCGCTCGACGCCAGCCCGGACCATCCGGCACCCGCCCCCCGGTGAGGCCCCCGGCCCCACCGCCTCGCACCGAAGCACTGAGCAGGAGCTGAACCGAACGTGGCAGGAGTCGCACGCCGCCGTCTGGACGCGGAACTGGTCCGCCGGAAGCTGGCGCGCTCGCGCGAGCACGCCAGCCAGTTGATCGCCGCCGGACGCGTCACCGTCGGCAAGACCGTGGCGACCAAGCCGGCCACCCAGGTGGAGACCGCCGCCGCGATCGTGGTCCTGAGCGACGACACCGACCCCGACTACGTCTCCCGGGGCGGCCACAAGCTCGCCGGGGCACTCGCCGCGTTCGTCCCCCAGGGACTCGTGGTCGAGGGCCGCCGCGCGCTGGACGCCGGCGCCTCCACCGGCGGCTTCACCGACGTCCTGCTGCGCTCGGGCGCCGCCCGGGTCGTCGCCGTGGACGTCGGATACGGACAACTCGCCTGGTCTCTGCGGAACGATGAACGGGTCGTCGTCAAGGACCGTACGAACGTACGCGAGCTGACGCTCGACGGGATCGACGGGGAGCCGGTGGACCTGGTGGTGGGCGATCTGTCCTTCATCCCGCTGGGTCTGGTGCTGCCCGCGCTCAAGAGGTGCGTGACGCCGGACGCCGATCTGGTGATGATGGTCAAACCGCAGTTCGAGGTGGGTAAGGAACGGCTGGGCAGCGGGGGTGTCGTACGGAGTCCGCAACTGCGGGCGGACGCCGTGCGCGGGGTGGCCGAAAAGGCGTGGGAGCTGGGTCTCGGGGTGCGAGGAGTCACCGCGAGCCCGCTGCCGGGCCCGTCCGGCAACGTCGAGTACTTTCTCTGGCTGCGGGCCGGAGCCCCCGAGCTGGACCCGGCCGAGGTGAGTCGTGCAGTGGCGGAGGGGCCGAGTTGACACATAACCGAGCGCGTACTGTTTTCCTGCTCGCCCACACCGGGCGTCCGGCGGCGATCCGCAGCGCGGAACTCGTGGTCAAGGGACTGCTGAGGTCCGGCATCGGGGTGCGGGTGCTGGAGGAGGAGGCGCGCGACCTGCCGCTGCCGGGAGAGTCGGAAGGGGTCGAACTCGTCAAGGAGGCGACTCCGCAGTCACTCGACGGGTGCGAACTTCTCATCGTCCTCGGCGGTGACGGCACCCTGCTGCGCGGCGCCGAGTTCGCCCGCGCCTCCGGGGTGCCGATGCTCGGCGTCAACCTCGGCAGCGTCGGCTTCCTCGCCGAGGCCGAGCGGGACGACCTGGACCGCGTGGTGGACCGGGTGGTGGCCCGCTCCTACGAGGTCGAGGAGCGCATGACCATCGACGTGGTCGTGCACCGCAACGGCGACATCGTGCACACCGACTGGGCGCTGAACGAGGCGGCCGTGCAGAAGGTGTCCGCCGAGAAGATGCTCGAAGTGGTGCTGGAGATCGACGGCCGCCCGGTCACCGCCTTCGGCTGCGACGGCATCGTGCTCTCCACGCCCACCGGCTCCACCGCCTACGCGTTCTCCGCCGGGGGACCGGTGGTGTGGCCCGAGGTGGAGGCGCTGCTCATGGTGCCGATCAGCGCGCACGCCCTGTTCGCCAAGCCGCTGGTCACCTCCCCCGACTCGGTCCTCGCGGTCGAGGTGCTCCCGCACGTCCCGCCGGGCGTGCTGTGGTGCGACGGACGCCGCACCATCGAGCTGCCGCCCGGCGCGCGGGTCGAGGTGCGGCGCGGCGCGGTGCCGGTCCGGCTCGCCCGGCTGCACCACGCCTCCTTCACCGACCGGCTGGTGGCGAAGTTCGCCCTGCCGACCACCGGCTGGCGCGGCGCCCGGGACCACTCCTCGGAGTGACAGGGGCGGCCCGTGTGCGCTCCGCGCTCCGGACCTCGTAAGGTCTGTTCCGTGTTGGAGGAGATGCGGATACGGTCGCTCGGGGTCATCGACGACGCCGTGGTCGAGCTGTCGCCGGGGTTCACCGCGGTCACCGGTGAGACGGGCGCGGGCAAGACCATGGTGGTCACCAGCCTGGGGCTGCTGCTCGGCGGGCGCGCCGACCCGGCGCTCGTGCGGATCGGCGCGGGCAAGGCGGTGGTGGAGGGGCGGATCGCCCTGGCCGCCGGCGCCTCCGCCGTCGCGCGCGCCGAGGAGGCCGGGGCCGAGCTGGACGACGGCGCCCTGCTGATCAGCCGTACCGTCTCCGCCGAAGGCCGCTCCCGTGCCCACCTCGGCGGGCGCAGCGTGCCCGTGGGACTGCTCGCCGAGCTGGCCGACGAACTGGTGGCCGTGCACGGGCAGACCGACCAGCAGGGCCTGCTCAAGCTGTCCCGGCAGCGGCAGGCCCTGGACCGGTACGCGGGCGAAGCGGTCTCCGGCCCGCTGGCCGCGTACACCGAGGCGTACCGGCGGCTGCGGGCGGTCGCCGTCGAGCTGGACGAGATCGTCACCCGCGCCCGCGAGCGCGCCCAGGAAGCCGACCTGCTGCGCTACGGCCTGGACGAGATCGCCGCCGTGGAGCCGCGCGCCGGGGAGGACACCGAACTCGCCGAGGAGGCGGAGCGGCTCGGACACGCCGAGGCGCTGGCCGCCGCGGCCACCGCGGCGCACGCCGCCCTCGCGGGCAACCCCGAGGACCCCGAGGGCATCGACGCGGCCACCCTGGTCGCCGGCGCCCACCGGGCGCTGGAGGCGGTCCGCGCCCACGACCCGGCGCTGGCCGCGCTCACCGACCGGATCGGCGAGATCGGCATCCTCCTCACGGACGTCGCCGGTGAGCTGGCGGGATACGCCGACGACCTGGACGCCGACCCGCTGCGGCTGTCCGCCGTGGAGGAGCGCCGGGCCGCCCTGACCGCGCTGACCCGCAAGTACGGCGAGGACATCGGCGCCGTGCTGGCCTGGGGCGAGCAGGGTGCCGCGCGGCTGACCGAGCTGGACGGCGACGACGAGCGGATCGGTGGACTGACCGCCGAACGCGACGCCCTGGGCATCGAGCTGGGCGCGCTCGCCGAGGCGCTGACCAAGGCCCGCACGGAGGCCGCCGAGCGGTTCGCCGCCGCCGTCACCGCCGAACTGGCCTCGCTGGCGATGCCGCACGCGCGCGTCTCCTTCGACATCCGGCAGACCGAGGACCCCGAGGGCGTCGAGTCCGGCGGCCGTACGGTCGCCTACGGGCCCACCGGCGTCGACGAGGTCGAGCTGCTGCTCGCCCCGCACCCCGGCGCCCCGCCCCGGCCCATCGCCAAGGGCGCCTCCGGCGGTGAGCTGTCCCGCGTGATGCTCGCCGTGGAGGTGGTGTTCGCGGGGACCGACCCGGTGCCGACGTACCTCTTCGACGAGGTCGACGCCGGGGTCGGCGGCAAGGCGGCCGTGGAGATCGGGCGGCGACTGGCGAAGCTCGCCCGGACCGCGCAGGTCGTCGTGGTCACCCACCTTCCGCAGGTCGCCGCGTTCGCCGACCGGCAGTTGCTGGTGGAGAAGACCAACGACGGCTCGGTCACCCGGTCCGGGGTGAAGGTCCTGGAGGGCGAGGACCGCGTCCGCGAACTCTCCCGCATGCTGGCCGGCCAGGAGGACTCCGAGGCGGCCCGCGCCCACGCCGAGGAACTCCTCGCCACGGCCCGCGCGGAGGACCGGACCTCTCCTCACTAGGCTGGCCGGATGACCATACGCACCGGCCGCGCCGCCGCCCTGTCCACCTCGGCCCTGCTGACCTGCGGGCTGACGGCGGCGCTCCGCGACCGCGCGCCCGGTGGCCGGGCCCGCTGGGAGCGGAAGAACCACGCCGGCCGCACCGTCGAGCTGTACGCCGGGCCCGCGAGCGCCGCCGCCACCGCGCTCGCCGCCGCACGGGTCCACCCGGCGGCCGGGCTCGCCGTGCTGGCGGCCGGGGCCTGCGGGGCGTACGACGACGTCGCCGGGGCCGATGATCCCCGCCGGGGCCTGCGCGCCCACCTCGGCGCCCTGCGCGAGGGCGAAGTCACCTCCGGCGCGGTGAAGTTGTTCGGCATCTCCGCCGCCGCGCTGGCCGCCGGGGCCCTGCTGAAGGAGCGCCCGCTCGACCGGCTCCTCGCGGGCGTCGTCATCGCGGGCGCCGCGCACACCGTCAACCTGCTCGACGTACGCCCCGGCCGCGCGGCGGGAGCCGTGCTCGCGCTCGCGGCACCGGGCCTCCTCAGGAGCGGGCCGGGCGGTGCGCTGGCCGCCGTCGCGGCGGGCGGGGCCGCGGCCGTGCTCCCGGAGGACCTGGGGGAGCGGGCCATGCTCGGTGACACCGGCGCGCACGCCCTGGGCGCGGCGCTCGGCGCCGCCGCCGCGCTGGCCAACCGGCGCGCAGGTCTGGTCGTCCACGCCGCCGCCGTGGTCGCCGCCACCGTGTACGGGGACCGGGTCACCGCCTGGGCACGGGACCTGTGAGCCGCTGACCTCACGGTACGTGCGCGGACCGGCTCCGCCGGGCCCACGGCCGCTCTCACTCGTACGGGTGAGATGCGCCGGCGCATTGCCACCGCGCGCGGCCTCGTGGGTCCGCCGGGATTTCCCGGAACAGCCGTACGTACTGGCATGCTTGACGGTGTGCCGCCTCCGGGCGGCGGCCCGCGCGGCCCGTCGTACCCCGCTTCCGCCGTATCGCCGTTCGCTACCTTCTGTACGTCTTCCCGTGACCGACCCACCGCCCCGAACCAGGAGCCCCGGCCTTCGTGAGCCCCGTGAGCAGCAACTCCCCGCACGGCCAGTCCTCGCTGCGCACCGTGCAGGTGCTCGGCGGCGGCAACGCCGGGAGCAGCGCCCATGTGCGGTCGCTGGCCGAGGGGCTGGTCGCACGGGGGGTGAGGGTCACCGTGTGTGCCCCGGCCGAGGCCGACCACGCCTACGACTTCCGGGGCACCGGCGCCGATCATGTGCCGGTGCCCCGCAGCAGCGACCCGGCCGCCGTGGCCCAGCTCCGGGCGGCCTGCGCGGAGGCCGACCTGGTGCACGCGCACGGGCTGCACGCCTCCTTCCGTGCCGCGCTGGCCCTCGGCGGACGCACCACCCCGCTCGTCGTCACCTGGCACGACCGGGCACACGCCGAGGGCGCGCGGGCGCATCTGCTGCGGCTGCTGGAGCGGCGCGTGGCGCGGACGGCCGCCGTGGTCCTCGGCACCAGCTCGGCCCTGGTGGACCGGGCCCGCCGCACCGGCGCGCGGGACGCCCGGCTCGGCGCCATGGCTCTCCCCGGCCGCCCCCGGGCCGCCGAACCCGAGGACCCGGACCGGCCGTCGGCCAAGCTCCGCGCCGAACTCGGTGCCACCGACCGCCCCTTGCTCCTCGCGGTCGGCTCCCTCGACCGGCACCGCGGCTACGACGTCCTGCTCGACGCCGCCCGCACCTGGCGCGGCCTCGACCCGCAGCCGCTGACCCTGATCGCGGGCGAGGGCCCGCTCCGCACCGAGCTGCAACAACGCATCACCGACGAGGAGTTGCCCGTACGACTGCTCGGTGTGCGCGACGACGTGCCCAACCTGCTCGCGGCCGCCGACCTGGCCCTGCTCACCAGCCGCTGGGAGTCCCGCCCCCTCTTCGCCCAGGAGGCCCTGCACGCCCGCGTCCCCCTGGTCGCCACCGCGGTCGGCGGAGTCCCTGACCTGGTCGGCGACGGCGCCGAGCTCGTCCCCTACGGCGACCCGGACGCCCTCGCCGACACCGTCACCCGCCTCCTCGCCGACCCCGAGCGGCGCGAGCGGCTCACCGGGCGCGGCGCCCGACAGGCGGCCGGCTGGCCGACCGAGGACGAGACGATCGCCCAAGTGCTCAGCATCTACGACGAGTTGACCCAGCCGATGGCGCTGCTCTAGTCCACGTGCCGCCGGGCCCTGAGGGCCAGGCTCAACGCCAGTACCGTCTGCGGGTCGTCGAGGTCGGCGTTCAGCAACTCGGCCATACGGGCCAGGCGGTTGTAGAGGGTCTGGCGGTTGAGATGGAGTTCACGGGCGGTCTCCGCCTTGCGGCCCGCATGGGCGAGATAGGTCTCCAGCGTGGGGAGCAGCGGCGGCTTCGCGCGCCGGTCGTGCTCGCGCAGCGGACCGATCGCCCGGTCCACGAACGCCGCCAGGTCCGGATGGTCGCGCAGCCGCCACAGCAGCAGGTCGATGTCGAGGCGGCGGGCGTCGTACCAGGGCCGGTCGGTCAGACCCTGCGCGGCCGTCGCCGTCTCCGCAGCGTGCCGCAGCCCCGCCGAGGCGGCGGCCCAGTTGCCCGCGAGCCCCACCACCACGACCGGCGGCCGGGAACCGGGCCGGACCATCCCGGCCCGCTCCGCGCCCGCCCGCAGCGCGGCCGCCACCCGGTCCGCGACCGGAGCCCGGTCCGCCTCCGAGCGCAGCCCCACCAGCACCGGCACCCGGCCCTCCACCGGCCGCACCCCCGGCAGCACCGGCACCCCCACCGACGCCAGCTCCTCCCCGACCGCCCGCGCCAGCACGGCCCAGCCCCCCGCCGGGGACAGCGCGTCCCCCACCCGCATCACCACCGGCAGCAGCGGCCCCTCACCGGGCCGGAACCCCAGCACGCGGGCCTGAGCCGGAGCGTCCCCGGCCCGCACCCGCCCCTCGGCCAGATCGGTCAGGAAGTCGCCCCGGCCGCGCGCCGCCAGCTCCTCCTCCTGCCGGGCCTGCATCAGCACCACCGCCACGGTCCCCGCCGCCCGCTCGGCGGCGATCCGGTGCACCGGCTCCACCGGCGCGCCGACCGGCAGCAGCACCAGCCGCGCCCGGACCCCGCCCGCCCCCGCGCCACCGCCCGGCACGTCCACCAGCAGCGTGCCCGACGGGGGCGGCTCCGCCCGGAGCTGACCGCGCAGCCCCTCCCACACCTGCAAGGGGTCCGCACCCTTCGGCCCCCGCCCGGCCGCGTACAGCAGCCGGCCGTCCGCCGTCTCCAGGAAGACCGGGTTGGCGCAGAAGTCCGCCAGGATCGCCAGCAGTTGCGGAACCCCGCCCCCGCCGAGCAGCGCCTCCGTGCAGCGCCGGTGCACGTCCTCGGCCCGCTGGAGCAGCGCGTAGTGGCCGTTGACGATCTCGGTGTGGATCTCCTCGGTGACCGCCACGAACGGCACCTCGCGGTGCAACTGCACCAGCGGCAGCCCCGTCGCCCGCGCCGTGTCCACCAGGGCAGCGGGCAGCCGGGAGAAGCGCGGCCCCAGCTCCACCACCAGCGCGGCGATGTCCCGCTCCGCCAGCGTGCGCACGAACGCCCGCTGCTCGGCCGGGCGCGTACCCAGGCCGTACCCGGTGGTCAGCAGCAGCTCGCCGCCCTTGAGCAGCGAGGCGATGTGCGGGACCTCGCCCGCGTGCACCCAGCGCACCGCACGCTCCAGCCGGTCCTCGCCCGCCAGGACCTCCGGGAGCCCGCCGCGCAGTCCGGGCAGCTCCAGCGCCCGCCGCACCGTGATCCCGCCACCCTCTGTGCCCATGCGCCGGACGCTACCCGCCTCGACCTCGTACGGAACAGTCGCGCCGCTGGGCTACAGCGGCCGGATGTTGTGGTTGAAGCGGAAGACGTTGTCGGGGTCCCAGGCCCGCTTCACCTTCTCCAGCCGCAGCATGTTCCCGACGCCCAGGCCCGCGCCGACCCGCTCGGCGCCCTCGTCGCCGATGAAGTTGAGATACACGTCGCCCGTGCTCCACGGCTCGACCCCGGAACGGACCTCACGGACCCAGTCGATGGCGCGCTCGTCGTCGGCCGGGTCCTCCCAGATGGCGAAGGGGTGCGCCGACCAGGGGGCGTCCCGGTAGGGGATCGGGTAGTCGTGCGGCCCGGACGCGAGGGCGCCGCCCTGCGGGAACAGGATGTGCTGGGTCCCGGTCGGCACCGGCATCCGCTCCCCGAGAGAGCAGTACACGTCCACCAGATCGTCCGGCAGGCCGGTCAGGTACTCGGCCGACCAGTAGTTCCGCAGCCCCGGCGGGTCGTCGATCATCCGCTGCACGTCCGCGTACGGCAGCTCCGCGACCAGCTCACCCGCGGCCGGCAGCGCCAGCAGCGGCCCGATCAGCTCGCGCAGCGCCGCGACCCCGCCCGCGTACGTCACCAGCGCCCCGCACACCAGCCTGCCCACCAGTTCCTCGGGGACGAACTCCTCGGGCGGGCCGGTGATGTACAGCAGGGCCCCGCCCAGCCGGTCGGGTCCGGCGTCGACGACCTCGCGGAAGGCACGCACCACCTCGGGGCCGTGTTCCGGCGGATACAGCAGCAGGGCGACCGCGAACTCGGGCAGCTCGTGCAGGCGCAGGGTGAGCGTGGTGGCCACCCCGAAGTTGCCGCCCCCGCCGTGCAGCGCCCAGAACAGCTCGGGGTGCTCCTCGGGGGTCGCCCGCACCTGCTCGGCGTCGGCCGTCACCAGCTCCGCGCCCAGCAGATTGTCCACGGCGAGCCCGAAGGCGCGGTCCAGCCAGCCGGTGCCGCCGCCGAGGACGAACCCGCCGACCCCGGTGGTGGAGACCCGGCCCCCGGTGGTCGCCAGACCGTACGGCGCGCAGGCCAGGTCGAGATGGCTCATCGTGGCCCCGCCCCCGACCCGCACCGAACGGGCCTCGGGGTCGACCTCCACCCCGTGCATCCGGCGCAGGTCGACCACCACCGCGCCGTCGCCCAGGGCGTTGCCCGCCACGCTGTGCCCGCCGCCGCGCACGGCGACGGGCAGATCCAGGTCACGGGCGAACCTGACCGTCCGGACCACGTCGGCGACGTCCGCGCACCGCGCGATCACCGCCGGCCGCCGGTCGATCATGGCGTTGAAGACGGTACGGGCCTCGTCGTATCCCGCGTCGCCCGGCACGAACACCTCGCCGGTCAGCTCCTCGCGCAACGCGGCGAGCGCCGCACCGGCCTTGGAGAGGGAAGCCATGGCCGCCCCCTTCCGCATCGGGAGTGGTCCGCTTCCCAGCCTAGGCCGGGGTCAGCCTCCGTACGCCCCCGACGCCGTCAGGCGCAACGCCGTGTCGATCAGCGGGACGTGGCTGAACGCCTGCGGGAAGTTGCCCACCTGGCGCTTGAGGCGCGGGTCCCACTCCTCGGCGAGCAGGCCGAGGTCGTTGCGCAGGCCGAGGAGCTTCTCGAACAGCTTGCGGGCCTCGTCCACCCGGCCGATCATCGCCAGGTCGTCCGCCATCCAGAACGAGCAGGCCAGGAAGGCGCCCTCGTCACCGGGCAGGCCGTCGACGCCCGCGTCCTCGCCGTCGGTCGGGTAGCGCAGGATGAACCCGTCGGACGTGGACAGCTCCCGCTGGATCGCCTCGATGGTGCCGATGACCCGCTTGTCGTCCGGCGGCAGGAAGCCCATCTGCGGGATCAGCAGCAGGGAGGCGTCCAGCTCCTTGGAGCCGTAGTACTGGGTGAAGGTGTTGCGCTCCGGGTCGTAGCCCTTCTCGCAGACCTCGCGGTGGATGTCGTCGCGCAGTTCCTTCCAGCGCTCCAGCGGGCCCTCCGCGTCCCCGGACTCGATCAGCTTGATCGTGCGGTCCACGGCCACCCAGGCCATCACCTTGGAGTGCACGAACTGCCGGCGCGGCCCGCGCACCTCCCAGATGCCCTCGTCCGGCTCCTGCCAGTGGTCCTCGAGGTAGCGGATCAGCTTGAGCTGGAGCACCGAGGCGTAGTCGTTGCGCGCGAGCCCGGTCATGTGGCCCAGGTGCAGGGCCTCGATGACCTCGCCGTACACGTCGAGCTGGAGCTGGTCGGCCGCGCCGTTGCCGACGCGGACCGGGCGGGAGTTCTCGTAGCCCGGCAGCCAGTCCAGCTCCGCCTCGCCCAGCTCACGCTCACCGGCGATGCCGTACATGATCTGGAGGTTCTCCGGATCGCCCGCCACCGCGCGCAGCAGCCACTCGCGCCAGGCGCGGGCCTCGTCGCGGTAGCCGGTGCGCAGCAGCGAGGACAGGGTGATCGCCGCGTCCCGCAGCCAGGTGTAGCGGTAGTCCCAGTTCCGCACGCCCCCGATGTCCTCCGGCAGGGAGGTGGTGGGCGCGGCGACGATGCCGCCCGTGGGGGCGTAGGTCAGCGCCTTCAGCGTGATCAGCGAACGGATCACTGCCTCGCGGTAGGGGCCGTGGTACGTGCACTGCTCGACCCACTCGCGCCAGAACTCCTCCGTCGCCTGGAGCGCCTGCTCCGGCTCGGGCAGCGGCGGCGCCTCCTTGTGCGAGGGCTGCCAGGAGATGGTGAAGGCCACCCGGTCACCGGGGGCTACGGTGAAGTCGGAGTACGTCGTCAGGTCCTTGCCGTAGGTGTCGGCGTCGGTGTCGAACCACACCGAGTCGGGACCGGCGACGGCGACCGTGCGGTTGTCGTACTTGTGCACCCACGGCACCACGCGGCCGTAGGAGAACCGCATCCGCAGCTCCGAGCGCATCGGCACCCGCCCGCTGATGCCCTCCACGATCCGGATGAGCTGCGGGGCGCCGTCACGCGGGGGCATGAAATCCGTCACCCGTACGGTGCCGCGCGGGGTGTCCCACTCCGACTCCAGGATCAGCGAGTCGCCCCGGTAGCTGCGCCGCACCGCCGCCGGCGGCGGTGAGTCCGCCGCGTACGCCGGGCCGAGCCGCCAGAAGCCGTGCTCCTCGGTGCCGAGCAGGCCGGCGAAGATGGCGTGCGAGTCGAAGCGGGGCAGGCACAGCCAGTCCACCGTGCCGTCCCGGCAGACCAGGGCGGCGGTCTGCATGTCTCCGATGAGTGCGTAATCTTCGATGCGCCCGGCCACGTGCAACTCCAGTCGAACGGCCACGTCACCCCCGCGCGAGGGGGCAGTCGCTTGGTGCGGTCAAGGGGTGGTTGTCATACGTTGAGCGGTGAAGCAAAGCAGCCCGCCGAGCCCTGAGGCAAAACGGCGGTCCTTGCTCAACGAACTGCCGCGCTCTCGATGTTCCGGATGCTAAAGGCGGGGGTGTGCCGTCATCCCGGCCGGGCTCGGCAGCGAGTGTCCGAGCAGGATACGACGCACGTAGATGATCTGCGCGCCGCTCCGGGCAACCCGTGTGGGCCGAACGAGTGAGCGCGGGGTGAGAACTCCGTGACGGTCGCCCGCGCGCACCGGACCTGGTCACGCGAGCCCCGCCGGCCGGTTGCGGAGCGTGGTCGGACGCCGACTCCTCCAGGCGCTGATACCCTGGTAGCCCGTGGACCGGTGGGCCCCAAAACCCCCGAACCGCAGCGACGACGCCACCGCGAGGAACACCTGATCCTCCGGACCGGCGGCCGCACCGCATCACAGACAGCGACCACGGGAGCCCCCTCTTGGCCATGCCGCCGAAATCTACGACGACCAAGCACATCTTCGTCACCGGGGGTGTTGCCTCCTCGCTCGGCAAGGGCCTCACCGCCTCCAGCCTGGGCATGCTGCTCAAGGCTCGCGGCCTGCGCGTCGTGATGCAGAAGCTCGACCCGTATCTGAACGTCGACCCGGGCACGATGAACCCCTTCCAGCACGGTGAGGTGTTCGTCACCAACGACGGCGCCGAGACCGACCTGGACATCGGCCACTACGAGCGCTTCCTCGACCGCGACCTCGACGGCTCGGCCAACGTCACGACCGGCCAGGTCTACTCCACGGTCATCGCCAAGGAGCGCCGGGGTGAGTACCTGGGCGACACCGTGCAGGTCATCCCGCACATCACGAACGAGATCAAGCACCGCATCCGGCGCATGGCCACCGACGAGGTGGACGTCGTCATCACCGAGGTCGGCGGGACCGTCGGCGACATCGAGTCGCTGCCGTTCCTGGAGACCGTCCGCCAGGTCCGCCACGAGGTGGGCCGGGACAACGTCTTCGTCGTCCACATCTCGCTGCTGCCGTACATCGGCCCCTCCGGCGAGCTGAAGACCAAGCCGACCCAGCACTCCGTCGCCGCGCTGCGCAACATCGGTATCCAGCCCGACGCGATCGTGCTGCGCTGCGACCGCGAGGTCCCCACCGCCATCAAGCGCAAGATCTCGCTGATGTGCGACGTGGACGAGGACGCCGTCGTGGCCTGCCCCGACGCCCGCTCCATCTACGACATCCCGAAGGTCATCCACGCCGAGGGCCTGGACGCCTACGTCGTCCGCAAGCTCGACCTCCCCTTCCGGGACGTGGAGTGGACCACCTGGGACGACCTGCTGGACCGGGTGCACAAGCCGGACCACGAGATCACCCTCGCCCTGGTCGGCAAGTACATCGACCTGCCCGACGCCTACCTGTCGGTGACCGAGGCGCTGCGCGCCGGCGGCTTCGCCAACCGGGCCCGCGTCAAGATCAAGTGGGTCACCTCCGACGACTGCAAGACCCCGGCCGGTGCCGCCGCCGCCCTCGGTGACGTGGACGGCATCTGCATCCCCGGCGGCTTCGGCGACCGCGGTGTGCTCGGCAAGGTCGGCGCCATCCGCTACGCCCGCGAGAACAAGATCCCGCTGCTCGGCCTGTGCCTGGGCCTGCAGTGCATCGTGGTCGAGGCGGCGCGGAACCTGGCGGACATCCCGGACGCCAACTCCACCGAGTTCGACCCGGCCACCGCCCACCCGGTCATCTCCACCATGGCCGAGCAGATGGACATCGTCGCCGGCGAGGGCGACATGGGCGGCACCATGCGACTGGGCATGTACCCGGCGAAGCTGGCCGAGGGCTCCATCGTCCGCGAGGTCTACGACGGCAAGGAGTACGTCGAGGAGCGGCACCGCCACCGCTACGAGGTCAACAACTCCTACCGCGCCGAGCTGGAGAAGAAGGCGGGCATCGTCTTCTCGGGCACCTCGCCCGACGGCAAGCTCGTCGAGTACGTGGAGTACCCGCGCGAGGTCCACCCCTACCTCGTCGCCACCCAGGCGCACCCCGAACTGCGCTCGCGGCCGACCCGGCCGCACCCGCTGTTCGCGGGTCTGGTGAAGGCCGCCGTCGAGCGCAAGACGGCGGGCAAGCCGAAGAACTCCAAGTAACACACCAGTTGTTACGGTGACCGGGGTGCGAACCTTCAAAGGTGCGCACCCCGGTTTTCTTTTGCGCACGTGGAAGGACAGGGCATGACGATCAAGGACACCCCCGAGGAGTGGGAGGTCCGCGCGAGCGCGACCCCGTTCACGGGCAACAAGACCTCCGTCCGCACGGACGACGTGGTCATGCCCGACGGCTCGGTGGTCCGCCGTGACTACCAGGTCCACCCCGGCTCGGTCGCCGTCCTCGCCCTGGACGCGGAGGACCGGGTCCTGCTCATCAACCAGTACCGCCACCCCGTGCGCCACAAGCTCTGGGAGATCCCGGCCGGTCTGCTCGACGTGCCCGGCGAGAACCCGCTGCACGCCGCCCAGCGCGAGCTGTACGAGGAGGCGCACGTCATGGCCGAGGACTGGCGGGTGCTGACCGACGTCTACACCACGCCCGGCGGCTGCGACGAGGCCGTACGGATCTTCCTCGCCCGCGACCTCTCCGAGGCCGAGGGGGAGCGCTTCGTCACGGAGCACGAGGAGACCGACATGGAGTACGCGCGCGTGCCCGTGGACGAGCTGGTCCGCCTGGTGCTCGCCGGGGACGTGCACAACAACTGCCTGGTCGTGGGCGTCCTCTCGCTGGTCGCCGCCCGCGCCGGGGACGGTCTGGACAGCCTGCGCCCGGCCGACGCGCCCTGGCCCGCGCGTCCCTTCGCCTCCTGAGCCCGGCCGGGACCCGAGGCGGCACCGCATTGGTGTGACCATCGCCTGATCCGATCGGGGGACGTGTCCGCCGCGCTCCACCGGGAACGTCGCAGAGCGTGAACTAGGCTCTGCAAACGCCCGTACCGGAAGAACCGGCGGGCTTTGCGCGTGCGGTGGGACGGGAGCGTGGCCCGTGACGGATCAGGCGGTGGACCAGGAAGAGGCGCGGCTGTCGGAGCCGCCGGCCCCGGAGGGTCAGTTCCTCGGGCGCACCAGGGAGTTGAAAGAGCTCAGGGCCGACATCGAGCGGACCGGCCTGGACACCCTCGCGGGCCGCAAGGCACCCAGGGCCCGGGTCCTCCTCATCGCCGGGCGCCCCGGCTCCGGCCGGACCGCGCTCGCCGAGGAGTTCGTCCGCCAGGTCGCGCAGCGTTACCCCGACGGCGTGCTCCGGGCCCGCCTCAGCGACCCCGACGGCACCCCCGTACCCGTCGAACGCACCGCCCGGGAACTGCTCGCCGCCCTCGGCACCCGCGCTCCGGCCGGAGCCGCCGAGGACGAGCTGACCGAGGCCCTGCGCGCCGCCCTCGCTTCCCGGCGTGCCCTGCTCCTGCTGGACGACGCCGCCGGGGCCGAACAGGTCGACGCCCTCCTCCCGGACGCCCCCGACTGCCTGGTGGTCGCCGTCTCCAGAGGCCCCCTCACCGGCATCTCGGACGTCCGCCCCTGCACCCTGGGCGGCATGGACACCAAGTCCGCGGTGGAACTGCTCACCCGGCACACCGGCTCGGTCCGCGTCACCGTCGACCCGCGCTCCGCCGAGAACCTCGCCGAGATCTGCGAGGGCCAGCCCGCCGCCCTCACCCTGGCCGGCGGCTGGCTCGCGGCCCGCCCCCAGACGGCCGTCTCGGACCTCGCCAAGCGGTTGCACACCGACCCCGACGACGGCCCCGTCCTCGCCCGCGTCCTCGGACTCGTCCACGACGGACTGCCCGCCTCCACCGCCCGCACCCTGCGCCTGCTCACCCAGGCCCCGGCCGGCACGGTCGACGCGCAGACCGCCTCCGCACTCGCCGGCTGCTCGCTCAAGGCCGCCCACACCGCGCTCAGGGAACTGGCGACCCTCGGTCTGCTCCGCCCGGTCGTCGGACCGCTGCCCGAGTACGACATCCCCGGCTGCCTGCACCCCCTGCTGCGCGCCCTCGCCGAGAGCAACGAACGCCCCGCCGAACTCCAGCTCGCCCGCGCCCGGCTGCTGGAACGCGACGTACGGCTGCTGCAGTCCTGCCGTGCCAGTGCCGAGACCGACAGTCCCCAGGCCCGCGAGAAGCTCCAGGCCCTGCCCCCGGCCGTGCGCTTCCCCAGCTCCGGCGCGGCCGCCGAATGGCTCGCGGCGCGGCGTCCGGCGCTGCTGGCCGCGGCCCGGCTCGCGGTGGCCGACGGTGAGCTGGACACGCTGGCCAGGCGCCTGATGTCCCAGTTGGTGCGGGCCATGGTCGCGCATTTCGGCACCCAGGCCGCGGCCCCCGACCTGTACGGCATCCACGGCCTGGTCCTCGACGTCGCCGAGCGGCGCGGACTGGCCCGAGAGAAGGCCGCCGCCCTGCTGAACCTGGGCGACGTGGACGCGCAGACCGGCCGCACCCGGGACGCGCTGGCCCGCTACCGCGCCGCGCTGGACGCCGGACGCGAGGCGAACGACCCGTACGCCACCGGCCGCGCGATGGAATCCGTCGGCGGAGCCCACCAGGAGCTGGGCGACCACGACCGGGCCGCCGACTGGTTCGGGCGCGCCCTGTCCCAGCGCCTCGCCCGCGGCGAGCGCGCCGAGGCCGCCCGGCTCTACGGCCGGATCGCCACCGCCCACACCTACGCGGGCCGCTACGGCGAGGCGCAGCGCAACTGGCGGGCCGCCCTCGCCGGGTACCGCAAGGAGGGCGACGTCGCCGCCCACGCGCGCGCCCTGAGCGAGCTGGCCCGCGTCCAGGAGTACGCCGGACGGCCCGAGGAGTGCCTGCGCACCTGCCAGGAGGCGGTGGAGTGGGCGCGGCGCGCGGACGACGCCCGGCTGCAGGCCGCGCTGCAGTTGCGGCTCGCCGACACCCTGGACCGGCTCGGCGACCCAACGGCCGCCCGCCTGCACCGGGCGGCGGCTGAGCGCATGCTGGAGGAGGAGGCGGCCAACGGGCCCACGGAGAACGGTGAGTCGGTGCAACCGGACGTCGACGCCTGCGAAATCCGCAGTGCATCTGATGAAGATTGATGCAATGGAAGGCTAGACACGCGGAACACCTTCATTAAACTGGCTCTGCCGCACGTTCTCCTGCGGTGTCTCCCGGTGTGCCCAGGCATGCCTGGGTATGTCTTTCAGTGCACCCCCCATACCCCCTGAGCCAAGGACCGTGATCGACGTGAAGGTCGGCATCCCCCGCGAGGTCAAGAACAACGAGTTCCGGGTGGCCATCACCCCCGCCGGCGTGCACGAGCTGGTGCGCGGCGGCCACCAGGTCGTCGTCGAGCGGGGTGCCGGTCTCGGCTCCTCGATCACGGACGAGGAGTACATCGCCGCCGGCGCCGGCATCCTCGACACCGCCGACGAGGTGTGGGCCAGCGCCGACCTGCTGCTCAAGGTCAAGGAGCCGGTCGCGGAGGAGTACCACCGCCTGCGCAAGGACCAGATCCTCTTCACCTACCTCCACCTGGCCGCCTCCCGCGAGTGCACCGACGCCCTGCTGGAGTCCGGCACCACGGCCATCGCCTACGAGACGGTCGAGCTCGCCAACCGCGCGCTGCCGCTGCTCGCCCCGATGTCCGAGGTCGCGGGCCGCCTGGCCCCGCAGGTCGGCGCCTACCACCTGATGCGCCCGGCCGGCGGCCGCGGTGTGCTGCCGGGCGGCGTCCCGGGCGTGACCCCGGCCAAGGCCGTCGTCATCGGCGGCGGTGTCTCCGGCTGGAACGCCACCCAGATCGCCGTCGGCATGGGCTTCGAGGTCACCCTGCTGGACCGTGACATCAACAAGCTGCGCGAGGCCGACCGGATCTTCGGCAGCAAGGTCAAGGCGATCATGTCCAACGCCTTCGAGCTGGAGAAGGCCGTCCTGGACGCGGACCTCGTCATCGGCGCCGTCCTCATCCCGGGTGCCAAGGCCCCGAAGCTGGTCACCAACGAGCTGGTGTCGCGGATGAAGCCCGGAAGTGTCCTTGTCGACATCGCCATCGACCAGGGCGGCTGCTTCGAGGACTCCCGTCCGACCACGCACGCCGAGCCGACCTTCCGGGTGCACAACTCGGTCTTCTACTGCGTCGCCAACATGCCCGGCGCGGTGCCCAACACCTCCACCAACGCGCTCACCAACGCGACGCTGCCGTACATCGTCTCGCTGGCCAACAACGGCTGGGTCGAGGCGCTGCGCCGCGACGCCGCGCTCGCCCGTGGTCTCAACACCCATGACGGCAAGGTGGTCTACAAGGAGGTCGCCGAGGCGCACGGCCTGGAGCACCTCCCGATCGAGACGCTCATCGGCTGACCCGCTCCGCGCGGCGGACCCCCAAGTCGCCAGCGTGGAAAAGACGATTCGTCAACACGGATCGTCAACACCGTGAACCCGGCCGGACCTTGCCCGACAAGGTCCGGCCGGATGTGTGTATGGTCACTTTGCGACGCTAGGCCAACTCGCCTCGAACGTAACGCTTGGACCGATTCGCACACCGGTGAAACCTGCTGTGCGACGGCTGTACGCCCTTGACAGCGGGATGTTTCATTGTCGACACATCGAGCCGGGTCCGGCGGATTGTGTTGCTGCGGACCGCCGACACGCCATAGAGTCGCCAACCGTCGGCATGGTGCCACGCTGACCTTGTCTAGAAGTTTCCTGGTCACCAAGGAGGTAAGACGACTTGTGAATGAGTCGACATTTTCTCCCGGAGGTGGTCGACCAGGATTGCGCGGAGAGGGCCAGGGTCCCGAGGGACTCGAGGCCGTCGGCTCCGTCGCGGTGCGCACCTTCGCAGCCCACCAGAGTCCGGTTCCGCAGACGGCCCGGAGAGCACACCAGAGCATGGATGGCCAACACGTGAACGCCATGGCCGGCGACGGAAGTGGCGCGCCCCGCAACCACTTCGCCGACTACGACGAACTGCCCGAGGGGCACTTCTACGACCCCGACGCCGAGTACGAGCCCGATCCGGAGTACGCGGCCACGCTCGCGCCCGACGCGGCCCGTCAGCGTCGTGAGCGCGTCGGCCCGACCGGGCGCCCGCTGCCGTACTTCCCGATCCCGGGCCCGCTGACCGACCACGGCCCCGCGAAGATCATCGCCATGTGCAACCAGAAGGGCGGCGTGGGCAAGACCACGTCGACCATCAACCTGGGCGCGGCGCTCGCGGAGTACGGCCGGCGCGTGCTGCTCGTGGACTTCGATCCGCAGGGCGCGCTGTCGGTGGGCCTCGGCGTCAACCCGATGGAGCTGGACCTCACCGTCTACAACCTGCTCATGGAGCGGGGCATGTCGGCCGACGAGGTCCTGCTGAAGACGGCGGTCCCCAACATGGACCTGCTGCCCTCCAACATCGACCTGTCCGCGGCCGAGGTCCAGTTGGTCTCCGAGGTCGCGCGCGAGTCCACGCTCCAGCGCGCCCTGAAGCCGCTGATGGACGACTACGACTACATCGTGATCGACTGTCAGCCCTCGCTGGGCCTGCTGACCGTCAACGCGCTCACCGCCGCGCACAAGGTCATCGTCCCGCTGGAGTGCGAGTTCTTCGCGCTGCGCGGTGTGGCCCTGCTGACCGAGACCATCGAGAAGGTCCAGGAGCGGCTCAACCCGGAGCTGGAGCTCGACGGCATCCTGGCCACCATGTACGACTCGCGCACGGTCCACAGCCGCGAGGTGCTGGCCCGGGTGGTCGAGGCGTTCGACGACCACGTCTACCACACGGTCATCGGCCGGACGGTCCGCTTCCCGGAGACCACGGTCGCCGGCGAGCCCATCACCACCTACGCCTCCAACTCCGTCGGCGCCGCCGCCTACCGTCAGCTCGCCAGGGAGGTGCTCGCCCGGTGTCACGCCGAGTGAGTCTGCCCGGAGCCGACGAACTGTTCCGTACGACAGGAGGGATGGCGCTCCAGCCGTCCTCGCCCCGGCGCGGACCCGGCGGCGAGGCGCGGGTGCCCGCACCGGCGGGGGAGAGCGACCCGGCCGCGGCGCAGGACGCGCCGCAGTCGGTGCCCGCGCAGGGCGGCGACGGCGAGGGCGCCGAGCACACCGCGGCGGCCGGCCCGGAACCGGACGGGTCCGGCGAGTCCCGCATCCGGCCCGCACGGCGCCAGACCGAGCAGGACGGCTCCGACGAGCAGCCCCGCAAGCGCGGCCGGGCGGCCGCCCGGCGGCCCAGCGGGCGCGAGCGGCACGACGAGAAGATCACCGTGTACGTCTCGGCCGAGGAACTGATGGACCTCGAACACGCCCGCCTGGTCCTGCGCGGCGAGCACGGCCTCGCCGTCGACCGCGGCCGGATCGTCCGTGAGGCGGTCGCCGTGGTCCTCGCCGACCTGGAGTCGCGCGGGGAAGCCAGCATCCTGGTACGGCGGCTGCGGGGGCGCTAGCCGCTCTTCCGGCCGGTCGAGCGATAGCCTGCGACCCCCATGAACCCGCACCACACCGCCACCCCTGGCCCGAGACGCCCGCTGGGCCGGGGCCCGGACACCGCACCTCCGGCCCCGGCTCCCGTCGAGCCGCCTGAGCAGGCCGCGCCCGACGGGGTGTTCAAGGTCCGGCTGGACAACTTCGAGGGCCCCTTCGACCTGCTGCTCCAGCTCATCACCAAGCACAAGCTGGACGTCACCGAGATCGCCCTGTCCAGGGTCACCGACGAGTTCATGGCGCACATCCGGGCCATGGGGCCCGACTGGGACCTGGACCGCACCACCGAGTTCCTGGTCGTCGCCGCCACCCTGCTCGATCTGAAGGCCGCCCGGCTGCTGCCAGCCGCCCAGGTCGAGGACGAGGCCGACCTCGCCCTGCTGGAGGCGCGGGACCTGCTCTTCGCCCGGCTGCTCCAGTACCGCGCCTACAAGCGGATCGCCGACATCTTCAACGAGCGGCTGGAGGACGAGGGCCGCCGGTACCCCCGTACCGTCGGTCTGGAGCCGGAGCACGCCGAGCTGCTGCCCGAGGTGGTCATCAGCATCGGGCCCGAGGGGTTCGCCGAGCTCGCGGTCAAGGCGATGCAGCCGAAGGCCAGGCCGCAGGTGTACGTCGACCACATCCACGCCCCGCTGGTCAGCGTCCAGGAGCAGGCCGGGATCGTCGTCGCCCGGCTGCGCGAGGCCGGTGAGAGCGACTTCCGCGCTCTCGTGGCCGACACCGACGACACCCTCACCGTCGTCGCCCGCTTCCTCGCCCTGCTGGAGCTGTACCGCGAGAAGGCCGTCGCCCTGGACCAGGAGACCGCGCTCGGCACCCTGCTCGTCCGCTGGACCGGCGGGGAGACCGAGGCCGCCCCGATGGTCACCGACGAGTTCGACCGGCCCGCAGAGACGGCCGGGACGGCCGGGAAGCAGAAGACGTGAACCACGAGACCACCGACGACCGCGTCGCCGCCCTCGACCTCAAGCCCGCCCTGGAGGCCGTGCTGATGGTCGTGGACGAGCCCGCGACCGAGGAACACCTCGCCAGGATCCTCGTGCGGCCGAGGCGTCAGGTCGCCGCCGCGCTGCGCGAGCTGGCCGACGACTACACCGCGCAGGGTCGGGGCTTCGAGCTGCGGTTCGTCGCGGGCGGCTGGCGTTTCTACACCCGTGCCGCCTACGCGGCGGCCGTCGAACGCCTCGCGCTGGAGGGCCAGACGGCCCGGCTCACCCAGGCGGCCCTGGAGACCCTCGCGGTCGTCGCCTACCGCCAGCCGGTCGGCCGCAGCCGCGTCTCCGCGGTGCGCGGGGTCAACTGCGACGGCGTGATGCGGACCCTGCTCCAGCGCGGTCTGGTCGCCGAGGCGGGCACGGAACCCGAAACAGGTGCGATCCTGTACGTGACGACGAACTATTTCCTGGAGCGGATGGGCCTGCGCGGCTTGGACGAGCTTCCGGAACTCGCGCCCTTCCTCCCCGAGGCGGAGGCGATCGAGGCGGAGACCCAGGAGGGAGTCCCGTCGTTCGACCCGGACGCGCCCGACGCGCCCGGCGGTCAGGACGCAGACGACTAAGACGGAAACCTTGATGCGAAGCAGCGGCAGCGGCAGGAACAGCGGACGCGGTAACCCCCGCGGCCAGGGCAACGACCGGGACGACCGCAAGGGGCAGGGCCGCCCCAGCAAGCCCCGCCCGGAGGAGCGCCGCTACGACGTGGGTCCCGGCGCCACGAAGGACGGCCCGAAGGCCGGCCGTGGCGGCGCGGCGCGCGGCGGCGCCAAGGGCGGCCCCAAGCAGTCCCAGCAGGCGGGGCGCGGCCGTACGGCGCCCGGCCGCTCGCGTGAGTTCGAGACGCGGGCCGAAGAGCGCAACCGGGAGCGGTACGAGGGCAAGAAGGACGTGAAGCCGCCCAAGACCTTCCCCGGTGCCGAGCAGGAGGGCGAGCGGCTGCAGAAGGTCCTCGCCCGCGCGGGCTACGGCTCGCGGCGTGCCTGTGAGGAGCTGATCGAGCAGTCCCGCGTCGAGATCAACGGCGAGATCGTGCTGGAGCAGGGCCGCCGGGTGGACCCGGAGAAGGACGAGGTCAAGGTCGACGGTCTGACCGTCGCGACCCAGTCGTACCAGTTCTTCTCGCTGAACAAGCCCGCCGGTGTCGTCTCCACGATGGAGGACCCGGACGGGCGCCAGTGCCTCGGGGACTACGTCACCAACCGTGAGACCCGCCTCTTCCACGTGGGCCGGCTCGACACGGAGACCGAGGGCGTCATCCTGCTCACCAACCACGGCGAGCTGGCGCACCGCCTCACGCACCCGAGGTACGGCGTCAAGAAGACCTACCTCGCGCACATCGTGGGCCCGATCCCGCGCGACCTCGGCAAGCGCCTGAAGGACGGCATCGAGCTCGAGGACGGGTACGCCCGCGCGGACCACTTCCGGGTGGTCGAGCAGACCGGCAAGAACTACCTGGTCGAGGTGACCCTGCACGAGGGCCGCAAGCACATCGTGCGCCGCATGCTGGCCGAGGCGGGCTTCCCCGTCGACAAGCTGGTGCGCGTCTCCTTCGGCCCGATCACCCTCGGCGACCAGAAGTCGGGCTGGCTGCGCCGCCTGTCCAACACCGAGGTCGGCATGCTGATGAAGGAAGTCGACCTCTAGGACCCGGCCCCCGGGGCGAGGTCTTGCCGTCGGCGACGGTCCGGCTTTATGGTCAACCTGACGATTAGTCGGGTGGCCGTGCGGCCGGACCAACGGGGGCCGGGGCGGGGTGTGCCCGGAAGGGCGTACCCATGACCGCCGCACCCGCGGGAAAGCGCGCAGCCGCCGGTTCCCTGCTCGGCCTCGCACTCGGCGACGCGCTCGGTTTTCCGACCGAGTTCGACGACGTGCCCTCCATCCTCGCCAAGTGCGGTCCCTGGCGGGAGATGGAGCTCCCGGACCGCGCCCTCGTCTCCGACGACACGCAGATGACCCTCGCGCTGGGGCGTGCGCTGCGCACCGCGACCGGCCGGGGTGATCTCTCGCCCGCACGGCTGGAGAGGCCGCTGCGCGAGGAGTTCGTGGCCTGGTACGAGTCCCCGGAGAACAACCGCGCGCCCGGCAGGACCTGCCTGACGGCGTGCGAGCTGCTGAAGGACGACGGGCGGCCCTGGCGGGACGCGAGCCAGGTCGGCTCCAAGGGCTGCGGCGCCGACATGCGGGTCGCCCCCCTCGGCCTGGTCCCCGGCCTGAGCGCCGGACAGCGCTCCGGCGCCGCCCAGTTGCAGTCCGCCCTCACCCACGGCCACCCCACCGCCCTGGCCGCCTCCGACCTCACCGCGCACGCCGTGTGGCTCCTCGCCCAGGGCACGGACCCCGCCGGCCTGGTCGGGCGGCTGCGCTCCTACGCCCTCGACCACCGCACCCACTACGACCACGCCTGGCTCGGTGACCTGTGGTCCCGCGCCCAGGACCCCAGCCCCGAACACTTCATCGCCCGTGGCTGGGACGAATGCCTGGCCGTCCTCGACCGCCTCCGGAACGCGGTCCGCACGGCTTCCCCGGAGACCGACCCGTGCCTGGCCACCGGTGAGGGCTGGATCGCGGAAGAAGCCCTGGCCACCGGCCTGCTCTGCTTCCTGCTCTTCCCCGGCGACCCCGTCCTGGCGCTGCGCCGGGCCGCCTGCACGTCGGGCGACTCCGACTCCATCGCCTGCCTGACCGGCGCCTTCGCGGGCGCCTGGCTGGGCGCTGACGCCTGGCCGGCGGACTGGGTCGACCGGATCGAGCACCGGGACGAGCTGATGGAACTGGGCGCCCTCTGGGACGCCTAGGCGTGCTGGGCCGAGGCAAGGCGCGTGCGGTAGAGGAAGTCCGCCACCCGAGTCTGGTCCGGCTCCGCCGGGAGCGGGGTACGCGACAGCGCCGCGTCGGCCTCCTCCGCCAGGCGGGCCATGCGTGACTCGATCTCCGGCCAGGGCACCTCGCCCCGCTTGACCGCCAGCAGCGCCTCGCGCCCCTCGCCCACGTCGAGCCGCAGCTCACCGGTGCGGAGCAGGTCGCGGGCGCTGGCCAGCAGGCGGAGCAGATGCATCGCGTGCTTCCAGCGCGGGGCGCCGGTGGTGCGTACGTCGGCGTCCAGCTTGCGGCGCTGGCCGAGGGCGTAGCCGGTGAAGGTGGCGTGGACCTGGCGGGAGAGGAACGCCCCGCGCAGGGACAGCAGTTCGCGGCCGGTGTCGTCCAGGTGCTCCACCAGCGGGGAGTGCAGGCACTCCAGGATGTTCGGGTTGGCCCGCAGTGCCAGCTCGCAGAAGCGTTCCAGCTCCCAGGAGAACCGCTCCTCGCCCGGCCCCTCGACATGCGTCGGCGGCTTCTCGAAGCGCCAGAACAGCGGGGTCGGGGCCAGATACACGCCCCGCCGGTCGGTGTCGCTGGTGTCCGTGGCCAGGCCGAAGGCGCGGGAGCCCATGACACAGGCGTAGACGGTGTGGTCACGGACCAGGTCGGCGGGGCGCATGCGGGGGAGCGTACGCGGGCGGTCAGCCCAGGTGGATCGAATTTCCGTGCACCATGATCTCCTTGGCGGCCAGCGGCTCGGTGGCCGGGCCGTGCGCCACCGAGCCGTCGGAGATGCGGAACCTGCTGCCGTGGCAGGGGCAGTCGACCGTGCCGTCCGCGACCTTGTTCAGCGTGCAGCCCTGGTGGGTGCAGATGGCGGAGAACGCCTTGTACTCGCCCTTGGCGGGCTGTGTCACCACGACCTTCTCCGCCGTGAAGATCTTGCCGCCGCCCTCCGGGATCTCGCCGACGTTCCCCAGCGCCTGCCCGTCGCCGGAGCCGGAGGAGGCCGAGGAGCTCTCGCCGGGGGAGGTGCTGGCGGCGGCCGAGGAACTGTCGCCGTCGTCGCCGCATCCCACGCAGCAGACGGCGAGCGTGGCGGCCCCTGTGGCGAGAAGCGTGCGCCGTGTCGCGGGCTGGTTCATGTCGTCACTCCGTATGTCCAAGGGGCTGGAAATGGCAGAAAGTGCCAGACTTCCGGGCATCCTGGCATCGAACGCGGCCCGGACGAAGGAGGCGGCAGCGGGTCGGACCCCGCCTCGGCCGAACGGGCGCCCCGTCTCACGGCGCGGGCGGCGCGCACCCCGCCCGCCCACGCTGACTAGGCTGGACGCACCAGAAGCCGGCACGGGCCGGCGCAGCAGTCAGCGAGGAGCAGCGCAGTGGCGGTACGAGCGGTCCGGGGGGCCGTCCAGTTGGAGCGGGACGAGTCCGGCCACATGGAGGAGCAGGTCGCAGCCCTGCTGACCGCCGTCCTGGAGCGGAACGACCTCACCGCCGACGACCTGATCAGCATCTGGTTCACGGCCACCCCCGACCTGCACAGCGACTTCCCGGCCGCCGCCGCGCGCAAGCTCGGCATCGTCGACGTGCCCCTGATCTGCGCCCAGGAGCTGGACATCGCCGGCGCCATGCCGAGGGTCGTCCGGCTGCTCGCGCACATCGAGTCCGACCGGCCCCGCAGCGCCGTCAACCACGTCTACCTCGGCTCCGCCGCCGCCCTGCGCAAGGACATCGCCCAGTGAGAACCGCACTCGTCATCGGCACCGGGCTCATCGGGACCTCGGCCGCGCTCGCCCTCACCCAGCGGGGCGTCACCGTCCACCTCGCCGACCACGACCCCGCGCAGGCCCGCACCGCCGCCGCCCTCGGCGCCGGCACCGACGAGCCGCCGCAGGGCCGGGTCGACCTCGCCCTGGTCGCCGCCCCGCCCGCCCACGTCGCCACCGTCCTCGCCGACGCCATGCGCCGCGACCTCGCGCACGGCTACCTCGACGTGGCCAGCGTCAAGGGCGGCCCGCGCCGCGAACTGGAGGCGCTCGGCCTGGACGAGGCCGTCCTCGCCCGCTACCTCGGCACCCACCCCATGTCCGGCCGCGAGAAGTCCGGCCCGCTGGCCGCCACCGCCGACCTCTTCGAGGGCCGCCCCTGGGTGCTCACCCCCACCCGCGACACCGACACCGAGGTGCTGAACCTCGCCCTCGAACTCGTCTCGCACTGCCGGGCCGTCCCGGTCGTCATGGACGCCGACGCCCACGACCGCGCCGTCGCGCTGGTCTCCCACATGCCGCACCTGGTCTCCAGCATGGTCGCCGCCCGGCTGGAGAACGCCGAGGAGTCGGCCGTACGGCTGTGCGGGCAGGGCATCCGCGACGTCACCCGGATCGCGGCCTCCGACCCCCGGATGTGGATCGACATCCTCTCCGCCAACCCCGGACCCGTGGCCGACCTCCTCACCGACGTCTCCGCCGATCTCGACGAGACCGTGCGGGCCCTGCGCGCCCTGCAGTCCGCCGACGAGGACAAGCGGCGCACCGGCGGCGCCGGCATCGAGGACGTGCTGCGCCGGGGCAACGCCGGCCAGGTCCGCGTCCCCGGCAAGCACGGCACAGCGCCGCGCGCCTACGAGACCGTCGCCGTCCTCATCGACGACCAGCCCGGCCAGTTGGCCCGCATCTTCGCCGACGCCGGACGGGCCGGGGTCAACATCGAGGACGTCCGCATCGAGCACGCCGCCGGACAGCAGGCCGGTCTCGTCCAGCTCATGGTCGAGCCGGGGGCCGCGCCCGTCCTCACCGAGGCGCTGCGCGAGCGTGGCTGGGCGCTGAGGCAGTGACGCGGGTCCCCGCTGGTCCCGCCACCCCTGTGCGTCCGTACGAGTGACCCACACCCAGTAACCTTGTGCGGGGCGCCCTCGCGCCCCGCCACCCCGACCGACACCCTTCACCAGGAAGGTGCCCTCCCGTGGAAAACGGCGCCGCCCCGACCGCCAAGCCCGTGATCGTAGCGATCGACGGCCCCTCCGGCACGGGCAAGTCGAGCACGTCGAAGGCCGTGGCCGCGCAGCTCGGCCTCAGCTACCTGGACACCGGCGCCCAGTACCGGGCCATCACCTGGTGGATGGTGACCAACGGCATCGACCTCGCGGACCCCACCGCGATCGCCGCCGTCGCGGGCAAGGCGGAGATCGTCTCCGGCACCGACCCGCTGGCCCCCACCATCACCGTCGACGGCTTCGACGTGGCCGGCCCGATCCGCACCCAGGACGTCACCTCCAAGGTCAGCGCGGTCAGCGCCGTGCCCGAGGTGCGCACCCGGATCACCGAGCTGCAGCGCTCCATCGCCGCCGGGGCCGAGGAGGGCATCGTGGTCGAGGGCCGTGACATCGGCACGACCGTGCTGCCCGACGCCGACCTGAAGATCTTCCTCACCGCCTCCCCGGAGGCTCGCGCGGCCCGCCGCAGCGGCGAGGTGAAGGGCTCCGACGTCGCCGCCACCCGCGAGGCGCTGATCCAGCGGGACGCGGCCGACTCCAGCCGCAAGACCTCCCCGCTCGCCAAGGCCGGCGACGCGGTCGAGGTGGACACCACCGAGCTGACCCTCGCCCAGGTCATCGAGTGCGTCGTCACCCTGGTCGAGGAGAAGCGGGCCGGGAAGTGAGCCTGCCCGCACCGCCCTCCGAGCGGGGCGCCGAGATCGGCCGGCGCATCGGCGTCGGGCTGATGTACGGCCTGTGGAAGCCACGCGTGCTGGGTGCCTGGAAGGTGCCCGCCAGTGGCCCGGTGATCCTCGCCGTGAACCACTCCCACAACATCGACGGCCCGATGGTCATGGGCGTGGCGCCCCGGCCGACGCACTTCCTGATCAAGCAGGAGGCGTTCATCGGGCCGCTCGACCCCTTCCTGACCGGCATCGGCCAGCTCAAGGTCGACCGCACCACCGCCGACCGCACCGCCATCGGCAGGGCGCTCGGTGTGCTGGAGCAGGGCGGGGTCCTGGGCATCTTCCCGGAGGGCACCCGGGGCGAGGGCGACTTCGCCTCGCTGCGCGCCGGGCTCGCCTACTTCGCCGTGCGCGGCGGGGCACCGATCGTGCCCGTGGCCGTGCTCGGCAGCGCCGACCGGCCCGGCCGCCTGGTCAAGGCGCTGCCGCCGCTGCGCTCGCGCGTCGACGTGGTCTTCGGAGACCCGTTCGAAGCGGGCGACGGAAGCGGGCGGCGCACGCGCAAGGCGCTGGACGAGGCGACCGAGCGCATCCAGAAGCGGCTCACCGCACACCTGGAAAACGCCAGGCGCCTGACCGGGCGCTGGGCGACACTTGAGTAGTGGAACCGGCCCGGAACGGGCCGATCCACCGATCACGACGAACGACGACGAGGTACGGACTTCATGAACGACCAGAACCAGCCCGACGGCTCGGCCGCGCACGAGCACGAGCACGGGGCTCTCGGCGACGCCGAGTACGCGGAGTTCATGCAGCTCGCCGCGGAAGAGGGCTTCGACATCCACGACGTCGAGGGCGCCATCGAGGAGGCGGGCCACGGCCCGCTCCCCGTGCTCGCCGTCGTCGGCCGTCCCAACGTCGGCAAGTCGACCCTGGTGAACCGGATCATCGGCCGCCGTGAGGCGGTCGTCGAGGACAAGCCCGGCGTCACCCGCGACCGCGTCACCTATGAGGCGGAGTGGGCCGGCCGCCGTTTCAAGGTCGTCGACACCGGCGGCTGGGAGCAGGACGTCCTCGGCATCGACGCCTCCGTGGCCGCCCAGGCCGAGTACGCGATCGAGGCCGCCGACGCGGTCGTCTTCGTGGTGGACGCCAAGGTCGGCGCCACCGACACCGACGAGGCCGTGGTCCGGCTGCTGCGCAAGGCCGGCAAGCCGGTCGTGCTGGCCGCCAACAAGGTCGACGGCCTCTCCGGCGAGTCCGACGCGGCCTACCTGTGGGCCTTGGGCCTCGGCGAGCCGCACCCGGTCTCCGCCCTGCACGGCCGCGGCACCGGCGACATGCTGGACGCCGTCCTGGAGGCGCTGCCCGACGCCCCCGCGCAGACCTTCGGCACCGGCGTCGGCGGCCCGCGCCGGATCGCGCTGATCGGCCGCCCGAACGTCGGCAAGTCCTCGCTGCTGAACAAGGTCGCGGGCGAGGAGCGCGTCGTCGTCAACGAGATGGCGGGCACCACCCGCGACCCGGTCGACGAGCTGATCGACCTCGGCGGCAAGACCTGGAAGTTCGTCGACACCGCGGGCATCCGCAAGCGTGTCCACCTCCAGCAGGGCGCCGACTACTACGCCTCCCTGCGCACGGCCGCCGCCGTGGAGAAGGCGGAGGTCGCGGTCATCCTGCTGGACGCCTCCGAGAACATCTCCGTGCAGGACCAGCGCATCGTCACCATGGCCGTCGACGCGGGCCGCGCCGTGGTGCTCGCCTTCAACAAGTGGGACACCCTCGACGAGGAGCGCCGCTACTACCTGGAGCGGGAGATCGAGACGGAGCTGGGCCAGGTCGCCTGGGCCCCGCGCGTCAACGTCTCCGCCCGCACCGGCCGCCACATGGAGAAGCTGGTCCCGGCGATCGAGACCGCGCTCGACGGCTGGGAGAGCCGGGTCCCCACCGGCCGGCTGAATGCCTTCCTCGGCGAGCTGGTCGCCGCCCACCCGCACCCGGTGCGGGGCGGCAAGCAGCCGCGCATCCTGTTCGGCACCCAGGCGGGCACCAAGCCGCCGCGCTTCGTCCTCTTCGCCTCCGGCTTCATCGAGGCGGGCTACCGGCGCTTCATCGAGCGCCGCCTGCGCGAGGAGTTCGGCTTCGAGGGCACCCCGATCCACCTCTCGGTGCGGGTGCGCGAGAAGCGCGGCGCGAAGAAGAAGTAACCGCTGCGGCGGACACGAAGTACGCGAAAGGGCGGCCCGGTCTCGGTGGAGACGGGCCGCCCTTTCGCGTGCGGCTCAGTTTCCCTGGCGCGGGCCCGGGGGGAGCGCCGCCGGTCCCGAGCCGTTGCCGTCCGGCTGGGCCCGCCCGATCGTGCCGATCCGCTGCCACTGGGACTGCTGCCGCGCGCTGTACGCGCCCGCGCTGTAGGCGCTGTAGGAGCTGCTGAACGACCCCGGCCGGTGCCCGCCGTACGAGCCCGTGCTCTGCGGGAGGCTCCCGAAGGCGGTGAAATCGAGGTTCTCCTCACCACTGCGATCGAAGGGCAGCGTACGGAAGGTCTTGACCCACTCCGCGTACAGCGTGTCGTAGATCGGCGTGGACGAGGGTCCGCCGGAGTTCTCCTGCCCGGACCGGGCGACGGGAACGGGGGACAGGGCGGGCCGGCGGGGAGAAGTGTCGTATGGGTGCACGTATGTCCAAACGACGGTGCCCCCCAAAGAGATGCGGGCCCGTGAGCGGCCTTCGGCGGCGCGCCGGACAGCACGACCGGCCGTGCCGGCCCCAGGGGGTGGGGGGCCGGCACGGCCGGTGGCCGGGGGAGGCGGTCTCAGGTGCCGGCGAGCGGCAGCGCGGCCGCGACCAGACGGCCGTTCGCGGCGGCCTTGTCCAGCGCGTCGCGCAGCAGGTCCTCGCGGGGCTGGCGGCCGATGGAGCCGACCGGGGCGGCGAACATCAGCACCTGCTGGTGCTTGTTGGCGGCGGCCCGCCAACTGTCCGTGACCTGGAGCGGCTGGTGGGCCTGCCACCACGCCACCGGCTGGCTGCCGTGCGGCCCCGGCTGGAGCACCGCGTGCAGTTGGCCCACGGCGAGCAGCACCGACCAGCCGTGCAGCACCGGCGGGACGGAGGCCAGCGCGGTCACCGGCATGAAGCCCTGCTCGATCAGGAGCGGCAGGAAGTCGTCACCGCCCCCGGTGGCGCCGGGGCGGGCGATGGGTCCGGTCGGCTCGACCACGAGCGCCGGGTGCAGCTCGCCCTCGATCAGCACCAGTCCGCTGGTCACCCCGAGCACGGCGGGCTCGGGCGCGGCCTGCCGGGGCTGTTCTCCCGGGGCCGCCTCGCCGCCGATGGAGCGGACGGCGCCCTGCAACTGCTCCTCGGTGACCTGCACGACCTGCGAGGGCAGACAGCCCGCGTGGGCGAAGGCGAGGACGGCGGTCTCGTCACCGACGAACAGGACGGTGCTGGTGCGTTCCTGCCCGGAGTCCCCCGGAGTGCGGCAGGACGTGCAGTCGTAACTGCCCGGAGCGTTCTCTCCGGCGAGCAGCCGGTCGGCTTCTTCGTCGCCGATCTCGGCGCGTACGGCGTCACTGACGTCGAGCATGCGCGGCACGATGGCTCCCTCGGGATGCGCGCGGTCGGCCGGGTGGCTCCCGGTCGCTGAGCCGTAGGGTTGCGGGCTCATGCAGAAGACAACGGGCGTCCTGTGGTGGGGGTCACGCCCCAGGGGGAACGGAATCGAACCGACCACCGCGCAGGGTCACTTTCGGCACCGAATCGGCCACTGAGCGTCAACTCCGTGCACGGTCAAGGAACTTGAACGGGTGATGTGGGTCACAGGCGTCCTCACCCTATGGTCGACAATTCCCGAAATAACCGTATGAAGTGGTTGGCCGGAAATCGCCGATACCTGCGGTAACCGCCAACTGGCCTGCCCCGACGGGGTGTTGTTGAAATGTGGCACCTGTCCTCCTTAGATTCCTTCGCCGTGTGCAACTAGCACCGCTCGGGTAGGTCCGCCGCCCGGCGCCGGGCCGATAGCGGCCGTGGCACCGGAACCGGTGGACGGGGCGGGCACGTGGAACCGCGGTCCTACGCGGCGAGACGCGCCCCGCCCAGGGGGAGCCCGGGTTCGTGGAGAGGGAACTGCATGTCCGAGTGTGCCGATACCACCCGTTCGACCGCCGCCGCCGACACCGCCCGTGACGCGAACCGTCACGGCGGCGCCCGCAAGGGCCGCACGACGGCCGCCCTCGCCGGGGCCGCGCTGCTCGCCCCGCTGGGGCTGCTGGCCGCCTCCGGAGAGGCCCAGGCGGCGGACAACGGAGTCTGGGACCGCATCGCCCAGTGCGAGAGCGGCGGCAACTGGAGCATCAACACCGGCAACGGCTACTACGGCGGACTCCAGTTCTCCGCCGGCACGTGGCGTGCCTACGGGGGCGGCGCCTACGCCCCCACCGCGGACCAGGCGTCGAGGAGCGCGCAGATCGCCGTGGCGACCAAGGTTCAGCAGGCCCAGGGCTGGGGGGCCTGGCCGGTCTGCTCCGGCCGCGCCGGAGCCTCCGGCGGCGCACCCGCGTCCGCCGCGGGCACCGGGACCGACAAGGGCACCGTGCGCAAGAAGTCCGTACCGGCCCGGTCCGCACCGGCCAAGGCGACGCAGCGCCCGGCGGCGACCCACGCCGACCGGGGTGCCCACCGGGGCGGCTACACCGTCCGCGAGGGCGACACGCTGAGCACCATCGCGGCCCGGCACGGCATGAGTTGGCAGCGGGTCTACGCCGCCAACCGGTCGGTCATCGGGGCCGACCCGAACCTGATCGTGCCGGGGCAGCAGCTCGCGCTCTGACGCGTAGCCCCGCCTCGACGGCCACGGCCGCCGCCCTCCTGAGGGCGGCGGCCGTTCGCATACCTGTTCGTGCGGAACCGGTGAGCGGGGACGCGCCGGGGAACCCGTGAATTTCCTATGCGCCGTCAGATCCCAGGCCTCTGCGCCCTATTTCGCGGGAAAAACGTCAGGTCCCGTTCTTGGCCGGTTCCGGTGTGTGATCCGACGCATTACGACCGGTAATTGAAGCCCGTGACCGGCCCTGCGGGAAAATTCTGTTCGATTACCCCGTGAAGGTGAACGGAAACCCCCATACGTGTGACGAAGAGCGCGGGTCACCGGTGCGGGGAGCTGTGACAGAAGTGTGACCGGGCGGTACCCCGGACCCGTCGGAACGGGTGCCTTCCGTAGTCGCCGCGCGCCGCCTAGCGTGGCCGCATGGCACAGATTCCCGCTCCGCCACCGGAGCCGCAGGACACCCTGGACAACTACGTCGGCCTGGCCGCGGAGGACGCCGACCGGCGCGCCCGGAGCCAGGGCTGGCAGACGGTGCGGGCGCTGCCGCCCGGCGCGGTCATCACCATGGAGTACCGCACGGGCCGCCTCAACTTCGAGGTGCGGGACGGCCGGGTCGCCCGTGTCTGGAAGGGCTGACCCGGCCGTCAGGGGCGCGCGGCCTGGGAGGCGCCGCGCGGGAGCCGGTCCGCGGCGTGCGGCGGACGGCGGCTGCCCGCCGGGGTGACCGGGGTGCGCTCCGAGCGGGTGGTGTGCGGGCCCGGCGCCAGATGGATCGGGGGCCGGGCACCGCGCGCGGACCCGACCGGCTCCCGCGTCGCGGCGGCCGGCTCGGCGACCTTGCCCAGGGGCTGGAGCGCCACCGGTGCGAGCGGCGCGGACGGCGCCGGTGCGGAACGCCGCCGACGGGCGCGCAGGCGGTCCCGCAGGGCGAACAGCGCGTCCTCGACCTTGGAGATCAGCGGCTCGAACCACGGCAGCGCCAGCAGGATCAGCAGTCCGGCGGCCCAGCCCAGCAGCACGTCGCTCAGCCAGTGCGTACCGAGGTAGACGGTGGTGAGGCCGACGCCGAGCGAGGTGACGGCGGAGAGCGCCGACAGCCAGCGGCGCGCCGTCGGCGTGGAGGCCAGATAGGCCAGGATGCCCCAGGTCACGACCGCGTTGGCGGTGTGACCGCTGGGAAATATGTCTCCGCCCAGACCCATCTCGTTCGAGCCGATCACGGTGGCGTAGTGCGGGCCGAGCCGGCCCATGCCGAGCTTGGCGGCGCCGACCGTGATGTTCAGCAGCAGCAGCGAGGCGGCCAGGGTCAGCAGCGGACGGACCGTGTGCTGCCGCCAGGAGCGCCAGCCGAGCCAGGCCGCGACCATCACCGCGGTGGGGCCGCGCTGGCCGAGCACCACGTAGTAGTCGAGGAAGGCGTGGATCTCGGGCCACTGCTGGTACGGCCGGAAGAACATGACCCGCCAGTCCAGCCGGACCAGCCAGGACGTGGTGATCACGGCCCACACGATCGCCAGGTAGAAGGCCAGGGTCGAGGAGAACAGCACGACCCGGTGCCGGGACATCCTCGGCACATCGATGTGGGCCGGTCGTTCCGGCTCACGGTCCAGCCTGGCGAACACCCGGTCCAGACGCCGGGTGAGGTTTCGTTCGGTACGCACCCAATCGACGTTACAGCGAGTGAGCTGTGTTCCTGGTCGTTACCGGGGCTTTGTGATGACGATGTGATGTGGGAAACCTCTCAGGAACCACTTGAATTCCTGAGCGTCGGCAATATCGCCGAAGCGGCCCCCGCAATTTCCCCGATCAGCCGGGGAGTGTCTTTATGGCGCTTTTAAATTGGTTCACCGAAAGGTGGCCTCGTATTCGGCGGGCGCTCACCCGGCCCGCGGGCCGGTCAGGGCGGGCCGGAGCCGTTCAGCCACAGGGCGCCGTAGAGGGCCGCGACGGCCGCGAGCGCCGCGGTGAGCAGCGCCGCGCGGGCCGGGCGGGCCCGGGCCAGGGCGCGGGCCAGGGGGAACAGCAGCGGGAAGGCCGGTAGCAGCAGGCGGGGCTTGGAGCCGAAGTAGCTCGACGCGCACAGGGCCAGCGCCAGCACGACCCCGCTGTACACGAGCAGCGCGAGCGGCTGCCGCTGGCGCACCCCGGCCAGGTACAGCCGGAGCAGCAGGGCGACGCCGAGGATCAGGGCGATGCCCGCGAGAGCCGAGGGGAACGCCGTGAGCATGGCGGCGACGAAGCGCGCGAAGGCGTACCCGCCGTCGAAGCCGTTGCGCCATCCCGCCTGGACGTCGAGATAGCCGAGCAGGCCGTCCCCGGTGCGGTGGCCCACCCACAGCACATAGGCCGCCGCGCCCAGCGGAGCCAGGGCCGCGCCGAGCACCCTTCGCCACGCCGGGGCGCGCGGCGCGCCGGGCGTGCTCCCGGTTCGTCGGGACGAGGCGATGGCCGCGACCCAGACCGCGGCGACCACCGCCGCCCCCACCGGCCGGGTGAGACCGGCGAACGAGGCCAGCAGCCCCGCCGTCACCCAGCGCCCGGACAGCACCGCGAACAGCGACCAGGCGGCCAGCGCGGTGAACAGGGACTCGCTGTACGCCATCGACTGCACGATCCCGACCGGCAGCACCGCCCACAGCAGCACCGCGCACACCCCGGCCCGCGCCCCGTACAGCCGGTCCGCCACCGCGAAGATCCCGCCGACCGCCGCGAGCGAGGCCAGCGCGGAGACCGCGAGACCCGCGTCCGCGTACGACAGCGGGGTCACCGCGTGCAGCAGCCGCTCCAGCCAGGGCAGCAGCGGGAAGAACGCCAGGTCCGAGTGGACGTCACCGTCGGGCAGCCGGACCTCGTGGCCGTAGCCCGCCCCGGCGACCCGCGCGTACCAGAGGGAGTCCCAGCGGGCGGAGAGCAGCTTGTGCGCGCTCGTGCCGCGTGCCGCGCTCCACACGGCCAGCACGGCCAGCCCCAGGGCGCGGACCTCCACGTACCCCAGGAGCGCGGGCAGGGCCCGGCGGGGGAGGGAGGTCGCGGGCGGGGCCGGCCGCGTAGCTGTTTCGGTCACGCGCCGATTATCGACGGCCGCGCGGACCGCCCGGTCACACGCCGGTGAGCGCAGGTCGCGAGGGTGGCGCACGCCACACCGATCGGTGCGCACCGGTGAGAGGTCCGCCACGTGACCAGGGCATGAACTCGCGTACGCTGACGAGCCACCCGCGTGGGTCCGAGCGGGCCGGAGACACCGCTCCTCTCCGGCCGTACGGCGTGGAGACCCCACCCCGCCGACCCGCCGCACGCGAGGATTCTTCTGGAGGTACGTGTATGTCCGGGACGACCGCGGCCGCCGTCAGGCCGTGCCGTCGGGCGGCCGGGGCCGGTGCCAACCGCTGGGTCGTCCTCGTCGTCCTCTGTGTCAGCCTGCTGCTCGTCGGCCTCGACGCCACCGTGCTGCACGTGGCGGTCCCCGCCGTCACCGAGGACCTCAGACCCAGCGCGGTGGAACTGCTCTGGATCGTCGACATCTATCCCCTGGTCTGCGCCTCGCTGCTGATCCTCTTCGGCACGCTGGGCGACCGGGTCGGACGCAGACGCGTCCTCCTGCTCGGCTACACCCTCTTCGGCCTGGCCTCGGCCCTGGCCGCGCTCGCCCACAACGGCGAGACGCTGATCCTGGCCCGCGCGCTGCTCGGTGTCGGCGGCGCCATGATCATGCCGGCCACGCTGTCCATCCTGCGCCAGGTCTTCCCCGACCGGCGCGAACGGGCGCTCGCCATCGGCATCTGGAGCGCGGTCGCCGCCGTCGGCGCGGCCGTCGGCCCGCTGCTCGGCGGGTTCCTGCTGGAGCACTTCTGGTGGGGCTCCGTCTTCCTGGTCAACATCCCGCTGATGCTGGTGAGCCTGCCGGTCGGCCGGATGCTGCTGCCCGAGTCGCGCGGCGAGCGCGACGGCCCCTGGGACGTCGTCGGCGCGCTGATGGCGGCCGGCGGCCTGTTCGGCGTCGTCCTCGGCGTCAAGCGGCTCGGCGGCGGCGAGGACATGACCGGCCCGCTCACCCTGGTACCGCTCGTGGTGGGCGCGGCGCTCCTCTTCCTCTTCGTACGGCGCCAGTCCCGCCGCGCCCACCCCCTGGTCGACCTCGGCATGTTCCGGCGGCCCGCGTTCAGCACCTCCGTGGGCTGCATCGTGCTCGCCATGCTGGCCCTGGTCGGCCTGGAGCTGATCGCCGCGCAGTACCTCCAGCTCGTCCTGGGGCTGTCCCCGCTCCAGACCGGGCTGCGGCTGCTGCCGCTGACCGTCGCCGCGATGGCGGCGGGCCTCGCGGGCGCGCGGGTGCTGCGCCTCCTCGGGCCGCGCCGGATGGTCTGCGCCGGGTTCTGCCTCACCGCCGTCGCCGTCGTCCTCCTCACCGCGATGGGCGGCCACGACAACACCCCGCTGCTCCTGACCGGCTTCGTCCTGCTCGGCTTCGGCCTGGAGACGACCCTCTTCGGGGCCTACGAGTCCATGCTCAGCGAGGCCCCGGCCGACCGGGCCGGCGGCGCCGCGGCCATCGGCGAGACCTCCTACCAGTTGGGCGCGGGCATCGGCATCGCCCTGCTCGGCAGCGTGATGAACGCGGCCTACGCGCCCGCCCTCAGCTCCGTGCCCGGCGTCCCCGCCTCCGCCTCCTCGGCGGCGGGCCGCTCGCTGGGCGAGGCCTACGAGGTGGCCGCACGGCTCGGCGGGCCCGCCGGAGCCGCGCTGCGCCACGCGGCCCGCGACTCCTTCGTGCACGGGCTGCACGTGACCCTGCTGGTCAGCGCCGGTCTGCTGCTGCTCGGCGCGCTGATGGCGCTCCGGCTGCCCAAGGTAATGAACTGCGCGCCGGAGGGCGCCGGGGCGCCGGAACCGGTGACGCAGACCCCCGTACCGCTCGCCAAGGGCGACCTCCCCGCGCCCAGGGCGGCCGGGAAACCCACGGTGTCCGCCTGACCGCGGCACTGTCGCTCTGGACGTGGGGCGGAGTCGGCCGTAACGTCGGCCGGGCATCGTAACTAGCGCTGCTAGTTTTCCTGAGCCGCACAGTGCCGGAGGGTGTTTCACATGTCCGCGTCCCCGAAGCCGCCCGCGTTCGATCCCGCCGACCCGCTCGGCCTGGACGACCTGCTCGACCCCGAGGACCTCGCCGTCCGCGACACCGTCCGCTCCTGGGCGGCGGACCGGGTCCTGCCGTACGTGGCCGACTGGTACGAGAAGGGCGAGCTGCCCGGCATCCGGGAGCTGGCCCGCGAACTCGGCTCGATCGGCGCTCTCGGCATGTCCCTGACCGGGTACGGCTGCGCGGGCGCGTCGTCCGTGCAGTACGGCCTCGCCTGCCTGGAGCTGGAGGCCGCCGACTCCGGCATCCGGTCCCTGGTCTCGGTGCAGGGCTCCCTCGCCATGTACGCGATCCACCGGTACGGCAGCGAGGAGCAGAAGAACGAGTGGCTGCCCCGCATGGCCTCCGGCGAGGTGATCGGCTGCTTCGGGCTGACCGAGCCCGACCACGGCTCCGACCCGGCCGGCATGCGTACGTTCGCCAAGCGGGACGGCGACGACTGGGTGCTCAGCGGGCGCAAGATGTGGATCACCAACGGCTCGGTCGCCGGGGTCGCGGTGGTCTGGGCGCGTACCGAGGACGGCATCCGGGGCTTCGTCGTCCCCACCGACCTGCCCGGCTTCTCGGCGCCGGAGATCAAGCACAAGTGGTCCCTGCGGGCCTCCGTCACCAGCGAACTCGTCCTGGACGACGTACGGCTGCCCGCCGACGCGGTGCTGCCGGAGGTCACCGGGCTGCGCGGACCGCTCGGCTGCCTCTCGCACGCCCGGTACGGCATCGTCTGGGGTTCGATGGGCGCCGCCCGCGCCAGCTTCGAGGCCGCCCTGGAGTACGCGCGGACGCGGGAGCAGTTCGGGCGGCCCATCGGGGGCTTCCAGCTCACCCAGGCCAAGCTCGCCGACATGGCGGTGGAGCTGCACAAGGGGATTCTGCTCGCCCATCATCTGGGGCGGCGGATGGACGCCGGGCGGCTGCGGCCCGAGCAGATCAGTTTCGGCAAGCTGAACAACGTCCGCGAGGCCATCGAGATCTGCCGTACGGCGCGGACGATCCTCGGTGCCAACGGGATCTCCCTGGAGTATCCCGTGATGCGGCACGCGACCAACCTGGAGTCGGTGCTCACCTATGAGGGCACCGTGGAGATGCACCAGCTCGTGCTGGGCAAGGCGCTCACCGGGCTCGACGCCTTCCGGTGAGCCCCTGGGGGGGCGGGGCCGGTGAACGGCCCCGCCTCAGCTCTGGTTGAAGAAGCCGTCCTCCCGGCGGCCGGCCGGTTCGCCACTGATGATCTCGGTGTGGGCGGGCGTCAGCAGGAAGACCCGCGTCGCCACCCGCTCGATCGTGCCCCGCAGCCCGAAGGTGAGTCCGGCCGCGAAGTCCACCACGCGCTTGGCGTCGGCGCCCTCCATCGCCGTGAGGTTCATGATGACCGGGACACCGTCCCGGAACAGTTCGCCGATGGCGCGGGCGTCCCGGAAGCTGTCCGGGGTGACCGTGCCGATCCGGCGGCCCTTGTCCTCGGCCGTGTCCGCCGCCACCTTCACCCGCGGGTCGGTGACCCAGGCGTCTGCGGACTCCGTGCCCTCGGAGTAGTCGTCGTCGTAGTAACGCTCGTCATCGTTGTCGTCGACGAGGCCGAGCCACGCACTCGCCTTGCGTACCGATCCCATGGACGCCTCCTCTCACAGCGGTCTTTCTCGTTCTTCGCTTCCCTATGGTCATCCATGATGCGGACGGCGCGCCAAGTGGATAGACGCCGCGCGGGGGGTTTGTGACGGTACTGGTGCACGATCGATCCGTCGAGAGCCCTTGTGCCCCAAGGGCTCCGACTCATACGGCTGCTGACTGAGAGTGAAATATGATTTGTCGCGGCGGACGGGTGATGTGTGGTGTGTCCGGGTGACAGAGGGGCGTCCGAGGTGGGGCGCATGGGGCGATTGTCGTCTTTTGTGACTTGAGGGGACGTCAGGGTGCGGGACCTGTATCGCCGTTGAGGCGGTGACGGCCGAAAGGCACTCTTGTGCCTACCGGTCGTTCGGCCGAATACTCCCCCTCAGCGCTTGTCAGGGGCATGCACGTCCGGACAGACCTGCCGCTGGCTGCGCCTCACGGGCCCCGACCCCACGCGGGCCCCCGAATTCCCCAGGAGGGAACGACACGTGAGGATCAAGCGCACCACTCCCCGAGGCCGTATCGCCAGACGCACCCAGTTGACGGCCGCCGTCTCCGGCCTCCTTGCCGTGGCAGCGTTCGCCGCCCCCACCGCGCACGCCAGCGACGTCCACACGTTCAGCGCCAGTCAGCTCACCAAGGCGAGCGACTCCGTCCGCCAGGCCGACGTCCCCGGTACCGCCTGGGCCGTCGACAGCAAGACCAACCGCGTCCTCGTCACCGTGGACAGCACGGTGTCCCAGGCCGAGATCTCCAAGATCAAGGAGCAGGCCGGCGCCGACGCGCTCACCATCAAGCGGACGCCCGGCAAGTTCAACAAGCTGATCACCGGCGGCGACGCCATCTACGGCGGCTCCTACCGGTGCTCGCTCGGCTTCAACGTGCGCAGCGGCAGCACGTACTACTTCCTGACCGCCGGGCACTGCGGTGAGGTCGCCTCCACCTGGTACAGCAACTCCGCCAAGACCACGCTGCTGGGCACCAACGTCGGGTACAGCTTCCCCGGCAACGACTTCGCGCTGGTGCGCTACACCAACTCCTCGATCGCGCACCCGAGCGCGGTCGGCAGCCAGACGATCAGCAGCGCGGCCACGCCGGCCGTGGGGGCCACGGTGACCCGGCGCGGGTCCACCACCGGCACCCACAGCGGGCGCGTCACCGCGCTGAACGCCACCGTCAACTACGGCAGCGGCGACGTGGTGTCCGGGCTCATCCAGACCACCGTGTGCGCCGAGGGCGGTGACAGCGGCGGTCCGCTGTACGGCGGGAGCGTCGCCTACGGGCTGACCTCCGGGGGCAGCGGCAACTGCTCCTCCGGCGGTACGACGTTCTTCCAGCCGGTCACCGAGGCGCTGAGCTACTACGGGGTGACCCTTCCCTGAGGTTCGCTGAGGTTCCCTGGCGTTCTCTGACGGGCCGTCCTCTCTGACGGGTCGGTTCGGCGGGCCCCCGCACGCGGCAACTCGCGTGCGGGGGCCCGCTTTTCGTCGTGCAGGGTCCGTCGTCTCGCTTTGAGACGGTTCGTTTTCGGACACCCGATGCCGTTGCTGTGCGGTGGTGTCCGGGCAGCGTTCCGTGTTTGCACTGCGAATTCCCTGGGGTGACTGTCCTCGGTCAAGCTGGGCAGGTTGTTCGAGAGTCCGGCCGGAAGTCGACCTTGTGTCCCGGCTGTGCGGTTCGGAAGAGTGGGCGCTCGTCAACCAGCCTTCCGGTTCGTCAGGTCCCCACAACCTGCCGGGCCGACCCCCCACAGGAGGACGTGAGTTGAAGCATCGACGCATACCCGCACGGCGGGCCGCGATCGCCGGAGCGGGTGTTGCCGCACTGGTCGCCGCGGGTGTCACCTTCCAGACTGCGAACGCCAGCGAACCCGTGAAGTCCGCGCCCGACGCGCGAGTCCTGTCCGCTCCCGCGGCCGGAAAGCTCGCCTCCACGCTGCTCGCCGACCTCGGCTCCGACAGCGCGGGCAGCTACTACGACGCCCAGGCCAAGAGCCTCGTCGTCAACGTGCTCAACGCCTCCGCCGCCGATACCGTCCAGGCGGCCGGCGCCAAGGCCAGAATCGTCTCCCACTCCCTCGCCGTGCTCGACGGCGCGCGGTCCACGCTGAAGAAGGACGCGACGATCCCCGGTACCTCGTGGGCGACCGACCCGGTCTCCAACAAGGTCGTCGTCACCGCCGACAAGACCGTGTCCCAGGCCCAGTGGGCCAAGCTGGGCAAGGTCGTCTCCGGGCTCGACGGTGCCGCTGAACTCAAGCGGTCCAAGGGGGAGTTCAAGCCCTTCGTCGCCGGTGGTGACGCCATCACCGGGTCGGGTGGGCGATGCTCGCTCGGGTTCAACGTGACCAAGGGCGGGGCGCCGTACTTCCTCACCGCGGGGCACTGCACCGCGTCGATCTCCAGTTGGGCGGACTCGTCCGGTGCCACGATCGGGCAGAACGAGGACTCCAGCTTCCCGGGTAACGACTACGGGCTGGTGAAGTACACCGGCGGGGTCGATCACCCGAGCGAGGTCAACCTCTACAACGGGTCTGCTCAGCAGATCACGGGGGCGGCCGAGGCCACCGTGGGGATGAAGGTGACCCGTAGCGGGTCCACCACCCAGGTCCACGACGGGACCGTCACCGGGCTGAACGCGACCGTGAACTACTCCGAGGGCACGGTCAGCGGGCTGATCCAGACCGACGTGTGTGCGGAGCCCGGGGACAGTGGTGGGTCGCTGTTCTCGGGGAGCAGTGCTGTCGGGCTGACGTCCGGGGGTAGTGGGGACTGCACCTCCGGCGGGGAGACGTTCTTCCAGCCTGTGACCGAGGCGCTGTCCGCTACCGGGACTCAGATCGGCTGAGTCGTTCTTGTGCTGGGCCCCGCTTCTCCTTCGGGAGGGGCGGGGCCCTCGTGCGTCTGCCGTCCCTCGTGCGTCTTGCCGTCCGTCGTGCGTCTGTCGTCCGTTGTGTCGGGGGCGGGGCCGCGCCGGGGGGTGTCCGTCCTCGGTCCGGCGCCCTGTTTCTGTGATGTGTGCGGGTTGGTGTTCGCCGGCCGCTGCGGGCGGACACCCCCCGGCACGTCCCCTCGCCGCCGTGTCCGGCCAGCCGGTCCGTCGTGGTCGTGCCCCAAGGGGGGGTGTCGTGTCCGGCCTAACGGTTCGTCGTGGTCGTGCCCGAGGGGGCGTCGTGTCCGGCCTACCGGTTCGTCGTGGCCATGCCCAAGGGGGCGTCGTCTTCGGATGGGCCGTCGTGGGGGTGGCGGGTAAAGGGGTGCCTGTCCGGCTGGGTCGCGTGGGGTGTCGCCCCGTGGGGTGGGTGTGGTGGTGGGCGGGTTCTTCGGTGTTTTTGCAGGTGGGAGGGGTGATTGTTTCTGTCGTACGCGTGTTCGATAGTGGGGGTATGGTGGTGTTGGAACGAGTGTTCGATTGGTGTGGGAGGTGCTGGAGTGGCGTTCGCGCATCTGCATGTCGTCTCCGGGTTCTCGCTGCGCCATGGAGCCTCGCATCCGGAGCGGCTCGCCCTGCGTGCCTCCGAGCGGGGGATGGATGTGCTCGCGCTCACCGATCGGGACACCCTTTCCGGGGCCGTCCGGTTCGCCAAGGCTTGTGCGGGGAGTGGGGTCCGGCCGCTGTTCGGGGTCGATCTGGGGGTCGAGGTCGCCTCGGGCGGGGGTGGTGGCGGGCGGCTGCGGACTCCCGTGCGCGGGGGTGTCTTCGTCGACGAGTCGGCCGCCCGGGTGACCTTTCTCGCCCGGGACGGGGCTCGGGGGTGGGGGGAGCTCTGCCGGCTGGTCACCGCCGCCTGGGCGGGTGGGGGCGCCGGGCCGCTGCTGCCCTGGGGTGAGCATCGGGGCGAGGGGCTTCTGGTGCTGTTGGGGGCCGACTCCGATGTGGGGCGGGCCCTGGCCGCCGGGCGCCCCGACCGGGCTGCCCGGCTGCTGGCACCCTGGCGGGAGGTCTACGGGGACGCCCTTCGGCTCGAGGTGGTCTGGCACGGGCGGCCGGGTACGGGGCCGGGGTCGCTGAGGCTCGCCGCTCGTGTTCTCGGGTTCGCCGTGGAGCAGGGGGTGCGGCCCGTGCTCAGTAACGCCGTGCGCTACGCCGACCCTGGGCAGGGGCGCGTCGCCGATGTGCTGGATGCCGCCCGGCGGCTCGTTCCCATCGATCCGCGCAAGGGGCTCGACTCCGGTGAAGCCTGGCTGAAGGGTGCGGCGGAGATGCTCGGGGTCGCCGAGCGGGTCGTCGAGGCCGCCGGGTATCGGCGCGAGGTCGCCCTGCGGCTGGTCGAGGAGACTCTCGCCGCCGCGGGGGAGTGCGTCGTCGACCCTGAGGACGATCTGGGGATCGGGAGTGTCCGGTTCCCTGAAGGGCGGCTGGTGGGGGCCGGGCGGCGTGGTGCTCAGCGGACGCTCGCCTCCCGGGCCGTCGCGGGGATGGTGCGTCTCGGCTATTCCGGACGGCGGGACTACTGGGAGCGGATGCACGGGGAACTGGAGATCATCGGGCATCACGGGTATGCCTCTTACTTCCTGACGGTCGCCCAGGTCGTCGATGATGTGCGGGGGATGGGGATCCGGGTGGCCGCTCGGGGGTCCGGGGCCGGGTCCCTCGTCAATCATCTGCTGGGGATCGCGCATGCCGACCCGGTGGAGCACGGGCTGCTCATGGAGCGCTTCTTGTCCAGGGAGCGGATCGCGCTGCCCGACATCGACATCGATGTGGAGTCCGCTCGGCGGCTCGAGGTCTACCGGGCGATCATCGGGCGGTTCGGGAGTGAGCGGGTCGCCACCGTCGCCATGCCCGAGACGTATCGGGTGCGGCACGCCATCCGGGACGTGGGCGCCGCCCTGTCCATGGACCCTGCCGAGATCGACCGGGTGGCCAAGGCCTTTCCGCATGTCCGGGCCCGCGACGCCCGGATCGCCCTCGCGGAGTTGCCCGAGCTGAAGGCGCTCGCGGGGGAGCAGGAGCGGTACGGGGTGCTGTGGGACCTGGTGGAGGCGCTGGACGCCCTGCCGCGTGGGATCGCCATGCATCCCTGCGGGGTCCTGTTGTCCGACGCCTCGCTGCTCCGGCGTACTCCGGTGGTCCCCACCAGCGGGGAAGGGCTGCCCATGTCGCAGTTCGACAAGGAGGACGTGGAGGACCTGGGGCTGCTCAAGCTCGATGTGCTCGGGGTGCGGATGCAGTCGGCCATGGCGCACGCCGTCGCCGAGGTGGAGCGGGCCTCCGGGGAGCGGGTCGACCTGGACGCCCTGCCGGAAGGGGACCCGGAGACCTACGGGCTCATCCGGTCCACCGAGACGCTCGGGTGCTTCCAGATCGAATCGCCCGGGCAGCGGGATCTCGTGGGGCGGCTCCAGCCGGACTGTTTCGGGGATCTCGTCGTGGACATCTCGTTGTTCCGGCCCGGCCCCGTCGCCGCCGACATGGTGCGGCCGTTCATCGAGGCCCGGCACGGGCGGGCGCCTGTGCGGTATTCGCATCCGGATCTCGAACCGGTGCTGCGGGACACGTACGGCGTCGTGGTCTTCCATGAGCAGATCATCGACATCCTTGTGGTCATGACCGGTTGCGGGCGCGGGGAGGCCGACGCGGCGCGGCGGCTGCTCTCCGACCGTGAGACGCAGGGGCGCGTCCGGGTGTGGTTCGCACAGCGGGCCGAGGCGAAGGGGTACGACGCGGAGACCGTTCGGCGGACCTGGGAGATCGTCGAGGCTTTCGGGTCGTACGGCTTCTGCAAGGCGCACGCTGTCGCTTTTGCCGTGCCCACTTACCAGTCGGCCTGGCTCAAGGCGCATCACCCGGCCGCTTTTTATGCCGGGCTGCTCACCCATGATCCGGGGATGTATCCCAAGCGGCTGCTGCTGGCGGACGCGCGGCGGCGCGGGGTGCCGGTCCTGCCGTTGGACGTGAACGTGTCCGGGGTCGCCCATCGAATCGAACTGGTGTCTGGTTCGGGGGCGTGGGGGATACGCCTCGCCCTCGCCGATGTGCACGGGATCAGCGAGGCGGAGGGCGCCCGGATCGCCGAGGGGCAGCCGTACGCGTCCCTGCTGGACTTCTGGGAGCGGGGGCGGCCGGGGCGGCCGCTCGCCCAACGGCTGGCTCAGGTCGGGGCGTTGGACGCCTTCGGCGGCAACCGGCGTGATCTGCAGTTGCATCTGGCCGAGTTGCACCGGGGCTCGCGGGGCGGGCGTGGCGATCAGCTTCCGCTGGGCGGTGGGCGGCGGACCGCTTCCGCCGGGCTGCCCGACCTGTCGGACGCCGAGCGGCTCAGTGCCGAGCTCGGCGTGTTGTCCATGGACGTCTCCCATCACCTGATGGACGACCACCGGGGTTTCCTGGAGGAGTTGGGTGTGGTGTCGGCCCGGCGGCTGCGGGAGGCCCGGCACGGGGAGACCGTGCTGGTCGCGGGCGCCAAGGCGGCCACCCAGACGCCGCCCATCCGGTCCGGCAAGCGCGTCATCTTCAGCACCCTGGACGACGGTACGGGACTGGTCGACCTGGCCTTCTTCGACGACTCCCACGACACCTGCGCCCACACCGTCTTCCACTCCTGGCTGCTGCTGGTGCGCGGAGTGGTGCAGCGGCGGGGGTCGCGCAGCCTGAGTGTGGTCGGGTCGGTCGCCTGGAACCTCGCCGAACTCGTCGAACTGCGGGCCGAGGGCGGGCTGGAGAAGGTCGCGGCCCGGCTGGCGGAACCCGTTCCCGAGACGAAGGGCGGGGCGGGTGACGGTAGCGGGCGCCGGATCCGGATGGCCACCGGGTACGAGATGCATCCCTGGGCCGACCTGCGCCCGGCCGGCCAGGAGGTCTCCGAGCAAGGGCCCGCCGCCATGCGGAAGTTGTGGCATCAGAGTCCGGGGAGCGCGGGATGACCGTTCTCTGCGTGCGTTTCCGCCCGGCCTCGGGCGCGGGTGAGCTCGAGCTGCCCGAACTGCTCGGGCTGCTGGAGGAGTTCACCCCCGTGGTCGAGGGGCTGCCGCCTGACGGGGCGCTGGCCGACCTGCGAGGGGCCGAGCGGTACTTCGGGCGGGACGCGGTGGAACTGGCCGCGTTGATCCGGGTACGGGCTCTGGCCCGGTACGGCGTCGACTGCGCGGTCGGCGCCGGACCGGGGCCGATGCTGGCCCGGATGGCGTTGCGGGAGGCCCGGCCGGGGGCGGTGTGCGCCGTTCCCGAGGGGCCCGGTGCCGTCGCGGAGTTCCTCGCCGGGCTGCCCGTGGTCGCGTTGCCCGGGGTCGGGGCGGCCACCGCCCGGACCCTGTGCGAGTACGGTCTGGACACCCTGGGGCGGGTCGCCGTCGCGCCGCCCTCCACGTTGCAGCGGCTGATCGGGGCCAAGGCCGCCCGTGAGCTGCGGGAGCGGGCAGGCGGCGTGGACCGGGGGCGGGTCGTTCCGAACGCCGTCTCCCGGTCGGTGGGGGCCGAGCGTTCCTTCGGCCTGGACGAGCTGGACCCCGGCCGGCATCGGCGGGCGTTGCTGGCGGATGCCGAGGAACTGGGTTCGCGGCTGCGGGAGATGGAGCGGGTCTGCCGCTCCCTGACGCTCACCGTGCGCTACGCCGACCGCTCCACCACGGTGCGCGGGCGTACCCTCGCCGAGCCGACCGCACACTCCGCCGACCTCACCAGGGCGGCGTACGGCATGTACGAGGCGCTCGGGCTCCAGCGGGCGCGGGTGCGGGCGCTCGCCCTGCGCGCCGAGGGGCTGACCCCGGCCGGGGAGGCGGCCCACCAGCTCACCTTCGACCCCGTGGACGAGAAGGCCCGCCGGATCGAGGAGGTCGCCGACCTGGCGCGGGCCAAGTTCGGTCCCCGCGCGGTGATGCCGGGGTCGCTCGCGGCCTGACGGTACCGGGGCGCAAGGGAACCGAGTTACGCGTGTTGTGGGAGTTTCCGGTGGGATCGGGCGGCTACGCGCAACCTGGTGACGATTCCACAGCGTGCGGGGGCTTCTGGGCACTGATGGAACTTTTTACCGACGCGTAACTTCACAGTTGCACTACTCGTCCGTAACTTGACGAGTGAACAGCATCCCGTGATCCGGATCACAGGGTTAGGCCGTGCACCTCCCTTGAGCCGCAAGGAGATCACACGATGCTGCCCTGGAAACAAGTGCTCAGACCGCTCGCCGCGCTGCTCCTGGCCGCCGGGCTCGCCACCGTCCCCGCCGCCACCGCCCACGCCGCCCCCAGCAGCGGCTGGAACGACTACTCCTGCAAGCCCTCCGCCGCCCACCCGCGTCCCGTCGTCCTCGTCCACGGCACCCTCGGCAACTCCGTCACCAACTGGGTGTCGCTCGCGCCGTACCTCAAGGAGCGCGGCTACTGCGTCTTCTCCCTCGACTACGGGCAACTGTCCGGCGTCCCCGTCTTCTACGGCCTCGGCCCCATCGACAAGTCGGCCGAGCAGTTGTCCGCCTTCGTCGACAAGGTGCTCACCGCCACCGGAGCCGCCAAGGCCGACCTGGTCGGCCACTCCCAGGGCGGCATGATGCCCCGGTACTACCTGAAGTTCCTCGGCGGAGCCGCCAAGGTGAACGCGCTCGTCGGGATCGCCCCCAGCAACCACGGCACCGACCTGAACGGCCTCACCAACCTGCTCCCGTACTTCCCCGGCGCCGAGAACCTGATCAAGGCCAGCACGCCCGCCCTCGCCGACCAGATCACGGGCTCGGCCTTCCTGACCAAGCTCAACGCGGGCGGCGACACCGTCCCCGGAGTGCACTACACCGTCATCGCCACCAAGTACGACGAGGTCGTCACCCCCTGGCGCACCCAGTACCTGACCGGCTCCGACGTCCGCAACGTCCTCCTGCAGGACCTGTGCCCGCTCGACCTGTCCGAACACGTGGCGATCGGCATCTTCGACCGCATCGCCTACCACGAGGTGGCCAACGCGCTCGACCCGTCCCGCGCCACCGCGACCAGTTGCGCGTCGGCCTTCAGCTGACGTGACTCGGGGCCCTGCCCGGCCTGAGCCGCCCGGCAGGGCCCCGCGATCGGAGGGGTGTTCAGCGTGCGGCGCGGTTCCGGCCCGTCGCGCGCTGGCGCACCGAGAGGAACAGCGCGGCCGAACCGAGGGCCAGGGCGGCCGCGCCGCCGATGGCCGCGTACGAGGTGCCGGCGGGGGCGCCGGTCTCCGCCAGTGGGACCGAAGTCCCCTCCGGCCGCAATGCGTTGGGCTCGGTGGCGGTGGGGGCCGGCTCCGCCGAGGTGCTCGGGTCGTCGTCGCCGTGGCCGTGGTGCTCCACCGTCGAACGGTCGGCGCCGGCCGCGATCTGCCGGTCCGAGGGCGCGGAGGCGGAGGGCGCGGGGGCGGCGGAACCGGGGGAGACGGGGGAGACGGCGGAGGTGACGGAGGGGCGCGGCGAGGGGGCGGGCGCGGACTTGACCGTGCCGGCCGTCGTCCCGCCGAAGTCCACGTCCGAGCAGGAGTAGAACGCCTCCGGGCTGTCCGAGCGCTGCCACACCGCGTACAGGAGCTGCCTGCCCGTACGGTCGGGGAGCGTGCCGGAGAACGTGTAGAAGCCGTCCGTGGCGACCGGGTCGGTGGCCTTCGCCACCGGGTGCTCCAGGTCCAGGTCGGACCAGGCCAGGGGCTTCGCCGGGTCGTAGCCGGGCTTGGTCGCGTAGACCTCGAAGGTGCCCTTGTGCGGGGCGGTCACCCGGTACTTGAAGGTGTACGAGCCGCTGTGCGCCTTCGTGGCCGGCCAGTCGGCGCGGGCCAGGTCGAGCCCCTTGAACTCCTCGTTCCCGGCGCTGCACAGTTCGCCGTCGGGGATGAGCTGCTGATGGCGGCCGCCCGCGTCGCCGATCCGGATGCCGTTCCAGTCGTACAGCGCCTGGGTGCCGCCCGCCGCCACGGCCGCCTGGCAGGCCGCCGACCTCGGGGACTCCGGGCCCTCCGCGAAGCACTGAGCGACCCGGCTGACCGGATCGCCCATCGAACCGTGCGCCGCCGCGGGTGCGGCGGCGAGCGCGGCCAGGGTGACCGGGGCCAGGCCGAGCGCGGCCGCGGTGGCGGCGGCCCGGAGCCGCGGCATCCGCTGCCCGCGCGGTGTCGAGGGCGTGGCGAAAAGCATCGGAACTCCTCGGAACGTACGGCCGGCCGACTGCCGGAAGGGGCTGCTCCCGTGGGGGGACGCTCAGAAACTAGCCCCGTCGACCGGTGGATCCGCCCGCTCCGAGCCGCTGGAGCCGATCTTTATGGTCGGCTTAAGGCGGTGCTCAGGCTGGGCTCAGGTCGCTACCGTGCCCGGCATGGACGATCACCTCGAACCCGCGGTCCGCGCGGCCACGGCCGCCGACCTGGCAGCCGTGCGCGCGGTCACCGACGCCGCCTACCACCCCTACATCGCGCGCATCGGTGTGGTGCCCCAGCCCATGGAGGCGGACCACATGGCCGACATCGCGGCGGGCCGCGTGTTCGTCACCGGGGAGCCGGTCGCCGGACTCGTGGTGGTCAGCGCCTTCCCCGACCACCTCTTCCTCGACAGCATCGCCGTCCACCCCGACGCCCACGGCCGGGGCGTCGGGCGCCGGCTGCTGCACTTCGTGGAGGCGCACGCCCGCGCCCTCGGCCTCCCCGAGATCCGGCTCCACACCAACGCGCTGATGTGGGAGAACCAGGAGATCTACCCCCGCTACGGCTACGAGCTGGTGGGACGCCGCGTCGACGGCCCCTACGACCGGCTCCACTACCGCAAGACGCTGAGTAGCTGACGGAAGGTCATTGTCGGTGGCGGATGGCACGCTTGTGGTCATGGACGACGCGAGCACGGGCGAGTGGACCGCCGGGACGGACGTGGACTGGGACGCCCAGGCCGCCGTCTTCGACGACGAGCCGGATCACGGGCTGCGGGCGCCCGAAATCCGGGCGGCGTGGGGTGAGCGGCTTCGCGGCTGGCTGCCCGAACAGCCCTCGGACCTGCTCGACCTGGGCTGCGGCACCGGCAGCCTGGCCCTCCTCGCCGCCGAACAGGGGCACCGGGTGACGGGTGTCGACGCCTCCCCGTCCATGGTCGAGCGGGCCCGCGCCAAGCTCGCCGGACGGGACGCGCGGGTGCTGTGCGGGGACGCGGCCGTGCCGCCGGTGCCGGAGGGCGGGTACGACGTGATCCTCGTCCGGCATGTGCTGTGGACGCTGCCCGGACCCGCCGAGGTGCTGCGGCACTGGCGCACCCTGCTGCGCCCCGGCGGGCGGTTCGTGCTGGTCGAGGGTGTCTGGGGGAGCCTCTCCCCGGTCGGCATGCCCGTCGACAAGGTCACCGGGCTGCTGGCGCCGCTCGCCCGGCGCATACGCGTGGAGCCGCTGTCCGACGATCCGCTGCTGTGGGGCAGGCCCGTCACCGACGAGCGGTACGCGGTGCTGGCCGAGGTGTGAGGCTCAAAGCAGGGCCGTGAGACCGTCCGCGCGGGCCAGCGCCTCCAGTTCGTCCAGGGCGGACCGGGCGGCGGCCGCTGCCCCGGGGTCTCGCTCCGTCAGACCGCTCGCGGCGAACTCGTCCTCGTCCAGGCGCAGTACGTCCCGGCCGTCGCCCGAGACCCACAGGTCCAGGTCGAGGTCCTCCACCAGGAGTTCGGCGCCGGAGCGGACGGCGGGGCGGGTGATGTCGCAGTACCAGCCCTTCAGGGTGCCGTCCTGGGCGCGGACCTCCTTCACCGCGTACCAGCGGTCCCGCCAGTAGTGCTCGGTGAACACGTCGCCCGGCTCGAAGCGCACGAACCCGAAGTCGCGCACGCCCGCGCCCGCCCAGGGGGCGCGCACCGACACACGGGTGCCGTCGTCCGCGAGCAGGGCCGCCGGGTAACGGATCTTCGTACGGCCCGCCTTGACGAGAACGATCTCCAACTCGTCCATCGTGTCAGCCGAGTTCGCGGACATACCGCACCTCCGTGGCGCAGAACTCGTAGCCGAGCCACTTGTTGATGGCGATCATCGGGCCGTTGCCCGCGTCGTTCCCGGTGAACGCCTCGGTGTGGCCGGCCGCGCGGGCCCGGTGCAGCGCATGGAGCTTGGCGAGCTTGGCCAGGCCCCGGCCCCGGTAGGCGCGGGAGGTACCCGTCATGGCGGTGAAGTAGCGGGAGCCGCCGTCGGTGTAGGCCACGCTGAACGCGACCGGGCGGCCGTCGGTGACCGCCACGACGGTCAGTCCGAGGTCCAGCAGCGGATGCTCCCAGGTCTCCTCCAGCCACGCCTCGTAGTCCGAGTAGGCGAGCGTGACCTCGCCGGGCTCGTCCGCCACCGTCTCCGCGTCCAGCTCGAACAGCGGACGCGGGTCGGCCGCGAAGTCGGCGGCCGTGCGCAGCTCCACGCCGGGCGGGGTGTCCGGCAGCGGCGGGAGGGTGCCGCCCGCCATGTCGAGACGGAGGAAGCGGGCCGGGCGGCCGGGCCGGTAGCCGTGCCGTTCGGCGAACCGCACGTTCGCGGGCTCGTCCACGACCCAGGAGTACAGCCGCGTGGCACCCAGCGAGCCGAGATACTCCTCGGCGGCGGCGACCAGCAGCCGCCCCGCACCCCGCCCGGTGCGGTCCGGGCGGACATGGACATTGACGTACGCCTGCCCCGGCTCCGTGCTGTCGTGCGCCAGCGCGACCTGCGCCGTCCCGATCACCTCGCCGTCCTCCTCCGCGACCAGCGAGCGGAACCGGGCGTCCGGGTGGCTGCGGGTGAGGACGTGACGCACCGAAGCGGGGGTGAACAGGATGTAGGGCAGCGCCAGCCGTCGTACCAGGGCGAAGCCCTCGGTGTCGGCCGGTACTTCGGGGCGCAGATCGCGCACGAGTACGGTCATGTGCACGCACCGTACGGGCGGGCCCGCCGGAGTGCCTCTCATTTTCCGCCGCGTACGGGAGAATCGGCCCTGTGAGCCTGAAGATCCACATCGATGACAGCGCGCCGCCGTACGAGCAGGTCCGGGCGCATATCTCCGAGCAGGCGCGGGCGGGCGTGCTCCCGGCCGGGTACCGGCTGCCCACCGTGCGCGGCCTCGCCGAGTCGCTCGGCCTCGCCGTGAACACCGTCGCCAAGGCGTACCGGGCGCTGGAGGCGGACGGGGTGATCGAGACCAGAGGCCGCAACGGCACCTACGTGGCCGCCGCCGGACCCGCCGCCACCCGCGAGGCGAGCACGGCCGCCCAGGCGTACGCCGAGCGGGCCCGGCGGCTCGGCCTCGACCACGACGAAGCCCTGGCCACCGTCCGCGACGCGCTGCGGGCGGCCTACGGCACCGACTGAGCGGCACTCACCGCCGCGCCCACGGCTCCGGCGTCCGCGTCACCTCGACCCCGGCCCGCCGGGCCAGGCTCCCGAACTCCGCCGCGTCCTTCACCGCCGCGCCCCTCGGGTCGTTGTTGAAGTACGCGTACACGTCCTGCCCCTCGGGCCAGGCCGAGGTGATGCGCTCCAGCCAGGACTCCAGCGCCTGTGTGCCGTAGCGCGGCCAGGGTTTGGCCCGGCCCCGGTGGAAGCGGACGTATCCCCAGTCGGCGGTCCGCCACAGCGGGCCGGCCGGGCGGCCCAGCTCGTCCGCCCAGCACAGGGCGGCCGCGCGGGCCTGGAGCACCTCGCGGGTCCGCGGCGTCCACCAGGAGTCGTGGCGCGGTTCGACCGCGACCCGGGTCTCCGCCGGGAAGCAGGCCAGGCAGGCGTCCAGCAGCGGGGGGTCCGCGCGCAGGGTCGGCGGGAGCTGGAGCAGGACCGGGCCCAGATCGGCGCCCAGACCCTCGGCGTGGCTCATCAGCCGGTGCACCGGTTCCTCCGGGTCCCGCAGCCGCTTGATGTGGGTCAGATAGCGGCTCGCCTTCACCGCGACCACGAAGCCCTCCGGCAGCCGGTCCCGCCACGCCTCGAAGTTCTCGCGGGACGGGAGCCGGTAGAAGGCGTTGTTCAGCTCCACCGTGGCGAACTGCTTCGCGTACTCCTCCAGCCACAGCCGCACCGGCACCCCCGCCGGGTACAGCACGCCCCGCCAGCTCTTGTACTGCCACCCCGACGTACCGACGAACAGGGTCATACATCCATGAAAGCATCCGGGCGCGGGCCGGACAGGCGGGCGGGCCGCGCCCACCGGAACGGCCCTTCCCGGCGTGCGGGCCCGCGCCGCTAGAGGTAGAGCCCCGCGTCCGTGCCGTCCCGCGCGCCCGGCACCGAGGTGGGGGCCGTGCCCCGGCGCAGCGCGTACAGCTCGGCCAGCGTCGCCCCCTCCCGGCCCAGCTCGCTCCCGTGCTCCGCGGCCTGGTCGCCGAGCCAGGTCACCGCCTCCGGCCGGGTCAGCGGGCCCACCTCGATCCGCGCCAGGCAGCGGCCGGGCCGGACCACGGCCGGGTGCAGCCGCTCCAGGTCCTCGTTGGTGGTGACGCCCACCAGGACGTTGCGGCCCTGGCCGAGCAGCCCGTCGGTCAGATTCAGCAGCCGGGACAGCGCCTGGCCCGCGGTGTGCCGGGCCTCGCCCCTGATCAGCTCGTCGCAGTCCTCCAGCAGGAGCAGCCGCCAGCGGCCCTTGCCCGTGCCGTCCTCCTCGCCGATGGCGATGTCCATCAGATAGCCCACGTCGGAGAAGAGCCGCTCCGGGTCCAGCACGCAGTCCACCTGGCACCACTCGCGCCAGGACCGGGCCAGCGTGCGCAGCGCGGAGGTCTTGCCGGTGCCCGGCGGGCCGTGCAGCAGCAGGAGCCGGCCCGCGATGTCCTCCGGCGTCGTCTTCATCAGGCGGTCCATCGCCTGGGCCACCGGCCCCGTGTAGTTGGCCCGCACCTCCTCCCAGGTGCCGGCCGCGATCTGGCGGGTGGTGCGGTGCGGGCCACGCCGGGGCGAGACGTACCAGAACCCCATCGTGACGTCGTCCGGCTGCGGGGCGGGCTCGTCGGCCGCGCCGTCGGTGGCCCGGCCGAGGACCTCCTCGGCGAGCTCGGCCGTGGTCGCCGTCACCGTGACGTCCGCGCCCCGGTTCCAGCGGGAGACCAGCAGGGTCCAGCCGTCGCCCTCCGCGAGCGTGGCGCTGCGGTCCTCGTCACGGGCCACCCGCAGCACGCGGGCACCCTCGGGCAGCAGGGTCGCCTCGGAGCGGACCCGGTCGATGTTGGCCGCCTGCGCGAACGGCTGCTCACCCGTGGCGAAACGGCCCAGGAACAGCGCGTCGACGACGTCGGAGGGCGAGTCGGAGTCGTCGACGTTCAACCGGATCGGCAGAGCGTCGTGCGGGTTCAGGGACATGCCGCCATGATCGGGCACCGGCGCACCGCGCGCACGGCAATTCCGCCGCTTGTCCCCAGGTGTTCCCAACTCGCGCCCGACGCCGGGATTCCGCCGTTACTGTGGAGCTGATGGGACGTCATCGGTGGTACACGGGGGCCCGGAGGTGGCGGATCACCGCCCTGCTCGGCGTGGGCGCGACCGCCCTCGCCCTGCTGGTGACCCTGCTGAACACACTCCCCGGACGCGGCGCCGACATACACGGCACCTCCCGCGAGGGCGACAAGGTGCACGGCACGCCCGCCGCTCCGTCCGGCCCCCTCCGCCCCTCCGTCGGCTGGGGCTTCACCCACACCCAGTACAGCGCCGACCAGGGCACCGGAAGCGACCGGGTCGCACGGCGGCTGAAGGGCGACGGCGGGCTCCCGCAGGACCAGGCCGTCATGGGCTGGGGCGCAGACAACCCCGAACCGGTGAAGGGGCGCTACGACTTCGGCGCCCTGGACCGCCGTATCGACTTCATCCGCGCCTCCGGCGGCACCCCTGTCATCACCCTGTGCTGCGCCCCGGACTGGATGAAGGGCGGCCGGGAGGGCGTCAACACCACCGACTGGAGCCAGGACTCGCTGGAGCGGGCGCCCGACCCGGAGCACTACCAGGACTTCGCCGACCTGGCCGGCACCGTCGCCCGCCGCTACCCGGACGTGCGCCACTTCGTCGTGTGGAACGAGTTCAAGGGCTTCTGGAACGAGTCGAAGGGCCGCTGGGACCACGAGGGCTACACCGAGCTGTACAACCTCGTGTACCGGGCGCTGAAGAAGGCCGACCCGGACAACCTCGTCGGCGGGCCCTACCTGCCCATGGACAGTGTCGACCCGCGCGCCTCCGACGCCTCCGACCGGGTCCGCGGCCCCTGGGGCGCCATGGACCAGCGGGTGCTGGACTCCTTCGACTACTGGAACGCCCACAAGGCCGGCGCCGACTTCGTGGTGGTCGACGGCTCCAGCTACACCAACGACGACGAACTGCTGCCGGACGCGTTCGCCGCCACCGCCAAGTTCACGGCCGTCGGCGAGTGGGTGCGCAGCCGCACCGGTGGCCTCCCGCTGTGGTGGGCCGAGTACTACGTGGAGCCCGCCGACGCCCAGGACCGCCGCCAGGGCTGGTCCGAGGAACGCCGGATCGCCGTGCACGCCACCGGACTGATCGCCATGGCCGAGGGCGGCGCCGAGTCCGGCTTCTACTGGAACCCGGAGAAGAAGAGCGGCCCCGGCTGCCCCGGCTGCCTGTGGACCCCGACCGGCGACACGGACGGCGGGCGGGAGCTGCCCATGTACGGCCTCGTCTCCCGCTTCGGCAAGGCGTTCCCGCCCGGCACCCGGTACGAGAAGGTGTCCGTCGCCGCCGACGACCGGCCCGACCTCCGTGTCCTGGCGAGCCGCGACACCGTGCTGGTGGTGAACACCCGGGACCGGCAGGTCAGCACACGTGTCGACGGCCGGCGGTTCTCCTTGCGCGGCTACGAGGTGAAGTGGCTCGACCGCTGAGCCGCCCCGCCCCTCAGCTCATCGTCAGGAACCGCTGCACCAGCGAGGCCAGCACCACCGCGAGCAGCGGCAGTGCGAACCAGAAACCGCCCTGCAGTCGGCGCAGCCCCCCGACACTCGGCCGGACCGCCACCCGCACCACCTCGCGCGCGGCCAGCAGCAGGATCAGCACACCCGCGGCCAGCGCGCCCACCACCGACCAGGGCGTCCAGGTGATCCGCGGCCCGATCGGACCGGGGTCCGGCGCCGGAACCGGCGCCGACGTGCCCCCGCGCAGCGCGTACACGGTCGCGTCGTCGTTCACCAGGACCTTGGACAGCTCCGCACGGGTGTCCAGCGTGCGGGTCAGCCGGGACTCCCACACCGCCGGATAGCCCGCGTCCAGCTCCAGATAGCGGACCTGACTCTCGTTGACGATCAGATACGAGTTCGGGCCCGCGTCCTTGAGCGCCTTGACCAGCCCGGACACCAGCACCGGGTCGGTCGGTGCGAGCGTCGGCACATAGGTCACCCGCTCCATGTCCCGCGCCCCCCAGGGCAGGGCCGGAGTCACGTCGTTCACCGTGTCCGTGGTCAGCCACAGCAGCCGTACGGTCGGCTCGTCGTGGGCGTACACCCAGTCCATCGCCGCGACCTCGCCGGTCCGGGTCCGCTCGAACGGTTCGTTGCCCCAGCGGGCCACCAGGAAACCGCCGATCAGCAGCAGCCCCGCGAGCAGCGCGGCCGGAGCGGCCAGGCTCACCCGGTCCCGCCCCCGCTCCTTCGCACTCGCCCCGGTACGCGGGAACAGGGCGAGCGCGCCCAGCAGGGCCGCGCCCGGCAGTGCGAACATGAAGACGCGCAGCGCCATCTCGCCGCCGTACGACTGCATGCCGAAGCCCAGGAACGGCACGAACGCCAGCACCAGCAGGGAGCGTTCGCGGTAGCCGTGTCCGCGCCGCCGCCACCAGCCCCAGCAGGCCAGCGCCAGCACCGAGCCGGCCAGCAGCACACGGGCGTAGAGCACCAGCTTGTGCGTCGAACTCCCGCCCTCGATACGACCGGAGACCGAGGTCGACACATTGCCGCCGACGCCGCCGAGCCCGCCGAACAGCTCGTCGAAGTGCCCCGACCAGTACGGCTCCGCCATGAAGCCGACCCACACCGCCACCACCACCGCGAACAGCAGCGGCAGGCCCCGCAGTTCGCACCGGCCGAGCAGCACCAGGGCCGTGAGCACCCCGAGCATCACGAACGGGGTGAGCTGGTGGGCCGGGACGCAGGCCAGGAACAGGCCGATCAACACCAGTAGCAGGACGACCCGTTGGCGCCGGTCGGTGGGCTCCACCTCGGCCTCACCGGGCCGGAACCGGGTCCAGATCATGTGCGGGGCCCGGAACCACACCAGCAGGACCGCCACGAACACCAGGTACAGCAGATAGGTGAAGCCCTGCGGGGAGAAGTAGTCCTGGCCGACCCAGCCGCTCAGGGCGAACAGCCACACCCCGGTCCACCGGGCCCGCCAGCTCGCACGCAGTGACCGGGTCAGCAGGAACATCGGTGCGAGATAGGCGAGTTGGATGGCCGTCGGCCACCAGCGGATCACCTCGGTGAAGTCGGAGACCCCGCACGCCTTCGCGGCGAACGCGATCACCGCGAAGAAGCCCGGCCAGCTCCAGCGGGCGTCCAGATCGGGCACCGTCGACCCCGTGCGGTCGATGTGGTCGAGGAACCCGAGGTGCTGCCAGGCCGTGGGGAACCTCGGCGCGCTCTCGATGGCGGCGGGCAGCGCGTGCAGCGACACCACGGTCGCCACCAGGGTGAGCAGCAGCAGCGCCCGGTGTTCCCGGCGCGTCCACAGCAGCGCGGCGAAGACCGTGACCAGCAGCGCCGCACCCACCAGCGTCGGCAGCGGCAGCACGGAGACCAGGCCGAGGCCGCCCATCCGGTCCAGGTCGGCGTCGGTCAGCCGCAGCGCGGGCACCCAGTAGAGCATCAGCGCCGCGACGAGGAGACAGCCGAGGACGACACCGGTGCGGGTGGGTGCCAGGGAGCGGAGGCGCGGGGGAGCGGGGCTTTCCACCCTCCCCGCGGGCGAGGGGCTTTCCCCCCTCGTCGCCGGTGCCCGTCCCTGTTCCGGCGGCGCCACTTCGGAGGGTGCGTCCACCGAGTCCACTTCTCCTGTCTCCTTGTCCGTCTCCGGGAGCACCGCCCAGGAGGGCGTCCGCCGGGTGGTGCGTACCCGGGTCGCCTCGCGCGGGCCGAGGTCGGCGAGGTCGCCGTCCGGGGCCGCGGTCACCGGGCCGGGCCGAATGACCTGCCACAGGCGCGGCGCCGCGACGGCCACGATCACCGCCAGGCTGGAGATCTCCGCGACCCCCGCGCCGGCCAGCCCCATCCGGGGCAGGAGCAGCAGGGTCAGACCCAGCACCAGCACGCACAACAGCCCCTGCAGCCAGGCGAGTCCGGCGGTCCGGCTCTGCGCCCGGAGCACCGCGAAATAGGTCTCCATCACCACCCGCAGCACCGCGCCGACCGCGAACCAGCGCAGCAGCGGGGTCGCCGCGTCCGCGTACCCCGCGCCGAACACGCCCAGGATCCACGGGGCGCCGACGAACAGCACGCCCGCGACCGGCAGCATGATCCGGGCCATCCGCTTCAGCGCCGCCCGGGTGTTGGCGGCCAGCCGCGCCGGGTCGTGCGAACCCTCCACGGTCAGCGAGGCGCCCATGTTGATGGCGAGCAGGTTGGTCGTGCCGCCGATGGTGGTGGTGATGTAGAAGTACGCGTTGTCCTCGGCGCTGACCTGCGAGGCGATGATCACCGGGACGAGGTAGACCACCCCGAGGGAGAACAGCGAGCCGGTGTAGTCGCCGGCGAGGAACCGGCCGATCTCCCGCAGCGTCGGCGGGCGGGTGCGCCCCTCGGTCGCCGCCGTGTGCCGGGGCACCAGCCGCCGGAACACCAGCCAGCCCAGCGGGATCACCGAGGTGGCGATGGCCGCGACCCAGGACACGAAGACACCGGCGGCCGGGATCGCCACCGCGAAGGCCACCAGCAGCCCCAGCTTCACCGCCGAGAAGACGGTGTTGCCCACCGGCACCCAGGGCGCGCTGCGCAGCCCGGTCAGCACCCCGTCCTGGAGGGTGAGCACGTTCCAGGCCACCACGGCCGCGACGAAGCCGAGCCCGCTCACCGGCCCGTGCAGGAACCGGTACGACGGCCCCCACACGTGCAGCGTCAGCAGGAACACCCCCGCCGCCACCGCCACCACCAGCGAAGACCCGGCGTACGTGCGGAAGATGAGCCGGGCGGTCGAGCGGCCGGCGACCGGGATGAAGCGAGCCAGGGCGCCGGTCAGGGTCACCGCGGTCAGCCCGGCGAGGAGCTTCATCGCGGCGATGGCGGCCGAGCCCTGCCCGACCGCCGACTCGGAGTAGTAGCGCGCCGCCGCCAGCCAGAAGCCGAGACCGAGGACGGCGGAGATTCCGGTGTTCAGCATCAGCGCGTAGGCGTTGCGGAACAACGGGTTGCCGCCGAACGCGCGCCCCAGCACGGGCAGTCGCGGGCGGCGCCCCGGCGTAGACACGGCCGGGGCGGCCTCTTGGGCGGTGGTCGTGTCAGACACGGGAGCGGATGGCCTTCCGGCAGACCTGGCGTGCTCTTCGCACGAGTGCGTATCCCTTGGTCAGAGCCCGGTCCCGGGCGAAGTCCCGTGTGACGGAACGGCCCTGGAGCAGCCGCTCGAACTCCGCCGCACCCGTGCTCCGTCGCACGGTGACCCGGCGCAGCGCGTACGGACCCTGCCCGCGCCGGGCCAGCGCGTTGCCCACCGCGAGCGCCTGGGTGTACCCCGCCTCCCGCACGGCTCGGCGCACCCGGCGGCTGGAGTAGCCGTAGGGATAGGCGAAGGACTCCGGGCGCGTGCCCAGTTCGTCGGTGAGGATGGCGGTGCTGTGCTCCAGCTCGGCGTCGAGCGCGGCGTCGTCCAGTTGGTCGAGCTGGGGGTGGCTGTGGCTGTGGCCGCCGATCTCGACCCCGTTGTCCGCGAGTTCGCGCACCTGGGCCCAGTCGAGCATGGCGTCCAGGCCGCCTCCGGTGTCGTGCGGGCCCCTGATCCAGCCGGTGGAGGCGAACAGGGTGGCTGCGAAGCCGTGTTCGGCGAGCACCGGGAGGGCGTGCCGGTGGACGCCCTCGTAGCCGTCGTCGAAGGTGATCAGCACCGGCCGGGCGGGCAGCGGGCGCCGGTAGCGCCAGTGGGCCGCGAGCCCCGCGGTGGTGAGCGGGGTCAGGCCCAGCTCGCCGATCAGCGCCATCTGCTCGGCGAACGCCTCCGGGGCGACCGAAAGGGCACGGGTGGCGTCGTTGGGTGCGGCCGCCACCGCGTGGTACATGAGGATCGGTACGGCCGGCCCGGTCATCCGCCCACCTCCACCGGGGGCACCGCGAACCGGGCCCCGCCGCGCCGGGCGCGCACACTGCCGACCACATAGCCGCCGGCCGCGGTGAGCACGCCCGCGACGATGGCGCCCGCACGTCCCGCGCCGCCCGGCCGGGCGAGCAGGGCGTCGCGCAGACCACGCGCGATCCCGGCGGGCAACACCCGTGTGGTGTAACGGCGTTCGGACTCCAGCCCCTTCGCCGCACCCACACTCCGCGCCACCAGCGCCTTGGACAGGCCCTCGGCGTAGGCGCGGGTGCGGAAGTAGGCGAAGCGCTCGCGGGCCTCGGGCACCCGGTGGTGGATCACCGCGCGGTCGTCGATGAGGAGCACGGCGTCGGGCCGGGCCCGGGTGAGCCGGATGCACAGCTCCGTCTCCTCGCAGCCCAGCGGGCGGCGGTCCCCGTCGCGGCCGATACCGGTGGCGAAACCGCCCGCCGCCGCGAACGCGGTACGCCGGAAGGAGGCGTTGCCGCCCAGCACGTTGCGGACCCGGACCCGGCCGGGCGGCAGGCCCCGGTACGTACAGCCCACCACCCAGTCGAACTCCTCCGGGAACCAGGCCGGCCGCCGACCCGACGCCCACACGGGTTCCGTCCGGCCGCCGACCGCCAGCACGCGCGGGTCGGCGTACCCCTCGGCGAAGCGGCGCAGCCAGTCCCGCTCGGCCACGGCGTCGTCGTCGAGGAAGGCGATCACCTCGCCGCGGGAGGCGGCGACCCCGGTGTTGCGGCCCGCGGACAGGCCGCGGGGACCCGCGTTGGCGAGCACCCGGACCGGCCCTTCCGCCGCCGGCTCCTTGTACTCGTGGGCCAGCCGGTCCAGCAGGGCGGCGTTGTGGTCCACGACGAGGAGCGTCTCCAGCGCCGGGTGGGACTGGGCGCGCACCGAGGCGACCGCCGCGAGGATGTCCTCCCAGCGGTCCTCGGTGTACACGCAGATCACCACGGAGATGTCCGGAGCGGTCAAGACGCCGCTCCTCGACGGGAGTCCGCCAGCGGCGAGCGGCGACCCCGGCGCAGCGCACGGCGGTTGGAGCGCTCCTGGAGGATGACCCTGAGCACCCGCAGACCGTCCCGCACGGCGCGCAGGTTGCTGGTGCCGTGGATGCGGAGGTACTCGTGGCTGGGGATCTCCTGCACCTTCAGCCCGGCCTTGACCACTCTGATGTTCATCAGGGTCTCGACCTCGAAGCCGGTGCAGTCCAGGTCGATCTTGTCCAGGCAGTGCCGCCAGAAGGCGTTGTAGCCGTAGCAGAGGTCGGTGTAGCGGGCGCCGAACTTGCGGTTGACGACCGTGCACAGCGCCCAGTTGCCGAGCTTGCGGATGAAGGTCATGTCGTCGGTGCCGCCGCCGTTGGCGAAGCGGGAGCCCTTGGCGAAGTCGGCGCCGGAGACCAGCGCGGAGACGTAGGAGACGATCTCGTTGCCGTCGGCCGAGCCGTCCGCGTCGACCATCACGATGATGTCGCCGGAAGCCGCCTCGAACCCGCTGATCAGGGCGTCCCCCTTGCCCTTGCCGCGCTGTGCGACGACCTTCACGTCCGGCCACAGCGAACGGGCCACGTCCACGGTGTCGTCGGTGGAGTCGCCGTCGACCAGGACCACTTCGTGGATCCAGTCCGGCAGCGTCTTGAACACGTACGGCAGGTTCTCCGCCTCGTTCATGGCGGGGATCACCACGCTCACCGGCGGAGTGATCGCCAGATGTGAGGAGATGGGCCGGTAGTGGGCCGCGAGCAGCGGCTCCCGGTCCGGACCCGGCGTGCGCAGAACAGAACTCATGACTGTGTCCCTCTCGTCCGGTGGACCGCCCGCCCCCGGGCGGCCCGGTTGTGTGTCCGGTTCGAAAGGGGGGTTCTCGTCCCTGGTCGCGGCACGGCGGAACGACTCTCCGCGCCGGGAAGACGAGCTGGCAAAGCTGACCGGGCCCCCGAAGAGACCGAGGACATCCGGTCGCGCGGCACGGCTCGGTCACCTGGTACGGCCACCGAGCACGGCACCCCCCTACCGCGCCTCACCCCGGTACGTCACGGCTCCGAGCCCTCCCCTGAACCATGTGGCGACGGACCGATCTGGGTGAGATGTACGACGGTATTGACGATAGAAGCAGAATGGCAAGACCTGGACGTGGTCTCACGATTCAGTTGGTTTGGCCGTTACGGAACTTTGGCCTGTTTTACTCCTTCCGGAGGTCGTTCCCGTGAAGGCGCCCGCCGCCGTACGCGGGTGGCCAGGAGGAGCAGCAGGCTGAGCACGGCCACGGCGGTGATCCCGCCGGTCACCGACCAGCGGTGCACGGTCAGCATGGCCTGGGCGACCAGCATGTCGAGCGCGACCGCGCCCGCGAGCGCGGTGGCGAGCCGGCCGAAGGGGTCCAGCCCGCGCAGCGCCACGGCGATCGCCAGGGCGGGTGCGGCGAGCAGGAAGAAGAGCGCGCACGGTCCGCGCAGCGGTGAGCCGGAGTCCATGAGCGCGAGCAGCGCGCCGCACGCGGCGATGCCGGTCGCGGCTCCGGCGAGCAGCGGTGACAGGTCCCTCCCCGGTCCCGCCCGCTCTCTGCCTTCACCATCTGCCGTGGTTCTGTTGCCAGTTGAGGACCGCATGGGCCGACTTTGCCCCCCGACGCGCCGGATGCCGGGCTTCAATGTGGCTCAGCCGCTCCGAGGCCGTCAAGACGACCCCTCCCCGCATACCCCTTCTGGGGAAATCTGCCCGAACCGGCCTACGTCATGTGCTATGTGGCGGGTCGTCAACAGATCGGAGGCGTACCCGCAATATGCGGGACGGTGAGGGTCCGGGGCTGATCCTGTCGACGCGTGGTTGAGGGCGAAATTGTTTTGGCATGGACACTTCCCGTCAACGCGCGTAGCTGGTACCAAAGTTGTGGCAGAGATCCTGCTAAAGGGAGGTTCCATGAGACGTACCCGAATTGCGGCATACGTGACTTCACTCCTCCTCGCCACCGGCCTCACCTTCGCCGGTGCCGCTCCCTCGCAGGCCGCCACCGGCGGCTACGTGGCGCTCGGCGACTCCTACTCCTCCGGGGTCGGATCGGGCAGCTACATCAGCTCCAGCGGCGACTGCGACCGCAGCACCAAGGCGTACCCCTACCTGTGGAACGCCGCGCACGGCCCGTCCTCGTTCGCCTTCAACGCCTGCTCGGGCGCCCGCACCGACGACGTCCTCGCGGGGCAGCTCGGCTCGCTCAACTCCTCGACCGGCCTGGTGTCCATCACCATCGGCGGCAACGACGCCGGCTTCGCCGACGTCATGACCACCTGTGTCATCCAGTCCGACAGCACCTGTCTGTCCCGGATCAACACCGCCCGCGCCTACATCGACTCCACGCTGCCCGGCAAGCTCGACGCCGTGTACAACGCGATCACGGCCAGGTCCCCCTCCGCCCGCGTGGTGGTCATCGGCTACCCGCGCTTCTACCTCCTCGGCCAGAGCTGCCTCGGCCTCTCCGAGACCAAGCGCTCCGCCATCAACAGCGCGTCCGACTACATGAACAGCGCCATCCAGAAGCGCGCCCAGGCCCACGGCTTCGTCTTCGGCGACGTCCGCACCACCTTCACCGGCCACGAGATCTGCTCCAGCAACTCCTGGCTGCACAGCGTCAACTGGACCAACATCGGCGAGTCGTACCACCCGACCGCGGCCGGACAGTCCGGCGGCTACCTCCCCGTGCTCACCAACGCCGCCTGAGCCACGCGGTCCGCGAGGGTGAGCCCGTCAAGAAGAGCCGTCCGGGACTCACTCGTACGAGTGAAATCGCAAGGCTGAAATCGCAAGGCTGAGAACGCAAGGCGAACGTCCAGGGCGGTCCTGCCGGTTCCCCGTGTCAGGGTGTGCCCGAGGCTGAAGCGGAGGCCCCGCCCGTCGGGGTCTCCGTCGCCGTGCGGCACGTCACCGAGAACGGCACCTCCTCGGACGTGACCCGCACCGGCTCGCGCACCTCCACGGCGAGCGCGTTCCGCGAGGTGCCGTCCTCGTCCTTTGTCCGCACGGTCACCCGCGCCTGCTTCGTCCGCTCCCCGCCCTCCGGGAACGACAGCGTGCGCCACTCCTCGCCCTCGAACGAGCCGCGCCGCAGCTTCCACCGGTAGCGCACCTCCGCGGGCAGCCTGCCCACGGTGAACGTCGCCGTGAACACCGGGGATCCGGTGTCCGGCGGCGGGCAACTCCCCTCGTACTCCGTGTGAGTGCCGGTCAGCGCGACCCGGACCGACTGCGCGGGCTCGCTGCTCGGCGAGGCGCTGCTCCTCGTCGGGGACGGTGAGTGGCTGGTCGGCGTGGGGTTCGGGGAGCGGGGCCCGTCCGTCGTCAGGGTCGGGCTCGGACTGCTCCCGCCCTCGTTCCGGTCGCCGTCGTCCCGGTTCAGCAGGGTGTACGTCAGACCGGCCAGCGCGAGCGCCAGGGCGAGCACCCCGACGACCAGGACCACGCCCGCGCGACGGTTGCGTACCGGTGGGCCGGGGTCGGGCTCCGGCTCCGGGAGCGGGACGGTCGGCGGCGGTGGCGGGACGTACCGCACCCGGGTCGTGGACGTGCCCCCGGCCGCGATCAACCGCAGTTCCCGCATGGCCTGTTCGGCGGGCAGCCGGTCGCCCGGCTCCTTGCGCAGCAGGCCCTCGACGACCGGGGTCAGCGGGCCCGCCCGGTGCGGGGGCGGCAACGGTTCGTCCACCACCGCGCGCAGGGTGGAGATCGGGGTGTCGTGGCGGAACGGGGAGCCGCCCTCCACCGCCGCGTACAGCAGCACGCCCAGGGACCACAGGTCCGACTCGGGGCCCGGGGTCCGGCCCAACGCCCGCTCCGGGGAGAGGAACTCGGGCGAGCCGATCACCTCTCCGGCCATGGTCAGCGCCGAGCTGCCCTCCACCGAGGCGATCCCGAAGTCGGTCAGCACCACGCGGCCGTCGTCGGCCAGCAGGACGTTGGCCGGCTTCACGTCGCGGTGCAGCACGCCGACGTCGTGCGCGGCGCGCAGCGCGTCCAGCACCTCCGCGCCGACGCGGGCGGCGTCCGGCACGGACAGGGGGCCCGACGTCTCCAGCATGTCGGCGAGGGACCGGCCGCGCACCAGCTCCATCACGATCCAGGGGCGGCCGCCCTCCATCGCCACGTCGTACACCGTGACCACGTTGGCGTGGGCCACCCGGGCCGCCGCCCACGCCTCGCGTTCCAGGCGGGCGTACATCCGGTCCACCTCGGGCGCGGGCAGCCCGGCCGGGGCCCGCACCTCCTTGACGGCCACCTCGCGGTGCAGCACCTCGTCGTACGCGCGCCACACCGTGCCCATGCCGCCCTCGCCCAGCGGGGACAGCAGACGGTAGCGGCCCGCGATCAACCGATCGCGTCCCTGCTCTTCGGACACGGGCGCCCCCCACGGCAAGTCGCGCGATTCCTGAACAAAGTAGCTCAGCCGAAGGCGGTTGCGACCCCCTTGAGCATCAATCCGGCGCCCAGCAGGAGCACGGCCAGCGCCGACGCCAGCGGGATCGTGCGGCGGAGCAGCGCGGCCGCCGGGCGGGTGGGGCCCGCCGGGTTCCGGTCCAGCAGCCGTCCGGCCACCGAGCCCAGCCGGACCACGGCGAAGCCGGCCGCCGTCAGCGTCAGCGCGAGTCCGGCGCCGTACGCCACGACCAGCAGCAGCCCGAACCATGCCTGCCCGAGCGCCGCCGCGCCGACCAGGACGACCACGGCGGAGGGGCTGGGCACCAGACCGCCCGCGAAGCCGAGCAGGATCGTGCCCCTCAGGGTGGGGGCGGTGGGGTGGGAGTGGGTGTGGCCGCCGTGGGTGTGGACGAGGGTGTGGGGGTGCGCGTGGGGGTGGTCGTGGGCGTGACCGTGGTCGTGGGTCTGGGTGTGTGCGTGGGTGTGGTCGTGGGTCTGGCCGTGTGCGTGGGTGTGGTCGTCGTCGTGTGAGTGGCTGTGCGGGTGGTGGTGGTTGGCCATGTGTGGGGTGTCGCCATGTGAGCTCGGGACATGTGCGGTGTCCCCATGTGGGCTCGACACATGTGCTCCCGCCCCATGGTGCGTATGCACATGGTCCCCCTCACCCCCCTCACCATGGGCCCCGCCCACCAGCGCCAACGCCCGCACCTCCGCCGCCGCCCCGGTGTGCCCGGCCCCGGACGACGGGACGTGTTCGTGCGTATGCGCCGCCTCGGCCGCCCGCGCCCGCCAGGCCCGTCGGAGGAGGTTGGCCCCCGCGCCGAGGACCAGGGCGCCGCTGGCCACGCCCAGCCAGGCGACCACCGAGGGCGTGGCGGCGGAACCGGCCGTGACGAGCAGCCCGAGGGCGATCACGCCGAGGGTGTGGGTGACGGTGACCGAGGCCGCCAGCGGGAGCACGTCCCGCAGCCTGGCCCGGCCGCCGCGGGCCGCCGCGGCGGCGGCCATCAGGGTCTTGCCGTGCCCCGGAGCGAGGGCGTGGGCCGCGCCGAGGCCCACCGCGATGAGCAGCGCGAGCGCGGCGAAGCCGAGGGTGAGGTCACGCCGGGCGACCAGGTCGTTCAGGGCTTGGGTCCAGCGGTCGGCGCCGCGCGGCAGCACCGAGGCGCCCGGCGCGTCCCGTTCCGGTGTCAGAGCGGTCCCGCCGGGCCGGAGCGTGAGCCGGGCGGCGGAGGTGTCCGCGGGGGAGGACAGCAAGTCGGCCGGATAGGTGGTGAGTTCATGCGAGACGGACTTCCCCGGCACGTCGGACCGGCTCAGCGTCATACGGTCGCCGCGCGCGGTGATCTCCCGCCATCCCGGCCCGGAGGACAGACCCGCGCTGCGGAAGCCGAGGCTCACGGTCGCGCCCTTCGGCAGCGGGGCCGACTCCGCGCACTCCAGGCGCAGGGTGTCCAGCCCGGCCTGACCGGGCCGCAGCGTGGCCCGCGCGGTGGAGACGGTGAGCGTGACACGCCTTCCGTCCACGGTGAGTTCACTGCCCCGCGCCGCCTCCGCGCAGCGCCGCTCGGCCCACCCGGCGGTGCCGAGCCGTTCCAGGTCCGGCTTGGCCTGCGTCGCCGGTATCTCCGCCAGGTCCTCGACATGGGTGACCCGGAGCAGGCCGGGAGCGGCGACCAGGCCGTCGTACCGGTTGACGGTGAAGTTGCCCAGGGGATGCGCGTCCGCCGCCGGGGCCGAGCCGAGCAGGACGGCACCGGCACCGGCGAGGACGGCGAGAGTACGGCGGAGCTTCACTTGGCCGCCTCCAGTGCCTTGCGGGCCTCGGCGGCACCCAGCGGGGAGAAGCCGGGGTTCAGCTTCAGCGCCGCCGCCAGTGAGGCACGGCCCTCCTTGGTGTGGCCGGTGGCAAGTTCGACGACGCCCCGGTGGTAGAGGAAGGACGTGTTGCGGTAGCCGGTGGCGGTGGCCTCGCGGGCGTGCCGCAGCGCCTCCTCGTCGTGGCCGTTCACGTGCAGCGCCCAGGCGAGGGCGTCGGCCGTGTGGACCGTGTGCCTGCGGGCCCACTCGGCACGGGCAGCGCGCAGGGCGGCCGCCTTGTCGCCGTGGTCGGCGGCGGCCAGCGCGGTGTCGAGGTCGGCGTCGACCCCGTTGGCGCGGGCCAGCGCGATCCACGCCCGGACCAGCGTGTACTGCGCGCGCGCCTTCGCCTGGTCACCGGCCGCGCCTCGGGCCTCGTACAGCTCGCCGAGCGCGACCAGCGGGCCGGGCAGCGGGGCGCGGGCGACCACGGCCTCCAGTCCCTCGACGGCGGCGGCCCGCCGACCGCTCGCCGCCTGGGCGCGGGCCCGGCCCTCCAGCGCGGGGAGGTAGGTGTCGTCGGCCGCGAGGGCGCGCGCGTAGTACGTGAGGGCGTCCTTGTAGTCGCCCTGGTTCCAGGCGAGTTGGCCGAGCTGGGTGGCCACGTAGGCGATGTCTCCGGGCGAGGTGGCGCCGGCCAGTGCCTGTCGCAGGACGCGCCGGGCCGTGGTGACGTCGCCGCGCAGCTCGTGCACGTACGCGTACCGGGTGAAGACGGGGGTGCCCGGCTTTCGGGCGTCGGCGGTGTCGGCGGCCCGCTCCGCCTCGGAGTACCGGCCGAGCTCGACCAGGGCGTCGATCCGGGAGCACAGGGCGCGTTCGTCGTAGGGGTTGTGCTTCAGCGCCCGGTCCGCGTCGGCGAGGGCGCCCTTGAAGTCGTGGCGGGCGGCGGCGAGGGCGGCCCGGCCGGCCAGTGCCTCGTCGTTGCCGGGGGAGAGTGCGAGGGAGCGCTTCAGGGCGGCCTCGGCCTGCGGGTACCGGGCCGGGTCGCCCTTGGTGCGTGCCTGTTCGACATAGGCGAGGGCGAGCGTGGCCCAGCCGTCGTGGTCCTTCGGCTGCGCGCGGAGATGGGCCTGGAGCGCGGTGACGGCCGCGTCCGGGTCGCCACCGGCCAGCGCGCCGGGGTCCACGGCGGCGGCGGAGGCGGCGGCCGGAGCCGCCCGCCCGTCGTCCCGCGCCGCCCCGAACGCGACCGCGCCGCCGGTCAGCGCGACGGCCAGCAGGGCGGCGGAGCACACCCGCCGGAACGTCCGGCGCCGACCCGCGCCCGCGGGCGCGTTCTCGCCGGTCCCGGCCGGCGCTCCGCCGGCCGCCTCGCCACCGCTCGTGTCCGGGGCGTCATTCCTACGCGGGCCCATGCCCTCTCCTAGCTCGCCTGATGGTGTTCCGGAAGGACCGGCGCGGCCCGCCGTGGGGGAAGGGGTACGGGCCGTGCCGGTCGTCTGGGGGGGGGAGGGGTCAGTACGCGCGCTGCATCCGGCGACGCCACCAGGCGACGACGGTGCCGATCAGCAGGATGCCGGCCGCGCCCGCGGCCGCCGAGCCGGCGACGAGCACCGTGTTGTCCGTGCCGCCCGTCGCGGAGGCCGGGCTCAGCGCGTCACCGAGCTGGCTCTTCACATCGGCGCCCGCGGTCGTGCCCTTGGCCAGCGCGCCGCGCGAACCCTCCGTGGGCTGGGCCACGTAGGGGAAGGACTTCTCGAACTTCTTGTCGTTCGCGTCCACCGCGTCGCCCAGGTCGTTCTTGGCGCCGAGGAGTTCGCCCTCGACCACCTGAAGGGCCTCGTCGATCACGTCGTCGGTGAGCCGCCGCCCGTTGGGGAAGCCCGCGTTGTCACCGTCCAGCACGCCGAGCCGCTTGGGGTGCATGGTCGGCTTGATCGAGGTGTTCAGCCGCAGTTGCTCCGAAGGGCGCACGTTCGGGGGCTGGTTGAGCCCCTTGACACCCTTGAGGAAGACGTCGACCAGGTCGTTGCGGGGCTCGGCGGGGGCGTCGATCTTGTAGATGCCCTCGATGAGCTTCGGCAGCTCGGGGTTGGTGACGTTCTTCAGGAACTGGGCGTCGTGCGAGGGCTGGGAGGCGTTGAACCGGTCCTTGTCCGCCTGCGGGTTGACGACCTCGTTGACCAGCGGGTTGCCGAGGCGCGAGACCTGGCTGTAGTAGCCCTGCGCGTTGCGGCGCTGGGTGGTGGACCAGATGCCGACGACCGGCTGGTCCGCCGACTGGCGGATCAGGTCGTTGGGGACCTGGAGGGCGATCGTGTTGACGTTGTAGCCCTTGAGGGTGTCCCGGCCGACCTCACTGAGGTTGCCGCCGTACAGCAGGTCGAAGACGCGCAGGTCCAGGAAGAACGGGTCGTCCGCCTGCCCCGCGAAGGTCGCCGCGCCGCCCGCCGTCTTGTACACGGCCTGCGACCGGAGCTTGCCGTAGTCCGGCATGGACGCCTTGCCCACGTTGGACGGCGCCACCGGCACGTCGTCCGCCACCTTGGTCCGGGACATCGCGTGGCCGCCCTTCAGGCGGACCAGTTCGAGGTCGTAGGTCTGGGTGATGTTGAGGTCGGGGTCGTCCAGGCTGGTGACGGGGCCGGTGTTGTAGAGGAACGTCTTCCCGTTCTTCGTCTTCGTCCTGAACGTGTAGCGGAAGAGGAGGTCGTCCCGGGCGTCGCCGTCGCTGTCGATGTGGAGGTCGTACTGCGCGTCGTCCGCGAAGGTGTAGAAGTTCGGACCGCCCGCCGGCTCCTCGAACGGTATCCAGTCGGCCACGATCGTCGTCGTGTCCGGCTTGTCGGGGCTGACGAAGGCGTACAGGTCGGTGTTGTCGTACTGCGGGGTGCCCGAGATCAGCGGGGCTTCCCGGTGGGAGGAGGCGGCGGCCACCCCCGGCTCCAGCGTGGCGACACCGGCGGCCGCGAGCCCACCGGCGGCCAGCGCGCCGCAGATGAGCGGGACCAGCCCCTTGCGTGCCGTGCCGCTTCTGGCGAAGAGAGTCATGCCGTCCGTCCTTGGGTGCGACTTGCCTTGACGGACGGATATACGGAGCGACCGGCCGCTGCGGATTGGCCGGAGAGGAACTTTCTTTTTCCCGTTCCCGACCCGCGTTTTCGGCCCGCCGATCCGTATCAACCGCCGGAGGTGTGCGTTCGTGCGGATGCGAGGGGCCACAGGCAGGGCCGGGTGCGGCCACGGCGGCCGGGGTGAGGGGGCCGAGACGCTGCTGGTGCGCGTGGCGGGCGGCGACCACCAGGCGTTCGAGGAGTTGTACGCGATGGTGTCGGGGCCGGTGTTCGGGCTGGTCCGGCGGGTCGTGCGCGACCCCGCCCAGTCCGAGGAGGTCGTCCAGGAGGTGCTGCTCGAACTGTGGCGCTCCGCCGCCCGGTTCGACCCCGCGCGGGGCAGCGCGCTGTCCTGGATACTCACCCTCGCCCACCGCCGTGCCGTCGACCGGGTGCGCAGCGCCCGCGCGGCCGGCGAACGCGAGCAGCGCGAGGCCCTGCGCGCCGGGGAACCCGCCTTCGACCATGTCACCGAGGAGGTGGAGGCCGGACTCGAACGCGAGTGGGTGCGCCGCTGTCTGAGACGGCTGACCGACCTGCAACGCCAGTCCGTCACTCTCGCCTACTACGACGGCTACACCTACCGCGAGGTCGCCGAACGGCTGTCCCTGCCGCTCGGCACCGTCAAGACCCGTATGCGTGACGGCCTCACCCGGCTGCGCGGCTGCCTGGGAGGTGCCGCGTGAGTCTCTTCGCCCGGCTGACGCGCCGCGAGGACCCGCATTCGCTGGCCGCTCCCTACGCTCTGAACGCCCTGGAACCCGGCGAGCGGCGCCGCTTCGAGAAGCACCTCGCGGGCTGCGGCCGCTGCACGGCCGAGGTCCGCGAACTGTCCGAGGACGCCGTCCGGCTGGCCTGGTCCACCGCCGCCCCGGCCCCGGCCGCCCTGCGCGACCGTGTGCTGGCCGCCGTGCGCACCACACCCCAGGAGCCGGCACCCCGGCCCGCCGGACGGGAGCGAGCGGCCCAACTCCCCCCGCACGTCTGGGGAGTCCAGCCGCCGCCCGCCCGTGGCCGGCGTGCGGGGCGGCGCCCGCTGTTCGCGCCGTTCGCCACCGTGACCGCCGCGGCCGCGCTGGTCGTCGCCTCGCTCTTCGCGGTCCAGGCCCAGCGCACCGAGGACCGGCTCGCCGCCGAGCGGGCGCGGTCGCGTGACATCGCCCACGTTCTCGCCGCTCCCGACGCCCGCGCCACGGCCGGGACGGACGCGCGGGGCCGCGCGCTCGCGGTGATCGCCTCCCCGTCGGAGGGCCGAGCCGTCGTCACCCTCAGCGGGTACGCCACCCCTTCCGGTGGCCGGGTGCATCAGCTCTGGCTCACGCGCCCCGGCGCACAACCCCGCTCCCTCGGGCTTCTCGGCCGCGACACGCCCTTGGTCGCGAAGGGCCTCGACAAGTCCGCCACGTCACTCGCCGTGACCGTCGAGCCGAACGGCGGCTCGACGCACCCCACTGGCCAGCCCGTTGTCCAACTCACCCTGAAATCAGTCGGATTCGGAGAGTAGTCAAATAGGGATGATCAACCTCCTTGTGGGGAAGGTGAATCCCGTGGCCTAGATACACGCATGCCCTATAGGGACGATAGGGTTACTCTGCCCGTGGGCCGGGTGGATTCGTACGGGTGGGGAGTGACATGGAGCAGATAACAGTGCGCAGCAGGGCCAGGGTTCCTGCGATCACCTGCGGAAGCGGGTCGACCAGCAGGCGTCTGGACCGCCACCTCGCGGTGCTGGGCGGACCCGCCATACCGCAGCGGGAGACGGTCGAGGCGACGTCGCTGATGCGTGAACTGACCGCGCGGGACACCGTGCGTCAGCGCAGCGACCGGCGTGCTCGCGTCAGCCGGGTCTCCCTCTTCGCGCCCCTGCGCCGGCTGCGCCGGTCCCTCTTCGGCAGCCACTGAGCCGCACCGAGCGGACTTCTCCCGAGTCCCGCCCGGTTCCGGCCCGGCCCCGAGTGAACCGGCGTCACCCGCAGGTCCGCGCGTAGCCCGCGCTCAGGCCGCCACACCGTCCCGGCGCAGAGCCGCGATCTCGTCGTCCGTCATCCCCACGGCACGGAGCAGCGCGTCGGTGTGCCGGCCGAGCGCGGGTACGTCCCCCGGCCGCACCTCCTCGCCGCCCGGCAGAGTGATGGGCGGCAACAGCGCGCGCAGCGGTCCCACCGGCGAGCCCACCCGCCGCCACCGCTCGCGCGCCGCCAGTTGCGGATGCTCCGCCAGCTCGGACAGATCCCTGATCCGCGCACACGCGATCCCCGCCGTCTCCAGTCGCGCCAGCGCCTCGTCCGTCCCCAGCCCGCCCAGCGCCCCCGCGACCAAGGCGTCGGTCCGCTCCCGCCCGGCCACCCGTGCCACGTTGGTGGCGTACGCCGGGTCGTGCGCCAACTCCGGCTTGTCCAGTACCTGTTCCGCCAGCCGGCGCCACTCGCGGTCGTTCTGCACCGACAGCAGCACCCGCCCGCCGTCCGCCGTCGGGTAGGCGTCGTAGGGCACGATCACGGCGTGCGCGAGGCCGGTGCGCGCCGGGGCCTCGCCCCCGTGCATCGTGTGGTGCAGCGGATGCCCCATCCACTCGGCCAGCGCCTCCAGCATCGACACCTCCACCGGCCCGCCCCGCCCGGTCGTGCCGCGCCGCACCAGTGCGGCCAGTACCCCGGAGAAGGCGTACATGGCCGCCGCGATGTCCGCCGCCGGGATGCCCGCCTTCACCGGCCGCTCGGGCGTGCCCGTGACCGAGACCAGCCCGGCCTCGCACTGCACGAGCATGTCGTACGCCCGCTTGTCGGCGTACGGGCCCGAGCCGCCGTAGCCCGAGATGTCCACGGCGATCAGCCTCGGGTCCGCCGCGCACAGGGTGGCCGCGTCCAGGCCCAGCCGGGCCGCCGCGCCGTGCGCGAGGTTCTGCACGAACACGTCCGCGTCCGCGATCAGCCGCCGTACGACGTCCAGGCCGCGCGGGTCCTTCAGGTCCAGCGCGATGGACTCCTTGCCCCGGTTGCACCACACGAAGTGCGAGGCGAGGCCCTCGGCGGCGGTGTCGTAACCGCGCGCGAAGTCACCGCCGTCGACCCGCTCCACCTTGATCACCCGGGCGCCCAGATCGGCCAGTTGGCGGGTGGCGAAGGGCGCGGACACGGCCTGTTCGACGGCGACGACGGTGACGCCCTCCAGGGGCGGCGGCAGCAGATCCATGCCCGCGATGATCTCCCGGCAGGCCCCCGCTGTCACCAGTCACCGCCCTAGAGCAGGGCGAACTGTCCCTCCGGGCCCTCCTCCTGGTGGTCCAGGACCGAGGCGGGGCGGCGCGTGCGGGGTGCGGGCGGGAGAACTCCGGCCGCACGGAGGGAGGTTGCGGTGACCGGGTCGGGAACCAGGTCCAGGTCGGCCGCGGGCTCCGTCAGAAGCGACAGCACCGTGATCAGCTCCAGCAGCTCCGAGGTCCAGCTCTGGGGCCAGACCGCAGGGCCGATCGCGGCCAGGGTGCCGGGGGTGCCGGGCGTCGTGCGCGCCGCGAACCAGGACTCCAGCGTGCGCACCCCGGCCACCTCGTGCTCCCAGGCCGCGCGCGGGACGGGGGAGACGCGGCCCTCGTCCAGGTGGAGTGCCTCCTCGTCCGGGTCGTAGCGCAGGGTGCGCGGGTACGGGGGCAGCGGCGCGCGGACGTACGGGCGCCTGCCGCCGGGCAGCTTGGGGCGCTCCCCGTCCCGGCGCATCAGCCACAGCGCGCGCCGGCCCGCCGCCACGCCCCGCGCCCACACCTCGGGGTCCCCGGTGAGCGGGACGGTCCGGTCGGCGCGGACGGCGGCCAGGATCCACGCCAGCACGTCCGCCTCGGCGGGCCGGGAGCCGAGCCGCACGGCCAGCCGCTCCGACAGGCCGGGCGCCAGGTTGGGTTCGGCGCCGCCGGGACGCCGGTACAGCGGGCGGACGCGTCTCGCCGCGAGGGTCGGCAGGAGCGAGGTCGCCAGCAGGGGTTGCTCCCCGGCGCCCGTCTCGACCACGAACACCTGCCGGTCGTCCGCCACCCGCCACAGCTCCGGGCGGGCGGTGTCGATCAGCCGGTGGTCCGGGATCAGCCACCGCTCGTCGAAGGGCGCCGCGAGCACCCGTACCGGCTCCGGACACGGCCCCGAGGCCCGGGCCAGCCGCTCCGTGCCGGTACGCCGTCCGGGCAACTGGGGTACCGCCGACCTGGCATCACGCGACCGGGTCGGCTCGAACAGGGTCTCCCGCTCCGGCCCCTCGGCCGCCAGCAGGGCCGTCCAGCGGGCCTTCAGGGACGCCGGGTCGGGTGCCGTCGGCCAGGCGCGGCCGAGCCGCAGCGGTGCGACGGACCACGGCATGAGGTCCGCCAGGGGCGGTGCGTCCTCGTTCGTCACGCCCGGCATGCTACGGCCTCGGCCCGGACGGAGTACGGGAACGGGGTGCGGCTCAGGTGGCCTCCAGGGTGACGGTGAAGGAGAACCGGTCACCCCGGTAGTGGATGACGGCCACGTCCAGCACGTGGCCCGCCGAGTCGTAGGTGACCCCCGTGTAGTGCAGGATCGGGCTCAGCAGCGGTACGCGCAGCAGCCGGGCGGTCTCCGGGTCGGCGAGCCGGGCCTCCACCGTGTCCGTGATCCGGCTGATGTCGGCGCCCACGACGTCCCGCAGCACCTTCGTCATCGGCCAGCGGGCCAGGTCCGCAGGGTCGATCCGGTCGGCCAGCTCGGGGCGCACGTGGTTGACGGCGTGGTTGGTCGGCTCGCCCGTCTTCGCGTCCCCGCGCAGCCGGTGGTAGACCGCCACCTCCGTCAGGTCCGGGAAGTGCTCGGCCAGCAGGGGCGGCACGGGCACCCGCGCGTGGTCGAGCAGTTCGGCCGTCATCCCGGACTGCTGGGCCACGATCGCGTCCACCGAGCCCAGCAGCCGCACCGGCGCCCCGCGCCGCACGCCCGGCTCGATGAACGTGCCGCGCCGCCGGTGCCTGCTGATCAGCCCCTCGTCCTCCAGCTCCTTCAGCGCCTGCCGCATCGTCAGCACGCTCACCCCGTAGTGCTCCGCCAGCCGCTCCTCGGTGGGCAGCCGCAGCGGGTCCTCGGGGGAGCGGCCCAGGATGGAGGCGCGCAGCGACTGCGACACCTGGTACCAGAGCGGCAGCTTGCGGTTCAGGACGATCGAGTCCGGGGCGAAAGAGGTCACGCGGCTATCCGTACCCGTGGTGGTTCGTCCGGCGCAACGGACCTGTCACACATCGCAGTTGTCACGCCGTACGGAAATGCGGCTCGAGTCCGCGCCACACGTCGTCGTAGCCCTGCTGGAGGTGGTCCGCGCGGGCCGCGTGCGGGGTGAGCGTCAGCGGCCAGCGGGTCTCGAACATGAACGCGAGCCCGTCGTCGATCCGCTGCGGGCGCAGTTCGGCCGCGCTCGCCCGGTCGAAGGTCTCCCGGTCCGGGCCGTGCGCCGACATCATGTTGTGCAGCGAGCCGCCGCCCGGCACGAACCCCTCCGCCTTGGCGTCGTAGGCGCCCTCGACGAGGCCCATGTACTCGCTCATCACGTTCCGGTGGAAGTACGGCGGCCGGAAGGTGTCCTCGCCGACCAGCCAGCGCGGTGCGAAGACCACGAAGTCGGCACCCGCCAGGCCCGGTGTGTCCGAGGGGGAGGTCAGGACGGTGAAGATGGACGGGTCCGGGTGGTCGTAGGAGATGGTGCCGATCACGTTGAACCGGCGCAGGTCATAGCTGTACGGCACATAGTTGCCGTGCCAGGCGACCACATCGAGCGGGGAGTGGTCGTAGGTGGCCGTCCAGAGGTTGCCGCAGAACTTGTTGACCACCTCCACCGGGCCCTCGACGTCCTCGTACGCGGCGACGGGCGCCCGGAAGTCGCGCGGGTTGGCGAGGCCGTTGGCGCCGATGGGGCCGAGGTCGGGCAGCCGGAAGGGCGCCCCATAGTTCTCGCACACATAGCCCCGCGCCGAGTCGTCCAGCAGCTCCACACGGAAGCGGACCCCACGGGGGATCAGAGCCACGTGTGAGGGCTCCACATGCAGCCGCCCGAACTCGGTGTGGAGCAGCAGCCCGCCCCGCTCCGGCACGATGAGCAGCTCGCCGTCGGCGTCCGAGAAGACCCGCTCCATCGAGGAATTGGCGTGATAGAGATGCACGGCCATGCCGCTGCGCTGGGTCGCGTCGCCGTTACCGCCCAGCGTCCACAGGCCCGCCAGGAAGTCCGTGCCCGGCAGCGGCTCGGGCAGCGGGCTCCAGCGCAGCCGGTTGGGGTCGGGCACGGTCTCGGTGAAGGGGGCCGTGCGGATCGCGCCGTTGGCGGTGCGGGTGAAGGCGGGGTGCGCGGCCGAGGGGCGGACGCGGTACAGCCAGGAGCGGCGGTTGTGCGCGCGGGGCTCGGTGAAGGCCGTACCGCTCAACTGCTCCGCGTACAGGCCGAGCGGCGCGCGCTGCGGTGAGTTGCGGCCCTCGGGCAGGGCGCCGGGCACCGCCTCCGAGGCGTGTTCGTTGCCGAAGCCGGTCAGGTACGCCAGCCCTTCGGCAGTCTTCCGCGCTCCCCCACGCTCGAACCCGCTCGCGCGGGAGGTACCCCCATCGGTCATGATCGCTCCCTTGCGTCCTGATTCCTATGCAGCACCGTAGGAATGCGGAGGGGTGTGCGCAAGAGGCCGGCCCGCCCTTCACCCGAGGGGAGCGCGAGAACCAGCCGCCCGGGGGAGCGGCGGCGGCTCCCCGCCCTTCACCAGCCCCATGTGGGGAGGCATCATGTGGCCGTGCCCCATGTGACAACGCTCCGCCGCGTCCCCGTACAGCAGCGCAGCGCCGAACGGCTGACCAGAATCCTCGACGCCTGCGCCGCCCTCCTGGACGAGGTCGGCTACGACGCCCTGACCACCCGCGCGGTCGCCGAGCGCGCGGCGGTGCCCATCGGCTCGGTGTACCGCTTCTTCGGCAACAAGCGGCAGATGGCCGACGCCCTCGCCCAGCGCAACCTGCGCCACTACGCCGAGCACGTCACCGTACGGCTGAGCGAGGCGCCGCCCGGCGACTGGCGGGCCGCGATGGACGTCGTCCTGGACGAGTACCTCGGCATGAAACGCACCGCCCCCGGCTTCGCCCTGGTGGACTTCGGCAACCAGATACCGGTCGGCACCCGGAGCGCGGCGCCCAACACCCGCGTGGCGGACCGGCTCACCGAACTCATCGCCGGCTACCTGGGCCGCACCCCCGACGAAGACCTGCGCCGCGTCCTCCTGGTCGCCGTGGAGAGCGCGGACACCCTCATCCAGCTCGCCTTCCGCGGTGACCCGGACGGGGACCCGGCGATCATCCACGAGACGCGGGAACTCCTGCGGGCCTACCTGGGCCGCGTTCTGGACTGAACCGACCGCACAGGGCTCCCCACCATGCCTACCGGTCGGTATGCTCGCCTGGGCCGGCACGCCCGTGCCCGTCCGGCAGCGCCGCCGACCCTCCGGGAGGACCCGTGTCCCGCACCGCTCTGCGTATCTGCCCCCTGTGCGAGGCCACCTGCGGGCTGACCCTCACCATCGAGGGCACCCGAGTCACCGGCGCCCGGGGCGACCGTGACGACGTGTTCAGCAAGGGCTTCATCTGCCCCAAGGGCGCCTCCTTCGGCGCGCTCGACGCCGACCCCGACCGGCTGCGCACCCCGCTGATCCGCGAGAACGGCGAGCTGCGCGAGGCAAGTTGGGAGGAGGCGTTCGACGCGGTCGCGCGGGGCCTACGCCCGGTCGTGGAGCGGTACGGCGCCGACGCCCTCGGGGTGGTCCTCGGCAACCCCAACGTGCACACCATGGCAGGCGCCCTCTATCCCACCGTCCTGCTCGGCGCGGTACGCACCCGCTCCCTGTTCACCGCCTCCACGGTCGACCAGATGCCCAAGCACGTCTCCAGCGGCCTGCTGTTCGGCGACGCCAACGCCATCCCCGTGCCCGACCTCGACCACACCGACCACCTCCTCCTGATCGGCGCCAACCCCCTGGAGTCCAACGGAAGCCTGTGCACCGCGCCGGACTTCCCCGGCAAGCTCAGGGCGCTCAAGGCGCGCGGCGGCACCCTCACCGTCGTGGACCCCCGGCGCACCCGCACCGCCAAGCTCGCCGACCGGCACATCGCCATCCGGCCCGGCGCCGACGCCCTGCTGCTCGCCGCGATGGCCACCGTGCTGTTCGAGGAGGGTCTGGTGGACCTCGGAGACCTCGCGGCACACGTCGACGGGCTGCCCGGACTCCGGCAGGAACTGGCGGACTTCACGCCCGAGGCGGTCGCCGGAGCGTGCGACGTCGAGCCGGACACCATCCGCGCCCTCGCCCGTGAACTCGCCGCCGCCCCCACCGCCGCCGTCTACGCCCGCATCGGCAGTTGCACCGTCCCGCACGGCACACTGGCGAGCTGGCTCGTCGACGTGCTCAACACCCTCACCGGCAACCTCGACCGCCCCGGCGGCGCCCTCTTCCCCCAGGCCGCCACCGACCGCACCCCCCGCCCCGCCGGCCCCGGCCGGGGCTTCACGCTCGGCCGCTGGCACAGCCGCGTACGACAGCTTCCGGAGGCGAAGGGGGAGTTGCCGCTCTCCGCGCTCGCCGAGGAGATCGACACCGCCACCCCCGAGGGCGAACCCGTACGCGCGCTGATCGTGATCGCCGCCAACCCGGTGCTGTCCGCGCCCGACGGGGACCGGCTCGACAAGGCCCTGGAATCCATGGACTTCATGGTCAGTGTCGATCCCTATCTCAACGAGACCTCCCGCCACGCCCACGTCGTGCTGCCCCCGCCGCCGCCCGCGCAGAGCCCGCACCACGACTTCGCGTTCAACACCCTGGCCGTCCGCAACCAGGTCCGCTACACCCGGCCCGCCGTCCCGCTGGAGCCCGGCAGGATGGCCGAGACCGAGATACTCGCCCGGCTGGTCCTCGCCGCGAGCGGCATGCACGGCGCCGACCCGGCCGCTGTCGACACCATGGTCATCGAGCAGACCCTCGGCAAGGCTGTCCAGGAACCCCACTCCCCGGTCCACGGGCGCGACCCGCGCGAACTGGCCGGGCTGCTCACCGGCGCCGACGGCCCCGAGCGCCGCCTCGACCTGATGCTGCGCCTTGGCCCCTACGGCGACGGCTTCGGCGCCCGCCCCGACGGCCTCACCCTCGCCCGCCTGCTCGGGAACCCGCACGGCATCGACCTCGGCCCGCTGCGCCCCCGCCTGCCCCAGCCGCTGAAGACGCCCAGTGGCAAGGTCGAGCTGCTGCCCGCCCCCATCGCCGCCGACCTGCCCCGGCTGCGCGAGGCCCTGCGCGAGCGGCCCACCGGGCTCGTCCTCGTCGGCCGCCGCCATCTGCGCTCCAACAACAGTTGGCTGCACAACGTGCCCGCCCTCACCGGCGGCACCAACCGCTGCACCCTGCACCTGCACCCCGAGGACGCCGAGCGTCTCGGCGTGCGCGACGGCGAGCCGGTGCGGATCAAGGGCGCCGGGGGAGAGGTGACCGCGCCGGCCGAGGTCACCGACGCCATCCGCCCCGGCGTGGTGAGCCTCCCGCACGGCTGGGGCCACGGCCGTCCCGGCACCCGGCTGACCCACGCCGGACGCGAACCCGGCGTCAACGTCAACCAGCTCCTCGACGGCACCCTCCTCGATCCCCTGTCCGGCAACGCCGTCCTCAACGGAATCCCGGTCCGGCTCAGCCCCGCGAGCACCCCGGCATCCCTGGCGCCGGAAAACTAACACCGCTAGTTTGGTGCGTGGTCACCCCCGAAGGCGCCGGAGTCCTGGGAGTCTTCTGGCCGGGCCGGACGCATGCCACACCGCCGGGAGGAAGCACCATGAAGCCACACGACGGTCTCTACATCGACGGCGCATGGCGCCCGGCCGAGAGCCCGGACGTCATCGAGGTCGTGAACCCCGTCGACGAGGAGGTCATCGGCCGCGTCCCGGCGGGCGGCGCGGCCGACGTCGACGCCGCCGTGCGGGCCGCCCGTGCCGCGCTGCCCGGCTGGGCCGCCACGCCCCCGGTCGAGCGTGCCGCCCGACTGGCCGCCCTGCGGGACGCGCTGGCCGCCCGCGAGGAGGACTTCACCGAGACGGTCACCGCCGAACTGGGCGCTCCACCGCAGTTCGCGCGCGCCGTGCACGTCGGCCTGCCGCTCGCCGTGGCCGCCTCCTACGCCGAACTGGCCGCCGCCCACCCCTTCGAGGAGCGGATCGGCAGCTCCACCGTCCTGCACGAGCCCGTGGGCGTCGTCGGCGCGATCACCCCCTGGAACTACCCGCTCCACCAGATTGTCGCCAAGGTCGCCCCGGCGCTCGCCGCGGGCTGCGCGATCGTGCTCAAGCCCGCCGAGGACACCCCGCTCACCGCCCAGCTCTTCGCCGAGGCCGTCCATGACGCGGGTGTCCCCGCCGGGGTGTTCAACCTTGTCACCGGCCTCGGTACGGAAGCCGGACGGGCCCTCGCCGGGCATCCCGGTGTCGACATGGTCTCCTTCACCGGTTCCACCGCCGTCGGCCGGGAGATCGGCGCGGCCGCCGGAGCGGGCGTGAAGCGGGTCGCGCTCGAACTCGGCGGCAAGTCCGCCAACGTCATCCTGCCGAGCGCCGACCTCGCCAAGGCGGTCAACGTCGGCGTCGCCAACGTGATGTCCAACTCCGGCCAGACCTGCAGCGCCTGGACCCGGATGCTGGTCCACCGCGACCGGTACGAGGAGGCGGTCGGACTGGCGGCCGCCGCCGCGGCGAAGTACGGCGACCGCATCGGGCCCGTCGTCAACGCCAGGCAGCACGCCAGGGTGCGCGGCTACATCGAGCGGGGTGTCGCCGAGGGCGCCCGGCTGGTCGCGGGTGGAACCGAAACCCCGCGGGAGAAGGGGTACTTCGTCAGCCCGACCGTCTTCGCGGACGTCACCCCCGAGATGACGATCGCGCAGGAGGAGATCTTCGGCCCCGTGCTCTGCGTACTCGCCTACGAGGACGAGGAGGACGCGCTGCGCATCGCCGACGGCACCGTGTACGGCCTCGCGGGCGCCGTGTGGGCCGGGGACGCGGAGGAGGCCGCCGCGTTCGCCCGCCGGATGCACACCGGGCAGGTCGACATCAACGGCGGCCGCTTCAACCCCCTCGCCCCCTTCGGCGGGTACAAGCAGTCCGGGGTGGGCCGGGAACTCGGCACGCACGGACTGGCCGAGTACCTCCAGACCAAGTCCCTGCAGTTCTGAGGAGATCGCGCGCGATGACCGTACGAGCCGCCGTCCTGCCCGCAGTCGGGGCCCCGCTGGAGATCACCGGCATCGAACTGCCCGAGCCGGGGCCCGGCCAGGTGCGGGTGCGCCTGGCAGCCGCCGGGGTCTGCCACTCCGACCTGTCCCTGTCCAACGGCACCATGCGGGTGCCGGTCCCCGCCGTCCTCGGCCACGAGGGCGCCGGCACCGTGACGGCCGTCGGTGAAGGAGTGGCCGGACTCGCGCCCGGCACGCCCGTCGTCCTCAACTGGGCCCCCGCCTGCGGAGGCTGCCCGGCCTGTGCGCGCGGCGAGGTCTGGCTGTGCGGCAGCGCGCTCGACGGCGCCGCCCGCGTCCACGCCCGCACCGCCGACGGCACCGAACTCCATCCCGGCCTGAACGTGGGCGCGTTCGCCGAGGAGACCGTCGTACCCGCCGCCTGCGCGCTGCCGCTTCCCGAGGGCGTGCCGCTCACCGACGCGGCCCTCCTCGGCTGCGCCGTCCTCACCGGCTACGGCGCCGTCCACCACTCGGCACAGGTCCGGCCCGGTGAGACGGTCGCCGTGTTCGGGGTCGGCGGGGTCGGGCTCGCGACCCTCCAGGCGGCCCGGATCGCGGGCGCTTCCCGCATCGTCGCTGTGGACGTCACCGAGCAGAAGGAGGAGCTGGCCCGCGCCTGCGGCGCCACCGATTTCGTGCTCGCCGACGAACAGACCCCGCGCGCGATCCGCGCCCTCACGGACAAGCAGGGCGTCGACGTGGCCGTGGAGTGCGCGGGCCGCGCGCAGAGCATCCGCGCCGCCTGGGAGTCCACCCGCCGGGGCGGGCGCACCACGGTCGTCGGCATCGGCGGCAAGGACCAGCAGGTCACCTTCAACGCCCTGGAGCTCTTCCACTGGGGCCGCACCCTCTCCGGCTGCGTCTACGGCAACTCCGACCCCGCCCGCGACCTCCCGGCCATCGCCGCCCACATCCGCGAGGGCCGCCTCGACCTCTCCGCCCTCGTCACCGAGCACATCACCCTGAAGGACATCCCGGCCGCCTTCGACGCCATGCTTGCGGGCCGGGGCGGCCGGGCGCTGGTGGTGTTCTGACCGGACTCAGCGCACCCGGTCGGGCCGGGGCGCCGCGTCCGTCACCCGGGCCGGCGCCGCACGCCCGCGCGACCGGGCCACGGCCACGCCCGCCAGGCACAGGAGGCCGCCGCCCAGCATGACCGGTCCCGGTACCTCGCCCAGGGCCAGCCAGGACATCACCACGACCAGCGCGGGCACGGCGTACGTCGTCGCGCCCAGCTTGGAGGCGCTGGTGCGGGCCAGGGCGTAGGCCCAGGCGGTGAACGCGAGCGCGGTCGGGAAGACGCCGAGGTACACCATGCCCAGCGTCGCCGACAGCGGGGCGTGTGCCGCCTCCGACACCAGTTGCCCGGCGAACGGCAGGCAGGCCACCGCGCCGACCAGGCAGCCGTACGTCGTCACCTGCAGGGCGCTCGCCCGTGCCAGGGCGGGCTTCTGCGCGACCACCCCGGCCGCGTACGCGACCGCCGCGAGCAGGCAGGCCACCACGCCGAGCACAGAGGAACCGCCGCCCCCGGCCGACATGGACAGACCCACGATCACCGCGCCGGTGAACGACACCGCCATCCCCGCCAGCAGCCGGGGCGGCATCGGGTCCCCGAGGAACCGGGCGGCGAACAGGGCGATCAGCAGCGGGCCGACGTTCACCACCAGGGCGGCCGTGCCCGCGTCCACCCGCTGCTCGCCCCAGTTCAGGGCCACCATGTAGAAACCGAACCAGAGCACCCCGGACACCAGGATGCCCGGCCAGGCGGCGCGCGGCGGCAGCCCCTCACGCCGTACGGCGCACAGCGCGGCCAGGGTGAGACCGCCCGCGAGCAGCCGTCCGAGCGCCAGCGCACCCGGCGAGTAGGCGTCCCCGGCGGTGCGGATCACCACGAAGGCGGACGCCCACAGCAGCACGGTGACCACGGCGGCGGCCGCGGGCAGCAGACGATGACGCGGACTGAGGTCCATCGGACTCCTCGGATCGGTGGAGAAGAAGACGGCGGAGAGAAGTAAGGAGAGAAGCGGGGAGAGAAGGAAGGGAAAAAGGGAGGGAAGGAAAGGGGGTGGAGAAAAAGGGGGTGTCAGGCCAGCGCCCGCCCGTCGATGCCCAGCAGGTCGGCCAGCGCACGCGCCCCCGCGGGCGTCACCCGCACCGCGCGCCCCGAGCCCACGCGGACGCACCAGCCGGTGTCCAGCGCGTGCCGGCACAGTGCGGCGCCCGCCGCGCCCCCGAGATGCGGGCGCCGCTCGGTCCAGTCGAGGCAGGCGCGGGCCAGCGGGCGGCGTGTGGAGCGGTCCACGCCGATGCCCGCGTCCCCGAACCAGGCGAGCCCCGCGTCGGTGAGCGCGAACCCGGTGTCCTGGCGCAGCAGTCCGCGCGCGGTCAGCGCGTCGGTGACCGCGATGCCCAGCCGGCCGGCGAGGTGGTCGTAGCAGGTGCGGCCCCGCGCCATCGCGGACCCGGCGCTCGACTCCCGCAAGGAGCGCGGGACCTGGCGCACCGCGTCCTGCGGCAGATGCGCGGCCAGGTCCTCGACCAACTGCGCCGCGCGCGGGTCGGCCAGCCGGACGTACCGGTGCCGGCCCTGACGTTCCTGCGCGAGCAGGCCGCCCGCGACCAGCCGGTTCAGGTGCTCGCTGAGCGTGGAGGGCGCGACCGCGACGTGCCGGGCGAGTTCCCCGGCGGTCCACGCGCGCCCGTCCAGCAGGGTCAGCAGACAGCCGGCCCGCGTCTCGTCGGCGAGCAGCGCGGCGAGCGAGGCGAGAGCGGCGGCCCGCGGGTCCCTGGCGGTCATGCGCCCAGCATGCGGCACGGACACTTCGGTGGCCGCCGAATCATGGCCGGGCCCCGGGCTCCGGCTGCCCGTACTGCCGCTCCAGCCCGTCCAGCAGGGCCGCAAGTCCGGTCTCGAAGGCCCGCTCGTCGATCTTGTGCTGCTGCTCGGCGAGGAGGTGGGCCTGACCGAGGTGGGGGTAGTCGGCGGGGTCGTAGGCGCTCGCGTCGTCCACGAAGCCCGCGGCGAAGGAGCCGAGCGCGGAGCCCATGATGAAGTACCGCATCAGCGCGCCGATCGAGGTCGCCTGCGCGGGCGACCAGCCCGCGTCGACCATCGCCCCGTACACCGCGTCCGCCAGGCGCAGTCCGGCCGGACGGCGGCCGGGGCCGTGCGCGAGGACCGGGACGACGTTGGGGTGGTCGCGCAGCGCGGACCGGTAGGAGACGGCCCAGTCGTGCAGCGCGGTCCGCCAGTCCCGGCCGTCCTCGAACATCGACAGGTCGACCTGCGCGCTCACCGAGTCCGCGACCGCCTCCAGGATCTCGTCCTTGGTGCGGAAGTGGTTGTAGAGGGAGGGCCCGCTGACGCCGAGCTCGGCGGCGAGCCGCCGGGTGGAGACGGCCTGGAGGCCCTCGGCGTCCACGAGGGCCCGCGCCGTCTGGACGATCCGGTCGGTGCTGAGGAGGGGCTTGCGCGGTCGGGCCATGGCGCACATAGTAGGGCTGCGAGCAGAAACTAGCAGTGCTAATTTAAATGTACGTCTTTCAAGGGCCTTGCGGGGTTCCCGCCGAGGCCGTGTGGGGTGATCGCGTGGTGGACCTGGGCTTGAGCGAGGAGCAGGCGGCCGTACGGCAGTTGGCCCGTGACTTCGTGGAGCGCGAGATCGCCCCGTACGTGACGGCCTGGGACCGTGCCGAGGAGGTCGACCGGGGCATCGTGAAGAAGCTCGGCGAGGTCGGCTTCCTGGGGCTGACCATCGGCGAGGAGTACGGCGGCTCCGGCGGCGACCATCTCGCGTACTGCCTGGTCACCGAGGAGCTGGGACGCGGGGACTCCTCGGTGCGCGGGATCGTCTCCGTCTCCCTCGGTCTGGTCGCCAAGTCGATAGCGGCGTGGGGGAGCGAGGAGCAGAAGCGGCGGTGGCTGCCTGGGCTGACCTCCGGCGAGCTGATCGGCTGCTTCGGCCTCACCGAGCCCGGCACCGGCTCCGACGCGGGCAACCTCACCACGCGGGCCGTACGCGACGGCGACGACTACGTGCTCAGCGGCACCAAGATGTTCATCACCAACGGCACCTGGGCCGACGTCGTCCTGCTCTTCGCCCGCTCCACCGACGCCCCCGGCCACAAGGGCGTCTCCGCCTTCCTGGTCCCCACCGACACGCCCGGCCTCACCCGCCGCGCCATCCACGGCAAACTCGGCCTGCGCGGCCAGGCCACCGCCGAACTGGTCCTGGAAGACGTGCGGGTGCCCGCCTCCGCCATGGTCGGCGCGGAGGGCAAGGGCTTCTCCGTCGCCATGTCCGCGCTCGCCAAGGGCCGGATGTCGGTCGCCGCGGGCTGCGTCGGCATAGCCCAGGCCGCCCTGGACGCGGCCGTCCGGTACGCGGGCGAGCGCGAGCAGTTCGGCACCTCCATCGCCCGGCACCAGCTCGTCCAGGAGCTGATCAGCGACATCGCCGTGGACGTGGACGCCGCCCGGCTGCTCACCTGGCGGGTCGCCGACCTGGTCGACCGGGGCGAGCCGTTCGCCACCGAGTCCTCCAAGGCCAAGCTGTTCGCCTCCGAGGCCGCCGTGCGCGCGGCCTCCAACGCCCTTCAGGTGTTCGGCGGTTACGGCTACATCGACGAGTACCCGGTCGGCAAGCTCCTGCGCGACGCCCGCGTGATGACCCTGTACGAGGGCACCAGCCAGATCCAGAAGCTGCTCATCGGCCGGGCGCTCACAGGTGTTTCAGCTTTCTGAGTACCGGCACTGAGTACCTCGGCGGATGTGGCCCGCGCCGCGTCCGCCGAGACTCGTCTCATGAGCGACACACCCGTCAAGCAGCAGAGCACGGCCGCCTTCTACGGTCAGGCCGTCGCCTCCTTCGCCGTCGCCATGACGGCCACCGCGATCGGCATCTACCGGCTGGACGCCAACGCCTGGGTGCGCGGCTTCCTCGCCATCGCCGTCCTCTACCTCGTCACCTCCGCCTTCACCCTCGCCAAGGTGATCCGCGACAGACAGGAGGCCGGGGAGATCGTCAGCAGAGTCGACCAGGCCCGCATGGAGGAACTCCTCACGGCCCACGACCCGTACCGCAAGACCCCAGGTCCGCAGCAGTCTCACTAAGCGGGCGCTCACCTTCGGCGGTATGGTGGTGCTCCTGTCACCGAGGAGGGGCGAGCGATGAGTGCGGCGGAGGAGATGGTCGACGGCGAGGCCGAGCCGTGGGCGGAGGTCACCCCTGACGCGGCCCGGCGGCTTCTCGTCGCCGCCGTGGAAGCCTTCGCCGAGCGCGGGTATCACGCCACCACCACCCGCGACATCGCGGGCCGCGCCGGGATGAGCCCCGCCGCGCTCTACATCCACTACAAGACCAAGGAAGAGCTGCTCCACCGGATCAGCCGCATCGGCCACGACAAGGCGCTCGACATCCTGCGCACCGCCGCGCGCGGCGAGGGCACGGCGGCCGAGCGGCTCGCGGACGGTGTCAGCTCCTTCGTCCGCTGGCACGCCGGCCGCCGCACCACCGCGCGGGTCGTGCAGTACGAGCTGGACGCGCTCGGCCCCGACGCCCGCGCCGAGATCGTCGCGCTGCGCCGCCAGGTGGACGCCGAGGTGCGCGGGATCATCGAGGACGGGGTCGCCGCCGGCGAGTTCGATGTGCCCGACGTGCAGGGCACCACCCTCGCCATCCTGTCGCTCTGCATCGACGTGGCCCGCTGGTTCAACGTGGACGGCCCGCGCACCCCCGACCAGGTCGGCGACCTCTACGCCGGTCTCGTGCTGCGGATGGTCGGGGCCCACTGACCCCGGCCACGCGCCCTCAGAAGTAGTACCGGGACACCGACTCCGCCACGCACACCGGCTTGTCGCCGCCCTCGCGCTCCACGGTGAAGGCGACCGACACCTGGACGCCGCCGGGCACGTCCTCCACGTTCGTGATCACCGCGGTGGCGCGCAGCCGGGAGCCGACCGGCACGGGAGCGGGGAAACGGACCTTGTTCGTGCCGTAGTTGACGCCCATCCGCACGCCCTCGACCGCGATGAGCTGCGGCCCGAAGAGGGGGAGCAGGGACAGGGTCAGGTAGCCGTGGGCGATGGTGGTGCCGAACGGGCCCGCCGCGGCCTTCTCCGGGTCGACGTGGATCCACTGGTGGTCGCCGGTGGCCTCCGCGAACAGGTCGATCCGCTTCTGGTCGACCTCCAGCCAGTCGGTGTGGCCGAGCTGCTCGCCCACGGCGGCCTTCAGCTCGTCGGGGGAGGTGAAGGTCCTCGGTTCTGCCATGATCCCGGCCTCTCGCGTCGCGTGTCTAAGCAACTGCTTAGCATGGTGGGGTGCGCGGCGCCTGTCAACGGCTCGCGGGTCCGGGCGGGTCGGTAGGCTCGGGACGGTGCCCCAGCTTCCCGAGAAGATCCACGAGCTGACCGTAGGCCAGTTGTCCGCGCGCAGCGGCGTGGCCGTCTCCGCCCTGCACTTCTACGAGGCCAAGGGCCTGATCGCCAGCCGCCGCACCTCCGGCAACCAGCGCCGCTACACCCGCGACACCCTGCGCCGGGTGGCCTTCGTACGCGCCGCCCAGCGGGTCGGCATCCCGCTCGCCACCATCCGCGAGGCCCTCGCGGAGCTGCCCGAGGAGCGCACCCCGACCCGCGCGGACTGGGCCCGGCTCTCCGAGGCGTGGCGCTCCGAACTGGACGACCGGATCAACCAGCTCAACCGGCTGCGCGACCACCTCACCGACTGCATCGGCTGCGGCTGCCTCTCCCTGGCCACCTGCGTCCTGTCCAACCCGGACGACGTCTTCGGCGAACGCGGGCCCGGGTCCCGGCTGATGCGGGAGGAGCGCCGGCCGCGTGCGCACCCCTGAACTCACCGCCGCGCTCGCGGAGATCGACGTGGTGTTCAACGGCGAGGCGAGCCGCGCCGAGTTCGGCTGCGCCCGCTACTGCTGCACCGCCGAGGACGCGGCGTATCTGCGGAGCCCGCACACCCGCGTGCCGGCCGCGCTGCTGAACCGCTTCCTGTACAAGTCGCCGCAGCACTTCGCCGACCACGCCGCCGCGATGCGCCGCCTGCTGCCGCAGGGCGCGCACGCCATGGCCGACGGCACCCTGGAGGACACCGGGTGGGGGCCGCTCGGGTTGAGCCGGGTGGACTGGCGGTCCTGGCCGGGAGCCCAGGCGCGAGCGGTCGAGGTGTTCTTCGGCGCCTGGTGGCGGGAGGCCCTCGGCGCCGCCGAGCCGCCCTACCCGGTCCGGGACATGTTCGAGGTCTGCTGCTCCGTACTCGGCGAGGCGGCGCCGCTGCTGGCGGTGTGGGAGGCCGGACCCGAGGCCGACGCGCATCTCGCGGACTGCGTGGAATGGTGGTCGCACGACCTTCTCGCCGACCGCTGGCCCTTCACCTGGTGGCGCCCGGACGACGAGCCCCACACTCGCGAGGAACTCCAGACCTGGCTGGGCCGGCACGCCCCCGCCCGCCTCCGCTCCCTGGGCCTGACCGACCTGGCCGACCGCACGGCCCTGCTCGCGCTGCCGTACGACACCCGCTGGAACGACCCCTACTGGTCCCGCTGAGCCCCGTGCTCCGCCAGCCCCGCAGACACCAACCGGGCGTTCGACAGCGCACGTTGGCCATCGGGCAGGAACAGCGTGTCCTCCAGCCCGATGCGCGTCGCCAGGCCCAGCCGTCCGGCCAGCCGCAGCACCGGCCACGCGCCGCCCTCCTCGCCGTGCAGCAGGACGGGACGGCCATGCGCCGTGCCCAGCTCGGCCAGCAGGGCGTGTGCCGACGCCTCGGCGGTGGCCGGGTCGGGGTCCGTCACCTCCGCCAGCACCCGCAGTACGCGCGGCCCCAGCGGCGAGACCGCGAACCGCGCCGCACCCACCGTGCCGGACCAGAGGCCCGCCTCCACGCCGACGCCCCGCGCGAGCAGCAGCTCCGCCAGCTCCTCGGCGCCCGGCTCATGCCAGTTGACCGAGGCGAAGTCGGGCAGCACCGACCAGGACCGCACCCGCGCCAGCCGCTCGGCCGGACCGGGCTCGGCCCAGGCGCCGGTGGTCACCCCGACGGGCACCCCTGCGCGCTCGCGCAGCGCTTCGACCACGGGCCCGACGACGCGTGCGGACAGGGACTCCCGCCCGCACGGCGTCCGGGGATGCACATGCACCTCCGTGGCCCCGGCGGCGACCGCTTCCGCCGCCGACCGTGCCAACTCATCCGGCGTCAGCGGGACTTGGGCCCCGTCCGCCGCCGTTCTGCTCCCGTTCAGACAGACCTGCACCGGGCCATGGTGCCCTACCCGCTCAGGCCGACATCAGCAGCCGCTCCCGCCGGGCCGAGGCGAGCGCGCCCGCGGTGAGCACCGGGCGGGGCACCAGGATGCCGCAGTCCGTGCAGACGGGTCCGGCGGACGGCTCGTGGTCCAGGCCGTAGCGCCACACCAGCCGCTCGCCGTCGCACACCGGGCACAGGGCCCCCGGCTGCCGCTCCAGCGCTCCGGTCAGCCGGTGCAGTACCTCGGCCAGCGGCTCACGGGGGTGCAGCCGCGGGTCGTCGCACCAGGCGACGCCGAAGCCGCCCCAGGTCATCCGATGCCAGTCGTCCACCGTGCCGGGCCTGCGCAGCCCGTCGTGCTTCTCCTTCTTACGGCGTTCCGCGAACTCGGCCTCGTAGGCCAGCCACACACCGCGCGCCTGCTCCAGCTCCTCCAGTGCGGCCACGAGCCGCGCCGGGTCAGGGGAGCGGTCCTCCGGGCCGAAACCGGCCCGCGCGCACAGATGGTCCCAGGTCGCCCGGTGCCCGTAAGGAGCGAACCGCTCCAGGCACTTGCGCAGTGAGTAGCGCCGCAGCGCCAGATCGCATCGCGGATCGCGCACCTGTCTCGCCAGACTTCGGAATCCGGCCATCGCCCTGCACCTCCGTCACACCTGTGTCCGCTCTTCGGTCACCTCGGCGTCGCCGTACGGCATTCGCGCGACGTCGCCGGATAGACGTGTCGCGGGCCGATCCGGCTCCATCCGATTTCCGATGCCCTCCCATAACGCGCTCCGTGTTGACCGCCGGGCACCGGCCCCAGTGGCCGCCGAACTTGACGCATGTTCACCTTCGTTCGCGGGGATACCGGCGGTAACGTCCGGCCCACCCCCGTCGGGAGGAGCTGCCATGCCACGGCGCACCCCACGTAACGCGTTGTCCGACAGACTCAGAACTCCTCGCACACTCTCCGGGTTCCTGAAGACGGCCTCGATATGCGTCCTCATCGCCGGTTGTCTTTCACCGCTCGGTCAGGCGGCGGCCGCCACAAGCGCCCCCACCGCCGCGAACGACCACTGTTCCGGCCAGTGTTCGGACATCCTTCCGCCGGGTGAGAACGGCAATGCCACCCTGGCCCAGATCCTGCTCAACCAGGCGTTCGGCACCCAGCCCGCGCACGCCGAGGACCAGCTCGGGCCCTACGCGAATCTCGCCACCGGACACCCCGGCCTGACCGACGCGAAGATCAACAACTTTTTCAACGACGCCTCCTTCGGCGTCCCCGCCGACCAGGTCGCCTCCACCGAGAAGCCCGCCGGGCGCACCGACGTGACGATCGTCCGGGACAAGAAGACCGGCGTGCCCCACATCACCGGAACCACGCGCTACGGAACCGAGTTCGGCGCCGGATACGCGGCCGGCCAGGACCGGCTCTGGCTGATGGACGTGTTCCGGCACGTGGGACGCGGCCAGTTGACCGGCTTCGCCGGCGGCGCCCCCGCCAACCAGGGCCTGGAGCAGGAGTTCTACCGCCAGGCCCCCTACACCGAGGCCGACCTCCAGGCGCAGATCGACAGCGCCGTGTCCCGCAACGGCGAGCGCGGACAGCAGGCCCTCGCCGACGTCACCGCCTACCTCGACGGCATCAACGCCTACATCGACGCCTCCGACAGCGGCCGTTACTTCCCCGGCGAGTACGTCCTCACCGGCCACAAGGACTCCATCACCAACGCGGGCACCATCGACCACTTCAAGGTCACCGACCTGGTGGCGCTCGCCTCGGTCGTCGGCACCCTGTTCGGCTCCGGCGGGGGCGGCGAGGTGAACAACGCCCTCTCCCTGATCGCCGCCCAGTCCAGGTACGGCGTCGAGGAGGGCACCCGCGTCTGGGAGTCCTTCCGGGAGCGCAACGACCCCGAGGCCGTCCTCACCCTCCACGACGGACAGCGCTTCCCCTACGCCGGCCGCCCCGACAGCCCCCAGGGCCGCGCCCTGCCCGACGCCGGCTCGGTCACCCAGGAGCCCCTGGTGTACGACCGCACGGGCAGCGCCGCCACCGCCAAGGCGAAGGGCACCTCCACCTCCGCAGCCAGGGACACGCTCAGCTCCGCCAGGCGCGGCATGTCCAACGCCCTGGTGGTCAGCGGCAAGCACACGGCGAGCGGTCACCCCGTCGCCGTCTTCGGCCCCCAGACCGGCTACTTCGCCCCGCAGTTGCTGCTGCTCCAGGAGATCCAGGGCCCCGGCATCAGCGCCCGCGGCGCCTCCTTCGCGGGCCTGAGCATGTACGTCGAACTCGGCCGCGGCCAGGACTACTCGTGGAGCGCCACCACCTCCGGCCAGGACATCATCGACACCTACGCGGTCGAGCTGTGCCAGGACGACCACCACTACCTCTACCGGGGCACCTGCACCGCGATGGAGCAGGTCGAGCGGAAGAACGCCTGGAAGCCCACCGTGGCCGACGGCACCGCGGCCGGTTCGTACGCCATGCGCGTGTGGCGCACCAAGTACGGCCCCGTCCAGTACCGGGCGACCGTCGGCGGAAAGAAGGTCGCCTACACGACCCTGCGCTCCTCCTACCTGCACGAGGCCGACTCGATCATCGGCTTCCAGATGCTGAACGACCCCGGCTACGTCAAGGGCCCCGAGGACTTCCAGAAGGCGGCCCAGCACATCAACTTCACCTTCAACTGGTTCTACGCCGACTCCGCGCACACCGCGTACTACAACAGCGGCGACAACCCGGTCCGCGCCTCCGGTGTCGACGCCGAGTTCCCGGTGTGGGCACAGCCCGCCTACGAGTGGCGGAACTGGGACCCGGCCGCCAACATCGCCGAGTACACCCCGGCCTCCGCCCACCCGAACTCGGTCGACCAGGACTACTACATCTCCTGGAACAACAAGCAGGCCGAGGCGTACACCGCCGCGCCCTGGGGCGAGGGCTCGGTGCACCGGGGCGACCTCCTCGACGACCGGGTGAGCAAGCTGGTCGCGCAGGGCGGGGTGACCCGGACCAAGCTGGTGCAGGCCATGGCCGACGCGGCACTGGCCGACCTGCGCGCCGAGGACGTGCTGCCCAAGCTGCTCAAGGTGGTCAACTCGGCCCCGGTGAGCGACCCGACGGCAGCCGCGGCGGCGGCCAAGCTCCAGCAGTGGCTGGACGCGGGTGCGAAACGCACCGAGACCTCGGCGGGGTCGAAGAAGTACGCCGACGCCGACGCGATCCGCATCCTGGACGCCTGGTGGCCGCTGCTGGTGAAGGCCGAGTTCGAACCCGGCCTCGGCGCCGGCCTGTACGGCGCGTTCGGCGCCAACCTGCCCGTGGACGAGGCACCGTCAGCCGGACACGGCCCGACCGGCGCGCACGCCGGAAGCTCCTTCCAGTACGGCTGGTGGAGCTACGTCGACAAGGACATCCGGGCCGTCCTCGGCGAACCCGTGCAGGGCGGCCTCGCCCGCAAGTACTGCGGCGACGGCAGCCTCACCGCCTGCCGGGACGCCCTGCTCGGCACGCTGAAGCAGGCCGCCGGGCTCACCGCCGCCCAGGTCTACCCGGGCGACGACCTGTGCTCGGCCGGGAACCAGTGGTGCGCCGACTCGATCCAGCAGCGCACCCTCGGCGGGATCAAGCACGGCAACATCAGTTGGCAGAACCGGCCGACCTACCAGCAGGTCGTGGAGTACACCTCGCACCGCTGACCGCTGACCGCTGACCGCTGACCGCTGACCGCTCGACAGCGGCGGCTCCTCACCAGGGGCCGCCGCGCTCAGCGGTACGCCAGGTACCGCGCCCGCACCCGGCGGAACGCCGCCAGCTCGCCGTGCCAGGCGGTCGCCACCTCCTCCGCCCCGGCCCCGGCGTCGATCTTCGTGCGGACCAGTTCCGAACCCGTCAGCTTGTCGATCCAGTTGTCCGGCCGCCAGGCGAAGCCGTCCCACACCCGCCGCGCCGTCACCAGCAGCGCCACCCCGGTGAGCACCGGGTCGAAGGCCGCCCGGTCGTGCACATGGAGCTGGACCCCGCCCACCGTCTTCCCCGCGAACTTGGAGAACGTCGGCGCGAAGTACGCCTCCCGGAACCGCACCCCCGGCAGACCGAGCCCGTTCGCGGCCTCCGCCCAGCGCCCGTCGATCCCCTCCGCGCCGAGGAGTTCGAAGGGGCGCGTGGTGCCCCGGCCCTCGGAGAGGTTGGTGCCCTCGAACAGACAGGTGCCGGAGTACGCCAGCGCGGTCTCCGGCGTCGGCATGTTCGGGCTCGGCGGCACCCAGGGCAGCCCGCACCCGTCGAAGAACATCCCGCGCCGCCAGCCCGTCATCGCCACCGTCTGAAGCGGCACCCGCTCGTCGAGGAACTCCCCGTTGAACAGCCGGGCCAGCTCCGCCACCGTCATCCCGTGCGCCTGCGCGATCGGGCGCCGGCCGACGAACGTGGCGAACTCCTCGTGCAGCACCGGCCCCAGGGCCGCGCGGCCGGTCACCGGGTTCGGCCGGTCCAGCACCACGAACCGCTTGCCCGCGAGCGCGGCCGCCTCCATGCAGTCGTACAGCGTCCAGATGTACGTGTAGAAGCGGGCGCCCGCGTCCTGGATGTCGAAGACGACCGTGTCCACCCCGGAGGCGGTGAAGACGTCGGCGAGCGCCTTGCCGCTCTTCAGATACGTGTCGTAGACCGGCAGCCCGGTCGCCGGGTCGTCGTACCGCCCCTCAGAGCCGCCCGCCTGGGCGGTGCCCCGGAAACCGTGCTCGGGGCCGAAGACGGCGGTCAGCCGCACCCGGTCGTCCGCGTGCATCACGTCGACGATGTGCCGGACGTCGCGGGTGATCCCGGTCGGGTTGGTCACGACCCCGACCTTCCGCCCGGCCAGCAGGGCGTAGCCGTCGGCGGCCAGCCGCTCGAACCCGGTGCGCACCCGGTGCCCCGCACCGGCGTCCGAGGCGGGGGCCGGGACGGCGGCTCCGGCCGCGGCCGTGGCGCTGGTGGCGAGCAGGCTCCGTCTGGACAGCGTCATACGTGGACCTCCGTGAGCGCGGCGGGTGTCATGACCACGGGGACGCTAGCGCCTGGCGGCCCGCCAGGGAACGCGCCGGACCGTGGCCGTCGGGGATTCCCCTTCCCTACGGCATACCGACTGGTTAGTCTGGCGCCGCGGCCGCACCGCCGCGTACAGCCGTTGCCGAAGGAGGCCGCTGGTGGAAGCCGTGCAGGACGCCGGAGTCGTCGTCACCGGGGCGGGCGGAGGGATCGGGGCCGCACTGGCCCGCAGGTTCGCCGCCGAGGGCGCCCGCGTCGTCGTCAACGACCTGGACGCCGACAAGGCCAAGGCCGTGGCCGAGGAGATCGGCGCGACCGCCGTACCCGGCGACGCCTCCGGCATCGTCGCCGAGGCCCGCGCGGCACTCGGCGGCACCATCGACGTGTACTGCGCCAACGCGGGCGTCGCCTTCGAGGACGGGGTGCCCGGCGCCCCGCTGGACGAGCGCTCGTGGGCGGTGTCCTGGGACGTCAACGTGATGGCCCACGTCCGCGCCGCCCACGATCTGCTGCCCGACTGGCTGGAGAACGGCGGCGGCCGGTTCGTCTCCACCGTCTCCGCCGCCGGACTGCTCACTATGATCGGCGCACCCTCCTACAGCGTCACCAAGCACGGCGCGCTGGCCTTCGCCGAATGGCTGTCCCTCACCTACCGCCACCGGGGCGTCAAGGTGCACGCCATCTGCCCGCAGGGCGTGCGCACCGACATGCTGGCCGCCACCGGCAGCGCGGGCGACCTGGTGCTCCAGCCGACCGCCATCGAGCCGGCCGACGTCGCGGACGCCCTCTTCGAAGGCATGGCCGAGGACCGCTTCCTGATCCTGCCGCACCCCGAGGTCGCCGAGTACTACCAGGCCCGCGCGGCCCTCCCCGACAAGTGGCTGGGAGGCATGAACCGCCTCCAGCGTGCCTGGGAGGAGTCCCGCTGACCCGGCCCGCGCCACCCGCGGCCGCCGCGGGATGGGAAGATCCTCCGGCGGGAGAGCGTTCCCGCGCCAGGTGAGATCAGTCTTCGACACGACGGAAAGGCAGGTGGCGGCAGTGCCCAGGACCACGGACGGAGACACGACGCCCGTCCCGCGGCGGCTGCTGGACGCCGCGACCCGCCTCTTCGCCGAGCAGGGCTACGACCGCACCTCGGTGCAGGAGATCGTGGAGGCCGCCGGAGTCACCAAGGGCGCGCTCTACCACTACTTCGGCTCCAAGGACGACCTCCTGCACGAGGTCTACGCCCGTGTGCTGCGCGTCCAGCAGGAGCGCCTGGACGCCTTCGCGGACGCCGACGAGCCGGTGGAGAAGCGGGTGCGGGACGCGGCCGCCGACGTCGTCGTCACCACCATCGAGAACCTCGACGACGCGATGATCTTCTTCCGCTCGATGCACCACCTGAGCCCCGAGAAGAACAAGCAGGTCCGCGCCGAGCGCCGCCGCTACCACGAACGGTTCCGCGCGCTCATCGAAGAGGGCCAGCGCGAGGGCGTGTTCACCACCGCCACCCCGGCCGACCTGGTCGTGGACTACCACTTCGGCTCGGTCCACCACCTGTCCACCTGGTACCGCCCCAAGGGCCCGCTCACCCCGCAGCAGGTCGCCGACCACCTCGCCGACCTCCTCCTGCGCGCCCTGCGGCCCTGACCGCACGCGTAAGGGGCGCCCGCCATCGCGGGCGCCCCTTACAACAGTGCTTCCGCTACAGGTACTTCTTCAGCTCACGCCGGGCCAGCGAGCGCTGGTGCACCTCGTCCGGACCGTCCGCGAGCATCAGCGTGCGCGCGCCCGCGTACAGCTCGGCCAGCGGGAAGTCCTGGCTCACCCCGCCCGCGCCGTGCAGTTGGATCGCCCGGTCCAGGATGTCCACCACCGCGCGCGGGGTGGCGATCTTGATGGCCTGGATCTCGGTGTGGGCGCCCCGGTTGCCGACGGTGTCCATCAGCCAGGCCGTCTTCAGCACCAGCAGCCGGAGCTGCTCCACCGTCACCCGAGCGTCGGCGATCCAGTTCTGCACCACGCCCTGCTGGGCCAGCGCCTTGCCGAACGCGGTACGGGCGACCGCCCGCCGGCACATCAGCTCGATGGCCCGCTCGGCCATGCCGATCAGCCGCATGCAGTGGTGGATGCGACCCGGACCCAGCCGGGCCTGCGCGATGGCGAAGCCGCCGCCCTCCTCGCCCACCAGGTTGGCGACCGGCACGCGCGCGTGGTCGAAGACGACCTCCGCGTGGCCGCCATGGGAGTGGTCCTCGTACCCGAAGACCCGCATGGCCCGCTTCACGGTCACACCGGGCGTGTCACGCGGGACCAGCACCATCGACTGCTGGCGCCGGATGTCCGCGCCGTCCGGGTCGGTCTTGCCCATGAGGATGAAGATCTCGCAGTCCGGGTTCATCGCCCCGGAGATGTACCACTTGCGCCCGGTGATGACGTACTCGTCACCCTCCCGCTCGATCAGCGTGGTGATGTTGGTGGCGTCCGAGGAGGCCACCTCCGGCTCGGTCATGGCGAACGCCGACCGGATCTCCCCGGCCAGCAGCGGCTCCAGCCACCGCTTCTTCTGCTCGTCGGTGCCGAACTGCGCCAGCACCTCCATGTTCCCGGTGTCCGGCGCCGCGCAGTTCAGCGCGGTCGGCGCCAACTGCGGGGACCGGCCGGTGATCTCGGCGAGCGGCGCGTACTGGAGGTTGGTCAGCCCGGCACCGTGCTCCGGGTCGGGCAGGAAGAGGTTCCACAGACCCTGCCTGCGCGCCTCGGCCTTCAGCTCCTCCACCACCGCCGGGGTGTCCCACGGGGAGGCCAGCAGGGCCCGCTGCTCCTCGGCGACCGGCTCGGCCGGGTACACGTACTCGTCCATGAAGGCGAGGAGCCGCTCCCGCAGTTCCTCCGTGCGCGCGTCGAACGCGAAGTCCATCTGCTTTAGCCTTCCTGAAGAGTGGTCAGTCCGTGGTCGATGAAGACGGGCACCAGGTCCCCGATGCGGTCGAAGCCGCGCCCCACCGTCTGGCCGAGGGTGTACCGGTAGTGGATGCCCTCCAGGATCACGGCGAGCTTGAACCAGGCGAACGCCGTGTACCAGCCGATGTCCGAGACGTCGCGCCCGGAGCGCTCCGCGTACCGCTCGATCAGCTCGGCGGGGGAGGGGTGGCCGGGGGCCTCGGCGGTGGTGGAGACGGGGGAGTCCGTCATGCCGAGCGGCTGGCTGTACATCACCAGCAGGCCCAGGTCGGTCAGCGGGTCGCCGAGGGTCGACATCTCCCAGTCGAGGATCGCCTCGATCCGGTCGCCGTCGCCGATCAGCACGTTGTCGAGGCGGTAGTCGCCGTGCACCACGGCCGGGGCCGGGGAGGTCGGCAGGGAGCGGCCGAGGGCCGCGTGCAGCTCGTCCACGCCCGCCAGTTCGCGGTTGCGGGAGGCGTCGAGCTGCTTGCCCCAGCGGCGCAACTGGCGGTCCAGGAAGCCCTCGGGGCGGCCGAAGTCGGCGAGGCCCACCTCGGCGGGGTCCACCGCGTGCAGCTCGACCAGCGTGTCCACCAGCGACAGCACCGCGTTCCGGGTGCGCTCCGGGCCGAGCGGCGCGAGCTGGTCCGCCGTGCGGTACGGGGTGCCCTCGACGAACTCCATGACGTAGAACGGCGCGCCCAGCACCTCGTCGTCCTCGCACAGCAGCACCGGCCGGGGGACCGGCACGCGTGTGGGGTGCAGGGCGCTGATCACCCGGTGCTCGCGCCGCATGTCGTGCGCGGTGGCCAGCACATGGCCGAGCGGGGGCCGTCTGACGACCCAGCGCGAGGTGCCGTCGGAGACGGCGTAGGTGAGGTTCGACCGGCCGCCCTCGATCAGCCTGCCGGTCAGGGGGCCGGTCACCAGGCCGGGCCGTTCACGGTCGAGCAGCGCGCGCAGCCGGTCGAGATCGAGTCCGGGCGGGTGGTCGGCGCTCATTCATCACTCCTACGAACGGGTGAACAGGAACCCGACACATGATGCCGACCGGTCGGTATGCCGTCCAGTGTGTTCACCGGAACCGTGCCATGACGTGACCGGGCACACCTCCTCGGCCAAGGCGCCCACTTCCGGGGGACCCGGGGGATAGGGGCGGGCGGCGACGGACAGGCTACGTGCGAACGCCGCGAACCGCTCATACCGGGACACCTGGGTTGCGTGGCGCGTGAACACCCTGGAGGGTCCAGATCATGAAGGCCATCAGCTACCGCCGCTACGGCGGCCCCGAGGTGCTGGAGTACGGCGAGCTCCCCGAGCCGAAGGTCGGCCCCGACCAGGTGCTGATCCGGGTGCGCGCGGCCGCGGTCAACCCGGTCGACTGGAAGTGCCGCGAAGGCTATCTCGACCCGATCCTCAACACCGTCTTCCCCGTCGTCACCGGCTGGGACGTCAGCGGCGTCGTGGCGCGACCCGGCGCCTCCGTCGTCGAGTACGAGGAGGGGGACGAGGTGATCGGCTACGTCCGCGAGGACCTCCTCTCGCTCGGCACCTTCGCCGAGTACATCGCCGCCCCGGTGCGCACCCTGGCCCGCAAGCCCGCCGCGATGTCCTTCGAGGAGGCCGCAGGACTGCCCCTGGCCGGCCTCACCGCCTACCAGGTCCTCGTCCAGATCCTGAACGTCAGGCGCGGCGAGACCGTGCTCGTCCACGCGGCCGCCGGCGGCGTCGGCTCCCTCGCCGTGCAGATCGCGAGCCATCTGGGCGCCCGCGTCATCGGCACCGCGAGCGAGCGCAACCACGCCTACGTACGCAGTCTCGGCGGTGAACCCGTCAGCTACGGCGAGGGCCTGGCCGAACGGGTGCGCGGGATCGCACCCGAGGGGGTGGACGCGGCCTTCGACACCGTCGGCGGCGAAACCCTGAAGATCTCCGCCCAGCTCCTCACCCCCGGCGGCCGCCTCGCCTCCATCGCCGACCCGGACGTCACCGAGTACGGCGGCCGCTACTGGTTCGTCCGCCCCGACGCCGAGGACCTCACCGAGCTCGCCCGGTTGGCCGACCAGGGTGCCGTCTCCGTCCACGTGGACCGGACCTTCCCGCTGGAGCGCACCGCGGAGGCCCAGCAGCTCAGCCAGGAGGGCCGCACCCGGGGCAAGATCGTCGTCACGGTGGCCGGGGAGGACGACTAGGGACCGCGGACACGCGCCGGGCGGCCGGTCGCCGGGCAGTGGTCCGAGCCGTCACCCGGTGCGGGGGGCCAGCCCGGCCCGCAGTGGCCCGAGCCGTCATTCGGTGCGGGGGGCCAGCCCGGCCAGGTACTCGTCCAGCAGCTCCACCTGCCGCTCGGGCGGGAACTGGGCCGGAGCGAGCAGCGCCTGCACCACCAGGCCGAGGGTGAAGGACTGGGCGCCCGTCGCGATACCGGCCGGGTCGCCGGGGGCCACTTCGCCGCGGGCCTGGGCGGCGGCCACGCGTTCCGCCAGGCGGGCGCGGCTCTCGGCGTACCTGCGGGCGTGGCCGGCGCTCAGGGCGGGGTCGGAGAGGGCGGTGTCCCAGGAGGAGACCCAGACGCGGTTGCTGTCGGTGGCCTCGGGGGTCAGCGGCAGGATGTCGAGCAGCGCGTCCCGCAGCGCCGCGAGACCCGGCCCGGTGGAGCGGCGGGGCCGGGCGCGGGTGCGCCGGTCGAGCAGGTCGAGGGCGTACTCGACCAGGGCCGGCTTGGTCGGGAAGTAGTGCGTGAGCAGGCCCGTGGTCGCGCCGAGTTCGGCGGCGACGGCGCGCAGCGTCAGCCCCGCGAAGCCGCGCGTGGCCATGACCCGCCAGACCGCCTCGGACACGTCCCGCCGGCGGGCCTCGTGATCTCCCTTGGTGCGTGGCATGCCGCCACGGTACATTGCCATAACACTTGTTACGTGAACGGGGAGGCCCACATGTTCCTGCTGCCGCTGCGCGACGGCGCCCACCTCGCCCCGCTGGAGCCCTGGCACGCCGAGGAGTTCGCCGAGCACCTGGACCGTGCCCGCGAGCACATCCGCCCGTGGGTCGGCGCCGCATTCGTCACCGAGGACGTGCCGGGGGCGCGGGCCACCCTCGAGCGGTACGCGGCCCGCCAGGCCGCCGACGGCGGCCGTCTGTACGGCATATGGCGGGACGGCACCCTGGTCGGCGGCGTGATGTTCACCGACTTCAGCACGGCCCTCGGCTCGTGCGAGGTCGGCTGCTGGCTGGAGCCGTCCGCCGAGGGCCACGGCCTGATCACGCCGGCCTGCGCCGCGCTGCTGGACTGGGCGTTCGGCACCCGTCGCCTGCACCGGGCGGAGTGGCACTGCCGGGCCGACAACGACCGCAGCGCGGCGGTGGCGAAGCGGCTCGGCATGACACTGGAGGGCATACGACGCGAGGCGTGGCCGTACGCGGGCACGCGGCACGACAAGCAGGTCTGGGCGGTCCTCGCGCCTCAGTGGCACGCTCGGGAGCGGTGACCGACGCCCCTGCCCGGAAAGGAACTTCATGCACGAGCGAGTACGACGGGTCAGCACCGCCCTGCGGGAGCACGGCAGTGCCGCGAAGGTGGTCGAACTGCCCGCCCCGGCCCCCACCGCGGCCGACGCGGCCGCCCAACTCGGCTGCACCGTGGGAGCGGTCGCCAACAGCCTGGTCTTCTCCGTGGACGACACGCCCCTGCTCGTCCTGACCAGCGGTGCCCACCGGGTCGACACCCGGCTGCTGGCCCGCCTGACCGGGGTCGGGCGCGGCAGGATCCGGCGCGCCGACCCCGCGTTCGTCCTGGAGGTGACCGGCCAGGAGGTCGGCGGCGTGGCACCCGTGGGCCATCCCCGGCCGGTGCGCACGCTGGTCGACGTCGCGCTGGAGGAGCACGGGCAGGTCTGGGCGGGCGCGGGCATGCCGCACACCGTCTTCCCCACCACCTTCGCGGAGCTGGTGCGCATGACGGGCGGCGAGCCCGCCGTGGTGGCCGCGGACTAGGGGGCGTCCTGTCGGTCAGGCCGGATCAGGGAGCGGTGCCAGGCGTCGCGGTCCCGGCCTGATCGGCGAGTCCCCTAGGCCACCAGTACCGCCGCGCACACCGCCAGTGCCACCGCGCACCCCGTCGCCGCCCACGCCAGGCGCGGGGACAGCGCGGCGGGCACCGCGCTCGCCGCCAGGGTCCGGATGCGCAGATGGGCCAGCGCGAGGAAGGCCAGCCAGCACAGGCAGCACAGCAGGACCAGCACCGCCCCGGTCAGCGGACTGGCCGCCCGGACCGCGGCCCGTATCGCCAGTACCGCGGTCACCGTGCCTGACAGCGTCGTGCGCCGCCACGCCAGCCGGGTGCGCTGCGGCTGGAGCCCCGGGTCCCCGGCCGGAGCGGTCATCCCGCCCATCCGGCCAGCACCACCACGACCATCGCCACGGCCACCACCGCCACCAGCAGACTCAACACGGCCGGGAACCGGGACACCGGCAGATCCTCGCCCCGCCGCATCGCCTGCTCGCAGCGCACCCAGTGGTGCACCGCCCGCAGCGCGCACAGCACCCCGCCGCCCAGCAGCGCCAGCGCCAGCCCCACCCGCCACGCCCAGCGCAGGTGCGGCAGGAACTGGTCGACCGCGAACCCGCCGCCGATCAGCGCCAGCGCGGTCCGCAGCCAGGCCAGGAAGGTCCGCTCGTTGGCCAGCGAGAACCGGTAGTCCGGGGTGGTGCCCTCGTCCCGCACCCGCTCGGGCGCGAACCAGAGCCGGGCGTTCCGCACGAATTCGCTCACACGCCGGACCCTACCGGCGCCTCACCCGGCCGCCCGGAACACCCTCAGCCGCTCGTGCGCGGCCAGCCCGTCCGGCACCCACTCCCACTCGCCGAGCCGCGCCGCGACCTCCTCGTCGGTGAGGAAGGCGTGCCACTGCACCTCCTCCACCTGCGGCCGTACCGGCAGCTCGCAGCGCACCTCGTACACCGCCGACCACCAACTGAGCCCCGTCCCGTCCTCGTAGAGGAACTTGAAGAGGAACGACGGCTCCGGCAGCCCGCTCACCCCCAGCTCCTCCTCCGCCTCGCGCAGCGCCGCCTCGTCGTAGGACTCGCCCGCCCCCACCACGCCCCCGACGAAGGGGTCGTACAGCGCGGGGAAGACCAGCTTGGTCGCGGTGCGCCGGTGCACGAAGAGACGGCCCGCGGCATCGCGGACCTGGATGAAGACGCAGCGGTGACGCAGCCCCCGGGCGTACGCCTCCCCGCGCGCTGCCTGGGTGACGACACGGTCGTGCTCGTCCACGATGTCGAGGATCTCGTCGGCGGGATTCATGCCCGCCATCCAAGCAGCTCAGTTCCGCTGGAGGTCCCGCACCGGCCGCTCCTCGGCCGCGCCGCACGGCATCGCCGGGTGCAGCCCCAGCAGCACGATGCCCGCGACGACCGCCGCGAGCCCGGCCGCCTCCCAGGCCAGCGCCCCGGTGTCGGTGTGCAGCCGGTCGCCGAGGAAGCCGACCCCGCACAGGATGCCCGCGAGCGGCTGGGCAGCGGTCAGCGCGGGCAGCGACATGCGCAGCGGGGCCGTCTCGAACGCGCTCTGCACCAGCAGCAGCCCGGTCACCCCGAGCGCCAGCACCGCGTAGGGATGCCCGCCGGTGAACAGCTCCGTGACACCGCCCTCCCGGAAGCGGATGCTGCTGACCCGGGTCAGCGCGTCCTGCACGCCGTAGAGGAGCCCGGCGGCCGTCGCCAGCAGCACCGGGCTCCAGGTCCGCCGCGAGCGTTTCGCCCAGCCGGCCAGCGCCAGCGCCACCCCCACCATCACGCCGAGGATCAGCCAGTGCCGGACGGGATCGGTGACGGCGGTGCCGCCGCGCGGCCGGCCCGCCAGGATGAACGTGCTCACCCCGCCCGCCAGCAGCACCAGACCGGTCCAGCCCTGCCGGCCCACCGACTGGCCGCTCTGGCGGCGGGACAGGGCGAGCGCGAACAGCAGATTGGTGGCGAGCAGCGGCTCCACCAGGGAGATCTCGCCGTTGCCGAGCGCCACCGCGCCCAGCGCCATGCCCGCCACCATCAGCGCCGTACCGCCCAGCCAGCGCGGCACCCGCATCAGGTCCAGCAGCAGCCGGAAGGACAGGAAGTCGCTCGGCGGCGCGTCGCGCGCCACGTTCTGCTGGAGCACGAACCCGAACCCCAGGCACGCCGCCGCACCGACGGCGAGGAGGAGAACCAGAACGGACACGCTGCGTACCTCGATCATCGGCCGGGCCACGATTGCGTAGTGGCCGACTGTAGCGCCCTGAAGCGGCACAGCCGTGGAGAGTGCCCGGAAGCGGGCATGTTTCGGTGGAACCGTCCGGTCATGTTCCGACGCTCCGCCGCCCGGCGCCATGGCGTACGCCACACCCGCCGCCTCCGGACCGGCGTGTCCGGCGCCGACCAGGGCACCTGTCCCTCAAGTCCCCCTGCTGACCCGGTGGTTGAACTCGGCAACACCCTGATTCCGCTTGACGCAAACCTGGGCGGGGAGTTTGCTGTGAGTGATCGGCCGATGGCAGCCCGAAAAACAGGAAGTCCTGCGGTGCCCCTGACCCCGCCCCCGCCCGTCACAGACCGGGCCCCCTCACGACCGCCCGGCGCCCGCGCGCCCGAGCGCTCCGGCACCTTCGACGCCGCCCTCGGCGACGCCGAACTCCTCGCCGCGCGCTCCGCCCTGGCCCAGGGCCGCCCGCAGTCCGCCCGCTCCCTGCTGCTGCACACCGGCGACGACTGGGACCGCCGGGGCCACCGCGTCACCGTGCTCGCCGCCGGACCCGGCGCCCACACCTGGGCGGGGCAGTGGCTGCTCGCCGAACCCGGCTCCGCCGACGCCGCCACCCTGCTCGCCCTGGCCCTGGTCCACCGCGCCCTGCGCGGCGAGGAGGACCCCGGCCACGCCCGCGCCTCCTGCCGCACCGCCGCCGAACTGGCCCCCGCCGACCCCACCCCCTGGCTCGGGCTGCTCCTGCTGACCCGCGCCCTGGGCCCCGAGGCGGAACTGACGGCCGCCTTCAGGGAACTGCGCGCCCGCCACCCCGAGCACCACCACGGCCACCACCTGCTCATCGCCGCCCTCGCCGAACGCCCGCCCGGCGGCCCCGAGTCCCACGAGGCGTACGACGCCGCCGAGCGCGCCGCGGCCGAGGCACCCGCCGACTCCCCGCTCGCCGTCCTCCCGGTCGTCGCGTACGCCGAACGCCACCGCGTCCTCGCCGCCGCCGGCCTCGCCCCGGCCGTCCCCGGCCCCACCCCCTGCGCCCACTGGACCGGGCCCCGGGCCCGCCGCGTCCTGCGCGCCGCCTTCGACTGGTGGCTGGAGTGGGAGCACGACGAACACCCCAGACGCCACATCGACCTCAACCACCTCGCCTTCGCCATGTCCGCCGCCGGCCGCCCCGCCGAAGCCGCGGCCCTCTTCCACCGCATCGGCCCCCACGCCACCCCCGCCCCCTGGTCCTACACCGGCCAGGACCCCTGGACCGCCTTCCACCAGGCCCGCACCCACGCCCGGGCCATCGGCTGATCCCGGGGAACACTGGCCCCACCGCCCCCGGACGTGCTCGAATGTTCGACGTGACCCCCGACCCGGACCGGCACACCCCCGGGCCCCCCGACGCCCCGGCCGACCCCGACGCGCACGGCAAGCCCATCGGCCGCCGCCTCTTCCTCGGCACCCTCGGCCTGGGCGCGCTCGGCGTGGCCACCGCACCCTGGCTGCAGAGCGGCGCGGAACGCACCCTCGGGGCGCTCTCCGGCCAGGACCCCACCGGACTGAGCGGCCTGCTCCCCAACGGCGGCGGCTTCCGGTACTACTCCGTCGCCGCCTCCGTCCCGCGCAAGGGCCCCGCCGACTACCGGCTCACCGTCGACGGCCTCGTCGACCACCCGCGCTCCTACACCCTCGCCGACCTGCGCGCCCTGCCCCGCACCCGGCTGACCAGGGACGTCCAGTGCGTCACCGGCTGGCGCGTCCCCCAGACACCCTTCGAGGGCGTACGCCTGAGCACCCTGCTGGACGCGGCCGGGGTACGCCCCACCGCCAGGGCCATCCGCTTCACCTGCTTCGACGGCACCTACACCGAGAGCCTCACCCTCGACCAGGCCCGCCGCCCCGACGTCCTGGTCGCCCTGCGCATGCAGGGCAAGGACATCGGCCACGACCACGGCGGCCCCGTCCGCCTCTACGTGGCACCGATGTACTTCTACAAGTCCGCCAAGTGGCTCTCCGGCATCACGGTCAGCGACCATGTCCGGCCCGGCTACTGGGAGAGACTCGGCTACGACGTCGACGCCTGGGTCGGCCGCTCGAACGGACGGACCGATGACCCTACGAGCTGACGCCCCGGCGCCCACGAGGGCCCGCGTCCACCGCTTCACCCCCGCCGAACGCTGGGTGCACCGCACCGGCGCCGCCCTCATGGGCCTCTGCGTGCTCACGGCCGCCTGCCTCTACGTGCCCCAGCTCGCCGTCCTGGTCGGGCGCCGTGAACTCGTCGTACGCGTCCACGAATGGGCCGGACTCGCGCTGCCGGTGCCCGTGCTGCTGGGCCTGGTCTCGCGGGCGTTCCGCGCCGACCTCGGCGTGCTCAACCGGTTCGGCCCGCACGACCGGCGCTGGCTGCGTGCCGCGCTGCGCCGCGACACCCGCCACTCGGCGCGCCCGGCGGGCAAGTTCAACGCGGGGCAGAAGATCTACACGGCCTGGATCGCCGGAGCCGTCCTGGTGATGCTCGGCACCGGCCTGATGATGTGGTTCACCCACCTCACCCCGCTGCTGTGGCGCACCTCGGCCACCTTCGTGCACGACTGGCTGGCGCTCACCGTCGGCGTGGTCCTCGCGGGACACATCGGCAAGGCCCTCGGCGACCCGGAGGCACGGCGGGGACTGCGGACCGGCACGGTGAGCCGGGAGTGGGCGGAGCGGGAACACCCGCTGTGGCGCCCGTGAGCGTCGCGCCTCAGAGCACGCTGGTCATGCCGCCGTCGACGTACAGCACCTGACCGCTGACGAAGTCCGCGGCGGGCGAGACCAGGAACAGCAGCCCGCCGACCAGGTCCTCGGTACGCCCCCAGCGCCCGGCCGGGGTCCGCCCCCGCACCCACGCGCTGAACTCGGCGTCCTCGACCAGCGGCCGGGTCAGCTCGGTCTCGATGTAACCGGGCCCCAGCCCGTTGACCTGCACACCCCGCGGACCCCAGTCCGCGCACATGCCCTTGGTGAGCATCTTCAGCGCACCCTTGGTCGCCGCGTACGGCGCGATGCCGGGGCGGACCACCTCGCTCTGCAGCGAGCACACGTTCACGATCTTGCCGTGCCCGCGCTCGGTCATCCGCCGGGCCGCCTCGCGGCCGGTGAGGAACGCGCTGGTCAGATTGGTGTCGAGGATGCGGTGCCAGTCGGAGTCGGTGAACTCCAGCAGCGGCGCCCGCAATTGCATCCCCGCGTTGTTCACCAGAATGTCGAGCGGGCCCACCCGCTCCTCGACCTCGGCGATCCCGGCGGCCACCGAGGGGCCGTCGGTCACGTCGAACACCGCCGTGTGCACCAGGTCGCCCGGCAGTTCCGCCGCCGCCCGCGCGAGGCGGTCACCGTCACGTCCGTTGAGGACCACGGTGCAGCCCGCCTCGGCGAGACCACGGGCCAGGGCGAGACCGATGCCCCGGCTGGAACCGGTGACCAGGGCCGTACGGCCGCTGATGTCGAAGAGAGGGTGAGCCGTCATCGCCGTAGCGCTCCTAGATCACCAGTGACAGCAGGAGGACCAGGCCACCGGCGACCACCGAGATGATGGTCTCCATCACCGACCAGGTCTTCACCGTCTGGCCGACGCTCAGCCCGAAGTACTCCTTCACCAGCCAGAAGCCGGCGTCGTTGACATGGCTGAAGAAGAGCGAACCGGCACCGATGGCCAGCACCAGCAGGGCCGTGTGCGTGGTCGACATGTCGGCCGCGAGCGGCGCGACCAGACCGGCCGCCGAGACCGTCGCCACCGTCGCCGAACCGGTCGCCAGCCGGATCGCCACCGCGATCAGCCAGGCCAGCAGCAGCGCCGGGATCGACCAGTCCTTGGAGATCTCCAGGATCATCTGGCCCACACCGCAGTCGATCAGCGTCTGCTTGAAGCCACCGCCCGCGCCGACGATCAGCAGGATGCCGGCGATCGGCATCAGGCCCTTCTCGACGGTCTGCTGGAGCCGGCCCTTGGTGAAACCGGCGGGGCGGCCCAGCGTGACGAAGCCGACGAGCACCGCGGCGAGCAGCGCGACCAGCGGGGAGCCGATCACGTCGAAGACCCGCTGGGTCATGTCGGCCGGGTCGTCGATGACGATGTCCACCAGGGCCTTCGCCAGCATCAGCACCACCGGCAGCAGCACCGTGGCCAGCGTGGCACCGAAGCCCGGACGGCGCTCCAGGTTCTCCGAGGCGCGCTCCGGGATCATCCGCTCAGGCGCCTGGACGTCCACCCAGCGGGCGGCGACCTTCGAGAACAGCGGACCGGCGATGATCACCGTCGGGATGGCGACCACGATGCCGAGCGCCAGCGTCACACCCAGGTTGGCCTTGACCGCGTCGATGGCGACCAGCGGGCCGGGGTGCGGCGGGATCAGACCGTGCATCACGGACAGACCGGCCAGCGCCGGGATGCCGATGCGCATCAGGGAGTAGTTGCCGCGCCGCGCCACCATGAGCACGACCGGGATCAGCAGCACGATGCCGACCTCGAAGAACAGCGGCAGACCGATCACGGACGCGATGAGCACCATGGCCCACGGCATCGCACGGCCGCCCGCCTTGGCGAGGATCGTGTCGACGATCTGGTCCGCACCGCCGGAGTCGGCGAGCAGCTTGCCGAGGATCGCGCCCAGCGCGATCAGCACACCGACACCGGCGACCGTGCTGCCCAGGCCGGTCGTGAAACTCACGATCGCCTTGTCGAGCGGAGCACCGGCCACCGCACCCAGCACCAGCGAACCGATGGTCAGGGCCAGGAAGGCGTGGAGCTTGAACTTGGTGATGAGAAAAACGATGACGGCGATGCCCGCCAGGACGGCTATGCCCAGTTGGGCGTGGCCGGCCGAGGTGATCGGCTGGACGGTGTCCGCTGCCAGCATCTCGACGCTGAGTCTGGTCACGGGATTCCCTTGCAGATACGGGGATTCGGGGAAAAGAGGGGTGAAGAGAGGTACTACGCGGAGGCGGCGGCGAACGCGGCGAGGGCCTCGGCCGCGCGCTCGGTGATCTCCTCCGGCGAACCGCTGACGTCGACGGCGACTCCCGCCTCGTCGGCCTCCAGCGGCTGCAGCGTGGCGAACTGGGAATCCAGCAGCGCGGTCGGCATGAAGTGCCCCTGACGCTGGGACATGCGGCCCTCGATGAGCTCGCGGTCACCGGTCAGGTGCACGAACACGGCTCCAGGAGCCTCGGCCCGCAGCCGGTCGCGGTACGACCGCTTCAGCGCCGAGCTGCTCACCACCCCGCCGAGGCCCGCCCGGCTGTGCGCCCAGCGCCCGATGGCGTCGAGCCACGGCCACCGGTCGGCGTCCTCCAGAGGGGTCCCGGCCGACATCTTGTCGATGTTGGCCTGGGGGTGGAAGTCGTCGCCCTCGGCGTACGGGACGCCCAGCCGGGCGGCGAGCAAAGGACCGATCGTGGTCTTGCCCGTCCCGGCGACGCCCATCACGACGACGACCTGGGGGGTGCGCATGACTGCCTCGCTGTCTTCTTCGACATCGACGCCGAACTCCGGCGTCGCCACACTGAAACCTATTAGGTACGACAAATTCAAGTGGGTGTGACATATAAGTCTGACTTTTTGAGTCTGTGATCCAGGCCGTACGCTGAGTGCATGAGCACACCGGGCCGGGGGCTGCACGGCCGCGTACTGGACACCCTCGGCCCCGCGATCACGGCGGGGGACTATCCGCCGGGCAGCGTGCTGCGCACCGACGAGCTGGCCCAGCACTTCGAGGTCTCCCGCTCGGTCATGCGCGAGGCGGTGCGCGTGCTGGAGTCCATGCACCTGGTCGCCTCCCGCCGCCGCGTCGGCGTCACCGTGCGCCCCAAGCACGAGTGGAACGTCTACGACCCGCAGGTCATCCGCTGGCGCCTCGCGGGCGCCGACCGCCCCCACCAACTGCGCTCGCTGACCGTGCTGCGCTCCGCGATCGAACCCATCGCGGCGGGCCTCACCGCACGCAACGCCACCGCCGAACAGTGCGCCGAACTCACCGAGTGCGCCCTCGGCATGGTCGCCAACTCACGCGGCCACAAGCTGGACCAGTACCTGATCCACGACATCGCCTTCCACCGGATCATCCTCACGGCCTCCGGCAACGAGATGTTCGCCCGCCTCGGGGACGTCGTCGCCGAGGTCCTCGCGGGCCGCACCCATCACGACGTGATGTTCGCCGACCCCGACCCGCCCGCCGTCACCCTGCACGTCCGTGTGGCCGAGGCCGTGCGCGCCGGCGACAGCGTCCGCGCCGAGGAACTGACCAGGGAGATCACCGTGGGCGCGCTCCAGGAGCTGGACATCCTGGTGCCGTAGCGGCCGCGCTCAGTCCAGGAACTCGCCGTCGACGTACACCCAGGCCCCGTCCACCCGCTCGAACCGGCTCCGCTCGTGCAGCGAACCGCCCCGGTACGAGGCCCGGAACGTCACGGTCCCCGTGGAGTGGAAGGCGGAGCCGTCACCGGTGTCCAGGATCTCCAGCCCCGTCCACCGCATGCCCGGATCGAGCTCCAACTCGGCGGGCCGGGTCCGCGGATGCCAGGTCCGCACCAGGTACTCCACGTCTCCCATGACGAAGGCGCTGTACCGCGACCGCATGAGCGCCTCGGCGCTCGGCGCGGCACTCGCCCCCGAATGGAACCGCCCGCAGCAGTCGGCGTAGGAACCCGGCAGCCCGCAGGGGCAGGAGACGGGGCGGGCGGTACGGGAGGTGCGTCGGGCCATGCGGGCCATTGTGCCGGACCGCGCCCGGAGCGTGGGAAAGCAGAAGGACCCCTGATCCACAGGGGTCCTTCAGTGGTGTCCGAGGGGGGACTTGAACCCCCACGCCCGATAAAGGGCACTAGCACCTCAAGCTAGCGCGTCTGCCATTCCGCCACCCGGACAAGGTGTCTGTCGTGCGGGGTGTTCCCCGCGGCGACGAAGGAAACATTACCAGGCTTTCGAGGGTGTCCGATCACCCCCCTTGCCAGGCTCCCGCCGTGTGAACGCCCTGTGGCGGGGTGGACGCGAACGGGCCGGGCAGGGGGAGGATGGGGGTGACCCACCAGCAGTGACAGCGGGAGGAAGCAGCGTGAGCGAGACGGACACGGCCAAGGGCGTCACCGGTGAGGACGAGGTCGTGGACCTCTGCCGCGACCTGATCCGGTTCGACACCAGCAACTACGGCGACCACTCCGGTCCCGGCGAGCGCGCCGCCGCCGAGTACGTCGCCGGGAAGCTCGCCGAGGTCGGCCTCGAGCCGAAGATCTTCGAGTCGCATCCGGGGCGCGCCTCCACCGTCGCCCGCATCGCGGGCGAGGACCCGTCCCGGCCGGCCCTGCTGATCCACGGCCACCTGGACGTCGTACCGGCCAACGCCGACGACTGGACCCACGACCCCTTCTCCGGCGAGATCGCCGACGGGTGCGTGTGGGGACGCGGGGCCGTCGACATGAAGGACATGGACGCGATGACCCTCGCGGTCGTCCGTGACCGGCTGCGCAGCGGGCGCAAGCCCCCGCGGGACATCGTCGTCGCCTTCCTCGCCGACGAGGAGGCGGGCGGCACCTACGGCGCCCGCTACCTGGTCGACAACCACCCCGAGCTGTTCGAGGGCGTCACCGAGGCCATCAGCGAGGTCGGCGGGTTCTCCTTCACGGTGAACGAGCAGCGGCGCCTCTACCTGATCCAGACGGCCGAGAAGGGCATGCACTGGATGAAGCTGACCGTGGCCGGCACCGCCGGGCACGGCTCGATGATCCACCGCGACAACGCCATCACCGAGCTGTCCGAGGCGGTCGCCCGCGTCGGCCGCCACAAGTTCCCGGTGCGGGTCACCAAGACCACCCGCGCCTTCCTGGACGAACTCGGCGACGCGCTCGGCACCGAACTGGACCCCGAGGACATGGAGTCCACCCTCGCCCGGCTCGGCGGCATCGCCAAGCTCATCGGCGCCACCCTCAGCAACACCGCCAACCCCACCCAGTTGAACGCCGGTTACAAGGTCAACGTCATCCCCGGCGAGGCCACCGCCCACATCGACGGCCGCTTCCTGCCCGGTCACGAGGAGGAGTTCCTCACCGACCTCGACCGGCTGCTGGGTCCCCACGTGCGCCGCTCGGACGTCCATGCGGACAAGGCCGTCGAGACCAGCTTCGACGGGGCCCTGGTGGAGGCCATGCAGTCCGCGCTGCTGGCCGAGGACCCGATCGCCCGTGCGGTGCCGTACATGCTCTCCGGCGGCACGGACGCCAAGTCGTTCGACGACCTCGGCATCCGGGGCTTCGGCTTCGCGCCGCTCAAGCTCCCGCCGGAGCTGGACTTCGCCGGGATGTTCCACGGCGTGGACGAGCGGGTTCCGGTGGACGGGCTCCAGTTCGGCGTGCGGGTGCTCGACCGGTTCATCGACGCCTCCTGAGGCCACCGGTCACGGGTAATCAGGCAGGCGTACGAGATCGACTGAGAAGAGTGAATGCGCCGATAAGCTCGTAGCCCGATTACTTCCCCCTCGTTACAGGTGATGCGACCCCGCACCTTGGGGCCGCGTTTCCAACTAGGAGGAATAATGATCAAGAAGGTCGTCGCCGCCGCGGTTGCCACCGGTGGACTGGTTCTCGCGGGTGCTGGCATGGCCGCCGCCGACGCGGGTGCCAACGGTGCCGCCGTGGGTTCCCCCGGTGTCCTGTCCGGCAACGTGGTCCAGGTGCCGGTGCACGTCCCGGTGAACGTCTGCGGCAACACGATCAACGTGATCGGGCTCCTGAACCCCGCCTTCGGCAACACCTGCGTCAACGACTGACGTCGGCTGTTCGAGGGGCGTCTTCAGCGAACCGTCGGCCCCGGAGCGCGCATCACGCGCTCCGGGGCCGACCGGTTTCGCACCCAGTCGAAGCAGGGAAATCCCAGGGGGGATTCAGAACATGCGACAGGGCACCCGTAAGGGCCTGATGACCATGGCGGCCGCGACCGGAGTGATCGCCGCCGCCGGTGGATACGCACACGCCGACTCGGGCGCGGCCGGCTCCGCCACCCGCTCGCCCGGCGTACTGTCCGGCAACACCGTGCAGGTCCCGGTCCACGTACCGGTGAACGCCTGCGGCAACACCGTCGACGTCGTCGGACTGCTCAACCCGGCCGTGGGCAACGCCTGCGGCAACGGGGCGCGTGGCGGTCCGGGGGGCGCGCACGCCGGCGGCCGCACCAGTGACTCGCCGGGCATCGGCTCCGGCAACACCGTCCAGGTGCCGATCGACGTCCCGGTCAACCTCTGCGGCAACAGCGTCGACGTGATCGGCGTGGGGAACCCGGCGCTGGGCAACCGGTGCGGGAACGGTGGCCCGGGCCGAGGCCAGGAGAATCCGCCCGGACATCCGGGCAACCCCGGCCAGCCGGAACAGCCGGGTAACCCCGGTACGCCGGGACACCCCGGCCACCACGGGGGCTCGTGCCCTCCCGGCCACCATGACCATCACCCCGGTCATCCGGGGAATCCCGGTACGCCTGGGAATCCCGGTCATCCGGGGAATCCCGGTACGCCTGGGAACCCTGGTCATCCGGGGAATCCCGGCACGCCTGGGAATCCCGGCACTCCGGGCAACCCCGGTCAGCCGGGCAACCCCGGCACCCCGACCCGGCCCCACACCCCGGACACCCCCAGCACTCCCGCGACCCCGACCACCCCCTCCACCGGCGGTGGCCACACCCCGCAGGGGGCCTCGCAGGTCGGCCACCAGGGCGGACACGTCTCCGGCGGCCAGCTCGCCCACACCGGTGGTGACCTGCCGCTCGGCCTCGGGCTGTCGGCCGGTGCGGGCGCGGCGCTCGCGGGCGCGGTCCTGTACCGCAAGGCCCGCAAGGCGGCCTGATCCGAGGAGTGACCCGAAAGACGGAGCGGCCCCCTGCCGTATGACGGCGGGGCCCGCTCCGATCAGTCTTTCCGCTCGCGCGCCCTCACCACGTGGCACGCACCTGGCGGATGATCCGCCGGCGCAACCGCACCCTGCGGCTGCCATCGCGCATCAGGCTCAGTCGGTCCAACTCCCAGTGTCCGTACTCGGCATGGTCCGTGAGTAGGCGCGTAGCCTCCTTGCGGGACACCCCGCGAGGGACGTACACGTCGACAAATTCGTATTCCGGCATCGCATCTATTGTGCGGGCTGGTGCCCGGTACGGATAGCGTCTGCACTATGTCTGATGCTGCGCAGCCCACCGCTGCCGAGGTACGCGCCGCCGCCGAGGCGGTCAAGACCGCGCTCGACCGTCACCTGGCGGCCGTCGAACGCAGGACGGGTGACGACGACCCGGCCGTCCACGAGGCGTTCAATCAGCTTGCGGCGGCCGGCGAGGTGTACGACGAGCTGCTCTACGACCGCTACGACGAGGTCACCCCCTTCGAGATCCCCGGTGCCGACGACTCGCTGCCGCCGTACGCGGGCCCGGAGGAGCCCCACGCCGTCAGCGTCCTGATCCGCCGTGACTACACGGTGGCCGAACCCCAGCGGCTGCTGGCCCAGGCCCAGCGGGTGGAGGCGGCGGAGTTCGAGGAGCCCCTCACGGACGACGACACCGCGAGCACGGTCCCCGGCGCGCTCGGCATCCTGTTCGGCGAGTTCGAGCCCGACGAGATCGCATCCCGGCACCGCGAGTTCGGCCTCGCCGAGGGCGACTCCACGCTCTGGGTCACGGCGGCGGAGGAGGCGGCCGAGCCCGGCGAATGGCTGGAGGCCCCCTTCGAGGAGGCCGACCCACAGCACGTGATCTGCCGCTTCGACGTCAGTGCCGTCTTCGACCGGGACGACAGCGACGACACCGACGAGCCGCACGGACCGGCCGACGACGACCTGGATCCGCACGACCGCGACCGGTGAACCCACGACGCTGAACGACCAGCGGTGAACGACCAGCGGTGAACGACCAGCGGTGAACGGCCAGAGATGAACGGCCAGAGATGAACGACCAGCGGTGCCGTACCGGAACGCTCCGGTACGGCACCGCCGTGTTCGCGCCGCCCGCTCAGCCGGCCGGGGGAAGCTGCACCCGCAGCAGTGTCCGCAGCCGGGTCGTACGCGGCTTGGCCACGCTCTCGGCGACCGCCTTCGGCAGCGCCTGCTCCACTCCGTGCACCACGGACAGATGACGCTCCGCCCGGCCGAACGCGGTGTACACCCACGGCCGGGTCAGCACCCCCGCCGCGTCACCGGGCAGCACCACCACGGCGGCGGGCCAGCGGCCGCCCACCGCCTGGTGCGCGGTGAGCGCCCAGCCGTGCCGCACCCGGCTCTCCACCAGTTCCCTGGGCACGACCACCGGCGCGCCCGCGCACTCCAGGTGCAGCCCCGCCTCGTCCGCCCGCACCACCCGGCCCGGCACCGTACGGCCCGGCGCGGGGGAGTGCACGATCCGGTCGCCCGGGTCGAAGCCGCCGAAGCGGCCGGGGCCGGGGTTCAGCCGCTCCTTCAGGACCGTGTTGAGCGCGCGGGTGCCCGCGGCGCCCCCGTGCCCCGGAGTGATCACCACCGTCTCCTCGGGCCGGACCCCGAACGCGCGCGGCACCGAGTCCGCCACCAACTGCACCGTGCGGTGCACCGCTTCGCCCGCGTCCCGCACCGGGACGATCACGATCTCCTTGCCGGGCGCCTCGACCTGGCCCAGCTCACCCACGCCGATGCCCGAGACCAGCTCACCGAGCGGGCCGGGGTCGGGGACGCGGGAGGCGACCTGGGGACAGGCGGGGACGGCGAGCAGGTCGGCGAAGACCCGGCCGGGTCCGGTCGACCACAGCAGCGCCGGGTCACCGCTGAGCAGCAGCCGCGCACCGTCCGGCAGCGACTCGGCCAGCATCGCGGCGCCCTCGACGTCCAACTGGGGCGCGTCCAGCACGATCAGCAGATCGAGGTCCAGCGCGCCCTCCGCGTCCCGGCCGGGGCCCGAGGCGCCGGACAGCAGGCCCGCGACGGTGCCCACGGCACCCGTGCCGGGCTCCTCGCCGAGCTGAGCGGCGAAGCGGCGGGCGCCGTCGGGGGTGTGGCAGACCGCGAACGCGCGCAGGCCCGCCTCGCGGGCGGCGCCGAGCAGCGCGGCGGGCTCGGCACGGGCGGCCTCGCCGCCGGTGTGCAGCACCAGGCCGTGCCCGGCGACCTGGCGGGCCAGCTCGGCCGCACCGCCCGAGAGCGCGGCCACGGCCGCCTCCCAGGGCTCCTCCGTCTCCTTGGCGAGCGAGTTGACCAGCCGGGCCAGCGCGTCCGCGAGGCTCTCCTCGGCGAGCGCGTACCGCTCCAGACCGGCCAGGACGCGGACCGGGACCTCTTCCGCGGCCTCCTCGTCGTCATCCGCCGCCGCGCGGGCCGCCGGCTGGGCTCCGGGCTGCTCCAGGGCGTCCTGGAAGACCAGCGCGTCGCCCTCCGCCAGCGCGCTCTGCACGGCTGCGTCCGGGTCCGGTACGGCCCGCCGGCCGAGGGCCTCGGTGAGCGCCGGGAGATCCAGCGCGGTGTGCCCGGCCAGCGCGGCCTGCTCCAGCAGCCACACCGTCAGCGCGCGCCCGCGCCGCTCGTCGTCCGGACCGCACTGAGCGCCCAGCAGGGCCCGCGCGAAACCGTCGGCCTGCTCCGGGCGTACGCCCGCGATCCGCAGCAACTGCCAGGGGTCGGCGCGGAGCGCGTCCTCGGCGCCGTCACCCAGCGCCGCGGCCGCCTGGGCGGCCAGCGCCTCCGGGGCGCCGCCCTCGGCCAGCACCGCGCGCACGGCGCCCACGGCCTCGGCGCCGGGCGCGGGAGCCGCCCGCACGGGCTGCGGGCGCTGCACGGGCTCGGGCGCGGAGCGGCGCGGGGCCGGAGCGGGCTCGGTGAAGGCCGGGGCGACCGGCTTCTCCCCGCTCTCCACGGCCCGTACGGCGGCCAGCAGGTCGGCCGCCGTACCGCTCAGCTTGCTGCCGCTCTCGACCGGTCCCTCCCGCTCCGCCTTGCGCCGGGCGATCCGCTCCCGCTCCACGCGCTGGGCGGCCAGCTCGGCCGCGGCCTCGGACGGCGTGGCCGCGCCCTCGGCCGGAGCGTCCCCGCCCTCGGTTGACGGGTCCTGGCCCGGAGCACCGGGGTCGTCCTCGCCGCCCCCGTGGTCCGGCGCGCCGGCCTCCGCCGCGCCGCCGGAGGTGACTTCGTCCGACGCGGCACCCACGACCGCTTCCTCCTCCGTGCTGCCGGCAGGCGTCTGCGGGTCCGGCTCCGTGGTCACAGGGTGCTCCAGTCGTGATCGGGATAGCGGTGCACGGGCGCCGACACATCGTCCAGCGCCCGGCAGATCTCGTCAGGAAGCGTAAGCGCCTCCACCGACAACGCCGCCGCGAGCTGCCGTGCGTCGCGCGCGCCGACGACCGGGGCCGTCACACCCGGCCGGTCCCGGACCCAGGCGAGGGCCACCTGGAGCGGGGTCACCGCGAGCCCGTCGGCGGCCGTGGTCACCGCGTCCACGATCCGGCTCGCGGTGTCGTCCAGATACGGCTCGACGAACGGCGCCATGTGCTCGGAGGCGCCGCGCGAGTCGGACGGCACACCGCCGCGGTACTTCCCCGTCAGCACCCCCCGGCCCAGCGGGGAGGAGGGCAGCAGGCCGACCCCGAGGTCCAGCGCGGCGGGCAGCACCTCGCGCTCGACGCCCCGCTGGAGCAGGGAGTACTCGAGCTGCGTCCCGGCCAGCCGGGTCCGGGTGCCAGGTGCGGCGAGCTGCCAGGTGGCCGCCTTGGCGAGCTGCCAGCCGCAGAAGTTCGACACCCCCACGTACCGGGCGCGCCCGGTGCTCACGGCCAGGTCCAGCGCCTGGAGCGTCTCCTCCAGCGGGGTGTCGGGGTCGTGGCAGTGGATGTGCCACAGGTCGACATGGTCGGTGCCCAGACGCTCCAGGGAGGCGTCCAGGGCGGCGAGCAGATGCCCCCGGGAGCCGTCGGCCGGGCGCTCGGGGTCCGGCACGCTGCCGGCCTTGGTGGAGATCACCAGGTCCTCGCGCGGCACCAGACCGTCCGTCAGTCGTCCGAGCAGGTACTCGGCGGCCCCGTCGCCGTACACGTCCGCGGTGTCCACCAGGGTGCCGCCCGCCTCCCAGAACGTCTTCAGCATGCCCGCGGCGTCGTGCTCCTCGGTGTCCCGGCCCCAGGTGAGGGTGCCGAGCCCGATCCGGGACACGCGCAGGCCGGTACGGCCGAGATGCCTCTGCTCCATGTGCGCGAGATTACTGGCCAGAGCTGGTGCCGTGGGTTGCCTGTGGACAACGGGACCCGGCCACTGCCCACGGAACACCCGAGGCGGGGTGGGCCGCGCGGGAAAGGGTCGCTAAGGTCGGCCGCAGATACGTTACTTGCGAGTAAGGGGATCGGTCATGCAGCTCGGGATCAACCTCGGCTACTGGGGCGCCGGGATGGACGGGGACAACCTCGCCGTGGCGCAGGAGGCCGACCGGCTCGGCTACGGCGTCTGCTGGGCGGCCGAGGCGTACGGCTCCGACGCGGCCACCGTGCTCAGTTGGGTCGCGGCCCAGACGGAGCGGATCGACGTGGGCTCGGCGATCTTCCAGATCCCGGCTCGCCAGCCCGCCATGACCGCGATGACCGCGGCCACCCTCGACTCCCTCTCCGGCGGCCGCTTCCGCCTCGGCCTCGGCGTCTCAGGGCCGCAGGTCTCCGAGGGCTGGTACGGCGTCAAGTTCGACAAGCCGCTCGCCCGCACCCGCGAGTACGTCGAGATCGTCCGCAAGGCGATGTCCCGCGACCGCCTGTCGTACGAGGGCGAGCACTGGACGCTGCCGCTGCCCGGCGGCCCCGGCAAGCCGCTGAAGCTGACCGTGCACCCGCAGCGCGAGCACATCCCGCTCTACATCGCCGCCATCGGCCCGAAGAACCTGGAGCAGACCGGCGAGATCGCCGACGGCGCCCTGCTGATCTTCCCGTCCGCCGAGCACCTGGAGGACACCGCGGTCACGCATCTGCGGGCCGGCCGGGAGAAGGCGGGCAAGACCCTCGACGGCTTCGACATCTGCCCCACCGTGCCGCTCGCGCTCGGCGAGGACGCCGACGTGGCCCGGCTCGCCGACACCTTCCGCCCCTACACCGCGCTCTACGTGGGCGGTATGGGCAGCCGCAAGCAGAACTTCTACAACCGGCTCGCCCAGCGCATGGGATACGAGAAGGAGGCCGCCGAGATCCAGGACAAGTACCTCGCCGGCGACAAGGAGGGCGCCGCGGCCGCCATCCCGCACGACCTCATCGACAAGACCACCCTGCTCGGCTCCGTCGACCGCATCGCCGACCGCATGAAGGCGTACGCGGCGGCCGGCGTCACCACCCTCACGCTCGCCCCGGCGGGCTTCACCCTGGAGGAGCGGATCGCCGCCCTGCGCGGCGGCGCCGAGGCCCTGGAGCGCGCCGGCCTCGCCTGACGGGGGCCGGGGGAGTCTGCGGCCGTGGTGGGGGCTCGGGGGGTCTTCCCCGCCACGGCCGTCACGGGGAACAACGCGCCGGGACGGAGGGGGTTACGCCCCGCCCGTCCTTCTTTCGGCCCAGCGCGGACGTGCTCCTGTTGCGCGCCCCCTTGACCCGCATTTGACTACTTCTCTGCGGAATCGTGCAGAGAGGGGCCCGCGATGCTTTCGGCCAAGAGCCTGTTCCAGGAGATCCTCGACGACGACGCGTCCTTCCGGCTCTTCTGCTCCATCGCCGCCGGCGGCGAGTCCCAGGGCGGCTGGGAGAACCGCAGGATCGCCGCCCTGGTCCCCGAGAGCGCGCGCGGGCTCGCGCCCAGGATCGCCCGGCACGGCGCCGACGAGGACAAGCACGGACGCATCTTCGAGGCACTGCTGCGCAAGCGCGGCCTGAAGCCCGTCGAGGTCCCGCCGGACACCGACTACACGATGCTCCTCGAACGGCGCGGAATCGGCCTGGCCCACGACAGGCTCAAGGCCGACCGGCCGCTGACCGAGAGCGACATCGTCACCTACCTCGCGCACAGCCGCGTCACCGAGCAGCGGGCCTCCGAGCAGATGCGGATGCTCGTCCGGCACTTCGGCGACCATCCCGACGTCGGCCGCGCGGTGCGCATGATCTCCCACGACGAGGACAACCACCTCGCCTACTGCCACGAGGAACTGCTACGCCTCGCCCGCGCGGGCCACGGCCGCGCCATCCAGCGCGTCCTGCGCGAGAGCGCGCTGGCCGAGATCCGGATCTACCGGGACGTCAGCCTCGCCGTCATGGCCCACATGGGCCGCGTCCTTCGCTGGTCCCGCGCCAGGAGCGCGCTCCTGGCAGCCGGCATCCACGCCCTGTACGCGTGGGAGCGGGCCGCCGGCTGGCGCCGCATGGTCACCCTGGAGATGCCCGAGCGACGCGACGCGCTCGGCGGCCCCGCCCCCAGGGCCACGGAGTTCGCGTGAACCGAGGGGTGGCTACAGCCAGCCGCGCCGCTTGAAGTTGCGGTACAGCAGGATCTCCAGCGCCAGCATCACCGCGACCACCGTCGGATAGCCCCAGACCCAGCGCAGCTCCGGCATGTGCTCGAAGTTCATGCCGTAGATCCCCGCGATCAGCGTCGGGATCGCGGCCATCGCCGCCCAGGACGAGATCTTGCGCATGTCGTCGTTCTGGCGCACGCCCATCTGCGCCAGATGCGCGGAGAGGATGTCGGACACCAGCCGGTCCAGGCCCTCCACCGACTCGTTGACGCGGGTCAGATGGTCGTTGACGTCCCGGAAGAAGGGCCGCGCCGCCGCGTCCACGAACGGCACCTCGGCCGTGGAGGGACCCGTCCCCGAGAGCCGGGTCAGCGGCACCGTCAGCGGCACCGTCGCCCGGCGGAACTCCAGCACCTGCCGCTTGAACAGGTAGATCCGCGAAGCGGTGCCCCGCGAACCGGCGTCGGACGGGGAGAACACCTCCGCCTCCAGCTCGTCCAGGTCCGTGCCCAGCTCGGTCGCCACCTCCAGGTACTCGTCGACCGTGGCGTCCGCGACCGCGTACAGCACCGAGGTGGGGCCGTGCCGCAGCTTGTCCGGGTCGGCCTCCAGCCGCCGCCGTACCTCCGGCAGCGGTGACGCCTCGCCGTGCCGCACCGTCACCACGAACGAGTCACCGAGGAAGAGCATGACCTCACCCGTGGACACCTCGTCGCGCGAGGACTCGTAGAACACCGGCTTCAGCACCACGAACAGCGAGTCGTCGTACACCTCCAGCTTCGGGCGCTGGTGGGCCTTGAGGGCGTCCTCGACGGCCAGCGGGTGCAGGCCGAACACCTTGCGGACCTCCTCGAACTCCGCCGGCGCCGGATCGTGCAGCGCGATCCACACGAAGGCGTCGGCCGCCGCACGCGCCTCCCGCAGGGCTTTCGCGGGGTCGTCGGACGACTCGGTCCGATGTCCGTCACGGTAGATGGCGCAGTCGAAGATCACGGAGTGCATTCTCCCGCCGTCCCGCCCCGCACGCACTCGGGGTCCCATGATTGAGCGCCCCGGATCACCACCCGGCGGCGCCGGTCTACGCTGGGCCGCATGCCCACCCTGATCCTCGTTAGGCACGGCCGTTCCACCGCCAACACCGCGGGGCTCCTCGCCGGCTGGACACCCGGCGTCGCCCTCGACGAACGCGGCGCCCAGCAGGCCGCCGCGCTGCCGGGCCGCCTCGACGGCCTGCCCCTCGCCGAGATCGTCGTCAGCCCCCTCCAGCGCTGCCAGGAGACCATGCGGCCGCTGCTGGACGCCCGCCCCGGCCTGCGCCCCCACACCGACGACCGGATCGGGGAGTGCCACTACGGCGACTGGTCGGGCCGCAAGCTCGCCGAGCTCAAGGACGAACCGCTGATGGAGGTCGTCCAGACCCACCCGTCCGCCGCCGCCTTCCCCGGCGGCGAGTCCATGCGCGAGATGCAGACCCGCGCCGTCGAGGCCGTACGTGACTGGAACGCGCGCGTGGAGAGCGAGCACGGCGCCGACGCCGTCTACCTCATGTGCTCCCACGGCGACATCATCAAGTCGATCGTCGCCGACGCCCTCGGACTCCACCTCGACCTGTTCCAGCGCGTCTCGGTCGAGCCCTGCTCCGTCACCGCCATCCGCTACACCCGGCTGCGGCCCTATCTCGTCCGCCTCGGCGAGACCGGCGACCTCGCCTCCCTCGCCCCCCGCGAGACTCCCCCCGACGACGACGCACCGGTCGGGGGTGGTGCGGGCGCACCGTGATCGCCGCCCGCAGTAGGGTGAGGCGGTCGGCCGCGCGGGGTGCCCGCACACCCGTACCGACCGCTTGAACCGCTCGAACGATCCCGACCCCAATGGAGACAGGACGTGTCCCGTCAGGTGTTCCTCTACGACCCGCCGGACCGCTTCGTGGCCGGCACGGTCGGACTGCCCGGACGCCGTACGTTCTTCCTCCAGGCCACCGCGGGTCCGCGGGTGACCAGCGTGGCCTTGGAGAAGGCCCAGGTCGCCGCGCTCGCCGAACGCATGGACGAACTCCTCGACGAGGTGGTGCGCCGCAGCGGCGGCAACGCCGCGGTCCCCGCGGTCGCCCCCGTCGAGATCGCCGACACCGGCCCGCTGGACAGCCCCGTCGACGAGGAGTTCCGCGTCGGCACCATGGCCCTGGCCTGGGACGGCGAGGAACAGCGCATGGTCGTCGAGGCCCAGGCCCTGGTGGAGCTGGACGCCGAGACCGCCGAGGACCTCGCCGAGGCCGAGGAACGCCTCCTGCAGGACGAGGAGAACGGGCCCCCGATGCTGCGGGTCCGGCTGACCGGCGCGCAGGCCAGGGCCTTCGCCAAGCGCGCCCTCGACGTCGTCAACGCCGGGCGGCCGCCGTGCCCGCTGTGCAGCCTCCCGCTCGACCCGGAAGGACACGTATGTCCGCGCCAGAACGGATACCGCCGGGGAGCGTGAGCGCCGCGGAGACGGGAACCGACGCGGACGCCGCCGCACTGCTCGCCCACGGCGAGCTGACCGTACGCGGCCGCATCCGGGACGCCTCCAACGCCGCCCTGTTCTGCACCGTCGCCCTCGACGGCCGCGAGGCCACCTGCGTGTACAAGCCCGTCGCCGGCGAACGCCCGCTGTGGGACTTCCCCGACGGCACCCTGGCCGGCCGCGAGGTCGCCGCCTACGAGGTGTCCGAGGCCACCGGCTGGAGCCTGATCCCGCCGACCGTGCTGCGCGAGGGGCCCTTCGGCGAGGGCATGTGCCAGTTGTGGATCGAGGTGAGCACCGAGGCCGAACTCCTCGCGCTCGCCGAGGGCGAGGAAGCCGGACCCGGCTGGAAGGCCATCGGCCTCGCCGAGGTCGGCGAGGGCCGCACCGCGCTGCTCGTGCACGCCGACGACGAACGGCTGCGCCGCCTCGCCGTCCTCGACGCCGTGATCAACAACGCCGACCGCAAGGGCGGCCACCTCCTGCCCACCGTCGCCGGACGGCTCTACGGCATCGACCACGGCGTCTCCTTCAACGCCGAGAACAAGCTGCGCACCCTGCTGTGGGGCTGGGCGGGCGAACCCCTCACCGAGGACGCCGTCGCGGTCCTGGGCCGACTGCGCGAGGCCCTCGCCGAAGGCGGCGCCCTGGCCGCGAAGCTGACCCCGCTGCTCACCCCGGCCGAGATCGACGCCACCCGCGCACGGGTCGACGACCTCCTGGCCACCGGCCGCCACCCCGAGCCCACCGGCGACTGGCCCGCCATCCCCTGGCCCCCGGTCTGAGGCCGGCGAGCACGGGAAGGCCGCCGGGCGCAAGGGTGCCCATCCGGCCATCCGGCCGCCTTGGGCGTGATCCGGTTCGTAGCCCCAGCTCATGGCCGGTTACGCTCATGTACATGCATGCCTGGCCCGCTTCCGAGGTCCCCGCCCTGCCTGGTCAGGGCCGCGACCTGAGGATTCACGACACCGCGACCGACGGTCCGGTCACCCTCGACCCCGGTCCCGTCGCCCGGATCTACGTCTGCGGCATCACGCCGTACGACGCGACCCACATGGGTCACGCGGCGACCTACAACGCGTTCGACCTCGTCCAGCGCGTGTGGCTCGACACCAAGCGGCAGGTCCATTACGTCCAGAACGTCACCGACGTCGACGACCCGCTGCTGGAGCGCGCGACGCGCGACGGCGTCGACTGGGTCGCCCTCGCCGAGCAGGAGACCACCCTGTTCCGCGAGGACATGACCGCCCTCAGGATGCTGCCGCCCCAGCACTACATAGGCGCCGTCGAGGCCATACCCGGCATCGTCCCGCTGGTGGAACGGCTGCGGGACCTCGGCGCGGCCTACGACCTGGACGGTGACATCTACTTCTCCGTCGACTCCGACCCGCACTTCGGCCAGGTCTCCAACCTGGACGCGGCCGCCATGCGGCTGCTGTCGGCCGAGCGCGGCGGCGACCCGGACCGCCCCGGCAAGAAGAACCCGCTCGACCCGATGCTCTGGCTCGCGGCCCGCGAGGGCGAGCCGAGCTGGGACGGCGGCACGCTCGGCCGGGGCCGCCCCGGCTGGCACATCGAGTGCGTGGCCATCGCGCTGGACCACCTCGGCATGGGCTTCGACGTCCAGGGCGGCGGCTCCGACCTCGCCTTCCCGCACCACGAGATGGGCGCCTCCCACGCCCAGGTGCTCACCGGCGAGTTCCCCATGGCCAAGGCGTACGTCCACGCCGGCATGGTCGGCCTGGACGGCGAGAAGATGTCCAAGTCCAAGGGCAACCTCGTCTTCGTCTCCACGCTGCGCCGCGACGGCGTCGACCCGGCGGCCATCCGGCTCGCCCTGCACTCCCACCACTACCGCGCGGACTGGGAGTGGACCGACCAGGTGCTCCAGGACGCCGTGGACCGCCTCGGCCGCTGGCGCGCCGCCGTGTCCCGGCCGGACGGCCCGTCCGCCGACGCGCTGGTGGACGAGGTCCGCGAGGCCCTGGCGGACGACCTGGACGCGCCCGCCGCGCTCGAGGCCGTGGACCGCTGGGCCGCTCGCCAGGAGGCCGAGGGCGGCACCGACATCGGCGCCCCCGGCCTGGTCAGCCGCACCGTCGACGCGCTGCTCGGCGTGGCTCTCTGAGCTGACATGACGTGACCTGACATGACGAGTGGGGCGGCACCCGGCCGGGTGCCGCCCCACTCGTCATGTCCGCAGGCTCGCTCAGTCCTCCGAGCCGTCCGCCTCTTCGCTGTCGGAGGCGCCCGGCGCCTCCGGCTTCGGGGGCTTGGGCGGGCGGGTGCGGCCGCTCGGGGTGTCACGGCGGTAGGGCCCGCTGTCCGCGCCGTCCGCCGTGGCGTGCCCGCCGGGTCCGCCCACGTCCCGGCGCCGCAGATACCGCTCGAACTCGCGCGCGATGGCCTCGCCGGACGCCTCCGGCAGCTCGGCGGTGTCGCGGGCCTCCTCCAGCGTCTGTACGTACTCCGCGACCTCGCTGTCCTCGGCGGCGAGCTGGTCCACGCCCGTCTGCCAGGCACGCGCGTCCTCGGGCAGCTCGCCCTGCGGTATCCGCAGGTCCAGCAGGTCCTCCAGACGGTTCAGCAGCGCCAGCGTGGCCTTCGGGTTGGGCGGCTGGGAGACGTAGTGCGGCACCGCGGCCCACAGCGACACCGCGGGGACACCGGCGTGCGTGCACGCCTCCTGCAGGACGCCGACGATGCCCGTCGGGCCCTCGTACTTGGTCTCCTCCAGGTTCATCCGGCGGGCCAGGTCGGCGTCCGAGGTGACCCCGCTGACCGGCACCGGACGCGTGTGCGGGGTGTCGCCGAGCAGCGCGCCCAGGATCACCACCAGCTCCACGCCCAGCTCGTGCGCGAAACCCAGCAGCTCGTTGCAGAACGAGCGCCAGCGCATCGACGGCTCGATACCGCGCACCAGCACCAGGTCACGCGGCTTGTCCCCGCCGACACGGACCACCGAAAGCCGGGTCGTCGGCCAGGTGATCTTGCGTACGCCGCCCTCCATGAAGACCGTCGGGCGGTTCACCTGGAAGTCGTAGTAGTCCTCGGCGTCCAGCGCCGCGAACACCTCGCCCTTCCACTCGCGTTCCAGATGCGCGACCGCCGTGGAGGCGGCGTCACCGGCATCGTTCCAGCCCTCGAACGCGGCCACCATGACTGGGTCGATCAGCTCGGGAACACCCTCCAGCTCGATCACCCAGTGCCTCCTTCCGACGTGCTCTCGCCTGACCACCCAACCTTACGGCGTCCGACGGGAGCCTCCGCAGCCCCCTCGCAAGGGGCTGAACGGATCACTGCCCCGAACCCCGGCCCGGAACACCCCGCAGCGGAGCCTGCTCCCAGGCGCCCTCGACCGGGCCGCCCCCGTCCCGCGCCTGCGGCGCACCGCCGCCCGCCAGGTGGGACTGCAGCCGCAGGTGCCGGAACTCGAAGCACGCCCCCGACCTGCGCAGCACGCCCCGCCGGTGGGCGTCCTCCAGGAACGCCATCAACCGCCACGGCAGCCGCCCGGTCGCCGCCAGCCACACCCGGGCCACCGCGAACCGCCCCCAGGCACTCAGCGCCAGCGCCGCCGCGCCCAGCGGCAGCCACAGCCGGGTCCCGACATGCGCGAGGCCGCCCCAGTCACCGGGCAGCACCATCACCGGCACGCAGACCAGCGCCACCAGCAGCGCCACCACACCCGCACGCGTGAACGACGCCGTGCGGTCCGTCCGCAGCGAGGAAGCGGGACCGGTCGCCCGCATGATGTCCGACGGCACGCTCAGCGCCCGGTAGACCCCGCACACGCACCCGCCCACCAGTCCGATCAGCACACCGCTGGCCACGAACGGCGGCAGACACCGCGCCAGCAGCCCCATCGCGGGGCCCTGGGTGAGCCAGCCACGGGCGGGCGCGGGCAGCACGGACCGCAGATTCGCGGGATACGCCTCCGTCACGCCGCCGGTGAGCGCCAGCCGCACCACCACGACCCCGTTGCGCGACTCGAACACCGTCCGCCGGGACGTGAAGGGGCGGCACCCGCGGTCGTGCACCAGCGGGATCGTGCAGTCGGGCGGCTCCGCGTCACCGGGGTAGGCGATGGGCCGCGCCCCGTCGCCGGGGATCAGCATCATGCCCCGCAGCGGCCGCGAGGTGGCGGCCGTCCGCACCCCGTCCCGCACGGCGAACCGCCAGTCGTCGATCCGCCTGCCCGCCAGGTCCTCCACGCCGCCCGACCTCAGCACCGTCACCCCGACCGCGGTCAGCCCGGCGGCCGTGCAGGCGGTGATCCCGATCAGCAGCGCCGCCGCGGTGCCCCGCACGGCCCCGGCCGCGAACCGCTGGCCGACCCGGCCCGCCCGGCCCGGATGCGGGCCGTCCTGCCGGTGCGTGCCGCTCACCAGCAGCGCCGTGCCCGCCGCCATACAGGTCGTGCCGATCAGCGCGGTCCACGGGTCGCGCGAGGAGTCCAGCAGCACCGACCCCGCCGAGCCCGCGCCGCCCAGCAGCAGGCCGGCGCCCAGCACACGGGCCACCGCCCGGCCCGCCGCACCGCTCCAGGGCAGGCTGAGCGGCACCGGCCGCCGGGGGAGCCCCGCGATGCCGAAGAACAGCGTGAACAGCAGCGAGAACAGGCACCCGCCGAGCAGATCCGGCATCCAGCCGTCGGTCACCGTGCCGTAGCGGAAGCCGAACCGGAGATCGTCGGTGCAGGCGAACGCCGCCCACAGCAGGCCGCTCACCAGCGCGGTCAGCACGGTCTGGCGGAGCATGAACTTCCTGCTGGGCAGGCCGCCGTCGCGCGGCAGCAGACAGGCGGCCCCGAACGCGAAGCCCAGGGTCTGGCCGAACAGCGTGGCGCCCACCGACACCACGTCCTCCGTCCCGGCCTGCCCGCTCACCACCCGCGCCAGCATCACCGGCAGCACCAGCAACGCCTGCACCGCCAGCGCCAGCAGCCCCGGCGTGTACACCCGCAGCGCGCGCGGCAGCATCGACTCCAGCTCCCACCAGGCCAGCCGGCCGGTGTCCCGGTGCTGCAACGCCCGCGCCAGCACGGTGAGCCGGCGCGCCGCGTCCGAGGTGGCGCGTGGCCCGGAACCGGCGAACGCGGCGGGCACGAACGCCCCGAGCAGGTGCTCCTCGACCGAGGCCACCGTGGGGAAGCGCCCGGCGTCCAGCAGCTCCGAGGGGTCGCCGGAGGTGTCGCCGTACACGGCACGGGCCAGCGAGACCATCAGGGGAGTGGTGAGCGCCCGCGCCGGGACCGACCCGGGCCGCTCGCGCAGCTCCCGCAGTACGGGCGTCCACACCGTGGCCCGTGCGCCGTCCGCCGTCGACAGGGGCCGGGCCGTGCGCTCCAGGTGGGCCGCGGCCTGCGCCAGGTCCAGCGGCAGCAGCTCGACCACCTCGGCCGCGGTGAGCACGTCGCCCTCGGCCACCGCCGTCGCCCACGCCTCCTTGCGGCTGGTCAGCAGCAGCGGCAGATCGTCGTCCAGCTCGGCGTTGACGCGCCGTACGGCCTGCGCCCAGCCGGGCCGGGCCAGTTCGTCGAAGCCGTCCAGGACCGGCATGACCAGCCCCGAGTCCAGCAGGGCGCGGGCCAGGGTACGACGGCCGTCGGCGGCGGCGAGCGGCGGGTAGTCGGCGGCCAGCCGCTCGGCGAGCCAGTCGCGCAGCCCCGTACGCCAGGGGTCCCAGCCGGCCAGCGGGACGATCACCGGGACCGGGCCGCCCGGTGTCCGCACGGCCAGCCGGCCGAGGACGAACCGCAGCGCCAGCACGCTCTTGCCGGAGCCCGGACCGCCCAGCACCACCAGCCGCCGGCCGGACGGCACCGGGAAGGGGTCGGCGACGTGCTGCACCACGGCGTCGCGCGGGGCGGGCAGCGGCTGGCCGCGCCGGATGTTCTCCGGGTGGTCCGCCAGCCGCCGGTCGGCCGGGGCCCAGCGCACCTCGATGGGCATCGGGTCCCGCAGCCGCCGGGACCGCGCCTCCGCCGCCCACTGGTCCCGGACCACCTCGGCCAGCGCGTCGGCGGCCCGGCGCCGGTCCTCGGCCGCCGAGCGCAGCGGCGGGTCCCCGTCGCCGCGCAGGATGTCGGCCACCAGGGCCACCACCGACACGAACGCGCCGATCGCGGAGATCAGGACGCCCGCGACCGCCGCGTCCAGCCACCAGAACCGCAGGACCGCCGCGAGCGCGGCGAGCGCGGCACCGCACGCGGCGAACCCGAGACGCCGCCGTGCCCGCGCAGTGTGCCAACCGCCTCGCATATGACCGCTCCCCGCACCGGACCTCGTCCCACTCGGCCTCTGTCCCATCCGACTGTTGTCGGAAAGATCCGTTTTAGCCGTAGAGAAGGTGTTAAACACGCACTTCGAAACACGTTCGAGGGAGCGCACGGAAGTGTTCGGGGGCGGATGGAGGTGCGAATGCGTGTGAGGGGCGGTTCCGTCGGCACGGAACCGCCCCTCACACGGCGTCTACTTCCGCTTGCCGTCCAGGACCTCGCGCACCTTGGCGCGCACGTCGTCGGTGGCCAGGCCGCGGATGGTGAGCGTGGTGCGGCGGCGCAGCACGTCGTCCGCCGTCTCGGCCCACTCCTGGTCGCGGGCCCAGACGACCTGCGCCCAGATCTCCGGGGCGTCCGGGTGGACCCGCTCGGCCAGCTCGGGGTGCTCGTTGGCGAGGCGGGCGATGTCGAAGGCGAGCGAGCCGTAGTGCGTGGCCAGATGGCGGGCGGTGTCGGCGCCCATGCGCGGACCGGGCGCCGGACGGTCCACCAGCAGCCGGTGCTCGACCGCGCGCGGGTTGGCGACACCGGGCAGCGGCAGCCGCTTGGGCAGCTCCGACACCGGCTCGAAGTCGTCACCGAGCGGCCGGCCCGGCAGCTCCTCCAGCTTCTTCAGCACGGTGCGCCCGATGTGCCGGAACGTGGTCCACTTGCCGCCGGCCACCGACAGCATGCCGCCCGGACCCTCGGTGACCACGGTCTCCCGCTTCGCCTTCGCGGTGTCACCGGGACCGCCCGGCAGCACCCGCAGCCCGGCGAAGGAGTAGGTGATCAGATCCCGCTGGAGCTGCTGGTCCCGCACGGAGAACGCGGCCTCGTCCAGGATCTGGGATATGTCCGCCTCGGTGACGGACACGTCGGCCGGATCGCCCTCGTACACCTCGTCGGTGGTGCCGAGCAGCAGCATGTCCTCCCAGGGCAGGGCGAACGTGATGCGGTACTTGTCGATCGGGGTGGCCAGCGCCGCCTTCCAGGGGGCGGTGCGCTTCAGGACCAGGTGCGCGCCCTTGGACAGACGGATCGAGGGGGCCGCGTGCGGGTCCTCCATCCGGCGCAGGTGGTCCACCCAGGGTCCGGTCGCGTTCAGCACCAGGCGGGCGTTGACGCCGAACTCCTCCCCGGTGAGCCGGTCCTTCAGCTCGGCGCCGGTGACCCGGCCGCGCGTGGTGCGCAGCCCGGTGACCTCGGCGTGGTTGAGGACGACCGCGCCCGCGTCGACGGCCGCGCGGACCGTCATCAGCGCCATGCGGGCGTCGTTCATCTGGTCGTCGCCGTACACGGCCACGGCCTTCAGGTTCTCGGTGCGCAGCTCGGGCACGTCCTGCGCGGCCTTCGAGGGCGAGAGCAGGTGGCCCACGCCGTCCCCGAACGCGGAGAGCGCCGAGTAGGCGAAGACGCCCGCGCCGAGCTTGGCCGCGCCGTGCGGGCCGCCCTTGTACACCGGGAGGTAGAAGGTGAGCGGGTTCGCCAGGTGGGGGGCCACCTGGCGGGACACCGCCCGCCGCTCGAAGTGGTTCTCCGCCACCAGCCGCACCGCGCCGGTCTGCAGGTAGCGCAGACCGCCGTGGAGCAGCTTGGACGAGGCGGAGGAGGTGGCGCCGGCGAAGTCACCGGCGTCGACCAGCGCCACCCTGAGCCCGGACTGCGCGGCGTGCCAGGCGGTGGAGATGCCCAGGATGCCGCCGCCGATCACAAGTAGGTCGTACGACGCCCCCGCGAGCTGCTCCCTGGTCTCGGCGCGGCTCGGGTTGGAGCCGGAGGCCGGGTGCGTGCCAAGGGCAGGTACGGACTTCAGGGTGGTGGGACTGGTCATGTCGGGTACTTAACTCCTCGTCGGAGCCGGACCTGGCGGCTGTGCCGGCCCGGTCAGCTCTCGTCCTGCCAGCCCATGGTCCGCTCGACGGCCTTGAGCCAGCTCTTGTACTCACGGTCGCGGGTCTCCGCGTCCATGCGGGGGGTCCACTCGGCGGCCCGGCGCCAGTTGGCGCGCAGCTCGTCGGTGCTGGACCAGAAGCCGACGGCGAGACCGGCGGCGTAGGCGGCGCCGAGACAGGTGGTCTCGGCGACCATCGGGCGCACCACGGGGGCGTCCAGCACGTCCGCGAGCTGCTGCATCAGCAGGTTGTTCGCGGTCATGCCGCCGTCCACCTTGAGCGTGGTCAGCTCGACCCCGGAGTCCTTCGTCATGGCGTCCGCGATCTCCCGCGTCTGCCAGGCGGTGGCCTCCAGGACGGCGCGCGCGAGGTGCGCCTTGGTGACGTACCGGGTCAGGCCCGCGATCACACCGCGCGCGTCGGAGCGCCAGTGCGGGGCGAACAGGCCGGAGAAGGCCGGTACGAAGTAGGCGCCGCCGTTGTCCTCGACCGAGAGCGCGAGCGTCTCGATCTCGGCGGCGGTGGAGATCAGGCCCATCTGGTCGCGCATCCACTGCACCAGCGAGCCGGTGACGGCGATGGAGCCCTCCAGGGCGTACACCGTCGGCTTGTCGCCGATCTTGTAGCCGACGGTGGTCAGCAGACCGGCGTAGGAGTTGATGATCTTCTCGCCGGTGTTCATCACCATGAAGGTGCCGGTGCCGTAGGTCGACTTGGTCTCGCCCTCGGAGAAGCAGGTCTGGCCGAACAGGGCCGCCTGCTGGTCGCCGAGCGCGGAGGCGACCGGGATGCCGCCGAGCAGGTCGCCCAGGCTGCCGCCGGTGATCTCGCCGTAGACCTCGGCGGAGGACCGGATCTCGGGCAGCATCTGCTCGGGGACGCCGATGGACTCGCAGATCTTGTCGTCCCACTGCATGGTGTGCAGGTTCATCAGCATGGTGCGCGAGGCGTTGGTGACGTCGGTGACGTGCTTGCCGCCGTCCACGCCGCCGGTCAGGTTCCAGATGACCCAGCTGTCCATGGTGCCGAAGAGGATGTCGCCCGCCTCGGCGCGCTCGCGCAGGCCCTCGACGTTGTCCAGCAGCCAGCGGGCCTTGGGCCCGGCGAAGTAGGAGGCCAGCGGGAGGCCGGTCTGGCGGCGGAAGCGGTCCTGGCCGACGTTGCGGCCCAGCTCCCGGCAGAGGGCGTCGGTGCGGGTGTCCTGCCAGACGATGGCGTTGTGGACGGGCTCACCGGTGTTCTTGTCCCACAGCACGGTCGTCTCGCGCTGGTTGGTGATGCCGATCGCCTTGATGTCGTCGCGGGTGATGCCGGCCTTGGCGATGGCGGAGGCGACGACCTCCTGGACGTTCGTCCAGATCTCGTTCGCGTCGTGCTCGACCCAGCCCGGCTTCGGAAGGATCTGCTCGTGCTCCTTCTGGTCCACCGAGACGATCCGGCCGTCCCGGTCGAAGACGATGCAGCGCGAGGAGGTGGTGCCCTGGTCGATGGCCGCGATGAAGGGGCCTGCGGTGTGGGCGTCGGTCACTGTGTGCTCCTGGGAGATCCGAGGTGAGGTGCGGTGCTTACGGCGCTTACTTGAATGATCGGTGCTTTTTGCGCAAATCGTTACTCATCAAGCAAAAGCGACGTTGTAGATGCCCGCAGCGATGGCGCCGCCGATCAGTGGACCGACGACCGGGACCCACGCGTAGCTCCAGTCCGAACCGCCCTTATTGGGCAGCGGCAGCAGGGCGTGCACGATGCGCGGGCCCAGGTCACGGGCCGGGTTGATCGCGTACCCCGTCGGACCGCCCAGCGACAGGCCGATCGAGACGACCACCAGGGCCGTGATCAGGGCGCCCACCGGGCCCAGACCGTTGCCCTCGTTGTTCAGGCCCTGCGTGAGGACCGCCAGCACCAGCACGATCGTTCCGATGATCTCCGTCAGGAGGTTCTGCACCGCGTTCCGGATCTCCGGACCGGTGGAGAAGATGCCCAGCACCGGGCCCGCGGCCGCTTCCTCGGCCTCGACCGCCTTGACCGTGTCCTGCGCACCGGGCCCGCCGACGATCTCCCGGTCGGTGAGGTGCGCGTGGAACTGGCCGAGATACGCCACCCAGACCAGCGTGGCGCCGATCATCGCGCCGAGCAACTGGCCGCCCCAGTACACGGGGAGGTTGCCGTAGTCGTGATCCTTGATCGCCAGTGCGAGGGTCACGGCCGGGTTGAGATGCGCGCCGGAGAGGGGCGCCGAGGTGTAGACGGCCGTCAGAACGGCAAAACCCCACCCGAAGGCGATGGCCAGCCATCCGGCGCCGCGCGCCTTGGACGCCTTCAGCGTCACGGCGGCACACACACCGCCGCCGAGCAGGATGAGTATGGCGGTACCTATGGTCTCGCCGATGAAGATGTCGGAGCTGGACACCCGCGACTCCTTTGTCCTTCGTCCAGGGGGAAGCCGGCCCTAGGCGCTGTCACACCCTAACGTGTAATACCGATAGGTGTTCGACAATGCCGACCGACGGACGGGAGTCTTGCTTTCGCCGCGCACACGCGTCAAGGGTTCCGGGGGCGAAAAAGAACGCTGAGGGCAGGATCGTTACGGACGGGGGCACAGCAGACCCACCCCCGCGTGCGGGGGGGCCGTATCCGAACGTCAGAAGCGGGCCGCGCCCAGGTCCCGTGACACCGCGCGGGCGCAGTCCCGCACCGCCGCGATCAGCTCCGGCCGCAGCTCGCCGTCCCGGCACAGCCGCTCGACCGCGCCCGCCATGCCCACCGCGCCCACCGGCATCCGGCGCCGGTCGTGGATCGGCGCGGCGATCGAGGCCACGCCCTCCCAGGTCTCCTCCACGTCCGCCGCGTACCCGCGGGCCCGTGTGAGGTCCAGGACGTGCTCGAAGTCCTCCGGCGCGCACACCGTACGGTCGGTGAACGCCTTGCGGGAGGAGTCCAGCGCCTCGCTGTGCGCGACGGGGTCGTAGGCGGAGAGCACCTTGCCCAGCGCCGTGGAGTGCAGCGGCTGCATCGCCCCGATCTCCAGCACCTGCCGGCTGTCGTCCGGGCGGAAGACGTGGTGCACGATCAGCACGCCCTGCTGGTGCAGCACACCCAGGTACACGCTCTCCCCGCTGGAGCGGGCCAGGTCGTCGGTCCACACCAGCGCACGCGCGCGCAGCTCGTGCACGTCCAGATAGGTCGTGCCCAGCCGCAGCAGCTCGGCGCCCAGTTGGTAGCGGCCCGAAGCCTCGTCCTGCTCCACGAAGCCCTCGTGCTGCAGCGTGCGCAGGATGCCGTGCGCGGTGCCCTTGGCCAGGTCCAGCGACGAGGCGATGTCGGAGAGGCCGAGCCGCCGTTCGCCGCCCGCGAGCAGACGCAGCATCGCGGCCGCCCGTTCGAGCGACTGGATGTTCCGTGCCATCGCCGTCCTGCCTCCGTCCGCTTCGGCCACCCGCCGAGCCATCCCATGCGCGTTCGGCAATGCCGAACACTACCGGTCGATGTCGACCTCCCGCCAATGAGCAGGACCGTCCCGGACACCCATGGTTCCAGCCACGGCACGCGCCCGGCCGGACTCCGCCATCCGCGTCCGTGTCGTGGACGCCTGTGCCCATCCAAGCCCACTGGCGGTTACTCTGGCGCCGTGCCCCACGCCAGGTCCGTCCTGGGCAGGCGCATAGCCGACAGCCGTCGCACTCAAGGGAGCCCCTTCATGGCCTCGTCGCCGACGTCCCCTTCCGCCGACAGCCGGACCCGTGCGTCCGCGCTCCGTCAGGCACTCGCCACCCGTGTGGTGGTCGCCGACGGAGCCATGGGCACCATGCTCCAGGCCCAGGAACCCACGCTCGACGACTTCCAGCAGCTCGAGGGCTGCAACGAGATCCTCAACCTCACCCGGCCCGACATCGTGCGCTCCGTGCACGAGGAGTACTTCGCGGTCGGCGTCGACTGCGTCGAGACCAACACCTTCGGCGCCAACCACTCCGCCCTCGGCGAGTACGACATCCCCGAGCGCGTCCACGAACTCTCCGAGTCCGGCGCCCGCGTCGCCCGCGAGGTGGCCGACGAGTTCACCGCCCGCGACGGCCGCCCCCGCTGGGTGCTGGGCTCCATGGGCCCGGGCACCAAGCTGCCCACCCTCGGCCACGCCCCCTACACCACCCTGCGCGACGCGTATCAGCGCAACGCCGAGGGTCTGGTCACCGGCGGCGCCGACGCCCTGCTGATCGAGACCACCCAGGACCTCCTCCAGACCAAGGCCGCCGTCCTCGGCGCCCGGCGCGGCCTGGACGCCCTCGGCATCGACCTGCCCGTCATCGTCTCCGTGACCGTCGAGACCACCGGCACCATGCTGCTCGGCTCCGAGATCGGCGCCGCGCTCACCGCGCTGGAACCCCTCGGCATCGACATGATCGGCCTGAACTGCGCCACCGGCCCCGCCGAGATGAGCGAGCACCTGCGCCACCTCGCCCGCAACGCCCGCATCCCGCTGGCCTGCATGCCCAACGCCGGCCTGCCCGTCCTCGGCAAGAACGGCGCGCACTACCCGCTGACCGCCCCCGAGCTGGCCGACGCCCAGCAGACCTTCGTCCACGAGTACGGCCTCTCCCTGGTCGGCGGCTGCTGCGGCACCACCCCCGAGCATCTGCGCCAGGTCGTCGAGCGCGTCCGGGACCTCACCCCGACCGAGCGTGAGCCGCGCCCCGAGGCGGGCGCCGCCTCCCTCTACCAGTCCGTCCCGTTCCGCCAGGACACCTCCTACCTCGCCATCGGCGAGCGCACCAACGCCAACGGATCGAAGAAGTTCCGCGAGGCCATGCTGGAGGCCCGCTGGGACGACTGCGTGGAGCTGGCCCGCGAGCAGATCCGCGAGGGCGCGCACATGCTCGACCTCTGCGTGGACTACGTCGGCCGCGACGGCGTCGCCGACATGGCCGAACTCGCCGGCCGCCTCGCCACCGCCTCCACCCTGCCGATCGTGCTCGACTCCACCGAGGTCGACGTCATCCAGGCCGGCCTGGAGAAGCTCGGCGGCCGCGCCGTGATCAACTCGGTGAACTACGAGGACGGCGACGGCCCCGACTCCCGCTTCGCCAAGGTCACCCGGCTCGCCCGCGAGCACGGCGCCGCCCTGATCGCGCTCACCATCGACGAGGAGGGCCAGGCCCGCACCCCCGAGAAGAAGGTCGAGATCGCCGAACGGCTGATCGACGACCTCACCGGGAACTGGGGCATCCGCGAGGAGGACATCCTCATCGACACCCTGACCTTCACCATCTGCACCGGTCAGGAGGAGTCCCGCAAGGACGGCATCGCCACCATCGACGCCATCCGCGAACTCAAGCGCCGCCACCCGGACGTCCAGACCACCCTCGGCCTGTCCAACATCTCCTTCGGCCTCAACCCGGCCGCCCGCATCCTGCTGAACTCCGTCTTCCTCGACGAATGTGTCAAGGCGGGCCTGGACTCGGCCATCGTGCACGCCTCCAAGATCCTGCCCATCGCCCGCTTCAGCGAGGAGGAGGTGCAGACCGCCCTCGACCTCATCCACGACCGCCGCGCCGAGGGCTACGACCCGCTCCAGAAGCTGATGGCACTCTTCGAGGGCGCCACCGCCAAGTCCCTGCGCGCCGGCAAGGCCGAGGAACTGGCCGCGCTGCCCCTGGACGAACGCCTCAAGCGGCGCATCATCGACGGCGAGCGCAACGGCCTGGAGGCCGACCTGGACGAGGCGCTCCAGGACCGCCCCGCCCTCGACATCGTCAACGACACCCTGCTGGACGGCATGAAGACCGTCGGCGAGCTCTTCGGCTCCGGCCAGATGCAGTTGCCGTTCGTCCTCCAGTCCGCCGAGGTCATGAAGACGGCCGTCGCCCACCTCGAACCGCACATGGAGAAGTCCGACGCCGAGGGCAAGGGCACCATCGTGCTGGCCACCGTGCGCGGCGACGTCCACGACATCGGCAAGAACCTCGTCGACATCATCCTGTCCAACAACGGCTACAACGTCGTCAACATCGGCATCAAGCAGCCCGTCTCCGCGATCCTGGACGCCGCCGCGGAACACCGCGCCGACGTCATCGGCATGTCCGGTCTCCTGGTCAAGTCCACCGTGATCATGAAGGAGAACCTGGAGGAGCTGAACCAGCGCGGTCTCGCGGCCGACTACCCGGTCATCCTCGGCGGCGCCGCCCTCACCCGCGCCTACGTCGAACAGGACCTCCACGAGATCTACGAGGGCGAGGTCCGCTACGCCCGCGACGCCTTCGAGGGCCTGCGCCTGATGGACGCCCTCATCGGCGTCAAGCGCGGCGTGCCCGGCGCCCAGCTCCCCGAGCTCAAGCAGCGCCGGGTCCGCGCCACCCCCGCCGTGGACCTCCCCGAGGAGACCCCGCAGGAGGGCAACGTCCGCTCCGACGTGCGCACCGACAACCCGGTGCCCGCCCCGCCGTTCTGGGGCACCCGCGTCGTCAAGGGCATCCAGCTCAAGGAGTACGCCTCCTGGCTGGACGAGGGCGCCCTCTTCAAGGGCCAGTGGGGCCTGAAGCAGGCCCGCGCCGGCGACGGCCCCACCTACGAGGAACTCGCCGAGACCGAGGGCCGCCCCCGCCTGCGCGGCCTCCTCGACCGCCTCCAGACGGAGAACCTGCTGGAAGCCGCCGTCGTCCACGGCTACTTCCCCTGCGTCTCCAAGGACGACGACCTGATCATCCTGGACGAGGACGGCAACGAGCGCACCCGCTTCACCTTCCCCCGCCAGCGCCGGGGCCGCAGGCTCTGCCTCGCCGACTACTTCCGCCCGGAGGAGTCCGGCGAGCGGGACGTGGTCGGCCTCCAGGTCGTCACCGTCGGCTCACGCATCGGCGAGGAGACCGCCAAGCTCTTCGAGGCCAACGCCTACCGCGACTACCTCGAACTGCACGGCCTCTCCGTCCAGTTGGCCGAAGCGCTCGCCGAGTACTGGCACGCCCGCGTCCGCTCCGAACTCGGCTTCGCCGGTGAGGACCCCGCCGACATCGAGGACATGTTCGCCCTGAAGTACCGGGGCGCCCGCTTCTCCCTCGGCTACGGCGCCTGCCCCAACTTGGAGGACCGCGCCAAGATCGCCGACCTGCTCCAGCCCGAGCGGATCGGCGTCCACCTCTCCGAGGAGTTCCAGCTCCACCCCGAGCAGTCCACCGACGCCATCGTCATCCACCACCCCGAGGCGAAGTACTTCAACGCCCGCTGACCAGGCGAGACGGGCACACGGGCCCCCGTCCGGCGTCCCACGCCGGGGGACAGGCCCGCGTACCCCGCCACGCCGGGCGTAAACGAGGCGCTTCGCGCGAAGGCGACGTATGCTGGTCGGTCCACCGCAGGCCGGTTCCCTTTCCGGGGACCGGCCTGATCGTCCCTCAAGGAGGTGTGCCCGGATGACCAGCACGGTCCCCGCGCTCGGAACCCGTACGGCCGAAGGCTCCGCCCTTCAAGCGGTCCTCCTCGACATGGACGGCACCCTGGTGGACACCGAGGGCTTCTGGTGGGACGTCGAGGTCGAGGTCTTCGCCGCCCTCGGTCACACCCTCGACGAGTCCTGGCGGCACGTCGTCGTCGGCGGCCCCATGACCCGCAGCGCCGGCTTCCTCATCGAGGCCACCGGCGCCGCCATCACCCTCGCCGAACTCTCCGTCCTCCTCAACGACGGCTTCGAGGCCCGGATCGGCAGCCATCTCCCGCTGATGCCCGGCGCCGCCCGGCTGCTCGCCGAACTCCACGAGCACGACATCCCCACCGCCCTGGTCTCCGCCTCCCACCGGCGCATCATCGACCGCGTGCTGACCACGCTCGGCCCGCACCACTTCACCCTCTCCATCGGCGGCGACGAGGTCTCCCGCACCAAGCCGCACCCCGACCCCTACCTCCTCGCCGCGGCCGGACTCGGCGCCGACCCGGCCCGGTGCGCCGTCATCGAGGACACCGCCACCGGAGTCGCCGCCGCCGAGGCCGCCGGCTGCCACGTGGTCGCCGTCCCCTCCATCGCCCCCATCGTCCCGGCCGAACGGCGCACCGTCGTACCCTCGCTGGAACAGGTCGACCTGTCTTTTCTGCGCGGGCTGATGACGCTCACGCACTAGGCGTTCACCCAGCGTGCGAAAACAATGCCGACCAGGGCGCAATTCCGTGAAAACCGCGCCCAGGAGCTAATTCCCCGGCCGTCCGGGTGACCGAATTCCGGTATTCCGGACCGCAGTTGACACTGTGACGTTCGCCACTCCGGGCGGCCTCGACAAGGCTGCCCGCGTGTGCAGAAAACCGCTCCGCACGCACCGTCAGCGGGCCCTTGTGTCCTGATTGATGGACCGTTGTACGAATCCTGCCGCTGTCGGTTTTTCGGTGCGTCCACACCCGGTTTCACTGCGTGATGAGCCCTCAACTCGGGCGGCCGCGAACCGCGCTGCGACCGCGGACTAATGTCGACGCGACAACATCGCAGCAACCCCCGTGATCCGCCGCGCCATCCCGCTTGCCGGGTTCACGGAATCGAAGCTCTGGAGAAAGTCCCGCATGAACCGCAAGACTCTGGTGCTGCCGGCAGTGGCCGGCCTGCTCACGCCGGTTCTCGCCGCGTGCGGCGGAACCGACAGTGGGGCCAAGAACGGCGACCCCATCGTCGTCGGCACCACGGACCGGTTCACGGCCACGAGCGACGCCCCCGCGCCCCTCGACCCCGCCTACGCCTACGACGTCGGCACCTGGAACATCCTGCGCCAGACCGTGCAGACCCTGATGACCCAGCCCAAGGGCGAGGGCAGCCCCGTCCCGGAGGCCGCCGAGAGCTGCAGCTTCACCGACACCGGCAACGAGCGCTACGCCTGCAAGCTGCGCAGCGGACTGAAGTTCGCCTCCGGCGAGCCCGTCACCGCCGCGGACGTGAAGTACTCCATCGACCGCGCGATGAAGCTCCAGGCCGACAGTGGTGTCGCCGCCCTGCTGAACACCGTCGACACCGTCGAGACGCAGGGCGACCGCGAGGTCATCTTCCACCTGAAGACCGCCGACGCGACCTTCCCGTTCAAGCTGTCCACCCCGGTCGCGGGCATCGTCAACCCCAAGGTCTACGCCAAGGGCAAGCTGCGCGACGGCTTCGAGGTCGACGGCTCCGGCCCGTACACCTTCAAGGCCCAGGTCAAGGGCGACGCCATGGTCAGTGGCGTGTTCACCAAGAACCCCTCGTACAAGGGGAGTTCCGAGGTGAACAACGACAAGGTGGAGATCCGCTCCTTCGACGACGCCGACGCCATGGGCGCCGCCATCGACCGCGGTGACATCGACGTCATGAGCCGCACCATGTCGCCGGGCCAGATCCAGAAGCTCGACGGCGGTTCGGACGCCAACGCCGAGCTGGTCGACATGCCGGGTCTGGAGATCCGCTACCTCGCCTTCAACACCGCCGCGCCGACCGTGAAGGACAAGGCCGTCCGCCAGGCCATGGCCCAGGTCATCAACCGCGGCGAACTGGTCTCCAAGGTCTACGGCACCCAGGCCGAGCCGCTGTACTCCCTGGTGCCCGCCACCCTGGCCGGCCACTCCAACTCGTTCTTCAACAAGTACGGCGACCCCAGCCCCGCAAAGGCCAAGACCCTGCTCGCCAAGGCCGGCGTCACCGCCCCGGTCAAGCTGACCCTGCACTACACCACCGACCACTACGGCTCCGCCACCAAGCAGGAGTTCGAGGTCCTGCAGAAGCAGCTCAACGACAGCGGAGTCTTCGACGTCACCATCCAGGGCCACCCCTGGGCCACCTTCCGCCCCGCGGAGCAGAAGGGCCGGTACGACGTCTACGGCATGGGCTGGTTCCCCGACTTCCCGGACGCCGACAACTTCCTGGCGCCGTTCCTCGACAAGGACAACTTCCTCGGCTCGCCGTACTCCAACAGCGAGATCGAGCGGACGCTGATCCCCGAGTCGCGCCGTGACGCCGACCGCCTCGACGCCGGCAACAGCCTGACCGAGATCCAGGACACCGTCGCCGAGGACGTCCCCGTGCTGCCGCTGTGGCAGGGCAAGCAGTACGTCGCCGCGCGGGACGACATCACGGGCACCTCCTACGCCCTGAACTCCTCCTCGACGCTTCAGCTGTGGGAGCTCGGCCGTGGTGTGAGCGGCTGACGTCTCCCGTACCCGGAGCCGCGACGGCGGCTCCGGGCCACGAACCGACGACAAGGCACTGCTGTGAACATGCGCACCCAGTGGCCGGTCCTGCCCGTGGTGGCGGGGCTGGCCTGCGGCCTGTTGACCGGCTGCGGCTCCGGTACCGACGACGCCAAGGGCACCGGCCAGGCGATGGTGATGGGGATGTCCGACGACGTCCTGGCCACCGACCCGGCATCCGGCTACGACCCAGGCTCCTGGCTGCTGTTCAACAACGTCTTCCAGTCACTCCTCAGCTTCCCCAACGGCGGCACCCAGCCCGAGCCCGAGCTGGCCAAGTCCTGCTCCTTCGGTGACACGCGCGCCACCGTCTTCAGATGCGAGCTGAAGCCCGGTCTGAAGTTCAGCAACGGCGACTCGCTGACCTCCGAGGACGTCAAGTTCTCCTTCGACCGCCTGCTGAAGATCAACGACCCCGCCGGTCCGGCTGTCATGTTCCCGACGCTGGAGGAGGTCGAGACGCCGGACGCCAAGACCGTCGTCTTCCACCTCAACGCCCCCGACGCGACCTTCCCCAGCAAGATCGCCTCCGGCGCCGGCTCCATCGTCGACCACCGCCAGTACGACCCCGGCCGGCTGCGCACCGACCGCAAGGCCATCGGCTCCGGCCCCTACGAGCTCGACTCCTTCGACAAGGGCCAGGCCGTCTTCTCGGTCAACCCGCACTACAAGGGCACCGCCGACATCAAGAACTCCGGCGTCACCCTCAAGTTCTTCCACGGCGACCAGAAGAAGCTGAAGAAGGCCCTCGTCGGCGGCGACATCGACATCGCCTACCGCGGCCTGAGCGCCACCGACATCACCGGCATCGACGCCCAGGAAGGCACCAAGGGCATCGACGTCATCGAGGGCAGCAGCGCCGAGGTCCAGCACCTCGTCTTCAACATGAAGGACCCCGTCGCCGGAAAGCTCGGCGTACGCAAGGCCATCGCCCACCTGCTGGACCGCGACGCCCTCATCCACAACGTCTACCAGGGCACCGCCACCCCGCTGTACTCGATCATCCCGGCGGGCATCATCGGCCACAACACCGCCTTCTTCGACACCTACGGCGCCCGCCCCTCCAAGGCCAAGGCCGCCCAGGCCCTGCGCGCCGACGGCATCACCGGCAAGGTCGAGCTGACCCTGTGGTCCACCCCCGCCCGCTACGGCCCCGCCACCGACGCCGAACTGCGCGCCGTCGCCGCCCAGCTCAACGCCAGCGGCCTCTTCGACGCCAACGTCAAGTCCGTCGACTTCGGCCAGTACGAGAAGGACATCGCCGCCGGCAAGTACGGCGTCTACGTCAAGGGCTGGGTGCCCGACTACCCGGACGCCGACAACTTCACCGCCCCCTTCTTCGGCAAGGACAACGTCCTCGCCAACCACTACGACAACACCCGCCTCACCGGCACCCTGCTCCCGGCCACCGCCGCCCAGAGCGACCGCGCCGCCACCGACAAGGACTTCGCGCAGGTCCAGGACATCGTCGCCGACGAACTGCCCGTCCTGCCCGTCTGGCAGGCCAAGCAGTACGCCGTCGTCCGCGACGGCGTCTACGGCCTCGAATACTGCCTCGACGCCTCCACCGTGTTCCGCTTCTGGGAACTCAGCAAGAGCTGACCCCGCCCGGACACACCGAGGGCGCCCCTCCCACCAGGAAGGGGCGCCCTCTGCCCGTACCAGGACCTACTGCGCGCCCGGCCGCACCAGACCGCTCTCGTACGCGTACACCGCAGCCTGCACCCGGTCCCTGAGGCCCAGCTTCGTCAGCACATGCCCCACATGCGTCTTCACCGTCGTCTCCGACACGAACAGATCCGCCGCGATCTCCGCGTTCGACAACCCGCGCGCCACCAGCTTCAGCACCTCCACCTCACGGTCCGTCAGCGTGTGCAGCGTGCTCGGCGCCGGCTCCTCACCCGACGGCAGATGCGTCGCGTACTTGTCCAGCAGCCGCCGCGTGATGCTCGGCGCCAGCATCGCCTCACCCGCCGCCACCACCCGGATCGCCTGCACCAACTCGTCCGCGGGCGCGTCCTTCAGCAGGAAACCGCTCGCCCCCGCCCTGAGCGCCTCCACCACGTACTCGTCCAGATCGAACGTCGTCAGCACCAGCACCTTCGCCGGACCGTCCCGCTCCGGACCCGTGATCTGCCGGGTCGCCTCCACCCCGTCCATCCGGGGCATCCGGATGTCCATCAGCACGACATCCGGCTGCAGCGCACGCACCTGATCGAGCGCCTGCAGACCGTCACCGGCCTCACCGACGACCGCGATCTCCTGCTCCGCCTCCAGAATCATCCGGAACCCGGTACGCAACAGCGGCTGGTCATCGACCAAAAGAACGCGGATGGCCACGAGAGAACTCCTTCACTAGACCGCGCCCATTGTGCCCGCGCCGTCCGCACCGGGCTCCGCCGCCCTCACGGCGAGCGGATACGGCGGGGGAGTACCCCCGAACTCCGGACACACCTCACGGTGATCGCACCAGCCGCACAGCTTCGTCGGCCGTGGCCGCCACACCCCGGACTCCGTCGCCTCCCGGATCGCCTCCCACAGCGCCAGCAGCTTCCGCTCCACCCGCTCCAGATCCGCCGGCACCGGGTCGTACGTCAGCACGTCCCCACTGCCGAGATACACGAGCTGCAACCGCCTCGGCACGACCTGCTTCAGCCGCCACACCACCAGCGCGTAGAACTTCATCTGGAACAGGGCCTCCTCCGCGTACTCCGGCCGCGGCGCCTTGCCCGTCTTGTAGTCGACGATGCGCACCTCACCCGTCGGCGCCACATCCACCCGGTCGATGATCCCGCGCAGCCGCAGCCCCGACTCCAGCTCCGTCTCCACGAACAGCTCACGCTCCGCGGGCTCCAGCCGCGTCGGGTCCTCCAGCGAGAACCAGCGCTCCACCAGCCGCTCCGCCTCACCCAGCCAGCGCGCCAGCCGCTCGCCCTCCGGATCACCCTCGAACAGCTCCGAGACCTCCGGCCGGCTCTCCCGCAACCGGTCCCACTGCGCCGGGATCAGCGACTTCGCCGCCGGCGCCGTACGCTCCGCCGCCGGCACGTCGAACAGCCGCTCCAGCACCGCGTGCACCAGCGTGCCCCGCGTCGCCGCCTCGCTCGGCTTCTCCGGCAACCGGTCGATCACCCGGAACCGGTACAGCAACGGACACCGCATGAAATCACTCGCCCGCGACGGAGACAGCGACGAAGGCGCCACGACGACCCGCGCGACACCCTCCGCGCCGCCCTCGCCACCCCGAACGCCCTCAGGGGCCCTGTCCTCACCACTGCTCTCCATGACCCCAGACCATACGGCCCGGCACCGACAGCGACCCAGCCCCACAACCCCCCGCCCCGAGAACACCAGGGTGCCGGAGCGGACCGCGCCACCCCGGCCGCATACCATCGACCCGAGACCCTTCCGCCCGGTCACGAGCGGAAGACGCTTCGAACGAGGGGACACCGTGGACGTGAGCGGCGGGAACGGGAAGCCGCGGCCGGACGAGGACCACCCGGCCGAGCACCCCCCAGTGCCTCCGACCCCGAACCCGGAACACGACCCCGAACACGGCCCGGACCACGACAGGGCCACCCCCGGCCGGCCCGGACCAGCCGACACCGAGGACCGGACCGAGCACGAACACCGCTCCCTCGCCCACGCCGGCATCGCCCGCACCGACCCGCCCCCCGAGCGCCCCAAGGAACCCGGCGGCGGCATCCTCATGGGCCGCCCCTTCGGCGTACCGGTCTACGTCGCCCCGAGCTGGTTCCTCGTCGCCGCCCTCATCACCTGGGTCTTCGGCGGCCAGCTCGACCGCGTCCTGCCCGAACTCGGCGCCCTGCGCTACCTCGTCTCCCTCTTCTTCGCGGTCGCCTTCTACGCCTCCGTACTCGTCCACGAACTCGCCCACACCATCGCCGCGCTCCGCTTCAAACTCCCCGTCCGCCGCATCCAGCTCCAGTTCTTCGGCGGCGTCTCCGAGATCGAGAAGGAAGCCGAGACACCCGGCCGCGAATTCGTCCTCGCCTTCGTCGGACCCCTGCTCTCCCTCGTCCTCGCCGGACTCTTCTACCTCGCCCTCAAACCCGTACAACCCGGCACCGTCCCCGGCGTCCTCCTCGCCGGCCTCATGGTCTCCAACCTGATCGTCGCCATCTTCAACCTGCTGCCCGGCCTCCCCCTCGACGGCGGCCGCATGCTCCGCGCCGTCGTCTGGAAGATCACCGGCAAACCCATGACCGGCACCGTCGCCGCAGCCTGGGTCGGCCGCGCCCTCGCCGTCTCCGTCCTCATCGGACTGCCCCTGCTCAACCAGTCCGGCGCCCTCGGCGGCGACCAGGACATCAGCGGCATGGACACCGTCACCGACGCCCTGCTCGCCGCCATCCTCGCCGCGATCATCTGGACCGGCGCCGGAAACAGCCTCCGCATGGCCCGCCTGCGCGAACACCTCCCCGACCTCCGCGCCCGCACCCTCACCCGCCGCGCCGTCCCCGTCCAGACCGACACCCCCCTCTCCGAGGGCCTGCGCCGCGCCAACGCCGCCGGCGCCCGCGCCCTCGTCGTCGTCGACGCCGACGGCACCCCCCTCTCCCTCGTCCGCGAAGCCGCCATCGTCGGCGTCCCCGAACACCGCCGCCCCTGGGTCGCCGTCAGCGAACTCGCCCAGGACCTCACCGACGGCATGCGCGTCTCCGCGGAACTCTCCGGCGAGGAACTCCTGGACACCCTGCGCGCCACCCCCGCGACCGAGTACCTCGTCATCGAGGACACCGGCGAGATCTACGGGGTCCTGTCGGCGGCCGACGTCGAGCGTGCCTTCGTCAAGGCCATGGCCCGCCCCTCCTAGCCCTACCGGCGACCGTGGTCGGCACCCCCCTCGGCTGCCGGTAGGCTGGTCACATGTCCGAACCGACCGGTGCCGCCCGCAGGCGCGGGCCCTTCAAGGTCGGGGACCAGGTTCAGCTGACCGACCCCAAGGGCCGCCACTACACGTTCACGCTCGAGGCCGGGAAGAACTTCCACACCCACAAGGGTTCCTTCCCCCACGACGAGCTGATCGGCGCTCCCGAGGGCAGCGTTGTCCGCACCACCGGAAACGTCGCCTACCTCGCGCTGCGCCCCCTGCTCCCCGACTACGTCCTGTCCATGCCCCGCGGCGCCGCCGTGGTCTACCCCAAGGACGCGGGGCAGATCCTCGCCTTCGCCGACATCTTCCCCGGCGCCCGCGTCGTCGAAGCGGGCGTGGGCTCCGGCTCCCTGAGCAGCTTCCTGCTGCGCGCCATCGGCGACCAGGGCATGCTGCACTCCTACGAGCGCCGCGAGGACTTCGCGGAGATCGCCAAGCAGAACGTCGAGCGCTACTTCGGCGGCGAACACCCCGCCTGGCAGCTCACCGTCGGCGACCTCCAGGACAACCTGTCCGACACCGACGTCGACCGCGTCATCCTCGACATGCTCGCCCCCTGGGAATGCCTGGAGGCCGTCTCCAAGGCACTCGTCCCCGGCGGCATCCTCTGCGCCTACGTCGCCACCACCACCCAGCTCGCCCGGACCGTCGAGTCCATCCGCGAGATCGGCTGCTTCAACGAGCCGACCGCCTGGGAAAGCATGATCCGCAACTGGCACATCGAGGGCCTGGCCGTCCGCCCGGACCACCGCATGATCGGCCACACCGGCTTCCTGCTCACCGCCCGTCGCCTCGCCGACGGCGTCGAGCCGCCCATGCGCCGCCGCCGCCCCGCCAAGGGCGCCTACGGCGAGGACTACGCCGGCCCCAACGCCGACGGCGGCGCCGGTCGCTGACCCGCACCCACCCGGCACCACACGAGGGCGCCGCGCCCAGGTCCCCACACCCACGGGAACCCGGGCGCGGCGCCCCTCGCATGCACCCCGCCGAACCCCCCGGGCCGCCGAATCCGCACCCGCCCCGCCGTTCCCACCCACCGTGACGTGTGACACCATGCTGGCCACCCCTTCACCGGCACAGCCCCACAGGAGACCCTCCTAGTGCAGCAATCCGCCGTCCCGGAGCTCGCCCGCACGGACACCCGGCCCATCCACTGGGTCGCCACGGCCACCGCGGTCGCCGGCGTGATCGCACTGTCCTCCCTCGTACAGCCCGGCCCGGCCACCGCGGCCCAGCCGACCCACGCCACCGAGGCCAGGCCCGCCCCCGCGCCCACCGCCACCACCCCGCCCGGCACCACCGGCGTCACCTTCCCCCTGGACTGCGGCCCCGTCGAAGCCGTCGTCGCCCACCGGGCCGACGGAGACCTCGACGGCGACGGCAAACCCGAGACGGTCGCCGTCGTCCACTGCGACGCCGCCATGGGCACCCCGCCCGACGCCGTCTACGTCATCACCCGCAGCACCGGCGACGGCAAGCCACGCATCGTCGCCACCCTCGTCCAGCCGGCCGACCGCCTCACCGTCACCGACCTCGGCCTGAGCGCCCGCACCGTGACGGCCACTCTGCTCGGCTACTCCTCCGACGACGTACCGAGCTGCTGCCCCGACGTACGCAAACCCGCCGCCTGGCGCTGGAACGGCCACGCCTTCCTGCGCTCCACCCCCGCCGACACCCGAGGCATCTGACCCCGGACGCAAAGGACGCGCGCATGCCGTCGCATGCGCGCGTCCTCGCCCGAGCCGTCCCGTGGCGGACTCAGTCCGCCTCCGGCCCGAACACCTCGACCTTGTCCGAAACGCGGCGCACATGGATGCACGCCCCCGGACACTCCTTCGCCGAGTCCACCACGTCCGTGAGCAGCGGCAGCGGCACCGGCGTCGTCGCGCCCGCGCCCTGGAGCAGCTCGTCGTCGGCGTCCTTCACATAGGCCAGCCCGTCGATGTCCAGCTCGAACACCTCAGGGGCGTACTGGACGCAGATCCCGTCGCCGGTACACAGGTCCTGGTCGATCCAGACCTCCAGCGCCTCGCCGTCCGGGGCCTCCTGCTGCACGCTCATCTCTCCTGACCTGGATTCGCCGGGCGGATGCGCCCGGCGGCTGTCGAACACCACGACCCTACCTCCGCCGCCCGCTTTCCCGCCGTGTGCGAAGGGGTGGGGGGTTCCTCCCACCTGCCCCGGATACCGCGCGCCGTAGGGGGCAGCCGGAGAGACGGAGGCCGCGGCCGGCCACATCCCGCCATCCTGGACATGACACCCCTGGACCCGTCCCGTCGCTCAGTGTGATGACCGTACGAACCCCCTCCACCCCGCCCACGAACCGGCCGACCACCCCGCCAAGGGCAACTCCGGCCACTCCTGAAGGGTCTTGACACTCACCGACCCGGAACAAGCGGCTTCCGCATCACGTTCAGTGGGTATCCCCTCCGTGCGAGAGGGAGCGCACCGGGTGACCGACGACACACCTTGACAGTCTTTGTGATCTAGGGGTTTCAATCGACACCCACCCAGGTAGGGTCTGGAAGCGTCCAGCTCCCCTTGGAGGAGGTGAGGACCGTGGCAGCCCACGACGACGACATGAACCGCGGCATCCGCCCGGGACGAGGGTCCGACGACCCTGCCGGGCAGATCGCCTATCTTGAGCAGGAGATCGCCGTCCTGCGCCGCAAGCTCGCCGACTCTCCGCGGCACACGAGGATTCTCGAGGAGCGGATCGTCGAGCTGCAGACCAACCTGGCCGGCGTCTCGGCACAGAACGAGCGCCTGGCCAACACACTCCGCGAAGCCCGCGACCAGATCGTGGCCCTCAAGGAGGAAGTCGACCGGCTCGCCCAGCCGCCGGCCGGCTTCGGAGCCTTCCTGCAGGCCAACGAGGACGGCACCGCCGACATCTTCACCGGCGGCCGCAAGCTCCGCGTCAACGTCAGCCCGAGCGTCGAACTCGACACCCTCAGGCGCGGCCAGGAAGTCATGCTCAACGAAGCGCTCAACGTGGTCGAGGCCATGGAGTACGAGAGCGTCGGCGACATCGTCACCCTCAAGGAGATCCTCGAGGACGGCGAACGAGCCCTGGTACTGGGACACACCGACGAGGAGCGCGTGGTCCGGCTCGCCGAACCGCTCCGGGGCGTCACCATCCGCCCCGGCGACGCCCTCCTCCTCGAACCCCGCTCCGGCTACGTCTACGAGGTCGTGCCCAAGAGCGAGGTCGAGGAACTCGTCCTCGAAGAAGTCCCCGACATCGGCTACGAACAGATCGGCGGACTCGGCGGCCAGATCGAGGCCATCCGCGACGCCGTCGAACTCCCTTACCTCTACCCCGACCTCTTCAAGGAGCACGAGCTGCGGCCGCCCAAGGGCGTCCTGCTCTACGGTCCCCCCGGATGCGGTAAGACCCTGATCGCCAAGGCCGTCGCCAACTCGCTCGCCAAGAAGGTCGCGGAAGTGACCGGACAGGCCCAGGGCAAGAGCTTCTTCCTGAACATCAAGGGCCCCGAACTGCTCAACAAGTACGTCGGCGAGACCGAGCGGCAGATCCGCCTCGTCTTCCAGCGTGCCCGGGAGAAGGCCAGCGAGGGCACCCCCGTCATCGTCTTCTTCGACGAGATGGAATCCCTCTTCCGCACCCGCGGCTCCGGCGTCAGCTCCGACGTCGAGAACACCATCGTCCCGCAGCTCCTCGCGGAGATCGACGGTGTCGAGGGCCTGCAGAACGTGGTCGTGATCGGCGCCTCCAACCGCGAGGACATGATCGACCCCGCCATCCTGCGGCCCGGCCGGCTCGACGTGAAGATCAAGATCGAGCGTCCGGACGCCGAAGCGGCCAAGGACATCTTCGGCAAGTACCTCACCGAGCGCCTCCCGCTGCACTCCGACGACCTCGGAGAGCACGGCGGCGACAAGGAGATCACCGTCCAGAGCATGATCCAGACGGCGGTCGAGCAGATGTACGCCGAATCCGAGGAGAACCGCTTCCTGGAAGTCACCTACGCCAACGGTGACAAGGAAGTCCTCTACTTCAAGGACTTCAACTCCGGCGCCATGATCGAGAACATCGTGGGCCGTGCCAAGAAGATGGCGATCAAGGACTTCCTCGACAAGAGCCAGAAGGGCCTCCGCGTCTCCCACCTCCTCCAGGCATGCGTGGACGAGTTCAAGGAGAACGAGGACCTGCCCAACACCACCAACCCCGACGACTGGGCCCGGATCTCCGGAAAGAAGGGCGAGCGGATCGTCTACATCCGCACCCTCATCACCGGAAAGCAGGGCGCGGACACCGGACGTTCCATCGACACGGTGGCGAACACCGGTCAGTACCTGTAAAAGGCCGAGCGGCTGCGGATGCCCGCCTCGGGCATCCGCAGCCGCTCGCTTTTCAGGCCACGACCGGAGCAGTCAATGACGCAAATGATCTCCCCACCAGTGCAAAGGCGTTCTAGGCTCTTTCCTACCGCCGAGTCGCGCAGTGCGGGGACGGGCACCGCACACGCACCGGAGCGCCAGCGGTACGCGAGCAGCACCCAAGACAGAGGGTGCCGCCGGGCAAGGAGGGCCGCATGACCGTACGGCGAGTAATGGGCATCGAGACGGAGTACGGCATCTCCGTCCCCGGCCACCCCAATGCCAATGCCATGCTCACCTCGTCCCAGATCGTCAACGCCTACGCGGCGGCGATGCACCGGGCCCGACGGGCCCGCTGGGACTTCGAGGAGGAGAACCCGCTGCGCGACGCGCGAGGCTTCGACCTCGCACGGGAGGCCGCCGACTCCAGCCAGCTCACCGACGAGGACATCGGCCTCGCCAACGTCATCCTCACCAACGGCGCCCGGCTCTACGTCGACCACGCCCACCCCGAATACAGCGCCCCCGAGGTCACCAACCCCCGCGACGCCGTCCTCTGGGACAAGGCCGGCGAACGCATCATGGCCGAGGCCGCCGAACGCGCCGCCGCGCTGCCCGGCGCCCAGCCCATCCACCTCTACAAGAACAACACCGACAACAAGGGCGCCTCCTACGGCACGCACGAGAACTACCTGATGAAGCGGGAGACCGCCTTCTCGGACATCGTGCGCCACCTGACGCCCTTCTTCGTCTCCCGGCAGGTCTTCACGGGCGCCGGCCGCGTCGGCATCGGGCAGGACGGCCACGAACACGGCTTCCAGCTCAGCCAGCGCGCCGACTACTTCGAGGTCGAGGTGGGCCTGGAGACCACCCTCAAACGGCCCATCATCAACACCCGCGACGAACCCCACGCCGACGCCGAGAAGTACCGCCGCCTCCACGTGATCATCGGCGACGCCAACCTCTCGGAGATCTCCACCTACCTCAAGCTGGGCACCACCGCGCTGGTCCTGTCCATGATCGAGGACAACTTCATCGCGGTGGACCTCGCCGTGGACCAGCCCGTCCGCACGCTCCACCAGGTCTCCCACGACCCCTCCCTCAAGCACCTCGTCACGCTCCGCAGCGGGCGCACGCTCACCGCCGTGCAGTTGCAGATGGAGTACTTCGAGCTGGCCCGCAAGTACGTCGAGGAGCGCTACGGCGCCGACGCCGACGACCAGACCAAGGACGTCCTCGTCCGCTGGGAGGACACCCTCACCCGGCTGGAGAACGACCCCATGAGCCTGGCCGCGGAACTCGACTGGGTCGCCAAGCGGCAGCTCATGGAGGGCTACCGGCGCCGTGACGACCTCGACTGGGACGCGCCCCGGCTGCACCTGGTCGACCTCCAGTACGCCGACGTACGCCCCGAGAAGGGCCTCTACAACCGGCTGGTGGCCAAGGGCCGCATGAAGCGGCTGCTGGACGAGGCCGAGGTCGAGCGGGCGCGTACGAAGCCGCCGGAGGACACCCGTGCCTACTTCCGCGGCCGGTGCCTGGAGCAGTACGCGGACGACGTGGCCGCGGCCTCCTGGGACTCGGTCATCTTCGACCTCCCCGGCCGTGACTCGCTCCAGCGGGTGCCAACCCTGGAACCGCTTCGCGGAACGCGAAATCACGTCAAGGAGCTGCTGGACCGGTGCCGGACGGCGGACGAGCTGGTCAGGGTGCTCTCCGGCAATTGAAACCCCGGCTCGGGGCATTGATTCGGCTCCCTTCGCAGGGTGGAAATCCCGGCGTCAGGGAATCATCGAGATGGCCCCCGTACGTTCCCGGAACTACGGGGCCGATGTCGGGCCTGGCTTGTAGGGTCTGATCATCACCGAACGGCGAACTGAGCGGGGTGAGGGTTATGGCGACCAAGGACACCGGCGGCGGCCAGCAGAAGGCCACACGCTCCACCGAAGAGGTCCAGGAGCAGACCGAGGAAGCACAGGGCTCCGAAGACCTCAAGGAACGACAGGAAAAGCTGAGCGACGACGTCGACTCGGTGCTGGACGAAATCGATGACGTACTCGAGGAGAACGCGGAGGATTTCGTGCGCTCCTTCGTGCAAAAGGGCGGCGAGTAAAGGCCGGCTGGCAAGCTCGCCTTCGAAGTGAAGGGTGCGGGGGAATCCGGTGGCTGAGGGACCGACCGCGAAACGCTGCGGGAAGTGCGAGCGGGAGCTGGCTCCCGCGGCGTTCGCGCGGGACCGGAACCGACGCGACGGCCTCCAGCCGTACTGCCGGGAATGCGTGGCGAAATACAGCGCCTCGCATTACCGGCGCCGCCGCGAGGCCGTGGGGAAGCCGGTCCGGGAAAGCGTGGACGTGCCGTCCGGGCACAAGCTCTGCCGGGCGTGCGGCGAGGTCAAGCCGCACAGCGAATGGCATCGCAACGCGAGCGCCTCGGACGGCCTGTCCACCCGGTGCCGGGCCTGCCGGGCGGCTTACGGTCGGCAGGACCACCTCAAGCGCAATTACGGCCTCAGCGAGTCCGAGCGGGACGCCCTGATCGCCTCGCAGGGCGGTGTCTGCTGCATCTGTCTTTCCGCTCCGCCCGCACATGTGGATCACTGCCATGAGACGGGTAGGGTCCGAGGCGTACTGTGCTTCAGTTGCAATGCCGCGCTGGGGCAGTTGAGGGATCGGCCCGATGCCATAAGGCGGGCTGCTGCATACGTGGAAGGAAACGCGTGGAAGCCAACACTCGTAGCACCGGGCGTCTACCAGCTGCCTTCCTGACGCCTGGGTCGTCCTCCTTCATGGACTTCCTGTCCGATCACCAGCCGGAGATGCTGCCGGGCAAGCGGACGCTGCCGCCGGTGCAGGGCGTGATCGAGGCCCCGCACGGGACGACGATCGTGGCCGTCACCTTCCCCGGCGGTGTGGTCCTCGCCGGTGACCGCCGGGCCACCATGGGCAACGTCATCGCCCAGCGGGACATCGAGAAGGTGTTCCCGGCGGACGAGCACTCGGCGGTCGGCATCGCCGGCACGGCGGGTCTGGCCGTGGAGATGGTGAAGCTCTTCCAGTTGGAGCTGGAGCACTTCGAGAAGGTCGAGGGCGCCCAGCTTTCGCTGGAGGGCAAGGCGAACCGTCTGTCGACGATGATCCGCTCCAACCTCGGCATGGCCATGCAGGGCCTGGCCGTGGTGCCGCTGTTCGCGGGGTACGACCTGGACCGCGAGAAGGGCCGCATCTTCTCGTACGACGTGACGGGCGGCCGTTCCGAGGAGCACAACTTCGCGGCGACGGGCTCGGGCTCGGTGTTCGCGCGCGGTGCGATGAAGAAGCTGTACCGGGACGACCTGACCCAGGAAGAGGCCACCACCCTGGTGGTGCAGGCGCTGTACGACGCGGCCGACGACGACTCGGCGACCGGTGGTCCCGACGTCGCCCGCCGGATCTATCCGATCATCACGGTGATCACCGACGACGGCTTCCGCAGGCTGACCGAGCAGGAGGCGTCCGAGCTGTCGCGCGCGGTGCTCCAGCGGCGGCTGGAGGAGCCGGACGGTCCGCGGGCCGCCCTGCTCTGAGCGGGCGCCCGGTCTTCGCAGTGAGGTGATCCAGTGACCATGACAGAAAGGGACGGATAACCGGTGTCGACGCCGTTCTATGTCTCACCCCAGCAGGCCATGGCGGACCGCGCCGAGTACGCCCGCAAGGGCATCGCGCGCGGTCGCAGCCTGGTGGTCATGCAGTATGCCGACGGCATCGTGTTCGTCGGCGAGAACCCGTCCCGTGCGCTGCACAAGTTCAGCGAGATCTACGACCGGATCGGCTTCGCGGCCGCCGGCAAGTACAACGAGTACGAGAACCTGCGCATCGGCGGTGTGCGGTACGCGGATCTGCGGGGTTACACGTACGACCGTGACGATGTGACCGCCCGTGGTCTGGCGAACGTGTACGCGCAGACGCTGGGCACGATCTTCTCCTCGGCGGCCGAGAAGCCGTACGAGGTGGAGCTGGTGGTGGCGGAGGTCGGTGAGACTCCGGAGGGTGACCAGATCTACCGGCTGCCGCACGACGGTTCCATCGTGGACGAGCACGGTTCGGTGGCGGTCGGCGGTAACGCGGAGCAGATCAGCACGTTCCTGGATCAGCGGCACCGGGACGGGATGAGTCTGGCGGAGGCGCTGAAGCTGGCGGTGCAGGCGCTGTCGCGGGACACCAACGGCGGTGAGCGGGAGATTCCGGCGGAGCGTCTCGAGGTGGCGGTGCTGGACCGGACGCGTCCGCAGAAGCGGAAGTTCAAGCGCATCGTGGGCGGTCAGCTCTCGCGGCTGCTGGCGGCGAACGGGGCCGCGACCGAGGCGGAGAGCGCGGACGACCCTGCGGACGCCTCGGGGGCGTCGGGTGGGTCGGGCTCCGAGAAGGAGTGAGGCGCGCCTTCGCGCGGTGTTTTCAGGTGCCCTCGGCCGGTTTCCGGTCGGGGGCACTTCGCGTTGCCCGCCGGGAGGGGGCTAGGAGGGCCGTGGCGGGGCCGTGGAGGCTCGCGGGACGAGGTGGACCGGGATGTCCCCGTGTTCCGGTTCGCGGCCGTCCAGGACGGCGAGGAGGGCTTGCATGCCGCGTTCGCCGAAGAGTTCGGCGTCGAGGCGGACGGTGGTGAGTTCGGGGTCGAGGGCGGTGGCGAGGGCGAGGTCGTCGAGGCCGGTGACGGAGATGTCGTCGGGGATGCGCAGGCCGAGGCGGCGGGCGGCCTTGTAGGCGCCTGCGGCGAGTTTGTCGTCGTCGCAGACGATGGCGGTGGGGCGGGGGCCGGGGGCGGTGAGGGCGGCTTCGGCGGCGGCGCGGGCGGCGTCGATGGTGATGGGTGCGTGGGCGGTGCCGAGCCGGGTGCCGGGGGTGGCGGCGAGGCGGTCGGCGAGTGCGCGGGCGCGGATCCGGAAGGTCCAGGAGGGCACGTCGGCGGCGAGGTGGAGCAGGTGGCGGTGGCCGAGGCCGAGGAGGTGGTCGGCGACCTGGCGTACGCCGTCGGTGATGTCGAGGTTGACGGTGGCGGCGCCGAGGCTGCCCGCGGGGTCGCTGTCGAGCATGACGAGGGGGAGCTGGTCGCCGCTGATGGCGGTGAGGGCGTCGGCTGCCATGGAGGAGGCGATGACGCCGTCGAGGGCGGCCTGGGCGCTGGCGAAGGGGTCGCGGGCGGGGCCGACGCCTTCGGGGGAGGGGTAGAGGACGACGCCGAAGCCGTGCTGTGCGGCGACGCGGGCGGCTCCGGTGTAGACGCCGGCGAAGAATTCGGTGGTGAGGGCGGGGACGACGAGGAGGACGGTGCGGGTGTGGCCGAGGCGGAGGTTGCGGGCGGCGAGGTTGGGGCGGTAGCCGAGGTCGGTGGCGGCCTGGCGTACGCGCTGGGCGGTGGTCTCGGAGACGCGGCCGCGCCATTTGTCGCCGAGGACGAGTGAGACGGCGGCCTGGCTGACTCCGGCCGCGCTGGCGACGTCACGGCTGGTCGGGCGCGTGCTGCTGCGTGCCACCGTGGGTCGCTCCTTGGTGGGGTCGGGGTGCGTTCTGGACGGGTGAACAGCGCACATGGTACGTATGAAAGCGGTAGTTATACGTAACACTTCGGAGACGTCGCGGCGGTCCGGAGCGGCCGCTGAAGGGGCGGGACATGGCGACGGGTTATCTGGAGATCCTGCGGGCGCGGCATGCGCTGCGTCTGCTGACGGGGACGCTGGTGGGCAGACTGCCCAACGCGACGGCGCCGATCGCGATGGTGCTGTTCGTGCGCGCGGAGGGCGGTTCGTACAGCCTGGCCGGTGCGCTGGCGGCGGTGTACGGGGTGGCGAACGCGGTGGGGCAGCCGCTGCTGGGGCGGCTGGTGGACCTGTACGGGCAGCCGAGGGTGCAGTTGCCGGCCGCGGTGGCGTCGGCGCTGGCGATGACGGGGTTCGCGTTCTGCGGGATCGGTCCGCTGGCGCTCGCGTACGCGATGGTGGCGCTCGCGGGGCTGTTCACGCCGCCGCTGGAGGGCGGGCTGCGGGCGTTGTGGCCGTCGGTGCTGCGCCGGGGGGATCAGGTGCACACGGCGTACGCGCTGGACGCGGTGGCGCAGGAGGTGATGTTCACGGTCGGGCCGCTGCTGGTGACGCTGTGCGTGTCGGTGTGGTCGGAGCGGGCGGCGTTGCTGGTGCTGAACGTGGTGGGGGTGCTGGGGGCGCTGTCGGTGGTGGCGTCGGCGCCGTCGCGGGCGTGGCGTTCGGAGCCGCGGGAGGCGCACTGGCTGGGCGCGCTGCGTTCGCGGGGGCTGCTGGCGTTGCTGGGGGCGTTCCTGTTCGTGGGGATCGCCATGGGGTCGATCACGGTGGCGTCGGTGTCGTACGCGGACGGGCACGGTGGTGACGCGGTGTACGGCTGGATGATGGCGGGGCTGGGGCTGGGTGCGCTGGCCGGGGGGACGGTGTACGGGGCGCGGCGGTGGGCCGGGGCGCCGGAGCGGCGGCTCCGGGTGCTGGTGGCGCTGCTGGCGGTGTGTTACCTGCCGTTGCTGCTGATGCCGGGTGTGGTGGCGATGGTGCTGTTGTCGGTGGTGTCGGGGGTGTTCCTGGCGCCGTGCATCGCGTGCGCGTTCATCATCGTGGACCGGCATGCTCCGGCGGGGACGGTGACGGAGGCGTTCTCGTGGCTGGTGACGACGTTCATGGTGGGTGCGTCGGTGGGTACGGGGCTCGCCGGGCCGGTGGTCCAGTCGGGTGGCGCGTCGTGGGGGTTCGCGTTGCCGGGGGTGGCGGGGGGTGTCTCGTTGCTGGTGCTGTTGGCCACGGGGCGGGTGCTGACGGCTCCTGTCGGGGGCGGTGTGGTTGCGGCTTCATCGGAAAATGATCCAGATCGTGCTGCCGAACCCCGTTTCAGTTCAGGGGATCGGGCGTAATGTTCAGTCATGGACCGCCGCATTTTCGGGCTGGAGAACGAGTACGGCGTCACGTGCACGTTCAGGGGACAGCGGCGTCTGTCTCCTGACGAGGTGGCGCGGTACCTCTTCCGCCGTGTCGTGTCATGGGGCCGCAGCAGCAATGTCTTTCTGCGGAACGGCGCTCGGTTGTATCTCGACGTGGGCTCACATCCGGAATACGCGACACCCGAGTGTGACAATGTGACCGAACTGGTCACCCACGACAAGGCCGGCGAGCGCATTCTCGAGGGACTCCTGGTGGACGCGGAACGACGCCTGCACGAGGAGGGAATCGCGGGCGACGTCTACCTCTTCAAGAACAACACCGACTCGGCGGGCAACTCTTATGGTTGCCACGAGAACTATCTGGTGGCGCGGCACGGGGAGTTCTCCCGGCTCGCGGACATCCTCATCCCGTTCCTGGTGACCCGGCAGTTGCTGTGCGGCGCGGGCAAGGTGCTCCAGACGCCGCGTGGTGCGGTGTACTGCGTGAGCCAGCGGGCGGAGCACATCTGGGAGGGCGTGTCGTCGGCGACGACGCGTTCTCGTCCCATCATCAACACCCGTGACGAGCCGCACGCGGACGCCGAGCGTTATCGGCGGCTGCATGTCATCGTGGGTGACTCGAACATGTCCGAGACGACGATGCTGCTGAAGGTCGGCGCCACCGATCTGGTGCTGCGCATGATCGAGGCGGGCACGGTGATGCGGGATCTGACGCTGGAGAACCCGATCCGGGCGATCCGCGAGGTCAGCCATGACATCACCGGACGGCGCAAGGTGCGCCTCGCCAGTGGCCGGGAGGCGTCGGCGCTGGAGGTGCAGCGCGAGTACTTCGACAAGGCGGTGGACTTCTGCGACCGCCGGGGCATCCGTACGGGCACGGTCGCACAGGTGCTGGAGCTGTGGGGCCGCACGCTGGACGCGATCGAGACGGAGGAGCTCGACCGGATCGGTACCGAGATCGACTGGGTGATGAAGTACAAGCTCATCGAGCGGTACCGCGAGAAGCACAACATGACGATGTCGCATCCGCGGGTCGCGCAGATAGACCTCGCGTATCACGACATCCACCGGCGTCGTGGGCTGTACTACCTGCTGGAGAAGAAGGGTCAGGCGGCGCGGATCTGCAATGACCTGAAGATCTTCGAGGGCAAGTCGGTGCCGCCGCAGACGACTCGGGCGCGGCTTCGCGGTGACTTCATCCGGCGTGCGCAGGAACAGCGCCGGGACTTCACGGTCGACTGGGTGCATCTGAAGCTCAACGACCAGGCGCAGCGCACGGTGTTGTGCAAGGACCCGTTCCGTTCGGTGGACGACCGGGTGGAGAAACTGATCGCCGGAATGTAGTCCTCGCGGTGTGAACCGCGGGTTTAGGCGGTCCGGTGACGGAGCGCCACACGGGCGCCGTACGTTTACCGTACGGCGCCCTTGTCACGCCGTAGAGTTGCGCGCACGCCAATCCGCAAGATCGACCGATTACGAGGCATCTCCGTGCGCCGACGCTCACTCCTCATGGCCGCCGTTCCCGCTGGACTGGTCACGCTCGCCGGGTGCGGCGACGGTGGGTCCAAGTCCAGCAAGACCAGTGCGTCTCCCTCGCCGTCGGCGTCGTCGCCTCCGCCGCCGAAGATCGTGGACGGGCCGCTGCCGGCGATCACGGCGGGGACGAAGTTCGGTGAGAAGCCGACGGTCGCCAAGGGGAAGGGCGAGCCGTCGAAGGACCTGGCGGTCCGCACGGTGATCGCGGGCAGTGGCCGCACGGTGGCGGAGAACGACTTCATCAAGGCGAACTACCTGGGCCAGATCTGGAGCTCGGGGAAGGTCTTCGACAATTCCTACGACCGCAATCCGCTGGTGCTCCAGCTGGCGCAGGGCAGCATCATCGACGGCTGGCGGTACGCGCTGACGGGGAAGAAGATCGGCAGCCGGGTGGAGATCGCGGTGCCGCCGACCTGGGGGTACGGGCCGTCGGGCAACGAGCAGGCGGGGATCAAGGGCACGGACACGCTGGTGTTCGTGATCGATCTGCTGGACTCCTACAACGACAAGAGCTCGGCGAAGGGCAAGGCCGTCCCCCAGACGGACGCGGCGCTGCCGAAGGTGGCGACGAACACGGACGGCAAGGTGCCGAAGGTGACGCTGCCGAAGTCGGCGCCGCCGAAGAAGCTGGTGTCGAACTACGTGCTGGAGGGTGACGGCGAGGAGGTCACCGGCAAGCAGGCGATCCTGTGCCAGTTCCAGGGGCTGGAGTGGCAGGGCGGCAAGGTGTTCCAGCAGACGTACGGCTCGGGGCGGCTGAGCCAGTTCTCGGTGGAGCAGATGGAGCAGGTCGTCAAGGGGCTGGCGCAGGGTGTGACGGGCAAGAAGGTGGGCAGCCGGGTGCTGGTCGTGGTGCCGCCGGACCTGGGGTACGGCGACAACCCGCCGAGCGGGAGCGGTATCAAGAAGGGCGCCACGCTCGTCTTCACCGTGGACATCCTCGCGGCGATGTAAGGTGCCGGGCGTTCGCGCGCCGGGCGGCCCGTTGCGGGCGGTGGAGCTGCGGGGATGACAGACTGTCCATGATTCGTGTCGTACACAAGCAGGAGCTTTTGACGTGAGCATCGAGAAGCCCGAGGTCGACTTTCCGGGCGGCGAGCCGCCGAAGGACCTTGAGATCAAGGACATCTGGGAGGGCGACGGCGAGGTCGCCGAGGCGGGCGACTTCGTCAAGGTTCACTACGTGGGCGTCGCGTTCTCCACGGGTGAGGAGTTCGACGCCTCCTGGAACCGTGGCACGCCGCTGGACTTCCAGCTCGGCATCGGTCAGGTCATCCAGGGCTGGGACAAGGGTGTGCAGGGCATGAAGGTCGGCGGTCGCCGCCAGCTCGTCATCCCCGCGCACCTGGCGTACGGCGACCGGGGTGCCGGTGGCCGGATCGCTCCGGGTGAGACGCTGATCTTCGTCTGCGACCTCGTGGGCGTCGGCAAGCGCTGATCTGATCGGTTCCGATCGAAGTGGGGCCCGCGCCGTGTGCGCGGGCCTTTCTTCTTTGTCCCTTGTCGTCCGTGACGGCCCTCGTTCTTTGCTTCGGCTTTTGCCGCGCCACCTGGGAGCGGTACGGTCAACGGTCGGAAGCACATGAGGGAAGGCGTAGGGCGTCGATGGCCATTGCCAAGGCCGAGCGGCTGATGAATCTCGCGCTGTGCCTGCTCGGCACACGGCGGCCGCTCAGCAAGCGCGAGCTGCGCGGGTCCATCGAGGCGTACCTGGAAGCGGGGTCGGACGACTCCTTCAACCGCATGTTCGAGCGGGACAAGGACGATCTGCGCGAGCTGGGTCTGGTCATCGAGACCGTGGAGAACATCGAGGGCGAGGTCGGCTATCTCGCCCGCCGGGACAGCAACCGGCTGCCCGCGATCACCCTGGACGCCGAGGAGGCCGCGGCCCTGGGCCTGGCCGCCAAGGTCTGGCAGCAGGCCCGGCTGGCCGGCGCGGCCAGCGGCGCGCTGCAGAAGCTGCGCGCGGCCGGGCTGCCCGAGGACGTCGACCCCTACGGTTCGCACGGCGCGCTGGAGCCCCGCATCCCGGTGCACGAGGCCGCCTTCGAACCGCTGATGCTGGCCTGCCGGGACCGCCGCCCGGTGGTCTTCGACTATCGCAAGGCGTCCGCCGCCCACCCCGAGACCCGGCATGTCGAGCCGTGGGCGCTGGAGTGCTGGCGGGGCCACTGGTACCTGGCGGGCTACGACCGCGAGCGGGGCGCCGAGCGGGTCTTCCGGCTGTCCCGGATCACCGGCAAGGTCCGCGCGCGCGGTACCGGCTTCACCGCGCCGGTGCCGGACGTGGTGACCGTGCGGGAGACCGTCCGGGGCTGGGCGGGGGAGACCGCCGACCGCTCCGCGCTGATCCGGCTGCGCACGGGCGCCGGCTACCCCTTGCGGGCCAGGGCCACCAAGGTGCGGGATCTGGGCGACGGCTGGGACGAGTTGGAGATCCCGTACGGGCACGGGCTGGACGCCTGGCTGGTGGAGTTCGGGCCGGACGTGGTGGTGCTGGAACCGGCCGAGCTGCGGGCGGACGTCGTGGACCGGCTGCGCGCCGTGGCCAAGGGCTGAGGGGAAGCGAAGCTAAGACCATGGCAGGCAAACCGGCAAGGCCCGTGAACGCCATCGACCAGACCCGGCGGATGCTGTCGCTGGTCACGTATCTGCGCGAGCGCCCCGGCGCCCGGATCGCGGACGTGGCCCGCGCCTTCGGCATCACCGAGGACGAACTCGTCTCCGACCTGGACGTGCTGCCCATGTGCGGCACCAGCTTCCGGGGCGGCGACCTGCTGGACATCGACACCGACGGCGAGCGCATCTGGTGGCACAACGCGGCCGCGCTCGGCGAGGACGCGGCCGAACCGCTGCGGCTCGCCGCGGACGAGGCGACCGCCCTGCTGGTGGCCGCCCGCGCGGTGGCCACCCTGCCCGGTCTGCGCGAGAGCGACCGGCAGGCGCTGGTGCGGGCGACGGCCAAGGTGGAGACCGCGGCCGGTGAGGCGGCCGGGGCCAGCTCCCGCCTCTCGGTGACCTTCGAGTCCGAGGGCGGTGTCTTCGCCGACGTGGACCGGGCCATCTCCGAGCGGCGCCGGCTGTGGGTGCGCTACTACTCCCCGGCCCGCGACGAGCTGACCGAGCGCGAGATCGACCCGATCCGCCTGGTCAGCGTCGGGCACACCTACGTGGAGGCGTGGTGCCGCCGCTCGGAGGCGCGCCGTACCTTCCGGCTGGACCGGGTCGCGGAGATCCGGATCCTCGACGAGCCCGCCGCGCCGCCCGAGATCGAACCGCGCGACCTGTCCGAGGGGCTGGTGCAGCCCGCCGCCGAGGACCCGGAGGTTGTGGTCGAGGTCGGCCCCGGCGGCCGGTGGGTCGCCGAGTACTACCCGCACGACAGCGCCGAGGAGCTGCCCGACGGCGGTCTGCGCATCACGCTGCGCACCCCCGACCCGGCTTCGCTCAGGCGGCTGGCCCTGCGGCTCGGCCCGGACGGCCGCATCGTGTCGCCGCCCGACCTCGCCGACCGCGCGCGCCGGGCCGCCCGCGAGGCCCTGGCCGCGTACGAGGGCACCGGGGCCGTGGGGCACGGAGCGGGGGACGGACCGTACGAGAGGCGGGAGCGCACGCTGTGAGCGAGTCTTCGGTGCCGGACACGACGACCATGACCCGTGTGACGGCGGCCGCCGCGTTCGCCGGGATGCGGCGCGTCGTCCCCGTGGTGTTCAAGGCGGGCTGCCCCGACTGCCGGGGCCGGTTCGAACTCGCCGCGGGCGCGCTGCGGCTGGCCATCGGGGGTTCCAGCCGCACCACGTTCTACTCCTTCACCTGCCCCGAGTGCGGCACGGCCGTGCGCAAGCCCGCCGGGGAGCGGATCGTGCAACTGCTCAGCGGTGCCGGGGTGCGGACCCTGCGGCTGCACTCGGCCGTGTAGGACGGTCTAGGCTCCTTCCATGTTCTGGCCGATGTTCGCGGTAGCTGTGGGTTTCCTGGGTCTCGCCGTCCTGGGGGTGCTCGCCGTCAGGGTGTTCCTGGCGGCGCGGCAACTGGGCGTCCAGGTGGCCGACTCCGGGCGCCGGATCAGCCGGGCCGCCGAGGACCTCGAGCGGGCCGCGGTGAGCACCGCCCGCGCCGCCGACACGCTCTGACCTGCGGCGCCCCGGGGACACCGGACACGCCACAAGCGGTTTGCGTCACTTCGCCCTGTCATGCGGGACAGACGTGCGGGTACGCTGCTGGTCGCGGTACGGAGAACGAGGCGCGTACCGCCGACCGGGAGTACGCACGGGGATTGCCTCTCGTTTACCCCTGAGCGTTACGATCGCTGTCGGCACGACCATCCGGACGCTTGTCCGAACGGTCGGACAGCACCCCCACCCCCGCCTCGGTGAGAAGGTAGTAACTCATGGGCATCGGACGGCTCGGTCCTACCGAGATCATCCTCATCCTCGTCGTCGTCTTCCTGCTCTTCGGCGCGAAGAAGCTTCCGGACATGGCCCGCTCGCTGGGCAAGTCCGCGCGCATCCTCAAGAGCGAGGCCAAGGCCATGAAGGAGGAGAGCAACACCTCCGCCCCGGCCGGTCCGCCGAACCCCGGCGAGCAGCCCCCCGCGCAGCGCACCATCCAGGCCGCCCCCGGCGACGTGAACAGCGCCCGCCCGGTCAACGAGCCCACGGACACCACCCAGCGCTGACCCGCGGCCGCATTCCCGGCCTGCCGCACGAGATGAGGACGTGGGTTGCCCAAGTCTGCCCGCAAGAAAGAGAAGGACCCCGAGGGGCGGATGCCCCTCGTGGAGCACCTGCGTGAGCTGCGCAACCGGCTCGCCAAGGGCATGTTGGCGATCACGGTGGTCTCCGTGGTGGCCGCCTTCTACAGCCAGGACCTGATGTCCTTCCTCTCGCATCCGGTCCCGCGCTGCACCGAGGGGCTGGGGGAGTCCACCGGAGGCTCCTGCGCGGTCATCGCCTACACCGACCTGCTGTCGCCCTTCACCACCACGGTGAAGGTCTGCTTCATGGCGGGCGTGGTCCTCTCCAGCCCGGTCTGGCTCTACCAGCTCTGGGCGTTCATCGCGCCGGGCCTGCACCGCAACGAGCGCAAGTACACGTACGGCTTCGTGGCCGCGGCGGTGCCGCTCTTCATGGCGGGCGCCTGGCTCGCCTACACGATCCTTCCGATCAGCATGCGGGTGCTGCTGGGCATCACCCCGGACGGCTCGGCGAACATCCTGCCGATGGACAAGGTCCTGGACTTCATCGTCCGGATGATCCTCATCTTCGGCGGCGCGTTCGAGCTTCCGCTGCTGCTGGTCATGCTGAACTTCGCCGGTGTGGTGACCGGGCGCCGTATGGCCGGCTGGTGGCGCGGTGTGGTCATGGGCGTCTTCGTCTTCGGCGCCGTCGCCACCCCCACCACGGACCCCTTCGGCATGATCGCGCTGGCGGGCCCCATCGTGGTGCTGTACTTCATCGCCGTCGGCATCGCGCTGCTGAACGACCGGCGCCGCCAGCGTGCCGACGAGGCCGCCGAGCTGGACGACGACGAAGCCTCGCCGCTCGACCACCGGCCGGAGGCGGTCGCCCTGCCCGAGCGGCTGTCCGCGGCGGTGCCCGAGCAGGGCCGTCAGGCCGAGGCCCTGCCGCCGGGCCGGTACGACGGCTACGACGACGTCACCTGATCGCACCAGTACCGCGAAGAGGGGCCGGACGGATCTTTCCGTCCGGCCCCTCTTCCTTCGTGCGCCACCGGTCCTTCCGTGCGCGCCACCGGATCGGAGTCGATCATTCCGTTTCGGTGGGCGTGGGAAGCGATAATGATCGTCCTGTTGTCGGTGCGGCCCGGTACGCTCGAAAGCACGATGACAGAGGACCTCTCACCGGCCGAGCGGTACGCGGCGTCCCGAGTGCGGGCAGCCGAGCAGGCCACCGCGCTCGCCGACTTCCGCGAGATGTACGACTTCGGCCTCGACGACTTCCAGGTGGAAGCCTGCTCCGCGCTGGAGGGCGGCAAGGGCGTGCTGGTGGCCGCCCCCACCGGCTCGGGCAAGACGATCGTGGGCGAGTTCGCCGTCCACCTCGCCCTGGAGCAGGGCAAGAAGTGCTTCTACACGACACCCATCAAGGCGCTGTCGAACCAGAAGTACGCCGACCTGTGCCGTCGCTACGGAGCCGACAAGGTCGGCCTCCTCACCGGCGACAACAGCGTGAACTCCGACGCCCCGATCGTCGTCATGACGACCGAGGTGCTGCGGAACATGCTGTACGCGGGCTCCCAGACCCTCCTGGGCCTCGGCTATGTGGTCATGGACGAGGTGCACTACCTCTCCGACCGCTTCCGGGGCGCGGTCTGGGAAGAGGTGATCATCCACCTGCCCGAGTCGGTGACCCTGGTGTCGCTGTCGGCCACCGTGTCCAACGCCGAGGAGTTCGGCGACTGGCTGGACACCGTGCGCGGCGACACCGAGGTGATCGTCTCCGAGCACCGGCCGGTGCCGCTGTTCCAGCACGTGCTGGCCGGGCGGCGGATGTACGACCTGTTCGAGGAGGGTGAGGGCCACAAGAAGGCCGTCAACCCCGACCTCGCCCGGCTCGCCCGGATGGAGGCCACCCGGCCCTCCTACCAGGACCGCAAGCGCGGCCGCTCCATGCGCGAGGCCGACCGGGAGCGGGAGCGCCGGCAGCGTTCGCGCGCCTGGACGCCGGGCCGCCCCGAGGTCATCGAGCGCCTGGACGCCGAGGGCCTGCTGCCCGCCATCACCTTCATCTTCAGCCGCGCCGCCTGCGAGGCGGCCGTCCAGCAGTGCCTGTACGCGGGCCTGCGCCTCAACGACGAGGAGGCGCGGGAACAGGTCCGCGCCCTGGTCGAGGAGCGCACCGCCAACATCCCGCCCGAGGACCTGCACGTCCTCGGCTACTACGAATGGCTGGAAGGGCTGGAGCGCGGCATCGCCGCCCACCACGCGGGCATGCTGCCGACCTTCAAGGAGGTCGTGGAGGAGCTGTTCGTGCGCGGCCTGGTCAAGGCCGTGTTCGCCACCGAGACCCTCGCGCTCGGCATCAACATGCCGGCCCGCTCGGTGGTGCTGGAGAAGCTCGTCAAGTGGAACGGCGAACAGCACGCCGACATCACCCCCGGCGAGTACACCCAGCTCACCGGGCGCGCGGGACGGCGCGGCATCGACGTCGAGGGCCATGCCGTGGTGCTGTGGCAGCGGGGGATGAGCCCCGAGCACCTGGCCGGGCTCGCGGGCACCCGCACCTATCCGCTGCGCTCCAGCTTCAAGCCGTCGTACAACATGGCGGTCAACCTGGTGGAGCAGTTCGGGCGGCACCGCTCGCGGGAACTGCTGGAGACCTCGTTCGCGCAGTTCCAGGCCGACAAGTCGGTCGTCGGGATCTCCCGGCAGGTGCAGCGCAACGAGGAGGGTCTGGAGGGCTACAAGGACTCCATGACCTGCCACCTCGGCGACTTCGACGAGTACGCGCGGCTGCGCCGCGAGCTGAAGGACCGGGAGACCGAACTGGCCCGGCAGGGCGCCAACGAGCGGCGCGCCGAGGCGGCGGTCGCCCTGGAGAAGCTCAAGCCCGGCGACATCATCCATGTGCCCACCGGCAAGTTCGCCGGTCTCGCCCTGGTCCTCGACCCCGGCCTGCCCGCCGGGCGGACCGGCGGCAACCGGGGCTTCGACCAGCACGACGGGCCGCGCCCGCTGGTGCTCACCGCCGAGCGGCAGGTCAAGCGGCTGGCGTCCATCGACTTCCCCGTCCCGGTGGAGGCGCTGGACCGGATGCGCATCCCGAAGACGTTCAACGCGCGCTCCCCGCAGTCGCGCCGCGACCTCGCCTCGGCGCTGCGCACGAAGGCCGGGCACATCCCGCCGGAGCGTGCCCGCAAGAAGCGTTCGCAGGCCGCCGACGACCGGGAGATCGCCCGGCTGCGCACCGCGATCCGCGCGCACCCCTGCCACGGCTGCGACGACCGTGAGGACCACGCCCGCTGGGCCGAGCGCTACCACCGGCTCCAGCGCGACACCTCGCAGTTGGAGCGGCGCATCGAGGGCCGTACCAACACCATCGCGCGGACCTTCGACCGGATCGTGGCCCTGCTGACCGAGCTGGACTACCTGCGCGGCGACGAGGTCACGACCAACGGCAAGCGGCTCGCCCGGCTCTACGGCGAGTTGGACCTGCTGGCCAGTGAATGTCTGCGCGAGGGCGTCTGGGAGGGGCTCGGCCCCGCCGAACTCGCCGCCTGCGTCTCGGCGTTGGTGTACGAGTCGCGGGTCAGCGACGACGCCATGGCGCCCAAGCTGCCCTCCGGGCAGGCCCAGGCCGCGCTCGGGGAGATGGTCCGGATCTGGGGGCGGCTGGACGCCCTGGAGGAGGACTTCCGGATCAGCCAGACCGAGGGGGTCGGACAGCGGGAGCCCGATCTCGGGTTCGCCTGGGTCGCCCATCAGTGGGCGTCCGGCAAGGGGCTCGACGAGGTGCTGCGGGAGGCGGAGATGCCTGCCGGGGACTTCGTGCGGTGGACGAAGCAGGTGATCGACGTTCTGGGGCAGGTGGCCGCGGCCGCGCCCACCGAGAACTCGACCGTCGCCAAGAATGCGCGCAAGGCTGTCGATCAACTGCTGCGGGGAGTGGTCGCCTACTCGTCCGTGGGGTGAGGTCGCAGAGCGGGTGCGGGTGGGCTGTGGCTTGTCGCGCAGTTCCCCGCGCCCCCAAGAAGGGCCGGTCCAGCCGGCCCTTTTTGCATGCCTGTCCTGCGCTACCAAGCGTGTTCGAGTGGCTGCTCGCTGTGTAAATAGGGGGGACGGTACTCCTGTTGCGCGGGGGATTTCAGGTGCTTGCCGAATATGACACGGGGGTGTCCCGGTCGGATTAGGCTCGCCCGCGGCGGACCCGGTTGAGATGGATATCGGACGCCTGTTCCCCTATATACCGTTCCTTCCCAGAAGGCATCCATGGTGAGTGTTCAGAAACCTCCCGGTGTCCGTGAACGTCCGTACGCACAGGTGTTGTTGCCGCCCGCCCTGGTGATGGTCGCGGTCACCGCGGCCGCCGTGTTCCTGGTGCCGGGGGCCGCCCGGATCGCCGTCGGCTGCTGCGGGGTCGTGGCCACGCTGCTGGTGCTGGCCACCGCGGCCGAAGTGCTGCGCCGGGGGCGTCAACTCCGCGCCGTCCAGGCCGAGCACGCCCGGCACACCGCGTATCTGGAGCACCGCATCGCCGCCCATGACGCGGAGATCGTCCGCCTCGGCTCCGAGGTGCTGCCCCACGCGCTGGCCCGGCTGCGCAGAGGCGAGCGGCTGCGGGACGTCCTGCGCAACGTCGTCGACGACGACCCCGAGCTGCGTCATCTCCCGCCGTCCCAGCGTGAGTTGCTGCGGGTCGCGCTGCGCGGTGCCGAGCACGAGATCAACATGCGCGACGCCACCCAGCGCGCGTTCGTCACCACCGCCCGCCGCGTGCAGGCCATCGTCCACCAACAGGCCAAGGAACTGCGGGAGATGGAGGAGGACCACGGCCGCAACGCCGAGGTCTTCGACGACCTGCTGCGGGTCGACCACGGCACCGCGCTGATCGGCCGCCTGGCCGACTCCATCTCGGTGCTCGGCGGCGGCCGTCCGGGCCGCCAGTGGCCGGTGCCCGTCTCGCTCTACAGCGTGCTGCGGGGTGCGATGTCCCGCATCCTGGAGTTCCCCCGCATCAACCTCGCCTCGATCGTCAACATCAACATCAAGGGCACCTCCGTCGAGCCGATCATCCACGCGGCCGCCGAGCTGTTCGACAACGCCACCCGCTACTCCCCGCCGTCGACCAAGGTGCACGTCACGGCCTTCGAGGTGCAGACCGGCCTCGCCATCGAGATCGAGGACGCCGGAGTCAGCCTCAGCGAGGAGGGGCGCGCCCGGGTCGAGCAGATGATCCTGGACGCCCGCGCCGACGACGACGCGCACAACCTCGGTGACAGCCCCCGCCTCGGCCTCGCCGTGGTCGGCCGGCTCTGCAACGCCTTCAACATGGACGTCTCGCTGCGCGCCTCCGCCTATGGCGGCGTCCGCGCCATCCTCGTCGTCCCGCGCGACATGACGACCACCGAACCCGGTGTCGGCGCCGCGCACGGCATCGGCGCCACCGCCGTGCCGATGCCCGAACTCGGCGCGCTGGAAGGCCCCAAGCGTCCGCCCAAGCGGCGCCGCCCCACCGCACCGCGCGTCCCCGCCCCGGCCTCGATGGAGGACGACGCCCCCGAGGTCACCGAGTGGACGGCGAACGGACTGCCCCAGCGCCGCAGCCGGGCGACGGTGCCGCTCAGCCAGCGCTACGCCGAACAGGCCGCCATCGAGCAGGCCGAACGCGAGGGGCGGCCCACCGTCTGGTCCCGGCCCGAGCCGGAACCCCGGACCGAGACCGACCCCGAGCGGCAGAAGCTGCTGGACCGCGAACCGGGCATGTGGGTCGACGCCTTCTGGGACGGCATGAAGAAGGGCAACGAGGGCGCCCACCCGACCGACTTCACCCGGAATCCGACCGCCTACCTGCATCTGATCGACGACTCGGCCGACACCGGTGCCGGCGACGAGGGGGAGCCCAAGTGATCCAGCAGCGTGCCAACTTCGACTGGATGCTCAAGCAACTGCACGACGGCGTACCGGGCATCGAGATGATCGTGGTGCTCTCCTCGGACGGCCTGCGCATCGCCCGCTTCGGCGGCGACCCGGACGCCGCCGACCGGGTGGCCGCCGCCTGCGCCGGCGTACAGAGCCTGGCCGGGGCGGTCGCCCAGGAACTGCCCGGCAGCAGCGGCGAGATGAAGCTCGTCGTCATCGAGATCGACGGCGGCTACTTCTATCTGATGGCCGCCGGTGACAACGCCTACCTCGCCGTCCTCGCCGACGTGGTGTGCGAGCCCGGCCGGATGGGCGGCATGATGCGCGACCTCGTCGTCCGGATCGGCGCCCACCTCACCTCTCCGCCCCGGCGCGGCGGGCAGGCCGTATGACCCCGCGACGCAAACGGCGCCTGCCGCAGGAGGCGCCCTCCCCGCCGCCGGCCGCCCCCGAGGCGGACGACGAGGGGGAGAGCGGCAATCCCGAGCGGCTGTACGCCGTCACCGGCCTGCACGAGGGCGGACGGGCGCGGCTCGATCTGGTCACCCTGATCGTGGCGCGCTCGGCGCCCCCGCCGTCCGGCACCCCCGAACAGGCGGCCGTGCTCCGGCTCTGCTCCTCCCCGCTGTCCGTGGCCGAACTCTCGGCCTACCTCGACCTGCCGTTCAGTGCGATGACCGCGCTGATCACCGAGCTGATCGGCGCCGACCTGGTGCAGGCGCGCGCCCCGATCGTCCGCCAGGCGCTCCCCGACCGGTCCCTCCTCGAAGCGGTGATGCATGGACTTCAACGGCTCTGACGCCGTCCCCGCCCCGATCCCCGGCCCGCGCACCGAGGACCGGCTCCCGCAGACCGCCCAGGCCGCGGTGAAGATCGTGATCGTGGGCGGTTTCGGCGTCGGCAAGACCACCATGGTCGGCTCGGTGAGCGAGATCAGACCGCTGACCACCGAGGAGACCATGACCCAGGCCGGGATCGGGGTCGACGACGACTACGGCTCCGAGACCAAGACGGCCACCACCGTGGCCATGGACTTCGGCCGCATCAGCATCACCGAGAAACTCGTCCTCTACCTCTTCGGCACCCCCGGCCAGGAACGGTTCTGGTTCCTGTGGAACCGCCTCTTCGAGGGCGCGCTCGGCGCGGTCGTCCTGGTCGACACCCGGCGCCTGGACGTCAGCTTCGACGTCATGGGCCGCCTGGAGGAGCGCGGTGTGCCGTTCATCGTCGCCGTCAACTCCTTCCCGGACGCGCCCCGTCACCCGGTCGAGGAGCTGCGCGGCGCGCTCGACCTGGCCCCGGAGATCCCGATCGTCGAGTGCGACGTACGCCGGCGTGCCTCCAGCCGGGACACCCTGCTGACGCTGATGCACTTCCTGCACTCCCTCGCCCGGTCCGGCGCCCTGACCTGACCCCGCGGCCCCACGGGCCCACCCCCGCCTTTTTCCGAAAGCGATCACTGTGACGCCTGAACCCCAGACCCCGACAGGCACCCCCGACACCGCCCCCGGCCCGCCGCCGGGCTGCCCCGCGCACGGCACCGGCCCCGGCGGCCTGCACCGGCTGTACGGGCCGGACGCGCCCGACCTGGACGCGCTCTACGAGCGGCTGCGCGAGAAGCACGGCCCGGTCGCCCCCGTACTCCTCCACGACGACGTACCGATGTGGGTGGTGCTCGGGCACGCCGAGAACCTGCACATGGTGCGCAGCCCCTCGCAGTACACCCGGGACAGCCGGGGCTGGACACCGCTGCTGGAGGGCATGGTCAAGCCCGACCATCCGCTGATGCCGCACATCGCCCGGCAGCCGATCTGCGCGCACGCCGAGGGCGACGAGCACCAGCGGCTGCGCGCGGCCGTCACCGCCGCCATGGGCACCATCGACCACCGCGGCCTGCGCCGCTCCATCAACAGCTCCACCCAGGAACTGGTCAACGGCTTCTGCGGACGCGGCCGGGCCGATCTGGTCTCCCAGTTCGCCGAGCACCTGCCGATGGCCGTGATGTGCGAGATCCTCGGCATGCCCGAGGAGTACAGCGACCGGATGGTGCAGGCGGCCCGTGACGCGCTCAAGGGCACCGAGACCGCCAACGAGAGCCACGCCTACGTCATGGACGCGCTGAGCAGGCTCACCACCCGGCGCCGGGCCCGGCCCGAGGACGACGTCACCAGCCATCTGATCACCCACGAGGCGGGTCTGAGCGACGACGAGGTCCGCGAACACCTGCGGCTGCTCCTCTTCGCCGCGTACGAGACCACCGCCAACCTGCTGGCCAACGCGCTGCGCATGGTGCTGACCGCACCGGGCTTCCGCGCCCGGCTCAACGGCGGGCAGATGACGGTGCCGGAGGCGATCGAGCAGTCGCTGTGGGACGAGCCGCCGTTCAGCACCGTCCTCGGCTACTACGCCAAGCAGGACACGGAGCTGGGCGGGCAGCGCATCCGGCGGGGCGACGGGCTGCTGTTCGCGCCCGCGCCGGGCAACCTCGACCCGCGGGTACGCCCCGACCCCACCGCGCACATGAAGGGCAACCGTTCCCATCTCGCCTTCGGCGGCGGCCCGCACGAATGCCCCGGCCAGGACATCGGGCGGGCGATCGCCGACATCGGGGTGGACGCCCTGCTGACCCGGCTGCCGGACATCCGGCTGGAGTGCGCGGAGGAGGATCTGCGCTGGCGGTCCTCCATCGCGTCCCGGCATCTGGTCTCGCTGCCGGTGCTGTTCGAGCCCAAGCCGAAGCAGGACGTCAACCGGGCGCCCAGCATGTCGTCCCTGCACCCGCATCGGGTGGAGGAGCCGGTGGAGCCGCTGCGGGAGCGGGTGGAGGAGAAGGCGGAGGAACGGGTGGAGCCGGTCCCGTCCGCCGCCCCGGCCGTGTCCTGGCCCGTCCCGGGGAGCGAGCCGCCTAGCCGCTGGCAGCGGATGTGGCGGTGGCTGCTGGGGGAGTAGGGGCCGCTTCGCGAGCGGGCGTCGGGTCAGGGGCGGGCCCAGTCCTTCGGGGAGGTCCATGCCGCGAGCGTGCGCCCGCTGGCGAAGCTGTGCCGGGCGCCGGTGACCGGATCGGTGAACTCCAGCGCGCGGGCGAGGAGTTGGAGGGGGCGCCGGAAGTCGCCGGGCGCTGTTTCGGGGGCCACCTCCGGGTACAGGGGGTCGCCGAGGATGGGAACGCCGAGTGAGTTGAGGTGGACCCGGAGCTGGTGGGTCTGGCCGGTGGCGGGCAGCAGGCGGTAGCGGGCCAGCCCGTCCTCCTCGCGGTGTCCGGCGTGCTCCACCCGTGTCACGGCGTTGGGCTCGCCCTCGACCTCCCGTGCCGCCAGCACCCCGCGCTCCTTCAGGATGCGGCTGCGCACGGTCCGGGGCAGCTCCAGCGCCGGGTCGTGCCGGGCGACCGCCTCGTACTCCTTGTGCACCCGGCGGTCCCGGAACAGCCCCTGGTAGGCGCCGCGTTCCTCGGGGCGCACGGTGAACAGCACCAGCCCGGCGGTGAGCCGGTCCAGCCGGTGCGCGGCGCCCAATCCCGGCAGGCCGAGGTCGTGGCGCAGGCGGGCGAGCAGGGTCTCGGCGACATGGGAGCCGCGCGGGGTGGTGGCCAGGAAGTGCGGCTTGTCGGCGACGACGATGTGCTCGTCCCGGTACACCACCTCGACCGGGAACGGCACCGGCACCTCCGGCGGCAGCTCGCGGTGGAACCACACGAACATCCCCGGCCGGTACGGCGCGTCCGGTGCCACCGGCAGCCCGTCGGCCCCCACGACCGCCCCGGCGTGGAACATCGCCTCGACCACCCCCGGCCCGGCGCCCGTGAGCCGGGCCACGAGATGCTCACGCACCGTGCCCCACGCCCCGTCCGCCGGCAGCCGCAGCCGCACGGGGTCGACACCCCGGCGCTGGGGGAGCGGGGCGGGCGGGGCTGGCGTACGGCGTCTCATCAGGCTCCCAGGGTACGGGGGCCGAAATCCGCCCGCCGGGTGCCGGACGCTTGGCAGGATGCCGGGCATGCCGTTTCTCACCAGCCCGGTGCTGCCCGCAGGAACCCTCTCCCGTCAGCCGCAGCCCGACATCCCGGCCGCCGCCGGTCTGCGCCTGCGCCCCTGGCGGGCCGAGGACGCGCCCGCCGTCCACGCCGCCTTCCAGGACCCGGTGCTGCACCAGTGGCACGGGCGGTCCTGCGACTCCGAGGAGGAGGCGGCCGGCTGGATCGAGGCGTGGCACGCGGAGTGGGCGGACGAGGGCGGCGCCCAGTGGGCCGTGGTGCGCGCGGACACCGGCGAACTGCGCGGCCGGGCCGCGCTGCGGGAGATCCGGCTGCGGGACGGCGTGGCCGAGGTGGCGTACTGGACGGTGACGCGGGCGCGCGGCCAGGGCGTCGCCGGGCACGCCACGGACGCGCTGGTGCGCTGGGCGCTGGAGGAGACCGGTTTCAACCGGCTGGAGCTGATGCACGCCACGGCCAACGAGGCGTCCTGCCGGGTCGCCACCAAGGCCGGGTTCGCGGTGGAGGGCACCCGCCGCCGGGCCCTGCTGCACCCGGACGGCTGGCACGACATGCACCTGCACGCCCGCCTCCGGGCCGACCAGCCTTCCGGCGGCTCAGGGTACGGACGCGGGGTCTGACGGCCGCGCTCGACCCGCCGGGCATCCCCTAGGCCCCGGCCGCCCCGGAGTTCTCCTGCTCGGCCTCGATCCGCGCGTTCCACTCCGGCTTGCTGGCCTGCCAGCCGTCCTCGTCGTGACCCAGGCGCCAGTAGCCGGAGATGGACAGGTCCTCGCGCGGGATGCCCGCCTCCACGCGCAGCGTCCGGCGCAGCGCCTTCACGAAGGACGCCTCACCGTGCACGAACGCGTGCGGGCGGCCCTCGGGGAACCGGAGCGCCCCCACCGCCTCCAGCAGGAGCTCGCCCACCGGGCGGTCCCCGCGGTGCAGCCAGACGACCTCCACGTCGGAGTCGATCTTCTGCTCCTCCTCGGGGCCGGACACCTCCACGAAGGCGTGCGCGGGCGTGCCGGGCGGCAGGGTCTCCAGCGCGCGGGCGATGGCGGGCAGTGCGCTCTCGTCCCCGACGAACAGATGCCAGTCGGCCGTCACATCGGGGGTGTAGGCGCCGCCGGGGCCGAAGAAGCGCAGGGTCTCGCCGGGGCGTACCCGGGTGGCCCAGGGCCCGGCGAGGCCCTCGTCGCCGTGGATCACGAAGTCGAGGGTCAGCTCCCGGTGCTCGCCGTCCCAGGCGCGCACGGTGTACGTACGGGTCACCGGCCACTGTTCGCGGGGGAGTTCGGCGCGGATCCGCTCCAGGTCGAACGGCTCCGGGTAGGTCATCCCCGCCACCGGGGCGAAGAGGAGCTTCACATAGTGGTCGGTCCAGGTGTCGGCCGAGAATTCGGCGAGGCCGTCGCCGCCGAGCACGATCCGCTGGACGTGCGGGGTCAGCCGCTCGGTGCGCACCACCTGGGCGGAATGGAGCTTGCGCGGCTTACGCCCCGGACGCTCTGCCATGACGGCCTCCTGCTGCCTTGGTTAGGTTTACCTAAGTTAGCATCCCGCGCCGCCGGTGCCCCGCTCCCGGGGACACCTTCGTCCGGAAATTCCCCTTGCGGAAGGGGCGGGCGGCGCGGTCACGCCTCCAGGGTGGTCAGCAGGCGCTGGAGCGAGCCGCCCAGGCCCCAGCGGGCCGCCAGGGCGTCCAGGGCGGCCGGGTCGCGCGGGGCGTGCGGCAGCGCGGTGTCGACCTCGGGCAGCGGGACGTCGCCGGCCACCCGGACCACCTTCGGGGCGACCGCGAGGTAGGGCGCCGCCTCGGTCAGGCGCTTGCGCTGGGTCGGGGTGAGCTTCGCCTTCGGGTCGTCGACGGCCGCGACGATCCCGGCCAGGTCCCCGAACTCGGCGAGCAGCTTGGCGGCCGTCTTCTCCCCGACACCGGCGACGCCCGGCAGGCCGTCGCTCGGGTCGCCGCGCAGCAGCGCCAGGTCCGCGTAACCCCGGCCGTCGACGCCGTACTTCTCGCGCAGCCACGCCTCGTCGGTGAGCTGGAGGGTGCCGACGCCCTTGAGCGGATACAGGACACGGACCCCGCGGGCGTCGTCGACCAGTTGGTACAGGTCACGGTCGCCGGTGACGATGTCGACCGGGCCGTCCGCGCGGGCGGTGAACGTGCCGATCACGTCGTCCGCCTCGTAACCGGCCACGCCGACGCGGGCGATGCCGAGCGCGTCCAGCACCTCCTCGATCACCGGGACCTGCGGGGAGAGGGTGTCCGGGACCTCCTCGGCGTCCGGGGCGCCCTCGTGCTCCTCGGCCACCCGGTGCGCCTTGTAGGAGGGGATCAGGTCGACCCGCCACTGGGGGCGCCAGTCGGCGTCCATGCAGGCCACCAGCTCGTCCGGGCGGTGGTCCTTGACCAGGCGGTCGATGAAGTCCAGCAGTCCGCGCACCGCGTTCACCGGGGTGCCGTCGGGTGCTCTGACCGAGTCCGGCACGCCGAAGTAGGCGCGGAAGTACAGCGAGGCGGTGTCGAGAAGCATCAGTCGTCCGGTCACGCTGGCATCATGCCGCACCGCACCGACAGCGCTCCCGCGCACCGGGCCGCAGGTGTGACCTGGGCCACTTCTGAGTTTGGCTCAAATATGACCGGGCAGGCGCCGCGCGCCGGAACGAGGCAATTGCTTTTCCAGCGACAACGATCCCTCGTCTCCTGCTCCTTGCCGCCTAGCCGAGGGACATGCATGACCGCGAGAATCGAAGCCGAACATCTCTACAAGGTGTTCGGCAGACGACCGGAACAGGCCGTGGAACGGCTGGAGCAGGGCGCCGACCGCGACGAGCTGCGTGGGGAGGGCAGCACCGCGGCCGTCATCGACGCGTCCTTCGCCGTCGCCCCGGGCGAGATCTTTGTTGTCATGGGCCTGTCCGGCTCGGGCAAGTCCACCCTGCTGCGCACGCTCAACGGCCTGCTCACACCCACCGCGGGCCGCGTCCGCTACGACGGGCAGGACCTCACCGGCCTCGGCGACCGCGAGCTGCGCGAGGTCCGGGCCCACAAGATCAGCATGGTGTTCCAGCACTTCGCGCTCTTCCCGCACCGCAGCGTCCGCGACAACGCCGCCTACGGCCTGGCCGTGCAGGGCGTGCCCCGCGCCGAGCGCGAACGCCGCGCCGACGAGGCGCTCGCCCTGTGCGGCCTGGCCGGCTGGGAGAACTCCTGGCCCGACGAACTCTCCGGCGGCATGCAGCAGCGCGTCGGCCTCGCCCGCGCGCTCGCCACCGACGCCGACCTGCTGCTGATGGACGAGTCCTTCAGCGCGCTGGACCCGCTGATCCGCCGCGACATGCAGGACCAGCTCCTCGAACTGCAGAAGACGCTGCGCAAGACCATCGTCTTCATCACCCACGACCTCAACGAGGCCATGCGCCTGGGCGACCGCATCGCCGTCATGCGCGACGGCCGGATCGTGCAGACCGGCACCGCCGAGGACATCCTGCTGCGCCCCGCCGACGACTACGTCGCCTCCTTCACCCAGGACGTCGACCGCTCCCGCGTGCTCACGGCGGCCGCCGTCATGGACACCGACGTGACGGGTGACGAGGCGGACTGCGGCTGCGAGACCGCCGCGCCCGGTACGCCGTTCACCGAGCTGTGCGCGCTCAGCGCCCGCCTCAGCCACCCGGTCGCCGTCGTCGACGCCGACCGGACCCTCCTCGGCGTCGTCCCCGGGAGCCGCCTGGTCGGCTTCCTGGGCGACGGACAGGGAGACCCGATCGCCTGCGACCACGGCGGCGACGAGAGGAAGGTGACCGCCCGTGCCTAGGCTTCCGCTCGGCGACTGGGTCGACTCCGGGGTCGACTGGCTGGTCGGCCACCTCTCCTGGCTCTTCGACGCCGTCCGCGCCGTCCTGGAGGGCATGTACGACGGCATCGACGCCGTCCTCAACGCCCCCCAGCCGCTGCTGCTGGCCGGCATCCTCGCCGTCCTCGCCTGGTGGCTGCGCGGACTGACAGCCGGCGTGCTCGCCTTCGCCGGATTCGCGCTCGTGGACTCCCTCGACCTGTGGGAAAAGGCCATGTCCACGCTGGCGCTGGTCCTGGTCGCCACCATCATCGCGCTGGTCATCTCGATCCCGCTGGGCATCTGGGCCGCCCGCTCCCGCGCGGTGAGCGCCACGCTGCGCCCCGCGCTGGACCTGCTCCAGACCATGCCGTCCATGGTGCTGCTCATCCCGGCCATGCTCTTCTTCGGGCTCGGTACCGCCGCCGGTGTCGTCGCCACCCTGATCTTCGCGCTCGCCCCCGGCGTCCGCATGACCGAACTGGGCATCCGCCAGGTCGACGCCGAACTGGTCGAGGCCGCCGAGGCGTTCGGCACCACACCGCGCGACACCCTGTGGCGGGTGCAGCTCCCGCTCGCCCTGCCCACCATCATGGCGGGCGTCAACCAGGTCATCATGCTCGGCCTGTCCATGGTCGTCATCGCGGGCATGGTCGGCACCGGCGGCCTCGGCGGCGCCGTCAACGAGGCCATCGGCCAGCTCGACATCGGCTACGGCTTCGAGGCGGGCGTCGGCATCGTCGTCCTCGCCATCTACCTCGACCGGGTGACCGGCGCGCTCGGCACCCAGCTCTCCCCGCTCGGCCGCCGCGCCGCCGCCAAGGCCCGGCCCAGCGCCTGGTCCTACCGCCCGCGCCCGGCCGTCGCCGTCGTCGCGGTGGTCGTGCTCGCGCTGGTCGCGGGCGGGCTCGGGGTCTTCGGGCCCGGCGCCGCCAAGTCCACCGCCTCCGGCACGGACATCGGCCAGGGCAAGGAGATCAAGCTCGGGTACATCCCGTGGGACGAGGGCATCGCCTCCACCTTCCTCTGGAAGGAGCTGCTGGAGCGGCGCGGCTTCAAGGTCACCGTCACCCAGTACGCGGCCGGCCCGCTCTACACCGGACTCGCCACCGGACGCCTCGACTTCGAGACCGACTCCTGGCTGCCCACCACGCACGCCGAGTACTGGAAGAAGTACGGCGACCGGATGGAGGACCTGGGCAACTGGTACGGCTCCACCTCCCTGGAGCTGACCGTCCCGTCCTACGTGAAGGACGTGAACTCCCTGGCCGACCTGAAGAAGCACGCCGCCGAGTTCGACGGCCGGATCATCGGCATCGAGCCCAGCGCGGGCATGATGGGCCTGCTCAAGGACAAGGTCATTCCCGAGTACGGGCTCAAGGGCAAGTACGAGGTGATCGACGGCTCCACCCCGGCCATGCTGACCGAGCTGAAGCGGGCCTACGCCAAGAAGCAGCCCGTGGTCGTCACCCTGTGGTCCCCGCACTGGGCCTACAGCGACTACGAGCTGAAGAAGCTCAAGGACCCGGCGGGTGCCTGGGGCAAGGGCGACACCGTGCACACCCTCGCCCGCAAGGGGTTCGCCGCCGACAACCCCGAGATCGCCAAGTGGCTGAAGGACTTCTCCATGACGGAGGAGCAGCTCACCGGGCTGGAGGCGCGTATCCAGAAGGCGGGCAAGGGCAAGGAGCAGGACGCCGTGCGCACCTGGCTCGACGCGCACCCGGCGCTGGCCGACAAGTGGGCACCGGCCGCCAAGGACGAAGCGGCCGGGTGACACCGGGCTCACCCGAGGGGCGGACGCTCGCGGGCGTCCGCCCCTCGGGCGTTCTCACCACCGTGCAGATCCGGCCAACCACGGAGCGCCACGGACCCCGCCCGGCGGGAACACCTGGGCCCGTCCGGGCCTTGAAGCAGATGAAAGCCGCGGAACTCCGGCGCGGGGACGGAAGAGGACGGCGGGCTCGCGGGGGCGCGCCCGGCGGAGCGTGGCGGTGGCGCGAACCGTGGGGTCCCGGCCCGGCGGCGGCGCGGGATGTGAGAGGCGCGTGAAACGGTTTGCCGAACATGCGTAGGGTGCAGACAACTTAAGGACAGGGACGCCCGGCACGAGGCGTCCGGGCAGCCGCGTCACGCGTGAAGGAGGGAGCCGCAGCGATGGGCGACCACAAAGAGCGACAGCCCGTGCGGGTCGGCGCGGCCGTCCGGCGTCGCCGCCGGACGCTCGAACTCACCCTCGCGGTCGTGGCCGAGCGCAGCGGCCTCTCGGTGCCCTTCCTCAGCCAGGTGGAGAACGACCGGGCCCGCCCGAGCCGCACCTCCCTGGAGAAGCTGGCCGACGCGCTGCGCACCACGGCGGTGGAACTGCTCGCCGCCGCCGACCCCGCGTGCAGCGTGGACGTCGTACGCGGCGAGCCGGTCGCCGACGGTGACTTCGCCGCCCGTACCCGCGCCCTGGTGCGCGGCCACCACCAACTGCACGCCTCGGAGTTCACCGGCGACCACGACGCGGGCCGCGAGTTCCAGCACCGCAACGACGAGCTGATGTACGTCGCGGACGGCGCGGTCGAGATCGAGGCCGAGGGCCGCGCCTACCGGCTGGGCCGGGGCGACACCCTGTACCTGACCGGGGGCGTCCGCCACCGCTGGCGGGCCACCGTGCCGGACACGAGGGTCATCGTGGTGGCCGTTGCCGAGCACATCGAGGCGGTCCAGGACCGGTCCCGCTAGTGCGGGTGGCCTCCCTCGTCCCGTCCCTCACCGAGGCGGTCGCCGTGACGCTGCCCGGTGTCCTCGTCGGGGCCACCGACTGGTGCGAGCACCCGGCGGGTCTCGACGTCGTCCGGATCGGCGGCACCAAGAACCCCGACACCGCGCGGATCGCCGGCCTCGCTCCCGACCTGGTGATCGCCAACGAGGAGGAGAACCGCGCCCCCGACCTGGACGCCCTGCGCGCGGCGGGCCTCACGGTGCTGGTCACCGAGGTGCGGACGGTGCCGCAGGCGTTCACCGAGCTGGAGCGGGTGCTGAGGGCGTGCGGCGCCGGGACCCGCCCCGGCTGGCTGGACGGCGCCGAGGCGGCCTGGGCCGGGCTGCGGGAGCCGGAGCGGCCGGTCAGCGCTGTCGTACCCGTCTGGCGCCGCCCCTGGATGGTGCTCGGCCGGGACACGTTCGCGGGTGACGTCCTGGCCCGCCTCGGTGTGCGCCACCTGTACGCCGGGCACCCCGAGCGCTACCCCCGTGTCCCGCTGGACGAGCTGAACGCGGCGGCCCCCGGGCTGGTGGTGCTGCCCGACGAGCCGTACCGCTTCACCGCCGACGACGGCCCCGAGGCGTTCCCCGGCCTGCCCTGCGCCCTCGTCAGCGGGCGGCACCTGACCTGGTACGGACCCTCGCTGCTCCGAGCTCCCCGTGTGCTGGCGCAGGCGCTGGCAGCAGCGAGCCGCTGAGCAGGCCGCGCACGGTACCGGTGGCCGCGGCGGCCCAGGCCATGAGCAGCAGGGCGTACAGGCCGACCGCCAGTGCGGCGTACACGGTCAGGCCGGTGTGCCGGGCGAGCGAGGCCGCGCCGGTGACGCAGGTGCCCACCGGGAAGGTCAGCCCCCACCAGGTGAGCGCGAACCGCATGCCCCGCCGTCGCGCCCGCACCACCTGCGCGGCGGCGAAGGTCAGCCACAGCAGCGCGAACCCCATGACGGGCACCCCGTACAGCACGGCGAACACCGCGAGCCCCCGGTCGTACGGCGCCGGTACGACGCCCGGTGCCAGATCCGCGACGGCGCCGGTGGCGGTGGTGGACTGGCCCAGCGGGCCGAGGACCAGGAACAGCGCCGGGGTCAGCGCGAGCGGCAGCGGGCCGTGGAGCAGCAGCCGGGCCAGGAGCAGCGGCAGCATCAGCAGCGTGGCCAGCAGGCTCAGGCCGAACAGCGCGAGACAGCCCAGCAGCAGGGTCTCGCGGGGCTGTCCGGGCGGCAGATACGGCACCAGGGCGGGGCCCAGCGCGGCCGACACCATCGGCGCGACCAGCGGCAGCAGCCACACCGGGGTGGCGTCGGCGAGGGCGGTGCGGTGCCGGGTCACCATCAGGTACGGCACCGCCACGGCGGCCGCGAGCCCCAGCGCCGTACCGGCCGTGAACAGCACGGCGTCCAGTGCCACGGCGGCCGGCGTGCCGATCCAGTACCGGCCGGCCGAGAGCGCGCCGCCGCCGACCGCGAGCAGGGCCATGGCGGCGCAGCCGTGGAAGGGCGCCGTCGCCGGGTCGAGCAGGTGGGCGCGGGCCTGGTCGCGGTGGTGGGTCCAGTGCAGGGCGCGGGCGGCGAGGAGGGCGAGCAGCAGGAGGAGGGAGAGGGCCCAGGCGGCGGCGCAGAGCCACGGGACGTGCGAGGGGAGGGCGGCGCCCGCCGAGCCGACGATCGCCGTGCCCATGACGGCGGCGTACCAGTTCGGTCCGAGGTGGCGGAGGCGGGCGGTGAGGTGCATGCATCCAGCCTGGCCGGGCCCGTGGTGGCTGACCAGGGACGTCGTTCCTATGGGGGCATAAGGTGGTCTTATGAGTGAAGAGCATGGGCGGGGCGGCTCGCTCACGCACCGGGTGCCCGACCTCGGCGCGCTGGAGCTGCTGCTGGCCGTGGCCCGGCTGGGCAGCCTCGGGGCGGCCGCGCGTGAACTGGGCATCACCCAGCCCGCCGCCAGCAGCCGCCTGCGCTCCATGGAACGGCAGCTCGGTGTCGCCCTGGTCGACCGCTCGCCACGCGGCTCCCGGCTCACCGACGCGGGCGCCCTGGTCACCGACTGGGCGCGGCAGGTCGTGGCCGCGGCCGAGGTGTTCGACGCGGGCGCGCAGGCGCTGCGGGCCCGGCGGGACTCCCGGCTCCGGGTCGCGGCCAGCATGACGATCGCCGAGTACCTGCTGCCGGGCTGGCTGCTCGCGCTGCGCGCCGGGCGGCCGGACACGGCGGTGTCCCTGCTCGCGGGCAACTCGGCGAGGGTCGCCGAACTCCTGCTGTCCGGTGAGGCCGACCTCGGCTTCGTGGAGGGCCTCACGGTCCCGACCGGTCTGGACTCGGCCGTCATCGCCCACGACCGCCTCACCGTCGTCACCGCCCCCACCCACCCCTGGGCCCGCCGCCCACGCCCGCTGGAGACGGCGGAACTGGCCGCCACCCCGCTCATCCTCCGCGAGCGGGGCTCCGGCACCCGCCAGGTCCTCGACGCGGCCCTCGGTGCCGCCGCCCGCCCCCTGATCGAGCTCTCCTCCACCACGGCCGTGAAGGCGGCCGTGGTCGGCGGCGCCGGGCCCGCCGTCCTCAGCGAACTCGCGGTCGGCGAGGAGCTGGCGACCCGGCGGCTGGTGGGCATCCCGGTGGAGGGCGTCTCCTTGCGCCGTGATCTGCGGGCGGTCTGGCCGACGGGGCACCGGCCCACGGGACCGGCCAGGGAGCTGCTGTCGCTGACCCGTGGTTAGCTGACCCGTGGTCAGAGGGTGCCTCCGCTCGCGGCCGCGATCAGCGCGCGCATCACCCGTTCGTCCGTGCCCATCTCCGGGTGCCACTGCACACCGAGCGCCCAGCCCTCGGCCGGGGGGAGTTCGAGCGCCTCGATCGTGCCGTCGGCGGCGTGGGCCGAGGGGATCAGGCCGGGAGCGAGGCGGTCCACCGCCTGGTGGTGGTAGGTGGGGACGCTCGTGTCGTCCGGCTCGATCTCCGCGTACAGGGTGCCCGGCACCGGGCGTACCGGATGCGCGCCGTAGACGCCGACCGTCTCCGCGTGGCCGTCGAGGTGCTGGACGAGGGTGCCGCCGAGGGCGACGTTCAGGAGCTGCATCCCGCGGCAGATGCCGAGCAGCGGGACACGTGCGGCCAACGCGGCCTCGATCAGGGCGAGTTCCCAGGCGTCGCGCTCCGGGGCGGGCGGGCCGCAGCGGGGGCTGCGTTCGGCGCCGTAGCGGGCGGGGTCGACGTCGGGGCCGCCCGCGACGACCACGCCGTCCAGGCGGGCCACCACCTCCGGTGCCACCGCCGGGTCGTCCGGGGGCAGCAGGGCGGGAAGACCGCCGGAACGGCTCACCAGGCGGGGGTAGGCGGCGGGGAGGAGGGCCGCCTCCAGCTCCCAGACGCCCCAGCGGGCGCCCGCCTCCAGATACGTACTCACGCCGATCAGCGGCCTTCCGCCCATGTGTCCTCCAAAGGTGCTCACGCGTACCTTTGCAGAGCCGGAGCCGGTCAGGCCAGGAAGCCCCGCAGGAGTGCCGCCGTGCCCCCGCAGTGCTCCCGCGCGATCTCCCGCGCCGCGTCCGCGTCCCTCTCCAGCACCGCCTCCACCAGCGCGGTGTGCTGCCGCTGGGAGTGCTCCAGGTTCCTCACCAGCAACGGGATGCAGTCCAGCAGGTCGTTGACGGTCGCCCGGACCGCCGCGTACTGCGCGGCCAGCGACGGCGAGCCGCACAGCCCGGCCAGCGTCAGATGCAGCAGGGTGTCCCGGCGCCGGTAGTCCGCGAGCGGCGCGTCCCGCGTGTGGTCCAGCGCCCGCCGCAGCCGTACGACGCCCTCACCGGACAGCCCGTGCGCCGCGCACAGCCCGGCCGCGCCCACCTCCAGCACCTCGCGGAAGCGCAGCACGTCCTCGATGTCGACCTCCGCCGTGCGGCGCCGCAGCTCGTCCTCGCCGACGCCGTCCGGGCGGCGCAGCACGAACGTGCCGCCGTACCGCCCGCGCCGGGACTCCACCAGACCCTGGTCGTGCAGCACCCGCAGCACCTCGCGCAGGGTGACCCGGCTGATGCCCAGCCGCTCCGCCAACTCCCGCTCGGCGGGCAGCCGTTCCCCGTCAGGGACCAGGCCCAGCCGGACCACCTGGAGGATCTGCTCCAGCGCCTCCTCGAAGCCGTTGCCCGCCCGCACCGGCCGCAGCACCGCGCCCAGCCGGTCACCCCCCTCGCGCGCCCCCGTCTTCTCCGCCATCCGGTCGCGCCCCCTTCCCAAGCAATGGTTCCCCGCCATACCTTATGGCTCCCCGCAGGACCGCGCGCAGCACGTCCCAGGAGGCCCTCCCGTGGCAGACCGCACACCCCCGCTGAGCGTCGAGGAGCTACGGGCCCTTGTCGACGGCGGCGAGATCGACACCGTCGTCCTCGCCTTCCCCGACATGCAGGGGCGGCTCCAGGGCAAACGGTTCGCCGCCCGCTTCTTCCTCGACGAGGTGCTCGACCACGGCACCGAGGGCTGCAACTACCTCCTGGCCGTCGACACCGAGATGAACACCGTCGACGGCTACGAGATGTCCTCCTGGGACCGCGGATACGGCGACTTCGCCATGCGCCCCGACCCCGCCACCCTGCGCCGCCTGCCCTGGCACCCCGGCACCGCCCTGCTCATGGCCGACCTCGCCTGGGAGGACGGGACGCCCGTCGTCGCCGCCCCGCGCCAGATCCTGCGCCGCCAACTGGAGCGGCTCGCCGCGCTCGGGTACACCGCCCAGGCCGGCACCGAGCTGGAGTTCATCGTCTTCAAGGACAGCTACGAGCACGCCTGGGACACCGGCTACCGGGGCCTGACCCCGGCCAACCAGTACAACATCGACTACTCCATCCTCGGCACCGGCCGCGTGGAGCCCCTGCTGCGCCGGCTGCGCAACGAGATGGCGGGCGCCGGCCTCACCGTCGAGTCCGCCAAGGGGGAGTGCAACCCCGGCCAGCACGAGATCGCGTTCCGCTACACCGAGGCGCTGCGCACCTGCGACCAGCACGCGGTGTACAAGACCGGCGCCAAGGAGATCGCCGCCCAGGAGGGCATGGCGCTCACCTTCATGGCGAAGTTCAACGAGCGCGAGGGCAACTCCTGCCACATCCACCTCTCGCTCGCCGACGAGGACGGCCGCAACGTGATGGCCCTCGGCGACAGCATGTCCGAGGTGATGCGGTACTTCCTGGCCGGACAGCTCGCCGCCCTGCGCGACTTCTCCCTGCTGTACGCGCCGAACATCAACTCCTACAAGCGGTTCCAGCCCGGCTCCTTCGCCCCCACCGCCGTCGCCTGGGGCCACGACAACCGCACCTGCGCCCTGCGCGTCGTCGGCCACGGCCGCTCGCTGCGCTTCGAGAACCGGCTGCCCGGCGGCGACGTCAACCCCTACCTCGCCGTCGCCGGACTCGTCGCCGCCGGGCTCTACGGCGTCGAGCAGCGGCTCGAACTGCCCGACCCTTGCCCCGGCAACGCCTACACCGCCGACTACGAGCACGTTCCCACCACCCTGCGCGAGGCGGCCCAGCTCTGGGAGACCAGCCCGATCGCCAAGGCCGCCTTCGGCGAGGAGGTCGTCGCCCACTACGCCAACATGGCCCGCGTCGAACTCGCCGCCTTCGACGCCGCCGTCACCGACTGGGAACTGCGCCGCTCCTTCGAACGCCTGTGAACAGCCCGCCGACTGTGAACACCCGTGAAAGGTGACACCTTGACGGACCCGCACCAGCTCCAGGTGGTCAACCCCGCCACCGAGGAGACCGTCGCCACCGTCCCCGCCGCGAGCGCCGCCGACGTGGACGCCGCCGTCGCCCGCGCCACCCGCGCCCAGCGCGCCTGGGCCGCCCTCGCCCCCGCCGACCGCGCCCGGCTGCTGCGCCGCTTCGCCGACACCGTCGACGCCCACGTGGAGGAACTCGCCCGGCTGGAGGTCCGCGAGGCGGGCCACACCCTCGGCAACGCCCGCTGGGAGGCCGGCAACGCCCGCGACCTGCTCCTCTACGCGGCGGGCGGCGCCGAACGCCTCCTCGGCAGCCAGATCCCGGTGCCCGGCGGCTGGAACGTCACCTTCCGCGAACCCCTCGGCGTCGTCGGCGTGATCGCCCCCTGGAACTTCCCCATGCCCATCGCCGCCTGGGGCTCCTTCCCGGCCCTCGCCGCGGGCAACGCCGTCGTCCTCAAGCCCGCCGAGACCACCCCGCTCACCGCGCTCCGCCTCGCCCGACTCGCCCTGGACGCGGGCCTGCCGGAACACCTCTTCCAGGTCCTGCCCGGCTACGGCCACACCGCCGGACGCGCCCTGGTGGACCACCCGGACGTCGCCAAGATCGTGTTCACCGGCTCCACCCGCACCGGGCACGAGGTCATGGAGCGCTGCGCCCGGCAGGCCAAGCCGGTCACCCTCGAACTCGGCGGCAAGAGCCCCAACATCGTCTTCGCCGACGCCGACCTCAAGACCGCGCTCGACCCCTTCTCCTTCCTCGACAACGCCGGCCAGGACTGCTGCGCCCGCACCCGCGTCCTGGTCCAGCGCGAGGTGTACGACGAGGCCCGCGCCTTCCTCGCCGACGCCCTCGCCGCCGTGGTCGTCGGCGACCCGGCCGACGAGAAGACGCAGATGGGCCCGCTGATCTCCCGCGCCCAACTGGACCGCGTCCGCTCCTACGTCCCCGAACACGCCCCCGCCCTGCGGGGCACCGCCCCGGACGGGCCCGGCTTCTGGTTCCCGCCGACCGTGCTCACCGACGCGGCCCCCGACAGCCCGGCCGCCCGCGAGGAGGTCTTCGGGCCCGTGGCCGTCCTGCTCCCCTTCACCGACGAGCAGGACGCGATCCGCCTCGCCAACGACACCCCGTACGGGCTCTCCGGCTCCATCTGGACCCGCGACCTCGGCCGCGCCCTGCGCGTCTCCGGGGCCGTCCGCGCGGGCAACCTGTCCGTCAACTCCCACTCCAGCGTCCGCTACTGGACCCCGTTCGGCGGCTTCAAGCAGTCCGGACTCGGCCGCGAACTCGGTCCGGACGCCCTGAACGCCTTCACCGAGACCAAGAACGTCTTCCTCAGCACGGAGGGGCCTGCCCAGTGACCGATACCGAAGCTCCCGTCTGCCGCCGCCTGGTCGGCCGTACCGCCGTCGTCACCGGAGCCGGCAGCGGCATCGGGCTGGCCACCGTCCGGCGGCTGGCCTCCGAGGGCGCCCGCGTGGTCTGCGCCGACATCGACGAGACCAGCGGCAAGGCCGCCGCCGAGGAGGTCGGCGGGCTGTTCGTGAAGACCGACGTCACCGACCCCGGCCAGGTCGAGGCGCTGTTCAAGGCCGCCCACGACACCTACGGCAGCGTCGACATCGCCTTCAACAACGCCGGTATCTCCCCGCCGGACGACGACTCCATCCTGGACACCGGCCTGGAGGCGTGGAAGCGGGTGCAGGAGGTCAACCTCACCTCCGTCTACCTGTGCTGCAAGGCCGCGCTGCCCTACATGCGGCGCCAGGGCCGGGGGTCCATCATCAACACCGCCTCCTTCGTGGCCCGGATGGGCGCGGCCACCTCCCAGATCTCCTACACCGCCTCCAAGGGCGGCGTGCTCGCCATGTCCCGCGAACTCGGGGTGCAGTTCGCCCGCGAGGGCATCCGGGTCAACGCCCTGTGCCCCGGCCCGGTCGACACCCCGCTGCTCCAGGAGCTGTTCGCCACGGACCCCGAGCGGGCCGCGCGCCGCCTCGTGCACATCCCGCTGGGCCGGTTCGCACGGGCCGAGGAGATCGCCGCCGCCGTCGCCTTCCTCGCCAGCGACGACTCCTCCTTCGTCAACGCCACCGACTTCCTCGTGGACGGCGGCATCTCCGGCGCGTACGTCACCCCGCTCTAGCCGGCGCGCACGTCACCCCCTCCAGCCCTCCAGCCTCCAGTCGAAAGGTGCACGGTCCCCCTCCCATGCGACAGCTACTCGCCTGGTCCCTGGCCGCGGCCGCCGTCCTCGCGGCCGCTCCCGCCCTCACCCCCGCCGCGGCGGCAGCCGACACCAATTGCCCGAAGTTGAGCACCAGTTGGTACGGCCACAACCGCGCCCAGCTACAGAAGGTCATCGACGCCCGCGGCACCTGTTCCGGACACCGGGGCGCGGTCGCCGCGTTCGACTGGGACAACACGATCACCAAGAACGACGTCACCGACGCCACCCTCTCCTGGGCCCTGCGCCACGACGCCCTGCCCCGCCCCGCCCGCTGGAAGGACACCAGCGCCTGGATGACCGACGCCGGGGACCGGGCGCTCACCGCCGCCTGCGGCACCGGCACGGGCGGCTCCCTGCGCACCTCCGACCGGCCCCGCTGCACCGACGAGATCGTGGAGATCCGGGAGAAGGGCACCACGATGAGCGGCGCCGCCGCCTTCGCGGGCACCTGGAACCACCGGCACACCGTCCCGCAGTACGCCTGGGTGCCCCAGCTCTTCGCGGGCCGCACCCCGGCCCAGCTCTCCTCCTACGCGGCCGCCGCCCGCACCGAGGCGCTGGCCGCCCCCATTGGCGCCACCCGCACCCTGGGCACCCACACCGTCCCCGCCTACGTCCGCTACTACGACCAGCAGCGCGACCTCATCCGCACCCTCCAGCGGGCCGGGTTCCGGGTGTACATCGTCTCCGCCGGGTCCGAACCGGTCACCGAGGTCTGGTCGCGCGGGGTCGGCATCGACGCCGCGCACACCATCGCCATCCGCTCGGTCCTCGACCGACGGGGCCGCATCACCACCCGCAACGAGGGCTGCGGCGGCCTCGGGGAGAACAAGGGCGAGGCGATCCCGTACATCGACGGCAAGCGGTGCTGGATCAACCAGGACATCTACGGGATCCGCGGCCCCGCCGCCTGGCAGAAGCAGGCGTGGAAGCAGCGGATCGCCGTCGGCGGCGGCGACGCGGACACCGACGTCACCTTCGTCTCCGACGCCACCGGCGCCCACCTCGTCCTCAACCGCAACAAGGCCGAGCTGATGTGCCGGGCCTACGACGACACGGACGGCCGCTGGGTGATCAACCCGATGTTCATCGAGCCCCTGCCCCGCAAGGGCGACCCGTACCCCTGCTCCACCACCGCCTACAACGCCCCCGACGGCGGCCACACCCCGCTGCTCCGCCCGGACGGCTCTGTGGTGACGGACCAGGCGGACACGGTCTACTGAGGGCCCGTCACAGGAACGTGTGCCCCTCGCCCCGGTAGGTGGGCACGGTCGCCGTGACCGTGTCCCCCTCCACCAGGTGCAGCACGTCGAACCGCTCGCACAGCTCGCCCGCCTTGGCGTGCCGGAACCACACCTTGTCGCCGATCAGCAGATCGTCGGCGGGCGAGCCGAGCAGCGGGGTCTGCACCTCCCCGGCACCCTCCTGCGGGTCGTAGCGCAAGCCCTCCGGCAGGTACGGCACCGGCAGCCGGTCCGGGCCCGCCGCGCCGGAGGCCGGATAGCCGCCGCCCAGCACCGTCACCGCTCCCACACCGGGCCGCCGGACCACGGGCAGCGCGAACAGGGCCGCCGGACGGCCCGTGAACGACGTGTAGTTGTCGAACAGCCGGGGCACGTACAGCCCCGAGCCGGCCGCGATCTCCGTGACCGCGTCCTCGGCCGCCGTGTGCTGCACACTGCCCGTGCCACCGCCGTTCACGAACTCCAGCCCCGGCGCCACCGCCCGGACCGCCCGCACCGCGGCCCCGCGCCGCTCGGCCAGCTCCCGCCGGGCCGCCGCCTGCATCACCCTGATCGCCCGCGAGCGCACCGGCCGCCCGGCCAACGCGTCACCCACGCCCGCCACATGACCCTCGTACCCCATGAGCCCCACCAGCTCGAACCCCGGCCGCCGGGCCACCGACCGCGCCAGCTCGGCCAGTCGGGCGGGGGAGTGCAGCGGGGAGCGGCGGGCGCCCACCCGGATGCGGCCGCCCAGCAGGCGCAGCGAGGTGTCCAACTCCAGGCAGACCCGGACCACTTCACGCCCGCCGGCGCGGGAGGCGTCGATCAGGTCCAGTTGGGCCACGTCGTCCACCATCACCGTGACCGTCGCGGCCAGCTTGGGATCGGCGGCCAGCTCCGCGTACCCCGCCCGGTCGGCGGACGGATAGGCCAGCAGCACGTCCTCGAAGCCCGAGCGCGCCAGCCACAGCGACTCGGCCAGTGTGAACGACATGATCCCCTGGAAGCCGTCCCGCGCCAGCACCCGCTCCAGCAGGGCCCGGCAGCGGACCGACTTGGAGGCGACCCGGATCGGCTTGCCGTTCGCCCGGCGCACCAGGTCGGCCGCGTTGGCGTCGAAGGCGGCCAGATCCACGAGGGCGAGCGGGGCGTCGTAGGCGGCGGTGGCCCGGTCGTACCGGGCCCGGTCGGCGGCACGCGCAGTCATGACGGCAGCCTGCCAGACGCGATTTCCCGAGGGTAGGGGGACGTTCCGGGCAGATGCCCCGGCGGCGCGCACCGGTTCCGTCCCGTCGGGCCGGAACCCGTAAAGTGACGCGCACGTACGGCGGAAAACACCCGGCCGCAGCGCTGAACCGGGATGCCGGTCCAGCCGTACGGGTATGCGTGCCGACGGGACGGAACTCGTCCGACGGGCCGCGGCCGCCGACCACGACGGCCCGCGTACGAGCAGTCGGCCCGGTCGCCAGGAAACGGGGGGTGCATGAGCACGGAAGCGCGTCGCGCCCCGTTCCCTCCGCGCCCCGGCGAGGACCCGGTGATCACCGGGGACACCGAACCCGACACACCCCCGGCCACCGCCGCGGCGGTGGACGAGCGGGTCGAGGACGAGCCCTCGGTGTTCGCCCCGCGCCGCCCCCTCGAACGGCCCCGCGAGACCCGGTCGCCGCTCCCCGGCACCGGGCTCACCACACCCCCGCCGCCCCCGCCGGCCTCCGCCCGCTTCCCGGACACCCCGCCGATGCCCACGCGCGCCCCGGCCGAGTCACCCACGGAGACCACGACCCGGCTGCGCCCCGTCCCGGCGGCTCCCCGGACGCACACCGGGGCGGCCGAGGCGAGGCCCCAGGTGCCGGCCCCGCCCGCCTGGAGCCCGGCCGTCGCGCCCGCGCCCGACCCCGCCCTCTCCTGGAACGCGCCCTGGCCGGTAGGCGCGTTCGGAGAGCCCGAGCCGTTCGAGCAGCCCGTGCGCGGGCTCGGCTCGCTGGCCCGGCTGCGCAGCCGCACCGGTGTCGCAGCCGTCTCGGTGGTCCTCGGGCTCGGTCTCATCGGCGGTGCCCTGGCGGGGAGTTGGCTCACCGGCGAGGACGGCGGACCCGCCACCGACAGCGGGTTCACCGCCGCCGGGGCGCTCTGGCACGACGTGCCCGTCGACCAGCTCTTCCCGCCCACCGTCAAGGGCACCGGCGCCGGGCCCGGCGGCGCCGACCGGACCTGGATCCGGATCGCCGTGGCCCCCGACGCGAGCTGCGCGGCAGCCTTCGACCCGCTGCTGCTGCGCGCCCTCGCCCCCGTCGGCTGCGCCCGCCTGCTGCGCGCCACCTACACCGACGCCACCCGCACCCATGTCACCACCGTGGGACTGCTGTTCACCAAGGCCGACCCCGCCGCCATGGCCGGGCTCGCCGCCCGCTTCCACAACGAGCGCCTGGACCGCCGCACCGACCTGCTGCCCCTCCCGTACGCCGCCAAGGGCACCCCGGCCGCCGGGTTCGGCGCGAAACAGCGCGCCAGTTGGGCGATCAGCGTCCTCACCGACGCCCCCGTCGTCGCCTTCGCCGTCTCCGGCTGGGCCGACGGCCGCACCGTCGACACCCCGCAGCCCGCCCCGGACGCCGTACGCTCCGGCGCCACCTCCGCGCCCGCGCAGGCCGGACTCGGCAACGAGGCCCAGGGGCTCGCCGACCGCATCCAGCGGCGGCTGCGCCAGACCGTCAGCCCGGCCACGGAGAAACCCTCATGAGGCGTCGCGCCCGTACCGCCGCGAGTCTGCTGCTCGCCGCCGGCCTCGCCCTGGTCCCCGCCACCACCGCCCACGCCGACTCCATCCGCGCCCAGCAGTGGGGACTGTCCGCCCTCCACCTCGACGAGGCGTGGGGCACCACCCGGGGGCAGGGCGTCACCGTCGCCGTGCTGGACACCGGTGTGGAGGAGGACCACCCCGACCTCGCGGGCAACGTCCTGTCCGGCAAGGACATGGTCGGCTTCGGCGCCGGTCCGGGCGACCGCGCCTGGGCCCGGCACGGCACCGCCATGGCCGGGATCATCGCCGGCCACGGGCACGGGCCCGGCGGCGGCTCCGGGGTCATGGGCGTCGCGCCCGAGGCGAAGATCCTGCCCGTGCGGGTCATCCTGGAGGACAAGGACCCCGCCCGCGCCAAGGCCCGCGTCACCCGCGGCAACGCCCTCGCGGACGGCATCCGCTGGGCCGCCGACCACGGCGCCGACGTCATCAACCTCTCCCTCGGCGACGACTCCGACTCCGCGCACCCCGAGCCCAGCGAGGACGAGGCCGTGCAGTACGCGCTCGGCAAGGGCGTCGTGGTGGTCGCCTCGGCGGGCAACGGCGGCGACAAGGGCGACCACGTCTCCTACCCGGCCGCCTACCCCGGCGTCATCGCCGTCACCGCGGTCGACCGCTACGGCACCCGCGCCTCCTTCTCCACCCGCCGCTGGTACGCCGCCGTCAGCGCGCCCGGCGTGGACGTCGTCATCGCCGACCCCGACCACCGCTACTACGAGGGCTGGGGCACCTCGGCGGCCTCCGCCTTCGTCTCCGGCGCGGCGGCCCTGCTCAAGGCGGAGCGCCCTGAACTGGCCCCGCCCCAGATCAAGAAGGTGCTGGAGGACAGCGCGCGGGACGCCCCCTCCGGCGGCCGCGACGACTCCCGCGGCTTCGGCATGATCGACCCGGCCGCCGCTCTGAAGGCCGCCGCCGGCCTGAAGCCCGAGAGCCCGCGCCCGGCCGCCTACGGCAAGAAGTACTTCGGGCCCGGCCCCGACAGCGCCGGCTCCGCCTCCGGTGGCGCCGGCTGGGCGGCCTGGCTGGCGGGCGGCGCAGGCACCGCCCTCCTCGTCACCGCGGCCACCGTGCTGTGGCGCAACCGCAGGCCCGGCGGGACCGGCTGATCACTCCGGGGCGGCGAACGCCCGTACCGCCGCCCGCGCCGCCGACTCCACCAGCGCGACGCCCTCCGAGCGGCTCGCCGTGCCCTCGGTGAGGACCGCCAGCAGGCGGTCGCCGTCGGCCCCGCTCACCCGGCCGACACTGTGTACGACCCACCGGCCGGTCGCGTCGCGCGGGAACCAACCGTTCTTCAGCGCGCCGGGCCCCACCACCGACACACCCCACCGCTGCTCCGCCACCACCGAGCCCATCAGCCCGGCCAGGTACGCGCGTGACGCCGGGCTCAGCACGGGGGACGGCCCGAACACGTGCCGGAGCAGGGTCAGTTGGTTGCCGGCCGTGGTGCGGGTCAGGCCCCAGTAGCCGTTCTCGCCCGCCGTGGTCGCGGTGAGGCCGAGGCGGCGGTGCGCCGCGTCCAGACCGGCGGCCCCGCCGATCCCGTGCCACAGCGCGGTCGCCGCGTCGTTGTCGCTCCGCCCGATCATGCTCGCGGCCCGCTCCCGCTCCGCCGCCGTCAGCGGCCGGTCCGCGTCCTGGGCGCCCAGCAGCAGCGCGGCCAGGATGCCGACCTTGACGACGCTCGCCGCGTCGTAGGAGTCGTCGCCGTACACCGCGCTCCGCCCGCTGCCCGGATCACACACCCCCACCGAGAGGCGGACGCCCTCGGGCACCTCCACGCTCAGCCCTTCCACCGATGCCTCCCGTCGGAACAGCCCCGTACCGGCCCCGATAGGCTCGGGACCGTGGCGAACAAGAACATTCCCGACTCCGGCTTCTCCGACGACGACGGCTCCGCCGACCCCCGGCTGAGCGCCGCGCTCGCGGCCTGGGCCGAGGACCGGAGCGCCCTCGGGCCCGTGCTGGAGGCACTCAAGGGCGCGCGGCTGCTCGTCCCCGTCGTCGCCGTCCTCGGGGAGGTCGAGGTGGACGAGGCCGGGCTGCGCCGGGAGAAGACCAGCGACATGGCCGTTCCCACGCTCAAGGCGGCCGGGCGCACCGCGCTGCCCGCCTTCACCTCCACCGCGTCGCTGGCCCGCTGGGACCCCGCCGCCCGGCCGGTCGCCGTACCGCTGCACCAGGCCCTCCAGGCCGCCGCGCACGAGAAGGCCGACACGGTCGTGCTGGACCTCGCCGGGCCCGTGCCGTTCGAGCTGACCGGTCCGACGCTGCTCGCGCTGGCCGAGGGCCGTACCAGCGTCGACCCGCTCACCGACCCGGCCGTGGTGGCCGCCGTGCGCGCGGCCGTCGCCGCCGAGCCCGCCGTGTGCTCCGCCCACCTGGGCCCCGGCGAGGCCGACGGGACCCTCGCCCTCGTCCTCGACCCGGCCGTGGCCCCCGCGCAAGCCGCCCGCGCCGTGGCCGAGCGGCTGGCCGCCGACGAGACGCTGAGGGCCCGCCTGGTGCGCGGCCTCGACCTGGCACTCCTGCCGGCCGGGACCACCCCTCCGGGCGAGCCCTTGTACGTACGCGACTGAAGGAAGCCGTCGCCGCGGGGTACTAGCCGTAGACCGGCCCCGTGTACTTCTCACCGGGGCCCTGGCCCGGCTCGTCCGGGACGAGGGACGCCTCGCGGAAGGCGAGCTGGAGCGACTTCAGGCCGTCGCGCAGCGGGGCCGCGTGGAAGGAGCTGATCTCGGTCGTGCTGGCGTCCAGCAGGCCGGCGAGGGCGCTGATCAGCTTGCGGGCCTCGTCCAGGTCCTTGTACTTCTCGCCCTCCTCGCTCAGCCCGAGCTTCACGGCGGCGGCGCTCATCAGGTTGACGGCGACCGTCACGATCACCTCGACGGCGGGGACCTCGGCGATGTCGCGGGTCATGGCGTCGAAGTCGGGGGTCTCAGGGGAGGTCTCACTCATACCCCACACGATAGGCGCCGCGCCCCCGCCCGAGGCCCGGCGGCCCTGGTTAGCCCTTCCTCCCCGGAGCTGCTAGCCTTGTGTCACGACCGGTCGGACGAGCACGCCCTGCGGTGAGCACTCCGGCCCACAAGTGGAGGCTTCGAACTCCCACCCGGCCACCCTCACGGGCGGCGGGTCACCGGTCAGACGGATTCGCCGTGGATGCGGCGGAACACCGTCCGAGAGCGCGCCCCGCGACCATCGCGGCGGTGTTCCGGTAGTTCGAGGAACCCCGCCTGTGATCGTCCGGGGCATTTTTTGTGCTTCGGCGCGGTTAGGTCTTACTGATACAGACGTTACGCGGCTGTCCGCCAGACCGTCGCGTGGTGCTACCGAGGAGGATCCATCAGCGCCGAGCCCCGCATCAACGACCGGATTCGCGTTCCCGAGGTGCGACTTGTCGGTCCCAGTGGCGAGCAGGTGGGCATCGTCCCCCTGGCCAAGGCACTGGAGCTTGCGCAGGAGTACGACCTGGACCTGGTCGAGGTCGCGGCGAACGCCCGTCCGCCCGTGTGCAAGCTCATGGACTACGGGAAGTTCAAGTACGAGTCGGCCATGAAGGCCCGTGAGGCGCGCAAGAACCAGGCGCACACGGTCATCAAGGAGATGAAGCTCCGGCCGAAGATCGACCCGCACGACTACGACACCAAGAAGGGTCACGTCGTCCGGTTCCTCAAGCAGGGCGACAAGGTCAAGATCACGATCATGTTCCGTGGCCGTGAGCAGTCCCGCCCCGAGCTGGGCTACCGACTGCTGCAGCGCCTCGCCGAGGACGTCCAGGACCTCGGGTTCGTCGAGTCGAACCCGAAGCAGGACGGCCGAAACATGATCATGGTTCTCGGTCCGCACAAGAAGAAGACCGAGGCGATGGCCGAGGCCCGCCAGGCGCAGGAGGCCCGCAAGGCCGACGCGAAGGCCAACCCCGGCCGCTCGCAGAACGCCGCGGAGAACGACGACGTCGTGGAAGACACGATCGTCGAGGACACCGAGGCCCCTGCCGAGGCTCCCGCCGAGGCGTGATCCAGAGGGACGCGAGTCCCGACGGAACCAACCGATAAGAGAGCGACGCTCCACCGTGCCCGGTTTCACGACCGGGCACCGGAGCGCCACCGACGAGGAGATAACGGCGCTATGCCGAAGAACAAGTCGCACAGCGGTGCCAGCAAGCGCTTCAAGGTCACCGGCTCCGGCAAGGTGCTCCGCGAGCGCGCCGGCAAGCGCCACCTGCTCGAGCACAAGTCGTCCCGCGTGACGCGCCGCCTCACCGGCACCGCCGAGATGGCTCCGGGCGACGCCGCGAAGATCAAGAAGCTTCTCGGCAAGTGACGTAGTCGGCGTTCACACCGAGCGCCGTACGTCTTCACCGGGACCCAATCGTTTTCGGGTCGTGCGAGTCTGAGTCCACTCCGCGGCCCCGCTACAAGGAGTTAACAAGTGGCACGCGTCAAGCGGGCAGTCAACGCCCACAAGAAGCGCCGGGCGATCCTCGAGCAGGCATCCGGCTACCGTGGTCAGCGCTCGCGCCTGTACCGCAAGGCCAAGGAGCAGGTCACCCACTCCCTGGTCTACAACTACAACGACCGCAAGAAGCGCAAGGGCGACTTCCGTCAGCTCTGGATCCAGCGGATCAACGCCGCTGCCCGCGCCAACGGCATCACCTACAACCGCTTCATCCAGGGTCTGAAGGCCGCGAACATCGAGGTCGACCGCAAGATCCTGGCCGAGCTGGCCGTCAACGACGGCACCGCGTTCGCGGCGCTCGTCGAGGTCGCTCAGAAGGCGCTCCCGGCGGACGTGAACGCGCCGAAGGCCGCGTGACGCCGCGCTGGCCTTGAGCCGGTTGACTTCAGGACCCGCAGGCTGCTGAGCTTGCGGGTCCTGCTGTTGTGGGTGGTCGGGCGCGTCTTCGGGTGCGGGTGCGTCGTGGCTGGTCGCGCAGTTCCCCGCGCCCCTGGAAAACACCGCTCGCTGCCCCTGAAAAGGCACCGCTTGCCGTTTGATCTCTGTCGAAGGTGAATAGGAACATGGGCTCCGCCAACCCTGAGTTGATCTCTCCTCGTTCCGCGCGGGTGAGTGCCGCGCGGCGGTTGGGGAGGCGGAATTTCCGGGGGAAGGAGCGGCTGTTCCTCGCGGAGGGGCCGCAGGCCGTGCGGGAGGCCGCCGGGCACCGGGTCCAGGGCGGGTCCACGCTGGTGGAACTGTTCGCCACCGTGGAGGCCGCGGAACGGTACGCCGACATCATCGGTGAGGCGCGGGCCGCGGGCGCCCGGGTGCATCTCGCCGACGAGGAGGTCATCGCCGACATCTCCACCACCGTCACCCCGCAGGGTGTCGTCGGCGTCTGCCGGTTCCTCGACACCCCGTTCGAGGACATCCTCGCCGCCCGCCCCAAGCTCGTCGCCGTCCTCGCGCACGTGCGCGACCCCGGCAACGCGGGCACCGTACTGCGCTGCGCCGACGCCGCCGGTGCCGACGCGGTGATCCTCACCGACGCCTCCGTCGACCTGTACAACCCCAAGGCCGTACGCGCCTCCGTGGGCTCCCTGTTCCATCTGCCGGTCGCCATGGGCGTCCCCGTCGAGCAGGCCGTCCAGGGGCTGAAGGACGCCGGGGTGCGCATCCTGGCCGCCGACGGCGCCGGGGACCGGGACCTCGACGAGGAACTGGACAAGGGCGCCATGGGCGACCCCACCGCCTGGGTGTTCGGCAACGAGGCGTGGGGGCTGCCGGAGGAGACCCGCGCCCTGGCCGACGCCGTGGTCAGCGTCCCGATCCACGGCAAGGCCGAGAGCCTGAACCTCGCCACCGCCGCGGCCGTATGTCTGTACGCGTCGGCAAGGGCCCAGCGCGCACCCGGAGGCTGCCGTTCCGTCCCCCGGAACTAGTAGGGTGACCCACTCGGGGCCCTGCGCAGGCTGAGAGGTGGGGTACGGGGATGAGTGTGGTCGGCACGAGCACGGCGCCGGACGGGCAGGAGGTCCGCGCGCCCGTGGAACAGGACCCCGCCGACGCGATCGACCCCGACCAGCTCCCTGACGGGCTCGTCGTCGCCGACGAGCACGGGCGGGTCGTGCGCTTCAACGCCGCCGCCGCCCGGATCACCGCCGTCAGCCGGGCCGACGCCCTCGGCCGGCCGCTGGAGAAGGCGCTGCCGCTGGAGGACCTGGAGGGGCGGCGGTGGTGGCAGTTGACCGACCCCTACGGCGGCCTCGCCATCCGGGTCCGGCAGCCCGAGCGGAACCTGCTGCTGCCCGGCGGCCGTGAGGTCCTGGTCGCCGCCCGCTACGTGCGCGACGAACCCCTCGGCCCCCTGCACCGCCTCGTCGTCACCCTCCGCGACACCGAGGCCCGGCGCCGCACCGAGCGCAGCCACGCCGAGCTGATCGCCACCGTCGCGCACGAGCTGCGCTCCCCGCTCACCTCCGTCAAGGGCTTCACCGCCACCCTGCTGGCCAAGTGGGAGCGGTTCACCGACGAGCAGAAGCGGCTGATGCTGGAGACCGTCGACGCCGACGCCGACCGGGTCACCCGGCTCATCGCCGAGCTCCTCGACATCTCCCGCATCGACAGCGGCCGCCTGGAGGTGCGCCGCCAGCCCGTCGACACCGCCGCCGCCGTCGGCCGCCACATCCAGGCCCATGTCGCCTCGGGCCAGCCCGCCGACCGCTTCCTGCTCCGCGTCGAGCACCCCCTGCCCGCCCTGTGGGCCGACCCCGACAAGGTCGACCAGGTGCTCAGCAACCTGCTGGAAAACGCGGTGCGCCACGGCGCCGGAACTGTCACGATCGACGTCACCCCCGCGCCGTCCCCGCGCGAGGGCGAGGAGACAGGCACGTCGGTCACCGTGAGCGACGAGGGGCCCGGCATCCCGGAGGAGTCCATGAACCGCGTCTTCACCCGCTTCTGGCGGGGCAGCAAGCGCGGCGGCACCGGCCTCGGGCTCTACATCGTCAAGGGCATCGTCGAGGCCCACGGCGGCACCATCACGGTCGGCCGCGCCCCCGGCGGCGGCGCGCAGTTCCGATTTACGTTGCCCGTGAGCGCCCCGGCCTACCTGGCCTGAGCCGCCCGCGGGCCATTCGCCCAGCCCGTCCCCGTTAGACTCGGCCCCTGGCACCTTTGTGTCCGCACGCGGCCCGCCGGGACCCCTTCGGGCGGTGACGGGACCACCAGCCAGCCAATCGGAAGCACGGGAAGAGATGTCGGCACCGAATAAGTCGTACGACCCTGTCGAGGTCGAGGCGTTGAAACCGGAAGAGATCGAGCGTATGCGGGACGAGGCGCTCGCCGCCTTCGGTGCCGCGGATTCCCTCGACGCGCTCCACGAGGCCAAGGTCGCCCACACCGGCCCGGCCTCCCCGCTGTCCCTCGCCAACCGCGAGATCGGCGCCCTGCCCCCGCACGCCAAGGCCGACGCCGGCAAGCGTGTCGGCATGGCGCGCGGCGCGGTCAACAAGGCGCTGGCCGCCCGCCAGGCCGAGCTGGAGGTGGAGCGCGACGCGCGCGTGCTGGTCGAGGAGGACGTCGACGTCACCCTGCCGTACGACCGCGTCCCCGCCGGTGCCCGCCACCCGCTGACCACGCTCTCCGAGCGCATCGAGGACGTCTTCGTCGCCATGGGCTACGAGGTCGCCGAGGGCCCCGAGGCCGAGGCCGAGTGGTTCAACTTCGACGCCCTCAACATCGGCCCCGACCACCCCGCGCGCGGCGAGGCCGACACCTTCTTCGTCCGCGGTGAGAAGGGCGGCACCGAGTCCGGTGTCGTGCTGCGCACCCACACCTCGCCCGTGCAGATCCGCTCCCTGCTGGGGCGCGGGGCGCCGGTCTACGTGATCTGCCCCGGCCGCGTGTACCGCACCGACGAGCTGGACGCCACGCACACCCCGGTCTTCCACCAGGTCGAGCTGCTCGCCGTGGACGAGGGCCTGACCATGGCCGACCTCAAGGGCACCCTGGACCACATGGTCCAGTCGCTGTTCGGTCCCGGCATGAAGACCCGGCTGCGGCCGAACTTCTTCCCGTTCACCGAGCCGTCCGCCGAGATGGACATGCTCTGCTACGTCTGCAAGGGCGAGTCCGTCGGCAACCCCGACCGCCCCTGCCGCACCTGCTCCAGCGAGGGCTGGATCGAGCTGGGCGGCTGCGGCATGGTCAACCCCAAGGTGCTGACCGCCTGCGGCGTCGACCCGGAGAAGTACAGCGGATTCGCCTTCGGGTTCGGCATCGAGCGGATGCTGATGTTCCGCCACAACGTCGAAGACATGCGAGACATGGTCGAGGGTGACGTCCGGTTCACCCGGCCGTTCGGGATGGAGATCTGATGCGGGTCCCGCTTTCTTGGCTGCGGGAGTACGTCGACCTGCCGGCGACCGAAACCGGCCGTGACGTCCAGGCCAAGCTCATCTCGGCGGGCCTCGAGGTCGAGACCGTCGAGCAGCTCGGCGCCGGCCTCAAGGGTCCGCTGGTCGTCGGCCAGGTGCTGACCATCGAGGAGCTGGAGGGCTTCAAGAAGCCGATCCGCTTCTGCACGGTCGACGTCGGCACCGCCAACGGCACCGGCGAGCCGCAGGAGATCGTCTGCGGCGCCCGCAACTTCGCCGTCGGCGACAAGGTCGTCGTGGTCCTGCCCGGCGCGGTCCTGCCCGGCGACTTCGCGATCGCCGCGCGCAAGACGTACGGCAAGACGTCCCACGGCATGATCTGCTCCGGCGACGAGCTGGGCATGGGCGACGACGGCAGCCACGGCATCATCGTGCTGCCGCCGGAGACCGAGACCGGCAAGGACGCCATCGAGCTGCTGGAGCTGGTCGACGAGGTCCTGGACATCGCCGTCACCGCCAACCGCGGCGACTGCCTGTCCATCCGCGGCGTCGCCCGCGAGACCGCCATCGCCTACGGCCTGCCGCTGCGCGACCCGGCCCTCATCGACGTCCCCGCGCCGAACGCCTACGGCTACCCGGTCAAGGTCTCCGACCCGATGGGCTGCGACCGCTTCACCGCCCGCACCATCACCGGTCTGAGTCCCGAGGCGCGCTCCCCGATCTGGCTGCGCCGCCGGCTGCAGAAGGTCGGCATGCGCCCGGTCTCGCTGGCCGTCGACGTCACCAACTACGTGATGATGGAGCTGGGCCAGCCCCTGCACGCCTACGACCGCGGCTCGGTCCAGGGCGCCATCGGGGTCCGCCGCGCCGAGGAGGGCGAGAAGCTGCGCACCCTCGACGGGGTCGAGCGCACGCTGCACGCCGAGGACCTCGTCATCACCGACGAGCGCGGCCCCATCGGCCTGGCCGGTGTCATGGGCGGCGCCGACACGGAGATCGCCGACCACGACGACACCGAGCGCTCCACCTCCGAGGTCGTCGTCGAGGCCGCCCACTTCAACGCGGTCTCCGTCGCGCGTACGGCCCGCCGCCACAAGCTGTCCTCGGAGGCGTCCCGGCGCTTCGAGCGGGGCGTCGACCCCGAGGCCGCCGCCGCTGCCGCGCAGCGCACCGTGGACCTGCTGGTCCTGCTCGCGGGCGGCACCGCCGAGGCCGGCGTCACGGAGATCATCGCGCCGTTCGCGCCGCGCACGATCACCATCCCGGCCGACCACCCGGACAAGGTCGCGGGCGTCACCTACGGCCGCGAGACCGTCGTCCGCCGCCTCCAGGAGATCGGCTGCGACGTCTACGGGCAGGACGAGCTGATCGTCACCGTCCCGTCCTGGCGGCCCGACCTCACCGACGCCAACGACCTGGCCGAAGAGGTCATCCGGCTGGAGGGCTACGAGAACCTGCCCTCCACGCTGCCCAAGCCCCACGCCGGCCGCGGCCTGACCCACCGTCAGCGGCTGCACCGCCGGATCGGCCGCGCCCTGGCCGGCTCGGGCTACGTCGAGGCGCCGAACTACCCGTTCGTCGCCGAGCAGGTCTTCGACCAGCTCGGGCTGGACGCCGACGACCCGGCCCGCCGCGTCGTCAAGCTGGCCAACCCGCTGAACGACGAGGAGCCCGCGCTCCGCACCACGCTGCTGCCCGGCCTGCTGGGCGCCCTGCGCCGCAACGACGGCCGGGGCTCGCACGACCTGGCGCTGTTCGAGACCGGCCTGGTCTTCCACCCGCGTGAGGCCGGCGCCGTCGCCGGGCACCTGCCCGTCGACCGCCGTCCCACCGACGAGGAGATCGCCCGCCTGGACGCCGTGCTGCCCGAGCAGCCGCGCCATGTGGCCGTCGTCCTCACCGGTGCCCGCGAGCAGGCCGGCTGGTGGGGCAAGGGCCGCCCGGCCGACTGGGCCGACGCCGTCGAGGCCGCGCGGACCGTCGCCCACGAGGCGGGCGCCGAGCTGATCGTGCGCAAGGCCCAGTACGGCCCGTGGCACCCCGGCCGCTGCGCCGAGCTGGCGGTCGTCACGGACGGCGCCGAGCGCGTCGTCGGCCACGCGGGCGAACTGCACCCGCGCGTGCTCAAGGCCCTCGGCCTGCCCGAGCGCACCTGCGCGATGGAGCTGGACGTGGACGCCCTGGAGCGGGCCGGCGACGACACCCCGCAGGCGCCCGGCATCTCCGCCTTCCCGGTCGCCACCCAGGACGTCGCCCTGGTCGTCGACAAGCCGGTGCCCGCCGCCGAGGTCGAGGCGGCGCTGCGCGAGGGCGCGGGCGAACTGCTGGAGTCCATCCGGCTGTTCGATGTCTACGAGAACCCGGAGCAGCTCGGCGAGGGCCGCAAGTCCCTCGCGTACGCGCTGCGCTTCCGGGCCGGCGACCGCACGCTGACCGTGGACGAGGCGTCCGCCGCGCGCGACGCCGCGGTCGCCCTGGCGAACGAGCGCACGGGCGCGGAGCTGCGCGGCTGACCCCCGCCGAAGCCGAAGGCACCGGCCGGTCACGGACTCGATCCGTGGCCGGCCGGCGCCGTTCCCGGCGCCCGCCGGGCCGGGTGCCCGGCTGCCGCCGCGCGAACGCGGGCCGGTTGGCCAGGAGCCGTACCGGCGACGCGGTACCGGTTCCGCGCGGCGGCGAAGTGCGGGGCTCCGCCCGACACCCGGGGGCGCTCGGCCGGACCGCCGCCTTGTGAGGGGGAGCGAGCGGCCCGGCCCGCCTCGGTGAGGCGGGTCACCCAGTGAAGCGGTCCCGGCCCCGCGCCGGACAGTGCGCGTGGGGTGCGGATGCGCGTACTCCGTTCACACCCCGTGTGAACCCGTTCGCACTACGCTTACGGCACCACGCCACTCGGGGGGCATGATGCAGCCCAACACCCTGCTCGACGCGATCCTTGACGAGGCGGGCATCTCGCACGCCGGGCTCGCCGCGCATGTGAACCAGGCCGGCCGTCGCCGGGGTCTCGCACTCAGATACGAACACACCGCCGTGGCACGGTGGTTGAAGGGCCAGCGGCCGCGCGGCCAGGTGCCCGATCTGATCTGCGAGGTGCTCGCGGGCCGCTTACGGCGCCCGGTCACGCTGGACGACATCGGTCTCGGCGTACCGGGTGAACCGGCCACCGCGCACGCCGGCTCGCTCTCCGGGTTCGTGGAGCGGGCCACCGCGCTGTGGCGCTCCGACGAACAGCAGCGCCCGCACGTGCTGGGCGCCCCCGCGGTCACCGGAACGCCCGCGGTGATGCCGGTGTGGGAGTGGGAGAACCCGCCGGAGGACGTGGACGTCTCGCGCGGCGGGCAGCAACGGGTCACCGAGGCGGACATCGGCACGCTGCGGGCGGCCCGCGCGCACTACGAGCAGATGTACCGCAAGGCGGGCGGGGTGGCGACCCGCACCCGCATCGTCGGCTTCCTCAACGCCGAGGCCGCGCCCCTGCTGCGCGGCGGCTACCCCGACGACACCGGCCGCCGGCTGCACCGCGCCACGGGCGGGCTGGTGGCCATCGCGGGCATCTGCGCCTACGACTCCGACGCGCACGGGCTGGCCCAGCGCTACTTCCACCAGGCGCTGCGGCTGGCGAAGGCGAGCGGGGACCGGGGGCTGGGCGCGTACGTGATAGCGCTGCTGGTCAACCAGTCGCTGTTCATGCGGGAGTACCGGCAGGCGGTCGCCTTCGCGGAGGCGGCGCTGCGCACGGCCGGCCGCCACATCACCCCGGCGCTCGCCTCCGACCTGTACGCGATGCAGGCCAAGGCGTACGCCCACCTCGGCGACGGGGGCGGCGCGCTGTCCTGCATCCGGCGGGCGGAGACGGCGGCCGGGCGGATCCGGCCGGGGAGCGAACCCGACGAGACGGGATACGTGCAGCCCGGCCTGGTGAACGTGCAAGTGGCGGAGGCGCTGTTGAGCCTCGGGGAGCTGTCGGCCGCGCGGGAGCACGCGGCGGCCGCGGTGGACAACCCGGCGCACGACCGGGGCCGCGTGCACCGGCTGGCGATGCTCAGCACGATCGAGCTGCGGCAGGGCAACGCCGACAAGGCGGTGGCGACCGCCGTGCAGATGGCCGAGCAGGCACGCGGCATGGAGTCCCAGCGGCTGCGCGACCGGCTCCGGGCGGTGCGCGAGTACCTGGTGCGCTGCGGATCGGCCGGGACCGCGGACGCGGCGGAGCTGATCGACGGGGCGCTGCGCGTGCCGCTGTGACGCCGAGGGGCGCACAGGGCGCCGTCGCGGGCGCCCTGTAGGCCGAGAAGAGTCCCTGCTGCGATATTGCCACTTACTCGGCGGAAGGTGGCAGAACCGTGCAGTGGACAAAACAAAACGAGCAAACTGTGTACGCGAACCGCTGGTTCAGCGTCAATCTGGCGGATGTCGAGCTGCCCAACGGCTCGCATCTCGACCACTTCCTGATCCGGCTGCGTCCGGTCGCCGTCGCCACGGTCGTCAACGAGGCCAACGAGGTCCTGCTGCTGTGGCGGCACCGCTTCATCACTGATAGCTGGGGCTGGGAGCTGGCCGCAGGAGTCGTGGAGGACGGCGAGGACATCATGAGCGCGGCCGCGAGGGAACTGGAGGAGGAGACCGGCTGGCGGCCGGGGCCTCTGCACCACCTGATGAGCGTGGAGCCGTCCAACGGCCTCACCGACGCCCGGCACCACGTGTACTGGTCCGACCAGGGTGAGTACACCGGTCATCCCGTGGACGACTTCGAGTCGGACCGCCGTGAGTGGGTCCCGCTCAAACTCGTCCCCGACCTGATCGCCCGTGGGGAGGTCCCGGCCGCCAACATGGCGGCCGCGTTACTCCTGCTGCACCATCTCCGGCTCGCGGACGGTCAGTGAGCCAGCGCCTGCCAGACGGCGACGGCGAGCGCCCCCAGGGCGGTGAGCGCGGCGACCGAGGCCAACGGCCAGCGGGCGTGTTCGAGTGAGTTCACACGGGAGTTCAGCTCATCCAGCTCCTTGGCGGTCTCCTCGGTACGGTGACTGAGCAACGCCAGCCCGCCTTCGACGCGCGCGTAGGCGACGTCGAGGCGGCGGCGTAACTCGGCCAGTTCTCCGTGAACCACGGCTTGCTCCGGTTCGACGGTCACGGGTCCACTCCTTGGGTGGTCGGACGGGACGACTCCGCATCCCTTGCATGCGCATGCAGAGTCAACCGCCCCGGCGGACCCGGGGGGAGCGTGTGCGAACGGCATATGCGAGCCCGCGACGCACACGGAGTGTGAAACATATGGACCCGGCACCCATGAGGTGCCGGGTCCATGTGCGGTCTTCGACCGGGAAGCTTCGAGAAGCGTCAGTACGAGTAGAAGCCCGACCCCGACTTCCGTCCCAGGCGGCCCGCCTCGACCATGCGCTGCAGGAGCGGGGGAGCGGCGTACAGGGGCTCCTTGTACTCCGCGTACATCGAGTTGGCGATCGAGACGATCGTGTCCAGGCCGATGAGGTCGGAGAGCTTCAGGGGGCCCATCGGGTGGGCGCAGCCCATCTCCATGCCGTTGTCGATGTCCTCGCGGCTGGCGATGCCGGACTCGAACATGCGGATGGCGGAGAGGAGGTAGGGCACCAGCAGGGCGTTGACGACGAAGCCGGAGCGGTCCTGGGCGCGGATGGCGTGCTTGCCGAGCGTCTTCTCCGCGAAGATCTGCGCGCGGCTGAGCGTGCCCTCGGAGGTGGTGAGGGCCGGGATCAGCTCGACCAGGTTCTGCACCGGGGCCGGGTTGAAGAAGTGGATGCCGATCACGTGGTCGGGGCGCGAGGTGGCGACCGCCAGCTTCACCAGCGGGATGGAGGAGGTGTTGGAGGCCAGGATCGCGTCCGGACGCGTCACCACCTGGTCGAGCACCTGGAAGATCTCCGTCTTCACCTGCTCGTTCTCCACCACGGCCTCGATCACCAGATCGCGGTCGGCGAACTCGCCCAGGTCGGTGGTGAAGCTCAGCCGCGCCAGGGCCGCGTCCCGCTCCTCCTCGCTGATCTTGCCGCGCTCCGCCGCCTTGCCCAGGGAGTTGTGCAGGCGGGTACGGCCGTACTCCAGGGCGTCGCCCGTGGTCTCGGCGACCATCACGTCCAGTCCCGCGCGTGCGCACACCTCGGCGATGCCCGCGCCCATCTGGCCGCAGCCCACGACTCCGACGCGCGAGATGTCTCCGGCTCGGAAGTCCGTCACATCGTCCCCTTCGCTGGTTCTCAGGCTCGTGCAGGGCGTCCGGTTTCGGTGCCTGCTCCGATCGTGCACGTTACCGCCAAGTATCGATGATCGATCGACGGGGTAGGGACAAGCCGTGCCTCGGGGACGATCCGTCACGGGGCGGACTCGGAGCGTGGGGGAGGCAGGAATGGCCACTCGTGCGGCAACCGTCTCGCGGCGGACGCTCGCCCTGGGGACACTGGCGGCTCTGGCGACGGGACCGAGCGCCCCGGCGTACGCCTCCGGGCAGCACCGCCGGGAGATGCGCGGGGTGTGGCTCGCCACCGTCGCCAACCGGGACTGGCCCTCGCGGCCGGGACTCGCGCCCGAGGAGCAGCGCGCCGAGCTGATCGCCCACCTCGACCGGGCGGTGGCCGACCGGCTCAACACCGTGATCTTCCAGGTGCGCCCCACCGCCGACGCCCTGTGGCCCTCCCCGTACGAGCCCTGGTCCCAGTACCTGACCGGCACCCAGGGCCGTGACCCCGGCTGGGACCCGCTCGGCACCGCCGTCCACGAGGCCCACGCGCGCGGACTGGAACTGCACGCGTGGTTCAACCCCTACCGCATCGCCAACCACACCGACCCCACCCGGCTCGTCCCCGACCACCCGGCGCGCCTGCACCCGGAGTGGGTCGTGCCCTACGGCGGCAAGCTGTACTACAACCCTGGCCTGCCCGAGGTCCGGCGCTTCGTCCGCCGGGCGATGCTGGACGCGGTCGCCCGCTATCCCGTGGACGCCGTCCACTTCGACGACTACTTCTACCCGTACCCCGTCGCCGGACAGACCTTCGACGACGACGCCGCCTACGACGCGTACGGCGGCGCCTTCGACGACCGGGCCGCCTGGCGGCGTGACAACATCGACCGGCTGGTCCGCGAGGTCGCGGCCGGCATCCGGCGGGTGCGGCCCGGCACCCGCTTCGGGATCAGCCCCTTCGGGGTGTGGCGCAACGCCGCCACCGACCCACGCGGTTCCGACACCCAGGCGGGCGTGCAGACCTACGACGACCTGTACGCGGACACCCGGCGATGGGTCCGCGAGCACTGGATCGACTACGTCGTCCCGCAGATCTACTGGAACATCGGCTTCCCGGCCGCCGACTACGCCCGGCTCCTCGACTGGTGGGCGGAGCAGGCGGCGGGCACCCGGACCCGGCTTTACGTGGGGGAGGCGCTGTACAAGGCGGGCGCGGCCGGGCAGCCCCCGGCTTGGCAGGACCCCGCCGAACTGTCCCGGCATCTCGCGCTGGCCGCCCGGTATCCCGAGGTGCGCGGGCACGTCTTCTTCGCCGCCCAGGACGTGGCCCGCGATCCGCTGGGCGCGATGGCGCGGGTCGTCGCCGACCACTATCTGCGGCCGGCGAGACCCCCGCGCTGACCCCGTTCGCTGTTCGCCTAGTTCGTCTCGTCCTCGTGGTGACGGACCTGGCAGTCCGGGCCGGGCGACATGATGGCCTCGTGCCCGTCCTCGAAGCGGACGCGGTAGGGCGGTTCGCCCTCCTCGCCGATCACTTCGACCACTTCCGTGACCTGATCGTGTTGGCCGACCACTCTTCCGTGCTGGACAAGGTGGTCGCCCTTGGACGCGCGCATCTTCAGGCCCTCCTCACGGTCAAGACCGTTGGGTGACGGCGATGCAGACGAGCACGGCGAGCGCGGTCAGCGGTGCCGCCGCGGGGACGTGCTCGCCCAGTAGCAGTGCCGACCACACCAGTGTGAGCAGCGGCTGAGCCAACTGCAACTGGCTGGCCCGCGGGATGCCGACGGCGGCCATGCCCCGGTACCAGAGGAGCAGCCCGAGGAACTGCGAGCCCACCGCGACCCACAGCACCCCGGCGATCCCGTGCGCGGTGAGCCGTACCGGCTCGTGGCCCAGCGCCAGCGCGGTGCCGAGCGCGCTCAGCGGCAGGCACAGCACCAGCGCCCAGCCGATGACCTGCCAGCCCGGCATGGCACGGGCCAGCCTGCCGCCCTCGGTGTATCCGGCCGCGCACACCAGCAGCGCCGCGAAGAGGTAGGCGTCCGCCCTGGTCAGGGCGCCGCCGCTCTGGGTGACCGTGAACGCGACCACGGCCGCCGCTCCCGCCAGTGCGGCCGTCCAGAAACGACGCGAGGGGCGCACACCGGTGCGCAGGGCGGACACGGCGGCCGTGGTCAGCGGGAGCAGGCCGACCACGACGGCCGCGTGCGCGGTGGTGGACGTCTGGAGGGCGAGCGTGGTCAGCAGCGGGAAGCCGAGCACCGTACCGGCTCCGACCACCGCGAGCCCCGCCAGATGGCGGGCGGCGGGCAGTGGCACCCGCAGGAGCAGCAGGCAGGCGCCCGCGACCAGGGCCGCGAGGACGCCCCGGACCGCCACCAGCGACCAGGGCCCGAAGCTCTCCAGGCCCCACGCGGTGGCGGGGAAGGTGAGGGAGAAGGCGACGACACCGAGCGCCGCCTGGCCGCTGCCCAGGAGCAGGGGCTCGCGGGACGCGGTGACTGTTATCGGGGTCGTATCGGTAGCGCTACTCTGTGCTCTCATGAACGAGCGTAGCAGTGTGCGTGAGCTGGCGGAACAGTTGCGCATGGAGCTGGACCGCTACTCACCCGGTGGAAAGCTCCCGTCGAGCCGGGCCCTGGTCGAACGGTTCCGGGTCAGCCCGGTGACCGTCTCCCGGGCGCTGGCCCAGCTCGCCGCCGAGGGGCTGGTCGTCACCCGGCCCGGCGCGGGCGCCTTCCGGGCCGGGCCGCGCGCCTTGGCACCGCCCGCCGGGGACACCTCCTGGCAGGAGGTCGCGCTGAGCGCCGACGCCGCCGGGGACGTCGTACCCCGCACCGTGGACGCCTCCGGGGTCATGGTCTCGCTGCCCGCCCCGCCGCCCGGCGTCCTGGAGCTGAGCGGCGGCTACCCGCACCCCTGCCTCCAGCCCGAGCAGGCGATGGCCGCCGCGCTCGCCCGCGCGGGACGGCGCCCCGGCGCCTGGGGCCGGCCGCCGCTGGAGGGGCTGCCGGAACTGCGGGAGTGGTTCGCGCGCGGCATCGGCGGCTCCGTCACCGCCGCCGAGGTGCTGATCGCGGCGGGCGGCCAGTCCGCGCTGGCCACCGCGCTGCGCGCGCTCGCCCCGCCCGGCGCGCCGGTCCTGGTCGAGTCGCCCACCTACCCCGGCATGCTCGACCTCGCCCGCGCGGCCGGCCTCAGGCCCGTCCCGGTCCCGGTCGACCCCGACGGCGTACGCCCCGACCTGCTGGCCGACGCCTTCCGCGCCACCGGGGCCCGCGTCTTCGTCTGCCAGCCCCTGTTCCAGAACCCGACTGGCGCCGTCCTCGCCCCCGACCGCCGTGCCGAGGTGCTGCGCATCGCCCGCGCCTCGGGCGCCTTCGTGATCGAGGACGACTACGTACGCCGCCTCGCGCACGCCGACGCGCCCCCGCTGCCCCGCCCGCTCGCGGCGGACGACCCGGACGGCGTCGTCGTGCACGTCGGCTCGCTCACCAAGGCGACCTCGCCCAGCTTCCGGGTGAGCGCTCTCGCCGCACGCGGGCCGGTGCTGGAACGGCTGCGCGCCATCCAGATCGTGGACAGCTTCTTCGTGCCCCGGCCGCTCCAGGAGGCGACGCTCGAACTCGTGGGCTCTCCGGCCTGGCCGCGCCATCTGCGCTCACTGTCGGCCGAGTTGGCGGTGCGGCGCGAGACCATGACCGGGGCGCTCGCGCTCGAACTGCCCGAACTCGCCCTGCCGCACATCCCGTTCGGCGGCTTCCACCTCTGGCTCCGCCTGCCCGAGGGCGTCCCGGAGGCCGCCCTGACCGCGGCCGCCCTTCGCGCGGGCATCTCCATCACCCCCGGCCGCGCCTACTTCAGCGCCGAACCCCCGGCGGCCCACGTCCGGCTGAGCTTCGCCGCGGTCGCGGGTACGGGGGAGATCACGGAGGGGGTGCGACGGCTGCGAGCGGCGTGGGACGAAGTGCGGTGAAGCAGCTCAAGTCACTTGCGGAACAGAGGGGTTGAGACAGCAGGGGCGATGGTTTCCGGTCACCGTCGGTGAAGTGGGAGCGATCGCTCTTGACCGGCCCCCGTCCGGGGCTCACCATCACCGCATGCCACTTCGGGTGACGTTCGTGGCCGCGGCGCACGGTTACCCGTCGCAGGCGGAGCGGTTCCAGGACGACCGGCCGCTGGACCAGGCGGGCTGGGACGAGGTGCAGCGCGTGGTGGGGTACCTGCTGCCGCTGGCCGCGGCCGAGTTGCGCTACTGCTCCCCGACCCCGCGCAGCCGCGCCACCGGCGACGCGCTCGGCTATGCCCCGCTCGCCCAACTCGCCCTGCGTGACTGTGACATGGGCCGCTGGCGAGGGCTGACCCTGGCCGAGGCGATGGCCCGCGAGCCGCAGGCGGTGGACGCCTGGCTCGCCGACCCGAGGGCCAGCCCGCACGGCGGCGAGTCGATGCTCGCCTTCATCTCACGGGTGGGCGGCTGGCTCGACACCCGGCCCGGAGACGACCACGCCCGCATCGTCGCCGTCGCCGAGCCGTCCGTGATCCGCGCGGCCCTCGTCTACGCCCTCCAGGCGCCCCCGGCCGCCTTCTGGAGCATCGACGTACGGCCGCTGTCCACGATCACGGTGGCCGGCCGCGCGGGCCGCTGGACCCTGCGCCTGGACGCGGTGTCCCCTCAGCCCTCGCGCACGTAGTCCGTGGTGAGCACGAGGTCCTTCCTCGGTCCGCCGACCCGCCACACCGAACGCCAGTGACCGGCGTCGGTGACGGTGAACTCGCCCCGGTAGAAGTCGGCCGCGCAGGGGTGCCCCGCGACGTGCCGCCCGCCGCGCAGATCCAGGTCGTGGAAGGGCCGCCCGTCCGCGAACCGCACGTCCGCCGTGCCCGGCACCGCCCCCGGAAGGAACCGCAGCGTGCGTGTCGCGGGCCGCGTCACCCCCTGCCAGGTGAACTCCCCGGCCTCCTCGTGCAGCAGCCCGTCCGCACCGTCCGGCAGCGGCCCGAAGGCGGTGTGCCCCTCGAAGTGCCCCTCGTCCGCGCCCGAGAGGTCCCGCACGGTCCGCGTGACCCGCCACCGCCCGGCGAGGAACCCGAGCGCGTCGGCCACCGGCCACCACTCGCCGCCGGTCACCGCGTCCTCCGGAACGGCCCGTCGGGCGAGTCCGCCGGCGACTTCCGCTCGGCCTGCACCCGGATCTCCTGGTGCGCGACATGCCCGGAGGCCCGGAACGCCTCCTCGTACGCGGCCAGGGCGCCCCCCCGCGCCCCCGTGCCGCCGGATGAACCGCGCGAGCCAGGACAGGGTGCCCAGCACCACCGCCAGCCCACCGCACAAGATCAGGTACGGCACCCACACATCCATGGTCCGAGCTTACGGGCCGCCCTCCGGCGAGGTCACCGGCCCGCCCCCTCCACCGGCAGCCACAGCTCCGCGTCCGCCTCGGACCCGTCCCCGGTCGGCCGGACCCGCAGGATCTCCGGGCCGGGGCGGCTCGCGTACGGGTTCGACGGGAACCACTGCGTGAACACGTCCCGCCACAGCGTCTGGACCGCCAGCGGCATGGGCCCGGAGGCCGTGAACACCGCCCAGGTGCCGGCCGGGACGGGCAGCGCGGTCATGCCCTCGGGGGCGGGGGCCGAGGTGACCACGCCGTGGTAGTAGTCGAGTTCCGTGCCCTCGGCCCGGCTCGGGTCGAGGTCGTCGCAGACCGCGACGACGCCCTCCGGCTCCTGGTCCGACAGCTTCGCCAGCCGCTCCAGGTCCGGCCGGCCGATCCCCCGGACGAACTTCATGATCGCCTCGTTCGGCCCCGCGTGCACCAGGGGCACCCTGGCCTTGAACCCGACCACTCCGAACGCCTGCTTCCGCTCGATCCGGTGTCGCATACCGCTGTTCCCTTCGATGACGAGGCGGAAGGACATCCGGGGCTGTGAACTGAGCGTGACACCGGCCCGCCGTGCCTCGCTCGGGCCGACGCCGTGCATCACGCGGAACGCCCTGGCGAACGCCTCACCCGAGCCGTAGCCGTGGCGCACCGCGATGTCGAGCAGCGTCTCCCGGCCCGCGACCACCTCCGCGGCCGCGAGCGTGAGCCGCCTGCGCCGGACGTACTCCGACAACGGCATCCCGGCGAGCGCGGAGAACATCCGCCGCAGGTGGTACACCGACGTACCCGCGACCCGCGCGAGTTCCTCGGGGTCGACACTCCCGTCGAGTCCCCGCTCGATGTGTTCCATCGCCTCGTTGAGCCGCTCCAGCACGCCCCGTTCCTTCCTCTTGACACCCGGAACGCTAGGCGCGACCGGCGGTCCGGCACCCGACAATCCGTGCCCGATTCTGTCGGGTGGAGGTCGTGTCTGTCGGGTGGAGGGCGTGGAGGTCGGAGTCCCTTGCCGTCGGTCACCGCGAGGGGGAGGGCGCGTCGCGCGGCGGCCAGGGCCTGAGCCACCTGACCGGCGCCGGAAACAGCGAAGGCAAGGAGGTCGGACACTCCTTGCCACTTTCAAGATATAGCGGATGGGGGGCCTTGCGGCAAGGCCCCCTCGCTGTCGCAGAATGGGCGGCCGCGGCCGGGAGTGACAGGAAAAGCACGTTGGTGACGTATGCGTGCTTTTGTCGGCCTGCGGACGAACTTCTTCGATGGGGCGGGTAGATGACCGATGTGATCGTGGTCGGCGGCGGGCCGACCGGGCTGATGCTGGCCGGGGAGCTGCGGCTGGCCGGAGTGGGCGTCCTCGTGCTGGAGAGGCTGACCGAGCCGACCAGCCAGTCCCGAGGCCGCGGCCTGCACGCGCGCAGCGTCGAGGTGATGGACCAGCGGGGTCTGCTGGAGCGGTTCCGCGCGGAGAGCGAGACGTTCCAGGTCGGCGGTCTCTTCGGCGGCATCATGAAGCCGTGGCCGGACCGCCTGGACACGGCACACCCGTACGGCCTGGCCACCCCGCAGGCGATCACCGAGCGGCTGCTCGGCGCGTGGGCGCGCGAACTGGGCGCCGAGATCCGGCGCGGCCAGGAGGTGGTCGCGCTGAGCCAGGACGCGGACGGGGTGACCGTAGGACTGGCGGACGGCACCGACCTCCGCTCGCGCTGGGTCGTCGGCTGCGACGGGGGCCGCAGCACGGTGCGCAAGCTGCTCGGCGTCGGCTTCCCCGGCGAGCCCGCCACGGTGGAGACGCTGCTCGGGGACATGGAGGCCACCGAGGACCCGGCGACGATCGCCGCCGTCGTGGAGGAGGTCCGCAGGACGCAGTTGCGGTTCGGGCTCTCGCCCGACGTGGACGGCCAGAAGGGGGTGTACCGCGTCATCGTGCCCGCCGACGGTGTCTCCGAGGACCGTGCGGCCCCGACCCTCGCGGAGTTCAGCGCGCAGCTACGGGCGGTCGCCGGCACCGACTTCGGCGTGCACTCGCCCCGCTGGCTGTCCCGCTTCGGCGACGCCACCCGGCAGGCCGAGCGCTACCGAGTCGGCCGGGTCCTGCTGGCCGGCGACGCGGCGCACATCCACCCGCCGGCCGGCGGCCAGGGGCTCAACCTCGGGGTGCAGGACGCCTTCAACCTCGGCTGGAAGCTGGCCGCCGAGGTGCACGGCTGGGCCCCGGACGGCCTGCTCGACAGCTACCACGCCGAGCGCCACCCGGTCGGCGCCCGCGTACTGGAGACCACCCGCGCCGCGATGACCCTCCTCGGCACCGGCCCCGGGGCCACCGCCCTGCGTGAACTCTTCGCCCGGCTCATGGACTTCGAGGAGGTGAACCGCCACGTCACCGGCATGATCACCGCCGTGGACATCCGCTACGACCTCGGCGACGGCCACGACCTGGTCGGCAGGCGGCTGCGGGACGTGAAGCTCAAGGAGGGGCGCCTCTACGAGCGCATGCACCACGCCCGCGGCCTGCTCCTGGACCAGACCGGCCGCCTCTCGGTGGAGGGCTGGGCGGACCGGGTCGACCACGTCGTCGACATCAGCGAGGAACTCGACGTACCGGCGGTGCTGTTGCGCCCGGACGGCCATGTGGCGTGGGCGGGGGAGAGCCAGGAGGACCTGCTCGTCCACCTGCCCAAGTGGTTCGGCGCCGTCACGGCGCCGGGTACTGCGCCAGCAGCGTCTCACTCGCCTTCTCGCTGACCAGATAGACCGCGGAGGCGATGAACAGACCGGGGATGTCGGGGAACACCGACGCGTCCACCACCCGCAGCCCCTCCACCCCGCGTACGCGGAAGTCACCGTCCAGCACCGCCAGTTGATCGTCCTCGGTGCCGATCCTGGCGGTGCCGCACGCGTGATGGCCCCAGGACTGGGTCCGCGCCCACTCCTTGAGCTGGTCGTCGGTCCGGACCTCGGGGCCGGGGACCAGCTCGCCCTTCACGCCCGCGTCCCTCGCCTCGGCGATCACGTCACGGGCGATGCGCAAGCCGTCCACCAGGCCGTCCAGGTCCTCCTCCCAGCCCGCGGTGCCCTCGGAGAAGTAGTGGAACCGGATCTCCGGCGGCTCGGTGGGATCGGTCGAGCGCAGGGTCACCGAGCCGCCCCGGTTCTTGGTGTGGCCCTTGAGCACGACCACGCCCAGCCGGTCGCGGCCGTGTGTGCCGTCCTCGGCGTAGCCGGGGTAGTAGCCGTGGAAGTCGACGGGCATCGCCAGCAGCATCAGGTCGGAGTCGCCCTCGGAGACGCTCGACCTGCCGATGATCGCCGCCAGTTGGCCGTTGGTCGCGTAAGGGCCGCCCCGGTCCGCGTTCCACTCGGTGATCAACTCGTCCTGTCTCTCGCCCGCGAGGGGGACGTTCAGCGACGAGCCTTCGAACAGCGGGTAGTCCTCGTCCAGTTCGGCGACCACCGAAGCCTCGTACCGGTCGTGCAGATTGCGCCCCACGCCGGGTGCGTCCACCCGCACGGGGATGCCGAGCCGCTCCAGTTCCTCGCGGGGGCCGATGCCGGACAGCATGAGCAACTGCGGTGTGTTGTAGGTGCCGCCGGCCAGGACGACCTCGTTCCTGGCGTACGCCGTCCCCTCGGTGACCTCGCCCCCGTCCCGGTCCGCCGCGTCGGGGCGCAGGCGGCACGTGCCGTCCGAGGAGGCGCCGTAAGCGCGATGCTGCTCCCGGTACGCGACGCCCACCGCCCGGTCGCCGTCGAAGAGTACCCGGGTGACCAGGGTGTTCGTCCTGATCGTCAGGAGGTCCCCGACCTGGTGCCGTACGTCCAGCAGCCGCTCGCGGGTGCCGTTGCGGGCGCCGTCGTGGACCGATGCCGGGATGAACGCCATGCCCTCAAAGTCCGGCGGAGTGTCGGCCGCGTTCGGGTCGCGGGGGAGCGGGACGTCGTCCGGGATGCCGAAGCGGTCGCGGGCGGTCCGCTCGACGGCGCCGATGATGTCGAGGAACCGGGGCTCGCGGGGGGCCAGGGAGGGGGCGGCCCGGGTCGTGCCGAGCCAGCCGTCCTTGCCATGGCGGGCCTTGGCGTCCCGCTCGGCGGGAGTCTCGCCCGGCAGCGGCTCGGCGTCCTGGCCCTGCCAGTTCTCCAGGCGCCGGAACCGCTCGCGCATCGCCTCGGCGCTCCACCCCGAGTCGCCGGTCAGCTCGACCAGCCGCTGCCACTCCCTGCCCTGCGGGAACAGCATGATCAGCGCGTTGACCGTCGTGCTGCCGCCGAGGGAGCTGCCGCGGGGGTACAGCACGCCGTCCTCGGCGCCGGTGAACTTGCGGTCCTCACGCTGGGTCGCCGTGTCGTCGAAGTGGCGTACGAAGAAGCTCCACGCCATGTCGGGATCCTCGCTGGCGAAAGCCTGCATGATCGGGATCGAGTAGTACTGGCAGTCGTGTTCGTCGCCCGCCTCCAGCACCAGCACGCGGTGCCCGGCCAGGGCGAGATTCGCGGCCAGGGGGCCACCGCCGGCACCCGAGCCGACGACGACGAAGTCGAATTCCTGAGCGGTTTCCGGTGGCTGCTGAGGCATGCGATCTCCTCCCCGCGCTCCTCCCGGCCACTGTGCACCTCCGAGGCCACGCCCGCCACATCATGCGTGCGGCCGGGGTGGTGCCTACGTTGGAGAAAAGGAGGTTTCCCATGTCAGACGCGCACGACCTGAGCAAGGACCCGGCTCCGGACCCGGCCGAGGACAACGCGTTCTTCCCCTCTCCGTACTCGCTGAGCAAGTACACCTCCCCGAAGACGAACTTCGACGGGGTGGAGCACAAGGGCGCCTACACCGGTGGACGGTGGAAGGTGCTGATGATCGGCACCGACGAGCGCTATCTCCTCACCGAGGATGGCAAGTTCTTCTCCACCGGCAACCATCCGGTCGAGATGCTGCTCCCGCTGCACCACATGATGGAGGCGGGCTTCGACGTCGATGTGGCCACCCTCAGCGGCAACCCCGTGAAGCTCGAACTGTGGGCCATGCCGGAGGAGGACAAGGCCGTCATGGAGACCTACGAGGCGGTCAGACCCAAGCTGAAGGAGCCGCTGAAGCTGTCCGAGGTCGTCGCGGACAAGCTCGGCCCGGAGTCCGACTACATCGCCGTCTTCATCCCCGGCGGACACGGAGCGGTGATCGGTCTCGCGGAGAGCGAGGACGTGACGAAGACCCTGGACTGGGCGCTGGCCAACGACAAGTACGTGATCACCCTGTGCCACGGCCCCGCGGCCCTGCTCGCCGCCGCCCAGGGCAAGGACAGGTCCCCCTTCGACGGCTACTCCCTCTGCGTCTTCCCCGACGCCCTCGACACCGGCGCCAACCTGGAGATGGGCTACCTCCCCGGCCGGCTGCGCTGGCTCGTCGCCGACCTGCTGGAGCGGCAGGGCGTCACCGTCCTCAACTCCGACATCACCGGCCAGACCCACCAGGACCGAAAACTCCTCACCGGGGACAGCCCGCTCGCGTCCAACGCCCTGGGTCTGATGTCCGCGGAGGCGCTGGTGGAGGCGGTGAAGGGGGAGGGCTGAGCGGGTCGCCGGGTCGGGGAGGGCTGAGGGGGGCGCCGGGTGATCACAGGTGCTCGAAGAACCTGGTCCACCAGGTTCCGCCGACGGTGGCCACGGCGGCGCTCTACGGCTGATGCCGATCAGCGGCCAGCACCGCCGCTAGGCCTTCTCGCAGGTCCTTGACGAAGAACTCGGGAACCTCCAGCGACGGGAAGTGACCCCCGATCTCGGGCGACCTCCATCGGACGATCTTCCGGTACCGCTCCTGCGCCCAGGGGCGCGGGCACTTCTCGATGTCGCGGGGATACATGGTTATCGCTGCCGGGACGTCGACCCGGAGTTCGGGGTCCAGCGAGTTGTGGCTCTCGTAGTAGATACGGGCCGCCGACGCACCGGTCCGCGTCAGCCAGTAGAGGGTGACGTTGTCGAGAACGCGGTCCCTGGAGATCCTCTCGAACGGGCTGTCCTCGGTGTCCGACCACTCGGCGAACTTGTCGAGGATCCAGGCGAGAAGCCCGACCGGTGAGTCGACGAGCGAGTAGCCGATCGTCTGGGGCCGGGTCGCCTGCTGCTTCGCGTACGCCGCGCGGTGGTGCCAGAAATCGTGGGTCTCCTCGGTCCACCTGCGTTCCATCGCCGTCAGCCCCTCCGTCGTCAGTCCCGGCGGCGCCTGCGCGAACGTCGTGTGGATGCCGATTACGTGCTCCGGGAACCGGCCGCCGAGAACCGTGGTGATATTGCCTCCCCAGTCGCCGCCTTGGGCCGCGAACCTGCTGTAACCGAGCCTTCCCATCAGTTCCACCCAGGCGGCCGCGATCTTCTCGGTTCCCCACCCGGTGGTGGCCGGCTTGTCGCTGTGCCCGAACCCTGGCAGCGACGGGACCACGACGTGGAATGCCGGCGCTTCCGCGTCTTCCGGATCTGCCAGCTCGTCCACCACGTCGATGAACTCGGCGATGCTGCCCGGCCAGCCGTGCGTCAGGATCAGCGGAGTGGCGTCCGCGCGCGTGGACCGGCGGTGCAGGAAGTGGATTCCCAGGCCATCGACGGTCGTGCGGAACTGGCCGATCCGGTTGAGGCGCTCTTCGAACGACCGCCAGTCGTAACCGGTGCGCCAGTAGTCCACGACATCGACGAGGTCGGAGAGAGGGACACCCTGTTCCCACCGGCGCGGGTCGGGCGCGGCGCTACGGACCGTCTCGGCCTCCGGCAGTCGCGCCGACACCAGTCGCGCGCGCAGATCATCGAGATCGGCGTCGCTCGCGTGGGCTTCAAATGCTTGCACATCGGCGGTGAGGTGGGGCATGGAGCCTCCTGTCCATTGACGAACCGGCTTAGCCGGTTCTAGCAGCCGGTCAAGCCGAGCCGCAACCCCCTAAGGTGGTTCCATGCATGCTCGGTTCCCTGACTTCCGCCTCGGCAAGGTGCTGGCCACCAGCTTCACGGGGACTCTGTCGGAGCGTCATGGCGACGCCGTGGAGCGCATTCCCACGCCGCGGCGACTCGTCGACTGGCTGGAGGTGAGTGGCCTCGCCGTGGCCTCCTGCACCCCTGCCCAGCTCGACCTCGCCCGGGAGCTGAGGGAGTCGATCCACGCCGCCGCGACGGCGGCCGCGACGGGGGACGCTCTCCCCGCGTCCGCCGTCCAGGTCATCAATCACCGCAGTGCTCAAGGGCGGGCCGCGGCGATCCTGACGCCCGAGGGCGAGCGGCGATGGCAGCTCGGCTCGGCTTCCTCCGTGGAGGACGCCCTCGGTGTGATCGCCGCCGACGCGGTCAGTGTCATCGCGGGTGAACGAGACGGAAGGCTGGCCCTGTGCGCGTCACCTACCTGTCGAGCCGCCTTCTTCGACACTAGTCAGAGCCGCACCCGCCGCTGGTGTGACATGAACACGTGCGGGAATCGCCAGAAGAAGGCGCGCTTCAACGCCGGCCAGCGCAAGAACTCCGCTGTGGCGGAGTGATCTACTCCGCAGGCGGCATGCGGAGTAGATCAACGGACCGCCGGCCTCGCCGGTCATCGGAATTGCCCCGAGTGCTCGGGGTCCTCGAAGTGGACCCCGCGGCAGTCCCGCGGATCGCGCTTGATGGCCCACCTGCCCCGAACCAGCTCTGTCGCTCAGTCGTGGTCCCGGTTCCCACCCTCGCACAACTGATTGCATAAAAGTGCAGAGCTACGTATAGTCATGCCAATGAAGGAGGTCGGCATGGTGGTGCGCGCGGCGGTGGCCGGGGCTAGTGGGTATGCGGGCGGGGAGTTGCTCCGGCTGCTGCTCGGGCATGCCGGGGTCGAGGTCGGGACGCTGACCGGGCACTCCAGTGCGGGGCGACGGCTCGGGGAGCTGCAGCCGCAGCTCGCGCCGTTGGCCGACCGGGTGCTGGCGGAGACCACCGCGGAGGCGCTCGCCGGGCACGACGTGGTGTTCCTGGCGCTGCCCCACGGGCAGTCCGCCGCCGTCGCCGACCAGCTCGGCCCGGATGTGCTGGTGATCGACCTGGGCGCCGACTTCCGGCTCGCGGACTCCGCCGACTGGGAGCGGTTCTACGGCTCCCCGCACGCCGGTACCTGGCCCTACGGCCTGCCCGAACTCCCTGGCGCACGCACCGCGTTGGAGGGGGCTAAGCGCATCGCCGTACCGGGCTGCTATCCGACCGCCGTATCGCTCGCCCTGTTCCCCGCCTACGCAGCCGGGATCACCGAGCCCGAAGCCGTGATCGTCGCCGCCTCCGGCACCTCCGGCGCGGGCAAGGCGCCCAAGGCGCATCTGCTCGGCAGCGAAGTCATGGGCTCCATGACCCCGTACGGCGTCGGCGGCGGACACCGGCACACCCCCGAGATGATCCAGAACCTCAGCGCGGCGGCGGGGGAGCGGGTGAGCGTCTCGTTCACCCCGACCCTCGCCCCCATGCCGCGCGGCATCCTCGCCACGTGCAGCGCCAGGGCCCGCGCCGGAGTCACCGCCGAGGCGGTCCGCGCGGTCTACGAGAAGGCGTACGCCGACGAGCCGTTCGTCCGGCTGCTGCCCGAGGGGCAGTGGCCCGCCACGGCCTCCGTGACCGGCTCCAACGCCGTCCAGGTGCAGACCGCCCTGGACGAGGAGACCGGCCGGGTCATCGTGATCAGCGCCATCGACAACCTGACCAAGGGCACCGCGGGCGGTGCCGTACAGAGCATGAACATCGCCCTCGGGCTCGACGAGACCACCGGGCTTTCCACGATCGGAGTCGCACCTTGAGCGTCACAGCGGCCAAGGGATTCACCGCGGCGGGCATCGCCGCCGGGATCAAGCAGAACGGCAACCCCGACCTGGCCCTCGTGGTCAACACCGGCCCCCGCCGAGCCGCCGCCGGCGTCTTCACCGCCAACCGCGTCAAGGCCGCCCCGGTGCTGTGGTCCGAGCAGGTCCTCAAGGGCGGCCAGGTCAGCGCGGTCGTCCTCAACTCCGGCGGCGCCAACGCCTGCACCGGCCCCCAGGGCTTCCAGGACACCCACGTCACCGCCGAGAAGGTGGCCGAGGTCCTCGGGCGCGGCGCCATCGAGGTCGCCGTCTGCTCCACCGGCCTCATCGGCGTCACCCTGCCCATGGACAAGCTGCTGCCCGGCGTCGAGAAGGCCGCCGCCCAGCTCTCCGAGCACGGCGGCGAGAAGGCCGCCCTCGCCATCAAGACCACCGACACCCACCACAAGACCGCCGTGGTCACCAGGGACGGCTGGACGGTCGGCGGCATGGCCAAGGGCGCGGGCATGCTCGCCCCCGGCCTCGCCACCATGCTGGTCGTCCTCACCACCGACGCCGACCTCACCGACGCCGACCTGGACAAGGCCCTGCGCGCCGCCACCAAGGTCACCTTCGACCGGGTCGACTCCGACGGCTGCATGTCCACCAACGACACCGTCCTGCTGCTCTCCTCCGGCGCCTCCGGCATCACCCCCGGCCACGACGAGTTCGCCGACGCCGTCCGCGAGGTCTGCGCCGACCTCGGCCGCCAGCTCATCGGGGACGCCGAGGGCGCCAGCAAGGACATCAAGGTGGAGGTCGTGGGCGCGGCCACGGAGGAGGACGCCGTCGAGGTCGGCCGCTCCATCGCCCGCAACAACCTCCTCAAGTGCGCCATCCACGGCGAGGACCCCAACTGGGGCCGCGTGCTGTCCGCCATCGGCACCACCAAGGCCGCCTTCGAGCCCGACCAGCTCAACGTCGCCATCAACGGCGTCTGGGTCTGCAAGAACGGCTCCGTCGGCGAGGACCGCGACCTGGTCGACATGCGCTACCGCGAGGTGCACATCGTCGCCGACCTCGCCGCGGGCACCGAGACGGCCATCATCTGGACCAACGACCTGACCGCGGACTACGTCCACGAGAACAGCGCGTACAGCTCATGAGCACGCCCACGCGGAAGCACACCGCGCTGCCCAAGGCACAGACCCTCGTCGAGGCGCTGCCCTGGCTCACCCGCCACCACGGCCGCACCGTCGTCATCAAGTTCGGTGGCAACGCCATGGTCGACGAGGGGCTGAAGGCGGCCTTCGCCCAGGACGTCGTCTTCCTGCGCCACGCCGGCCTCCGGCCCGTCGTGGTGCACGGCGGCGGCCCCCAGATCAGCGCCGCCCTCGACCGGCACGGCATCGTCAGCGAGTTCAAGGCGGGCCTGCGCGTCACCACCGAGGACGCCATGGACGTCGTACGGATGGTGCTCGCCGGCCAGGTGCAGCGCGAGCTGGTCGGCCTGCTCAACCAGCACGGGCCGCTCGCCGTCGGCCTCACCGGCGAGGACGCCCACACCATCACCGCCACCCGGCACCGGCCGAGGGTCGACGGCGAACTCGTCGACATCGGACGCGTCGGCGAGATCACCCGGATCGACACCGGCGCCATCGAGACCCTGCTCGCCGACGGCCGCATCCCGGTCGTCTCCTCGATCGCCCGCTCCCAGGACGACGGACATGTCTACAACGTCAATGCTGATACGGCGGCTGCGGCACTCGCTGCTGCGCTGGGCGCCGAAACCCTCATGGTCCTCACCGACGTCGAGGGCCTCTACGAGGACTGGCCGAACTCCGACGAGGTGATCAGCCGCCTCACCGCGACCCAGTTGGAGAAACTGCTGCCCGAACTGTCCTCGGGCATGGTGCCCAAGATGGAGGGCTGCCTGCACGCGGTGCGCAACGGCGTGCGCACCGCCCGCGTCATCGACGGCCGGGTCCAGCACTCGATCCTGCTGGAGATCTTCACCGACGAGGGCATCGGCACCATGGTCGTGCCCGACGAGCCGGACACCCCGGGGGAGTCATGAGCAACGAGGAACTGACCGCGCGCTGGCAGGGCGCGCTCATGGACAACTACGGCACCCCGCGCCTCCCCCTCGTACGGGGCGAGGGCGCCGCCCTGTGGGACGCCGACGGCAACCGCTACCTCGACTTCGTCGGCGGTATCGCGGTCAACGCCCTCGGGCACGCCCACCCGGCCGTCGTCCGCGCGGTGAGCGAGCAGATCGGCACCCTCGGCCATGTCTCCAACCTGTTCGTCGCCGAGCCGCCCGTCGCCCTCGCCGAGCGCCTGCTGCGGCTGTTCGGCCGGGACGGCAAGGTGTTCTTCTGCAACTCCGGCGCCGAGGCCAACGAGGGCGCGCTGAAGATCGGCCGGCTGACCGGGCGCACCCACATGGTGGCGACCGACGGAGGCTTCCACGGCCGCACCATGGGCGCCCTCGCGCTCACCGGCCAGCCCGCCAAGCAGGAGCCGTTCCGGCCGCTGCCCGGCGACGTCACGCACGTCCCCTACGGCGATCCGCAGGCGCTCGCCGCAGCCGTCACCCCGGACACCGCCATGGTGATCATCGAGCCCATCCAGGGCGAGAACGGGGTCGTGGTGCCCCCGCCCGGCTACCTCAAGGCCGCCCGCGCCATCACCGCTGCGACGGGCGCGCTGCTGGTGCTGGACGAGGTGCAGACCGGCGTCGGCCGCACCGGGGACTGGTTCGCCTACCAGGCCCACGAGGGCGTACTGCCCGACGTCGTCACCCTCGCCAAGGGGCTCGGCGGCGGGCTGCCGCTCGGCGCCACCATCGCCTTCGGCCGCGCCGCCGACCTGCTCCGGCCCGGCCAGCACGGCACCACCTTCGGCGGCAACCCGGTCGTCTGCGCCGCCGGGCTCGCCGTCCTCGACACCATCGTCGGCGAGGACCTGCTCGCCAACACCAAGCGGCAGGGCGAGGCGTTGCGCGCCGGGATCGAGGCGCTGGACCACGCGCTGGTCGACCATGTCCGGGGCGCGGGGCTGCTGCTCGGTATCGTGCTCACCGGGCCGCACGCCGCGCAGGCGCAGGCGGCGGCCCAGGAGGCCGGGTTCCTGGTGAACGCGCCTGCCCCCGACGTCGTACGGCTCATGCCCCCGCTGAACCTCCGCGACGACGAGGTGGACGCCTTCCTCCAGGCGCTCCCCGGCATCCTCGACGCCAGCGATGAGGACGGACGACCCCGAGAATGAGACGACGACGATGAGTCAGGCGCAGGACCACGATTCCGCGGCGGGTGCCGGGCCCGCGGTGCCGCAGACCCGCACGGCCCGCCACCGCCGGATCGTGGACATCCTCAACCGGCAGCCGGTGCGCTCGCAGAGCCAGCTCGCCAAGCTGCTCGCCGACGACGGGCTGAGCGTCACCCAGGCGACGCTCTCCCGCGACCTGGACGAGCTGAACGCGGTCAAGATCCGCAACACCGACGGCGACCTGATCTACGCGGTGCCCAGCGAGGGCGGCTTCCGTACCCCGCGCGCACCGCTGGGCGGCTCCGCCAAGGAGGAGCGGATGCGGCGGCTGTCCCAGGAGCTGCTGATCTCCGCCGAGGCGTCCGCCAACCTCGTCGTGCTGCGCACCCCGCCCGGCGCCGCGCAGTTCCTCGCCTCGGCCATCGACCAGGCCGAACTGCACGACATCCTCGGCACCATCGCCGGCGACGACACCCTGATGCTCATTAGCCGCGACCCCACCGGCGGCCAGGCCCTCGCCGACCATCTGCTGCGGCTGGCCCAGAACGCGCCGTGAGGCATCGGTGCGGGGCATCCGACTCCCGCGTCCCGTCGGGCCCGCGCGGTGACCGGGGCGGCGCCCGACGCACCCCGTGAGGCGGGGGGAGGCGTCGCTCGTGCCCACCGCACCCCGCGGGCCGGCCACCAGGCGAGGTCCCGTCGGCCGAGCCGGATGAGCGCCCTCGGTCCGCCGTTCTGGCCGGCGCCGTGCAGGTCGTGGCCCGGTGGCCCGGCCAGGGTGTCGTGGCTCGGGCCGGACGCCGTCGGCCCGGCGGGGATGCCGCTCCTCGCGCTTCCCCCCCCGGCCGTTGGCGTCCTCAGCCCAGCCGGGTCGCCCTCACCCCGGCCGGGGGCGCCCTCAGCCCAGCCGGGTCGCCAGACCCCCTGTGCAGCGCACCTCGTCGCCCGCCGTGATCAGCAGCCCCTCCACGTCCGGGAGGGACTCCAGCCAGGCCAGGCCCGCGCGGGAGCCCATCGCGAAGGCGGCCGTGGCCCAGCAGTCGGCCCAGGTCAGGCGGGGGGTGACGACGGTGACCGCGACCAGGTCCGTCACCGCGGAGCGGCCGGTTCGGGGGTCCACGATGTGCGCGCCGCGCTCGGCCGTGCCCGAGGTGGCCACCGCCAGCTCGTCCGCACCGGCCGCAGAGACCACCGCCGCCAGCCCGCCCGGCCGGAGCGGGTCGGCCACGCCCACCCGCCAGGCCCGGTGCGGCTCGGGCGTCCCCAGCATCTGGACGTCACCGCCGCCGTTCACACTGACCCCGCACACACCGGCCACGGCGGCCAGCGAGCGCGCGGCCCGCTCGGCGGACCAGCCCTTGACGATGCCGGTCGGGTCCAGCGTCCCCCGGTACCGGGTGCTGAACCAGCCGTCGCTGACCCGCTCCGCCTCGGCCGCCAGCTCCAGCACCTCGGCGACCTCGGGAGCGCACTGGTCCGGCGTCAGCTCCTCGCGCGCCAGCCGGGAGACCTCGCTGTCCTCGCGGTAGGTGCTGAACACGGCGTCCACCCGGTGCAGTCCCGCGACCGCGCTCTCCAGCGCCGCGCGCACCTCCTCGGGGTCGCCGCCGCGCACGTCGAAGGAGAAGACGGTCCCCATGACCTCCTCCGCGTGCCGCACCACATGCGGTGTCCCAGCCCGCTCGGCCACCGTCTCAGCCACCGGCCTGGTCCAGCGCCGACTGGAGCGACTTCTTGTACCCGGTGCTCGTGTAGGTGGCCCCGGACACCGAGTCGATGTCCGCGTTCCCCGACGCGACGGCCGCCTGATTCAGCCGCGGTACGGCCAGTGCGGTCTTCTGGTCGCTCTCGCCGCCCTTGGGCGCCTGGACGGCCTCCGCCTTGGTGATCTTCTTCCCGCTGAGCGTGACCCGGACCTGGATCGGCCCGTACGGCGTCTGCTCGGCCTTCCCGGTGACGGTACGGGCCTGCGCGGCCCCGGAACTCCCGCCCGCGGAGCCCTTCTTCACCTGGTCCAGCGCCGACTGGAGCGACTTCTTGTACCCGGTGCTGGTGTAGGTGGCGCCCGACACCGAGTCGATGTCCGCGCTCTGCGCCGCCAGCGCCGCCTGGTTGAGCCGGGGCACGGCGAGCGCCGTCTTCTCGTCGCTGGTCGGGCCCTTGGGCGCCTCGACGGCCTCCGCCTTGCTGATCTTCCCGCCGCTGACCGTCAGCCGGACCCGCACGGCACCGTACGGCGTCTGCGCCGCGTCCCCGGTCACCGTGCCGGCCTGGTCCGACGCCTGGGCACCGGCCTGTCCGCCCTGCGGCGACTCCTCGGCCGCGGCCGACGCCGGCGGGGCCGCCGCCGAGGCGGAGGCCGGATCGGAGGCGGGCTTCAGCGACAGCAGCAGCACGACACCGGACACGGTGGCCGCGGTGGCCAGCATCACGCGCCGAATGGGGTGGCTCTTCCTCATGACCTCTGAGCTCCGCTCACATCTCGAAAGACTCGTGATGGATACGCCGGGCGGGGACACCCGCGCCGCGCAGTGCCTCGTACACCGACTGCGCGAAGCCGGGCGGCCCGCACATGAAGACGTCGTGGCGGTCGATGTCGGGCATCTTGCGCCGGAGGTTCTCCGCCGAGATGTCCGGCCGCTCGCCGTCCGGGCTGTTCACCGCGTACATCAGCCGGGCGCCCCGCTCCTCGGCGATCGCGGCCAGCTCGTCCCACAGGGCCAGGTCCTGCGTGGTGTTGGCCCGGTACAGCAGCGTGATGTCACCGGAGGCGCCCGGCAGCGTCTCGAACAGTGCCCGCATCGGCGTGATGCCGACGCCGCCCGCCACGAGCAGCACCTTGCCCCGGCTGCGCCGCTGCGCGGTGAGCGCCCCGTACGGGCCCTCCGCCCACACCCCGGTCCCCGGCTCCAGCTCGCGCAGCCGGGCGCTGTGGTCGCCGATCGCCTTCACGGTGATCCGCAGCATGCCCGGCCGGGGCGCGGCCGACAGCGAGTACGGGTGCGAGCTGAACCGCATCCCCGGCGCCAGGAACCGCCAGCGGAAGAACTGGCCCGCCTCCGCGCCCATCCGGTGCAGCTTCCGCCCCGAGATCAGCACCGACACGATGCCCGGCGACTCCTCGATCACCGCCTCCACCCGCATCCGGTGCCGCAGGTTCAGCCGGACCGGCACGATGACCCGGTACCAGAGCACCAGCGCGGTGACCGCACCGTACAGCACGTACCAGAAGGTCTTGGCGGACGGCTCCACCGCGAAGTCGTTACCGGTGGTGATCTGGTGCCAGAAGGTCAGGAACACCGCGGCGTAGGTGAGCAGATGCACGTGGTACCAGGTGTCGTACGGCAGCCTGCGCCGCACGACCCCGATGGACGAGAGGCCGATCACCACGAACAGGCCGGTGCCGATGGCCGCCTTGCCCATGTCGGGCAGTTGGTTCACCGAGTCGACGGTCTGCTGCACGATGTCGCCGAGCGACTTGCCCGCCTGGAGGGCGTACCCCCACATGGTGAGGAAGACGTGCGCGACGACCAGGCTGAGCGTGTAGCGGCCGCTCATCGCGTGCCAACGGGCCACCCGGTCCGAGCCGACCCGCCGCTCCAGCGCCGGTACGCGCGCCATCTGGAGCACGACCAGCGCCATCAGGTACCCGGCCAGCAGACCGGTGATCCGGCCCGCGTTCAGGACGCGGCCCGCGTTGTCGGCGATCGAGGGCGTGTTGTGCCACCAGAGCCACAGCACGGCCGCCGCGCCCGCCCACACCGCGAGCAGCAGTGGGACGGCCGGCGAGCGGCGCGGGCGGATGCGGCGCATCGTCTGGCGGCGGGCGGCACGTCCGCCTGCGAGCGTGGTGGTCACGGTTCCTCCGGGGGGACTTGACCCTAGGCCCACACATACGTGCGGTGTGGGCGGAGTGTTCAGCGTCCCGGCGGGTGACCTGGCGGCTTTCAGTAGCGGGTGAGCGCGGTGGCCCCGCCCTCGGTCCCGATGGCGATGTGCGGGCGGCGGGCCGGGTCGGCCCAGCGGAGGACATCGGTCATGGCGTCGGAGGGCACCGAGACGCAACCCGCCGTGGCCGCCTTGCCGTTGACGTGCAGGAAGATGCCCGCGCCGCGCCCGCGCACCGGACGGTGGTAGTTGAAGCCGATGACCAGGGCGTGGGCGTACTGGGTGGCGTAGGAGACCAGGTGCTCGGACTCCGAGGCGCGGCAGTCGGCGGGGAGGGGGTCCGTCCAACGGTTGTAGGCGCGGCTGTCGTTGTCCTGGCACCACCATGAACTCTTCTGCACCGGAAGGTACTTGACGCGTGTCCCGGTCGGAGGTGCCTCGATGCCGAAGCCGAACGGCAGGTCGTACAGCCCGGCCGGGGTGGTGTTGGTGCCCTGCTGTCGCTCGGTGCCCGCCACCAGCCCGGCCGCCCCGAACCGCGCGGGCGCCGTCCCGGCCGCCGTCCACCGGCCGTGCCTCAGGTCCCACCAGGTGAGCGTGCCGGTGGTGGAGCCGGCGTCCGGCGCCTCGGCGGTGATGAGCTGCGTGCCCCCGCCGGTGTCCGCGAGGAGCGCGGGCAGCGGGGTGCCGGCGGACGGCTCGGCGGGCGCGAGACCGAGCGCGCAGAAGGAGGCGGACACGAGGGCGGTGACCAGGCGGCGGCGCATGGCTCAGACCGTAGAGGGCGGTGGCGGCAGCGGCAGGCCGGGCGGTCCGTCGACGCTCGTGGCGATGTGCTCCTTCCCGGTGAAGCGGTCGCCGGCCGATGCGTCGTCCTCGCGGGCGAAGCGCCGTTCGTGCGGGTCGCGGTCCTCCTCGTAGGCCATGCGGGGCACGGAGTATCCGCAGGCGTCACGGATCGGGTCCGCGCGCACCACGTCAGGGTGATCCGGCCGTCGATGCGCTCATATGTCTTTCCCTTGTCGGCCGGCCATCCCCCTGCCGCGATTGACGAATCATGCGGAGTTCTGCATACTCATGCATATCAGCGAATGCACGTGAGGAGAGAAACCGTGACCGAGCGCGTCGTACTCGCCTACTCAGGCGGACTGGACACCTCCGTCGCCATCGGCTGGATCGCCGAGGAGACGGGCGCCGAGGTCATCGCCGTTGCGGTGGACGTCGGTCAGGGTGGCGAGGACCTGGACGTCATCCGCAAGCGCGCCCTCGCGTGCGGTGCCGTCGAGGCCGAGGTGGCCGATGCCAAGGACGAGTTCGCCGAGGAGTACTGCCTCCCGGCGATCAAGGCGAACGCCCTGTACATGGACCGCTACCCGCTGGTCTCCGCCCTGTCCCGGCCGACGATCGTCAAGCACCTCGTCGCCGCCGCCCAGAAGCACGGCGCCACCACGGTCGCCCACGGCTGCACCGGCAAGGGCAACGACCAGGTCCGCTTCGAGGCCGGCATCGTCGCCCTCGCCCCCGACCTGAAGTGCATCGCCCCGGTCCGCGACTACGCGATGACCCGCGACAAGGCGATCGCCTTCTGCGAGGCGAAGAACCTCCCGATCGCCACCACCAAGAAGTCCCCGTACTCCATCGACCAGAACGTCTTCGGACGCGCCGTCGAGACGGGCTTCCTGGAGGACATCTGGAACGCCCCGATCGAGGACATCTACGAGTACACGTCCAACCCGGCCGAGGCCCGCGAGGCCGACGAGGTCGTCATCACCTTCGAGCGCGGCGTCCCGGTCGCCCTCGACGGCCGCCCCGTCACCGTCCTGCAGGCCATCCAGCAGCTCAACGAGCGCGCCGGTGCCCAGGGCATCGGCCGGATCGACATGGTCGAGGACCGCCTGGTCGGCATCAAGTCCCGCGAGGTGTACGAGGCGCCGGGCGCCATCGCCCTGATCACCGCCCACCAGGAGCTGGAGAGCGTCACCGTCGAGCGTGAACTCGCCCGCTACAAGCGGCAGGTGGAGCAGCGCTGGGGCGAACTGGTCTACGACGGCCAGTGGTTCTCCCCGCTCAAGCGCGCGCTGGACGGCTTCATCACCGAGGCCAACGAGCACGTCTCCGGCGACGTCCGGATGACCCTGCACGGCGGCCGCGCCGTCGTCACCGGCCGCCGGTCCCAGTCGTCGCTGTACGACTTCAACCTCGCCACCTACGACACCGGCGACACCTTCGACCAGGCCGCGGCCAAGGGCTTCATCGACATCTACAGCCTGTCGTCGAAGATCGCGGCCAAGCGGGACCTCGCGTAAGCGACGTCGTTGAACAGCCCGACCGCCTCCTCACCCGCAAGGGTGGGGAGGCGGTGGCACACCACGACCTTGAGGAGCAACGCAGTGAGCAGCAACAGCGGTGACGTACGGCTCTGGGGCGGCCGTTTCGCCGACGGTCCCGCCGAGGCCCTGGCGAAGCTGTCCGCGTCCGTCCACTTCGACTGGCGGCTCGCCCCCTACGACATCGCCGGCTCCCGCGCCCACGCGCGCGTGCTGCACACCGCGGGCCTCCTCACCGAGGACGAGCTGACCCGGATGCTCGCGGGGCTCGACCGGCTCGAAGCCGACGTGGCCTCGGGCGAGTTCACCGGCACCATCGCCGACGAGGACGTCCACACCGCCCTGGAGCGCGGCCTGCTGGAGCGGCTCGGCCCCGACCTCGGCGGCAAGCTCCGCGCCGGACGCTCGCGCAACGACCAGGTCGCCACCCTCTTCCGGATGTACCTGCGCGACCACGCCCGGATCGTCGGCGCCCTGATCGCGGACCTCCAGGACGCCCTGGTCGGCCTCGCCGAGGCCCACCCGGACGTGGCCATGCCCGGCCGCACCCATCTCCAGCACGCCCAGCCGGTGCTCTTCGCCCACCATGTGCTGGCCCACGTCCAGTCCCTCGGGCGGGACGCCGAGCGGCTGCGCCAGTGGGACGAGCGCACGGCCGTGTCCCCGTACGGGTCGGGCGCGCTCGCCGGCTCCTCCCTCGGACTGGACCCCGAGGCGGTCGCCCGCGACCTCGGCTTCGAGCGCGGCAGCGTCGGCAACTCCATCGACGGCACGGCCTCGCGGGACTTCGTCGCGGAGTTCGCCTTCATCACCGCGATGATCGGCATCGACCTCTCCCGGATCGCCGAGGAGATCATCATCTGGAACACGAAGGAGTTCTCCTTCGTCACCCTCCACGACGCCTTCTCCACCGGCTCCTCGATCATGCCGCAGAAGAAGAACCCGGACATCGCGGAGCTGGCGCGCGGCAAGTCCGGCCGGCTGATCGGCAACCTGACGGGCCTGCTGGCGACGCTGAAGGCGCTGCCGCTGGCCTACAACCGCGACCTCCAGGAGGACAAGGAGCCGGTCTTCGACTCCTGCGACCAACTGGAGGTCCTGCTCCCCGCCTTCACCGGCATGATCGCCACCCTCACCGTCAACCGCGAGCGCATGGAGGAGCTGGCCCCGGCCGGGTTCTCCCTCGCCACCGACATCGCCGAGTGGCTGGTCCGGCAGGGCGTGCCGTTCCGCGTCGCGCACGAGGTCGCGGGGGAGTGCGTCAAGGTCGCCGAGGCCGACGGCAAGGAACTGGACGAGCTCACGGACGAGCAGTTCGCCAAGATCTCCGCCCACCTCACCCCGGAGGTGCGTACCGTCCTGAACGTCCAGGGAGCGCTGGCCTCCCGGAACGGCCGGGGCGGCACGGCGCCGGGCGCGGTGGCGGTGCAACTGGCGGAGGTCAAGGCCGACCTCGCGGAACAGCACGCCTGGGTCGACGCCAAGCAGAACTGAACGAAGGGCGTCGCGGGTTAGGTTGGTCGTGGTTGATCACCCGACCGAACGGAGCCCGCGATGCCCTTCGCCCGCCTGTCCTCCGCGACCACCCCGACCAGCCACCTCGGCCTGGGGCTCGCCGCGGTCGGCCGCCCCGGCTACATCAACCTGGGCCGGGACCGCGACCTCGGGGAGGACCGCAGCGCCGAGGCGTTGCGCGCCCGCACCCATGAGCTGCTCGACGCCGCCTACGCCCAGGGTGTGCGCTACTTCGACGCCGCCCGCTCCTACGGCCGCAGCGAGGAGTTCCTCGCGGACTGGCTGAAGGCCCGCCCGGAGGCCGACGACGTGGTGGTCGGCAGCAAGTGGGGCTACACCTACACCGCCGACTGGTCCGCCGAGGCCGACCGGCACGAGGTCAAGGACCACAGCCTGGCCACGTACGACCGGCAGCGCGCCGAGACGGCCGAGCTGCTCGGGGACCGGCTGGACCTCTACCAGATCCACTCCCTCACCCCCGACAGCCCCGCCCTCACCGACCGCGAGCTGCATCGAAGGCTCGCCGAAGCGGCAGCGGGCGGCCTCACCGTCGGCTTCTCCACCAGCGGCCCCGCCCAGGCCGACACCATCCGGGCCGCCCTGGAGATCATCGTTGACGGCGCGCCCCTCTTCCGCACCGTGCAGTCCACGTACAACGCGCTGGAGACCTCGGCCGGTCCCGCGCTGGCGGAGGCGCACGACGCCGGGCTCACGGTGATCGTCAAGGAGGGCATGGCCAACGGCCGCCTCGCTCCGGAGCACGCGCCCGAGGCTCTGCGGGAGATCGCCGGGGAGACCGGCCTCGGCTGCGACGCCGTCGCCCTCGCGCTGATCCTCTGCCGTCCCTGGGCCGGTGTCGTCCTCTCCGGCGCCGCGACCGTCCCCCAGCTCGGCTCCAACCTCCACGCCGCCGCCGTCGACCTCACCGACGACCAGCGGGCCCGCCTCGACGCCCTCGCCGAGGACCCGCACACCTACTGGGCACGACGCGGCGAGCTGCCCTGGCACTGAGCCCCGTCCGACCGGCCCCGGTGAGTCACACATGCCCGTGATGAGACACTCATGTCTCACGCGAGGTATCCTTGTCTCATGGCTCTCGACCGTGACCACGTGCTGCGCAGCGCCGCCGCCCTGCTGACCCGCAAGTCCACCGCGACCATGGACGAGGTCGCCCGAGCCGCCGGGATCAGCCGCGCCACCCTCCACCGCCACTTCGCCGGCCGTGACGCGCTGGTCCGCGCGCTGGAGGCGCTCGGCATCGCCGAGTGCGAGGCGGCGCTCGACCGCGCCCGGCTGGACGAGGGCCCCACCGCCGAGGCGGTCCGCCGACTGGTCCGCGAGATCCAGCCCGCCGCCGGACTGCTCGCCTTCCTCTACGGCGAGAACCAGCTCTGGGAGGGCGAAGGGCAGAACACCGGCTGGCTGGGTCTGGACACCCGGATCAGCGCCCTCTTCCAGCGCGGCCAGCGCGACGGCGAACTCCGTATCGACCTCACCCCCGGCTGGCTCACCGAAGCCTTCTACGGGCTGATCACCTCGTGCGCCTGGGCCGCGGTGGACGGCCGCGTGGCCTCCCGCGACTTCCCGACGATGGTCGCCGAACTGCTGCTCGGCGGCGCGCTGCGCCGGGCGGAGTCATGACCGGCACCAGCACCCTGCTACCCGTACGGACCGGGAGCGAGCGGCGTCCGGGCCGCTGGCTGGCGCTGGCGGTACTGGTCCTCGCCGTGCTGCTGGTCGCCGTCGACGCCACCGTCCTCGGCCTCGCCACCCCCTACATCAGCGAGGACCTGCACCCCTCCGGCACCCAACTGCTGTGGATCGGTGACGTCTACTCCTTCGTCATCGCCGGTCTGCTCGTCTCGATGGGCAGCCTCGGCGACCGCATCGGCCGCAAGCGCGTCCTGCTGTGCGGCGCGGCCGCCTTCGGCGCGATCTCGGTGCTGAACGCGTACGCGAGCACGCCCGGCCTGATGATCCTGGCGCGGGCCCTGCTCGGCGTCGCGGGCGCCACCCTGATGCCCGCGACCCTCGCCCTGATCCGCAACCTCTTCCACGACCCGCGCGAGCGCAGCCTCGCCATCGGCGTCTGGGGCGCCACCGCCTCCGCCGGCACCGCCGTCGGCCCGATCGTGGGCGGCCTCCTGCTGGAGCACTTCTGGTGGGGCTCGGTGTTCCTGATCAACCTGCCGGTGATGGCGGTCCTGGTCCTGGTCGGCATCCGCACCCTGCCCGAGTCCCGCGACCCGGCCCCCGGCCCCTGGGACCTGGTGAGCGTGCTGCTGTCCCTGGTCGGCATGCTCGCCGTGGTCTACGCGGTCAAGGAGGCCGCCACCCACGGCTTCGGCCCGCTCACCCTGGCCACGGGCCTGCTGGGCGCGACCGCGCTGTACGGCTTCGTCCGCCGCCAGCTCACCCTGCCCACCCCGCTGCTCGACATGCGGCTGTTCCGGAACCGGGGCTTCAGCGGGGCGGTGCTCGCCGATCTGCTCACCGTGCTCGGGATGTCGGGGCTGGTGTTCTTCCTGTCCCAGTTCCTGCAACTGGTCCAGGGGCGGCCGCCCTTCGAGGCGGGCCTGGCCGAACTGCCCGCCGCCGTGGGCGCGGTGGCGGCCGGGCTGGTCGCGGGCCACGCGGCACGCCGCTTCTCGGTGCGCGCGGTGGTCTCCGGCGGCCTCGCCGCGATCGGCGTGGCCCTCGCCGTCCTCACCACACTCGACCGGGCCACCGGGTATCCGCTGCTCGGCGCCGCCCTGCTGATCGTCGGAGTCGGCGCGGGCTTCTCCTTCACCGTCACCTCGGACGTGATCCTCTCCAGCGTGGACAGGAACCGCGCGGGCGCCGCCTCGGCGGTCTCCGAGACGGCCTACGAACTGGGCGCCGCCCTGGGGATCGCCCTGCTGGGCTCGATCGTCACGGCCGCCTACCGCGGCTTCACCGGCCCGGCGGGCACCCCGGAAGCGGCCCACGAGTCGCTGGGCGCGGCGGTGGAGGCGTCGGCGGGCCTGCCCGCCCCGACCTCCGAAGCGCTCCTGGGCGCGGCCAGGGAGTCGTTCGTGCACGGGCTGCATCTGGCGTCGGGAGCGGGAGCGGCGGTACTGCTGGCGACGTCGGCGGCGGCGTGGTTCCTGCTGAAGGACCAACGGCTGGACAGGGGTTTCTAGGGACGCGGGGAACGGCGCGACCAGCCCCCGCGCACCGTCACCGAGCCGCCGGAGGCGTCAAGCGGCCTTGGCCTTGGTGGCGTACATGTCCACGTACTCCTGCCCGGACAACCGCATGACCTCGGCCATCACGGAATCCGTCACGGCACGGAGCACGTACCGGTCCCGGTCCATCCCCTCGTACCGGGAGAACTCCATCGGCTCACCGAACCGCACGGTGACCTTCCCCGGCCGGGGGAAGCCCTTCCCGCCCGGCTGGAGCTTGTCCGTGCCGATCATGGCGAACGGCACCACCGGCGCCCCGGTCATCAGGGTGAGCCGGGCGATGCCCGTACGCCCCCGGTACAGCCGCCCGTCGGGGGAACGGGTGCCCTCGGGGTAGATCCCGAAGACCCTGCCCTCCTCCAGTACACGGCGGCCGGTCATCAGGGCCGCGACCCCGCCGTTCGCGCCGTCCCGGTCCACCGGGATCATGCCGACGCCGGTGAAGAACCAGGCCATGGCGCGGCCCTTGATCCCCTTGCCGGTGACGTACTCGTCCTTGCCGATGAACTGCACCTGCCGCTTGGAGACCACCGGGAGCACGATCGAGTCGATGAACGTGAGGTGGTTGCCCGCCAGGATCACCGGACCCTCGCCCGGAATGCGCTCAAGGCCCTCCACCTGGGGGCGGAACATCAGGCGCATGACCGGCGCGAGCACTGCCTTGATGAGCGCGAAGCGGGACAACGGGTCCTCCAGGCCGAGCGGGCGATATGAGTCTGTGCAGGTGAGGACATTACTCGCGGCTATGGGAAAAGCGCACATCGGGCCGCGCGATTCACCGAGGTCTTACGTGTTGTTGACATGGGCTCACCTCCCAGGAGCCATCAGGCGTCACCCGCGTGTTCCCGCCGAGATCTCCCCTTCGTCATGTCCACGCCCCTACGATCGGCGCGCAGCCAGGAGACACAGCCAGGTCGGACCTCAGACCCGGGAAACGACAGCGGGAGACGCGTATGGAAAGCGACCGGACCAATCAGCCCTCACGCGCGACCGGACGGCGCGCGGTCCTCGGTGCGGCGGTGCTCGGCGCGGGCGGGGCGGTCCTCGGGCTGCCCTCGGCCGCCCACGCGGCCGGCACCCGGACGGCCGGGTCCGGCGGACGCGGCCTGAAGAGCCTGCCCGTGCCGACGATCATCGGCCACCGGGGTGCCAGCGGCTACCGCCCCGAGCACACCTTCGGCTCCTACGACCTCGCGCTCGAGCTCGGCGCCGACATCGTGGAGGCGGGTGACCTGGTGCCCACCAAGGACGGGCATCTCGTCTGCCGCCACGAACCCGAGATCGGCGGCACCACGGACGTCGCCGCGCACCCGGAGTTCGCCGACCGCAAGGCCACCAAGGTCCTCGACGGCGTCTCCGTCACCGGCTGGTTCACCGAGGACTTCACGCTCGCCGAGCTCAAGACGCTGCGCGCGGTGGAGCGCATCCCGGCCAACCGACCGCACAACACCCTCTACAACGGCCGCTGGGAGATCCCCACCTTCGAAGAGGTGCTGAAGTGGCAGGACGCCCGCACCCGCGAGCGCGGCCGCCAGGTGTGGATCTACCCCGAGCTGAAGCACCCCACCTACTTCCGCCGCCTGGGCCTGGGCCTGGAGGAGCGGGTGGCCAAGGTGCTGCGCAAGTACGGCAAGGAGGGGCGGAACGCGCCGGTCATCCTCCAGTCCTTCGAGCCGACCAGCATCCAGCGGCTCAACCGGATCGTCGACAATCCGCTCGTCGTCCTGCTCGACGCCGCCACCAGCCGCCCCTACGACTTCGTCGCCACCGGCGATCCCCGTACGGTGGCCGACCTCGTCACCCCCCGGGGCCTGCGCGAGATCGCGGGCTACGCCCAGGGCATCGGCCCCACCCTGGACCTGGTCATCCCGAAGAAGTCCGACGGCACCCTGGGCGAACCCACCCGGCTGGTCGCCGACGCGCACAAGGTCGGCCTGATCCTGCACCCCTACACCATGCGCAACGAGAACCCCTTCCTCCCGGCCGAGTTCCGCAAGGGCAGCACCCCGGACGGCTACGGCGACGTCTTCGGCGCGTACCGCACGTACTTCGCCACCGGCATCGACGGCGTCTTCACCGACAACGCCGACACCGGTGTGCTGGCCCGCGCCGACTTCCTCGGCCGCTGAGGGCCCCGGAACCGGGCGGGGCGTCAACACCGAGGCCCCGCACACCCCGATGAGGGTGACAGCGCGCCGTCCCGGAAACCCACCGCCGGGACGGCGCGTCTGGACGCATATGACCCATGACCTGTTGGCCGAGCTGCGCCCGCTCCTCACCGCGGAGGCGTCCGCCGAGGCATATGCCTGCGGGGGTGAACCCGGCGATCTGGAGCAGGCCGTCTGGCTACGGCTCCTGGAGCGCCTGGAGAGCCAGGGGCCGCCGCCGGACCCGTCCGGCTGGCTGCGTGACGCCGTCCGGGACGAGGGCCGCATCAGCCGCCGCGCCCACGGCGTCGAGCGGCCCTACGACGGCGAACCCGCCGACGACACCCGGCACGGCCCCGAACAGCTCGCCCTGCGGGCCGCCCGGCACCGGGTGGTGCGCGAGGCCGTACGCAGACTGCCCGGCCGCTGCCCCCGGCTCATGGAGGCCCTGCTCTCCCCGCGCGACCTCACCTACCGCGAGATCGCGGGGGAGTTGGGCATCTCACAGGGCAGCCTCGGACCGGAACGCTCCAGATGTCTGGGATGTCTGCGACGAATGCTGGCGGCGGAGGTTGCCGGTACCGAAGCACGGGGATAGAGGTGGGGGACAACAGTGATCAGGTGAGCGGGAGGCATGCGCACATGGGCATGAGCGTGACCATCTCGGCGGCGACCGAGCCGGACGCGGAGCAGATCTTCCGGCTCCAGTACCTCTGCTTCCAGAGCGAGGCCGCGCGCTACGGCAACTACCGCATCGACCCGCTCGTGCAGAGCCTGGACCAGGTCCGCGAGGAGGTCGCCGCCGACTGCGTCTTCGTCGCCCGGCTCGGGGACGAAGTGGTCGGCTCGGTGCGCGGCAGGCTCACCGAGGACGGCGCGGCGGCCATCGGCATGCTCTGCGTGCACCCCCGCCTCCAGGGCCACGGCATCGGTGCCCGTCTGCTGGGCGCGGCCGAGAAGGCGCTCACCGAGCAGCGCGGCGCCACCACGTACCGGCTGCGCACCGGCCACCGCAGCGAGGGCGGGCTCCGGCTCTGCCGGAAGCTGGGCTACCGGGCGGTGGGCCGCTCCCTGGGCGCCGACGGCGTCGAGATGATCGTCCTGGAGAAACCGGCCGCGGCCTACGCGGCCACCGCCTGAGCCGCCGGGGCGGGCGGGCTCAGCCCGCCTGCCGCAGCCGCGCCCCGCGCAGCCAGTACAGCGCGGTCAGCGGCAGCAGCACGGGGATGAAGACGTATCCCATCCCGTAGTCCGACCACACGGTGGCGTCCGGGAACGCGGACGGCTCGACCAGTGTCCACGTGCCCACGATCAGCACCCCGGCCAGCTCGGCGGCGCAGCACACCACCGCGGCACGGCGGGCCGTCTCGCCGCCCCGGACCAGCGTGTACGTGATGAACCCGTACACCACGCCCGCGAGCGCCGACAGCGAGTAGGCGAGCGGTGCCCGGTCGAACTCCGTGGCGATCTGGTAGACCGAGCGCGACACGGCGCCGACCACCATCACGCCGTAGAACCAGACCAGCAGCATGCCCGGCCCGCTGATCAGCCGGGCCGGCTTCTCCTCCAGCGCCGTCATGTCAGCCTCCCCAGATGTCAAAGAGCCGTACTTCGAGAACGGCCAGCACCACGCCGCCCGCGGCCACCGTCACCGAACCCCAGCGCGTGCGCTCGGCCAGCGACATGAAGCCCGCCGCCGGAACGCAGGCCAGCGCGCCCAGCAGATACGCCAGGAAGATCGTCATGCCCTGGTCCGGCTTCTCGCCCCGCGCCAGCAGCACGATCCCGACGACCAGCTGGATCACGGCCAGCAGGGACACCACGGCCATGCCGATGAAGTGCCAGTCCTTGGTCGGCTGGTCCCGGTGCGCGGCCCAGCCGCACCAGGCGGCCAGCAGCAGCGCGGCGATCCCGGTCGCCAGCGTCAGGGCATTGAGCATGCCGAGACCTTATTACGGCCGAAACGGACGCCCGTCGCCGCCCCCGGCGCTCGCACGGCCACCGTGGCGTTGGCCACAGCCGGGCCGCGCCGGAGGGCCGATGCCGACTCGCCGGTAACGGCGCCCTGCCCCTTGACGCCACGGGTGACCGCCGACCGGCCCGCCCCGCGCGTCTCACCGGGACCATCCACGGCTGTCCAGCATGTGGACAGCTCACTCCGGTCGCCGCGGCCGGTCTGGTTTACTGACCGCATGACCACGACGAGCAGCCGCACCCTTGCGACCGAGGCGACCAACACGCCCGGTGCTCGTTGTATGTGTCGCATGACGTGCCGAATGCGCGCCTTCTAGAGGGCCCCCGCACCACCGAAGAGCCTCGCGCCCCGAAGCGAGAGCCATGGCCCGGCCGGCTCCGGAACACCGGCGTACCGGAACCCGTGCCGTTCGCGCACACGCTGTTCTCCCCGGTTCACTCGCCACCGCGAGAACCGTGCCGCGTCCCTGAAATGCAATCCCATGCACCTGTGCCAGGCACACCCGCGCCGGCACTCGACAGTGACGGAAACCCCTGTGATCACCACCTCGGGCCTGACCAAGGTCTACCGCTCGCGCGGCCGCGAGGTCACCGCCCTCGACGGCGTCGACCTCCACGTCCGCGAAGGAGAGGTCTACGGCGTCATCGGCCAGTCCGGCGCCGGTAAGTCCTCCCTGATCCGCTGCGTTAACCTGCTGGAGCGCCCCACCGCCGGCACCGTGAGCGTCGCCGGACAGGACCTCACCGCCCTCGCCGGCCGCGGACCGCGCGCGGGCAAGGAACTGCGCCGGGCCCGCAGCCACATCGGCATGGTCTTCCAGCACTTCAACCTGCTGTCCTCCCGGACCGTGCAGGACAACATCGAGCTGCCGCTGGAGATCCTCGGCAAGTCCGGCAAGGAGCGCTCCCGCAAGGCGCTGGAACTCCTCGACCTGGTCGGCCTCGCCGACAAGGCGAAGTCCTACCCGGCCCAGCTCTCCGGCGGCCAGAAGCAGCGCGTCGGCATCGCCCGCGCCCTGGCCGGCGACCCGAAGGTGCTGCTCTCCGACGAGGCCACCAGCGCCCTCGACCCGGAGACCACCCGCTCCATCCTCCAGTTGCTGCGCGACCTGAACCGGCAACTGGGCCTGACCGTCCTGCTCATCACCCACGAGATGGACGTGGTGAAGTCGATCTGCGACTCCGCCGCGCTCATGGAGAAGGGACGCATCGTGGAATCCGGCACCGTCAGCGAACTGCTGGCCACCCCCGGCTCGCAGCTCGCCTCCGCCCTGTTCCCCGTCGGCGGCGAGGCCACCGGCGAGGACCGCACCGTCCTGGACATCACCTTCCACGGCGAGGCCGCCACTCAGCCGGTCGTCTCCCAGCTCGCGCGCACCTACAACATCGAGATCTCGATCCTCGGCGCGGCCATCGACACCGTCGGCGGCCTCCAGATCGGCCGGATGCGCATCGAACTGCCCGGCCGCTACGAGGACAACGTGGTGCCGGTCGGCTTCCTGCGCGAGCAGGGCCTCCAGGTCGACGTGGTCGGCACCGAGGGTGAGTCCGTGCTGGTGAAGGAGGGTGCGAAGTGACCTGGTCCGAGATACAGCCGCTGCTGTCGCAGGCGTGTTCCGAGACGTTCTCGATGGTGCTCTGGTCCACCCTGATCGCCATCGCCCTCGGCCTGCCGCTGGGCATCCTCCTCGTCCTCACCGAGCGCGGCGGACTGCTCCAGAACGTCGTCGCCAACAAGGTGATCGGCCAGATCGTGAACGTCGGCCGCTCCATGCCGTTCATCATCCTGATGGTCGCGCTGATGAGCTTCACCCGCTGGGTGACCGGCACCACCATCGGCACCACGGCCGCGATCGTGCCGCTCGCCATCGGCGGCATCCCGTTCTTCGCCCGGCTGGTCGAGACGGCCGTCCGCGAGGTGGACGGCGGACTCGTCGAGGCCGTGCAGGCCATGGGCGGCAATAGCTGGACCATCGTCCGCAAGGTCCTCATCCCCGAGGCGCTGCCGTCGCTGATCGCCAGCACCACCACCACGATCATCGCCCTCATCGGCTACTCGGCCATGGCCGGCACGGTCGGCGGCGGCGGACTCGGCGACCTCGCCGTCCGCTACGGCTACCAGCGCTTCGAGACCGGACTGATGTGGATCACCGTCGGCATCCTCGCCGTCGTCATCTCCCTCATCCAGTTCGCCGGCGACTTCGCCGCCCGCTCCCTGCACGGCCGCGGCGGCTCCGGACCGGTGCCGAAGCTGCGCCTGCTGAAGGCCGAGGAGCCGGCCGCCGCCGACATCGGCAAGGTCGCCTGAGCGCGCCCGTACTTCTCCGAAGACTCCCCGGCCACCCAAGCCCGGGGCGCACCACCCTCAAGGAAAGGCACTTTTCGTGCGTAACGCCGCCAAGCTCACCACCGCCGTCCTCGCCGCCGGAGCCCTCACCCTCGGGCTCTCCGCCTGCGGCTCCGGAAAGGACTCCGGCTCCGCCGACGCCGACGGCCCGCTGATCGTCGCCGCGAGCCCCACCCCGCACGCCGAGATCCTGAACTTCGTCAGCAAGAACCTGGCGAAGAAGGCCGGACTCGACCTGCAGGTCAAGGAGTTCACCGACTACATCACGCCGAACACGGCCACCGAGGACGGCTCGGTCGGAGCCAACTACTTCCAGAACCAGCCGTACCTCGACGACTTCAACAAGAAGCGCGGCACCCACATCGTGCCCGTCGTCACGGTCCATCTGGAACCGCTCGGCCTCTACTCCCACAAGGTCAAGAAGGCCGACGACCTCAAGAGCGGTGCGACCGTCGCAGTGCCCAACGACGCCGTCAACGAGGCCCGCGCCCTCAAGCTGCTGGCCGCGAACAAGCTGATCACCCTCAAGGACGGCGTCGGCTCCGAGGCCACCCCCGCCGACATCGCCAAGAACCCCAAGAACCTGAAGTTCAAGGAGGTCGAGGCGGCCCAGACCCCGCGCTCCCTGGACGACGTGGACGCGGCGGTCGTCAACGGCAACTACGCCATATCCTCCGGCCTCAAGCCCGCCAAGGACGCCATCGCCCTGGAGTCCGCGAAGAACAGCCCCTACGGCAACTTCCTCGCGGTGAAGAAGGGCGACGAGAACGACCCCCGGGTCAAGAAGCTCGCCAAGCTGCTCACCTCGCCCGAGGTGAAGAAGTTCATCGAGGACAAGTACCAGGGCTCCGTCATCCCCTCGTTCTGACCTCCCCCGAGCTGCCAGACCCCGACCCGCCCAAGGGGATCGACACATGCGCAAGACCGTATGGCTCGCCGCGGCCACCGCCGCCGCCCTCTCGCTCGGCCTGACCGCCTGCGGCTCAGGCTCGGCCGCCGGCAAGGGAGGTGACGACGGCCCGCTCGTCGTCGGCGTCACCCCCGTGCCCGCCGGTGAAGTCCTCCACCACATCGACGACCACCTCGCCGCCAAGGCCGGACTCAAGCTGGAGATCAAGGAGTTCACGGACTACGTCCTGCCGAACACCGCGCTCCAGGAGGGCACGCTCGACGCGAACCTCTACCAGAACCAGCCGTTCCTGGACGACTTCAACAAGTCCAAGGGCACGGACCTGGTGTCGGTGGTGAAGGCGTACCTGCCGCCCATGGGGGTCTACTCCCACAAGGCCAAGGACGTCACCAAGCTCCGCGACGGCGCCACCGTGGGTGTGCCCAACGACCTCACCAACGAGGCACGTGCGCTCAAGCTCCTCGCCGCCGCCGGCGTCATCGAGCTGAAGCCCGGCGCTGGCGCCGACGCCTCCCCGGCCGACGTCACGTCCAACCCCAGGCACCTGAAGTTCCAGGAGATGGAGGCCGCCCAGCTTCCCCGCTCCCTGGACGACATGGACGCCGCCGTCATCAACAACAACTTCGCCCAGGACGCGGGCCTCAGCCCCACCAAGGACGCCGTCTACCTGGAGTCCGCGAAGAACAACCCGTACGCCAACCTGCTCGCGGTGAAGAAGGGCAGCGAGGACGACCCCCGGGTCAAGAAGCTGGCGAAGCTGCTGACCTCGCCCGAGATGAAGAAGTTCATCGAGGACAAGTACAAGGGGTCGGTCCTGCCCGTCGACGGCGACTGACCCGACGGCCGGACACGGCGCACGGGCCCGCCCCCGCGTCCCGCAAGGGGCGGCAGGGGGCGGGCCCGTGCGTGCGTTCCGGTGCTGTCATGCTGCATGCTGGGCAGTTCAGCAGGGTCCTGACGGACCCTCAAGAATCCTCGACGGTTACGGAGTGGCGCATGAGCAGCACCTTCCCCAACATCTCCATCTCGACGGAGCGGTTGGGCCTGCGTCCCCTGGACGAGGACGACGTGCCCGCCCTCGCCGAGATGATGAACGACGAGCAGGTCGCCGTCTGGACCGACGTGCCCCAGCCGTTCACCGAGGACGGTGCCCGGCGCTGGATCACCGAGTACGCGCCCGCCGAACGCGCCGCCGGACGCGGCATCGACCTCGCGGTCACCGAGTTCCTCACCCAGCGCCTGGTCGGCATCGTCCAGCTCGGCAAGACCAACTGGACGACCCGCTCCACCGAGCTGTCGTACATCATCGCCCCCTGGGCCCGCGGCGAGGGCTACGCCTCCGAGGCCGCGCTCGCCACCGTCCAGTGGCTGTTCAACGACCAGAAGTTCGAGCGCGTCGAGCTGCGCACCGCCGCCGACAACACCGCCTCCCAGCAGGTCGCCCAGAAGATCGGGTGCATCAGCGAGGGCGTGCTGCGCAACGCCTGCATAGTCCACGTGCGCACCGAGGACGGCACCTGGACCGACATGCGCACCGACTTCATCGTCTGGAGCCTGCTGCCCGAGGACCTCGAAGCCAGCGACGAGCAGCTCGCGGACAGCCGCGGCTTCGGCACCTACGCCAACTGGAACTGACACCGCCCCGCCGCCCCTCGCCGCCGCACCACCAGGTACCCTCACGAAGCCCGCATGTGAGGCCACCCCTGACGACCCGCCGAGACCTGGAGACTGACGAGATGGCCGATCGGGTCACGGTGATCGGCTGGGACGGCTCGCCGCTGACCGAAGCGGCACGCGGCGCCCTCGGCGCCGCCACGCTCGTCGCGGGCGCCCCCCATCATCTGGCGCTCCCCGAGATCCCGGCCGCCGCCGAACGCGTCCGCCTCGGCAGCGTCCCCCTGGCCGCCCGCCGTGTCGCGGCCCACCGTGGCACCGCCGTCGTGCTCGCCGACGGCGACCCCGGCTTCTTCGGCGTCGTCCGCGCCCTGCGCGCGCCGGAGTTCGGCCTGGAGGTCGAAGTCGTGCCCGGTGTCTCCTCCGTGGCCGCCGCCTTCGCCCGCGCGGGCATGCCCTGGGACGACGCCCATGTGGTCGTCGCACACCCCCGCACCCTGCGCCGCGCCGTGAACGTATGCCGCGCCCACACCAAGGTCGCCGTCCTCACCGCACCCGGCGCAGGCCCCGCCGAACTCGGCCTGCTTCTCGACGAGGTGCACCGCACCTTCGTCGTCTGCGAGGAACTCGGCACCGAGAACGAGCGTGTCAGCGTCCTCACCTCCGACAAGGCCCCCGACCACACCTGGCGCGACCCCAACGTCGTCATCGTCATCGGCGGCCCCGCGGCCGCCGTCGAGGGCGGCGGCTGGATCGCCGGCCGCGACCCGGCCGCCGGCCCGCGCGGCTGGACCCAGCCCGACGAGGCGTACGGCGGCCTGCTCGGCGAGGGTGAGAACGAACTGCTCCGCGCCGCCCAGCTCGCCCGGCTCGGCCCGCGCACCGGAGACCTGGTGTGGGACATCGGCTGCGGCTCCGGCGCCTTCGCCGTCGAGGCCGCCCGCGCCGGGGCGGCCGTCCTCGCCGTCGACCAGGACCCCGAGTCCTGCGCCCGGACCGACGCCGCCGCCCGCCAGTTCGGGGTCCAGCTCCAGATCGTGCGGGGCGAGGCACCGCACATCCTGGAGAACCTGGCCGAGCCCGACGTCGTACGCGTCGGCGGCGGGGGAGCGGCCGTCGTCTCGGCCGTGGCCGACCGGCGCCCGCAGCGCATCGTGGCCCACGCGGCCACCCGCGACGCCGCCGAACTCATCGGCAGGGACCTCACCGAGCACGGCTACCGCGTCGAGTGCGCGCTGCTCCAGGCCGTCGGACTCGACACCAGGTCCTGGACGGAGAACGAGCGGAGCGTCGTCTTCCTGCTCAGCGGCGAACTGCCCCCGCGCGAGACCTCGCGCTGAACCACCGCCGTACCTCCCGGCCGACGTCGCCCCGTGATCCGTTTGTCGTACCGCGCGCGGTAGGCTGGCCGATCGTTGTACCGCACCCGCGGTCCGGAAGTTCGTTCGTCAATGTCCGGAAAGCTCGCCCGCTTTGGGGCGGTGGGTGAGGTACGGCAAAACCGGAGGACGCGCAACGTGGCGCAGTCCACAACGGGCTGTCGCGTGATCTCGCTGTCACGACGGCCGAACGGCCGCGAGAATGCCACCGAATGGCTTTGTCGCCATTTCTGGCGGGTCGTTCGTGCCGATGCGCACGGACGCTCGTTCTCACTACGGGGCGGTCGGTGCGCCGTTCCGGGTGAGCTGGTCGTAGGAGCACTAAACCGATGGGCGAGGGGTACGCATGACCGACACCGGCCAGGTCCCGGCCGAGGGACAGCCGGAGAGCGCAGGCATGGTGGAGCAGCCGGGCCTCGGGCACGGCGCGTACACCTACCTCGCCGAGGCGCCCGCCGAGGACGAGGACCTGCTGCTGCCGGGCGCTCAGGGCGCGTGGGGCAACGAGATGCCGCCGCCCGCACCCGAACCGATCCTCGAGGCGGTCCACCAGCCCGGCGCCCACGAGACGGCGGGCCGGGACACCGGCTCCGTCGACCTCAGCGGTGTACGGCTGCCCGAGCAGGGCCCCGGCCCCGTACCGCCGGCGGCGCACGAGGCGCCCGCGGCCGTACAGCCGCCGCGCCGCCCGCTGCACCTCGGCCCGCCGATCCCGGACGCCTCCGCCAGCCCGGTCCGCTCCCTCGCCGACCGCGGACCCGCCGGAGCACTGCCGCGGCCCATGGCCGGCCCCGAGTACCTCGAGGTGCAGGCGCTGCCCGACCCGGCCCCGCAGGCCGCCGCGCCCTGGGCCGCCGCCCCGGTGGAGGCCATGGCGCCGGCCGCCGAAACGGTTGTCCCGGACGTGGAGGGCGCGCCCGTCGAGCCCGCCGCCGCGCAGGCCGCCGTGGACCGGCTGACCGCCCAGGCCGAGGCCGAGGTCGCCGTGGAGGAGGCGCCGGAGAGCGTCGAGCCCGTCGCGGCCGAGGTGCCGGTGCCGGAGACGGCCGAGCCCGTCGTGGAGGCCCAGCCCGCCGTGGAGGCCGTCGAGAGCGCGGAGCCCGCGCCCGAGGCCGTACCGGCGTACGAGGCCGAGGCCGCTCCGGCGTACGCGCCCGAGGTCGCCCCCGAGGAGGTGGCCGCCGCCGAGGTTCCCGTCGAGGCCGCCGAGGTGGCTCCCGAGCCTGTCGCCGTCCCGGTGCCCGAGGTCGCGCCGGAGGCTCCCGAGGCCGCGGCGTTCGTCCCCGTCGAGGAGGTCCCGCAGCCCGCCGAGCCCGTCGAGTCCGTCGTGGCTCCCGAGCCCGAGGCCCCCGTCGCTCCCGCCGAAGAGGCGGCGGCGGAGCCGGCCCCGGAAGCCGTGGCCCCCGTCGAAGCCCCGGACGCGGAAGCCCCGCTGCCTCCCGAGGAGACCTTCCTCCCGGAGCCCGAGGACCTGCTGGCCCCGGAGGAGATCCTGCTCCCGGAGCCCGAGGCCGAGGCACTCGCCGAGCCCGAGGACATCCCGGTGGCCGCCCCGCAGCCCCCGGTCCAGGAGGCCCCCGAGCAGCCCGTGCCCCCGGCCGCCCCGGCTCCCGTCGAGGCCCTCGCCGCCCACGAAGCCCCCGCGGGTCCCCAGCTCCAGGCCCCCGAAGAACTCCCCGCCCCCGTGGAGCCCCTGCCCTCCGGCCTTCCGCCGGAGCCGCACCCGGACCACGCGCTCGGGCAGTTCGTGGCGGTCGACGGGCAGGTGCCGACCACCCCGCACCTGGCGCCGACCCCGCCGCAGCCGCTGATCCTCCCCGACCTGGACGCCGCCGCCCCGCAGGCCCCCGAGGCCGCCGCGCCCGCGCCCCGCGCGGCCGAGGTGGCCGAGCCGGACTTCGTCCAGCACGCCGAGGACCTGGCCACGACCGAGGCCGACCAGGACGAGGAGTCCGCGCTCGCCGAGTCGGAGCCGGTCCCGCACACGGGACCCGCCGCGCCCGCGTACAACGACGCCGAGCGCGAAGCGGTCCTGAAGGTGATCCGCGAGCGCCGCGACATCCGCAACGGCTTCCGCAGCGACCCGATCCCGCACGACGTGCTGCTGCGCGTCCTGGAGGCGGCCCACACCGCCCCCTCGGTCGGCCACTCGCAGCCCTGGGACTTCGTCGTCATCCGCTCCGCCGACACCCGGCGCGCGATGCACGACCTGGCCATGAGCCAGCGCGAGGCGTACGCCAAGTCGCTGCCCAAGGGCCGTGCCAAGCAGTTCAAGGAAATGAAGATCGAGGCCATCCTCGACACCCCGGTGAACATCGTCGTCACCGCGGACCCCACCCGTGGCGGCCGCCACACCCTCGGCCGGCACACCCAGCCGCAGATGGCCCCGTACTCCTCCGCGCTCGCGGTGGAGAACCTCTGGCTCGCCGCGCGTGCCGAGGGCCTCGGCGTCGGCTGGGTCAGCTTCTTCGACGAGCGGGAGATGGTCCGCGCGCTCGGCCTGCCCGAGCACCTGGAGGTCGTCGCCTACCTGTGCGTCGGGTACGTCGACGAGTTCCCGGACGAGCCCGAGCTGATGCAGGCCGGCTGGTCCAGGCGCCGCCCGCTGTCCTGGGTGGTGCACGAGGAGACGTACGGCCGCCGCGCCCTGCCCGGAGAGGAACCCCACGACCTGCTTGCCGAGACCGTCGCGCAGATCCGCCCGCTCGACGCCAAGGCGCTCGGCGAGGCGTGGGAGCGCCAGAAGCGTATGACCAAGCCGGCCGGCGCGCTCGGCATGCTGGAGATCATCTCCGCACAGCTCTCGGGCCTGTCCCGGCAGTGCCCGCCGCCCATCCCGGAGCCCGCGGCCGTGGCCGTGTTCGCCGGTGACCACGGAGTGCACGCCCAGGGCGTCACCCCGTGGCCGCAGGAGGTCACCGGGCAGATGGTGGCCAACTTCCTGGGCGGCGGCGCGGTCTGCAACGCCTTCGCCAACCAGGTCGGCGCCGAGGTGTGCGTCGTGGACGTCGGCGTCGTCGCCGACCTGCCCGCCACCCCCGGTCTGCTGCCCCGCAAGATCCGCGGCGGCACCTCCGACATGACCACCGGGCCCGCGATGACCCGCGAGGAGGCCAGGGCCGCCATCGAGGTCGGCATCGAGACCGCCCGCGACCTGGTCGCCGCCGGGAACAAGGCGCTGCTCACCGGCGAGATGGGCATCGGCAACACCACCTCCTCCGCCGCGCTGATCTCCGTCTTCACCGGCGCCGACCCGGCCGACGTCACCGGCCGGGGCACCGGGATCAACGACGAGACCCTGGCCCGCAAGACCGAGGTCGTCCGCCGTGCGCTGGAACTCCACCAGCCGGACCCGGCCGACCCGATCGGTGTCCTCGCGGCCCTCGGCGGCTTCGAGCACGCGGCCATGGTCGGCCTGCTGCTGGGTGGCGCCTCCCTGCGCACACCGGTGATCCTGGACGGGGTGAGCGCCGGTGCGGCGGCCCTCGTGGCCCGTGCCATCGCCCCCGAGGTGCTGGCGGCCTGCATCGCCGGGCACCGCAGCGCCGAGCCCGGCCATGTGGCCGCGCTCAACAAGCTGGGCCTGCGCCCGCTGGTCGACCTCGACCTGCGCCTGGGCGAGGGCACCGGCGCGCTGCTCGCGCTGCCGCTGGTGCAGAGCACGGCCCGCGCGATGCACGAGGTGGCGACGTTCGACTCGGCGGGCGTCACCGAGAAGTAGCGTCACCGAGTACGGTCCCGCTCGGGCGGTCCGGCGTTCACCTGCCGGACCACCCGTGCCCTCCGGCCGGCCCGGACATTAGGATCCGCACGTCAGGGCCGCCGGCGACGACGCGGCGCGCCCACCGCAAGCTGTACGAGGAGCCGCACCTCATGGCCGAACACCCCGCCTACCCCGTGGGCCTCCGCCTGACCGGTCGCCGCGTGGTCGTCCTCGGCGGCGGCCAGGTCGCCCAGCGCCGCCTGCCCGCGCTGATCGCGGCGGGCGCCGACGTCCTCCTGGTCTCCCCGGAGGCGACTCCCTCCGTCGAGGCGATGGCCGACGCCGGCGAGATCACCTGGCTGCGCCGCCCGTACGCCGAGGGCGACCTCTCCGGCGCCTGGTACGCCCTGATCGCCACCAGCGACCCCGCCGCCAACGCCACCGCCTCCGCCGAGGCGGAGAGCCACCGCGTCTGGTGCGTCCGCTCCGACGACGCCGACCAGGCCACCGCGTGGACGCCCGCCACCGGCACCAGCGAGGGCGTGACCGTCGCCGTCCTCACCACCAGCGCGCGCGGCCGCGACCCCCGGCACACCGCCGCCATCCGCGACGCGGTCGTGGCGGGCCTCAGCGACGGCACCCTCGTCGCCCCCCACCACCGCACCCGCACTCCGGGCGTCGCCCTGGTCGGCGGCGGCCCCGGCGACCCCGACCTGATCACCGTCCGGGGACGGCGCCTGCTCGCCGAGGCGGACGTGGTGATCGCCGACCGGCTCGGCCCGCGCGACCTGCTCGCCGAACTCCCCCCGCACGTCGAGGTCATCGACGCCGCGAAGATCCCCTACGGGCGGTACATGGCCCAGGAGGCCATCAACAACGCCCTGATCGAGCACGCCGGGCAGGGCAAGTCCGTGGTGCGGCTCAAGGGCGGCGACCCGTTCGTCTTCGGCCGGGGCATGGAGGAGGTGCAGGCGCTCACCGAGGCGGGCATCCCCTGCACCGTCGTCCCCGGCATCTCCAGCTCGATATCGGTGCCGGCCGCGGCCGGGATACCCGTCACCCATCGCGGGGTCGCCCATGAGTTCACCGTGGTCAGCGGCCATGTCGCCCCCGACGACGAGCGTTCCCTGGTCGACTGGCCCGCGATGGCCCGCCTCACCGGCACCCTCGTCGTCCTCATGGGCGTCGACAAGATCGGCCGGATCGCCGAGACCCTGATCGCGCACGGCAAGGCCCCCGAGACCCCCGTGGCCCTCGTCCAGGAGGGCACCACGGCCGCCCAGCGCCGGGTGGACGCGACCCTCGCCACCGTGGCGGAGACCGTACGGACCGAGGGCGTGAAGCCCCCGGCGGTCATCGTCATCGGTGCCGTGGTGGACGTGACCCCGCCCACCGAACAGCCCTGACCCCGTCCGCGTCCGAAGAACCCTTCCGAAGAACAAGGCACCCGCACCCCGTGGCCCAGCTCATCACCGTCGACGACCCCGCCGACCCGCGCCTGCACGACTACACCGACCTCACCGACGTGGCCCTGCGCCGCAGGCGCGAGCCCGCCGAGGGGCTGTTCATCGCCGAGGGCGAGAAGGTCATCCGGCGCGCGCGGAACGCCGGTTACGGCATGCGCTCGATGATGCTCACGCCCAAGTGGGTCGACACCATGGCCGACCTGATCGACGAAGCGGCCTGCCCGATCCACGTCGTGACCCCCGAGCTGGCCGAGAGCGTCACCGGCTACCACGTCCACCGGGGCGCCCTCGCCTCGATGGCCCGCAAGCCGCTGCCCACCCCGGCCGAACTGCTGGAGTCCGCCGGCCCCCAGGGCACCCCGCGCCGGGTCGCCCTCTTCGAGGACATGGTCGACCACGCCAACCTGGGCGCCGCCTTCCGCAACGCGGCCGCCCTCGGCGTGGACGCGGTCCTGCTCACCCCGCGCTGCGCCGACCCGCTCTACCGGCGCTCGGTGAAGGTCTCCATGGGCACGGTGTTCGCGGTGCCGTACGCCCGCCTCGACTCCTGGCCGCACGACGCCGACACGCTCCGCGCGCACGGCTTCGAACTGGCCGCGCTGTGTCTGTCCGACGACTCCGTCACCCTGGACGAACTCGCCGCCCGCCGCCCGGAGAAGCTCGCCCTGATGCTGGGCACCGAGGGCGAGGGCCTGTCCCCGGCGGCGCTCGCGGCGGCCGACGTCCATGTGCGCATCCCGATGGAGGCGGGCGTCGACTCCCTGAACGTGGCGGCCGCCTCGGCGGTCGCCTTCTACGCGACCCGCCCCTGACCGCCCGGCCTCACCGCCCCCTGGGCGTGGGGCGCGGCGTCGGGTCGTACTGCGGCGGGAGCGGGCTGCCGCCGTCCTGCGGTACGGGGACCTGCTGGACGCTGGTGTGCCGCTCGCCGTGACCCCCGCCCAGGCCGCGCGCCGGGCCCGTACACCCCTGTGCCACCGCGATGCCCAGGGCGACCAGCAGCGTCACCACCACGAACACGGTCAGCCGCTGCCGCAGCAGCCGGGGGTTGGCCGGGCGGAGCTTGGTCCCCGTGGTGCGCGGAACCGGACGGCCGGCGCCGCTGCGCGGAGCGGAACGGTTGCCGGTGCCGCGCGGCGCCGGGCCGGGGCGGGAGGCGACGCCGCCGCGTGACGGAGCCCCGCCCCGGGAGGGTGCGGTTCCACGCGGGGGCGGGGTGCCGGGAGCGGCCCGGCGCTGGGTGGTGCGCTGCTGGTCGGGCGAGGTGTCCACGAGCCGCCCGGAGGGCCGGTCCTGCACGGGCGTACGCGGTCCGGGCGGCCGTACGTCGCCGAGCCCCTGTGCCTCGCGGGCGGCGATCTCCTTGAGCCGCAGCGACAGTTGGAGCGTGCTCGGCCGGTCCTCGGGGTCCTTCGCCAGGCACGCCCGCACCAGCGGGGCCAGCGCGTCCGGCACCCCGTGCAACTGGGGCTCCTCGTGCACCACCCGGTAGAGCATGACCTCGGAACTGCCGTGCCCGAAGGGCGAGTCACCGGTCGAGGCGTACGCCAGGGTCGCGCCCAGCGAGAACACGTCCGTGGCCGGGGTGACCGCCGCGCCGCGCACCTGCTCCGGAGCCAGGAAGCCGGGGGAGCCGACCGCCGTACCGACGTGCGTGAGCGTGGAGGCGCCGGTGGCCCAGGCGATGCCGAAGTCGATGATCCGCGGGCCCTTGGGGGACAGCAGGATGTTGGACGGCTTGAGGTCCCGGTGCACCACACCGGCCTCGTGCACCGCCACCAGCCCCTCGGACAGGGCCGCGCCGATCGCCGCCGCGTCGGCCGCGAACAGCGGACCCTCCTCGGCGACCTTGTCGTGCAGGGAGGGGCCGGGCACGTACTGCGTGGCGAACCACGGCCGCTCGGCCTCCAGGTCCGCCGCCACCAGCCGCGCCGTGCAGCCGCCCCGGATGCGCCGGGCCGCCGACACCTCGCGCGCGAACCGGGAACGGAACTCCTGGTCCTCCGCGAGATCGGGCCGGATCACCTTCAGCGCGACCCGCTGGCCCTTCTTGTCGGAACCGAGATAGACCACGCCCATCCCGCCCGCCCCGAGCCGTCGGTGAAGCCTGAACGAGCCGACGACGCGCGGGTCCTCGCGCCTCAGGCGCATCATCGCCATGTTCATCCCCGCTGCCCGGTCCCTGTGACGTGCCCAGCTTACGTTTCCACGGCCGCCCGCGCGCAGAGGCCGCGCCCTCTCGGGCCGATGGATTGCGCCTACCCCACGCCCGAGGTGAAACGCGGTCAGCGACACGGATCTTGTTGTGTGGTTGATGTAAGGACGTGATCAACCCTCTGACCTGGCACGGTCATTGACTTTAAGTCAATTGGCCGGTCCCGGGCCAGTGGCGGATCGCGGGGGAGGAGCGGGCGGGCCGCCACCCGCACGATTCACGGTGCCGCCCCACCACCCGGCTCCGGACTCGGGAGGTCAAAGTGACTGAAGTCACGGCAATCCACCCCTGGGAGGAGACACGGGGACAGGCGCCCGCGCCCCCTCCGGGAAGACCCTGAGACCGCGCCCCGCGTCTCCACCCAGGGGAGTACTCGCGGAGAGGAGGCTCATCCTCCGGGAGGCCCGCCATTCGGTACGAGGGCATGACGCCCGCGAAACACCGGTTACCTAGATTTGTAGTCAAGCGGCGGGTGCGGCGCTCGCCCCCCGAGGCCTGACGCCCGCCGCTGCCAACAACCGAATCGGCCGGGAGAGGGACCATGGCCCACACGGCACCGAGGCGCGACGCACTCGCTCGACGTCACCCGGGCCGCCGCCACCCACTGGTGGCGACGCTCATGGCCCTTCCCCTGGCGGCCCTGCTCCTGATCGTCTTCGACGGCTGGGAGACGGTGGCCACACAGGCGTCGTCCGTGGGTGCGATGCTGGGGCGCTGAGAAGCGGACCAGGCCCGGAAGAGCGGTCCGGGCGGGATATCCCTCCCATCCAGGAAACCCCGTGGGGACGGGGGTGCGACGGACGACACGCAATGCCGGCGTAGCTGGGGAGCTGCGCCGGCATTGCGTTTCCCGCACCCCGGTACGCTCACCTCCCGTGACCCGAGAAGCAGCCCCGGCCCTGACCGCCCGGGTCCGCGCGGCCGCGCACTCCGGCACCGGGCCCTGCGCCTGCGTCTGCGGCCCGCTGGCCGACCGCCCGGACGCCACCGTCGTCCGGCACGGCGCGACGGTCGCCAAGGCCCACGCCCCGGACACCGACCCGCACGAGCTGGCCCTCCGCATGGCCGTGGCCGCCCGCCTCCCCGGCGTCCTGCTGCCCCCGCTCGCACCGGCCCCGGCCCGCCTGGACGACCGCCTCGTCACCCACTGGCCCTACGGCGCCCCGGTGGACCGGGACGACCCCGACGCCGCCCCCTGGGAAGCCGTCGCCACCCTCCTCGCCCGCCTCCACCGCGCCGCCCCGCCCGCCGGACTGCCCCCGATGCGCGGCCCCGCTAAAGCGGCGCAGGCGATATCCCGCCTGCGCCGGGCCCTCGATGGCCACACCTCCACCGCGGCCCCGCCCGTCCTGGCGGCCTGGGCCGCCCTCCCGCCCTGGGCCCGCGCCGAAACCCCCGCCCCCGGCACGCCGTTCCTCTGCCACGGCGACCTGCACCTCGGCCAACTCGTCCGCCACCCCGCGCCCGACGGCCCCTGGTGCCTGATCGACGTCGACGACCTCGGACTCGGCGACCCCGCCTGGGACCTCGCCCGCCCCGCCGCCTGGTACGCCTGCGGCCTGCTCCCGCCCGACGAATGGCTCCGCTTCCTGACCGCCTACCAGGAGGCCGACGGCCCGGGCGTACCGGCGGACGGCGACCCCTGGCCGGTCCTGGACGTCCCCGCCCGCGCGCTCACCGTGCAGAGCGCCGCCCTCGCCCTCACCAAGGCGCTCACGGCGAGGCGGCCGCTGGACGAGGTGGAACAGGCGCTCGTGGACGCCTGCGCGCGAATGACGGGTGCCCCCGCCCAGTTGGCCCGCGATTTCCCGGAATAGGCTGCAACCGACCGGGGCAGGACGGAGTCTGTCCTGGGGAAACACCAAGCAGTACCCGACGGCGAGGAGTTGAGCCGAACCATGCAGTGTCCGAAGTGCCATGCGCCGATGCATACCTACAACCGCAACGGCGTCCAGATAGAGCAGTGCAACGGCTGCCGCGGCATCTTCCTCGACTACGGCGAGCTGGAGGCGCTGACCCGTATGGAGTCCCAGTGGACCCAGCCCGGCCCGCCGCCGCCCGCCCCGCAGGGTTACCCCGCCGCCGCCCCGGCCGCGCCCGCCTGGGGTGCCCCGCACGGCGGTCACCACGGTGGCGGCCACTACGGCGGCCACCACCGCCACAAGAGCTTCGGCCACATGCTGTTCTCGAGCTGAGTCCGGGCACGAAGAAGCCCCCGGCCGTGCGAGACGGCCGGGGGCTTCTTCGGTGTGTGGACGATACTGGGATTGAACCAGTGACCTCTTCCGTGTCAGGGAAGCGCTCTCCCGCTGAGCTAATCGTCCTCGGGACCACGATCACTCGATGTCACTCCATGGAGCGGATCATGGGCACTGCGTGCGCGATACTGGGATTGAACCAGTGACCTCTTCCGTGTCAGGGAAGCGCTCTCCCGCTGAGCTAATCGCGCGGGATGGGACCTCGAAGAAGATCCAGTGGACGATACTGGGATTGAACCAGTGACCTCTTCCGTGTCAGGGAAGCGCTCTCCCGCTGAGCTAATCGTCCTTGGAGGTGGAGACGGGATTTGAACCCGTGTAGACGGCTTTGCAGGCCGTTGCCTCGCCTCTCGGCCACTCCACCAGGAGTGTAGGGGATCGGGAAGACCCCTAGTTCCTGCGAGCGGACGACGAGGCTCGAACTCGCGACCTCAACCTTGGCAAGGTTGCGCTCTACCAACTGAGCTACGTCCGCTTGTCGTTTCGGTCGGCTTGCGCGTCCCGGCGACGTGTTGAACTCTAGCGGATTCCTGAGCCAGCACAAAAACGCGTTTGCGCAGCGTGCTGCGGTGCACCCGGTGGACGCCGTCGTCAAGGCCCCCGCGGGACGCCTCCCCGGCTCGGCTTTCGGACACCCGGCCTAGACTCGGCCACGTGCTCCACCTCCCGGCCGCCGCCCCCTCCCAGGCTCCTCTGGCCCGCTTCGGCGACCGCGTCGCCACCGGCCTCCTGGACGTCACCAGCGACCCCGCCGCCCTCGACTCCACCGGCTTCTGGGCCGTCGTCGCGGACTTCGAGGGCGCGCTGACCTGCGCACGCTTCGCCGAAGTACGGCACGCGCCCGTGCCCGCCCCGGTACCGGGCGCCTGGCGGGGTCCGGTACCCGAGGAGTGGACGACCTCCCTGGACCGCGCCGCCTATGTACGGGCCGTGCACCGCATCCGGGAGCACATCGCGGCCGGCGAGGTCTACCAGGCCAACCTGTGCCGCGTGCTGAGCGCGCCGGTCCGCGCCGACGCCGACGTGGACGCCCTCACCGCCCTGCTGGCCCGCGGCAACCCCGCCCCCTACGCGGGCACCGTACGGCTGCCCGCGCACGGGGTGGAGATCGCCACCGCCTCGCCGGAGCTGTTCCTGCGCCGGGACGGCCGCACCGTCGAGTCCGGCCCGATCAAGGGCACCGGCCGCACGGAGGCCGACCTGCTGGAGAAGGACCACGCCGAGAACGTGATGATCGTGGACCTGGTCCGCAACGACATCGGCCGCGTCTGCGCCACCGGCAGCGTCACCGTCCCCGACCTGTGCGTCACCGAGAAGCACCCCGGACTGGTCCACCTCGTCTCCACCGTGCGCGGCGAACTGCGCGCCGGCACCGGCTGGCCCGAGCTGCTCGCGGCCGCCTTCCCGCCCGGCTCGGTCACCGGAGCCCCCAAACAGAGCGCCCTCACGATCATCGCCGCCCTGGAGACAGCGCCGCGCGGCCCCTACTGCGGCGGCATCGGCTGGGTCGACGCCGACCGGGGCACCGCCGAGCTGGCCGTCGGCATCCGCACCTTCTGGATCGACCGGTCCCCCGACGGCCCGGCAGCCCTCCGCTTCGGCACCGGCGCCGGGATCACCTGGGGCTCCGACCCCGACGCGGAGTGGCGCGAGACCGAACTCAAGGCGTCCCGGCTGCTCGCGGTAGCGTCGGGGCAGTACCTGGACAGTGGAAAGGCCCGCACATGAGCATCTGGCTGGACGGCGCCCTGCGGGACGCCACGACCGCGAGCGTCTCCGTCTTCGACCACGGCCTGACCGTGGGCGACGGCGTCTTCGAGACGCTGAAGACGGTCGAGGGAAGGCCGTTCGCGCTCACCCGCCACCTCGACCGGCTGACCCGCTCCGCCCGCGGCCTCGGTCTGCCCGACCCCGACCACGACGAGGTCACCCGTGCCTGCGCGGCCGTGCTGGAGGCCAACCCCATGCCGCTCGGGCGGCTGCGCGTCACGTACACCGGCGGCCAGGCGCCCCTCGGCTCGGAGCGCGGCGCGCACGGCCCGACCCTGGTCGTCGCCGTGAGCGGGACCACCCGGCGCCCCGACTCCACGGCCGTCGTCACCGTCCCCTGGATCCGCAACGAACGCGGCGCCCTCACCGGCCTGAAGACCACCTCGTACGCCGAGAACGTCGTCGCGCTGGCCCGTGCCCGTGAACAGGGCGCGTCCGAAGGGCTGTTCGCCAACTCCGTGGGGCAGCTCTGCGAGGGCACCGGCTCCAACGTCTTCGTCGTCCTCGACGGCGAGATCCACACCCCGCCGGTCGCCTCCGGCTGCCTGGCCGGCATCACCCGCGACCTGACCGTCCAGTGGACGGGCGCCAAGGAGACCGACCTGCCGCTGGACGTGCTGGAGCGCGCCGACGAGATCTTCCTGACCTCCTCGCTGCGCGACGTGCAGGCCGTGCACCGGGTCGACGGCCGTGAACTGCCAGGCACGTCGGGCCCGGTGACCGCCAAGGCGATGCGGATCTTCGAGGAGCGCTCGCGGGCCGACATGAACCCGTGACCCCCCATCCGCCGGGCGGGCGCCGGTAATTCGGCTGAGCCCGGGCCGCCGAACGGGTAGAACTCCCGTGATGACGACGACACTGCGGCCGACCGAGCCGCTTCGACAGCACGCGGACGGAACCCGTTCGCGCCGCTTCCAGGTCTGTGTGAACAGCCGCCCGGCCGGTGAGGTCCACCTGGGCACCTCGCCGTTCCTCGGCCCCTCGGTGGCCCGCGTCACCGAGCTGCGGATCGACGAGCCCGACCGGCGGCGCGGCCGGGGCACCGTGGCCATGCTCGCCGCCGAGGAGGTCGCGCGCGGCTGGGGCTGCCGCCAGATCGAGCTGACGCTCCCGGCCGGCGCGGAGGCAGCGTCCCGGCTAGCCGACGCCCTCGGCTACGTCCCGCGCAACCGCGGCATGCGCAAGCGGCTCGGGGACGAGCCCCCGCGACTGCCGCCGGGCAGCACGGCGCGGCCCATGACCGAGGCGGAGTTCGCGCTCTGGCAGGCGGCGGAGCGGGTGCGGTACGCGGGGGAGTGGATCGAGCGCGGTGTGCCCGAGGCCGACGCGCACGCCAAGGCCCGGCGCGACCACGCCACCGTCCTCCCGGACGGGCTGGCCACCGAGGGGGCGTGGTTCGGCGTCCTGGAGCACGAGGGGGACCCGGTGGGCCAGGTGTGGCTGGGCCGCCGCGAGGGCGAACGCTGGGTCTACGACGTGCAGACCGAGGAGGCGCGGCGCGGCCGGGGCCACGGCCGCGCCCTCATGCTCCTCGCCGAGGCCCACGCCGTCGCCGAGGGCGAGCAGACCCTCGGCCTCAACGTCTTCGCGGGCAACACCCCGGCCGAGCGGCTGTACGAGTCGCTCGGCTACGAGACGACGTACCGCACGCTGAACAAGGCCCTGCTGTAGCGGCTCAGGCCCCCGCGTCCGCCAGCAGGCGGTCGGCGATCTCCTCGATCCGCTCGCGCAGCCCGTCCTGGCTCTTGCCGCCGTCCAGCCGCTCGTCGCCGATGACATAGGTCGGGGTGCCGGTGACGCCGATCGCCTTGCCCTCGGCCTGGTCGGCGTCCACGATCAGGATGTGCCGCCCGTCGATCAGCGCGACGTCGAACTCCTCGGCGTCCAGGCCGAGTTCGCGGGCCACGTCGACCAGTACGGCCTCGCCCCGCCGGTCGAGCTCCTCGACCCGGGCCAGCACCGCCTCGATGTACGGCCAGCCCTGCCCCTGCTCCACCGCCTCCTCGGCGGCCTGGGCGGCGGCGAAGGAGTGCTTGTGCTTCTCCAGCGGGAAGTGCCGCAGCCGGATCTCCAGCCGGTCGCCGTAGCGGGCGCGCAGGGCGCGTACGTCGTCCAGGGCGGCGCGGCAGTCGGGGCACTGGAGTTCGCACCAGACGTCGAGCACGACGGGCTCGGGGTGTGCGGGGGAGGTGTCGCTCATGCGGCCAGTCTTCCAGGCGGGCGGGGCCCGGCCCAATCCCGGCCGTCCCGGAGACGGGACCGGGGCATCCCTGAGAAGTCCCTGATCTCCGGGCCTGACCATGGCCCCGCCGGGTCCGGACGGTGCAGGATGGAAGGGACGAAGCGCACCGCCGGTGCCCTCGCCGCTCCGGCCCGGAACACCGGACCGGAGGACCGACCGACCCCGCCAGGAGGACCGGATGCTCGCCGAGACCATCTGCTCCGCCGTGTCCGCGGCGGGCCTGGGCATCGCCGCGGTCACCGCGTACCGCAAGCGCTTCCTGACCGCCCTGCGCATCACGGCCTACTCGCTGATCCCGGTCGGCCTGGTGATGACGGGCGCCGTCGGCTGGCTCGCCTCGACCGCCTTCAGCCCGCTGGCCTGGGCCGGCTTCGGTGTGCTCGGTGCGTCCTGGGGGCTCTTCGCCCTCACCCGCGCCGTGGAGCGCCGCCGGGGCGTCCGTGCCGAGCGGGCCGCCGCCGGTGACGGCAAGGCCACCCCGGTGAGCCCGTCCGCCTCCGCACCCGCCCTGCGCCAGGGCACCGCTCGCGGCTCCCGGCCCGCCACCTCGTCCGCTCCCGGCTCCTCGGCGTCTCCGGCATCCTCGGCGGACGACTTCAGCGACATCGAGGCGATCCTCAAGAAGCACGGCATATGAGCCGACGGCATATGCCGCACCGATGACCTGGGCATGACGGACGACTCGCCACATACCGTCATGGCACGCACGAAACCGTTCACCACGCGGAGCGACGCGAAAACTACGGTACGAATTCGATGAAGTCCCGCTCTTTACGTGAGTGTTGATCGCGTACAGGGCCTGACCTGGGTCATCATCGCCGCGAGATGGTCGACACGACACAGAGCGAGGCCGCGCCGCAGAAGGACGAGCCGCGCGGATGCCTCTTCGCCCTTTCCCAGCCACCGCTGATGATCTTCCTGGCGGTGATCGGGTTCCTGATCCTCATGGCCGCGCTGCACGACCTGCTGCTGCTGTGAGCCGTACGCGTCAGTCCCGGCGTCACCCGCCGGGACCGGCGTCGCCTCGCCCTCCCCCGCGTCGTCCCCGCGCTCAGCCCGCCGCCTCCTTGCGGCGCGCCCGGTAGGCGGCCACGTGCAGCCGGTTCCCGCAGGTGCGGCTGTCGCAGTAGCGGCGCGAGCGATTGCGCGAGAGGTCCACGAAAGCGCGCCGGCAGTCCGGTGCCTCGCAGCGCCGCAGCCGCTCCTGCTCCCCGGCCACCACGAAGAAGGCCAGCGCCATCCCGCAGTCCGCGGCGAGGTGGTCGGACAGCGACGCGCCGGGGGCGAAGTAGTGCACATGCCAGTCGTAGCCGTCGTGGTCCGTCAGGCGCGGGGTGGTGCCCGCGGCCGCGACCAGCTCGTTGATCATCCTGGCCGCCGCGCGGGCGTCCGGCGCGGCGAAGATCCCGGCGAACCGGGCGCGGATCTCCCGCACGGCCGACAGGTCGGACTCGGACAGCGTGCCGATGTCACTGACGGCGTGGCCGCGTGTGAACTCCGCCAGCGCCGCCACGTCCCGCAGTCCGTCCGCCGCCGTGTCGTCCTCCGGCGCGGTGTTCACCAGATCCACCACGGTGTCGAGCGCGCACCGGGTGTCGTGGGTGATCAGCACGTTTCGCTCCCTGGCCTGAGGGTCGGGCGAGCGCCCGCCGATGGGGGCAGATGGTAGCGACAACCGCGCCCGCCCCACCGGGTGCCGTCGCGCGGCCACCCCTGCCCCCTGAGAACGCCCGCACGGCCGCCGCGGTTCCCTCGCGGGCCCCGCGCGGCCGAGAACGCACAGCGGCGCCGCCCCGTGAACGCTCACGATGGCGACGCCGCTGAGTGCCCTATGCGGTTGTCTCGGCCCGGGCCGTCTCCCCGAGTGGACGGCGCCGGGCGGCTCGGTGGGGTGTCAGGGCCTAGTTCTCCGCCAGGATGTGCGACAGCTCCTGGTCGAGATCGAAGTGCCGGTGTTCCGTGCCGGGCGGCACGGCGGCGTCGGTTCGCTTCAGGAAGGACTCCAGGGCCCGTGCGGGGGCCTCCAGCAGAGCTTCGCCCTCCGGGGAGCTGAGCGCGATGCAGACGACGCCCTGGCCATGACTGCGCGATGGCCAGACGCGGACGTCGCCGGTGCCCGTGGGGCGGTGCAGCCCCTCGGCGAGAAGGTCGCGGGCGAACACCCACTCGACGGTCTCCTCGGCTCCGGTGTGGAAGGTGGCGTGCACGGCGTAGGGGTCGGCCGTGTCGTACCGCAGGCCTGCGGGGACAGGCAGGGAGGACTCGCTCGACACAACGAGGCGCAGGTGCAGCTCGCAGCTGACCGTGGTGTTCATAAGCGCCAGGGCCTTTCGCTCAGTGTGCGCTCGGGGATTCGCACGTCGGCGAAATCGACATGCCACCTACGGTGCCGTTGTAAACCCCTCTGAGGGTTTTGCGCGGCTTTACGTACCTCTTCCGGCCGAGAAGTTGTACGAGATCTGCCACCATTCCAGTGACTCATTCGCTCCGGTAGGGTTTGACCGTATGAATACGGGGAGTGACGAGCCGGGTGAGGTCGCCGTGGTGCCGGACAAGGCGGAGACGGATGAGGGGTCGGCCGGGGACGGCCTCGGCTCGCGAGCGCCGCAGTTCGTCAAGAGACGCAGGGCCCTGCACCTGAGCTGGCAGGTCGGCGTCTTCGTGATCGGGCTCGCCGTGGTCGCGGCGGGCATCGTCATGCTCCCGCTGCCCGGGCCCGGCTGGGTCGTGATCTTCGGCGGCATGGCGATCTGGGCGACCGAGTTCGTCTGGGCCCAGCTCGTGCTGCGCTGGACCAAGCGCAAGGTCACCGAGGCGGCCCAGAAGGCCCTGGACCCGCGGGTACGCCGCCGCAACATCACCCTCACCGTGATCGGCCTGGTGATCATCGGCGTGCTCGTCGGGATCTACCTCTGGAAGTTCGGCGTCGTCGTGCCGTGGAAGATCCAGGACCAGTGAGCCGGTGCCGCAGGTGGTCACAGGCACCCTCTGACATGGGGTAATGTTCTTCCTGCGCCCAGGGCGATTAGCTCAGTGGGAGAGCGCTTCGTTCACACCGAAGAGGTCACTGGTTCGAACCCAGTATCGCCCACCCTGGACCGAGGCCCGTCCGCGAACAGCGGACGGGCCTTCGTCATGTCCGCGCCCGTCCGTGCGTCGCCACGCAGACGGTCAAGGCTTACTTCCGGACGTACCGGACCCTGGCGGGGAGCGGCGGATTCCGGCCGTCGGTGGAAATCCCGACGATATTCCTCGGAATGCGTTCGGATTTCCGCGCAAGTGCGACAACATGCGAATTCCCGGAGCCGCAGAGTCCGCTCCAAGTCCCTTTTGGAGCAATGCTTCTGATTCCGGGTCACGTCCATCACCCACCGCACGCACGGCACTCGGGGTCCCCGGCCGCCCACGCGGCGGGGCTGCGGCGGTTTGGACTCACCCCGCCCGGACCTGTATGGTTCAGTGCGTTGCCGGGCGATTAGCTCAGTGGGAGAGCGCTTCGTTCACACCGAAGAGGTCACTGGTTCGAACCCAGTATCGCCCACCGGCACGAGGAGCCGGTCCGCACACAGCGGGCCGGCTCTTCCGCTGTCCGGGGTCCGCCCCGGCTACGCCGCCGCCGACAACTCCTGCCGCAGCGGCCACTCCGTGCTCACCAGCTCCGGGGAACCGCTGCGCGCGAACCACGCCTGCAGCCCCCGCGCCTGCGCCGCGTGCCAGCCCACCTGCAGCGCGTGCAGCTCCGCGGGGGACAGCCGCTCCAGCCGCGCCGAGAACCGCCGGCCCACCGCCCGTACGACGTCCAGTGCCGCCATCGCGTCCGCCGCGGCGTCGTGCGCGTCCCGCAGGGCCACGCCGTACTGCTCGCACAGATCGCCCAGCGTGCGACGGCCCTTGCGGTAGCGGTCCAGGTGCTTGTCCAGCACCCTCGGGTCCAGCACCCGCAGCGGCGCCGAATCGAACCAGCGGTCCAGCGACGACGCCCGGTGCCGGCGCAACTCCCGGTCCAGCAGCGTCAGATCGAACGGCGCGTTCATCACCACCAGCGGCCGGCCCATCGCCGTGTGCTCGGCCAACTGCTGGGCTATCTCGTACACCACCGGCGCAGGCCAGCGCCCGTTGTGCTGGAGGTGCTCCTCCGTCAGGCCGTGCACCGCCGTCGCCCCCTCGGGCACCGGCACCCCCGGATTCACCAGCCAGCGGCTCACCCGCGGCCGCGTCCCCGGCGCGTCCTGGACGACGACCGCGGCCGACACGATCCGGTCGGTCTCGACGTCCACGCCCGTCGTCTCCGTGTCGAAGGCGACCAGCGCCCCTTCGTACCAGCACGTCATACCAACCCAACTCCTCGCCCGCACATGGCGGCTGACGTTCCGTCTTCTGCCCGTTTGGTGATACCCGGCCCGTTTGCGCCGTACGCCGGGAGGAGACAACAGGAGTACGGGTCTTTGCAGTTCAGCGGCCCGCAGTGGGGAAACCCCTGGTTCGGAAGGCTGTTGTCCCATGGCCATGGCGCAGCCCGAGCGGAGCGGGCTGCTGCCCGACAGCGCGGGCCACCTTCGCGGCACCCTCGCCACCACCGCCTGCATGGAGACCCTGCAGGTCGGCTATCTACACGCGGTCGCCGCCGCGGCCGGCTGCTCGCTGTCCCAGCCCTTCCCCGACAACGGCATCGACTGGCACGTCAGCCACAGCGCCCCCGGCCACACCGTCGACGACGAGGTCACCATCAAGGTGCAGCTCAAATGCACCTACCAGATCGCCCCCCGGCCCCCCGGCCCCTTCTTCTCCTTCACGCTCGACAACGACCACCTGCGCAAACTCGCCCGCACCCCCGTCTCGGTGCACAAGATCCTCGTCGTCATGATCGTCCCGCGCTCCCAGGGCGACTGGCTGCGCGCCGGACACGACCGGCTCGACCTCAGACACTGCTGCTACTGGGTCAACCTCGCCGGGCACCCCGTCACCGGACGCACCCGCACCACCGTCCGCGTCCCCACCGCGCGCATCTTCGACGACCGCGCCCTCTGCGAGATCATGACGCGCGTCGGTACGGGAGGCAGGCCATGACAAGCCCCGACGAGCCCGTCCGCCGGCTCCGTGCCCACCCGGACGACTCCGCCTGGCACCGGCCCCCCGACCCCGCCCGTGTAGACCCCGCCGACCTCGGCACCCTGCTGCGCCGCCACGGCTGGCGGCGACGCGGCGGCGTCCCCGGCCGCTACGGCCGCTGGACCCCGCCCGCCCCCGCCGACGGCCCCACCAGCCTCCTCGTGCCCGAGAGCCGCGCCTTCCCCGACGCCGACGACCTCCTCGGCGAGGCACTACACGCCCTCCACCGCAGCGCCGCCCCCTCCGCCCGCGAGATCCTGATCGCCCTCGCCGTCCCCAGCGACGAGATCCGCTGGCACCGCGACACCCCCGGCGGACCCGTCGACGGCGCCGCCCCCTGGACCCTCGACGAACGGCTGCGCACCGCCGCCCGCCAGACCCTCCTCGCCGGGGCCCTCGCCACCCGCGCCCGCACCGGCTACCACGGCGCCCGGCACCGCGGCCCGGCCACCGCCCTTCTCGCCGACGTCCTCGTCGGCCCCGCCACCGAAGGCCGTGCCCTCACCGCCTTCGCCCCCCTCCCCGGCGGCCGCCCCCTCACCGTCCGGCTCCACCACGCCCTGCACGCCGCCCGCGAGGCCATCGACTACCAGCGGGCCACCGGCGCCATGGACGCCTTCGACGGAGCGGTCGAGGCGGGAGTCAGCCGCGAACTCACCGAAGCGCTGACCGCGCTCGTCCGGGGCTCCGAGGGCGCCCGCGTCGCCATCGCCTGGGCCCCCGCCGCCGGGGTCCCCGAAGGCTGCGCACCCTCCGCCGGACCCGTCGAGTTCTCGCCCGGCGACCTCCCCGCACTGCGCGCCGCGGGCACCCGCTACCTGCGCGCCGAGCCCTCCGTGCCGGTCAGCGTCACCGGGGTCGTCGTCCGCCTGCGCCGCTCCGGGCCGCGCGGCGAGGGGACCGTACGGCTGCGGGTCCTGGCGGGCGCCGAGGTCCCGCACCTGCGGCTCACCCTCGGCGAGGAGGACTACCGCATAGCGGGCCACGCCCACCTCGTCGGCCTGCCCGTGCGGGTGCGCGGCCGGCTGGAGCGCCGGGGCGGCTTCCGCAGGCTCACCGGCGCCACCGGGGTCGTGCCCGTCCGGGTCGACGAGACCGAACGCGACCGGCTGATGAAGTCCCTCCAGGAGAACCTCGACTTCTTCGAGGAGGCGTGCGGGGACGCGTAGCGGGACGGGCACGAAAAGTAACCGTTTCGCGGTCGGCGGGGGCGGGTCGGTACGATCCCTTGTGCGCGCGCTCCTGGTACGGCGCCGCACTCAAGCCTTCAGTCAGGAGAGACCGGTGTCAGACGTCCGTGTGATCATCCAACGCGATTCCGAGCGGGAAGAGCGCGTGGTGACGACGGGCACTACCGCCGCCGACCTCTTCGCGGGCGAGCGCTCCGTCATCGCCGCGCGTGTGGGCGGCGAGCTCAGGGACCTCACCCACGAGCTCTCCGACGGCGACGAGGTCGAGGGCGTCGAGATCAGTTCCGAGGACGGCCTCGGCATCCTGCGCCACTCCACCGCGCACGTCATGGCCCAGGCCGTGCAGGAGCTCTTCCCCGAGGCCAAGCTCGGCATCGGCCCGCCGGTCAAGGACGGCTTCTACTACGACTTCGACGTCGAGAAGCCCTTCCACCCCGATGACCTCAAGGCCATCGAGAAGAAGATGCAGGAGATCCAGAAGCGGGGTCAGAAGTTCTCCCGCCGCGTCGTCACCGACGAGGACGCCCGCGCCGAGCTGGCCGACGAGCCGTACAAGCTGGAGCTGATCGGCCTCAAGGGCTCGGCCTCCTCCGACGACGGCGCGGACGTCGAGGTCGGCGCCGGCGAGCTGACGATCTACGACAACCTGGACGCCAAGACCGGCGAGCTGTGCTGGAAGGACCTCTGCCGCGGTCCCCACCTGCCCTCCACCCGCAACATCCCGGCGTTCAAGCTGATGCGCAACGCGGCCGCCTACTGGCGCGGCAGCGAGAAGAACCCGATGCTCCAGCGCATCTACGGCACCGCCTGGCCGTCCAAGGACGAGCTGAAGGCGCACCTGGAGTTCCTCGCCGAGGCCGAGAAGCGCGACCACCGCAAGCTCGGCAACGAGCTGGACCTCTTCTCCATCCCGGAGCAGATCGGCTCCGGCCTCGCCGTCTTCCACCCCAAGGGCGGCATCATCCGCCGGGTCATGGAGGACTACTCGCGGCGCCGCCACGAGGAGGAGGGCTACGAGTTCGTCTACACCCCGCACGCGACGAAGGGGAAGCTCTTCGAGACCTCGGGCCACCTGGACTGGTACGCCGACGGCATGTACCCGCCCATGCAGCTCGACGAGGGCGTGGACTACTACCTCAAGCCCATGAACTGCCCGATGCACAACATGATCTTCGACGCGCGCGGCCGCTCGTACCGTGAACTGCCGCTGCGCCTCTTCGAGTTCGGGACCGTGTACCGGTACGAGAAGTCGGGCGTCGTGCACGGCCTCACCCGTGCCCGCGGCTTCACCCAGGACGACGCGCACATCTACTGCACCCGTGAGCAGATGTCCGAGGAACTGGACAAGACGCTCACCTTCGTCCTCGGCCTGCTGCGCGACTACGGCCTGACCGACTTCTACCTGGAGCTGTCCACCAAGGACCCGGAGAAGTTCGTCGGCTCCGACGAGGCGTGGGACGAGGCGACCGAGACCCTCCGCCAGGTCGCGGAGAAGCAGGGCCTGCCCCTGGTGCCCGACCCGGGCGGCGCCGCCTTCTACGGCCCGAAGATCTCGGTGCAGGCCAAGGACGCCATCGGCCGGACCTGGCAGATGTCCACGATCCAGCTCGACTTCAACCTGCCCGAGCGGTTCGACCTGGAGTACACCGGCCCCGACGGCTCCAAGCAGCGTCCGGTGATGATCCACCGTGCCCTGTTCGGCTCCATCGAGCGGTTCTTCGCCGTGCTCCTGGAGCACTACGCGGGCGCCTTCCCGGCGTGGCTGGCTCCGGTGCAGGCGGTGGGCATCCCGATCGGTGACGCGCACGTCGAGTACCTGGAGAAGTTCGCGGCCGAGGCCAAGCGGAAGGGTCTGCGGGTCGAGGTGGACTCCTCCTCCGACCGGATGCAGAAGAAGATCAGGAACGCCCAGCGCCAGAAGGTGCCGTTCATGATCATCGTCGGTGACGAGGACATGAACGCGGACACCGTCTCCTTCCGCTACCGCGACGGCTCGCAGGAGAACGGCATCCCGTTCGCGGACGCCATCGCCAAGATCCAGAAGGTCGTGGAGGAGCGGGTCCAGGTCTGATCCGGAGCCCGTGAGCGACCCCCGGGGCATCACCGCCCCGGGGGTTGCTCGTCCTCCTCCCGCGCGAACACCTGCAGCAGCCAGGAGGAGAACGACCCCGTCACCGCGCCCAGCAGGGCCAGGCCGCCCGCCATCATCGCCGCCGCGATGATCCGGCCGCCCGTGGTGACCGGGACGACGTCGCCGTAGCCCACGGTGGACAGCGTCGAGCAGGCCCACCAGACGGCGTCGCCGAAGGTCTGCATGTGCGAGGCCGGCGCACCGCGCTCCTGCTGGTAGACGGCGAGCGCGCCGGTGAAGCCCATCAGCAGGGTCGCGAGCCCGGAGTAGGCGATCACCCGCGCGTACAGCGGGAGCCTGGGCAGGCCGCGCCGACGCTCCAGGGACTCGTAGATCCGCACGATCCGCAGCGGGCGCAGCAGGGGCAGGATCAGTACGAGGGTGTCCAGCCAGTGGGTGCGGACGAAACGCGTGCCCTGGCCGCTCAGCCGCCAGCGCATCGCGTAGTCCACGGCGAACAGCGCCCAGCACGCGAGCAGCAGCCCCAGCCACAGGTCGTCCCACGCGGTGCCGAAGCGCGGGGCGAGGACGAGGGCCGCGTACGAGCCGAGGAACGTCAGGGACGCCACGGTGAGAGGCATCTCGGCGCGGCGTTCCCAGCGCGTCCTGGGGCTGTCGTGGTGCACCGGTCCAGCTTGGCCGCTGGCTCCTTCCACCCCGCCCCGGCGACACGCCGCGAACGGGCGAAGCCATATGCTGCCTTGCATGACGAGTGAGCCGGAGCAGCAGATCGGAGTGGGGACGCAGGACGCGTTCCAGCGCCTGTGGACGCCCCACCGGATGGCCTACATCCAGGGCGAGAACAAGCCGAGCGGTCCCGGAGCGGACGACGGCTGCCCGTTCTGTTCCATCCCGGCCAAATCCGATGAGGACGGTCTGATCGTCCGGCGCGGCGAGCACGTGTACGCGGTGCTCAACCTCTACCCGTACAACGGCGGCCATCTGATGACCGTGCCCTACCGGCACGTGGCCGACTACACCGATCTGACCGGTCCGGAGACCGCCGAGCTGGCGGAGCTGACCAAGCAGGCGATGACGGCGCTGCGTACGGCGTCCGGTGCGCACGGCTTCAACATCGGCATGAACCAGGGCGCGGTGGCCGGTGCGGGTATCGCGGCCCACCTCCACCAGCACATCGTGCCGCGCTGGGGCGGGGACACGAACTTCATGCCGGTGGTGGGCCACACCAAGGTGCTGCCGCAACTGCTCGGCGACACCCGCAAGATGCTCGCGGAGGCGTGGCCCGCTGCCTGACGAGGCCCGACCAGGGCCGACGAGCGCGGGCGGGCCGCCGGCGCCTCCCGCCGAGGCGCCCGGGGCTCACGCGTCGTAGAGGTCGGCCTTCCTCGGGCTCGGGTCCTGGACCAGGCCGCTGAGGAACGCCGAGCGGGCGCCGAACTTGTCGGTGTCCACGCCGTTCTCCTTCAGCACCTTGATCGCGGCGGAGTGCACCACCCGCAGTACCGGGGTGGCGGCGCGCAGGGCGTCGTCGGCCATGAAGCGGTGGCGCCAGGGCTGGTCGGCCCAGGAGTGCCGCAGGCCGAAGGGCTCGGGGAGGCCGATGGAGCCGCCGAGCCAGTTCAGGGCCGGGGTGTACCAGGTGAGCGGGGCCCGGACGGCGAGGCGTACGACCTCGTCGGTGGGGACCAGGGGGAGCTTGACGGTCCGGTTCTCCCACGGCTTGAGTGACTTGGCGACCTCCTTGGTGGGGGCCGCCGGCTTGGCGTGGAAGAGCGGGTTGACCGGGCCGAGCGCGTGGCCGGTGACCTCGATGCGCAGGGTCTCGTGGAGGACGGTCACCGTGATCATCATGGTGAGGACGAGCTGGCCGTCCCACAGCGTCCACTGCACGCCCAGGTAGTGCCGGTCGCCGCTGCCGAACTGCTGCTTGTTGCAGATCTCCTGTATGGCGTGCGGCTTGATCTGGAACGCCTCGACGTCCGTGCCCTCGGGCCGGGAGACCGCGTCGGCCTTCTCGCCGATCGGGGTGACGATCCAGTGCCGTATCGACGGGCGGGGGAAACCGCCGGTGTTGAGGGGGCCGCGCTCCAGCAGGCTGAGCTGGTCGTGGATGGCGCGAATGACGTCCCAGCTCCGGAACGGGTGGATCTCGCGCGGGGGTTCGGCCGAGACGAGGTCCTCCGCGAGCTGCCAGGAGCCCCAGCGGGTGCCCATGCCGAGGATGCCCTTGGGCCCGGCGTAGAAGACGGAGTTGGAGCGCTGTTCGGCGCCGAGCCGGGCCAGGGACTGGCGCAGTTGCTCGGCGGCCGTCTCGCCGGGGCTGCGCGGCACGGCCTCGGGGACCTTGGCGCCGACGCTGCTGCCCGACAGCAGTCCGGCCCAGCGTTCGCGCAGGTCGGCGGCGGTGCGCTCGCAGATGCGGCGGGCCCAGAACCAGCCCAGTACCGGGACGACGACGGCCGCGCGGACGTACCAGCCCAGGATGCCGCCGAAGGGCAGCTTCAGCAGGAAGAGCACGGCGAGGACCCCGACCCCGGCGAGGAGCGCGGTGCCCAGGGCTCCGGCCCGGCCCTCGCGCTTGGCCAGGAAGGAGCGGAGCAGGAAGACGAGGAGCCAGGCGAGGAGGCCGGGCAGGAAGATCAGGCCGCACACGACCATCACGAGGGACAGTTTGTTGTCGCGCTCGCGGCGGATGTTGTTGGCGGCCAGGCAGTGTTCCACGACGACCTGGGGGTCGGCGCCGAAGGACTGGATCAGGGGCTTGCGGCCCGGTGCGAGCATCCGGTCGGCGACGGCACGCGAGAACGCCTCGCCCAGATTGGGGCGGAACAGCGGGATGCGGCCGGGCTTGACGGTGGACGCGTGCCACTCGTTGTCGGCCTTCTTGATCTCCTCGATGGCGTTGTCCCGGTAGGCCGCCGAGGCCAGCGCGAGGGTCGCCGCCTGGCCCTCGTCCCCGGAGACGGGCACCTGAGGACCGTCCCACTCCGTACCAACCGACATTCCCGCCCCCATCGCCGCCGTGTCGCTCCTGCGGCCTTCCCGGCTTCCCCGCCGCGCACACCTGCCGAACCGGACATCGTTGCGATGTCCCGTGGCCACGGCGCCTGTTCGGCCGGTCCGGGACCCCGTCGGCCAGCGTATCCGCAGCCGGCCCTCCCGCGTCGGCGGACGGCCGAAGCCGCCCGCCGACGCCGGGTCAGGGGGTGCCGCCGGCCTGTTCGCGCAGCCGCTCGGCGACCTGTGGGGGCATCGGTTCGTGCCGGGCGTAGGCGCGGCTGAACGTGGCCGTGCCGTGGGAGAGGGAGCGCAGGTCGATGGCGTACCTGCCGATCTCGAACTCCGGTACCTCGGCGCGGATCAGGGTGCGCCCCGAGCCGGTCTGCTCGGTGCCCAGGACCCGGCCGCGCCTGCTGGACAGGTCGCTCATGACGGCGCCCACGTAGTCGTCGGGGATCAGCACGCTCACCTCGGCGACCGGTTCGAGCAGGTGGATGCGGGTCTCGCCGGCCGCCTCGCGCAGCGCGAGGGCGCCCGCCGTCTGGAAGGCGGCGTCGGAGGAGTCCACCGAGTGGGACTTGCCGTCGAGCAGGGTGACGCGCAGGTCGACCAGGGGGTAGCCGGCGGCGACCCCCTTGGCGGCCTGGGCGCGGATGCCCTTCTCGACGGAGGGGATGAACTGGCGGGGCACCGCGCCGCCGACGACCTTGTCGACGAACTCGATGCCGGAGCCGCCGGGCAGGGGCTCGACCTCGATCTCGCAGATGGCGTACTGCCCGTGGCCGCCGGACTGCTTGACGTGCCGGCCGCGTCCGGCGGCCTTGCCGGCGAAGGTCTCGCGCAGCGGCACCTTGTGCGGGACGACGTCGACCTGGACGCCGTAGCGGCTGCGGAGCCGTTCCAGGGCGACGTCGGCGTGGGCCTCGCCGAGGCACCACAGGACGACCTGGTGGGTGTCCTGGTTCTGTTCGAGCCGCATGGTCGGGTCCTCGGCGACGAGCCGGGACAGGCCCAGGGAGAGTTTGTCCTCGTCGGCCTTGCTGTGGGCCTGGATGGCGAGGGGGAGCAGCGGGTCGGGCATCCGCCAGGGCCGCATGAGCAGGGGGTCGTCCTTGGCGGAGAGGGTGTCGCCGGTCTCGGCGCGGCCTAGCTTGGCCACGCACACGAGGTCGCCGGCGACCGCCTGGGGGACCGGGCGCTGCTGTCTGCCGAAGGCCATGGAGAGGGCGCCGGCCTTCTCGTCGACGTCGTGGTCCTCGTGGCCCCGGTCGGCCAGTCCGTGTCCGGAGACGTGGACGGTGTCGTCGGGGCGCAGGGTGCCGGAGAAGACGCGGACCAGGGAGATGCGGCCGACGTAGGGGTCGGAGGAGGTCTTGACGACCTCGGCGACCAGGGGGCCTTCGGTGTCGCAGGGGCTCAGGGCGCGGGGGGTGCCGTCGATCCCGGTGACCTCGGGCATCGGGTGCTCGAAGGGGGTGGGGAACCCGCGGGTGATCAGTTCCAGGAGTTCCACGGTGCCGAGGCCCTGCCGGGCGCCCTCGGGGGCGGGTGCGGCGGCGAGCACGGGGTGGAACGCGCCGCGTGCCACGGCCCGTTCGAGGTCCTCGATCAGGGTCTTGACGTCGACCTGCTCGCCGCCGAGGTAGCGGTCCATGAGGGTCTCGTCCTCGCTCTCGGCGATGATCCCCTCGATCAGCCGGTTGCGGGCGTCCTCGAGGCCGGGGAGCTGGTCCTCGCCGGGTTCGGACTCCTTGCGTTCGCCGGGGGAGTAGTCGAAGAGCTTCTGCGAGAGCAGGCCGACCAGGCCGGTCACCGGGGCGTGCCCGTCGGGGCCGGTGGGGCCGCGCAGCGGGAGGTAGAGGGGCAGGACGGCGTCGGGGTCGTCGGCGCCGAACGCCTCGGCGCACACCCGGGTCATCTCCTCGAAGTCGGCGCGGGCGGACTCCAGGTGGGTGACCACGATGGCCCGCGGCATGCCGACGGCCTGGCACTCCTCCCACACCATCCGGGTCGAGCCGTCCACGCCGTCGGAGGCGGAGACGACGAAGAGGGCCGCGTCCGCCGCGCGCAGACCGGCCCTGAGTTCACCGACGAAGTCGGCGTATCCGGGGGTGTCGAGGAGATTGATCTTGATGCCGTCCCATTCGACGGGGACCAGCGAGAGCTGTACGGAGCGGTGCTGCCGGTGCTCGATGTCGTCGTAGTCGGAGACGGTGCCGCCGTCCTCGACGCGGCCGGCCCGGTTCACCGCTCCCGCGGTCAGTGCGAGGGCTTCGACCAGGGTGGTCTTGCCCGATCCGGAGGGGCCGACCAGCACCACGTTCCTTACGGACGCGGGGTGGTCGGCCGTCATTGCCCTGCCGGCGGCTCCGGGGTGTGCGTGAGTCTTGTCGCCCATGATCCTGCCTCCCGTGCACGGTGAGGTCATCGGGGACGCGAACGCGGCGGGGACCCGCGTGAGTGCGGCGGCTCCGGCGGCGCCCGCGGTCCTTCGAGCTTTCCACTCCCGCCATGCCGCGTCCATACGACGGACCTCCGGCAGACGCCGCCGGGCCTCCGGGCACCGTGTGGATGGTCACGGATCGTGCCGTCGCCGAGGGTGCGCGCCCCCGTGCGCGGGCGCGCGTGGCTACGATGGGCCAGCCGACGGCCACCACGGGCCACGGCGACACCGACCGTCGGGAAGGCCATGCTGAACAAGTACGCGCGTGCATTCTTCACGCGTGTCCTCACGCCGTTCGCCGCGTTTCTCATCCGGCGGGGGGTGAGCCCCGACGCCGTCACGCTCATCGGTACGGCCGGTGTGGTCGCGGGTGCGCTGGTCTTCTACCCCCGGGGAGAGTTCTTCTGGGGCACGATCGTGATCACGCTGTTCGTCTTCTCGGACCTGGTCGACGGAAACATGGCCCGGCAGCTCGGCCGCACCAGCCGCTGGGGCGCCTTCCTGGACTCCACGCTGGACCGGGTCGCGGACGGCGCGATCTTCGGCGGCTTCGCCCTCTGGTACGCGGGCAACGGCGACGACAACGCGCTGTGCGCGGTCTCCATCTTCTGCCTGGCCAGCGGCCAGGTGGTGTCGTACACCAAGGCGCGCGGTGAGTCGATCGGGCTGCCGGTGGCGGTCAACGGGCTGGTGGAGCGGGCCGAGCGGCTGGTGATCTCGCTGGTCGCGGCCGGTTTCGCGGGTCTGCACAAGTTCGGTGTGCCGGGTATCCAGTGGCTGCTGCCGGTCGCTCTGTGGATCGTCGCGGTCGGCAGTCTCGTCACGCTGGTCCAGCGGGTCGTGACCGTGCGCCGTGAGTCCGCCGAGGCCGAAGAGGCGGCCCGGCTGGACGCCGGGAGCGAGGCGGGCCGGTGAGCACCGCCGATCGCCTCACCGACGGGCTGTACGGGCTCGGCTGGAGCACCGTCAAGAAGCTTCCGGAGCCCGTCGCCGCCCGGCTGGGCCGGACCGTCGCCGACGCCGCCTGGAAGCGGCGCGGCAAGGGCGTCCAGCGCCTGGAGGCCAACTACGCGCGCGTGGTGCCGGACGCCACCCCCGAGCGCCTGGCCGAGCTGTCCCGCGCGGGCATGCGCTCCTACCTGCGCTACTGGATGGAGTCCTTCCGGCTGCCCGCCTGGAGCCCGGAGCGGGTGCGCACCGGCTTCGACCCCAAGGGCGCCCACCATCTGACGGACGGCCTGGCCGCGGGCAAGGGCGTGATACTGGCGCTGCCGCACCTGGCCAACTGGGACCTGGCGGGCGCTTGGGTCACCACCAGCCTCGGCATCCCCTTCACCACCGTCGCCGAGCGCCTGAAGCCCGAGACGCTGTACGACCGGTTCGTCGCCTACCGCGAGGGTCTGGGCATGGAGGTGCTGCCGCACAGCGGGGCCTCCGCGTTCGGCACCCTGGCCCGGCGGCTGCGTGACGGCGGCCTGGTCTGCCTGGTCGCGGACCGGGACCTGTCGGCCAGCGGCGTCGAGGTCGACTTCTTCGGCGAACGTGCCCGGATGCCGGCCGGCCCCGCGCTGCTCGCCCAGCAGACCGGTGCCCAGTTGCTCCCGGTGACCCTCTGGTACGACGACTCGCCCGTGATGCAGGGCCGGGTGCACCCGCCCGTCGAGGTGCCCCAGGCGGGTACGCGGACCGAGAGGACGGCCGTCATGACCCAGGCGCTGGCCGACGCCTTCGCCACCGGGATCGCGGAGCACCCGGAGGACTGGCACATGCTTCAGCGGCTGTGGCTCGCCGACCTCGACCCGGCGAAGGGACCCGCGTGAGAATCGGGATCGTCTGCCCGTACTCCTGGGACGTGCCCGGTGGCGTCCAGTTCCACATCCGGGACCTCGCCGAGTACTTCATCCGCCTCGGCCACGAGGTCTCCGTGCTCGCCCCGGCCGACGACGACACCCCGCTGCCGCCCTACGTGGTCTCGGCGGGCCGCGCGGTGCCGGTGCCGTACAACGGCTCGGTGGCCCGGCTGAACTTCGGGTTCCTCTCGGCCGCGCGGGTGCGGCGGTGGCTGCACGACGGCGCGTTCGACGTGGTGCACATCCACGAGCCGACCTCGCCCTCCCTCGGCCTGCTCACCTGCTGGGCGGCGCAGGGGCCGATCGTCGCCACCTTCCACACCTCCAACCCGCGCTCCCGCGCGATGATCGCCGCCTACTCGATCCTCCAGGCCGCGCTGGAGAAGATCAGCGCCCGGATCGCGGTGAGCGAGTACGCCCGCCGCACCCTGGTCGAGCACCTGGGCGGGGACGCGGTGGTGATCCCCAACGGGGTCGACGTCGACTTCTTCGCCGACGCCGAGCCCAAGGAGGAGTGGCAGGGCGGCACCATCGGCTTCATAGGGCGCATCGACGAGCCCCGCAAGGGCCTGCCGGTGCTGATGCGGGCCCTGCCCGCGATCGTCGCCGCCCACCCCGGAACCCGGCTGCTGGTCGCTGGCCGGGGCGACGAGGAGGCCGCCGTCGAGGAACTGCCCGAGGAGCTGCGCTCGCGCGTGGAGTTCCTCGGCATGATCAGCGACGAGGACAAGGCCCGCTTCCTGCGCAGCGTCGACCTGTACGTGGCGCCCAACACCGGCGGCGAGAGCTTCGGCATCATCCTGGTCGAGGCCATGTCGGCGGGCGCCCCCGTCCTCGCCTCCGACCTCGACGCCTTCGTCCAGGTCCTCGACCAGGGGCAGGCGGGCGAGGTGTTCGCCAACGAGAACGCCGGCGCGCTCGCGGAGAAGGCCGTGGCCCTGCTCGCGGACCCCGAGCGCCGGGCGGAGCTGCGCGAGCGGGGCAGCGCCCATGTGCGCCGCTTCGACTGGTCCACGGTCGGCGCGGACATCCTCTCGGTGTACGAGACGGTCACCACCGGCACCTCCGCGGTCGCCACCGACGAGCGGCCGGGCCTGTGGTCGCGGTTCGGCCTGGCCCGCGACCGCTACCCGGAGCGGGACGCGGAACAGAGCTCCCCGCACTCCACCGATAACCTTCGCGCGTGATCCCAACCCTCATCTGGATTCTCGTCGCGCTGGTGGCGGTCGGCGTCTACCTGAGCTGGACCGCCGGACGGCTGGACCGGCTGCACGTCCGCATGGACGCCGCCCGCGCCGCCCTGGACGCCCAACTGCTGCGCCGGGCGTCCGTGGCGCAGGAGCTGGCCACCGCCGGCGTCCTGGACCCCGCCGCCTCGATCGTGCTCTACGAGGCCGCGCACGCCGCCAGACAGGCCGAGGAGGAGCAGCGCGAGGTGGCGGAGAGCGAGCTGAGCCAGGCGCTGCGCGCCGTCTTCGAGGACGCCCGGCAGGTGGAGGGCGTACGGGCCGCCCCCGGGGGCGAGGACGCGGCCCGTGAGCTGGCCGAGGCGGTCCGCCGGGTGCCGATGGCCCGCCGGTTCCTCAACGACGCCGTGGGCGCCGCGCGGCGGCTGCGCGAGCACCGCAAGGTCCGCTGGTTCCGGCTGGCCGGGCACGCGCCGTTCCCACTGGCCTTCGAGATGGACGACGAACCGCCCGCCGCACTGGTCGAGCGGGTCGCGTGAGAGGGGTCCCGCCGGGGCACGCCGGGACAAAATGATCCACCGGCTTCCCATTGGCCCTTGATGTGGCCTGGTCCGGTCGCGTTTCCTCATCGTTGCAGAAACCGTCTTTACCCACCTGTGAGGTCACCCGTGTCCATCATCGACAACCAGGCTCCCGAGACCGGCACCGCCCGTGTGAAGCGCGGCATGGCCGAGCAGCTCAAGGGCGGCGTGATCATGGACGTGGTCAATGCCGAGCAGGCGAAGATCGCCGAGGACGCGGGCGCCGTGGCCGTCATGGCCCTGGAGCGGGTCCCGGCCGACATCCGCAAGGACGGCGGCGTGGCCCGCATGTCCGACCCGGACATGATCGAGGGCATCATCGAGGCCGTCTCGATCCCGGTCATGGCCAAGTCCCGCATCGGCCACTTCGTCGAGGCCCAGGTGCTCCAGTCCCTCGGCGTCGACTACATCGACGAGTCCGAGGTCCTCACCCCGGCCGACGAGGTCAACCACTCCGACAAGTGGGCGTTCACCACCCCCTTCGTCTGCGGTGCCACCAACCTGGGCGAGGCCCTGCGCCGCATCGCCGAGGGCGCCGCGATGATCCGCTCCAAGGGCGAGGCCGGCACCGGCAACGTCGTGGAGGCCGTGCGCCACCTGCGCCAGATCAAGGGCGAGATCGCCAAGCTCCGCGGCTGCGACCACAACGAGCTGTTCGCCGCCGCGAAGGAGCTGCGCGCCCCCTACGAGCTGGTCAAGGAGGTCGCCGAGCTGGGCAAGCTCCCCGTGGTCCTCTTCTCCGCCGGTGGCGTCGCCACCCCGGCCGACGCCGCCCTGATGCGCCAGCTCGGCGCCGAGGGCGTCTTCGTCGGCTCCGGCATCTTCAAGTCCGGCGACCCGGCCAAGCGCGCCGCCGCCATCGTGAAGGCCACCACCTTCTACGACGACCCGAAGATCGTCGCGGACGCCTCCCGCAACCTGGGCGAGGCCATGGTCGGCATCAACTGCGACACCCTCCCCGAGAACGAGCGCTACGCCAACCGCGGCTGGTAGGACCCCGACACCATGAACACCCCCGTAATCGGCGTCCTGGCCCTCCAGGGCGACGTCCGGGAGCACCTCATCGCCCTGGCCGCGGCGGACGCCGTGGCCAGGCCGGTCAGGCGCCCCGAGGAACTCGCCGAGGTCGACGCCCTCGTCCTCCCCGGCGGTGAGTCCACCACCATCTCCAAACTGGCCGTCCTCTTCGGCCTGATGGAGCCCCTGCGCGCCCGCGTGCGCGAGGGCATGCCCGTCTACGGCACCTGCGCCGGGCTGATCCTGCTCGCCGACAAGATCCTCGACCCCCGCTCGGGGCAGGAGACCATCGGCGGCATCGACATGATCGTGCGCCGCAACGCCTTCGGCCGCCAGAACGAGTCCTTCGAGGCGGCGGTCGACGTCAAGGGCGTCGAGGGCGATCCCGTGGAGGGCGTCTTCATCCGCGCACCCTGGGTCGAGTCCGTGGGAGCCGCGGCCGAGGTCCTCGCCGAGCACGGCGGTCACATCGTCGCCGTCCGCCAGGACAACGTGCTCGCCACCTCGTTCCACCCGGAGCTGACCGGCGACCACCGCGTGCACGCGCTCTTCGTCGACATGGTCCGCGCGAACCGGACACCGGAGTCCTTGTAGGATCTGCGGCGGTACCCCTCAGGCTCTCCCAGCGCCGGGGGAGTCCGTATTTGATCGGGTTACGCGAAGGAGACAGGCAGATGTCCGGCCACTCTAAATGGGCTACGACGAAGCACAAGAAGGCCGTGATCGACGCCAAGCGCGGCAAGCTCTTCGCGAAGCTCATCAAGAACATCGAGGTCGCGGCCCGCATGGGCGGCGTCGACATCGAGGGCAACCCGACGCTGTACGACGCCATCCAGAAGGCGAAGAAGCAGTCGGTCCCCAACAAGAACATCGACTCCGCGGTCAAGCGCGGCGGCGGCCTGGAGGCCGGCGGCGCCGACTACGAGACGATCATGTACGAGGGCTACGGCCCCAACGGTGTCGCGGTGCTCATCGAGTGCCTCACCGACAACCGCAACCGCGCCGCCTCCGACGTCCGCGTCGCCATGACCCGCAACGGCGGCAACATGGCCGACCCCGGCTCGGTCTCGTACCTGTTCCACCGCAAGGGCGTCATCATCGTCCCCAAGGGCGAGCTGAGCGAGGACGACGTGCTCGGCGCCGTCCTGGACGCCGGTGCCGAGGAGGTCAACGACCTCGGTGAGTCCTTCGAGGTCCTCAGCGAGGCCACCGACCTGGTCGCGGTCCGCACCGCCCTCCAGGAGGCCGGCATCGACTACGACTCCGCCGACTCCAACTTCGTCCCGACCATGCAGGTCGAGCTGGACGAGGAGGGCGCCAGGAAGATCTTCAAGCTGATCGACGCCCTGGAGGACAGCGACGACGTGCAGAACGTCTTCGCCAACTTCGACGTCAGCGACGAGGTCATGGAGAAGGTCGACGCGTAACACCGCCGCGGGCTTCGCGGTGCGCCTGGGCCGACGGGTTTTCCCGTCGGCCCGTCGCGTTGCCGGGGCCCGGTTGCGGGGCGTTGTCGGTGTCACCCGATAGCCTGCACAAACAGGTGATCGAAGGGTTGGGGGCGGCGTGCGGGTACTCGGGGTGGACCCCGGACTGACGCGGTGCGGGGTGGGCGTGGTCGAAGGGGTCGCGGGACGGCCGCTCACCATGGTCGGCGTCGGTGTCGTGCGCACGCCCCCGGACGCCGAGCTGAGCCACCGGCTGCTCGCCGTCGAGCAGGGCCTCGAACAGTGGCTGGACGAGCACAAGCCGGAATTCGTCGCCGTGGAGCGCGTCTTCAGCCAGCACAACGTCAGCACCGTCATGGGCACCGCCCAGGCCAGCGCCGTCGCCATGCTGTGCGCCGCCCGGCGCGGCATCCCGGTCGCCCTGCACACCCCCAGCGAGGTCAAGGCCGCCGTCACCGGCGCCGGCCGCGCCGACAAGGCCCAGGTCGGCGCCATGGTCACCCGGCTGCTCCGGCTCAGCGCGCCCCCCAAGCCCGCCGACGCCGCCGACGCCCTCGCCCTCGCCATCTGCCACATCTGGCGCGCCCCCGCCCAGAACCGGCTCCAGCAAGCAGTAGCCCGGCACACCGCCCACGCATCGAAAGGCCGAACGGCATGATCGCCTTCGTCAGCGGCACCGTCGCCGCCCTCGCCCCCGACACGGCGGTCGTCGAGGTCGGCGGGGTCGGCATGGCCGTCCAGTGCACGCCCGACACCCTGGCGAAGCTGCGGATCGGCCAGGAGGCGAGGCTGCACACCTCCCTCGTCGTCCGCGAGGACTCCCTCACCCTGTACGGCTTCGCCGACGACGACGAGCGCCAGGTCTTCGAGCTCCTCCAGACCGCCAGCGGCGTCGGCCCCCGCCTCGCCCAGGCGATGCTCGCCGTGCACCGCCCCGACGCGCTGCGCCGCGCCGTCGCCACCGCCGACGAGAAGGCCCTCACCGCCGTACCCGGTATCGGCAAGAAGGGCGCGCAGAAGCTGCTGCTGGAGTTGAAGGACCGGCTCGGCGCGCCCATCGGGGCTCCCGCCGTCGGCGCACCGGTCACCCAGGGCTGGCGCGACCAGTTGCACGCGGCCCTCATCGGCCTGGGCTACGCGACCCGCGAGGCCGACGAGGCCGTGGCCGCCGTCGCCCCCCAGGCCGAGGCGGCGGGCGGCACCCCCCAGGTCGGCCCGCTGCTCAAGGCCGCCCTGCAGACCCTGAACCGCGCCCGCTGATCCGCGCCACCCGCTAGGAGCACCTGAAGTGAACTGGGACGACACGACGGACGGCGCCGCGGAACGGCTGGTGGACACCGCCGCCGACCGGGAGGACCAGGCCGTCGAAGCCGCCCTGCGCCCCAAGGACCTCGGCGAGTTCATCGGCCAGGAGAAGGTCCGCGAACAGCTCGACCTCGTGCTGCGCGCCGCACGCGCGCGCGGCGCCACCGCCGACCACGTCCTGCTCTCCGGCGCCCCCGGCCTCGGCAAGACCACCCTGTCGATGATCATCGCGGCCGAGATGGGTGCCCCCATCCGCATCACCTCGGGCCCCGCCATCCAGCACGCCGGCGACCTCGCCGCGATCCTCTCCTCCCTCCAGGAGGGCGAGGTCCTCTTCCTGGACGAGATCCACCGCATGTCCCGGCCCGCCGAGGAGATGCTGTACATGGCGATGGAGGACTTCCGGGTCGACGTCATCGTGGGCAAGGGCCCCGGCGCCACCGCCATCCCGCTGGAGCTCCCGCCGTTCACCCTGGTCGGCGCCACCACCCGCGCCGGCCTGCTGCCGCCCCCCTTGCGCGACCGCTTCGGCTTCACCGCGCACATGGAGTTCTACGAGCCGCGCGAGCTCCAGCGCGTGGTGCACCGCTCCGCCAGCCTGCTGGACGTCGAGATCGACCCGTCCGGCGCCGCCGAGATCGCCGGCCGCTCCCGCGGCACGCCCCGTATCGCCAACCGGCTGCTGCGCCGGGTGCGCGACTACGCCCAGGTCAAGGCCGACGGCCTGATCGACCGGGACATCGCGGCCGCCGCCCTCGCCGTCTACGAGGTGGACGCGCGCGGCCTCGACCGGCTCGACCGGGGCGTGCTGGAGGCGCTGCTGAAACTGTTCGGCGGCGGCCCGGTGGGCCTGTCGACACTGGCCGTCGCGGTGGGGGAGGAGCGCGAGACGGTGGAAGAGGTCGCCGAACCCTTCCTCGTCCGCGAGGGCCTGCTCGCCCGCACCCCGCGCGGGCGCGTCGCCACCCCCGCCGCCTGGGCGCATCTCGGCCTCACCCCGCCGCAGGGACCGGCCAAGGGAAACGGACAACGGGACCTGTTCGGGGCGTGAGACGGTCGCATTGGCCCCATGCGGAACCCAGGTGCCATGCTGAGCGTTGTTCCATGCGCGCGGACTCGCTTAGACTCCGCCGATGCCGCCCATGTGGGCGACGCCGACCAGCCCCCTCCAACAGGCCGCTCACCGCGCGGTCACGCGAAGGAAATTCCGTCTCGTGAATGTCTATACCCTTCTCCCCTTCATCGTGCTCATCGCGGTCATGTTCCTGATGACGCGCTCGGCCAAGAAGAAGCAGCAGCAGGCTGCCAACATGCGGAACGAGATGCAGCCCGGCTCGGGTGTCCGCACGATCGGGGGGATGTACGCGACGGTCAAGGAAGTCACCGAGGACACCGTCCTCCTCGACGCCGGGCCGGGCGTCGAGCTGATCTTCGCCAAGAACGCGATCGGCGCCGTCCTCTCCGACGACGAGTACAACCGCATCATCCACGGCATCGAGCACGACCTGAAGTCGGACTCCGAGATCGTCCCGGACGACGCGTCCGCCCTCACCGCGACCGACGCCGAGCACAAGGCCGTCGACTTCGGCAAGAAGGACGACGCCGAGCCCGCCGAGGACAAGGCCGTCGCCGACAAGGCGGAGACCGTCGAGGCCGCCGACAAGCCCGAGGCCGGGAACGACGCGGTCGCCGACAAGGCCGAGCCCGCCGAGTCGCCGAAGAAGACCGACGGCGACGCCGACACGAAGTAGTCACGTCTCCGGGGCGTCCCGGCGCCTTTCACCGGGCGCGGGGCACGCCCCGGACGCCGTCGTTCCCCGCACGGAATCCCGACACCATGTCATGGCCACCGGCGCCCACGGCGCACCGGGCGGCCCGAGAGGGAGTACGAGAAGGTGGCAGCACCTAAGAAGGGCCGGGGCGCGAGCACCCAGAGCAAGCCAGGGCGCTCGCTGGTCCTCATCCTGATCGCCATCGTGGCGATGACCGGAGGCATGTTCCTCGCGGGTCACACCACCCCGCGTCTCGGCATCGACCTTGCCGGCGGCACGAGCATCACGCTCAAGGCGAAGGCCGACCAGGGGTCGGCGATCAACAAGGCCAACATGGACACCGCGGTCGACATCATGAACCGCCGTGTCAACGGCCTTGGTGTCTCCGAGGCCGAGGTGCAGACCCAGGGTGACGATCACATCATCGTCAACATCCCCAAGGGCACCAACTCCAAGGAGGCCCAGCAGCAGGTCGGCACCACCGCCAAGCTGTACTTCCGCCCGGTCCTGGCCAGCGAGCCCAGCGGCGGCGCCACCCCCAAGCCTTCGCCGAGCACCTCCTCCGGCGCCAGCGGCTCCCCGAGCCCGTCCGCCAGCCCCTCCGGCGACCAGAAGGCGTCCGCGCCCACCGGCTCCGCCTCGCCGAGCGCCACGGCCACCTCGCAGGGCCGCGCCGTCAGCGACGCGCTGAAGGCCGACGCCACCCCGTCGCCGACCGGCTCCCCGAGCACCAAGTCCTCCGGCGCCCCGGCCAGCCCCTCCGCGCCGGCCACCGGTGGCACGGACGACACCAAGAAGCTCCAGGCCGCCTACGCGGCCCTGGACTGCACCAAGCCCGCCGACCGGGCCAAGGCCGGCCAGGCCAACAAGCCCAGCGAGCCCGTCGTGGCCTGCGGCGAGATCAACAAGGTCTGGTACAAGTACGTCCTCGGCCCCGCCGCCGTGGACGGCACCGAGGTGAAGAAGGCCAGCGCGGTCTTCGACACCCAGGGCGCCTCCGGCTGGCAGGTGCAGATGACCTTCACCTCCTCCGGCGCCAAGAAGTTCGCCGACATCACCGGCGAGCTGGCCAAGAACCAGCAGCCGCAGAACGAGTTCGGCATCGTCCTCGACGGCGACGTGGTCTCCAGCCCGTTCGTGCAGCAGGCCATCACCGGCGGCCAGGCCGAGATCTCCGGCCGGTTCACGCAGGAGGAGGCCCAGAGCCTCTCCAACATGCTGTCCTACGGCGCGCTCCCGCTGTCCTTCCAGGAGGAGACCGTCACCACGGTCACCGCCGCGCTCGGTGGCGAGCAGCTCAAGGCCGGTCTGCTGGCCGGCGCCATCGGCCTCGTCCTGGTCGTGATCTACCTGGTGGCCTACTACCGCGGGCTGTCGCTCGTGGCCATGGCCTCCCTGCTGGTCTCCGCGATCCTCACCTACGTGATCATGTCGCTGCTCGGCCCGGCCATCGGCTTCGCGCTGAACCTGCCCGCCGTCTGCGGTGCCATCGTCGCCATCGGTATCACCGCGGACTCGTTCATCGTGTACTTCGAACGCATCCGGGACGAGATCCGCGAGGGCCGCTCGCTGCGCCCCGCCGTGGAGCGGGCCTGGCCGCGCGCCCGGCGCACCATCCTGGTCTCCGACTTCGTGTCGTTCCTCGCCGCCGCGGTGCTCTTCATCGTCACCGTCGGCAAGGTCCAGGGCTTCGCGTTCACGCTCGGTCTGACCACCGTCCTCGACGTCGTGGTGGTCTTCTTCTTCACCAAGCCGCTCATGACCCTGCTGGCCCGCCGCAGGTTCTTCGCCGAAGGCCACAAGTGGTCCGGGCTCGACCCGCAGAGCCTGGGTGCCAAGCCGCCGCTGCGCCGCACCCGCCGTCCCTCCGGTCCCTCCGCGGGCCCCGTCGACCCCAAGGGGGCGTGAGCGATGTCGAAACTCGGTTCTATCGGCGCGCGGCTGCACCGCGGTGAGGTCAGCTACGACTTCATCGGCAAGCGCAAGATCTGGTACGGCGTCTCCATCCTGATCACCATCACGGCCATCCTCGGCCTGGCGGTGCGCGGCCTGAACATGGGCATCGACTTCCAGGGCGGCGCCGTCTTCACCACCCCGACCAAGATGAGCGCCTCGGTCGCCCAGGTCGAGGAGTACGCCCAGGACGCCTCCGGCCACGAGGCGGTCGTCCAGAAGCTCGGCAACGGCAGCCTGCGCATCCAGATCGCCGGCATCGACACCGGCAAGTCCGACGAGATCAAGCAGACCCTCGCCAAGGACCTCAAGATCGACTCCGAGCGGCTCAACGCCGACCTGGTCGGCCCGAGCTGGGGTGAGCAGATCGCCAACAAGGCGTGGCAGGGCCTGGCGATCTTCATGGTGCTCGTGGTGATCTACCTGGCGATCGCCTTCGAGTGGCGCATGGCCATCGCGGCCCTCGTCGCGCTGATCCACGACATCACCATCACCGTCGGCATCTACGCCCTCGTCGGCTTCGAGGTCACGCCCGGCACGGTCATCGGTCTGCTGACCATCCTCGGTTACTCGCTCTACGACACGGTCGTCGTCTTCGACAGCCTCAAGGAGCAGACCAAGGACATCACCAAGCAGACCCGCTTCACCTACAGCGACATCGCCAACCACTCGATCAACAGCACCCTGGTGCGCTCCATCAACACCACGGTGGTCGCACTGCTCCCGGTGGCGGGCCTGCTGTTCATCGGCGGCGGTTTCCTCGGAGCGGGCACCCTCAACGACATCTCACTGTCGCTGTTCGTCGGCCTCGCGGCCGGCGCGTACTCCTCGATCTTCATCGCCACGCCGCTCGTCGCCGACCTCAAGGAGCGCGAGCCCGCGATGAAGGCCCTCCGCAAGCGGGTCCTGGCCAAGCGTGCCCAGGCCGCCGCCGGGGAAGCGCACGGGGAGTCCCGGTCCGCCACCGGAGAACCGTCCGACGACGCGTCGCCCGCCGTGGTGGGCCCGCGTGACCAGTCCGCACCCCGCAACCGGGGCCGCGGCCGACCCTCTGGAAAGCGCCGATGACCTCCATCCAGGAGCTTCTGCTCAGCCGTATCCGCGACGTGGCCGACTACCCGGAGCCGGGCGTGATGTTCAAGGACATCACCCCGCTCCTGGCCGACCCCGCCGCGTTCACCGCCCTCACCGACACTCTGGCGGAACTCGCCGCGAACGCAGGGGCGACCAAGATCGTCGGACTGGAGGCGCGGGGCTTCATCCTGGGCGCGCCGGTCGCCGTCCGCGCCGGCCTCGGCTTCATCCCCGTCCGCAAGGCCGGCAAGCTCCCCGGAGCGACGCTGCGCCAGGCGTACGACCTGGAGTACGGCTCCGCCGAGATCGAGGTGCACGCCGAGGACCTGTCCGACGGCGACCGCGTGTTCATCGTGGACGACGTGCTCGCCACCGGCGGCACCGCCGAGGCCGCGATCAAGCTGATCGAGCGCGCCGGCGCGCAGGTCTGCGGCGTCGCGGTCCTCATGGAGCTGGGCTTCCTCGGCGGCCGCGCCCGCCTGGAGCCCGCCCTGGACGGCGCGCCCCTGGAGGCGCTGCTCCAGGTCTGACGGAGCCGAGCGGACCGCGAGCGGCCGCGAGCGCACCGGGTTCACCCCCGGCCCGCGCTCGCGGCCGCTCCGTTTTCCCGACGGCCCGCGCCGGACCCCCGGAATCCCCCACCCGCCCCACGTGTTCCACTGGTGGACCGCTCTCCCGTCAGGCTGAAGGCGATGGTGAGGCGCGGGATCGCTACCATGGGGTTTCCGGAGCCTGACCGGGGGACCCGGATCGCGCACTAGGAGTCCTCTTGCCAGACGAGGCCCAGCCACTGACCGCCGCAAAGCCGGAGTCCGCTTCGGCACCCGCGGTGAAGCCCGCGCCGAACGCGTCGGACGCGAAGAACGACCGGCACGGCTCGGTCGAGCACGCCCAGTCGGCGCCGGTGGAGAAGACCGCCGACACGGCGCGCCCCAAGCCGGCCCCCGTGCGCCCGGCGGCCGGTCAGACCGCGCCCCGCTCCGGCTCCTCCAACCGCGTCCGCGCCCGTCTGGCCCGCCTCGGCGTGCAGCGCGCCAACCCCTACAACCCGGTGCTGGAGCCGCTGCTGCGGATAGTGCGCAGCAACGACCCCAAGATCGAGAACGCGACGCTCCGCCAGATCGAGCGCGCCTACCAGGTCGCCGAGCGCTGGCACCGCGGCCAGAAGCGCAAGAGCGGCGATCCGTACATCACGCACCCGCTCGCCGTCACCACGATCCTCGCCGAGCTGGGCATGGACCCGGCCACGCTGATGGCCGGACTGCTGCACGACACCGTCGAGGACACCGAGTACGGCCTGGACGACCTGCGCCGCGACTTCGGCGACGTGGTCGCGCTGCTCGTGGACGGCGTCACCAAGCTGGACAAGGTCAAGTTCGGCGAGGCCGCTCAGGCCGAGACCGTGCGCAAGATGGTCGTCGCCATGGCCAAGGACCCCCGCGTCCTGGTCATCAAACTCGCCGACCGCCTGCACAACATGCGCACCATGCGCTATCTCAAGCGCGAGAAGCAGGAGAAGAAGGCGCGCGAGACCCTGGAGATCTACGCGCCGCTCGCCCACCGCCTGGGCATGAACACCATCAAGTGGGAGCTGGAGGACCTGGCGTTCGCCATCCTCTACCCCAAGATGTACGACGAGATCGTGCGGCTGGTCGCCGAGCGCGCCCCCAAGCGCGACGAGTACCTGGCCATAGTCACCGACGAGGTGCAGGCCGACCTGCGCGCCGCGCGCATCAAGGCGACCGTCACCGGGCGCCCCAAGCACTACTACAGCGTCTACCAGAAGATGATCGTCCGCGGCCGTGACTTCGCGGAGATCTACGACCTGGTCGGCATCCGCGTCCTGGTCGAGACCGTCCGGGACTGCTACGCGGCGCTCGGCACGATCCACGCGCGATGGAACCCGGTCCCCGGCCGGTTCAAGGACTACATCGCCATGCCGAAGTTCAACATGTACCAGTCGCTGCACACGACGGTCATCGGACCCAACGGCAAGCCGGTCGAGCTCCAGATCCGCACCTTCGACATGCACCGCCGTGCCGAGTACGGCATCGCCGCGCACTGGAAGTACAAGCAGGAGGCCGTCGCCGGCGCATCCAAGGTGCGCACCGACGCGCCGAAGTCGTCCGGCAAGGGCAAGGACGACCACCTCAACGACATGGCGTGGCTGCGCCAGTTGCTGGACTGGCAGAAGGAGACCGAGGACCCCGGCGAGTTCTTGGAGTCCCTGCGCTTCGACCTGTCCCGCAACGAGGTCTTCGTCTTCACGCCCAAGGGCGACGTCATAGCGCTCCCGGCCGGGGCCACCCCGGTCGACTTCGCCTACGCGGTGCACACCGAGGTCGGCCACCGGACCATAGGGGCACGCGTCAACGGACGCCTCGTGCCGCTCGAGTCCACCCTGGACAACGGCGACCTGGTGGAGGTCTTCACCTCCAAGGCGCCCGGTGCCGGGCCCTCCCGCGACTGGCTGGGCTTCGTCAAGTCCCCGCGCGCCCGCAACAAGATCCGCGCCTGGTTCTCCAAGGAGCGCCGGGACGAGGCGATCGAGCAGGGCAAGGACGCCATCGTCCGCGCGATGCGCAAGCAGAACCTGCCGATCCAGCGCATCCTGACCGGCGACTCGCTGGTCACCCTCGCCCACGAGATGCGGTACTCGGACATCTCCGCGCTGTACGCGGCGATCGGCGAGGGCCACGTCTCCGCGCAGAACATCGTGCAGAAGCTGGTCCAGGCGCTCGGCGGCGAGGAGGCGGCCACCGAGGAGATCGAGGACCCGGTCCCGCCGACCCGCCGCAGCCGCAAGCGCCGCTCCAGCTCCGACCCGGGCGTCGTCGTCAAGGGCGTCGACGACGTGTGGGTGAAGCTGGCCCGTTGCTGCACCCCGGTACCCGGCGACCCGATCATCGGCTTCGTCACGCGGGGCAGCGGTGTCTCGGTGCACCGCAGCGACTGCGTCAACGTGGACTCGCTGTCGCGGGAGCCCGAGCGCATCCTCGACGTCGAGTGGGCGCCCACCCAGTCCTCGGTCTTCCTGGTCGCCATCCAGGTCGAGGCGCTGGACCGCTCCCGGCTGCTCTCGGACGTCACCCGCGTCCTGTCCGACCAGCACGTCAACATCCTGTCCGCGGCCGTGCAGACCTCCCGCGACCGGGTCGCCACCTCGCGCTTCACCTTCGAGATGGGCGACCCCAAGCACCTCGGCCACGTCCTGAAGGCCGTCCGCGGCGTCGAGGGCGTCTACGACGTCTACCGCGTCACCTCGGCCCGCAACCGCTCGTAGCAGCGCAAACGCCGAGGGCTCCGTACGGTGCGTACGGAGCCCTCGGCGTTTAGGGCGGTGGAATTTCAGCCCCCGAACTCCTCCAGGCCCTTCAGAGCCTGGTCCAGCAGTGCCTGGCGGCCCTCCAGCTCACGCTCCAGCTTGTCGGCGCGGGAGTTGTTGCCCTGGGCGCGCGCCTGCTCGGCCTGGCCCCGGAGCTTGTCCACGGCGGCCTGGAGCTGACCGGTCAGACCCTCGGCACGCGCGCGTGCCTCCGGGTTGGTCCGGCGCCACTCGGCCTCCTCGGCCTCCTGGATCGCCCGCTCGACGGCGTGCATCCGGCCCTCGACCTTGCCCCGCGCGTCCCGCGGCACCTGACCGATGGCCTCCCACCGCTCGTTGACCGAACGGAAGGCGCCCCGCGCGGCCTTCAGGTCCCGCACCGGGAGGATCTGCTCGGCCTCCTCGGCCAGCGCCTCCTTCAGCTTCAGGTTCTCCGCCTGCTCCGCGTCCCGCTCGGCGAACACACCGCTGCGCGCGGCGAAGAACACGTCCTGGGCGCCCCGGAAGCGGTTCCACAGGTCGTCCTCGTGCTCGCGCTGGGCGCGGCCCGCGGCCTTCCAGTCCGCCATCAGCTCGCGGTAGCGGGCCGCCGTGGTGCCCCAGTCCGTCGAACCGGACAGCGCCTCCGCCTCCGCGACCAGCCGCTCCTTGATGCGCCGGGCGTCCTCGCGCTGCGAGTCCAGTTGCGCGAAGTGCGCCTTGCGGCGCTTGGAGAACGCCGACCGGGCGTGCGAGAAGCGGTGCCACAGCTCGTCGTCGGACTTGCGGTCCAGCCGGGGCAGCCCCTTCCAGGTGTCCACCAGGGCCCGCAGCCGCTCACCGGCCACCCGCCACTGGTCGGACGCCGCGAGCTGCTCCGCCTCCGTGACCAGATCCTCCTTGGCCTTGCGGGCCTCGTCGGACTGCTTGGCCCGCTGCGCCTTGCGCTCCTCGCGGCGCGACTCGACCGTCTTGACGAGCTTGTCGAGGCGGGTCCGCAACGCGTCGAGGTCACCCACCGCGTGGTGCGCGTCCACCTGCTCGCGGATGTGACCGATCGCGGTCTGGGCGTCCTTCGCGGACAGATCGGTGGTCTGCACACGCTTCTCGAGGAGGCCGATCTCGACAACCAGGCCCTCGTACTTGCGCTCGAAGTAGGCAAGCGCCTCCTCGGGGGAGCCGGCCGCCCACGATCCGACGACCTGCTCGCCATCGGCCGTACGCACGTACACGGTCCCCGTCTCGTCGACGCGGCCCCACGGGTCGCTGCTCACAGCGCCTCCTCCACATGATGCCTGCGGGGAGCCTCCCGGCCCCCTGGCATCGTCCACAGTTTCGTCATCGCCAACATAGGCGACCATCGGGTGGCCTGTCCGCATCCAGCGGCAGCCAATTCCGCAGGCGACCGGCCCGCGAGCGCGGACCGGAACGCCCCGGCGGCGTCAGGACTTCGTGACCGTCGCCTTGTCGATCACGACCGTCGCGTTCGGGGCGCCGTCGCCCTGGCCCGTGCTGTCGCCCGCCTTGGCGATCTTGTCGAGCACCTTCAGCCCGGCCTTGTCGATCGTGCCGAAGGGGCTGTACTGCGGCGGCAGCGGGCTGTCCTTGTAGACCAGGAAGAACTGGCTGCCGCCGGTGTGCGGCTGCCCGGTGTTGGCCATGGCCACCGTGCCCGCCGGGTACGTGTTCTTCTTGAGGCTCTTGTCCTTCAGATTCTCGTCCGGGATGGTGTAGCCCGGCCCGCCGGTGCCGGTGCCCGTCGGGTCGCCGCACTGCAGGACGTAGATCCCGTTCGTGGTCAGCCGGTGGCACTTGGTGTGGTCGAAGAAGCCCTTGTCCGCGAGGAAGGCGAAGGAGTTCACCGTGTGCGGGGCCGCCGTCTTCAGGGCCACGCCGATGTCACCGCAGGTGGTGTCCAGCTTCATGGTGTAGTCGGCCGACGTGTCGATCGACATCGCCGGCTCCTTCTTCCAGGACTGCTTCTTCACCGAGCCCTTGGCCGGCTTCTCGCAGGGGTCCGGCGCCTTGCTCGGGCTCGCGCTCGGCGACGCCCCGGCGGCCGTGTCCACCTTCTTGTCGTCGTCGCCCTTCATCACGCCCGTCGTGTACAGCGCCACACTGCCGATCACGACCACGCCGAGCACCGACGCGATCACCGAGTTGCGCATGCGCGCCTTGCGTCGCGAGTCCGTGCGCCGCTGCTGCTGCCGCAAGAACTTCTCCCGTGCGAGCTGACGCCGTCGCTGCTCCTGGCTGACCACCGGGTTCTCTCCTCATGCGTGTCGTGTGCCGACCGGTACGCGTGCGTCCTGTGATCCGACAGGCGCGTGTAGCCCCGTACCGTATATGGGTTCGCTGAGGAAACGGCAGCGCCGGTAGGCTCTAGGGGCTTTTCCCACCACGGGCCGCCCGCGCGCGAGCCCTCCCGTACCGACACAACGAAGGACGATCGTGCTCATTGCCGGGTTCCCCGCCGGGGCCTGGGGGACGAACTGTTATCTCGTCGCCCCCGCCGCCGGTGAGGAGTGCGTGATCATCGACCCCGGCCATCAGGCCGCTCCCGGCGTCGAGGAAGCGCTCAGGAAGCATCGCCTCAAGCCCGTCGCCGTCGTCCTCACCCACGGCCACATCGACCATGTCGCCTCCGTCGTCCCGGTCTGCGGCGCGCACGACGTGCCCGCCTGGATCCACCCCGACGACCGCTACATGCTGAGCGACCCGGAGAAGGCGCTCGGCCGGTCCATCGGCATGCCGCTCATGGGCGAGCTGACCGTGGGGGAGCCGGACGACCTCCGGGAGCTGACCGACGGGGCGAAGCTCCAGCTCGCCGGGATGGACTTCTCCGTCGCCCACGCGCCGGGCCATACCAAGGGGTCGGTGACCTTCGCGATGCCCGAGAGCGCCGACGTCCCGTCGGTCCTCTTCTCCGGGGATCTGCTGTTCGCCGGCTCCGTGGGACGCACCGACCTGCCGGGCGGATCGATGGAGGACATGCTCGGGTCGCTGGCACGCGTGTGCCTGCCGCTCGACGACTCCACCGTGGTGCTGTCCGGCCACGGCCCCCAGACCACCATCGGCCAGGAACGCGCCACCAACCCCTATCTGCGGCAGGTGGCCGCCGGCCAGGGAACCGACCCGGCTCCCCGACGAGGAATGTGACGAGACTTCCGTGAGCACCTTCAAGGCCCCCAAGGGCACGTACGACCTGATCCCGCCGCAGTCCGCGAAGTACCTCGCCGTGCGCGAGGCCATCGCCGCCCCCCTGCGCGACTCCGGGTACGGCTACATCGAGACCCCCGGCTTCGAGAACGTCGAGCTGTTCGCACGCGGTGTCGGCGAGTCCACCGACATCGTCACCAAGGAGATGTACGCCTTCGAGACCAAGGGCGGCGACCGCCTCGCCCTGCGCCCCGAAGGCACCGCCTCCGTGCTCCGCGCCGCCCTGGAGGCCAACCTGCACAAGGCGGGCAACCTCCCGGTCAAGCTCTGGTACTCCGGCTCCTACTACCGCTACGAGCGTCCGCAGAAGGGCCGTTACCGCCACTTCTCCCAGGTCGGCGCCGAGGCGATCGGTGCCGAGGACCCCGCGCTGGACGCCGAGCTGATCATCCTGGCCGACCAGGCGTACCGCTCGCTGGGCCTGCGCCAGTTCCGCATCCTGCTCAACAGCCTGGGCGACAAGGAGTGCCGTCCGGTGTACCGGGCCGCGCTCCAGGACTTCCTGCGCGGACTCGACCTGGACGAGGACACCCTGCGCCGCGCCGAGATCAACCCGCTGCGCGTCCTGGACGACAAGCGCGAGTCGGTGCAGGAGCAGCTCACCGGGGCACCCGTGCTGCGCGACTACCTGTGCGACGCCTGCAAGGCGTACCACGAGGAGGTCCGCGAGCTGATCACCGCGGCGGGCGTCGCCTTCGAGGACGACCCCCGGCTGGTCCGCGGCCTGGACTACTACACCCGCACCACCTTCGAGTTCGTCCACGACGGCCTCGGCTCCCAGTCCGCCGTCGGCGGCGGCGGCCGGTACGACGGCCTCTCCGAGATGATCGGCGGCCCCGCGCTGCCCTCCGTCGGCTGGGCGCTCGGCGTGGACCGCACCGTCCTCGCCCTGGAGGCCGAGGGCGTGGAGCTGGACCTGCCCTCCACCACCAGCGTCTTCGCCGTCCCGCTCGGCGAGGAGGCCCGCCGGGTGCTGTTCGCCAAGGTCACCGAGCTGCGCAAGGTCGGCATCGCGGCCGACTTCGCCTACGGCGGCAAGGGTCTGAAGGCCGCGATGAAGGCCGCCAACCGCTCCGGCGCCCGCTACGCGCTGGTGCTCGGCGAGCGCGACCTCGCCGAGGGCTCCGTCCAGCTCAAGGACATGGAGTCCGGCGAGCAGACCGCTGTCGGCATCGACGAGGTCGTCGCGGAGCTGGAGTCCCGGCTCTGATCCGAGAGGCATCGGAAGGGCGGCGGGCCGGACGTACAGTCGTCCGGCCCGTCACCGTTCGATCGCCTGTGCTGCCGTGCGAGCGGAAACGGCCGAAAATGGAGTCAGCGTGCCCGGCCCGCTTCGAACTTATCCCCAGCGAACGGTGCGCGGGGGCGCCTGTGCGGCACAATGACCGATGCCCGAAGCAGGCCCGATCTATCGAGTGACGGAAACCGGCGTGATGAGCAAGACGACAGTCAACGACGTCTCCACGGAGCCCGAACACACTCGCGGCACGGCACGCGCCGAAGGCGGCAGCCGTGCCTTCGCCCTGATGCTGCTGATCACCGGTGCGGCCGGACTGCTCGCCGCCTGGGTCATCACGATCGACAAGTTCAAACTCCTCGAGGCCAAGGTCGAGGGCAAGACCTTCACCCCCGGCTGCAGCCTCAACCCGGTGGTCTCCTGCGGCAGCGTCATGGAGAGCAAGCAGGCCGCCGCCTTCGGCTTCCCCAACCCCATGCTGGGCCTGGTCGCCTACGGCATCGTGATCTGCGTCGGTGTGAGCCTGCTCGCCCGCGCCCGCTACCCCCGCTGGTACTGGCTCACCTTCAACGCCGGCACGCTCTTCGGGGTGGCCTTCTGCACCTGGCTCCAGTTCCAGTCCCTGTACCGGATCAACGCCCTGTGCCTGTGGTGCTCCCTGGCCTGGGTCGCCACGATCATCATGTTCTGGTACGTCACCTCGTTCAACGTGCGCCAGGGCTTCCTGCCCGCCCCGCGTCCGCTGAAGTCGTTCTTCGGCGAGTTCACCTGGGTGCTGCCCGTGCTGCACATCGGGATCATCGGCATGCTGATCCTGACCCGCTGGTGGAGCTTCTGGACGAGCTGAGGTCCGGGCCGGTTGTCAGTGGCGTGTTCTAGGGTTTCAGGGTGGAAGCCGACCTGTTCACCGCCGCAGCCGAAGAACGCCAGGAGAAGGACCCCGCGGGCAGTCCCCTCGCCGCCCGCATGCGCCCTCGCACCCTGGACGAGGTGGTCGGCCAGCGCCATCTGCTGAAGCCCGGCTCACCTCTGCGCCGCCTGGTCGGCGAGGGCGACCGCGGCCCGGCCGGACCCTCCTCGGTGATCCTGTGGGGCCCGCCCGGCACCGGCAAGACCACGCTCGCCCATGTCGTGTCCAGGGCGACCGACCAGCGCTTCGTGGAGCTGAGCGCCATCAGCGCGGGCGTCAAGGAGGTCCGCGCGGTCATCGACGGCGCCCGCCGCGCCACCGGCGGCTTCGGCAAGGAGACCGTCCTCTTCCTCGACGAGATCCACCGCTTCAGCAAGGCCCAGCAGGACTCCCTGCTCCCGGCCGTGGAGAACCGCTGGGTCACCCTGATCGCGGCCACCACCGAGAACCCGTACTTCTCGGTCATCTCCCCGCTGCTCTCCCGCTCCCTGCTGCTCACCCTCGAACCGCTCACCGACGACGACGTGCGCGCCCTGGTCCGCCGCAGCCTCACCGACGAGCGCGGTCTCGGCGGCGCGCTCACCCTCCCCGAGGAGGCCGAGGAGCACATCCTGCGGGTCGCCGGCGGTGACGCCCGGCGCGCCCTGACCGTCCTGGAGGCCGCCGCGGGCGCCGCCCTGGACAAGGGCGAGAGCGAGATCGGCCTGACGACGCTGGAGGAGACCGTCGACCGCGCCGCCGTGAAGTACGACCGCGACGGCGACCAGCACTACGACGTGGCCAGCGCCCTGATCAAGTCCATCCGGGGCTCCGACGTGGACGCGGCCCTGCACTACCTGGCCCGGATGATCGAGGCCGGCGAGGACCCCCGCTTCATCGCCCGGCGCCTGATGATCTCCGCCAGCGAGGACATCGGCGTCGCCGACCCCAATGCCCTGCAGACAGCCGTCGCCGCAGCCCAGGCCGTCGCCATGATCGGCTTCCCCGAGGCGTCGCTCACCCTCAGCCACGCCACCATCGCCCTCGCGCTCGCCCCCAAGTCCAACTCGGCGACCACCGCGATCCAGGAGGCCATGGCCGACGTGCGCAAGGGCCACGCGGGACCGGTGCCCCCGCACCTGCGTGACGGCCACTACAAGAGCGCCAAGAAGCTCGGCCACGCCCAGGGCTACGTCTACCCGCACAACAAGCCCGACGGCATCGCCGCCCAGCAGTACGCCCCGGACGCCCTCAAGGACCGCGAGTACTACACCCCCACCCGGCACGGCGCCGAGGCGCGGTACGCGGACGCGGTCGAGTGGACCAGGAAGCACCTCGGTCGAAAGCGGTCCTGAGCGCCCTGTAGACTGCCTCGAAGTGCTGAGTCCCGTGTCCGGGCCCTCGTATCGGGGGAACGGCTCACCAGAGCGGGACATCCAGCCGGAGAGTCCGGCCCCCGGGCGGGGTTCTCCAGGAGCGTCGCGCACCGTCGAAGGTGTCGCGGGCAGCCCACCACCCTCCGGCAGCGCCCGGAACCGGTCGGTGGGCCACTCGCGTGCTGCACGTATGTGCCCAGACCGGGGAACGGCTGCCCGGCCCGTCCGCTGCGGACAGGCAGGGTCCCCCCGGCTGCGGATGCGACCTCCCCTAACCCTGGTGAAGCCGTATTCGCACAGATAAAACGAGGTGTTTGGTTCATGGCGAACCAGTCCCGCCCCAAGGTCAAGAAGTCGCGTGCCCTCGGCATCGCGCTGACCCCGAAGGCCGTCAAGTACTTCGAGGCCCGCCCCTACCCGCCGGGCGAGCACGGCCGCGGCCGCAAGCAGAACTCGGACTACAAGGTCCGTCTGCTCGAGAAGCAGCGTCTGCGCGCGCAGTACGACGTGTCCGAGCGCCAGCTCGTCCGCGCCTACGAGCGTGCCGCCAAGGTCCAGGGCAAGACCGGTGAGGCCCTGATCATCGAGCTCGAGCGCCGCCTCGACGCGCTGGTCCTGCGTTCGGGCATCGCCCGCACGATCTACCAGGCCCGCCAGATGGTCGTCCACGGCCACATCCAGGTCAACGGCCAGAAGGTGGACAAGCCCTCCTTCCGTGTCCGTCCGGACGACGTCGTGCAGGTCCGCGACCGCTCCAAGGACAAGACGCTCTTCCAGGTCTCCCGTGAGGGTGGCTTCGCCGCCGACGGCGAGACCCCGCGTTACCTGCAGGTGAACCTCAAGGCCCTGGCGTTCCGCCTGGACCGTGAGCCGAACCGCAAGGAGATCCCGGTGATCTGCGACGAGCAGCTCGTCGTCGAGTACTACGCCCGCTGATCCCAGCCCCGGCGCAGCACCACGGCCCGCCGTCCCCCCGCCTTCCGGCGGACGGGGCGGCGGGCTCGCGCGTTCCCGGATCCGGCCCCGCGAGCAGCCGGTAATCCGGTACGGAGCCCTGCCCATGGCGCGATAGGCTCGGTGCCACGACTTTTCAGATGCTCAAGCACGTTTCAGGGAGCTGGTGCGCACAGTGTCCGGTGGAGAGGTTGCCGGGATCCTGGTGGCCGTCTTCTGGGCGATCCTGGTCTCCTTCCTCGCCGTAGCGCTCGCGAGGCTGGCCCAGACGCTCAAGGCGACCACCAAGCTGGTGGCGGACGTGACCGACCAGGCCGTCCCGCTGCTCGCGGACGCGTCTACGGCGGTGCGCTCGGCGCAGACCCAGATCGAGCGCGTCGACGCGATCGCCTCCGACGTGCAGGAGGTGACGTCGAACGCCTCCGCGCTCTCCTCCACCGTCGCCTCCACCTTCGGCGGCCCGCTGGTCAAGGTGGCCGCCTTCGGCTACGGCGTCCGCCGCGCGCTCGGCGGCCGCGACGAGGCCACGCCCGCGAAGACACCGCGACGCACGGTGATCGTGGGCCGGACGGTCCCGGCCACCCGGCGGGGCAAGCGAAAGAAGGGCTGAGAACCGCGATGTTCCGCCGTACGTTCTGGTTCAGCACGGGCGTCGCCGCCGGTGTGTGGGCCACCACCAAGGTCAACCGCAAGCTGAAGCAGCTCACTCCCGAGAGCCTCGCCGCCACCGCGGCCAACAAGGCCCTGGAGACCGGGCACCGGCTCAAGGACGCAGCGGTCGGCTTCGCACTCGACGTCCGCGACAACATGGTCCAGCGCGAGGCGGAGCTTCAGGATGCGCTCGGCATCCACGAGAGCCCCGCCCTGCCCGAGCCCCGGCGGATCACCGCCATCGAGAACAACAGCAGCACAGTGAAGTACATCGAGAACACGACGTACTCGTACAACCGGAATGAGGACCACTGATGGAGTCGGCCGAGATTCGCCGCCGCTGGCTGAGCTTCTTCGAGGAGCGCGGGCACACCGTCGTCCCTTCGGCGTCGCTCATCGCGGACGACCCGACTCTGCTCCTCGTCCCGGCCGGCATGGTGCCCTTCAAGCCCTACTTCCTGGGTGAGGTCAAGCCGCCCTTCTCGCGCGCGACCAGCGTGCAGAAGTGCGTGCGCACGCCCGACATCGAAGAGGTCGGCAAGACCACCCGCCACGGCACCTTCTTCCAGATGTGCGGCAACTTCTCCTTCGGCGACTACTTCAAGGAAGGCGCCATCAAGTTCGCCTGGGAGCTGCTCACCGCGTCCCAGGACAAGGGCGGTTACGGCCTCGACCCCGAGCGCCTGTGGATCACCGTCTACAAGGACGACGACGAGGCCGAGCGCATCTGGCACGACGTCGTGGGCGTGCCCAAGGAGCGCATCCAGCGCCTGGGCATGAAGGACAACTACTGGTCCATGGGCGTCCCCGGCCCCTGCGGCCCCTGCTCCGAGATCAACTACGACCGCGGCCCCGAGTTCGGCGTCGAGGGCGGCCCCGCCGTCAACGACGAGCGGTACGTCGAGATCTGGAACCTCGTCTTCATGCAGTACGAGCGGGGCGAGGGCATCGGCAAGGACGACTTCGAGATCCTCGGGGACCTGCCGAGCCAGAACATCGACACGGGCCTCGGCCTGGAGCGCCTCGCCATGATTCTGCAGGGCGTGCAGAACATGTACGAGATCGACACCTCCATGGCCGTCATCGAGAAGGCCACCGAGCTGACCGGTGTCGCCTACGGCGACGCCCAGGCCTCCGACGTCTCCCTGCGCGTGGTCACCGACCACATGCGCACCGCCGTCATGCTGATCGGCGACGGCGTCACCCCCGGCAACGAGGGCCGCGGCTACGTGCTGCGCCGCATCATGCGCCGCGCCATCCGCAACATGCGCCTGCTGGGCGCCACCGGTCCGGTCGTCAAGGACCTGATCGACGTCGTGATCGCCATGATGGGCCAGCAGTACCCCGAGCTCATCACCGACCGCGAGCGCATCGAGAAGGTCGCCGTCGCCGAGGAGAACGCCTTCCTCAAGACGCTGAAGGCCGGCACCAACATCCTCGACACCGCCGTCACCGAGACCAAGCAGTCCGGCGGCAGCGTCCTCTCCGGCGACAAGGCGTTCCTGCTCCACGACACCTGGGGCTTCCCGATCGACCTCACCCTGGAGATGGCCGCCGAGCAGGGCCTCGCCGTGGACGAGACCGGTTTCCGCCGCCTGATGAAGGAGCAGCGGGACCGCGCCAAGGCCGACGCCCGCGCCAAGAAGACCGGCCACGCCAACCTCGGCGCCTACCGCGAGATCGCGGACGCCGCCGGCGCCACCGACTTCATCGGCTACAGCGACACCGAGAGCGAGACCACCATCGTCGGCATCCTCGTCGACGGTGTCTCCTCCCCGGCCGCCACCGAGGGCGACGAGGTCGAGATCGTGCTCGACCGCACCCCGTTCTACGCCGAGGGCGGCGGCCAGATCGGTGACACCGGCCGCATCAAGGTCGACACCGGTGCCGTCATCGAGATCCGCGACACCCAGAAGCCGGTGCCGGGCGTCTACGTCCACAAGGGCGTCGTCCAGGTCGGCGAGGTCACGGTCGGTGCCAAGGCCCAGGCGTCCATCGACTCCCGCCGCCGCAAGGCCATCGCCCGCGCCCACTCGGCCACCCACCTGACCCACCAGGCGCTGCGCGACGCCCTCGGCCCGACGGCCGCCCAGGCCGGTTCCGAGAACCAGCCCGGCCGCTTCCGCTTCGACTTCGGCTCCCCGGCCGCCGTTCCCACGGCCGTGATGACCGACGTCGAGCAGAAGATCAACGAGGTGCTCTCCCGCGACCTGGACGTGCACGCCGAGGTCATGGGCATCGACGAGGCCAAGAAGCAGGGCGCCATCGCCGAGTTCGGCGAGAAGTACGGCGAGCGGGTCCGTGTGGTCACCATCGGCGACTTCTCCAAGGAGCTGTGCGGCGGCACCCACGTCCACAACACCGCCCAGCTCGGCCTGGTGAAGCTGCTCGGCGAGTCCTCCATCGGCTCCGGCGTACGCCGTATCGAGGCGCTGGTCGGCATGGACGCCTACAACTTCCTCGCCCGTGAGCACACGGTCGTCAACCAGCTCAGCGAGCTGATCAAGGGGCGCCCGGAGGAGCTGCCGGAGAAGGTCTCCGCGATGCTCGGCAAGCTGAAGGACGCCGAGAAGGAGATCGAGAAGTTCCGCGCCGAGAAGGTGCTCCAGGCCGCCGCCGGTCTCGCCGAGTCCGCCAAGGACGTGCGCGGCATCGCCCTGGTCACCGGCCAGGTCCCGGACGGCACCGCCCCCGACGACCTGCGCAAGCTGGTCCTGGACGTGCGCGGGCGCATCCAGGGCGGCCGGGCCGCCGTGGTCGCCCTGTTCACGGTGAACAACGGCAAGCCGCTCACCGTCATCGCCACCAACGAGGCGGCCCGTGAGCGCGGCCTCAAGGCCGGTGAGCTGGTCCGCACCGCCGCCAAGACCCTCGGCGGCGGCGGTGGCGGCAAGCCGGACGTCGCCCAGGGCGGTGGCCAGAACCCGGCCGCCGTCGGCGAGGCCGTCGACGCCGTCGAGCGCCTCGTCGCCGACACCGCGAAGTAGGCCGGGCAGTCATGCGCAGAGGACGCCGGCTCGCCATCGACGTCGGGGACGCCCGGATCGGGGTCGCCTCGTGCGACCCCGACGGGATCCTCGCCACCCCGGTGGAGACCGTCCCCGGACGTGACGTACCGGCCGCGCACCGCAGACTGCGGCAACTGGTCGAGGAGTACGAACCGATCGAGATCGTCGTCGGTCTCCCTCGCTCCCTGAAGGGGGGCGAGGGCCCGGCGGCGGTCAAGGTGCGCGCGTTCACCCAGGAGCTGGCACGCGGCATCGCACCGGTGCCGGTGCGGCTGGTGGACGAGCGGATGACCACGGTGACGGCCAGTCAGGGACTGCGCGCCTCGGGCGTGAAGTCCAAGAAGGGCCGCTCCGTCATCGACCAGGCGGCCGCGGTCATCATCCTCCAGCAGGCCCTGGAATCCGAACGGGTGTCAGGCGAAGCACCCGGTGAGGGCGTCGAAGTGGTCATCTGATCGCGGTGCGGTAACGTTCCGCGCGATGCGGCGGTGTTCGAACAGCCGCCGCACAGCAAGAGGCGGAACGGAAGCCGGTCCTGGAGCCGGGCGACCGTCGACCTCGCGGCTCTAGGGGATCGATGACTGAGTATGGCCGGGGCCCAGGCACCGAACCGTGGCATCCGGAGGACCCGTTGTACGGGGACGGCGGATGGGGAGGGCAGCAGGCCCACGCGGGCCAGCAGCACCCGTACGGCGGCCAGCCGCAGCATCCGCAGCACCAGCAGTACGGCAACTGGTCCCAGGACCAGCAGCCGGGCTACGGCGGCCAGCAGTACCCGCAGTACGACGGGCAGGGCCAGCAGTACTTCGATCCCCAGCAGACCGGTCAGCACCCTCAGCAGACCGGTCAGCACCCCCAGCAGCACCAGGGCGGCTGGGACGCGACGGGCACCCACGGCCACGTGCCCTATGCCGCCGACCCGGGCGACCCCTACGGGCAGCACCCCGCGGCCTACGGTGCCGAGCAGCCCGACCTCTACGGCACCGAGGACGCCTACCCGCCGCCCCAGCCCCCCGGCCACCGGCACCCGGAGTCGGAGCCGGAGCCGGAGCCGGAGGCCGGCTGGGACCCCCAGGCGGAGCCCGAGGAGCACCCCCTGCCCGCCGGGGACGACGACGCCGACCCCGAGGCCGACGGCCGGGAGCCGCGCACGGAGCGGCGCGGCAAGGGCCGCAAGCCCGTCAAGAGCAAGAAGGGGCGCACCGGCTGCGCCCTGATGGTGGTCGTCGTGGTCTTCGGCGGCGGCCTCGGCGGTGTCGCGTACTTCGGCTACCAGTTCTACAAAAATCGTTTCGCCCCGGCCCCGGACTACGCGGGCAGCGGCAACGGCGAGTCGGTGACGGTCGAGATCCCCAAGGGCGCGGGCGGCTACGACATCGGCAACAAGCTGAAGGAGGCGGGCGTCGTCGAGAGCGTGGACGCCTTCGTCTCGGCCCAGGCGGCGAACCCGAAGGCCAAGGCGCTCCAGGACGGCGTCTACATCCTCCAGAAGCACATGTCCGCCGCCAGCGCGGTGGAACTGATGCTCAGCCCGAAGAGCCGCAACAACCTGATCATCGCCGAGGGCACGCGCAACGTGGCCGTCTACGCGCTGATCGACAAGCGCCTGAAGCTGGCCAAGGGCACCACCCAGACGGTGGCCAAGAAGGAGTACAAGTCCCTCGGCCTGCCCGCCTGGGCGCTCAACCACCCCGGCTTGAAGGACCCGCTGGAAGGCTTCCTCTTCCCGTCCAGCTACGCCATCGGCAAGGACCAGAAGCCCAAGGACGTCCTGAAGGCCATGGTCGAGCGGGCCGACGAGAAGTACACCGCCCTGGGCCTGGAGCAGAAGGCGTCCGGGCTCGGCCTGGAGTCGCCCTGGCAGCTCCTCACCACGGCGAGCCTGGTCCAGGCGGAGGGCAAGACGCACGAGGACTTCCGCAAGATGGCGGAAGTCGTCTACAACCGTCTCAAGCCGGACAATACCGAGACGAATCAACTCCTCCAGTTCGACTCGACGTACAACTACCTCAAGGGCGCCAGCAACATCCACATCTCCGAGGATGAGATCAACGGCAACCGGAGCCCGTACAACACGTACACCAACAAGGGTCTGCCGCCCGGTCCGATCGGGAACCCGGGTGACGAGGCGCTCAACGCGGCCCTGGCCCCGACGGACGACGGCTGGATGTACTTCGTGGCGACGGACGGCATGAACAAGACCGAATTCGCCAAGACCTACAGCGAGTTCAAGGCGCTCAAGGACAAGTTCAATGCCAACTAGGGCAACCGCCCCCCGCCGAGCCGCCGTGCTCGGCAAGCCCATCGCCCACTCGCTCTCCCCGGTGCTGCACCGGGCGGCCTACGCCGAACTCGGGCTCGGTGACTGGTCCTACGACCGGTTCGAGGTCGACGAGGCGGGGCTGCCGGGCTTCTTCGAGGGGCTCGGGCCCGAGTGGGCCGGGCTGTCGCTCACGATGCCGCTCAAGCGGGCGGTCATGCCGCTGCTGGACGAGGTGAGCGCGACGGCCGCCTCCGTGGACGCGGTCAACACCGTGGTGTTCACCGAGGATGGGCGCAAGGTCGGCGACAACACCGACATCCCCGGCATGGTGGCCGCCCTGCGCGAGCACGGCATCGAGGAGGTGGAGTCCGCCGCGATCCTCGGCGCCGGGGCCACCGCCTCCTCCGCGCTCGCCGCGCTGTCCCGCGTCTGCGCCGGTGAGGTGGTGGTCTACGTCCGCAGCGCCGCCCGCGCCGCCGAGATGCGGGAGTGGGGCGAGCGGCTCGACGTGGAGGTCCGCACCGCCGACTGGGCCGACGCGGCCGAGGCCCTGCGGGCGCCCCTGGTGATCGCCACCACGCCCGCCGGCACCGCCGACGCCCTCGCCACCGCCGTGCCCGAGCGCCCGGCCACCCTCTTCGACGTGCTCTACGACCCCTGGCCCACCGAGCTGGCGGCCCGCTGGTCGATGTTCGGCGGGGCCGTGGTCGGCGGCCTGGACCTGCTGGTCCACCAGGCCGTGCTCCAGGTGGAGCGGATGACCGGCCGCACCCCGGCCCCGCTGGAGGCCATGCGCCAGGCGGGCGAACGGGCCCTCGCCGCCCGCTGAGCGCCCGCCGCCCGGCCCCGTACCAGGGTCCCGGTATCCGGACCGAGGCCCGGATACCGGGCACGGCGTGGGAGGATCGGAGGTGGCGGGCCGGGATCGCGCACCCGGCCGGGCCGCCGCCGCAGGCGCGGACAACGCGTGAGCGGGGCAGTGGTGGGCGCGAAAACTGAGGAGCAACGTTGAGCAGGCTGCGTTGGCTGACCGCGGGGGAGTCCCACGGTCCCGCACTCGTCGCGACGCTGGAGGGTCTTCCCGCCGGTGTGCCGATCACCACGGAGATGGTGGCGGATCATCTCGCGCGGCGGCGGCTCGGCTATGGACGCGGCGCGCGGATGAAGTTCGAGCGTGACGAGGTCACGTTCCTCGGCGGTGTGCGGCACGGGCTCACGCTCGGCTCCCCGGTGGCGGTCATGGTGGGTAACACCGAGTGGCCGAAGTGGGAGCAGGTCATGTCGGCCGACCCGGTGGACGAGGAGGTGCTGGCCGGCCTCGCGCGCAACGCCAAGCTGACCCGCCCGCGCCCCGGCCACGCGGACCTCGCCGGCATGCAGAAGTACGGCTTCGACGAGGCCCGGCCGATCCTGGAGCGGGCCTCCGCGCGGGAGACGGCGGCACGGGTCGCGCTCGGCGCGGTGGCGCGGTCGTACCTGAAGGAGACCGCCGGCATCGAGATCGTCAGCCACGTCGTGGAGCTGGCCTCGGCCAAGGCGCCGTACGGCGTCTACCCGACCCCGGCCGACGTCGAGCGGCTCGACGAGGACCCGGTGCGCTGCCTGGACGCTGACGCGTCGAAGGCGATGGTCGCCGAGATCGACCAGGCCCACAAGGACGGCGACACCCTCGGCGGCGTCGTCGAGGTGCTGGCGTACGGCGTCCCGGTCGGCCTCGGCTCGCACGTGCACTGGGACCGCAGGCTGGACGCCCGGCTCGCCGCCGCCCTCATGGGCATCCAGGCGATCAAGGGCGTCGAGGTCGGCGACGGCTTCGACCTGGCCCGGGTGCCGGGCTCGAAGGCGCACGACGAGATCCTCACCACCCCCGAGGGCATCAAGCGCGCCACCGGCCGTTCCGGCGGCACCGAGGGCGGCCTGACCACCGGTGAGCTGCTGCGGGTGCGCGCGGCGATGAAGCCGATCGCCACCGTGCCGCGCGCGCTGGCCACGGTCGACGTCGCCACCGGCGAGGCCGCGCAGGCCCACCACCAGCGCTCCGACGTGTGCGCGGTCCCGGCCGCGGGCATCGTGGCCGAGGCGATGGTGGCCCTGGTCCTCGCGGACGCGGTCGCGGAGAAGTTCGGCGGCGACAGCGTCGCCGAGACCCGCCGCAACGTCCGCTCCTACCTCGACAACCTGGCGATCGGATGAGCGCGATGCCCGTGGTCGTCCTGGTCGGTCCGATGGGCGTGGGCAAGTCCACCGTCGGACGGCTGCTGGCCGAGCGGCTGGGTGCGGCGTTCCGGGACACCGACGACGACATCGTGGCCGAGCAGGGCCGCACCGTCGCCGAGATCTTCGTGGACGACGGCGAGGACGCCTTCCGCGTGCTGGAGAAGCGCGCGGTGGCCGCCGCCGTCGCCGGGCACGCGGGCGTCCTCGCGCTGGGCGGCGGCGCCGTCCTCGACGCGGACACGCGGGCGCTGCTGACGGCCCAGCGGGTGGTCTACCTCTCGATGGACGTCGAGGAGGCCGTGCGCCGCACCGGGCTGAACGCCGCCCGGCCGCTGCTCGCGGTCAACCCGCGCCAGCAGTGGCGCACGCTGATGGAGGCCCGCCGCCATCTGTACGAGGAGGTCGCCACCGCCGTCGTGACGACCGACGGGCGCGGTCCCGAGGACGTCGCCCGAGCCGTCCTGGACGCACTGGAGTTGAAGGAAGCATGAGCGAGGCAGTCACCCGTATCCAGATCGCCGGGACGGAGGGCACCGAGCCCTACGAGGTGCTGGTGGGCCGGCAGTTGCTGGGCGAACTGGCCGGGCTGATCGGTCCGAAGGCCAGGCGGGTCGCCGTCATCCACCCCGAGGCCCTCGCCGAGACCGGTGACGCGCTCCGCGCCGACCTGGCCGACCAGGGCTACGAGGCGGTCGCCATCCAGGTGCCGAACGCCGAGGAGGCGAAGACCGCGGAGGTCGCCGCCTACTGCTGGAAGGCGCTCGGCCAGTCCGGTTTCACCCGCACCGACGTGGTCGTGGGCGTCGGCGGCGGCGCCACCACCGACCTCGCCGGGTTCGTCGCGGCGACCTGGCTGCGCGGGGTGCGCTGGATCGCCGTCCCGACCACCGTGCTGGCCATGGTGGACGCGGCGGTCGGCGGCAAGACGGGCATCAACACCGCCGAGGGCAAGAATCTCGTCGGCGCCTTCCACCCCCCGGCCGGCGTCCTGTGCGACCTGGCCGCGCTGGACTCCCTCCCGGTGCACGACTACGTCTCCGGGCTCGCGGAGGTCATCAAGGCCGGCTTCATCGCCGACCCGGTGATCCTCGACAGAATCGAGTCCGACCCCGAGGCCGCCCGCACCCCGGCCGGACCGCACACCGCCGAGCTGCTGGAGCGGTCGATCCGGGTCAAGGCCGACGTGGTCTCCTCGGACCTCAAGGAGTCCGGCCGCCGGGAGATCCTCAACTACGGCCACACCCTCGGCCACGCCATCGAGAAGAACGAGCGGTACAAGTGGCGGCACGGCGCCGCCGTCGCCGTCGGCATGCACTTCGCCGCCGAACTGGGCCGCCTGGCGGGCCGGTTGGACGACGCGACCGCCGACCGACACCGCGCGATCCTCGAGTCGGTCGGCCTGCCGCTGCACTACCGGTACGACCAGTGGCCCAAGCTGGTGGAGGCCATGAAGGTCGACAAGAAGTCCCGCGGAGACATGCTGCGCTTCATCGTCCTGGACGGACTCGCCCGGCCCACCGTGCTGGAGGGCCCCGACCCGGCCGTCCTGCTCGCCGCCTACGGCGAGGTCGGCCAGTAGGTCCCGTACCGCCCGGTGTGCCCGATTCCCCACGTGGAGCGGGCACTTCGCACCGCCCCCGGCCGTTTCACCAAACGACGGCCGGGGGCGGTACCGTTCGGTAGGGTGCGGGCTCCGTACCCGCCTTCCGGCGCCGAGTGCGTGTACGAGATGGAGTGGCAACGGATGCAGCACGCAGTGGGATCTCCGCTGCCGCCGCCCCACCAGCCGGGGCACGGGCCGCACACCGGCTGGGCACCGGCCGCGGGAGCGCCGCAGGGTCCTCCCGTCCCGCCACCGGGCTTCTCCGGCGCGGGACCCGTACCGCCCGCCCCGCCCACGCCGCCGGCTCCGCAGGTCCCGCCCGCGCACGTCCCGCCCGCGCACGTCCCGCCCGCGCAGGTCCCGCCCGCGCACGTCCCGCCCGCGCAGGTCCCGCCCGCGCACGTCCCGCCCGCGCAGGTCCCGCCCGCGCACGTCCCGCCCGCGCAGGTCCCGGCCCCGCAGCACCCCCTGGCGCCGCACGCGCCGGACGTCTCCGGCCATCTGACGCTGCCGCCCGGCGGTCCCGTGGGTGCCCCCGCCATGAGCGCCCCCGACCCGTCCGCCACCACGCTCGCCGTGCTGCTGATCGGACCGGCGGGCGCGGGCAAGACCAGCGTGGCCAAGTTCTGGGCCGACCACCGCCGGGTGCCCACCGCCCACATCAGCCTGGACGACGTGCGCGAGTGGGTCCGCTCCGGCTTCGCCGACCCGCAGACCGGGTGGAACGACCACTCCGAGGCCCAGTACCGCCTGGCCCGCCGCACCTGCGGCTTCGCCGCGCGCAACTTCCTGGCCAACGGGATCTCCTGCATCCTCGACGACGCGGTCTTCCCGGACCGCCCGGTCGTGGGGCTCGGCGGCTGGAAGCGCCATGTGGGCCCCGGCCTGCTCCCGGTGGTGCTCCTGCCGGGCCTGGACATCGTCCTGGAGCGCAACGCCGAGCGCTCCGGCAACCGCCGCCTCACCGACGAGGAGGTGGCCCGCATCCACGGCCGCATGGCCGGCTGGTACGGCTCCGGGCTGCCCATCATCGACAACTCCCAGCTCGACGTGGCCGGCACGGCACGGGTGCTGGACGAGGTCCTGGCCCGCGCGATCGCCAGCCCGCCGAACTGGTAGGCACCGGGCCGCCGCCCACTCGGCCCCCGCCGAACGGCACGAATCGGGCATAACTTCTACGCTCGTCTCATGTCAGAGGTGTACGCGACCCGCCGATCCCGGCTGAGGGAACGCTGTAACGCGGCCGGTACCGCGGCAGCGCTCATCTCCCGCCCCGCCAATGTGCGCTACCTGGCGGGCGCGGCGCCCCAGGGCGCCGTCCTGCTCCTCGGCAGGCACGAGGACCAGTTGGTGTGCCCCGTGCCGCCGGAGGACCGCCCCGTGGACGGGCGCCCCGACGAGGCCCTGGTGCTGCACATCCTGTCCACACCGGGGCGCGACCCGGCCGTGGCCGCCGCCGGCCTCGCCGGGAGCCAGGGCAGCGACGCCCTCGCCGTGGAGGAGCACCACCTCACCGTCGCCCGGTACCGCGCCCTCGACTCCGTCGCACCAGGACTGCGCCTGGCGGGGCTCGGCACGGCCGTGGAGCAGCTCAGGCTGGTCAAGGACGAGGAGGAGATCTCCTGTCTCCGCATCGGCGCCGAGATCGCCGACCAGGCCCTCGGCGAGCTGCTGGAGTCGATCCTGGTCGGCCGGACCGAGCGGCATCTCGCGCTGGAGCTGGAGCGCCGTCTGGTCGACCACGGCGCCGAGGGCCCCGCCTTCCCGACCTCGGTGGCCACCGGCCCCAACTCCGGCCGACCGGGCCACCGTCCCACCGACCGCCGGGTGGAGGAGGGCGATTTCCTCTCCGTCTGCCTCGGCGCCGCCTACCGCGGCTACCGCTGCGAGATCGGCCGTACCTTCGTGATCGGCACCTCGCCCGCCGAGTGGCAGATTGAGCTGTACGACCTGGTCTTCGCCGCCCAACGGGCCGGGCGCGAGGCTCTCGTGCCGGGCGCCGCCTGCCGTGACGTGGACCGCGCGGCACGCCAGGTGCTGGACTCCGCCGGATACGGTGCCGCCCTCCAGGCGGTCACCGGACACGGGGTCGGACTCGAAATCGACGAGGACCCGCAGCTCGCCCCCGCGGCCATGGGTAAACTTGACGCTTGCGTGCCGGTCACCGTCGAGCCGGGGGTCCACCTTCCGGGCCGGGGCGGAGTCCGGATCGATGACACGCTCGTCGTCCGCCCCGAGGCGGACGGCGGACCCGAGCTACTCACCATCACGACCAAGGAACTGCTCGCCCTGTAGCCAGGTGCGAGCGCCGGGGTCGTACGTCAGTCCAGGAGATTCCGCAACCGTGGCTTCCACGAACGACCTCAAGAACGGCATGGTGCTCAAGCTCGACGGGGGCCAGCTTTGGTCCGTCGTCGAGTTCCAGCACGTCAAGCCCGGTAAGGGCCCGGCCTTCGTGCGCACCAAGCTCAAGAACGTCCTCTCCGGCAAGGTGGTCGACAAGACCTTCAACGCCGGTGTCAAGGTCGAGACGGCCACCGTCGACAAGCGCGACATGCAGTACTCGTACAAGGACGGCGAGTACTTCGTCTTCATGGACATGGAGACGTACGACCAGCTCCACATCGACCCGAAGGCCGTCGGCGACGCCGCGAACTTCCTGATCGAGGGCTTCACCGCCGTCGTGGCGCAGCACGAGGGCGAGGTGCTCTTCGTCGAGCTGCCGGCCGCCGTCGAGCTGGTCATCTCGGAGACCGAGCCGGGCGTCCAGGGCGACCGCTCCACCGGTGGCACCAAGCCCGCCACGCTGGAGACGGGCCACCAGATCCAGGTCCCGCTCTTCATCACCACCGGCGAGAAGATCAAGGTCGACACTCGTACGAGCGACTACCTCGGCCGGGTGAACAGCTAACCGTGGCCGCCCGCAACACGGCCCGCAAGCGCGCCTTCCAGATCCTTTTCGAGGGTGACCAGCGCGGCACCGATGTCCTGACGGTCCTCGCCGACTGGGTCCGGCTCTCCCGGGCCGACACCCGCCAGCCCCCCGTCAGCGAGTACACGATGCAGCTCGTCGAGGGGTACGCGGAGCGCGCCCGGCGAATCGACGACCTGATCGCCCAGTACGCGGTGGGGTGGACGATCGACCGCATGCCGGTCGTCGACCGCAACCTGCTGCGCCTTGGCGCGTACGAGCTGATCTGGGAGGACGAGACCCCGGACGCGGTCGTCCTCGACGAGATGGTGCAGCTCGCCAAGGAGTTCTCCACGGACGAGTCGCCGGCGTTCGTGAACGGCCTCCTGGGCCGCTTCAAGGAGCTGAAGCCGTCCCTGCGCCGGGATGAGGCGTAGGCGGTACGACCAGACGCCGGAGGGCCCGCAGCACGCCTGCTGCGGGCCCTCCGGCGTGTCCGCCGCCCGGAAGAGACGAAAGAGCCGCCGGGGCGGCACGGAACCGTAGGGTTCCGGCCATCCCGGCGGCACGTTTCTGCTCAGGCGTGAGGCGGTCAGCCCTCGTCGTGGGCGACGGCGCGGCGCGCGTCCGCGTCCAGGACGCCCCAGCTGATGAGCTGCTCGGTGAGGACCGAGGGGGACTGGTCGTAGATGACCGCGAGGGTGCGCAGGTCGTCCTGGCGGATCGACAGCACCTTGCCGTTGTAGTCACCGCGCTGGGACTGGATCGTCGCCGCGTACCGCTGGAGGGGGCCCGCCTTCTCGGCCGGCACCGTGGCCAGCCGCTCCAGGTCCAGGACCAGCTTCGGCGGCGGCTCGGCGGCTCCGCCCGGCGTGGTGCCCGGCAGCAGCTCCTGCACCGGAACGCCGTAGAAATCGGCCAGCTCGGCAAGGCGCTGCACGGTCACGGCACGGTCGCCGCGCTCGTAGGAACCGACCACCACGGCCTTCCAGCGCCCCTGGGACTTCTCCTCGACACCGTGGAGGGAAAGGCCCTGCTGGGTGCGGATCGCCCGGAGCTTGGCCCCGAGCTGTTTGGCGTATTCGCTGGACATATAGCTCCCGGACACTGTGTAGACGCGGTCGGCAGGTGTTCCCACCGCGCGGCTGGTAACTCACTGTGAGGTTACGCAGCGTGATTCTCCTGCGTCAAGCCGAATGGTCCACACCGACGCTTCCGTGGTAGTGGCCGCCCGTTGCGCCGAGCGGGTGAACGAGCCCTCCCGGTGACCTGCTAGGGTGGATGGCGCAAATCCGACGTCCTTTAAAGTCCGTCCCGTGAGGCGGAGAAGGAGGTCCGTTTCGTATGGACTCGCACGCAAATCCGCTGACGTCCGATGCCAGGCCCGTGCTCGAAGGCCCCGACATCGCCCGCGTCCTCACCCGCATCGCCCACGAGATCGTCGAACGCGCCAAGGGCGCCGACGACGTGGTGCTCCTCGGCATCCCCACGCGAGGCGTCTTCCTCGCCCAGCGGCTCGCCGTCAAGCTGGAGCAGGTCACCGGACGGAAGATCCCGGTCGGCTCGCTCGACATCACCATGTACCGCGACGATCTGCGCATGCACCCCCCGCGCGCCCTCGCCCGCACCGACATCCCCGGTGACGGTGTGGACGGCCGCCTGGTCGTGCTCGTCGACGACGTGCTCTTCTCCGGCCGCACCATCCGCGCCGCCCTCGACGCCCTGAACGACATCGGGCGCCCCCGCGCGGTGCAGCTCGCCGTCCTCGTCGACCGCGGACACCGGGAACTGCCGATCCGCGCCGACTACGTCGGCAAGAACCTCCCCACGTCGCTGCGGGAGACGGTCAAGGTCCAGCTCGCCGAGGAGGACGGTCGGGACACCGTGCTGCTCGGTACGAAGGCTGCCGACCAGTAGCGCATCCGGGTGTCCGGCCGCTTCGGCGTGCCCTGACACAGCCCGGTCCGCCCGAAACCTCCCGTATTAACTGCCTTACGGAGCCTGACAGATGCAGCGTCATCTCATCTCGGCCGCCGACCTCACCCGCGACGACGCCGTCCTGATCCTCGACACCGCCGAGGAGATGGCCAGGGTCGCGGACCGGCCGATCAAGAAACTGCCGACCCTGCGCGGCCGCACGGTCTGCAACCTCTTCTTCGAGGACTCGACCCGGACCCGGATCTCCTTCGAGGCCGCCGAGAAGCGCCTCTCCGCCGATGTCATCAACTTCGCGGCCAAGGGCTCCAGCGTCTCCAAGGGCGAGTCGCTGAAGGACACCGCCCAGACGCTGGAGGCGATGGGCGTGGACGCCGTCGTCATCCGGCACAGCGCCTCCGGCGCCCCCTACCGCCTCGCCAACTCCGGCTGGATCGACGCCCCCGTCATCAACGCCGGCGACGGCACCCACCAGCACCCCACCCAGGCCCTGCTGGACGCCTTCACCATGCGCCGCCGCCTGATCGGTCCCGACGCCGGGCTCGGCCAGGACCTCGCGGGCAAGCGCGTCACCCTCGTCGGCGACGTGCTGCACAGCCGCGTCGCCCGCTCCAACGTGGACCTGCTGCACACCCTCGGCGCCGACGTCACCCTGGTCGCCCCGCCCACCCTGCTGCCGGTCGGCGTGGAGACCTGGCCCTGCGAGGTCTCCTACGACCTCGACTCCACCCTGCCCAAGTCCGACGCGGTGATGATGCTCCGCGTCCAGCGCGAGCGGATGAACGCCGCGTTCTTCCCCACCGAGCGCGAGTACTCCCGCCGCTACGGCCTCGACGGCGACCGCATGGCCCGGCTGCCCGAGCACGCCATCGTGATGCACCCCGGCCCGATGGTCCGCGGCATGGAGATCACCGCCGAGGTCGCCGACTCCGACCGGTGCACGGTCGTGGAGCAGGTCGCCAACGGCGTCTCCGTCCGCATGGCCGTCCTGTACCTGCTGCTCGGCGGCAACGAGCCCGCCGGCACCGCCCACCTTCGTACCGAGGAGAAGTAAGACCCATGAGCAAGATCCTGATCCGTGGTGCGAAGGTGCTCGGGGGCGAGCCGCAGGACGTCCTGATCGACGGGGAGCTGATCGAGGCGGTCGGCACCGGCCTCGCCGCCGAGGGCGCCGAGGTCGTCGAGGCCGAAGGCCGCGTGCTGCTGCCGGGCCTGGTCGACCTGCACACCCATCTGCGCGAGCCGGGCCGCGAGGACTCCGAGACCGTGCTGACCGGCACCCGCGCCGCCGCCTCCGGCGGCTTCACCGCCGTCTTCGCCATGGCCAACACCTTCCCCGTCGCCGACACCGCCGGCGTGGTCGAGCAGGTCTGGCGGCTCGGCAAGGAGTCCGGCTACTGCGACGTACGCCCCATCGGCGCCGTCACCGTCGGCCTGGAGGGCAAGAAGCTCGCCGAGCTGGGCGCCATGCACGACTCGGCCGCCGAGGTCAACGTCTTCTCCGACGACGGCAAGTGCGTGGACGACGCGGTCATCATGCGCCGCGCGCTGGAGTACGTGAAGGCGTTCGGCGGGGTCATCGCCCAGCACGCCCAGGAGCCCCGGCTCACCGAGGGCGCCCAGATGAACGAGGGTGTCGTCTCCGCCGAACTGGGGCTGGGCGGCTGGCCGGCCGTCGCCGAGGAGTCGATCATCGCGCGGGACGTGCTGCTCGCCGAGCACGTCGGCTCCCGCCTGCACATCTGCCACCTCTCCACCGCCGGCTCGGTGGAGATCATCCGCTGGGCCAAGTCCCGCGGTATCGACGTCACCGCCGAGGTGTGCCCGCACCACCTGCTCCTGACCGAGGAGATGGTGCGCACCTACAACCCGGCGTACAAGGTCAACCCGCCGCTGCGCACCGAGCGCGACGTGCGCGCCCTGCGCGAGGCGCTGGCCGACGGCACGATCGACATCGTCGCCACCGACCACGCCCCGCACCCGCACGAGGACAAGGACTGCGAGTGGGCCGCGGCGGCCATGGGCATGGTCGGCCTGGAGACCGCGCTGTCCGTGGTGCAGGAGACCATGGTCGAGACCGGCCTGCTCGACTGGGCCCAGGTCGCCGACCGGATGTCCTTCACCCCCGCCCGGATCGGCAAGGCCACCGGCCACGGCCGCCCGGTCGCGGCGGGCGAGCCCGCCAACCTCACCCTCGTGGACACGGCCTACCGTGGACAGGTGGACCCCGCGCGCTTCGCCTCGCGCAGCCGCAACACCCCCTACGAGGGCCGCGAGCTGCCGGGCCGTGTCACCCACACCTGGCTGCGGGGCAAGGCCACGCTCATGGACGGGAAGCTCACGTGACACCTGCAACTCAGCTCGCCGTATCGCTCGCCACGGGGCTGGCGGACGAGAAGAAGTCGGCCGCTGTGACCGACTGGGCCGCCCGCGCGGGCTGGCTCGTCGGACTGGCCCTCTTCGTCGCCCTCGTCTACTGGCTGATGCGCGAGGGCTGGAAGTGGCGCGGCACCCTCCAGAGCGACCTGCCCGAGCTGCCCGAGGTGCCGGAGGACCCCGGTCCGGCCATCCTGACCATGAGCGGCCGCTACCACGGCTCCACCACCGCCGGGCAGTGGCTGGACCGGATCGTGGCCCACGGCCTGGGCTCCCGCAGCCGGGCCGAGCTGACCCTCACCGACGCGGGCCTGGTGGTCGGGCGCCCCGGCGCCTCCGACTTCTTCGTCCCCGTCGAGGCGCTGCGCGGCGCCCGGCTGGACAAGGGCATCGCGGGCAAGGTCCTCACCGAGGGCGGACTGCTCGTGGTGACCTGGGCGCACGGCGAGAAGCTGATCGACTCCGGCTTCCGCTCCGACCACGCCGCCGAACACACCACCTGGGTCGAGACCCTGAACCAGATGACCAACCACACGGAAGGCGCACGATGACGACCTCCACCAGGGGAGCCGCCAGGACTCCCGCCGTACTCGTCCTGGAGGACGGCCGCACCTTCCGCGGCCGCGCCTACGGGGCCGTGGGGGAGACCTTCGGCGAGGCCGTGTTCTCCACCGGCATGACCGGCTACCAGGAGACCCTGACCGACCCCTCCTACGACCGCCAGATCGTCGTCGCCACCGCCCCGCAGATCGGCAACACCGGCTGGAACGACGAGGACGACGAGTCCGCCCGCATCTGGGTCTCCGGCTACGTCGTGCGCGACCCCGCGCGCGTGCCGTCCAACTGGCGCTCCCGGCGCTCCCTGGACGACGAGCTGACAGCCCAGGGCGTCGTCGGCATCAGCGGCATCGACACCCGCGCCCTCACCCGCCACCTGCGCGAGCGCGGCTCCATGCGCGCCGGCATCTTCTCCGGCGAGGCGCTGGCCTCCGATGCCGAGCTGGTGACCCGGGTCCAGGCCCAGCCGCACATGAAGGGCGCGAGCCTCTACGAGGAGGTCGCCACCAAGGAGGCGTACGTCGTCCCCGCGGTCGGCGAGAAGAAGTTCACCGTCGCCGCGATCGACCTCGGCATCAAGGGCATGACCCCGCAGCGGATGGCCGAGCGCGGCATAGAGGTGCACGTGCTCCCGGCGACCGCCACGGCCGAGGACGTCTACGCGGTCGCCCCCGACGGCGTGTTCTTCTCCAACGGCCCCGGCGACCCGGCCACGGCCGACGGCCCGGTGGCCCTGATGACCGCCGTGCTGGAGCGGAAGACCCCGCTGTTCGGCATCTGCTTCGGCAACCAGATCCTCGGCCGCGCGCTCGGCTTCGGCACCTACAAGCTGAAGTACGGCCACCGCGGCATCAACCAGCCGGTCCAGGACCGCACCACCGGCAAGGTCGAGGTCACCGCGCACAACCACGGCTTCGCCGTCGACGCCCCGCTCGACCGGGTCAGCGACACGAAGTTCGGCCGCGCCCAGGTCTCCCACGTCTGCCTCAACGACGACGTGGTGGAGGGTCTCCAGCTCCTCGACCAGCCGGCCTTCTCGGTCCAGTACCACCCCGAGGCGGCGGCCGGCCCGCACGACGCCGCCTACCTGTTCGACCGCTTCACGTCTTTGATGAGCACCGCCACGATGGAGGGCCAGCGTGCCTAAGCGCTCCGATATCCAGTCCGTCCTGGTCATCGGCTCGGGCCCGATCGTGATCGGTCAGGCCGCCGAGTTCGACTACTCCGGCACCCAGGCGTGCCGCGTGCTCAAGGCCGAGGGCCTGCGCGTGATCCTCGTCAACTCCAACCCGGCGACGATCATGACCGACCCGGAGATCGCCGACGCCACCTACGTCGAGCCGATCACCCCCGAGTTCGTCGAGAAGATCATCGCCAAGGAGCGCCCCGACGCCCTCCTGCCCACCCTCGGCGGCCAGACCGCGCTGAACACCGCCATCTCCCTGCACGACAGCGGTGTGCTGGAGAAGTACGGCGTCGAGCTGATCGGCGCCAAGCCCGAGGCGATCCACAAGGGCGAGGACCGCGACCTCTTCAAGGACGTCGTGGAGGAGGTCCGCAAGAAGACCGGCCACGGCGAGTCCGCCCGCTCGGTCATCTGCCACACCATGGACGACGTCCTGAAGGGCGTCGAGACGCTCGGCGGCTACCCCGTCGTCGTCCGCCCCTCCTTCACCATGGGCGGCGCGGGCTCCGGCTTCGCCCACGACGAGGACGAGCTGCGCCGCATCGCCGGCCAGGGCCTCACGCTCTCCCCGACCACCGAGGTGCTCCTGGAGGAGTCCATCCTCGGCTGGAAGGAGTACGAGCTGGAGCTGATGCGCGACAAGAACGACAACGTCGTGGTCGTCTGCTCCATCGAGAACTTCGACCCGATGGGCGTGCACACCGGCGACTCCATCACCGTCGCGCCCTCGATGACGCTCACCGACCGCGAGTACCAGCTTCTGCGCGACGTCGGCATCGCGATCATCCGCGAGGTCGGCGTGGACACCGGCGGCTGCAACATCCAGTTCGCGGTGAACCCCGAGGACGGCCGGGTCATCGTCATCGAGATGAACCCGCGCGTCTCCCGGTCCTCCGCGCTCGCCTCCAAGGCCACCGGCTTCCCGATCGCCAAGATCGCCGCCAAGCTGGCCGTCGGCTACACCCTGGACGAGATCCCGAACGACATCACGAAGGAGACCCCGGCCTCCTTCGAGCCCACGCTCGACTACGTCGTCGTCAAGGCCCCCCGGTTCGCCTTCGAGAAGTTCCCGCAGGCCGACTCCACGCTGACCACCACCATGAAGTCGGTCGGCGAGGCCATGGCCATCGGCCGCAACTTCACCGAGGCGTTCCAGAAGGCGCTGCGCTCGCTGGAGAAGAAGGGCAGCCAGTTCACCTTCGTGGGCGAGCCCGGCGACAAGACCGCCCTCCTCGAAGAGGCGGTGCGCCCCACCGACGGCCGGATCAACACCGTCATGCAGGCCATCCGCGCGGGCGCCACGCCGGAGGAGATCTTCGAGTACACGAAGATCGACCCGTGGTTCGTCGACCAGCTCTTCCTGATCAAGGAGACCGCCGACGAGCTGGCCGAGGCCCCCGAGCTGACCGCGGAGCTGCTCGCCGAGGCCAAGCGGCACGGCTTCTCCGACCTCCAGATCGGTGAGATCCGGGGCCTGCGCGAGGACGTCGTCCGCGAGGTCCGGCACGTCCTCGGCATCCGCCCGGTCTACAAGACGGTCGACACCTGCGCCGCCGAGTTCGCCGCCCAGACGCCGTACTTCTACTCCTCCTACGACGAGGAGAGCGAGGTCGCGCCGCGCGAGAAGCCCGCCGTGATCATCCTGGGCTCCGGGCCCAACCGCATCGGCCAGGGCATCGAGTTCGACTACTCCTGCGTCCACGCCTCCTTCGCGCTCTCCGACGCCGGGTACGAGACCGTGATGGTCAACTGCAACCCGGAGACCGTCTCCACCGACTACGACACCTCCGACCGGCTCTACTTCGAGCCGCTCACCCTGGAGGACGTGCTGGAGATCGTCCACGCCGAGTCCCTCGCGGGCCCGATCGCCGGCGTGATCGTGCAGCTCGGCGGCCAGACCCCGCTGGGCCTCGCCCAGGCGCTGAAGGACAACGGCGTGCCGGTCGTCGGCACCCCGCCCGAGGCCATCCACGCCGCCGAGGACCGGGGCGCCTTCGGCCGCGTCCTCGCCGAGGCCGGCCTGCCCGCGCCCAAGCACGGCACCGCCACCACCTTCGCCGAGGCCAAGGCCATCGCGGACGAGATCGGCTACCCGGTCCTCGTCCGGCCCTCCTACGTCCTCGGCGGACGCGGCATGGAGATCGTGTACGAGGAGGAGCGCCTCTCCGCGTACATCGAGGAGTCCACCGAGATCAGCCCGTCCCGGCCGGTCCTCGTGGACCGCTTCCTGGACGACGCGATCGAGATCGACGTCGACGCCCTCTACGACGGCGAGGAGCTCTACCTCGGCGGCGTCATGGAGCACATCGAGGAGGCCGGCATCCACTCCGGCGACTCGGCGTGCGCCCTGCCCCCGATCACGCTGGGCGGCTTCGACATCAAGCGGCTGCGCGCCTCCACCGAGGCCATCGCCAAGGGCGTCGGCGTGCGCGGCCTGATCAACATCCAGTTCGCCATGTCGGGCGACATCCTCTACGTCCTGGAGGCCAACCCGCGCGCCTCCCGCACGGTCCCCTTCACCTCCAAGGCGACCGCCGTCCCGCTGGCCAAGGCCGCCGCCCGCATCTCGCTCGGCGCGACCATCGCCGAGCTGCGCGCCGAGGGCCTGCTGCCCGCCACCGGCGACGGCGGCGAACTCCCGCTGGACGCGCCGATCTCCGTCAAGGAGGCCGTGATGCCCTGGTCCCGCTTCCGGGACATCCAGGGCCGCGGCGTGGACACCGTGCTCGGCCCGGAGATGCGCTCCACCGGCGAGGTCATGGGCATCGACTCCGTCTTCGGCACGGCGTACGCCAAGTCGCAGGCGGGCGCGTACGGCCCGCTGCCCACCAAGGGCCGCGCGTTCATCTCGGTCGCCAACCGCGACAAGCGCTCGATGATCTTCCCGGCCCGCGAGCTGGTCGCCCACGGCTTCGAGCTGCTGGCCACCTCCGGCACCGCCGAGGTCCTCAGGCGCAACGGCATCAACGCCACCGTCGTGCGCAAGCAGTCCGAGGGCACCGGCCCCGACGGCGAGCGGACCATCGTCCAGCTCATCCACGACGGCGAGGTCGACCTCATCGTCAACACGCCCTACGGCACCGGCGGCCGCCTCGACGGCTACGACATCCGTACGGCGGCCGTGGCCCGCTCGGTACCGTGCCTGACCACCGTCCAGGCGCTCGCCGCCGCCGTCCAGGGCATCGACGCCCTCGGCCGCGGTGACGTGGGCGTCCGCTCCCTCCAGGAGCACGCGGAACATCTGAACGCGGCCCGCGACTAGCCGCGCCGAGGGGGACACCGGAAACGGTGTCCCCCTCTTCATGAGCCACGCCCGCCCCCGCCCTCGAGGACTCCCCACATGTACAAGCTGTTCTTCCGGCTGCTCTTCCAGCGGATGGACCCGGAACAGGCCCACAACCTCGCCTTCCGCTGGATCCGCGCCCTCGCCCGGGTCCCCGTCCTGCGCACCTTCGCCGCCGCCGCGCTCGCCCCCCGGTACGGGCAACTGCGCACCGAGGCCCTCGGCCTGCGCATGCACGGCCCCTTCGGGCTCGCCGCGGGCTTCGACAAGAACGCCGTCGGGATCGACGGGCTCTCCATGCTCGGCTTCGACCACGTCGAGATCGGCACCGTCACCGGCGAGGCCCAGCCCGGCAACCCGAAGCAGCGGCTGTTCCGGCTGGTCGCCGACCGCGCGCTGATCAACCGCATGGGCTTCAACAACGAGGGCTCCCTCGCCGTCGCCGCCCGCCTCGCCTCGCGCCGCCCGGTCTTCCGTACGGTCGTCGGCGTCAACATCGGCAAGACCAAGGCCGTCGCCGAGGCGGACGCCGTCGCCGACTACGTGAAGTCCGCCGAGCGGCTCGCCCCGCACGCCGACTACCTCGTGGTGAACGTCTCCTCCCCGAACACCCCCGGCCTGCGCGACCTCCAGGCCACCGAGGCGCTGCGGCCGCTGCTGAGCGCCGTGCGCGAGGCCGCCGACCGCGCCACCGGCGACCGCCGTGTCCCGCTCCTGGTGAAGATCGCCCCCGACCTGGCGGACGAGGACGTCGACGCCGTCGCTGACCTCGCCGTGGAACTCGGACTCGACGGCATCATCGCCACCAACACCACCATCGCCCGCGAGGGCCTCGGCCTGCGCTCCACCCCCTCGCTGGTCAAGGAGACCGGCGGGCTGTCCGGCGCACCCCTCAAGACGCGCTCCCTGGAGGTGCTGCGCCGCCTCTACGCGCGCGTGGGCGACCGCATCACCCTGGTCGGCGTCGGCGGCATCGAGACCGCCGAGGACGCCTGGCAGCGCATCCTGGCCGGCGCCACCCTGGTCCAGGGCTACAGCGCCTTCGTCTACGAGGGCCCCTTCTGGACCCGTGCCGTCCACAAGGGCCTCGCCGCCCGGCTGGACGCCAGCCCGTACGCCACCCTCGCCGACGCGGTCGGCGCCGACGTCAGGAACTCCGCATGAGCGCCAACGACCCCTTCGGTGCCCGGCTGCGGCGCGCCATGGACGAGCGCGGGCCGCTGTGCGTCGGCATCGACCCGCACGCCTCGCTGCTCGCTTCCTGGGGCCTGAACGACGACGTGAACGGTCTGGAGCGGTTCAGCCGCACGGTCGTCGAGGCGATCGCCGACCGGGTCGCCGTCGTCAAGCCGCAGAGCGCCTTCTTCGAGCGGTTCGGCTCGCGCGGTGTCGCCGTCCTGGAGCGCACGGTCGAGGAGACCCGCGCGGCGGGCGCCCTGGTCGTGATGGACGCCAAGCGCGGCGACATCGGCTCCACCATGGCCGGGTACGCACAGGCGTTCCTGCACAAGGACGCCCCGCTGTTCTCGGACGCGCTCACCGTCTCCCCGTACCTCGGCTACGGCTCGCTCGCCCCGGCGGTCGAGCTGGCCCGGGAGAACGGCGCCGGGCTGTTCGTGCTCGCGCTGACCTCCAACCCGGAGGGCCCGGAGGTGCAGCACGCGGTGCGCGCGGACGGCCGTACGGTCGCCGCCACCGTGCTGGCGCACCTCGCCGCCGAGAACGCGGGCGCCGAGCCCCTCGGCTCCTTCGGTGCGGTCGTCGGCGCCACCGTGGGCGACCTGTCCTCGTACGACCTCGCCATCAACGGCCCGCTGCTCGCCCCAGGCGTCGGCGCCCAGGGTGCCACCCCGGCCGACCTCCCGGCGGTGTTCGGGCGGGCCGTGGGCAACGTGGTGCCGAACGTCAGCCGGGGCGTGCTGCGGCACGGGCCCGACGTGGCGGCGCTGCGGGCGGCCACCGAGGAGTTCGCGCGGGAGATCCGGGCCGCAGTCGCCGGCGCCTGAGCACCGCGGACGACCTCGACCAGGGGTCCGAGAGGCGAATAGATCCCCGAATCATGGGCAGTATGCCGGAAAAGTCCGACCTCACGGAGGCTGACCAGGACTTTTCCGCTGTTCTCGCTGACTCTGGCGAACTTGCCCGCTAGTCTCCGAGCAGTGAGAGCGGGCGAGCGTGTTGCTCGTCCCTCCCCAGGTGTGGGGCGACTAGGTTCCTCACCGGTCCGTATCCGACAGTTCGACATCCGAGGTGACGTAGGCGTGGCTCTTCCGCCCCTTACCCCTGAACAGCGCGCAGCCGCGCTCGAAAAGGCCGCCGCGGCTCGCCGGGAGCGGGCCGAGGTCAAGAATCGACTCAAGCACTCCGGCGCCTCGCTGCACGAGGTCATCAAGCAGGGCCAGGAGAACGAGGTCATCGGCAAGATGAAGGTCTCGGCCCTTCTGGAGTCCCTGCCGGGCGTGGGCAAGGTCCGCGCCAAGCAGATCATGGAGCGTCTGGGGATCTCCGAGAGCCGCCGGGTGCGCGGCCTCGGTTCCAACCAGATCGCTTCCCTGGAGCGTGAGTTCGGCAGCACCGGCTCCTGAGTCCGGGCACCGCCCGGACCGGAGTCCCGGACACTCCGGGATTGCTGGAATAATCGCTGCATGGCTTCATCAATCCGGGGCGCGACCCCCGTACCCCCGGACGCACGTCCGCGGCTGACCGTGCTCTCCGGCCCCTCCGGGGTCGGCAAGAGCACGGTCGTCGCCCATATGCGCAAGGCGCACCCCGACGTCTGGCTGTCGGTGTCCGCGACCACCCGTAAGCCGCGCCCCGGCGAGGAGCACGGCGTCCACTACTTCTTCGTCAGCGACGAGGAGATGGACAAGCTGATCGCCAACGGCGAGCTGCTGGAGTGGGCCGAGTTCGCCGGCAACCGCTACGGCACGCCCCGCGCGGCCGTGCTGGAGCGGCTGGAGAAGGGCGAGCCGGTGCTGCTGGAGATCGACCTCCAGGGCGCCCGGCAGGTCCGCGAGTCGATGTCCGACGCCCAGTTGGTGTTCCTGGCCCCGCCCTCCTGGGAGGAACTGGTGCGCAGGCTCACCGGCCGCGGCACCGAACCGCCGGAGGTCATCGAGCGCCGGCTGGAGGCGGCCAGGACGGAACTGGCGGCCGAGCCCGAGTTCGACGTGACGCTGGTCAACACCTCCGTCGAGGACGTGGCCGGGGAGCTGCTAGCCTTGATGGACGTTGTGTGATCGTGACCGCCGTCCCTCGAACGGTACGGACGGGTCACCGCGTCTCGTCCTGAGACGCGCACCGACTGAATCTTTCCCATCCATCGGAAGGCAGAGCGTGTCCTCTTCCATCACCGCGCCCGAGGGCATCATCAACCCTCCGATCGACGAGCTCCTCGAGGCCACCGACTCGAAGTACAGCCTCGTGATCTACGCGGCCAAGCGTGCCCGTCAGATCAACGCGTACTACTCGCAGCTCGGTGAGGGCCTCCTCGAGTACGTCGGTCCGCTCGTCGACACCCACGTCCACGAGAAGCCGCTCTCGATCGCGCTGCGTGAGATCAACGCCGGTCTGCTGACCTCCGAGGCCATCGAGGGCCCGGCCCAGTAGTACCTCCAGATCGCGGTCGTACTTTCAGATCGCGGCTGACTTATCCACAGGCCCGGCAGTCATGCTGCCGGGCCTGTGGTGTGTCATGGGTGTCAAAGGTTCTCGAAAGTCCGGGGAGAGACGGTGGACAAGCCGAAGGTCGTGCTGGGCGTCAGCGGCGGCATCGCCGCGTACAAGTCCTGTGAGCTGCTGAGGCGGTTCACGGAGTCGGGGCACGACGTGCGGGTGGTGCCGACCGCGTCCGCGCTGCACTTCGTCGGCGCCGCCACGTGGTCCGCGCTGTCCGGGAACCCGGTCTCCACCGAGGTCTGGGACGCCGTCCACGAGGTCCCGCACGTGCGCATCGGCCAGCACGCCGACCTGGTGGTCGTCGCGCCCGCCACCGCCGACATGCTCGCCAAGGCCGCCCACGGCCTCGCCGACGACCTGCTCACCAACACGCTGCTCACCGCGCGCTGCCCGGTGGTCTTCGCCCCGGCGATGCACACCGAGATGTGGGAGCACCCGGCCACCCAGGAGAACGTGGCCACCCTGCGCCGACGGGGCGCCGTCGTCATCGAGCCCGCCGTCGGCCGCCTCACCGGCGTCGACACCGGCAAGGGGCGGCTGCCCGACCCGGCCGAGATCTTCGAGGTGTGCCGCAGGGTGCTGGCTAGGGGCGTGGCCGGGCCCGACCTCGCCGGCCGCCATGTGGTGGTCTCGGCGGGCGGCACCCGTGAGCCGCTCGACCCGGTGCGCTTCCTCGGCAACCGCTCCTCCGGCAAGCAGGGATACGCCCTGGCCCGGACCGCCGCCGCGCGCGGGGCCCGCGTGACATTGGTCTCGGCCAATGCGGAGCTGCCCGACCCGGCCGGGGTGGACATCGTGCGCGTCGGCACCGCCGTCCAGCTCCGCGAGGCGGTGCTCAAGGCCGCGGCCGACGCCGACGCCGTGGTCATGGCCGCCGCCGTCGCCGACTTCCGCCCGGCGGTCTACGCGAGCGGGAAGATCAAGAAGAAGGACGGCCAGGAGCCCGAGCCGGTCACCCTGGTGCGCAACCCCGACGTGCTCGCGGAGATCTCCGCCGAGCGCGCCCGCCCCTCCCAGGTCGTCGTCGGCTTCGCCGCCGAGACCGACGACGTGCTCGCCAACGGCCGCGCCAAGCTCGCCCGCAAGGGCTGCGATCTGCTCGTGGTGAACGAGGTGGGGGAGCGCAGGACGTTCGGCTCGGAGGAGAACGAGGCGGTCGTCCTCGGCGCCGACGGCACCGAGACGGCGGTACCGCACGGACCCAAGGAAGACCTGGCCGACACCGTCTGGGACCTGGTGGCGGCCCGGCTGGGCTGATGGCCCTGGGCCGTCCGAGGTGGTCGTTTTCGGCCACTCGGAGTCTTTTTTTCACACCGCGATGGCGCGTGGCGGATCTGGTCAACGCCACGCACCAGCGGGCAGAATGCCTGTGCCGCAGGTCACAGCGTTCTCGCTGGTCGAGAACGGGTGGCCTTGTGGCCAGGTGCGACCGATAAACTGTTCACGGACGACGCTGGGCGCAGCTCCCGGTGTGGTCCTTCAATGATCAGCCAGCAGCCGCTGCAACCCCAGGGAGCGTTGTGTCCCGTCGCCTGTTCACCTCGGAGTCCGTGACCGAAGGTCACCCCGACAAGATCGCTGACCAGATCAGCGACACCATTCTCGACGCGCTGCTCCGCGAGGACCCCTCGTCCCGCGTCGCCGTCGAGACGCTGATCACCACCGGCCTGGTGCACGTGGCCGGCGAGGTCACCACCAAGGCCTACGCGCCCATCGCCCAACTGGTGCGCGAGAAGATCCTGGAGATCGGCTACGACTCCTCCAAGAAGGGCTTCGACGGCGCCTCCTGCGGCGTCTCGGTGTCCATCGGCGCGCAGTCCCCGGACATCGCGCAGGGCGTCGACACGGCGTACGAGTCCCGTGTCGAGGGCGACGAGGACGAGCTGGACAAGCAGGGCGCCGGCGACCAGGGCCTGATGTTCGGCTACGCCTCGGACGAGACGCCGACGCTGATGCCGCTGCCGATCTTCCTGGCGCACCGCCTGTCCAAGCGCCTCTCCGAGGTCCGCAAGAACGGCACCATCCCCTACCTGCGCCCCGACGGCAAGACCCAGGTCACCATCGAGTACGACGGCGACAAGGCCGTCCGCCTCGACACCGTCGTGGTGTCCTCCCAGCACGCCTCCGACATCGACCTGGAGTCGCTGCTCGCGCCCGACATCCGCGAGTTCGTGGTCGAGCCCGAGCTGAAGGCCCTGCTGGACGAGGGCATCAAGATCGACACCGAGGGCTACCGCCTGCTGGTGAACCCGACCGGCCGCTTCGAGATCGGCGGCCCGATGGGCGACGCCGGCCTCACCGGCCGCAAGATCATCATCGACACCTACGGCGGCTTCGCCCGCCACGGTGGCGGCGCCTTCTCGGGCAAGGACCCGTCCAAGGTGGACCGCTCGGCCGCCTACGCGATGCGCTGGGTCGCCAAGAACGTGGTGGCGGCCGGGCTGGCCTCCCGCTGCGAGGTCCAGGTCGCCTACGCGATCGGCAAGGCCGAGCCGGTCGGTCTCTTCGTGGAGACCTTCGGCACCGCCAAGATCGAGCCCGAGAAGATCGAGAAGGCCATCGACGAGGTCTTCGACCTCCGTCCGGCCGCGATCATCCGCGACCTCGACCTGCTGCGTCCGATCTACGCCCAGACGGCGGCCTACGGCCACTTCGGCCGTGAGATCCCCGACTTCACCTGGGAGCGCACGGACCGCGTCGACGCCCTGCGCAAGGCCGCCGGCGTCTGACCCGAACCGCGAGAACCGAGGCCCGGCTCCCCAAGGGGCGCCGGGCCTCGGCGTGCTCCGGGCGTCTCGGCGGGCGGTGTTGTCGGTGGTCTTTGGTAAGAATGCAAGCGTGAGCAGCGAGAACGGGCCGGGGGACGGCGGGGCCGAGGGACCGGCGCCGGAGCAGCTCGCGCTCATCCGGGAGAGCGTGCGCGAGGCCGACGTACCCCGGGCCAAGCCGCGCACCTGGCGGGGTGCGGCGCTGGCCAAGGACCGGCCCGTCGCCCGGGTGCTCGTCGACAAGGGCGTCCTCCACCTCGACCGCTACTTCGACTACGCCGTGCCCGAGGAGATGGACGCCGACGCGCAGCCCGGCGTGCGGGTCCGGGTGCGGTTCGGCGCCGGCCGGCACCGGGTGCGCGACGGACGCCGCGAGGGCGGCGGCCTCATCGACGGCTTCCTGATCGAACGGCGGGCCGAGTCCGACTACTCAGGGCCGCTGGCCGCCCTCGCGGCGGTCGTCTCCCCGGAGCCGGTGCTCGGCGAGGAACTCCTCGGTCTCGCCCGCGCCGTCGCCGACCGGTACGCGGGCAGCCTCGCCGACGTGCTGCAACTGGCCGTACCGCCGCGCAGCGCCCGTGCCGAGCGCCGCGCCTCCCCGGAGCCGCTGCCCGCGCCCCCCGCCCCGGAGGCGGGCACCTGGGCGCGTTACGAGCACGGTCCCGCCTTCCTCGACGCCCTGGCCTCCGGCGGCTCGCCCCGAGCGGTGTGGAACACCCTGCCGGGGCCCGAGTGGAGCGAGGAACTGGCCCGTGCCGTCGCCGCCACCCTCGCCTCGGGACGCGGCGCGCTGGTCGTCGTCCCCGACGGGCGGGCCGCCGCGCGGGTCGACGCCGCGCTGACCGCGCTGCTCGGCGAGGGCCACCACGCGCTGCTCACCGCCGACGCCGGGCCCGAGAAGCGGTACGCGCAGTGGCTCGCGGTGCGGCGCGGTTCCGTACGGGCGGTCGTCGGCACCCGGGCCGCCATGTTCGCGCCGGTGCGGGACCTGGGGCTCGTGGCCATCTGGGACGACGGCGACGACAGCCACAGCGAACAGCACGCACCCCAGCCGCACGCCCGCGACGTCCTGCTGCTGCGGGCCTCGCTGGACAAGTGCGCCTTCCTGGTGGGTGGTCGGAGCTGCACGGTGGAGGCCGCGCAACTCGTCGAGAGCGGATGGGCGCGGCCCCTGACCGCCGGACGCGACCAGGTCCGCCGGGCCGCGCCACTGGTGCGGACCGTCGGCGACGGCGACCTCGCGCGCGACGAGGCCGCCCGCGCCGCCCGCCTGCCCAGCCTCGCCTGGCAGGCGGTCAGGGAAGGCCTCAAGAGCGGCCCGGTGCTGGTGCAGGTGCCCCGGCGCGGGTACGTGCCGCGCCTGGCCTGCGCCCAGTGCCGGGCACCCGCGCGCTGCGCGCACTGCGCCGGGCCGCTCCAGGCGCAGGACGCCGGGGCGCTGCGCTGCGAGTGGTGCGGGCGCCAGGAGCACTCCTGGCACTGCCCCGAGTGCGGCGGCTTCCGGCTGCGCGCCCAGGTGGTCGGAGCGCGCCGGACGGCGGAGGAGCTGGGGCGGGCGTTTCCCGCCGTGCCAGTGCGCACCTCCGGCCGCGAGCACGTGCTCGACACCGTGCCGGACGCCCCCGCGCTGGTCGTGAGCACACCGGGCGCCGAACCGGTCGCCGAGGGCGGTTACGCGGCCGCGCTGCTGCTCGACGGCTGGGCCATGCTCGGACGGCCCGACCTGCGCTCCGGCGAGGACGCGCTGCGCCGGTGGATCGCGGCGGCGGCGCTGGTACGGCCGCAGGGCGCGGGCGGGACCGTGGTGGTCGTGGCCGAACCGACGCTGCGGCCCGTGCAGGCGCTGGTGCGCTGGGACCCCGTCGGGTTCGCGGTGCGCGAGCTGGCCGAGCGGGCCGAACTGGGCTTCCCTCCGGTGTCCCGGATGGCGGCCGTGTCCGGGACGCCCGAGGCGGTCGCCGAGTTCCTCGCCGCCGTCGAATCGCCCCCGGACGCCGAGGTGCTCGGCCCGGTACCGCTGCCCCCGACCCTCCCCGGCCGGCCGCGCAGGCCCGGCGCGCCCCCGCCGGGGGAGCAGTGGGAACGCGCGCTGATCCGGGTGCCGCCGGGCAGCGGCTCCGCCCTGGCCGCCGCCCTCAAGACGGCCCAGGCGGCCCGCATGGCCCGCGGCAGCGCGGAACCGGTACGGGTGCGGATCGACCCGCCGGACATCGGCTGAGACGTCGTCCGGGTGCACGAACGCCCTCCCGGTCGGGTGGCCGGGAGGGCGGGGCGGGGCTCGGATCAGCCGCTGCGCGGGCCGGGGAAGGCGGGGGGCCGGGGGTCGTCGCGGAGGGTGGGGCTGCCCGCGGTGGGCTGGGTCGGCATGGAACGGGCCGCGGGGACGGTCGGCATGCCGCTGTTGAGGGTGCGGGTGCCCGACGGCTCGGTGGCGCGCTCCGCCTCGGCGGCGGCCTGGGCGGCCGCGCGGCGGGCGCCGTAACGGCGGTGCACGGCCTGCTTGGTGACGCCGAGCGCGGAACCCACCGCGTCCCAGGAGAAGCCGAGCGAGCGGTCGAAGTCCACGGCCGCCGTCACCAGGGTCTCGACGCTGTCCCGGAGTTCCTGGGCGAGGCGGACCGTCGGGGCGGGGGCGCGTCCGTAGACGACGAAGCCGGTGGACGGGCCGGAGCGGCGGGGGCGGTAGACGTTGCCGAGCTGGGCGGTGAGGGTGCGCAGTGCGTCCACCTGCCGGCGGACCCGCTCGATGTCCCGCACCAGCAAGTGCAGGCTGGCACGGGCCTGGGCGTCGTGGGTTGCGTGGTCGGCCATGGACAAGCCTCTCGAACCGGCGTTGAAAGGAACTGGGCGGCTGGAAGCGGCCCGAGGTGGTCAACTCTCTCTTGACCAACGCGTGGACGCTCCGCTGGTCACGGGGTGGGGCGCGCGGGGTGTGTCTGTACGCCGGGTCTCCCGCCCGCACACCACCCGTCCACGGTCGGCCGGGAGGCCGGACGGCACCCGGGACGGGGCGCCGTCGGCGGCCCCGGGTGCCCGCGACGACCCGACCTCCACCGGCGGTCATAGACTTGTCCGCTGCCCGTCCGCCGCCGCTCGAGAGGCTCGATCCCGCCCATGAAGCTCGTCTTCGCCGGTACCCCCGAGGTCGCCGTTCCCGCCCTGGACGCTCTGATCGCCTCCGGGCGGCACGAGGTGGCCGCCGTCGTCACGCGGCCCGACGCGCCCGCCGGGCGGGGCCGCAGGCTGGTCGCCTCGCCCGTGGCCGAGCGGGCGGAGGAGGCCGGCATCGAGGTGCTGAAGCCGGCCCGCCCGCGTGACCCCGAATTCCTGGAGCGGCTGAAGGAGATCGGCCCGGACTGCTGCCCGGTCGTCGCCTACGGCGCCCTGCTGCCCCGCGTCGCCCTCGACATCCCCGCCCACGGCTGGGTCAACCTGCACTTCTCCCTGCTGCCCGCCTGGCGCGGGGCCGCGCCCGTGCAGCACTCGATCATGTCGGGCGACCAGATCACCGGCGCCTCCACCTTCCTCATCGAGGAGGGCCTGGACTCCGGCCCGGTCTACGGCACCGTCACCGAGGAGATCCGCCCCACCGACACCAGCGGCGACCTGCTCACCCGGCTCGCCCTCGCGGGTTCCGGGCTGCTCGTGGCCACCATGGACGGCATCGAGGACGGCGCCCTGAAGGCCGTACCGCAGCCCGCCGAGGGCATCACCCTCGCGCCGAAGATCACGGTCGAGGACGCCAAGGCGGACTGGGCGGCGCCCGCGCTGCGCGTCGACCGGCTGGTGCGCGGCTGCACGCCCGCCCCCGGCGCGTGGACCGTTTTCCGGGGCGAGCGGCTGAAGCTGGTCCACGTCACCCCCGTGCCCGAGCGCACCGACCTCGCGCCCGGACAGCTCGCCATCGGCAAGAACAGCGTGCACGTGGGCACCGGCTCGTACGCCGTCGAGCTGCTGTGGGTGCAGGCCCAGGGCAAGAAGCCGATGCGCGCCGCCGACTGGGCGCGCGGGGCGCGCATCGCCGAGGGCGAGACGCTCGGCGGCTGACACCCCGCGAGTGGGGGGTGACGATTCACCGACGTACGCTGGTGATCGCACCCCCCTCTGCAATCCGGAGCACCTTTCTCGTGAGCGAGCAGTCCCGTCGGCCGCACCGGCCCGCCAAGCCCTACCGGCGCCCCCAGAAGGACCCCGTCCGCGTCCTCGCCTTCGACGCGCTGCGCGCGGTGGACGAACGGGACGCCTACGCCAACCTCGTGCTGCCCCCGCTGCTGCGCAAGGCGCGGGAGAACGGCGACTTCGACGCGCGGGACGCCGCCCTCGCCACCGAGCTGGTGTACGGCACGCTGCGCCGCCAGGGCACGTACGACGCGATCATCGCCAGTTGCATCGACCGGCCGCTGCGCGAGGTGGACCCGCCGGTGCTCGACGTGCTGAGCCTGGGCGCGCACCAGTTGCTCGGGACCCGCATCCCCACCCACGCCGCCGTGTCGGCCTCGGTCGAACTGGCCCGCGTGGTGCTCGGCGACGGGCGGGCCAAGTTCGTCAACGCCGTGCTGCGCAAGATCGCCCAGCACGACCTGGACGGCTGGCTGGAGCAGGTAGCGCCGCCCTACGACGAGGACCCCGAGGACCACCTCGCCGTCGTCCACTCCCACCCCCGCTGGGTCGTCTCCGCGCTGTGGGACTCCCTCGGCGGCGGCCGCGCGGGCATCGAGGAACTGCTCGCGGCGGACAACGAACGGCCCGAGGTCACCCTCGTCGCGCGGCCCGGCCGGTCCACCGCCGAGGAACTGCTGACCGAGGACGCCGCCGTGGCCGGTAGCTGGTCGCCGTACGCGGTGCGGCTGACCGAGGGCGGCGAGCCGGGCGCGGTCGAGGCCGTGCGCGAGGGGCGGGCCGGTGTGCAGGACGAGGGCAGTCAGCTCGTCGCCCTCGCCCTCGCCAACGCGCCCCTCGACGGCCCCGACGAGAAGTGGCTCGACGGCTGTGCCGGCCCCGGCGGCAAGGCCGCGCTGCTGGCCGCCCTCGCCGCCGAGCGCGGCGCCACGCTCCTCGCCTCCGAGAAGCAGCCGCACCGCGCGGGCCTGGTGGCCAAGGCCCTGGCGGGCAACCCCGGCCCGTACCAGGTGATCACCGCCGACGGCACCCGTCCGCCGTGGCGCCGCGGCACCTTCGACCGAGTGCTGATGGACGTCCCCTGCACCGGCCTGGGCGCGCTGCGCCGCCGTCCCGAGGCCCGCTGGCGCCGCCGCCCCGAGGACCTCGAGAACTTCGCCCCGGTCCAGCGCGGCCTGCTCCGCACCGCCCTGGAGTCCGTCCGCGTCGGCGGAGTGGTCGGCTACGCGACCTGCTCCCCGCACCTCGCGGAGACCCGGGCGGTGGTGGCCGACCTCCTCAAGGAACACCCCGAAGCCGAACTGATCGACGCCCGCCCCCTCCTCCCCGGCGTCCCCGACCTCGGCGAGGGCCCCGACATCCAGCTCTGGCCCCACATCCACGGCACGGACGCGATGTACCTGGCCCTGATCCGCCGCACGGCGTGAGGAGTCCGGGGCACCTCTGAACCCCCTCCAGGGCAGCCGACCCAGGGGCGCGGGGAACTGCGCGAACAACCCCCACCGGGCCGGCACCCGAAGAACAACCGCACCTCCGACGGCCCGACGCCGCTCCCCCCGGAGGGGCATGGCAGGCTTGGCACATGGCCGCGCAGATCAACCCCAGCATCCTGTCCGCAGACTTCGCCCGCCTCGCCGACGACGCGAAGGCGGTCGAGGGTGCCGACTGGCTCCATGTCGACGTCATGGACAACCACTTCGTCCCGAATCTCACCCTCGGTACCCCGGTCGTGGAGTCCCTGGCCCGCGCCACGGACATCCCGCTGGACTGCCACCTGATGATGGAGGACCCCGACCGCTGGGCCCCGCAGTACGTCGAGGCGGGCGCCTCCTCGGTGACCTTCCACGTCGAGGCCGCCCACGCCCCCATCCGGCTCGCCCGTGAGATCCGCGCGAAGGGCGCCCGCGCCGCCATGGCCCTCAAGCCCGCGACGCCGATCGAGGCGTACGAGGACATGCTCCCCGAGCTGGACATGCTGCTGATCATGACGGTCGAGCCGGGCTTCGGCGGGCAGGCGTTCCTCGACATCACGCTGCCCAAGATCCGCCGCACCCGCGAGCTGATCGCCAAGCACGGCCTCCAGATGTGGCTGCAGGTCGACGGCGGTGTCTCGGCCGAGACGATCGAGCGGTGCGCGGAGGCCGGAGCGGACGTCTTCGTGGCCGGATCGGCCGTGTACGGGGCCGAGGACCCGGCCGAAGCGGTGCGCGCGCTGCGCGCGCAGGCGGACCGGGCGATCGCTGATTCGTCCTGGGCGTGCGGCCACTGAGCCACGCCGAGGTGAACGGTTGAGAGAAGGCCACCCATCAGGGCGGATCCGCGGCTTCGGATCTGCGAGGATGAACGCCGAATCCAGAGTGTGAACAGCAGTGAGGAGATCGCCGTGTCGGGTATGTCGGCGGGCCGGTCAGCCATGCGGATGGGGCCCGCTGAGCTGGTGCAGGCGGCGGCCATGGCCCGCCGCTTCTACCTGGAGGGCAAGTCCAAGATCCAGATCGCGGAGGAGTTCGGCGTCAGCCGCTTCAAGGTGGCCCGGGTCCTGGAGACCGCTCTCGAACGGGATCTCGTACGCATCGAGATCCGCGTCCCGGCCGAGCTGGACGCCGAGCGCTCGGACGCGCTCCGCGCCCGGTACGGCCTCAGACACGCCGTCGTGGTCGAGTCCCCGGCCGACGCCGAGGAGACCCCCGACCCGGAGAACCTGGGCGAGGTCGCCGCCGACCTGCTCGGTGAACTCGTCGACGAGGGCGATGTCCTCGGCCTCGCCTGGGGCCGCTCCACCATCCACATGGCGGCCGCGCTCGACCGGCTGCCGCCGTGCACGGTGGTGCAGTTGACGGGCGTGTACGACGCCGGGACCGCCGAGCGCGGCTCGGTCGAGGCCGTCCGCCGCGCCGCCCAGGTGTCCGGCGGGGACGCCCATCCCATCTACGCGCCGATGCTGCTGCCGGACGAGGCCACCGCCGCCGCCCTGCGCAACCAGACCGGGATCGCCCGTGCCTTCGAGTACTTCGACAAGGTCACGGTCGCCTGCGTCTCCATCGGCTCCTGGGAGCCGGGCATCTCCACGGTGCACGACATGCTCAGCGACGAGGAGCGCTCGCACTACGCCTCGCTCGGTGTCGCCGCCGAGATGTCCGCGCACCTCTTCGACGCCGAGGGCCGCCGGATCGGGCGGGACCTGGGAGAGCGGTGCATCACGGTCAAGACCGACCAACTGCGCCGCATCCCTGAGGTCGTGGCCATCGCGGGCGGCCAGCGCAAGGCGCCGGCCATCGACGCGGTGCTGCGGTCCGGGCTCGTCACCAGCCTGGTGACGGACACCTCGGCCGCGGACTACCTGCTCACCGCGGGTCCCGCGCCGAAGCCCGCCCTCAGCCGCGCCGACCCCGACGGGGTCTGAGGGACCCGGCGAGGCCTAAACCGGCGGAACGCTGCCACGGCGGGCGGGCCGTGGCAGCATCTGTGGCATGCTGTCGCGGTTCGTCCCCAAGGTCCTCCTACGAGACAGAGGCCCGGCGCCCCTGCGCCTGTTCGCCGGTGTGCTGGCCGTCCTCGGTGTCCTGCTGGCCGGCTGTTCCGGGCCGGGTACGGTCACCGAGCCGCCGGCCGCTTCGCGCAAGGCGAGTCCCGCCGCCTCGGCCCCGGCCTGGGCCGCGGGCATGGCCGCCGTCCCCGAGTCCCGGCTGCCCGCCGAGGCCCGGCGGACCCTCGCCCTCATCGACGAGGGCGGCCCGTACCCGTACGGACGCGACGGGATCGTCTTCGGGAACTTCGAGGGGCATCTGCCGAAGCACCCGCGCGGCTACTACCACGAGTACACCGTGCCCACCCCAGGCTCCCGCGACCGGGGCGCCCGGCGCATCGTCACCGGGGACGGCGGGGAGTTCTACTACACCGATGATCACTACGACTCGTTCCGGGCGGTGCTGAGATGAGTGAACAACTGGGGGACCGGTACGCGGTCACCCTCGACCTCGAGGGCGTCCGCGACAAGGCCGGACTGATGGACCGGGCCGCGAAGGCCCTGAGCCTGCCCGACTGGTTCGGCCGCAACTGGGACGCCCTGCTGGACTCCCTCTCCGACACCACCGTCTGGCCCCCGGCCGCCGTCGAGAGCGGTCTGCTGGTCGTCGTACGGAACTGGGAGCCGTTCGCCGAGTCGGCTCCGGACGAGTGGCGCATCGCGCGGGACGTGCTCTCCGAGGCGGCGGACCGCACCTCCTTCCTCGACGTCGTGCTCGCCCTTGGAGGAACCTCCGAGCTGTGACCCGGTGTCCCTGGAGGTTCGGTGGGGGCATGTCCGGGGCCCTGCCATGGGAGAATGAAGTACGTGCTCTTTCCCCCTGGCGCACCCGTCAGGGGGTCACCTCTGATCGACCGGGATGTGCGGCACGTGCGTTTCCTCAATGACATCCAGCCTGCCTACGACCTGACGTACGACGACGTCTTCATGGTGCCGAGCCGCTCCGCGGTCGGCTCGCGGCAGGCGGTGGACCTCGGTGCCCCGGACGGCACCGGTACGACGATCCCGCTGGTCGTCGCCAACATGACCGCCATCGCGGGGCGCCGGATGGCCGAGACGATGGCCCGGCGCGGCGGACTGGTGGTCATTCCCCAGGACATCCCCATCGACGTCGTCACCGAGGTGGTCACCTGGGTGAAGAGCCGTCACCTCGTGCTGGACACCCCGATCGTGCTGTCCCCGCACCAGACCGTCGCCGACGCGCTGGCCCTGCTGCCCAAGCGGGCGCACAACGCCGGAGTCGTGGTGGACGCCGACCACCGCCCGGTCGGTGTCGTCACCGACCAGGACCTCAGCGGGGTCGACCGCTTCACCCAGCTCGAAGTGGTCATGTCCCGCGACCTGGTGCTGCTCGACGCCGGCATCGACCCGCGCGAGGCGTTCAACACGCTGGACGCGGCCAACCGCCGCTACGCCCCGGCCGTCGACGCCGAGGGCCGCCTCGCGGGCATCCTCACCCGCAAGGGCGCCCTGCGCGCCACCCTGTACACCCCGGCCGTGGACGCGAATGGCAAGCTGCGCATCGCCGCGGCCGTGGGCATCAACGGCGATGTGGCGGGCAAGGCCAAGCAGTTGCTGGACGCGGGCGTGGACACCCTCGTCATCGACACCGCGCACGGCCACCAGGAGTCGATGATCAGCGCGGTCCGCACGGTGCGCGCCCTCGACCCGCGGGTGCCGATCGTGGCGGGCAACATCGTCTCCGCCGAGGGCGTCCGCGACCTGATCGAGGCCGGCGCCGACATCATCAAGGTCGGTGTCGGACCGGGTGCCATGTGCACCACCCGGATGATGACCGGCGTGGGCCGCCCGCAGTTCTCCGCCGTGCTGGAGTGCGCGGCCGAGGCGAAGAAGTTCGGCAAGCACGTCTGGGCCGACGGCGGTGTCCGCCACCCGCGCGACGTGGCCATGGCCCTCGCGGCCGGTGCCTCCAACGTCATGGTCGGTTCCTGGTTCGCCGGTACCTACGAGTCGCCCGGCGACCTCCAGCAGGACGCCGACGGGCGCCTGTACAAGGAGTCGTTCGGCATGGCGTCCGCCCGCGCGGTGCGCAACCGCACCTCCGAGGAGTCGTCGTACGACCGCGCCCGCAAGGGGCTCTTCGAGGAGGGCATCTCCACCTCCCGCATGTTCCTCGACCCGGCCCGGCCGGGCGTCGAGGACCTGGTCGACTCGATCATCGCGGGCGTCCGCTCCTCCTGCACCTACGCGGGCGCCGGCTCGCTGGAGGAGTTCGCCGAGAAGGCCATCGTCGGCATCCAGAGCGCGGCCGGGTACGCCGAGGGCATGCCCCTGCACGCGAGCTGGAGCTGACCTCGCGCACGCCTCCCACCTGGGAGGTCTCCGGGTGCGGGGACGGGCGGGGCTCGTGTTCTACTTCGTAGGAGAAGTGACCGTACCGAAGAAGTGAACCACCCCCTGTGCTGAACGATCTCGACGAACGCATCGTGCACGCCCTCGCCGAGGACGCCCGCCGCTCCTACGCGGACATCGGGCAACTGGTCGGCCTGTCCGCACCCGCCGTGAAGCGGCGCGTGGACAGGCTGCGGGCCACCGGAGCCATCACCGGGTTCACCGTCCGGGTGGACCCGGCGGCCCTCGGCTGGGAGACGGAGGGGTACATCGAGATCTACTGCCGCAGCAACACCTCGCCGGAGACCATCCTGCGCGGTCTGGAGCGCTACCAGGAGGTCGTGGCCGCCTCCACCGTCACCGGGGACGCGGACGCCATCGCCCAGGTCTTCGCCTCCGACATGCGCCACTTCGAACGGGTCCTGGAGCGCATCGCCGGGGAGCCCTTCGTGGAGCGGACCAAGTCGGTGCTGGTGCTCTCGCCGCTGCTGCGGCGCTTCTCCTCGGGCGCTCCGGGCTGACCGGGAGCCGGGCGACCTACGGTGACCATTGCGCTCCGCGGAGCGATCCCGTAGGTTGTCCGGCACTTTCTACCGACTGGTAACCGGCAGGTGATCCATGCGTTGGCCCGTCGGCCGTCCCCGTAGCGTCCGCGCCCGCATCGTCGCCCTCGCCCTGGCTCCGGCCCTCGCCCTGACCGTGCTGTGGAGCTTCGCCATGGTCTCCGTCACCGGCGAGTTACGGGCCCTGATCCGGCTCCAGGGGGTGTACGAGGACTACGGCACCCCCGTGGACACCGCGGTCGGGCAGATCCAGATCGAGCGCCGCATGTCCGCCGCCCACCTCGGCGACCCGAGCGCGGCGGCCCCGGCGGCCGACCTCCTCGCCCAGCAGCGCCGCACCGACCGCGCGGTGGCCGCCATGCGGCGGGCGATGGCGAGCGGCGACCGGGACCGGCTGTCGGCCCGCCAGCGCCGGGCCCTGGACGCCATGGCCACCGCCACCACCAGGCTGGACGCGCTGCGCCGCGACGTGCTGTCCCGGCGGATCGGCTGGGACCGCGCCGTCACCGGGTACAGCGCCCTGGTCGAACCCGGCTTCGCCGTCCAGTCCGCGCTCACCGCCCTCCAGGCCGGACAGCTCGCCCGCGAGTCGCAGACCGTCATCGAGCTGGTGCGGGTAAGGGAGTTCGTCTCGCGGGAGGACGCCCAGGTCGCCGGAGCGCGGGCCGCGGGCACCCTCACCGCGGCCCAGTACGCCCTGCTGACCGCCACCATCGAGGACCGCCGCCTCTTCGAGCGGACCTACGCACCCGACCTGCCCGCCGACTCCCACGCCCTGTACGAGAGGTTCCGGGACGGCGACCTGCACCGGGCGCTGGAGAGGGCCGAGGACGCGCTGCTCACCGCCGGGGTCGGGGGCGCGGACCGAGCCGTAGCCGCGGACACCTGGCGGGCGGTCGCGGACCAGGCCGTGCACAGCTACATGCGGCTGTGCTCCAGCGCCGCCGAGTACTCCGCCGTCCGTGGACGTGCCTTCGCCTACCGGGAGTTGACCAAGGCCGCCGTCGTCGGCGCGGTCGGTCTGGCGGCCGCGGCGCTCTCCCTGTGGCTGGCCGTGCGCGGCGCCCGGCGCGTCTCCCGCCGGCTGGAGAACCTGCGCGACGCCGCCGACCTGCTCAGCACCCGCCAACTCCCCGACGTGATGCGGCGGCTGAGCGCGGGCGAACGCGTGGACGCGGCCGCCGAGGCCCCGCCGCTGACCGCCGACGAGGTGCGCGACGACGAGATCGGCCAGGTCGGCCGCTCCTTCAACGCCGCCCGGCTCGCCGCCGTCGAGGCCGCCGTCCACCAGGCCACGCTGCGCCGGGGCCTGTCGGCGGTGCTGCTCAACATCGCCCGCCGCAACCAGGCACTGGTGCACCGGCAGTTGAAGCTCGTCGACACCCTGGAGCGCCGCACGGACGACCCGGACGTGCTGGGGCAGCTCTTCCGGATCGACCACCTCACCACCCGGATGCGCCGCCACGCGGAGAGCCTCATCATCCTCTCCGGCGCGGCGCCCGGACGTCGTTGGCGCGGACCTGTACCCGTCGCCGACGTGGTCGCCTCGGCGGTCGGCGAGATCGAGGCGTACGCCCGCGTGGTCGTGCCGCCGATGCCGGGGGCCGGGATCGCGGCCGACGCCGTCGCCGACGTGGTGCACCTGCTCGCCGAACTGCTGGAGAACGCCACCCTGTTCTCGCCCCCGCACACCGAGGTCACCCTGCGCACCGAGCACGAGGACGGCCGGCTCGTCCTGCGCGTCGACGACCGGGGCCTCGGACTCGATGCCGGGCAGCGCGAGGAGGCGACACGCACCCTGCGCGACCCGGACGCCTTCGACCCCACCCGGCACGACCGGCTCGGCCTGTACGTCGTCGGTCGCCTCGCCGCCCGGCACGGCATCGAGGTCGGCCTCGGGGAGTCCCCCTACGGAGGCACGACCGCCACGGTGCTGCTCCCCGCAGGGGTGCTCGCGGCCGTCGAACCCACCGGGGCCCGGCCGTCGGGGCGTACGGCACCACCGCCGAGCCCCCGCAGGCCGGTGCGCGCGGCGCCCGTGCCGGTGTCCGGCCCCGCGGGCGCCCCGCTGCCCACCCGCACCCGGCAGGCGTCCCTCGCCCCCGAACTCCGCGCCCAGCCGCCGTCCCCGGAGGACACCCCGCTCGGCGCGGCCGACCCCGAGGAGATGCGCGCGCTGTTCGCCGCCTTCCAGCGGGGCCTGCACGACGGCCGCAACGGCCTGCCCGCCGACGGCGGCGCCCCCACTCCCACCGACGTCAACGTCGACGAAGGGACGGACACCGAAGATGTACGGTGACGATCTGAACCCGGAGAACCCGGCCGTGCCCCAGGGCGCGCCCGGCACCGACCTCGGCTGGCTGCTCGACGACCTCGTCTCGCGCACCGAACACGTGCGCCAGGCCGTGCTCCTCACCGCCGACGGGCTGCCGCTCAGCAGCTCCGACGGCATGCGCCGCCGCGACATCGAGCACCTGTCCGCCGTCTGCTCGGGCCTGCAGGGGCTCGCCGACTCGGCGGGGGAGCGGTTCACCGCCGGTGAGGTGCGGCAGACCATGGTCATGCTGGAGGACGCCTACCTCTTCATCACCCCCGCCGGACACGGCAGCCGGCTCGCCGTGCTGTGCGAGGCGCGCACCGACGTGGGGCAGCTCGCCCACGAGATGGCCCTCCTCGTCCGCCGCCTCGGCCGTCACCTGGACGCCGCGGCCCGCTCGGCGCCGTGACCGGTGGACGAGGAGTACTGGTACGAGGAGGACACCGGGGCGATGGTCCGCCCCTACACCGTCACCCGCGGCCGCACCCGGCCCTCGGCGCGGCACGCCATCGACCTGATGTCCCGGGTCACGGCACTGGAACCCGGCCCGGACGGCCCCGGCGTCGACCACGCCCGGGCGGCCCTGCTCGGCCATGTCCGGCGGGGGCCGCGTCCGGTGGTCGAGCTGGCGGCCGACGCCGACCTGCCCCTCACCGTCGTCCGGGTTCTCCTCGGTGACCTGGCCGAACAGGGCCTGATCCGCATCGACGCGCCCCGCCGCCTCCCGGTCCACGGCGCAGCCGCCGACCCGGAGCTGCTGCGGGAGATCGTGCGCCGACTGCGCGAGCTCTAGGCGTCATCTACGCGCGTGCATCCCTGGCACGCGCAATGAATCGCCGCCGGGGGCCGCGTCGACGCAACGAACCGCGCACCGGCGCGCAACGGGTGCTTCTTGTCCGGGTGAGCGCGCCGACCGTACCGTCTTACTGGCTTCCCGATGCCCCCCGAACCCCCATTTTCCGGTGAGGATCACGCATGCGCACCGCCCTGCTCCAGAGCTCCGGCCGCCCCGGTTCCGTCGCCGAGAACCTCAAGGTCCTCGACGAGGCCGCGGGCCGCGCCGCCGAGGCGGGCGCCGGGCTGCTGGCGGCACCGGAGATGTTCCTGACCGGGTACGCGATCGGCGGCGAGATCCCGCACCTCGCCGAGCCCGCCGACGGCGACTCGGCCGACGCGGTCGCCGACATCGCCACCCGGCACGGCCTGGCCATCGCCTACGGCTACCCCGAGCGCGACGGTGACACCGTGTACAACTCCGCCCAGATCGTCTCCGCCGAGGGCGTCCGGCTCGCGGGCTACCGCAAGACCCATCTCTTCGGCTGCTTCGAGCGCGACCACTTCACCCCGGGCGAACGGCAGGTCGTCCAGGCCGAGCTGAACGGCCTCACCGTGGGCCTGATGATCTGCTACGACGTCGAGTTCCCGGAGAACGTGCGCGCCCACGCGCTGGCCGGCACCGACCTGCTGATCGTGCCGACCGCGCAGATGCACCCGTATCAGTTCGTGCCGGAGTCGATGATCCCGGTGCGCGCCTTCGAGAACCAGATGTACGTGGCCTACGTCAACCGGGTCGGCAGGGAAGGGGAGTTCGAGTTCGTCGGGCTCACCACGCTGGCCGGCCCCGACGGCGTGGCCCGCGTCCGCGCCGGGCGCTCCGAGGCCCAGTTGGTGTTCGCCGACGCCGACCCCGCCTTCCTGGCCGCCTCCCGCGAGGCCAACCCGTACCTCGCCGACCGCCGCCCCGGCCTGTACGGGTCGCTCACCCGCGCCTCCTGAACCTCCCCCCACCAGTTCCTCGCAGTACTTCCGCGCAAGGAGTCCGTACCCCATGACGTCCACGGTGCCCAACGCCGTCGAGCACGCCGACGAGCAGCAGCCGCCGATCACCATGTTCGGCCCGGACTTCCCCTACGCCTACGACGACTTCCTCGCCCACCCGGCGGGCCTCGGCCAGATCCCGGCCACCGAGCACGGCACCGAGGTCGCCGTCATCGGCGGCGGCCTGTCCGGCATCGTCGCCGCGTACGAGCTGATGAAGATGGGCCTCAAGCCCGTCGTCTACGAGGCCGACCAGCTCGGCGGCCGGCTGCGCACCGTCGGGTTCGAGGGCTGCGACGAGTCGCTGACCGCCGAGATGGGCGCGATGCGCTTCCCGCCGTCCTCCACGGCCCTCCAGCACTACATCGACCTGGTCGGCCTGCACACCCGCCCCTTCCCCAACCCGCTGGCCGAGGGCACCCCGTCGACCGTGGTGGACCTCAAGGGCGAGTCGCACTACGCGGAGACCGTCGCCGACCTGCCCCAGGTCTACCGGGACGTCGCCGCCGCGTGGAACAAGTGCCTGGAGGAGGGCGCCGACTTCTCCGACATGAACCGCGCCATGCGCGAGCGGGACGTGCCGCGCATCCGCGAGATCTGGGCGAAGCTGGTCGAGAAGCTCGACAACCAGACCTTCTACGGCTTCCTCTGCGACTCCGAGGCGTTCAAGTCCTTCCGGCACCGCGAGATCTTCGGCCAGGTCGGCTTCGGCACCGGCGGCTGGGACACCGACTTCCCCAACTCCATCCTGGAGATCCTGCGCGTCGTCTACACCGAGGCCGACGACCACCACCGGGGCATCGTCGGCGGCTCCCAGCAGCTCCCGCTGCGCATGTGGGAGCGCGAGCCGGAGAAGATCGTCCACTGGCCCTACGGCACCTCGCTGGCCTCGCTGCACGTGAACGGCGAGCCCCGCCCGGCCGTGACCCGGCTGAACCGCACCTCGGGCAACCGGATCACGGTCACCGACGCGAACGGCGACATCCGGACCTACCAGGCGGCGATCTTCACGGCCCAGTCCTGGATGCTGCTCTCCAAGATCGCCTGCGACGACTCGCTCTTCCCGATCGACCACTGGACCGCGATCGAGCGGACCCACTACATGGAGTCCTCGAAGCTCTTCGTGCCGGTCGACCGGCCCTTCTGGCTGGACAAGGACGAGGAGACCGGCCGGGACGTCATGTCGATGACGCTCACCGACCGCATGACGCGCGGCACCTACCTGCTGGACGAGGGCCCGGACAAGCCCGCCGTCATCTGCCTCTCCTACACCTGGTGCGACGACAGCCTGAAGTGGCTGCCGCTGTCCGCGAACGAGCGGATGGAGGTCATGCTGAAGTCGCTCGGCGAGATCTACCCGAAGGTCGACATCAGGAAGCACATCATCGGCAACCCGGTGACCGTCTCCTGGGAGAACGAGCCCTACTTCATGGGCGCGTTCAAGGCCAACCTGCCCGGCCACTACCGCTACCAGCGCCGCCTGTTCACGCACTTCATGCAGGACCGGCTGCCCGAGGACAAGCGGGGCGTCTTCCTCGCCGGTGACGACATCTCCTGGACGGCCGGCTGGGCCGAGGGCGCGGTCCAGACCGCGCTGAACGCGGTCTGGGGCGTCATGCGGCACTTCGGCGGCGAGACCGACCCGACCAACCCGGGCCCCGGCGACGTCTACGACGAGATCGCGCCCGTCGAGCTGCCCGAGGACTGATCCGGGGAGGAGGCGGCCGGGTCTCAGACCCCGGCCGCCCGCGCCTTCTCGTAGACCTCGGCCGCGGTGTCCTTCAGCTCCGCCGCGTCCCGCGCGCCGGACTGGAGGTCGACGAGTATGTCCGTCATGCCGATCCGGGAGTGCTCCACCAGGTCCGCCACGATCTGGTCCACGCTTCCCTCGAAGGGCGCGCGGTCGGCGTTCTGCGCCGTCTTGGAGCGGAACACCGCGTTCACCCGCAGCACCGCGCGGAGCGGCTCCGTACGCCCCCGCTCCTCGGCCAGTTCCCGCAGCTCGCGCCACTGGGCGGCGACCTGTTCGGCGCCCTGGCTCACCGGCAGCCAGCCGTCCGCCCGGTCCACCACCCGGCGCAGCGCGCGGCCACTGCCCGCCGCCAGCAGGATCGGGATCGGCCGCGCGGGCTTCGGCCCGACCACGGCGGAGGGGATGTCCGAGATCTCGCCCCGGTGGACGACCGGATCCGGACCCCAGGCCGCCCGGCACACCGAGATGATCTCGTCCAGCACCGCGCCGCGCTCCTCGAAGGGGCGCACGCCGGAAGCCGCGTACTCGTCCAGGGACCAGCCCGTGCCGAGGCCCGCCAGGACCCGGCCGCCGCTCGCCGCGTCCAGGGTGGCCAGCGACTTGGCGAGCTGGAACGGCAGGTGCAGCGGGGCCACCAGCACGCTGGAGCCCAGCTCCGCACGCGTGGTCGCCGAGGCGGCCAGGGCGAGCGTGACCAGCGGGTCGGCCACGTGCCGGTACTGGTCCGGCCAGGGCAGACCCGGTATGCCGTACAGACCCTGGGTGGCGGGCTCCGGGACCAGGGCCCGCTCGAAGACCCACAGGCTGTCGTAGCCGATCTCCTCGGCCGCGCGCGCCACGTCGGGCACGTCCCTGCCGATATCGTACTGGCGCATCTGGGGAAGGCCGAGGCCGAGCCTGGTCGTCATACCGCTGCTCCTTCGCGTCGGGATGCCCCTTCAACGCGCGGCGATCGCCCGGCTGTTCCGTAGGTCACCCGAAGGGGTGAGTTCAGGCCGGATCAGTCGCGGAGCGGGGTGAGCAGCATCCGGCCCGCGAGGCCGACCGCCGCGTCCAGCCGGGCGGCGAACTCCTCGGCCACGTCCCCGCAGCGGCGCAGCGCCCACAGGACGCGGGCCGCCGACCAGGTGGCGTCACGGGCCCGCTCCAGGCTCCAGGAGCCCAGCAGATGGGTGATCGGATCGGCGATCTGGAGCAGGTCGGGACCCGGCATCAGATCCTCGCGGATGCGCTCCTCCAGCGCCGCGAGCAGCTCGCCCACCCGGTCGAACTCGTCCTCCAGGTCGGCCGGTTCGCACCCCAGCGCCCGGCAGGTGTCCACCACGGCGAGCGCCAGGTCGTGCCCGATGTGGGCGTTGATCCCGGCGAGTGCGAACTGCAGCGGGGTCACACCGGGATGGCGGCGGAGCTGGAACAGCGGGCGCCAGCAGGCGGGCGGCCGGCGGTCCTCGGTGACCGCGTCCACGGCCGCCAGGTAGCGCTCGGCGAACCGCACGTCCAGCGCGGCCGCCGCGCACGGGTCCGTGAACGCCCCGGTGTCCAGCCGCCGGTCCACCTCCTCGGTGACGGTGAGGTAGACCCGGTTGAACACGGCGACCCCGTCCCGCTCGGGCAGCTCCGTGCCGAGCGCGCGCATCCGGGACAGGACGGCGTCGACGGGGGTGGTGGAGTATCGCGGCAGCGCCATGGGGGAAGGGTGGCAGCCGCGCGCCGGGCGGCGGGCCGACCGGCCCGGTGCTTCGCCGGAACGAGCGAACGCCGGGCCGGACCGTGCGGCTACGCCTTGCCGGGACCCGTGGTGCCGTCCGACGACTCGTCGTAGGAGGAGGTGCCCTCGTCCAGCAGCGGTTCCTGCCCCTTCAGGTGCGCCGGGGCGAACGCGCGCAGCGCGTGGTAGCCGGTGATGACCACCAGGGTGCCCAGCGCGATGCCGCTCAGGGAGAAGGTGTCGGTGAACTTCATCGTGACGTTGCCGACGCCGATGATGATGCCCGCGGCCGCCGGGACCAGGTTCAGCGGGTTGCGCAGGTCCACCTTGCCGTGCAGCCAGATCTGGGCACCGAGCAGGCCGATCATGCCGTACAGGATGACGGTGATGCCGCCGAGGACACCGCCGGGGATCGCGGCCACCACCGCGCCGAACTTCGGGCAGACGCCGAACAGCAGGGCGAAGCAGGCGGCGGCCCAGTAGGCGGCCGTGGAGTAGACGCGGGTCGCGGCCATCACGCCGATGTTCTCGGAGTAGGTGGTGTTCGGCGGGCCGCCGACCGCCGTGGACAGCACCGAGGCGACGCCGTCCGCCGAGATCGCGGTGCCGAGCTTGTCGTCGAGCGAGTCGCCCGTCATCTCGCCGACCGCCTTGACGTGGCCCGCGTTCTCCGCGACCAGGGCGATGACGACGGGCAGCGCGACCAGGATCGCCGACCACTGGAAGGACGGCCCGTGGAAGGTGGGCAGCCCGATCCAGTCCGCCTTGGAGACGCCGGACAGGTCCAGGCGCCAGTGGTCGGTGACCTTGCCGCTCGCGTCCGTCGAGTGGATCTTGCCGAGGGTCAGGTCGAAGATCCAGGAGATGAGGTAGCCGAAGACCAGGCCCAGGAAGATGGCGATGCGCGACCAGAAGCCGCGCAGGCAGACCACGGCCAGGCCGGTGAACAGCATCACCAGCAGCGCCGTCCACTGGTCCTGCGGCCAGTACGTCGTGGCGGTCACCGGCGCCAGGTTGAAGCCGATCAGCATGACCACGGCGCCCGTGACGATGGGCGGCATCGCGGCGTGGATGATCCGCGCCCCGAACCGCTGCACGGCGAGACCCACCAGGAACAGCACCGCGCCGACGACGAGGATCGCGCCGGTCACCGTCGCGCTGGTGCCGCCGTCCGCGCGGATCACGGCGGCGACGCCCACGAAGGACAGGGAGCAGCCCAGGTAGCTGGGGACCCGGCCGCGCGTGGCGAGCAGGAAGATCACCGTCGCCACACCCGACATCATGATCGCCAGGTTGGGGTCCAGGCCCATGAGCACGGGCGCGACGAAGGAGGCTCCGAACATCGCCACGACGTGCTGGGCGCCCAGGCCCACCGTGCGCGGCCAGGTCAGCCGTTCGTCGGGGCGTACCACCGCTCCGGGTGCGGGTGATTTTCCATCACCGTGCAGTGACCATCCAATAACACCCCTACTAGTCGGCACGACGCACCGACCACTTGGGAAGGGGCTCGGCGGGGGTCCAACGCCAGATGATGCGCTGCTCACCCACAGGCCATAGCTCGATGCGGGTGATGATTCGGCTCAGAAGAAGTCGCTTGGATGGCACGTCGATAGTGTCCCATTCCTCGATCAGGCCAGCGACCACGTCCCGGAACGGTAGGGGGGACGTGGGCTCGGGCTCGTCGGGCTCGTCCAGCTCGGCAAGCTTGGCCTTCGCCTCATCCCGGTTCTTCTGATGCTCGACCCGTGTCCTCAGATAGGTGTCGCGGTCGACGTCGCCAAGGGCGTACGCGTTGAAGGCTCGGTCCAGAGCACTCGTCGCCCGTTCGAGCGTGGCCGTGAGACGCGCGCGCACGAGTTCCAAGTCGGGCTCGCGGCGAGGCTCGGGGATGACTACCTGTCCGGCCGCTATGTCGTCGATCTCGGCGAGCACCTCGTCGAGATCGTCCCGCACTTGTTTTTCGAGCATCCATCGCGTGGCCCAGACCGGTTCGTGATCCGTTCCCTTACGCGCGCGTGCGTTGCAGCGGTACCCCTTCGCTGGCCTCTCGGCGCTGCCGGTGGTCTGGGCCTTGCTGCCGCACAGGCCGCACCAGATCAGCCCAGACAGCGGGTAGACAGCCCGGAGGGCGCGGCGGGGCGTGTTGGCCCGCTCGGCGCGCATGGCGCGGAAGGCGTCCCACAGATCCCCGTCGATCGCCGCCTCGTGCTCGGCCGCCATGAAGACGAGATGAGCAGGCTTCTGGCAGCGGCCGGGCTCGCCGCAGATTGCCTCGGGGTTGTGTACGCGCAGGACGCCGGCGGGGAACGCCGAGTCGAGGAATCCCCGCACTGTCTGGTCGAGCCACACCGATCCGCGGGCCGTTCGCATTCCCAGGTCGTTCCAGCGCTGGGCGAGCTTGCTGAACCCGGTCACGCCCTTGGTGTACTCGGTGTACGCCTCGTGGATCAGCTCGGCCTCAGTGGGCCGCAGCTCGTACCATTCCTCTTGGGTCGTGAAGCCACCGCGGTTGTCCGGGATGCGGCGGGGGTGCCAGGTGTAGCCGAACCGCCGGCCGCCCGATGAGGGAAGCCCGAGCTTCCTGCGTAGGGCGTGGGTCTCCTTCCAGATTTCGCCAGCCCTGTCGGACTCGAAGGCGGCGACCTCAAGGAGCATGCCGCGGGTGAAGCGGCCAACGGCGGTCTTGGAGTCGACATCCTCGGTGGCGCTGACGAGCTCGCCGCCGACGTTCTCGATCCGGGCGAGGTTGATGGCGACGCCATGCCTGTTGCGGCCGAATCGGCTGAACTTCCAGGACCACAGTTCACGCTCGGGGCGTTCAGGGTCCTCGATGATTTCGATCGCCTGCATCACCCGGCGCTTGAAATTTCGGCCGGTGTCGTCTGGGTCGATGACCCATTCGGCGACGTACCGGCCGCGACGAGCGGCCGCATCCTCGACGACGCTTTTCTGAATGTCGACGCTGATCATTTCCTCGCGCCATGTGGACACGCGGGCGTATCCAATGACGGGGATAAGGTCCCCATTCGGGATGGATGAAACATTGGGTACGTAGAGGCTACGAATTGCACCCACGCGTGTTTACCCCCAAATCACGACGCGCTGCCTTTGGTCCGGGCTGCAGACGTGGCGCGGGTGCCCGGCAGTTGCACGACCTGGCCGGCGCCCGCACCCGTACCCGTCTGGTTATGGCTGTCGAACATGGCAGCTCTCCACCCCATCCGCGTGTACCGGTCCCGCTCTGCTTGCGACAGTCGGGCCATACGCGCCTGATGGGCCATCACTCTCGCTGCTGTGCGGCGCTGATGGACGAGCAGAAGTCCGGCCATGCCGATGATGAGCAGAGCCATTCCCGCTCGATACGGCGTGGCCTCACGGGTGGCGATCCCGTAGCTGATCAGCGCGGCCCCCACTGCCGCCGCTGCGCTGGACAGAATGCCTATCGCCCACTGCGCCCGCATGTGTCACCCCTCTGCAGCAGCACCCCCCGTGGCACTGCCTCCGTCTGATGGCCCATGACGTCGCATGGACCGGACCATGGTCGTGAACCAATTCAGGTCTTCATCTGGCACGCCAGCGAGCGCCGCGATCTCCTCGGGCGTCAAGCGCATGTCGGACGATACCTGCCAATGGCCGGTTTCTGCCTCGCCAACCGGAAATCCCTGTTCCGCATGAAAGTCGCCGGGCTCAGCCTTCCCCGTGCGCACGAGGAATTCCTGCAGGGATAGACCTAGATGTCGGGCTAGTCGCCGCTGGGAGTCATAGTCGGGAACCTGCGCATCTCTCAAAATCCTGTTGATCGTCGACCCAGCTAGACCCGTCTCACGGGCGAGCTTGGCCTGTCCTCCTCCACGGGGGCTCGTGACGTCGTATCCCTGCTCTGTAAGAACTCCTGTCAGCCACACAAGCCACGTTGGCCTCTGTGCCTCTCCGCCGCTGGCGGGCTCGTCGTTGTCTCGTCTCCGCATACGCGCAGGCTACCGCCGATGGAACGTCCATATGTCGATGTTCCATCGACGGAAGAAAGGCACAAGGGCTGCTGTGGGCAACCTTTTGCCGTTCTCGCTGCTCGGGACCATCTAAGGACATGCGTTCGAACAGCGCAATCGAACAAGAAGATCTTGATCCTTCCTTCCGTCGAAGGAAGGACTGTGCTAGCTTCCTTCCATCGATGGAACTTCCGCCGATGGAAGGAACACGTTGTGTACATCATCCGACTGCGCACCGTGCAGTACGACGAACTTGCCGAGAGTAACGGCCACTTGACTTACGGGCAGCGGGCGGTCGCCGCCGGCCTCGGGGCCGGCACCATCCACCGCCTGCGGAACGGGGGGCCCGCCTCCGCGACGGCCGTCGCCGCGATCTGCGTCGCCTACGGCGTGGAGTTCGGCGACGTCTTCGAGGTGACCCCGGCCGCGGCCCCCGCGCTCAAGAGCCCGGCGGCCGCCTGATGACCGCGACGCCCACCCGCGAGGAGTGCATCCGCGGGGCCGCCGAGGTGCTGGTCAGCGCCGTTCGCCTGCGGGCGTCCCGCACGCCCCGAGAGGCCGCCCAGGCGGCGTACTACCCGGGCCACCCGCTGGGCTCCGTCGAGGCGATCGAGGCCGAGATCATCCGGCGCCGCCAGCGGCACGCTGCGCTGGCCGAGCTGCCGCTCGCCGCCTAGGCCCGCACAGACCAAAGGGCCGTCCCGCAACGGCCAAGGAGCGAGGCGACCCAGGGGCGCAAGCCCCACTCATCCAGCTAGGAAGAAAGGGAGGCCCGCGCCATGAGCGCTCAGCCTACCGAACGCCCCCTCAGCAACTGGGACCGCGAGGCCATCGGCGAACTCGCCGTGTCCGCCCTGGTCGACTACCTGCCCCTGCCCGTCGGCGCGATGACGCCGCGCGCTGACGCCGTGCACATCACCGTCGTCAGCTCCCGCGAACTGGCCCTGTGGGTCTGGGAGCTGGGCGGCCGCATCGACAAGGGCCCCAGCTCCGGCGGCGTCACGCTGTGGACGCTGTACACCGAGACCCCCGAGCGGGGCACCAAGGGCGCCCCGGTCCTGATCCGCGTGCACGTCGCCGTCGTCGACGGCGAGGACGTGCTCGCCGAGGTGCGACCGGGGGCCGGCCGATGACGACCCGTACCGAGCACGCCGCCCGGATCATCGCGGGCGCGTTCGTCCACGGCACCTCGACCGACCCGGCGCTCGACGCGGCCCGCGCCCTCGACGACGCGCGCCTGCTCGCGCCCGACGAGCTGCCGGGCCGGTTGTCCCGGCCCACGCCGAGCCCCGCCGCCGTGAAATTGCTCGCCGAGTGCCGCCAGGCGCAGGCGGCCGCGCGCACCGCGTCCGTGGAGACGGCGGGCATGCCCGGTGAGCCGACTGTGACGGCGCTCCGGGGCGAGGTGACCATCGTCGTCCACCCGCGCACGCTGGCGGACTGGAAGGCGTGGATGCACACCCTCAACACGGGTGACTCCCGCGGGGACTCGACCGGCACGGCCATGGTTGTGCGCTGCACGTACGGGGGTGTCCGGACCCGCCTCGTCGGCGTCGGCGTGCCCGCGCTGTACGGGCAGATCACGGCGTCCCGCGTTGTGGCGGCGGGGGGTGCCCGATGAGCAAGCGCCCGAAGAACACGCCCGTCGACGGGCCGTTCCGGATCACCGTCGAGTCGATCCCGACCGGCGTGACCCTCGACGTCGAGGCATTCGTGCAGCACGTCGTGACCGACGTCGTCACCGCGCTGCTGACCGACGACCACTTCGCCGACCGGCTCGGCGACCTGTACGAGGCGCTGCCCGTCGACCCGCATGCGGTGCTGCGGCCGGGCGACCTCGGGTTCGAGTCGCTCGTCGCCGACCTGGTCGCCGTGGCCGGCACCAAGCTGCCGGTGTACGGCAGGCAGGGGCTGGCGCTGGCCGACCGGATCAGGCGGCTCGCGGCGGTGGCCGTGGCTGTTGGGATGGCCACCAAGGGCGGTGCGGCCGCGTGAGCGACACCCCGATGACGTCCGAGCAGATGCAGGCTCGGCTGGCCGAGTTGGAGTCGCAGCGTGCGGCGCTCGCGGTCCGGCTTCGGGCGGGTCAGAAGTGGCAGCAGGGACGCACTCCGCCCCTGGTCACGCAGGACTACGTCGGACAGGACGAGCTGCGGGCGATCTTCGACATCGCGCTGACCCCGCCGTGGGAGGCATCCGCCGAGGACCCGTGCCACCCGTGCGGCTGCCCGAAGCGATTCAACGGCCATGCGTGGGGTTGCCCCACGGCCGACGGGATCACACGACGGATCGCGCCGACGCAAGCCCTCGCCGAGGACGCCGCCCGCGAAGTCGCGGCGCTCACCGCGCAGATGGCGCTCACGTCCGAGTTCCGTGTGCCGCTTCCTGCGGGCGTCGGCGGCGGGTACGGCGAGATCGTCGTGCGCCGCGAGGCCGCCGACTCTGACCGGTGGGCCGTGACCGACGGCGCGCTGACCGGGCTGCGGGCGTGGCGGGACCCGGACGGCTGGCAGTACGTCTCCGAGATCGGCCGCGCCGAGGCGTTCGTGTACTCGCTCGACGAGGCCCTCGACATCGCCGAGGAGGTCGCGGAGATCGAGGGCGAGCTGCACGCGAAGCGGATCGCCGCGCACGGCAAGGGTGGTGAGCAGCGATGAACCCGCACACCGAGATGCTGCGCGAGATCGCCGTCATGGCCGAGGAATACGCCCGGGACTTCGGGCGGGGCGCCACGGCAGTCGAGTTCGCGCTGTACCTGCGCACCGCTGCGGACGCAGAGGAGAAGGGCACCCGCGGCGGATCGCCGCACCAGGGCGAGCCCACTCCCACGGTCACCCGCGCGTGGCAGTGCGAGCGCATCGGCGCCTTCTTCCGGTGCGCGAGCGCTGGCCGGCGCACTGCTGCAGAGATGCGGGGCACCACGTGACCGACCCGAAATGGGCCGTCGCCACCGAGCGGGGTCGCTACTACCGCGACCCCGCCGGGGGGCCGGACCTGATCAGCATCACGAACGCCCTGTCGGCCATCGCCAAGCCTGCGTTGCTGCCGTGGGCCGCCGGGATGGCTGCCGACCAGGTGCTCGCCGACCCGATCGGTGTCGCCCGTCGGGCCCGCACCGAGCCGGCCGCGCTGCGCACCGCGCTCGTCGCCGCGCACCGGCAGTACACCGAGCGGGCGCAGAACCTTGGCACCCGCGTGCACCTGCGCGCGGTCGCCCTGGTGCTGAACACGCCGTACCCGTACGACGAAGAGGTCGAGCCGTACGCGGTGCAGCTCGCCGCCTTCTACCGGCTGTGGCGCGTCGACTTCGACCGCGACATCGAGGCCGTCGAGACGACCGTCATGCACCGCCACCACGGCTACGCCGGGACCGGCGACGTGTGGCTGTGGCTCCCGACCGGCCGGTTCCGGCGCCGTCAGCTCTGGCTCGTCGACTACAAGACCAGCGCGAAGAAGCCGGCCGACACGGTGTACGACGAGCAGCCGCTGCAGCTCGCCGCGCTGCGGCACGCGCCCGAGTGGCTGCTGCCCGACGACACGTCCGAGCCCGCCCCGCGGGTCCACCGCACGGCACTGCTGAACCTGCGGCCGCGCTCGCACCGGCTGATCGAAGTGCCCTCCGGCCGGGAGCAGTTCCGCGCGTTCCTCGGTGCCACGCGTACCGCCCGATACCTGCACGACGCGCCCGCGTCGTACCCCACGGTGCTGCCGCCGTGGGCGCCGGGCGCCGACCGAAAGGCAGCGTGAGCATGGGCTCCCGCATCATGACCATGAAGCGGGCGGGCGCCGAACTCGGCCGCATCCGCACCGGATACAGCACCCCTCACCCCGACCCGAAGAAGCGGGCGATCGCGCAGCGCAGTGCGACGTTCATCCTGTCGTCGCACTCGCGCGACTATGTCGAGCGGGCCGCCGCTCTGTACGGCGGCATCGTCGAGGAGTGGACCCCGCAGGGCTCGAAGATCGAGCAGTTCCGGGTGATCACCGAGGCGCGCGAGCTGCGGGCGATCCTGCCGCCCGGCGACCCGCTGTCGCAGGACAACGAGCTGTGGACCGGGGGCGGTTGCGCCCGGCGCTGCGACGGGATCACCGAGAAACTGTCGCGCCGGCCGTGCCTGTGCCTCGCCGAACACGGCGAGCAGTGGCACGAGCAGCCCGCGGGCACCGTGTGCAAGCCGACTTCGCGCCTGAACGTGATGCTCGCCGACCTCCCCGACTTCGGTGTGTGGCGGTTGGAGACGCACTCGTACTACGCCGCCGACGCCATGGCGGGCGGGATCGACGCCGTGCTCGCGGCGACCGACGGCAAGTCGCCCATGCCGCTGCGCATGTGGATCGAGCAGCGCGAGGTGAAGCGCAAGGGCAAGACGAAGCGCTTCCCGGTCGTCATGGTGGTTCCCGCGATCCCGTCGCTGCGCCACGCCCTGTCGGGCCCGCTGTCCATGGCGGCCGCCCTCGACCCGGCGACGATCGAGCGGCCTGCCATCGCCGCGGCGCCGGCCGAGGTGCCCGACTACCTCGAAGAGGCGCGTAAGTGCCGCACGTCCGACGAGGTGCGGCAGGTGTGGCACAAGGCCAATCGCGCCGGGCACGTCGCCCGCGACGGGTCCGATGAGCTGTCGCGCGACCTCATGCGGATCGCCGAGGACATCGACCAGGGGATCGACCCGCAGACCGGTGACGTCGGCGGCCAGGACGACGACGAGGGCGTCGTCGACGCCGAGTTCGTTGACGACGAGCCCCCGGCCGACGCCCATGGCGTCGACGTCGGCAGCAGCACGTTGAGCGCGTGGCCGGACGCCGCGCAGCCCGGATCGGGGGCCCGCCGATGACGTGGCACCTGGGCCGACTGGCCGCGTTCGATCTGGAGACGACCGGTGTCGACGTCGAGAACGACCGGATCGTGACCGCCGCCGTGCACGGGCTCGGCGGTGGGCAGCCGGTCGAGCCGCACGACTGGTTCGTGAACCCCGACGTCGACATCCCCGCCGAGGCCACCGCCGTGCACGGCATCAGCACCGCCGAGGCGCAGGCCAAGGGCGAGCCCGCCAAGGGCGCGGTGGACTACATCACCGAGGTACTCGTCTCCTACGCCGACCAGGAGGCGACCGTCGTCGGGCACAACGTCGTGTACGACCTGACGCTGCTCGACCGCGAGTGCCGCCGCTACGGTCTGCCGACCCTGCAGGACCGGCTCGGCATGCGCCCGCTGCACGTCATCGACACGGCCGTGCTCGACAAGCACGCCGACCCGTACCGCAAGCGGGTGTCGGAGAAGCAGGGGCCGAGGCAGCTCATCACTCTCGCGCAGGTCTACGAACTGCCGTGGGACGACGACCAGGCGCACGGCTGCTCGTACGACGCGCTTGTCGCCGCGCGGATCGCGCATCGGATCGGGACGCTCGCGCACACGCCGCGCGAGGACTGGCCGGACCGGATCAAGGCCGTGCGCCGGCCGCGCTACGGCGACTTCTGCGGGCTGTCGGTCGCCGAGCTGCACGCCCGGCAGGTCGAGCTCGCCGCCGAGCAGGCCGCCGGGCTGCAGGCCCATTTCCGCAAGACCGACCCCGAGGCGCGCGTCGACGGCTCGTGGCCGCTGCGCCCCTGGGTCGAGCCGTCGAGCACTGAGGAGCCCGCATGATCGGCGACCGTTTCCGCTTCGTGGACCTGGCCGAGCACCCGGTGGTGGTGCTCATCGACGACCAGGGCAACGCCACCATCGAGGGCGAGGACAGGGTCTGCCCGCTGATCCTGGCCGAGGTCATGTTCCGGATCGCCCTGTTCTACGAGGCCGCGCACGAGAACGCCGTCTGTCGGCCGACCTCGCGCGCCGAACGTGCCCTTGAGCCCCTGCAGGAGCAGGCCGCCACCCTCGACCGCGAGTTCGCGGTGTGGACGGACGGCACCGGCCATGCCTGGGACCTGACCTGCGACTGGGTCGACGCTTACGGGCGTGCCTGGCAGTGGACGGGCGACCTCGACCAGGTCTCGGGTATCCCGCTGATGCGGACCGAGTACCGCACCGACGTGCAGTCGCTCGACGTGCTGCGCGAGGTGTGCGGGCCGATCTCGCCGGCGCGGAACCGGGGTGCGGCGTGACGATCCCCGGACTGATCGCGCCCGGTTCCCTCGGCCTCGACGACCAGCGCCGCATGCCGCTCGGGGTGCGCATCATGGGTCTCGACGTGTCGATCACCTCGACCGGGGTGGCCCGTGTCGACGGCTCGACGTTCCGGATCAAGACGCGGCTCAAGGACCGCCACAAGCGGGTCACGCAGATCCGTGACCGACTGGCGATCGAGGTCGCCGAGCAGCGCCCGCACCTGGCTGTGATCGAGGACCTGCCGATGATCACGGGGCGGATGAGCATCGCCAACCTGAAGGCGATCGCTGGCCTGCACGGCGTGGTGCTGTCGGTGTTCATCGACGCCGACGTGCCGTGGGCGTACATCCCGCCGTCGACGCTCAAGGCGTTCGCGTGCGACAACGGCAAGGCGGACAAGGCCGATATGCAGGCGGCCGCGTACCTCGCGGACGGCGTCGAGTTCGCCGACGACAAGGGCGGCGACCAGGCCGACGCGTGGTGGCTGCGGGCGGCGGGCTACGACTGGGCAGGGCGGCCGCTGTTCACGATGCCGCAGGCCCAGCGCGACTACCTCTCCAAGGGTGAGTGGCCCGACCTGTACCGGCAGCGGTACGTGCTGGGGGCCGACGCATGATCGAGATCACCGTGCGCCTCACCTCGGGCGCCGCCGCCCGCACCCTCGCCGAGCTGCTGCGCACCGCCGCGTCCGAGCAGGCCGACGTCGGGCAGGCACGGCACTGGCGGGGCGTCGCCCGGCAGCTCGACTGCATGGTGCGCCCGCCCCGGCCGCTGCACCGAGTGCAGCGCCCGCAGCGCCCCGACATCGACGACGCCGCGGTGCGCCGCGTCGTGGACGGGATCAGCCCGCTGCCCGTGCTCACGCGGGACGAGGCCCGGCTCGCGTGCTGGCACCTCACCCAGCGCGGGCACAGCGCGGCCGAGATCGCCGACCGGGTCCGTGTGGTGCCGCGCACCGTGGCCCGCTGGCGGGCTGAGGCGAAGTGAATGGGCTCGGGCCGACGATCGGCAACCCGCACCCCGGCTACGGGCTGCGGGTCCGCCTCGACAGCAAGGCGAAGGATCTCGCCGCCGCCGACTTCTGGTGCCCCTGCGGGCACGCCGAGGACGCCGTCGGTCACGCCGAGGTCGAGGCCCTGGTGATCCGGTACGGCCGGCACCGCCGCGACGCCTGCCCGAACCCCGAGATCCGAGCAGCGGCCGCCCGCCAGTACGCGGCGCTGCAGCACTCCATGAGTAAGCGAAAGAGGAAGTGACCATGCCGAAGCTGGACAAGGATGCCCCGGTCGAGGTCAAGCTCGACAGCGCCGCCGCGATGCTGGAGGCCGCGCTCACCGAGGAGCAGCGCCGTGGACTGTTCGAGCACCCCGGCATGTGCGTGATCGTGATCGCCGAGCTGCACTCGGTGTCCTACACCGGGCACGCCGACTCCGAGGACAAGGCCGCGCAGGTCAGGCTCAGGATGCGGCTGGTCGAGGCTGCCCGCGACGACGAGCAGACCGGGCTCGTGCTGGAGGTCATGCGGGCCATGATGCGGCGCCGGAAGATGACCGACACCCTCGACGAGGTCGGCCCCGGCGAGACCGTCGTCGAGGAGGCGGTCACCGAGGCCCTCGCCGGTCACCCGACTGAGGCGGAGTTCGAGGCGCACCAGGAGACGACGCGCCGGCGGCGCGGGTCGCGGGTCGAGCAGTTCGGATGACCTACCGCCCCAGCAGCAGTGGCGGCGCGCGCCGAGTGCGCTGCCGCTGCGGCCGGACCGTGCTGCGGCAGCTCGTCGGACAGCGGGCGGCGCTCGACGTTGTCGCCAACGCCGACGAGCTGCCCGCCGCGGCGGCCGCTGCGCTGCGCGAGCCGAACCGGCTCGACTGGTGCGTGCGGGCCACGAAGCACGGCACCGACCTGCGGTGGGCGGACTGCCACCGCCGCCGCGGCGACTGCCCTCGCCCGCACGTGATCGACCACCAGTGCACCGCCCCGCCCGGCCCCCCGGCCCGGCGCCGCCCCACCCGTACGCCCCCGGTCTCCGAGGGACAACTCGCCCTCGACGCGTAGGAGCAGACCCGATGTCTTGGTTCGCCGTAGACGACAACGCCGACACCCACCCGAAGATCATCGCCGCCAAGAACGCGGCCGTCGGGTTGTGGATGCGCGCGGGCAGCTACGCGTCGCAGCACCTGACCGACGGCATCGTGCCCGGCGTCATCGCCAAGATGTACGGCTCGAAAGCGCAGATCACGAAGTTGGTCGAGGTCGGACTGTGGCACGAGCACGGCCACACCTGCCCGCGTCCCAAGTGCCAACAGCCCGCCCCCGGCGACTACTACATGCACGACTACCTCGAATACAACCCCGCTCGGGCCGAGGTCACCGCCCGGCGCGAGCGTGCCGCCGCGAAGAAGCGCGACTACCGCGAGCGACAGCAGGCCCCCGGCGCGCAGGGCGGCCGCCGGCCGCAGCAACCCGCGTACGACGAGCAGCCGTTGCCCGACCCGGCGCCGCCGACGAGCGCGGCCCGGCCGATTCCCGCGGACTGGCAGCCCAGCGCCGAGGACGTCGAGACGGCGCAGCTCGCCCGCGCCGACGCCGGTCTGCCGCAGCTCACCGCGCAGCAGCTCGACCAAGTCACGCGCAAGTTCGTGCGGCGGCAGCTCGACGACCAGCGGGTCGCGCCCGCGTGGGGCGGCCGCTGGCAGCAGTGGGCCGAGAACGAACGCACCGAGCTGGCCGCGCCGGGCGGCGTCGTCGTGCCCCTGCAGCAGCCCACCCGATCTCAGCAGCAGGTCGCCGGACTCGACCGGCTGCGTGAACGTCTCAACGGAGGTAGCGCGTCGTGAACATCGACGACACCCTCGACCTGCTCCAGCAGGTTGCCCTCATCGACGACCGCGTCGTCAAGACCACCGAAACCGAGCAGGCCGCGCAGGTCACCATGTGGGCCGCCGTACTCCGCGACATCCCGCTGCAGTTCGCGGGCGAGGCCGTCGGCCGGCACTACGCCGAGTCGGCGTGGCCGGTCATGCCGAAGGACATCGCGTCGCGGTGGCGGGTCCACGTGAAGGACCGGCTCAACCGAGCCGTGGGCACGTTCGAGCCGACCGATCACCCGAGCGTCTCCCCGGACGACGAGACCGGCGACGCGTTCGTCGCCGTGCTCCGGGCGCAGCGGCAGGCCGTCGCCCGAGAGAAGTCCGAGCCGATCGGGCTGCGCGAGCTGATGCCCGCCGTCGGCTCCCGGCTCGGCGGCGGCCGCACTACCGAACTCGTTCCGGCCAACGACCAGTTCCGGGAGGCCAAGGCCGCGCGGTACCCGAAGCGCGCCATGCCGGCCGGACCGCCTGAGCGGGCGGTGCTCTGCCCGGCCTGTGGCGCCTCGCCGAACAAGCCGTGCCGCAGTCAGGAGCGCGGCCGCGTGCTGCACCACAACACCCACTGGTCCCGACAGGAGCTGTACGCCGCGCAGCAGGCCACCGAGGGAGGGCAGACGTGACCGACCCCGACGCGATGCTCGCCGAGCTGTACCCGACCGGCACGTACGGCCGGACGCCGCGCAGGCCCGAGGGCGAGCCCGACCCGGACGGCCCCGCCCGGTTCGCCGAACTGGCCCGGACCGTCGCCGAGATCGACGAGGAACACGGCTACGGCGTGCACCTGCAGCACCGACAGAACACGGAGTCCGCAGCATGACCGAGCCCGCCGCCGTCGCACATCTGATCATCGCCGCCCTGGTCTCCGCCGGCATCGCCGTCGGATGCCTCGCGGCCGCCGCTGTGACCGCCCTACTCGACCACCGCACCACCGAGGCAGATCGGAAGAATGACCATGAGTAGCAACGACATGCCGATGACCGCCGTCGAGGCCCTCGCCGAGTTCGCCGGCCGCTACACCGACCCGGCCGCCGTGCAGGCCCTGATCGCCGAGGCCACCCACGAACTCACCGGGCGCACCGTGGTCTACCCGGCCGACCCCGCCACGGCCCGCCGGTTCGTGCTGCGCCGACACCGGGACATATCCGGAGTCAGCGGGGTCGGCGACGTCGCCGACGGCGTGCTCTGGCCCGACGGCACCGCCGTCGTCCGCTGGCGCGGCGAGGACCCTTCCACCGTGCACTGGGACCGCGGCCGCACCTCGGTCGACCGCATCCACGGTCACGGCGGCGCGACCGAGATCGTGTGGCTCGACCAGGACGACGAGCAGCCCACCGTGCCCGGCCCGCGCCCGGCCGTCGAGGCCCCGCTCGTCGTGCGCCGCATCCTCGACCGCGCTCTGCACACCCCGGTGCCCTGCCCCAAGTGCCAGCGCACCTCGCTGTGCCGCTGCCTGGGAGCCGATCGGACCGAGGGCCGGATCGACGCCGTCCTCAAGGCGCTCGCGCCGTGGCTCAACACCGGTACCGACACGGCCGCTTGATCTCGCTCGCCCATCCACAACCTGTGAGGAATCAATGCCCGAACAGCGCACAAGGATCAGCTACTTCATCGAGTCCCGCCCCCACCGCAACGCACCCTGGCAGCGCGCTACCGGCGTCGCTGCGTCATGGGAGTCCGGGGCTAAGGCTCGGGCCCGCCTCGCCGCCCGCCGTGAGATGCAGCCGAACTGGGAACACCGGCTGATGGAGAGGACCACCACGGTCACTGAGCGGCCCGCCGGCGAGACCGCCGCCGAAGAACAGTCGCAGATACACACGCACATCCACGTCCAGCCCGACCCGTCCCACGTGGCCGACGTGATCCGCGGCGTACGCCGCTCGGGCGGACTCCCGCCCACCCGCTACTGACACGACGACGGGGCGCCCCCATCCGGCCAGATGTCCGGGGCGCCCCACGCGGTGTGATCACCCTACGCCCCACCCGCACCACAGGAGCGCACACCCATGCAGCACACCGCCCGCCCCCGCACCGCCCTCGACGACCTGCAGACCGTCGTCGACCACTGGTCCGACATGCGCGCCCTGATCGACACCTCGCAGAACACCGGCACGTGGCCGCCCACCATGGGCCGCGCCGAGTACCTCCGTGCCCTCGACGACCACGACCGCGACGAGACGGCCCGGTCGCTGGAGCACGCGCAGCACCTCGTCACCCGCTACGACGAGCACGGCCGCCCTCAGTACGAGTGCACCCGCTGCGACTACGTCGGCGAAGGCCGCGCCCACACCCCCCGCCCCGACCGCGACGGCATCCAGCTCGGCGAGCGCCCCGTCCCGCTTCGGCTGCACGTCGTCGACGCCTGCCGCGCCGTCGAGGCCGCACTGTGCGCGCTGGCCGACCAGGTCGCGGCCGACATCCAGCGCGACACGATCAAGCCCCTGATCCGGGCCATCCCTGGCGACCCGACCGGACTCGCCCTCGCCATGCTCGCCGCCCGCGACGAGGCCGACCCCGCCCGCTGGCACTTCACCATGGGCGAGCGCACCGCTGTGCGGGCCGCCGAGTGGCTGATCGGCCGGCTCCGTGGCGACACGGGTCCGTGCCTGCCCCTGCGCGACCACCACCGTGCACATATCGCTGGCGTCGCCCGTGAGGCTGCCCGCCGAGTCGACCGCACCATCGGCGGCACCGGCGAGCGCCACGCCATCCCCATGGACGGCCGACCGTGCCCCTACTGCGGCAGCGTGCTCACCATGCACAGCGGCGGCGGCCTCGACGACGAGGTGACGTGCGCGGGCCCCGGCTGCGACGCCCCGGTCGGGCTCGTCGACGGCCGGCGCACATGGTCGCGCCCGGAGCAGCTCGCCGCGCTGCAGCGGGACCTCGAGGATGCCGCCCGCCGGCGGAAGCGGGCTGACGCCCGGGCCCGGCAGCGTGCCGAGGCGCGGGCCCGGGCCGACGCGGCGTAGCAGCTACTGATCGGCGGCGGCCTCCCAGACGTGGGGGCCGCCGCCGCGCCATTCGATCAGGTCGGACTCGGCGACCTCGGCCGGGTCGAGGTCGAGTCCAGCACGGCGCAGGAACTCGGCCAGGTCCCGGAGGTCGCGGGCGAGACCGAGGATCTCCCCACCGCGCGCGTACACCCGGCGGCCGCCGCTCGGCGTGGGCGGGTTCACCACGACGGGACGTTGCTGACTCATGAGTCCATGCTGCGGCCGAACGGCACCGACGGCAGCGCGGGCCCGGACCGGCACGGCGCAGTCCGTGAGGACACACCGATGCCCCCGCCTTATCTGATCGAGGCAGGGGCATCGGTATAGGCCCTCAGGCGGCTACAACTTTCCTTCAGGCCGATCCTCGACCGCCCGGAGATCGCCGTAGGGGACGAACGCGACGAATGAGTGCCCCTGTGCGTGGCGCCGCCCGCTGAAGGTCACGCCGTACTCACCGAAGTCAACTCGCTTCGCTTCGAAGACCTTCGTCGTCCCGTCACGAAAGGTCACCTCGTAGGCCGCCACGGCGTTCGTCACAACCGTCTTATCGCTCATTCTCGTCACCGCTGCTCTCCTCTATCGGGTCCGCCCGTCGCCTGCTGTCGCGGGCGGCCGCTCGTTCGGCGAGCGCCTTGAAGAAGGGACGGGCGAGGTTCCAGTCGACCGCACTTGATCGGCCGATCTGCACGACCGGCGGGAAACCGGGGTGGGTCCGTAGCTGCGACACACGCTGATGCGTCATCGTCGGCGCGATGCCTTCGGCAACGACCCGGCGGGCGCACTCACGAAACGACACCATGTCGGGCGCCTCTCCTCCGTCGGTCATGACCCTCATTCTCCGATTCTGACTTGCCATATGGCAAGTCAGTACCTAGCTTGGAACTGCAACACGGGATGCCCCGACCGACGCTGGCACGTCGCAGGGTCGGGGCGGACCGTCCCTCGCAGTCGCTAAGCCGAGAGGTCTGATCCGTGCGTGATGGTAACGGCGCGTCGATCCCCCCGCCCACCAGCAATGACCGGACCGCGCTCACCCCGATTCAGCGCCGCGTCATCGGCGGCATCGCGGTCGGCGGGGCCGTGATCGCCCTGATCGGGTTCGTCGGCTCGTACGCCGCGGTGCGCACCCTCGCGGAAGCGAAAGGGTTCGGCACGTTCGCGCGGCTGTTCCCGATCGGACTCGACGCGGGCATTCTCGTGCTGCTCGCCCTCGACCTGATGCTGACGTGGCTCCGGATGCCGCTGCCGCTGCTGCGCCACATCGCGTGGATGCTGACGGTCGCCACGATCGCGTTCAACGCGGCGGCGGCGTGGCCGGACCCCATCGGCACGGGCATGCACGCAGTGATCCCCGTGCTGTTCGTCGCCGTGGTCGAGGCCGCTCGGCACGCGGTCGGTCGGGTCGCGGACATCACCGCTGACCGGTACATGGAGTCGGTGCGGATCTCGCGGTGGCTGCTCGCCCCGTGGTCGACGTTCCGCCTGTGGCGGCGCATGAAGCTGTGGGAGCTGCGGTCGTACGACGAGGTGATCGCCCTCGAACAGGCGCGGGTGATCGAGCGTGCGCGCCTGCGCCGTCGCTACGGTCTCCGCTGGCGTTCGGCCGCCCCGCTCGACGAGGTGCTCGCCCTGCGGCTGACCCGGTACGGGCGCCCTCTGGGCCCGGTCGTCGTCGACGCCGCCCCGGCCGCCCCGGCGATCGCCCCCGCCCTGCAGGGCGCCCCGGCTCTGGCGCCCCCGGCCCCGGCCGCCCCGACGCAGGGCGCCCCGCAGCGCCCCGCCCCGGAACCCGAGGGCGCCCCGGCCGAGACCGCCCCGCCGAACGAGGGCGCCCCCGAGCGCCCCGCCCCTGACGACCAGGGCGCCCCGCCGGGCGACGCCCCCGCCACCGAGGGCGCCCCGGAGCGCCCCGAGGGCGAGGGCGACGACGAGGCGCCCCGCGACGAGCAGCGGCCCCCGACCCGAGCCGAGCTGAAGGCGAAGATCAAGGCGCTGTACGCCGAACTCGGGGGCCGGCCGGGCGAGGGCGTGATCGTGAAGCTGCTCGAAGACGGGGCCGCGCTCGGCTATCCGTACAAGTCCCGCCGGCACGCGCAGAAGCTGCGCGACGAGGTCGAGGCGGACGACCCGAAGTTGGTCGAACTGGGCTCGCCGAACGTCCGCGCGCTCACCGGATCTTGACCAGGAAGGACACCGTCATGCCGCGCATCACCCGAGCCCGCATGAACGCCGAGGCCGACTACTTCGAGAATGTCGCCGCTGTCCGCTCGGACGCTGCAGCAGCCGACGGCGAGTACGTCGCCGCCGACCCGACCAGGAGCGATCACACCCGCGCCTGCGCCGCCCGTGCCGCCGAGATCGCCCGCGGGCACGCCTCCGAGTACCGAGAGATCGCCACCGCACTGCGCGACGGCGAGATCCCCGACGGGCTCGTACTCGACTGAATCGCCGTGACTGTGACTGTGACTGCGGCTGCAGTCGCACCTCACCCCCCTGACCGGCCCACACACGCCCGCAGACACACCCCCGTAGCGCCGCGACTGCAGTCGCAGTGAAGGAGAGACCCCGGTGTCGCACACCGATGCACCGCCCGCAGCAGACACGGCGGCCGCCGACGAGGCGGTCGAGCCGGAGTACGAGGAGGCCGAGCAGGACGTCGAGCCCGAGCCCGAGTACGAGTACGAGGTCGACGGGCCCGAGCCCGAGCCGCGGGCCGCCCGGCGCCGTGGTGTGCCGGTTGAGCCGCTCGTGATAGGCGTCGGCAACACGAGCGTGATCGGGGCTACCGCCGCGTATCAGGCGGTCGGGCCGGTCGGGCTCGCGGCCGCCGCCGGGTCCGCCGTGGTGCTGGCGGCCGGGGCGGTGGTGCAGCGTCGCCGCACAGTCCGGGCCCGTGCGACGGCCGGGGCGGGGCGGGTCCGGAGCGGGGCGGGTACCGGGTCGCGGGGCGGGGCGTACTCGCCGGGGCAGGGCGGCTCGTTCGGTTCGGGGCGGGGCGCCCTGGGGCGGGGCGGGGCGTCCGGCCGGGGCGGCGCCCTCGGGGCGGGGCGTACCCGCCGGGGCGCCCTCGGCCGGTTCGGTCAGGGCGGGGCGGGGCGGATCACGGCGCCCCGGCCCTCGAAGCTCAAGCGCCCCGGCAAGCACCGCCGCCCCGCCGCCCCGAAGCGTTCGCGGCGCACGCCCCTGGGGCGCAGCGGGCTGGGCGTGCTGCGCCCCGCTGCGAGCGCGGCCCGGCGCGGCATGGCCGGTGCGGGGCGGGCGCTTCGGGCCACGGGGCGCGGGCTCGGCACGGCGGGGCGGAGCGTGGGGCGTGCTGTCGTCGCCAGTGCTCGTGGGCTCGGCCGGGCGGGGCGTTCGGTGGCGGGTCCGCTGCGCGCCGAGTGGAAGCGCAGCGCGCTGCTGCGGCGGGCGGTCGCCCGGCACGCCCGCAAGCTCGGCGGCGCTGCCGTCGACGGCGCCCTCGCCGGTCTCGTAGGTCTGGCAACCGGTCTCTGGCAGCGCAGCGTGCGCCGCGGGCTGTGGGGTGTCGGCGCCATGTGGCGGCGCCGTCGGCAGCGTCGGGCGGAACGCCGCGCCGCTGCCGGGCCCGCCATGACCGGCCCGGCGATCGCCGACGCCGCCCCGCCGGTCGCCACGTTCGTCCGCCGCCCGGCGATGGCCGGCGGCTCACCTTCAACTCTGGGAGGACCCATGTCCGGACACCACTTCCTTGCCCCGGCAATGGAGATGGAGCGGATCGCGGGCGCATACAGCCCCGACAACATGATGCAGGTCGGCCGCGACTTCGCCGCGCTGCCCGACTCGCTTGAGCACATCGCCAACTCGTTGCGGATCTCGACGGCCCGCGCGGACGCCGAGCAGCCCCTCGACCCGCGGATCGTCGAGCTGATGCAGGGGATCTTCACCCTTCAGATGAAGGCGGTCGAGCTGGCCCGTGAGCTCGCGCCCGCCTTCCGGTCGTGCCACGACCTCGACATCGCCCGTATCGAGGCCCCGCGCAAGGGTGCCGCTGCCGAGTCGATGTGGGACGTGTCCCGCAACACCGGCGCCTACTGAGAGGAACGTCAGTGCAGATCGACTGGGAGTCGGGCCACGGGCCACTGACGGCTCCGATCAGCGCCGCCGGGTCCGCGCTCGCCGCCGCCTACGCAGCGAACGCGGCCGGCGCCGCCCCCTGGTGGGGTGCCGCCGTCGCGGGCGCCGGGCTCGTCGGCTCGCACATCGCGGGCCGCCAGTCCGGCGCCGGCCGCAGCGAGCTGGTGCTGCGCGCGGCCGCGTGGGTGGGCGCGGGCACCTGGTGCTCGTGGGCGCTCGTCGACGGCCCGTGGACCACCAACTGTCTGGCCGCGCTCGCCACGGGCGCGGCCGCGCTCGGCACGGCTATGGCCGGGAACCGGGCCGCCCGGCGGCGGGCCGCTGCCGCGCAGGCTGGCGAGGACGGCGCGGCCGCATACGACGGGACCGTGCGCCAGCACCGGGCGCTCGCACAGGAGTGGGCAGCCCGCTTCGAGCGGGTGTCCGGGCTGGCGGTGCAGGTGATCGGGATCGAGCTGTGGGAGCACGGCGGCGGGTTCACCATCGAGGGCCGCCTGCCTGCGGGCGGGTACACGTGGCGGGACATGCTGCGGTGCGCCGACGGGCTCGCCGGTGACGCGCGGCTGCAGACCGGCTGCACGATCGAGATCACCGAGGGCGCCGACCGCGGCAGCTTCCTCGCCAACGTCGAGACGTCGAACGCGGTCGTGGGTGAGGCCACGATGTACCCGGACGACTACTCGCCCCGCTCGTATAACGACGGCCTGCAGATGGGCGTGCACCGCGACGGCAGCGAGGTCGACCCGGTGTGCCGGGAGCTGTGCGCGATCGCCGCCGCCCGCCGCGGTGCCGGTAAGACGAACCTGATGCACGTGTGGCTCGCCGGGCAGATGCGCATGGTCGACGTCCTCTCGTGGGTGATCGACCTGAACGGCGGCGGGATCGCCCTGCCGTGGCTGCGCGCCTGGCACAACGCGGGCCGTCCCGGCCGCCCGCCGATCGACTGGGTCGCGGACACGCCCGAGCGGGTGCTCGCCATGGCGGGGGCGCTGCTGCGGATCGCCAAGGCCCGTAAGCCGGGGTACGCGAACCTGCAGATCGAGGCCGACGACGACAAGCTGCCCGTGTCGCCCGAGGTGCCCGCGATCATCGTGAACGGCGACGAGATCGCCGAGCTGTACAGCACGAAGGCGCGCAAGAACCCCACGCTGCGCAAGGCGGGCGATCTGCTGCTGCAGGTGGTCGAGCTGGCCCGCGCGGTCGCCTGCAACGTGATGATGACCGCGCTCCGGGCGACCGGCGACGTCCTCGAAGAACCGCAGCTCGTCGTGCAGTCCGGACTCAAGATCGCCATGCAGAGTGACGAGCGGGAGCTCAACTACCTCATGGGCTGGGCCGACAAGATCAGCCCGCAGGACATGCCCACGCCCGGCACGGGCGCGATCAAGGTGCTCGACCGGCCGGCCCGCCCGTTCCAGGCATACCGGCTCGTGCCGAGCCTGATCGCGCAGATCGTCACCGCGACCGCCGAGTACCGGCCCATCCTCGACGAGCTGTCCCGGCGCGCGGCGGGCGAGGCGTACGAGCAGCGCTGGGACGGCACAGAGCACATGTTCGGGCTCGCCCCGGCGCCCGCCGTGGACCAGGCCGCCGCCGAGCAGCCGGTCGAGGAGCGGCCCGTACGCGAGGGGTGGACGGACCCGACAGCCGGATGGGACAAGCCGGCTGACACGGGCGCGGCCGCCGAGGACGCGATCGCCGACGCCGACGCCACGCTGCGCCGCATCCGTGGGCAGATCGAAGACAGCACCTCCCGCGACCCCGACCTCGACGCGCAGGCGCGGGCGATCTTCGAGGCGAACGGGCTGGCCTACACCCGGCCCGCAAGTCTCGACGATGCGCAGGCCGCCGGAAGCGACCCGCGCGAGCAGCTCGTGTTCGAGGTCGTGCTCAAGGCGGGCCCGGACGGGATCGGGCCCGAGGCGATCCGCGACGCGATCGCCCGCCTGCACCCGGACGTTCAGGTGCCGCACGCCGCCACCATCGGCCGATGGCTCGGCGCCGACCCGCGCGTACACAAGCCGCGCTATGGGCGGTACGCCGTCCGCCCCGATGAAGGGACCTCGACGTGAGCAGCCCCTCGCCCGCCCGCCGCCGTACCGCCCGCGCCGTACGTGCGGCCGGTGACGTCGCTCGGACCGCCGCCCCTGTGGGGCCGGTCGTCGTGATGGTGCTGCACCTCGACGCCGACGGCGGCCTGCACCTCACGCTGCCGCTGCTGCACCTGGTCGTCGTGCTGCTCGCCGGGCTCGGCATCGACCGGCTCGGCCTGTGGCTGCTCGACCTCGGCCACCACATCGACCGCCGCCGCCCCGCCACCGCGAGCTAGGACCGTCATGTATCCCGAACGCCGCGCCGCACGACCGGCGCCCCTGACCCGGACTGTGACCCCGACCAGTGTGGTGCCCGGTGTCGAGCAGCAGCTCGCGCCTGCCCCGCCGCCCGGCATGCGCGTGGTCGGGTACGTGCGGATCGATGGTGTGCTGCACCCGCAGTACGGGCCCGCCTACGAGCAGGCCGCCCCCGCCCCCGCCCCGGCCGGGTTCGACCCGCAGGCCCAACGCACCGCAGCCCGCGGGGTCCTCGCCGCCGGCGTCGGGATCGGCGCGTACTTCGGCATGCAGGCGCTGCAGATACTCGTCGACAGTCTCGTGCGGCTGCTCGCCGTGCTGGCCGTGGCCGGGGCCGCGTGGGCGCTGCAGGGCGGCCGCCGAGCGGGGCGCGATGCCCCGACTTACGTCACGAACAACCGGGGGTTTCTGGCAGGCTGGCGCTCGCAGAACGGCCCGCGCCGATGAGTACAGGAGACACCGTGTCCACCACGCCCCGCCCCGCCCCGAACCGCCTCACCATCGAGCAGGCCGCCGACCGACTCGGTATCCCTGGCGAGCACTTCGAGGTGTTCGAGCGCCTCGTCGATCTGCTGCGCACTCCCGCAGCCCGCGACGCCGAGGTGGCCCGGCTGCGGTCCGAACTCGACGACGTCAACGAGGCGTTGGGCAAAGCGGGGATCACTTACCCGCTCGGCGCTCGCGGCGTCGAGGATCTCGGCGCCATCGTGCAGAGCCTCCGCGAGGACGACCAGGACCGCGACTAGCAACTGCCGTATGTCCAGCGCCCCGTATCGCACGCTCGCGGTACGGGGCGCCGTCACGAGAGGATCGAGCCCATGAGAGTACGGATCGCAGCACAGCACCTCGGCGACGGGCGTATGCGGTGCGAACTGATCGTCACTGGCCCGCACGACGCCGAGGTGCACGTGCCCGCTGTGATCACCTGCCCCACCGACGATGGAGTGCCGAGCTTCCTCGCCAGCGGCGCAGCGTTCGAGATCGAGGTCGATGCCCCGCTGCTTCAGTCTGTCAGCATCAACGCTGGGCACATCGTCGGCGTTCAGGGAGCAGAGAGGTAGGCCCATGCCCAAGAAGATCGAGCACGAGCCCGCGGGCAAGTTTCTGACCCTCGACGAGATCGCGGCGTTCGTCGCCGACGCGTACGCGGCCGGCGCGAACGGCGCCGACATCCCGCACGGCCGGCTCTCGTTCGGGGGCAAGTTGCAGCAGCTCGTCGTGAGCGTCGCCGACCCCGAGTAGCACCCTGCCGTCGCTGGCTCCCGCCCCGTCCTGCAACCCCCTGCAGGGCGGGGCGTCCTGCTGCCCGAACACACGATCCGCGTGCGATCCGTCGACATATGCACAGTGCATCTATCAACAATTGCACGCACCATCTATCGCTGAAGAAATCACATCATCGCAGGTCACAGCGTTTTGTCCCTGGGGGACTCACCGGTCCCTCGCGCGCGCGCGTTCCCCTCCCCTCCCCTTTATGGGGGGGACCGGAGAGAGATCGACTACCGGTAGTAGGGCGCGCGCCCACACACCCGGCTCTCTCTCAACTCGCCGCCACGACTTGACGAGAGGTGATCACGTGTCGCACTCTTGGCGGCAAGTCCGCCATGCCCGGACACAGAAACCACGCCGAACGCCCCGCCCACCGCGGGGCGTTCTGCATTCCCCCTCGAACACCGCGCGCCCCTGGGCCTACGAGACTCCTTGGCGGGATTGCTCCCCACGGGCGCGCGGCCCACCCCTTCCCGTCCGAGAGGACACCGCCGATGCGCGTACGCCTCACCGACGGGTCCCTCGAAGTCGAGATCACCGCACCCGCCTTCACGCGGCACGGCATGCACCGGATCGAGCACACCGCGCACCGGCTGCTCGCCCGGCTACGCCAACCCGCGCCAGCCGACGACGACCAGGACGACGAGCCGTTCGGGTTCACCCGCGACCTCGACCTCGACCGCGTCTCCCTCGACGCCACCACCGAACGAGCCGAGCCCTACTACGAGCCCGGCCGCGACGACTACGACGACGAGGACGACGACCTGTGAGCGGAGGATGGGCAGGCAGCACCCGCCGGCACGAGCTGCCCGCCGACTGGCCCGAGCGCCGCGCCTACGTCCTCGCCCGAGACGAGCACCGATGCCGCTGGCGCGAGCAGCGCACCGTCTGCGGCCGCACCGCCACCGACGTCGACCACATCACGCCCGGCGACGATCACCGGTACGAGAACCTGCAGGCGCTCTGCCGCGACCACCACGCGCTCAAGAGCAGCCGCGAGGGCAGTGCCGCCCGCTGGGCCGTACGCATGACCAGACCCCCCGAGCGGCACCCCGGTCTGCTCTGACCCCCCGCCCGGGCGTCACCCCACCTCGTGCTGAACCGGCCCCGGTTGCGTGAATACGCAACACTCTGGCCTGCGTGTTTACGCAGATGCCTACATAACCGCAGGTCAGAGCACTGTCGCTCACAGCGGTCTCGACGTACCGCTCGACGACGCTGACCCCGCGAGCAACCTGCCTGATCGAACTGCACAAACCCGCAGGTCAGAGCGCTGCAACTCGCGCGCATGGCACGCGAATTCGGTACCGCATCGGCAACTGCTGGCGCGGCAACCAAATCCGGCGTGCCGCACGACAATCGCAGCGCTCTGACCTGCATGTTTGTGCAGTCGAGGAAGCTCGACGCCGACCGGGGCGCGAGCCGATCCGGTCCGTTCACGACGGCACACCGCACCGAACGGACCCGCAACGCTCTGACCTGCACGTTTGTAGCCACATGCGCAAAACCGCAGGTCAGAGGCTTGCGAGTGGCGTACGAGCCGGGCAGATTCAGCACCACGCCGAATCTGCACGGTCGACAGACAGTCGCAACGCTCTGACCTGCACGTTTACGCAAGTCTCCACAAACATGCAGGTCAGAGGCTTGCAGGATGACCGGCACTCGAAATCGACCTCACCCGTGCACCGAACGCCACCCCCACCCCCTGGGGGGTGACTCCCCTCCCCACCCCGTCTGGGCTCCGGGAGGTGCTGTGGCTGTCGGTCTGTACGGGTCTGGGGAAAACGGCCACGCTGCGGGGCGTGGCTGGCGCGCAGGGGCGCGCGCACCGGGGCGGTGGGCTGATTCGATGACGCGCGGGATGTGGCCCGCAGATCGCCTCTCGGCCTGCCGCCCTACCGATGCCAACCCGATACATGCAGGTCAGAGCGCTATAGCCGTTACAGCCGGTAGGATGGGGGCATGCCCCCGACGCCCCGCTGCCAGCACGAGCCGTGCCGCCGGCCGCTGCCGATCACCGCGCGGCGCGACGCCCGGTACTGCTCGGGCCGCTGCCGCACCGCAGCCTGCCGGGCACGCCGGACGATCCCGGCCGAGCTGACCAGCCGGCCGCGCTGGGTCCGGCACACCACCCGCAAGGTGCCGTTGACCGTGCACGGCGCCGCCGCGAGCAGCACCGACCGGTCGACGTGGTCGCCGTACGCGCACGCCGCCGCGAGCACCGCCGGCGCCGGGCTCGGGTTCGTCCTCGACGGCGACGGCGTCGTCTGCCTCGACCTCGACCACGCCCTCGCCGACGGGGAGCTGCTGCCGTGGGCGCAGCCGATCGTCGACGCGGCGGCCGGGACGTGGGTCGAGGTGTCGCAGTCCGGGACCGGGCTGCACATCTGGGGACGCGGCTCGCTGGCGCAGGGGCGGCGCATCCCGGTCGGGTCCGGCTCGGTCGAGCTGTACGGCATCGGCCGGTACATCGCGGTCACCGGGCGGTCGTGGGGCGGCACGCCCTCGCGCCTGGGCGACCTGCAGCACGTCATCGACTCGTTGCTGTAGCGGCCCGACACGGGCGCGCTGTGGCGCACCCGACACGGGAGGTACCGCACATGGGCGGCATGGGGCCGGCGCCGAAGCCCGAGGGCAGGAAGGCGCGGAGGAACAAGGACACCGTCCCGCAGACCGTGCTCCGGTGGGAGCGCGCCGAGGCGCCCGAGCTGCCCGACTTCCGGATCGAGAAGGGCGACCAGCTCGTCGAGTTCTACTGGCCGCAGCGCACCCGCGAGTGGTGGCAGAAGTGGATCGACAGTCCGCAGGCCGAGCACTTCGGGTCGTCCGACTGGGAGTACCTGCTCGACACGGCGGTGATCCACGCCCGGTACTGGCTGGGGAATCTGTCGCTGGCGGGCGAGCTGCGGCTGCGCGTCGCCGAGTTCGGCGCGACCCCGTCCAGCCGGGCTCGGCTGCGCATGGTGTTCGCCGAGGCGGACGACGCCGACCAGGGCCGCGGCAGCTCTGGCGTGCCGTCGGCGCGTGAGCGGTACGGCAACCTGCGGCAGATCCGGGGCGGGAAGACCGACGAGGGCACGAGCAGCCCGTAGCAAGGGGGCCGGCATGCCGTGGCGCGGGCCCGACGACGAGGACGACTTCCCGACGCTCGGTTGGTACGTCATCGACTGGATGACCGGGAACCTCGCGCAGCCCGGCCGCGACGACGGCGAGCCGTACATCCCGACCGCTGAACAGGCCGAGTTCCTGCTGCGGTACTACGAGCTGCACCCGATCACCGGCAAGCGGCTCATTCACCGCGCGCTGCTCTCCCGCCCGCGAGGGTGGGGGAAGAGTCCGTTCGTCGGGGCGATCGCACTCGCCGAGGCGTGCGCCGACGTCGTCCCGGACGGGTACGACGCATACGGCGAGCCGGTCGGCCGGCCGTGGCACTCGCTGCGCACGCCGCTCGTACGGATCGCGGCCGTGACCGAGCAGCAGACCGACAACACGTGGATACCGCTGCTGGAGATGGCGCGCGGCCGGGACCTGGCGGCCGACTACGGACTCGACGTCCTCGACACCGTGATCTACCTACCCCGCGGCGAGGTCTCTCCGATCACGTCGAGTGCCACCTCGACCAAGGGCGACCCGGCGTGCTTCGCCTCGCTCGACCAGACCGAGGAGTGGACGGCGTCGAACGGCGGCGTCCGGCTCGCCAAGACGATGCGTTTCAACGCGGCCAAGCTCGGCGGCAGCCTGATCGAGACCCCGAACGCTTTCACGCCCGGCATGGGCAGCGTCGCGGAGAAGTCGGCGGCCGACTATCAGGCGATCATCGACGGCCGGTCACGAGCGCGCGGCATCCTCGTTGACCACCGCGAGGCGCCACCGGACACGGACATGACCGACGAGCAGTCGCTCGTCGCCGGGCTGCGGTACGCGTACGGCGACAGCAGCGATCACCCCGGCGGGTGTGTGCTGCACGACCCGCCGTGCGGGCCCGGCTGGTCGCCGATCGAGCGGCTGACGAGCGAGTTCTACGACACTTCGAACGAGCCTCAGGATCTGCGCGCGGACCTGCTCAACCAGATCACCCACGCGTCGGACGCATGGCTGACCGAGCCCGAGGTGCGCGCCTCGTCGGATCTCTCCCGCGAGGTCCGGCCGGGCGACCGGATCGTGCTCGGGTTCGACGGCTCGCGGAAGCGGGCGCGCGGTGTCACGGACGCGACTGCGCTGATCGGCTGCCGTCTCTCCGATGGGCATCTGTTCACGATCGGTGTGTGGGAGCAGCCCGACCGGCTGCCGGTCGACGCCGACGGCAAGGTCGTCGAGTGGCAGGTACCGGTCGTCGAGGTGCTCGCGGCCGTGCATGAGGCGTTCGGCACGTACGACGTCGTCGGGTTCTACGCCGACCCCGCCAAGTGGGAATCGCACGTCGCCGACTGGGAAGCGGCGTACGGGCCGCGGCTCAAGGTGCAGGCGACCCGGAACCATCCGGTCGAGTGGTGGATGACCGGCGGTCGCAGCACGTTGATCGTGCGGGCGCTGGAGAAGTTCCACACGGCGCTCACTGAAGGCGAGTTGACGCATGACGGGTCGTCGGCGCTGGTGCGGCACCTGTGCAACGCCCGCCGTCGGCCCAGTAAGTCGGGTCTGCAGATCGGCAAGGCCAACCCCGACAGCCCGAACAAGATCGACGCCGCGGTCGCCGCAGTGCTGGCGTGGCAGTGCCGCCTCGACGCCATCGCCAAGGGTGTTGCGGCGGAAGAAGAAGAGATGTTCGGCGGCACGTTCTGACGAGCCCAGAAGGGGGCGACATGCTCGACGACACCCCGGACTCGCCCGACTGGTGGCTGCTTCGGCTGGGCCGGAAGCTGCGCAAGCGGCAGGGGCAGCTCGACGAGTGGTGGCGGTACTACCGCGGCCGGCCGATGCTTCCCGAGTTGCCGAACAAGACTGCCGAGCAGGCGTTCCTCGACTTCCAGCGGAAGGCACGAACCAACTTCTGCGGGCTGATTGCCAACGCGTCCGTACACCGGCTCAACGCGCTCGGCGTGACAGGCCCGGACGGCGAACCGGACAAGAACGCGTTGCGCTGGTGGCAGGCGAACCGGCTCGACTCCCGGCAGAAACTCGTGTGGCGCGTGGCCATGGCGCAGAGCGTCGGGTACATGTCGGTCGGCCCCCACCCGACCCGGTTGGAGGAGAACGGCCGGCCCTCGCCGCTGATCACCCCCGAGCACCCGAGTGAGTGCATCGTCGACTACGACCCCGAGACCGGCCTGCCGTACGTCGCGCTCAAGGCTCGGCACGACGAGGTCGACGGCTACGGATACGCCTGGGTGATGTTCGACGACACCGCATTTCCGTACCGAACCAAGGAGCCCTGCTACAGCCGGCGCCTACCGTGGGGGCCGGACTCGTGGGAGTACGCCGGCGAGAGTGACGAGGGCGAACCACACGACCTCGGCGGGCTGCCGATCGTCGAGTTCGCCCGCATGCCCGATCTCGGAGAGGACCCCGAGCCTGAGTTCGCAGGCGTCCTCGACATTCAGGACCGGGTAAACCTGGGCATCCTGAACCGCATGGCCGCCTCGCGCTACAGCGGGTTTCGCCAGAAGTGGGTCAGAGGGCACAAGTTCAACAAGCGGACGGACCCGGCGACCGGTCTGACCGTCGTCGAGCAGCCGTTCGCGCCGGGCCCCAACACGGTGTGGGTCAGCTCGGGCGAACAAGCGCAGTTCGGGCAGCTCGATGCGACCGACCTGCGCCCGTTCCTCGACGAACATGCCGCCGACGTACGCGACATGCTGATCCTGTCCCAGACCCCCGCCTACTACTACGCGGGCGACCTGGTGAACATCAGCGCGGACACGATCGGCGCGCTCGACATCCTGCACGTGGCGAAGATGCAGGAGCACATCGCGGCTTTCGGCGAGCAGCTCGAAACGGTGATGGCCCTCGCCGCAGCGCAGGCGGGCGTCGCGGAGGACTACACCGAGGCCGAGGTGCGGTGGGCCAACCCGGCGCACGTCACCCTCGCGGTGAAGGCCGACGCAGCAACCAAGCTCAAGAGCATCGGGTACCCGCTCGACGTCATCGCCGAGCAGATGGGCGAGACCCCTGCGACGGTCCGCCGGATCACGTCGGGCGCTGCCGCGCAGGCGCTGCTCGCGGCGTCGCTGCTGCCCGCCACCCCGGCGCCGAGCGCGGGCAACCTGCCCGACGAGGGGGAGCCCGATGGGTGAGGCGCTGCAGAACGCGCTCACCGACCGGTACAGCGCGCTGTCGACGTCGCTGCGCGACCGGGTCGTGTCGTTCGTCCTCGACGCATTCGACAGCCTCGGCAGCTACCGCGACGCTGACGCCGCGCTGTTCCTCGACCGCGTGCTGCCGGTCGTGCTCGCCGCGCAACAGCAGATGGGCACGGTCACGGATGCCTACCTGTCGGCGATGATCGCCGATATGGCGGGCGGCACCGCGGCCCCGGTCGGCGTCGCCGTCGACCAGGCGGTGCGCGGGGTCCCGCCCGACGAGGTGTACCGCCGGCCGTTCGTCACCGCGTACACCGCGCTCTCTCGCGGGCACGACTATGTCGACGCGATCGGGCAGGCGCGTACGCGGCTGCTCAGCATCACCGAGACCGACATGCAGCTCGCCCGCACGCAGGCCGCACGGCAGTCCATGACCCGGCGCGGGGGCGCGCAGTTCTACCGGCGCCGGATGACGGGCACCGGGAACTGCGCGCTGTGCACGATCGCCTCGACCCAGCGGTACCGGGTCGCCGACCTGATGCCCATTCACCCCGGCTGCCACTGCGAGCCCGTGCCGCTGCCGGGCACCAAGGACCCCGGGCAGATCATCGACGAGCAGCTACTCAAGGACGCGCACGACGCGATCGCCCGGGACACCGGGCAGAGCGACGCAGGCGGCCGCACCCCTGACTACCGGCAGATCATCGTCACCCGCGAGCACGGCGAATACGGGCCGCTGCTCGCGGTCCGCCGACAGAACTTCACCGGACCGGACGACATTCCGGCCGCGTGACGGACGGCGCCGACACGGCGCATCCCCGCTCACCCCCACCCGACACGGGAGACACAGCCATGCGCGCACGCACCCTGCCCACCCTGCCCGGCATCGAGTCGGCATGGGCGCACCCCTACCCGACCCACCCGTTCTCGCCCGTGTTCTACGCGGACGGCGACGACAAGGGCGACGACAAGGGCGGCAAGCCGGACGCCGACAAGGACGGCAAGGGCAGCGGCACCGACGACACCAAGACCGACACGGGCAAGGGTGGCGACTCGGAAGCCGAGAAGTGGAAGGCGCAGTCGCGCAAGCACGAGGCGCGAGCCAAGGAGAACGCCGACGCGGCGCGCGAGCTCGCCGAGCTCAAGGCCGCGAACGCCACCGACAGCGAGAAGGCGATCACCGAGGCGGTAAAGAAGGCGGTTGCCGAGGAGCGTTCGGCCGGCGCCGCGAAGCTGGCTCGGCAGGTGTTCCTCGCGGGTGCGGCGGGCCGCCTCGACAGCCCGGCCGATGTCGTCGAGGACGTGAACCTGTCCAAGTACATCGACGCGAACGGCGACGTCGACGAGGACGGTCTCGCCAAGCTGATCGACCGTCTCGCCCCCAAGAAGAACGACAAGGGCGACGGCGACGACGGCGACCAGGGCGACGGCGACCAGAGCGGCGGGGGCGACACGCGCCGCCGACGGGGCGCCGGATACCAGGGCAGCCGACGCCGGTCGGGTGACGACAAGGGCGGCTCCCTCGCGGGCGGCCGCGAGCTGTACAAGACGCTGCTCGGCGGCGACAAGACCTGATCCGGGAGGGATCACCGATGGACCTCACACAGCGCACGACCATGTTCGCGGGGGACGACCAGTCGTGGCTCGGCTCCGAGCACGGCACGCAGGCGACCGAGTCGATCGCACTCGACACGTCCCTGTTCACCCCGGCGACCCACTACCCCGACGGGTTCTTCAGGAGCGGCATCCCGCTCGGGAAGATCACGGCGGGCGGGAAGTACGGCCCGTACAACGACGGCGCGACCGACGGCAGGCAGACGCTCGTCGGGTTCCTGTTCGCCGCGGTCGGCGCCCCGTCGGTCAACACGATCGACCCGGCCGCCGCCCTGTTCACCCACGGCAAGGTGCGCGAGTCGCGTCTGCCGGTCCCGGTCGACGCCGCCGGTAAGGCGGACGTGGCCGGCTCGATCCGGTTCGTCTGAGAGGAAGTGAAGAGATGAGCTGGATTCTGGACACGGAGTTCATCGAGCCGACCGAGCTGACCGGCCTGATCAGGGCGGCGCTCGCCGATCTGCAGGTGAACCGGTTCACCCTGTCGCGGTGGCTGCCGAACGTCGAGGTCGACGACATCACGTACGAGTTCCTGAAGGGCGGTGGCGGTCTCGCCGAGGCGTCGAGCTACCGCTCGTGGGACGCCGAGTCGAAGATCGGACGGCGTGAGGGGCTCGGCAAGGTGATGGGCGAACTCCCGCCCATCAGCGAAAAGATCATGCTCAACGAGTACGACCGGCTGCGCCTGCGCAAGCTGTCCCGCGACGAGGCGCTGCCGTTCATCGCGCGCGACGCCGCGCGCCTGGCCCGCAACATCGCGGCCCGGTTCGAGGTCGGCCGCGGGCAGGTGCTCGTCAACGCCTCGATGCCGGTCGCCGAGCTGCAGCAGACCATCGACTTCGGTCGCACGGCCTCGCACTCGGTTGTCGCCGCGACCCTGTGGTCGGACCACGCGAACGCGACGCCGCTTACCGACCTGCAGTCGTGGGTCGCCACCTACGAGGACACCAACGGCGAGTCGCCTGCCGTGATCCTCGCGCCCAAGGCCGCCGTGCAGCACATGACCATGTGCGCTCAGGTCATCCGGCAGGTGTACCCGCTCGCCCCGGCCGGCTCGGCCCCCATGGCGACGAACGATCAGCTCAATGCCGTGCTGGCCGCGATGGGTCTGCCGCCGATCGAGATCTACGACGCGCGCGTCAAGGTCGATGGCGTGGCGACCCGGATCACGCCGGGCAACGCGATCGCGCTGCTGCCCGAGCCCGGTTCGACGTCCGCGGCCGCGCCGACCGACCTCGGTGCGACGCTGCTCGGCACGACCGCCGAGTCGCTCGAAGACGACTACGCGCTGCAGCCCGGCGAGCAGCCCGGAGTCGTCGCGGCGACGTGGAAGACGAAGGACCCCGTACGGCTGTGGACGCACGCGGCCGCCGTCGGTATCCCGGTCCTGCGCGAGCCGAACCTCACCTTCAAGGCGCAGGTGCTGGCATGAGTCGACGGCTGATCGCGTACGTGCACGTCGACGGCGTCGCGTACGGGCCCGACAGCGAGGTGCCGCCCAAGGTGGCGAAGCAGATCGGCGAGCACGCGTGGACCGACGCCGATTCCTCGCCCGAGGTGCCCGCGCCCACGGGCGCGGGCGGCGGCTCCGAGGACGAGGCGCCGCCCCGCTCGGGCCGCGGCTCGGGCGTCGAGGCATGGCGGGTGTTCGCCGAGCAGCACGACGTTGAGGTCGCCGCCGACGCGAGCCGCGAGGACATCATCGCGGCGTGCGAGGCGGCCGAACTCATCGAGCCCGAGCAGCGGAAGGAGTAGGGCGGTGGCGGCGTTCGCTACGGTCGACGACTACACGGCGCGCGCCGCCGTCACCCTCGCCGAGGGCAGCCCGCGGCGGGCGCAGGTCGAGGCGTACCTCGACGACGCGTCCGCCCTCATGCGGCGGCACATCCCGACCGGGTACGAGCCCGACCCGGCGACGCTCAAGGCGATCGCCGTGTCGGTCGTGCGCCGGGTCATGGCCAACCCCGGCGGGTACCGGCAGCGCACGATCGGCCAGTACTCCGAGTCGCTCGGCGAGGACGGCGGGCTGTACCTCACCGCCGACGAGAAGGCCCAGCTCGCGCCCGAGGACGTGACCGACCCGGACGCCGACGCCGCGTACACCATCGGGATGCGCGACGAGGGCCTGCCCGTCTGGCGCCCCGACCCGAGCGACTGGTCACCCTACGACCCGGCACCCGGATTCTGGGCCGGCGGTGTGTGGTGATCGACGAGCAGATGCTGCCGCACCTGGTCGACGTCGAGCACCCCGGCACCCGCGAGGACCGGTACGGCAACGACGTCAACGACTGGTCGACGTCCACACGCACCGAGGTCGCCGCGTGGCTGCAGCAGAACACAAGCAGCGAGGACACCGACCGGCGCGACGCGCAGGTCGGCGAGTGGCTGATGCTCTGCAACCCGGTCGACACGACGGGCAACCCGCTCGCCGTGCACGGCCGGGCCCGCGTGCACTGGGGTGCGCTCCGCTTCGAGGTGATCGGGCCGCCCGGACCGGCGTACACCCCGGCCGAGATGCACCACTACGAGATCCGGCTCAGAACCGTCGAGGGGTGACCATGACCCGCATAGTGCCCAACCGGCGCGGCGTCGTCTCCTTCCTGCGCACCCCGGAGACGCGGGCGCTGATCGAGCGGAAGACCCGAGCGGCGGCGGCCGCTGCGTCCGCGGCCGCGCAGTCCGACGGCGCCGACGGCGACTTCCGGGTCGACATCGAGGCCGGCAAGAAGCGCGTACGCGGCGCCGTGATCGGCGACTACTCGACATCGGACCCGGACGTGTCCCGGCGGGCCCTGCTGCGGGCCCTCGACGCCGCGCGCGGGACCGACTGATGGGCGGCAAGCCCGTCGAGTTCCCGGACGCGGTCGAGGTGATGTGCCGATACCTGCGAGCAGCGCTCGCGGCGGCCGGGCTCGACGTCCGGGTCGGCACCCGTGTGCCGGACCCCCGGCCGGCACTGTTCGTCCGGGTCAGGCGCGTCGGAGGTAGCCGGATCGACCGGATCACGGACCGGCCGCGCTACGACATCGAGTGCTGGGGGCCCGACGAGGAGCAGCTCGCCGACCTCGTCAAGGTCACACGGGCGCTCGTGTTCGCCATGCCCGGCTGGCGAGGCGTGGCCGCGTACGACGTCGCCGACGTCGGCGGACCGACCCCGTCACCGGACCCCGTCTCGGGGCAGGACCGCGCGGCGTTCGCCGTCGAGGTGTCGCTGCGTGGCCGCGCCCTGTCCGCCCTCTGACCGGCTCACCCGACCCCCTGACCACCCGCCCCGAGCCGCCAAGCCGGCCGGGGGTTTCCGTATGGAGGGACTCACCATGTCCACACCGACCCCGGTGTCGCTCGAAGCCGGGCTGCACACCGAGTACATCCGCAAGCAGCTCGTGCAGGCGATCTTCGCGGCGGACATCTCGACCGCGGCGATCTCGAACCCGTTCGACTCCGAGGGCAACCTCGTGGCGATCCCGACCGGGTACGTGCCCATCGGCTACACCACCGACGACGGGATCAGCTTCCCGAGCGACGTGTCGATGTCCGACGTCACCTCGTCGCAGTCGGCCGAGCCGACCCGGTCCGACGTCGAGTCCGACGTGCTCACCGCGTCCTGGGCGCCGCAGGAGACCAACGCCGCGACCGTCGCCATGTACGAGGGGCTGCCGCTGTCCGGCACGGGCGCACTGCCCCCGATCGGCTCGGCCGCGTGGACGTGGGACCGAGCCAAGACCCCGCGGAACCCGTTCCGGCGGCTGCTGTTCATCGGGCTGGACTACGCCGACGACGGCGGAGAGATCTACGTCGTCCGGCACATGCCGCGCGCGCGGCTCACAGACAAGGACGACGAGACGTGGTCGCGGTCCGATCCGACGACCCGGCCGGTCACGGTCACCGCGTACCGCGACAGCACGGTCGGCACGTCGTGCCGTAACTGGATCGACGGCCCCGGATGGCGCTCGCTCGCGCCGTCCGGCGGCTGACGGTCCCTCTGGACGGGCGGGGGGCGGCGGTTCTGGGTGAGCCCCGACCGCCCCTCGCCCTCGAACGCTCACCCGTAGCTCACCCGAGAGAGAGGCACCACCATGAGCAAGCCCAACGGCAAGCGGTACCGGCTGGAGACCGTACGCCGCTCGTACGCGGACGCCGTCGGCGGCGAGCGCGTCGAGTTCGAGGTCGGCCCCGAGGACGACCCGAGGGTGTTCTCGTTCCCGCACCCGATCTTCACGCCCGACGACATGCAGCAGGAACTCAACGAGGCGAAGGGCGACGAGGCCGGTGCCCGCATCCTGCTCGGCGACCAGTACCCCGAGTTCCTCGCGGCCGGCGGCGACGTCAACAGCGTGATGCTGCTGTACGTCGGCATCCGTAACGAGGCGACCGACAAGGTGCAGAAGGTCCGCCCTACGAAGGGGTAGCCCCCGACGGCGAGGACGTCGTCGAGGTCTACACGTACTCCGTGCTCGACGTCCTCGGCGAGCAGCCCGAGGCCGTCGAGGCGGACCTCGCGCACCACTACCAGGGGTACGGCCCCGGCGGGCCGCTCGCCGCGTACTGGCGCGGCGAGATCAGCCTGCGGTGGCTGCGCGTGATGGTCGAGCATCTGCCGCCGACCGGTGCGGTCGCGCGGGCCGTCAACGGGCACGAGTGGCGGCACGCGGACTACGCGGCCGCCGACACGAGCGATCTGCTCGGGCTGCTGTTCACGGCGTTCGTGAACGCCAACCGCGACCCGAAGAAACCGCCGATGAAGTACCCCGAGCCGCGGTGGCGGCCGGGCGACCCCATGCCGGAAGAGGCCGACGCGACGGCCGAGCGGAACCGGGCCAGAGCACGGGCCGCGTACGAGCACATCACAGCGCAGGTGCTGCCCGGAGAGGGGTGAGTCATGCCGGTCGAGGTCGGCGTCGGGTACGTGTCCATCGTTCCCGAGACGCGGGGATTCGGCCGGCTGCTCGACGAGCAGATCGGCCGCGAGTCGGAGCGGTCCGGCACCAAGGCGGGCGAGGACGCCGGCGGCGGATTCCTCGGCGGCATGGGCGGTGCGCTGAAGGTGGGCGTTGCCGGGGTCGCGGCCGCGGGCGGGGCGCTGTTCGCGGCCGGGTTCGCCAAGGCCGCCGAGGACGACAAGTCCACGGCGAAGCTGGGTGCGTCGCTCGGGCTGAGCAACAAGGACACCGCCCGCGCCGGGAAGATCGCGGGCAGCATCTACGCCAAGGGGTACGGCGAGTCGGTCGAGCAGGTCGACGACTCGCTGAAAGCCCTACAGCGCAACGGCGTTGCCGCGCTGTCCGCGCCGCGCAAGGAACTGGCTGGGCTGTCCAAGGACGCCCTGAGCCTCGCGGAAGTGTTCGACGCCGACGTCGCCGACTCGACGAAAGCCGTCGGCAAGCTCATGTCGACTGGCTTGGTCAAGAATGCGAAGCAGGGGTTCGACCTGCTGACGGCCGGGTTTCAGTCGGGCGCCGACCAGGCGGGCGACCTGATCGACACGGTCAACGAATACTCGGCGCAGTGGCGTAAGGCCGGAATCTCGGGCGCGACCGCGATCGGCCTGATCAACCAGGGACTCAAGGCGGGCGCCCGCGACGGCGACCTCGTCGCGGACTCGATCAAGGAATTCTCCATCCGGGCGGTCGACGGGTCGACGACGACCGCGGCCGGTTTCAAGATGCTCGGGCTCAACGCCGACGACATGGCATCGCGGTTCGCCAAGGGCGGCAAGTCCGCGAACGGTGTGCTGGCGCTCACCCTCGACCGGCTGCGCGGGATCAAGGACCCGGTCACGCAGGCGCAGGCCGCAACGAGCCTGTTCGGTACTCAGGCCGAGGACCTCGGCGCCGCGCTGTTTGCCCTCGACCCGACCACCGCAGCGAAGGGGCTCGGCAAGGTCGGCGGCGCTGCGAGCCGCATGGGCAAGCAGCTCCACACCACCGCCTCGAACGACATCGAGGTTTTCAAGAGGCAGGCGCTGCAGGGCCTCGCCAACGCGACGAGCAAGTACGCGCTTCCCGCGCTGCGGGACACCGGCCGGTTCCTGAACACGTACCTGCTGCCGCCCGCGAAGCGGGTCGGCGGGGTCCTGGTCACCGACGTCGTGCCTGCGGTGCAGCGCTTCGGGTCGGCGCTCGCCACGGGCGGCCGGATCGTCCGGGACTACGGGGTGTGGCTGGTGCCGCTGGCCATCGCGGTCGGCGGGGTCACGATCGCCATGAACGCATCCGCGATCGCTACCGGCCTCGCCATGGGCGTGATGGGCGCGTACTCGCTCGGCGTGCGCGGCGTCGTCGCGGTGACGCGGGCGTGGGCGGTCGCTCAAGCCCTGTTCAACGGGATCATGGCGCTCAACCCCATCACGCTCGTCGTGATCGGTCTGGTCGCGCTCGGCGCCGCCCTGGTCATCGCCTACAAGAAGTCCGACACGTTCCGCGGGATCGTGCAGGCCACCTGGGCGGGGATCAAGGTCGGATGGGATTACCTGTGGGGCGCCCTGCAGGTGGGGTTCGGGTACTTCATGACCGGGCTGCGCGCGATCGGCTCGGCCGCGTCGTGGCTCTGGACGACCGTGCTGTCGCCCGTGTTCTCCGGGATCGCCCTCGGGGCGAAGATCCTGTTTGCGATCGTCGTCGTCGCCGTGGTGACGCCGATCGTGTTGGCGTTCCGGGCCCTGGGCGCGGTCGGTGCGTGGCTGTGGACTACCGCGCTGCAGCCCGCATTCCACGGCATCGGCGCGGCCGCCACGTGGCTCTGGAACAACGCGATCAGTCCGGCATTCACCGGGATCGCCGCCGTGGCGACGTGGCTGTACCGGAACGCGGTCAAGCCAGCCGCGGACGGGGTCATGACGGCTCTGCACGCAGCCGGCGCGGTGGGCATGTGGCTCTATCACAACGCGCTGCAGCCCGCGTTCCACGGGGCCGAGGTCGCGGCCGGCTACTTCTGGTCCGGCGTGAAACTGATCTTCGGCTACTTCATGGGCGGCGTGCACGCCGTCGGCGACGCCGGTACGTGGCTCTACCGCACCGCGCTGAAACCGGCGTTCGACGGGATCAGCGCGGGCGCGTCGTGGCTCTGGGATCACGGCGTGCGCCCGGCGTTCGACTCCGTGAAGCACGGCGTTGCCCTGGTCGCCTCGGCGTTCGACACGGCGCAGAAGGGGATCGACAAGGCGTTCGGGAAGATCATCGGCGTTACCAAGCGGCCAGTGAACTTCGTGATCGACATGGTCTACACCCACGGGATCAAGGCCGTGTGGGACAAGGTCGCCGGGTTCGTCGGACTCGGGAAGCTCCCGGCGGCACCGAAGCTGCTCGCCGAGGGCGGCCGCACGCACGGCGGCGTGCCGGGCAGGGACTCGATCCCGGCGCTGATGATGGCCGACGAGTACGTCGTCAAGCGGAGCAGCGCCCGCAAGGTCGGGTTCGGCACGCTGGACTACATCAACCGCACGGGCGAGCTGCCCGTGCAGAAGTTCGCCGACGGCGGGCTCGTCGGGAAGGTGACCGACTGGGTCGGCGGCAAGGCCAAGGCGATCGGCGGCGCCGTGATGGACGGCCTCGACTTCCTCACCGACCCCAGCAAGATGTGGGACAAGGCAACCGGGGCCATCCGGGACAAGATCGCCTCGATCGGGTCGAGCGGCATCGCGCAGATGGTCGGCAAGGTGCCGGCCAAGATGCTCGGCGCGCTGAAGGACAAGGCCGTCAACGCGGCCAAGAGCGCGTTCGGCGGCGGCGACATCGGCGGGTCCGGCGTCAAGCGCTGGTCGTCCGTCGTGCTGCAGGCACTGAAGCTCGTGGGCCAGCCCGCGAGTCTGCTGCCGACCGTGCTGCGCCGGATGAACCAGGAGTCGGGCGGCAACCCGCGCGCCATCAACAACTGGGACATCAACGCCAAGAACGGCGACCCGAGTCGCGGACTCATGCAGGTGATCGGGTCCACGTTCCACGCGTACGCGGGCAAGCTCGCAGGGCGCGGCATCTACGACCCGCTCGCCAACCTGTACGCCTCGATGCGGTACGCCCTGTCGAGGTACGGCTCGCTCGCCTCCGCGTACAACCGGCCCGGCGGCTACGCCAAGGGCGGCACCCCGCGGCCGGGCGAGACGTTCTGGGTCGGCGAGCAGGGGCCCGAGCTGATGCAGCTCGGGTCCGGCAGCGCGCGGATCTGGGACCACCGCACGTCGCTCGGCATGGTCGAGGGCCTCGGCGCCCGAGGGTTCGCCAAGGGGACGACGAACGCCAAGGCGAAGGCGGCCGCGAAGTCGAGGGCCGCCGCGGTGAAGTTGCGCGGCGAGATCAGCGGCGACCTGGGCACCTTCACCAGGAAGCTGACCGGGTCGGCGTCTGATATTGCGGCCGCGTCCAAGAGCCTTACCGAGGATCTACGGAAGACGGGCCGGGCCGGAAAGGCGCTCGCGGCCCAGACCGACGCGGTCTCCAGTCGGCTGCAGACGCTCGCCAAGAGCCGGGACCTTGTCACCTCGACCCTGGCGACGGCGCGGCAGGCGGCTACCGACCAGACCGGTACTGCGCAGGACTATCTCGGGCTGACGAACATCAACGGCGGGAAGATCGCCACGGTCGCCGACCTGATTTCAGGCATGGAGACCCGGCAGTCCACGCTGAAAAACTTCGAGTCGCTGATCACGACGGCGCAGAAGAAGGGAGTGGACCAGTCCGTCATTCAGCAGATGGTCGCCGCCGGGGCCGACAGCGGGCTCGCACAGCTCATCTCCGGAGCGTCCGCAGGCGACATCAAGAAGATCAACGCGCTCGCCAAGAGCGGATCGACGCTGTCGACGTCGTACGGCCGGACCATGGCCGACGCGATGTACGACGCCGGCGTCGACGCGGGGCGCGGCTTCCTGACCGGTCTGCAGTCGCAGGAGAAGGCGCTCAAGGGTGAGATGACCAAGCTCGGCGGCAGCCTGATCGACGACATCGAGCACCGGCTGCGGATTCACTCGCCGAGCCGCGAGACCGAACGGGTCGGCGCCATGGTCGGTGCCGGCGTCGTCGTCGGCACCGACAAGTCGCTCGGCGACGTGCGGGCGGGCGCCAAGCGGCTCGGCCGGGCGGCGATCCCGCCCGTCATGCCGACCGCCGAGGCGGTACGCGCGGCCGGGCAGGCGTCGGGCGAGGCGTCCGGCCATACGTACAACGTCTATGCGCGCACGGCGGACATCACCGTGCGCGACCTGGAGCTGCTGCAGCGGCGACAGGATGCGCTCGCTCGGGTAGGAAGGCCGCGCTAGATGCCGCTGATCACAGCTCCGGTCATCACCCCACCCGACACCGGGGGCGGGACCACAACACCGGTCCCGCTCCCCGACGTCGGCTATGCGACCGCCACGTACATCGACCCGACCGGCAAGGTCTGGCCGCTCACCGACGAAGACGCCGGATGGTTCACCCTCGCCGACGGCGTGTCCGGGCTCGGCGCGACGTCGTACTCACTGACCAGCGACGCGCACCCGCGCGGCGGGGCACGGTTGCGGTACGCGCAGCCGCTGGCGCGGGCGATCGTGTGGCCGCTGTACGTGTACGGCGAGGACCACATGGAGTTCGTCGAGCGGTGGCGGGCGCTCGCCGCCGCTTTCACGCGCACGCTGCGCGAGGGCGCGGACGGCAGCCGGACGCCGGGCGTGCTGGAGATCGCCCGGCCGGACGGCACCCGGCGGCAGATCCGGGTGTTCTATCAGGAGGGGTTCGAGGGGAAGGGCACCAAGGGCAGCGGCATCGTGTCGGACGCCGCAGCGATCACGCTGTGGTGCGAAGACCCGTACTGGGTCGACCCCGTCGAGATCCCCGTGCACCGGGAGGCCGGCACCCTGTCGAGCTTCTTCACCCCGTACCCGACCGTCTCGTCGTCTCAGGTGCTCGGCGCGACCGAGGTCGCCAACCCTGGTGACGTGATCGTCTGGCCAACGTGGACCGTCACCGGGCCCGCGAGCCTGATCACCTTCACCCACCAGGGCACCGGGGATTCGTTCTCGCTCAGTCCGGCGGCGACCGGGCACGGCAACCTGCTCGCGGGCGAGCGGGTCACCATCGCCACCGACCCGCCCTCGGTCCGCTATCAGGACGGCTCCAACTGGACCGGCGGGCTCTCCTGGCCAAGCGCCGTGCTGTGGGGACTCGCCCCCGGCACCAACCCCGTGACGTTCCAGTTGGACGGCTCAGGTCCCGGCAGCGCAGTCGATCTGCGGTTCAACCCGAGGTACGAGACAGCCTGAAAGGGGGCGGCCGGTGGCCGTGCACCTGCTCATCACTGACGAGAACCTCGCCGTTCAGGGCGACCCGCTCGACGGCTGGACGAACCTCGACGCCACGAAACGGCACAACGAACCCGGCTCGGGGTCGGTGGACCTGCCCGCGCGGCCGGACATCATGGCCCAACTGCAGCCGGGGAACCGGCTGGTCGTCATCCGCGACGGGGCGGTATGGATGGCCGGGCCGATGGAGATCCCGACCGACTACACGTGGTCGGTCACCGAGGAGCCGCACGGCAAGGTCACCGTGTCGTTCGCGGACGACCTCGCCACCGTCGCCGGGTACATCACCTGGCCGGCACCGGCGTCCGCGTGGACGGCGCAGCCCGCCAACACCTACCGGACGCTCAACACCAACGCCGAGACCATCATCCGCGCCCTGGTCGGCGAGAACTGCGGGCCCGGTGCACTAGTCGAGCGGCGCATCCCGCGCCTGGCGCTCGGCGCCCCGGCGGGTGTCGGCACCGCGACGACGCTGTCGACGCGGTTCGAGCCGCTGCTCGACGTCTGCAGACGTATCGCGCTGGCCGGCGGGATCGGGTTCCGCACCCAGCAGACCGCTGGGCAGATCCTGTTCGACTGCTACCAGCCCCGCGACCTCACCGCCACCGCGCGGTTCAGTCAGGGTCTGGGCAACCTGAGATCGCTTCAGTTCAAACGGTCCGCGCCGACCGTCACGCACGCACTGATCGCAGGCACCGAGCCGGACATCGGCACCACCGGGCGCACCTACGTACAGGTGGCCGACACCTCGGCGGCCGCCATGTGGTGGCGCGTCGAGCGGTACGTCGACGGCTCGGCACAGACCGACGGCAACGGCGAGCTCACGCAGGCCGGGACCGAGGAGACCGCGGGCGGCGCCGCGCCGGTCGAGCTGGCAACGGTCACCGTGGACACCCCCGATCTCAAGGCCGGCCGTGACTTCGATCTCGGCGACAAGGTCACCGTGGCGCTGCCCTTCGGGGTCGAGGTCGCCGACCTGGTGCGCTCGATCCGCCTGCAGGCCACTCCCGAGGCCGGTGAGTACGTGACGACCCTGGTCGGCTCACCGGACGCCACGACCGATCCGGCGATGGTCAAGGCCATACGCACGCTGAGCCGACGACTCGGCCGGCTCGAATCCCGATAGCGAAGGAGGTGCACGCGTGGCTCAGGACTCGTGGCCGTCACCGGCTCACAACGCCCGCGCGATCACTGACACCGAGTACGAGAAGATCGCCGCGAGGTTCTCGGGCGACGGGGTGTACGGCACTCCCGACGACACCCCCGTCGTGACCGCGGGCGCCGGGCTCACGGTGGACGTGCGGGCAGGGGTGTACGCCTCGGTGCGCGGGCACGCGTGGACGTCCGGCACGTCGACGGTCAACCTGCCCGTTCCCGCCAACACCAGCGGCAGTACGCGAGTCGACCGGGTCGTGCTGCGGCTGGACCGGGCGGCGTGGACCGTCCGCGCGGTCGTCAAGTTGGGCACCCCCGGCAGCGGCGCCCCCACCCTGACTCAGGACGTGGGCGATACCGGGGTGTACGAGGTGCCGGTCGGCATCGTCACGACCGCGTCCGCGGGGAACTCGGTCACCGTGGCGCGCGGCGAGCAGTACGTCGGAACGCGCATCCGAGCGTGCACGTCGGCGACCCGCAACCCCACCCCGGCGCTGGGCGAGCTGTGTTTCGAGACCGACACCCGGCGCGTGCGGGTGTGGACCGGCACCGCGTGGAACCTCGTCTTCGACGACTCCGGGCAGGTGGTCGTCACCTCGTCGGCGAGCGGCTGGAAGTCCAGCGGCGACAGTGTGCTGCAGAAGCGTAACGGCGTGGTCTACCTGCGCACCGCCCTTTTCCAGCGGACCGGCGCGACCCTGGCCGGGGAAACCGAGTCCCGCCTGCCGATCACGATCCCGGCCGCCTACGTGCACCCCAACCGCGACCAGAACTTGATCTGCTACACCACCGGTCTGCAGGTGAGCCGGGCCGTCATCTACTCGGCCGCCACCGACAAGCCGGGTCAGGTGTGGCTCGTCAATCACCCCTCGATCGAGAAGGACGACTACGTGATCCCTGGCGGCAGTAGCTGGGTGGTGGACTGATGGCGCGCTTCGAGTTCGGGGCCGGCATCGCCGACTACGTCGTCGCCCCCTCCGACGGGCTGTGGCGCGTGGTCTCGGGCGCGACCGTCACGTTCTGGAACTCCTCCGACGGGGGCGTTCAGTACACCGACCTGCAGGACGCCGGCGGAACGCCGATGACGTCGGTCCGGGCCGATGAGTACGGGTTCCTGCCCAGGTTCCGCGGCCCCGACGGCGTGACGGGTATGTGGGCGGACGCGGGCGGTACCTCCCGCGTGTGGGTCGAGGCGTACAACCTGACTGCGGGGACCGGCAGCGGCGCCAAGGCTCCCCTGGACTGGGTGAACGTGCGGGACTACGGGGCCCGCGGCGACGGCATCACGGACGACGCCCCCGCCATTCAGGCCGCAGTGAGCGCGGTGAGCGCAGCGGGCGGCGGCACGCTGTACCTACCGGCCGGCCGCTACTTGCTCAACGCCGTGCTCAACTGGGCAAGCGGCGTCAACCTGGTCGGCGCCGGCGACCGGGCGTCGATCCTGCAGTCGACGAACGCGAACCTCGACTGCATCACCGGTACGGACATCAGCAGCGTCACCCTGCAGGGCCTGCAACTGTCCGGGCCCGGCCGGGGGTTCGGCAGCGGGCTGCGCTTCACCCGGTACTCGGCACCGGCGGCCGCGAACATCACCCTGCGGGACATGCTGGTGCAGTCCTTCGGTGGCGACGCGGTGTTCTGTCACCAACTGGCGTCGAGCACGCTGCAGCGGGTGCGCGTGCGCAACTGCGGCGGCGTCGGGTTCCACCTCCAGGCGCCCGCCGACACCGTCCTCGGCGGCTCGTCGACCGCCCTGGTCGGCTGCTCGGCCGAAGGGTGCGTCGTCGCCGGGTACTGGCTGGTCGGCATGGCCTCGGCCAGCCTCACCGCCTGCGCCGCGCAGGGCAGCCCGATCGGCTACCGGCTCGAAACCTGCACGGCCGCCACGCTCACCGGCTGCGGCGCCGAGCAGTGCACCACGGGACTCACGGTGTACGGCGGCAAGGGCGCGGCCGCAACCGGGTTCACGACGAAGGGTTCCGACGGCACGTCCGTGTGGCTGACGGGCAGTGCGACCGGCGTGGTCCTGGTCGGCGTCGCCGAGGTGTCGCCGGGGTCCGGCGCGACGACGTGCCTGCGCACCGACGCCGGCACCATCGCCACCGTGCTCGGCCTCACCGCGGTGAAGCCGAACACGCTGAACGGGGCCGCCACCCGGCTCGACCCCGGCGACGGCTCGCTCGTCATCACCGGCAAGACCGTCGTGCCCAGCGGCGGGACCGCCGCCCGCATGGGCACCGCCACCCTCGCGGCGGGCACGGTCACCGTGACCACGACGGCGATCACCGCGACGAGCGTCGTGCAGCTCACGACACAGACGCCCGGCGGCACGGTCGGCTCGCCCTACGTCAACGCCCGTGTGGCCGGTACCTCGTTCACGATCAAGAGCACCTCGGCCAGCGATACCAGCACGGTCGGTTGGCGCATCCTCGACCCGAGCTGATTGGAGACGTCATGGTTGCAGCGATCGCGCCGCAGACCCTCATCGAACTCGGCCAGCAGGAGGCCGCGATCAAGTACCAGGAGGACTACGCGGGCGGCACATGGACGAACGTCAACAAGTACGCCGCCGAGACGCCCGGCATGTCGCCCTACCAGGGCCAATCGTGGTGCCTGATCGGGCTGCTGTGGCTCGCGCACCGGGCGGGCGACGTCACGATCATGCCGCAGACCCCGGCGTGCGACGTCGCCGTGAGCACCTACCAGTCGTGGAGCCGCTGGAGCTGGTACCCGGCCGTCGGCGCACAGGTGATGCTCGGATCGGGGGGAGCCGAACACACCGCGCTCGTCTACCGGTACGACTCCGCGCAAATCTGGACGATCGAATTCAACAGCAACAACACCGGCAGCAGCGAGGGCGACGGGGTGTACCTGCGCGTCCGTAACCGTTCCGACCCCAAGGTCTACGGCTACGGCTACCCCAAGTACGCCGCACCGATGGTCACCTCAGACCCGAACTGGGTCGACGACCCGGCGCTGCTCAAAATCTCGTCAGGATCGGCCGCCGCATACGCCCCATACCCCGGACCCGACTGGTTCCGGATCGGCCGGACCTCGCCGCTCGCCCTCGCGTCCGGCAAACGGCTCGTCGCCGTCGGCGCCGGCACCTTCACCCCGAGCGCCGACATCGGGCAGAGCGACCTCAACGCCTGGGGCGCGTGGCACACGACGCAGGGATCGCCCGGCGGCGCATACCCCGGATACCCCGGCGAGACGATCTGGCGGGCGCTGCAGGTCCCGCACAGCCACTGACCCGGCCCCAACTACCGCACTCCGTACGCCCCGAGCCAACCCGGCCGGCGCGTTCCTCATGCACGCACTCAGGAGGCTCACCCATGGGTGACACCGAGCGACCCATACCCGAGAGGCTCGGCGACCAGGTCGAGCAGGCCGAGCACCTCACCCGCACCGGCAACGGGCCGACCGTGGCCGACGAGGAGGAGCTGCTCGCCGCGCACTACGGCCCCCCGGACATGGCCGGGCACTACGTCGGCCGCGGCTTCCTCGACGGCATCGCGGCCGCCCCGGACGACCACCAGGGCGACGTGCCCGCACCCCCCGAGCCGGCCGACCAGGACGAGGCCCCGGCCGCGCCCGCCGCCGAGGGCGGTGAGTCCGCATGAGCGTCGAGACCATGGTGCACGCGGTCGAGCGCTGGATCGGGACCGGCGAGCCCAACGAAATCCAACGCTGGTACGAGCAGCGCAACGGCAGCGCCTACCGGGGCAACTGGCCGTGGTGCGACGCCACGATGACCCGCGCCGCCATCGAGGCGGGCGAGTACGACGCGGTGTGCTTCGGCACCGACTTCGCGTACACCGTGGCCCACGCGCAGCGCTTCAAGGAGGCGGGCGCCTGGCACGCCATGACCACCGGCATCGCCAAGTCCGGTATCAGGCGAGGGGACATCGTGTTCTTCGACTGGGACGGCTCGTCCTCGATCGGCGCGATCGACCACGTCGGCATCGTCACCGGGGTGTCCGCCGACAAGCGCTACGTGTTCACCGTCGAGGGCAACACCGCGAACGTCTGCGCCCGCCGCGTGCGCACCGTTCAGGAGATCGCCGGGTTCGGCCGGCCCGCGTACAAGCCCGAGCCGAAGAAGCCGACGACCACCAGCCCGGGCACGGGCTCGAAGCGGCCGCAGGTGTCCCTCGCCAAGCTCGTCGCCGCCTTCGAGAAGGACGCGCCCAAGAAGGGCACGCCGGTCTCGTACGCCCCGACCGAGTACGTCGAGGATGCCCTCGTCGCTGAGGGGCTGCTCGCCAAGCGGTACGCCGACGGGCACGCCGGGACCGCCACGCGCAGTGGGTACGCCCTGCTGCAGCAGCGCTACGGGTACCACGGCGACGACGCCAACGGCATTCCCGGCATGGCCTCACTGAAGCGGCTCGGCAAGGCCCACGGGTTCGACGTCGTCGCCTGACCGGAACCACCCCACCTCGAGCATTGTCGTCACAGTGACGACAATGCTCGAGGTTGGCCCGCCCGTCGGCGCGGTGTCGGCGGGCGGGTTCCTCACCGATCGGAAGGGGGCCCACCGTGGGCCTGTTCATCTCTGCCATGCGCACGGGCGTACCGCTCGTCGCCGGATGGCTGCTCACCCTCGCCGTACGCGCCGGGCTCGACATCGACTCGCAGGCCGTCACCGGTGCGGTGACCGTCGCGCTCGCGCTCGGCTACTACCTGCTGTTCCGGCTGCTCGAACTCGCGGGTGAGCGGGCGCGCGGCACGATGCTGCAGAACGTCGCCGGCGCCTTCCTCGGCTGGGCGCGGCCGCCGACGTACCCGCACCTGCCGACCCTGCACCCCGTCGACCCGAGCCACTACCCGAGCGGCTCTACACCCCTCTCGTGAGCTGGGCCCGAGCGGTGTGGGCGCGCATGGACTGGCGCGGCCTCACGCTGCTCAGCTCGGGCGCCGCCTGGGTGGGCTACGGCGCGCAGATCGCCACCGACCCCCGATACGGCACCGTGCGCGGGATCTCCGTGTTGCTCAACCTCATGCCCGTGTGGGCGTGGGGCGCGCTGTGGGTGGCCTGCGGCATCATCTCGGCGGCGTACTGCCTCATGCCCGCCGACCGGGACCGGCCCGGCGTCGCGGCCGCGATGGCGCCGCCGCTGCTGTGGTCGACCGCTTACACCCTCGGCGCGAGCGTGGGCGGTGAGTCGAGGGCCGGGGGGTCCATCGTGGCGTGGGCCTCGCACGCCCTGATCATCCTTGTCGTGGCCGTGGTCACGCGCCCGCGCAAGGTGGTGGTGATACATGCCTGAACCCGAAGCGGGGTCGTGGTGGGCGGCGTTCGCGGTCACCATCACCACGGCCGGCGCCGTCGCCACGGCGTGGATAGGCAGCCGGGTCCGGCAGCAGAGAGTAGAAGTTCCCACCGACGGCGAGGGGGAGGTCGAGGACAGCGACCTGTCGACGATCGCCGGGCTCGCGGCCGCGCTCACCGAGACCATGGCCCGGCTCGCCGCGGTCGAGGCGCGGGAGCGAGACACCCGCGAGCGAATCGCCGCCCTGTGGCGGTACATCAGGCTGCTGCGCGCCACGATCCGTGGGCTCGGCGGCGAGGTACCCGAGCCGGACCGGACCGACCGGCGACACCTGATCGAGCAGTGACTGCGCCCCTGCCTGGCCTCGTGCCGGGCGGGGGCGCTTTCGTGCGTCTGGGCCCTGTCGGTATCTGCCGCTATGCTGCTCGACAACGCCCCGAGGCCCGACCCTCGGGGCGCCTTGCTGTCGGAAGCAGGAGACCCGTGGAATACCGCATCGCCTACCGTGTTCTGCCCGCCGGTGTAGGCCCGGACGACTACGAACCGCACGAGTTGGAGCAGCGAACCGACACGGTCGATCTGCCCGACCCCGGCGACGGCTACGGACCGGCGATCCCGGACGTGAAGGACGTGCTACGCGACATGCTCGACGGCGGCGAGCCCATCGGCATCCGGTTCTTGGACTAGGCCCGCCGCTCGGCGTCCTCCATGCGCGCCCGGTAGTACGCGTGATCGCGGGGGTACCCCTCCAGGGCGGGCAGCACCTCACGGAATCCGGAGGCAGCGTCGGCCCAATCCCGGCACGCGTACGCCGCATCGGCCACCTGCACGCGGGCCCGGACGGGGTCGAGCCAGTACAGCCAGCCCGGCCGCTCGCTCGCGTCCGGGACACGCAGCGCCAGCTCTACCGCCTCGTCAGCCAGGCGCCGCGCCGTGTCCCGCTCAGCGCAGGCCGCCGCCGCCATCGCCGCCTGATGCACCGCAGCAGCCTCGGCGGCCGGGGACAGCGGCCGGGGCCCGGCGAACCGCGCGCTCTCGGCCGTGCGCAGAGCCCGCACGGGGTCGCCGTGCTCAAGGCTGTAGTACGAGCGGATGCGCTGCACCCACGACGCCATATCGGTATGCCCGCCGTCGACTGCCCACCCGTGCGCCAGGTCGATCCAGGCGAGCGCGGGCCCACGCCGTCTCTCCTGCCAGGCCACCCAGGACAGCCAGTGCGCGTGCTCGGCGGCGAGGAGTAGCAGGCGGTCGGCGGCCGCGCCGGCCGCATGCGGCAGAAGCGCGGTAACAGAGTCGAGCTGTGCCCGGACAACAGGCCACAGCTCGCGTCCCCCGACCTCGTCCTCGGCGCGGCGGTGCTCGGTGAGGACGCGGCCGATCCAATCGGCGGTCCGCAGATCGGCCCGGCCCACAGCATGGGCGTGCGCGATCCGGGCGCGGAACTCTCCCGGCGGGTCCCACTCGGTGGGCCCGGTGTGGGTGGTAATTCCGGTGAGTTCGTCCGGCACGTGCAGCCCCTCGGTAATGCGAGCCATCAGGTCGGCTGATGTGACCTGCCGCCGACCTGACTCGATAGCGGAAATGTGGGGCTGCGGTAGTCCGACGAGAGGTTCGAGCCCGCGCTGAGATAAGCCTGCTGCGCGCCGGTACTCACGCAGGATCGCGGCCCAGTCCTGGCGTGCCCATGCGGCGCGCAACCGGACGTCCGTCCAGAGTCCCCGACTACTCATCCTCGGACGATACGCCCTGCTGATACACCGCGTGTATCGGTTCGGCTGCGCGCCGCTCCCACGATGAGGTCACACCACCGAGTCGGGTCGGAGACAGCCATGATCGATACATCGCGCACCGTCGCGCCCATGCCCTGCGAGCGGCCGCCCGCCGGATTCCCGGCCGACCTGCTCCCGCTGCTCGGGCTCCCCGCGCCGGACGACCTCACCGACGCGCAGGCCGCAGGCCGCGCCTGTGTGTGGGGCGGCGGGCCGCTCACCCTCGCCACCGCTGTCGACCTCGGCGAGCACGAGCACAACGGCGTGCGCATCTTCCCGCAGTCCTGCTCGCCGTGCATCGCCGCCCAGGCTTACCGCGCCCTCGCCCCGCACTCCGTCGACTGTGCCCCCTGCCACGACCGAGACCACTGGCGGGACTGCCCCACCGGCGGCGCCCTCCACCGGCTGCGGGTCGACGCACTCCGTCAGCCGGGGGGTACCTGCCCTAGGGACGCCCGGTGACGATGCCCTACGTGCTGCCCCGCACCGGTGAACTCGGGGCCCGCGTGCCTGTGATCGTCACCTCGGCCGGCGTCACCTACCCCGACCCCGTCCAGGCCGCGGCCTGCCGCGACCTCGACGGCGTGCTCTGGGAGGTACGCGAGGGCACCCCTATCGGCCCGCCCGCCTACCTCGCCGAGCTCCACCCGGCCCGTCAGCGGGAGGCGATGGAGGGCCTGCTGTGCGCGGGCTGCTGCGGGCCCGCCGACCGGGGACCGGACGGGATGCTGTGGGTCCTCCCCCTGCTCGGCGCCGGCCCCGAAACCTGCTGGGAGGGCATGCACGCGGCGATCCCGCCGATGTGCGCGGCCTGCGCCGAGCTGGCACCGACCGTGTGTCCGGTGCTGCGCGACGGTCACGTGCGGCTGCGCGTGCGCGAGGCCGAGACGATCGGCGTACGCGGCACGCTCCACCCCCGGCCCGGCATGCCCGGCCCCCCCGACCCGGACGCCCTGGTCCTGTACGACTCCCCGGACCTCCGGTTCGTCGTCGCCCGCCAGGCCGTCCGCGAGCTGTGCCAGGTGACCGTCACCCGGTAGCAGCCCCACAAACCCCCGGCGCTCCCTGCGCCGGTTGGAACACAGAAAGGCACAAACATGCAGCAGCCCAACGTCGCCGAACTCAGCTTCAAGAAGTCGTCGGCCTCCGTGACGAACGCCTGCGTCGAGGTCGCCCTGCTCCCGAACGGCGGGCGGGCCCTCCGCGACAGCAAGCACCCCAACGGCCCGGTCCACCTCTTCGACGAGGCGGAGTGGAGCGCGTTCCTCGCGGGGGCCAAGGCCGGCGAGTTCGACAACTAGCCGAGGCACCACCATCTGCGGCCGCTCCCGCCATCCCGGCGGGGGCGGCCGCCCTGGCCCACGCCTTCGGGCAGTACCACCTCACGATCGAAGGACTCACATGCGCACCTCAACCGCTCTCCTCCTCGCTGCCGGGGTCCACGTCGCCGGCCTCGTACGGCGCGAGGTCCACGAACGGCGGAGGCAGCAACTCAGCATGGCCGGGATGCACCAGCGTCTCTGCGCCGACACCGCGGCGAACTTCGCTGAGGAGTATGGCTACAGCGACCTGTCGGCCACGGACAAGGCGCTGTTCATCCACGCGAACCGATCGCTGTCCCTGGTCGGGGCGAAGTACGGGATCGGGCAACTCTCCGACCGGACGCTGCGGCTGGTGGCCGCGTCGATGATGAAGACCCCCTCCATCCGGCTCTACTGGGAGCGGAACGGTGCGGCCCGCGACGCGGAAAGCGAGACCCGCGCAGACCGGCGCTTCCACACGATCATGGAGAACGCGTTCACCGCCGCACACGCCCGCGCCGACTGACACGCCGATCTCTGCCGCAAGAGCTACTCGCAGTCGGGGAGCCGGACAAGCTCGGCGAGGTCGACGCCGAGCCGGTCGGCAATCCGAATCAGCGTGTCGATCTTGGGCGAGCTGTGTCCCATCTCGATCCTGCTGAACGTCGCCACGTCGAGCCCCGTGAGGCCGCAGACGTCGAGCTGTGTGAGGCCCAGGCGCCGGCGGGTACGGCGGATCTGCTCCCCGACCTGGCGGCGGCGGGCGATGACCCGGTCGTCGGGTGGGGTGGGGCGTGACACCCGTCCACCGTGGTCGAGGTCATGATCACATGTGATTAGGGTCTACCCTAATTTTTGCGGATCTCGACCACTGGTATGGCCGGGTATAGCCCGGCTCGCCGGAAACTTGCCGGTCACGTGAGGGGCACAAGCGAGAACGGTGTGTGACAGTGTCGTCATGAATATGCCCCATACACATACCTCGGGCATGTGTGGGGGAGAACCGTTCCGCTCGCCTCGACGGAGCGGCACCAAAGCGTCACCGACTCGGTGCCCCACGCCGAGGAGGTGACACCGACGCCCCGACCCCTCGTCTCCGCAAGACAGGGTCGGGGCGTCGGCATTCCCGCAGATCAATCCCGGTGTGTTTATGGATGGTTGCTATGCAGCTTCCAGCGCACGCCGAGGTCCATGGTGGGGTTTCGCTTTCTCTGTACTGAAGACGGTCCGCACCATTGTCAGGGGTACGGAGGTGCGCTTCGCGCCCGCGGTGCCGTTCGCGCGCCCGGAACGCGTGTCCGGAGCCTTCGGCGGGGACCCGGTCTGACCAGGGGAGTTGCCTGCCCCAGGCCCTGAGCGGTCGCTTAGTATGTCCGGGTCCGGGGGCGTGCGCCGCCCCGCCCGCGCCGCCCAGGAGTCCCGCCGTGACCGCCGAAGCCCCGACCGCCCCCGCCCTGCCCTACGGGCAACTCGTCCCCGTCGCCGTGCACTTCGACGACCTGGACGCGCTCGGACTCCTGCACAACGCCCGCTACCCGCTGCTGGTCGAGCGGGCCTGGACCGAGCTGTGGAACGGCCACGGCGTCCGCTTCGACGGCGACTGGGCGGCGGCCGGCGACGCCTGCAACGCGGTGCGCGAACTCGTCATCGGCTATGAGGCGCCCGTCACCCGCCCCGGCACCTACGCCGTCCACCTCTGGCTGGAGCGGCTCGGCACCACCGGCCTCACCTACGGCTTCCGCCTCTGCTCGGCCGACGGCACCACGACCTACGCCCGCGGCACCCGCGTACTGGTCCGGCTGGACGCGGCCACGCTGCGGCCCGCGCCCTGGAGCGAGGCGTTCAGGACGGTGGGCCGGGAACTGCTGCGGCCCGCCGGCTGACCTCGGTGCCACCGCGCTCGGCCGTGCGCAGTACGCCCGCGAACGCCGCGAGCCCGCAGGCCAGCACGGTCACCACGACGAACGACACGGTCAGACTGGTCGCCTGGGCCACCCCGCCGATCAGGCTCGGCGCGATCAGCCCCGAGGTGTAGGTGATGGTGGCCACGCCCGCGATGGCCTGGCTCGGGTTGGGCCCCGCGTGCCCGGCGGCCGCGAAGCACAGCGGGACGACGACCGCGATACCGAGCCCCATCAGCGCGAAGCCGGTCATGGCCAGCGGCGGCCGGTCCGCGAGGACCACCAGCAGCCCGCCGACCCCGGCCAGCAGGCCGCCGGTGCGTACGGTGCGTACCGCGCCGAAGCGGTTCACCACCGCGTCCCCGGCGATCCGGGCGATGGCCATGGTCAGCATGAACCCGGTCGTCGTGGCCGCCGCGAGGCCCGGTGAGCCGTCGAGGCGGTCCCGCAGGAACACCGCCGACCAGTCCAGGCTCGCCCCCTCCGCGAACACCGCGCAGAAGCCGACCGCGCCGATCAGCAGGGCCGAGCGGGGCGGCAGCGCGAACCTCGGCGGCGGCTCCTCGTCCTCGGCGGGCTGTACGTCCAGCACCCAGCCGCACACCAGTTGGCCGAGCAGGGTGAGCACGGCGGCGGCCAGCACATGGTGGAGCCGGGCGTCCGAGCCGAGGTGGGCGGCGAGCGTGCCCGCCGCCGAGCCGATCAGCGCGCCCGTGCTCCACATGCCGTGCAGCCCCGACATGATCGACTTGCCGAGCAGCCGCTCGATCTCCACACCGAGCGCGTTCATCACCACGTCCGCCATGCCGGAGGCGGCACCGTAGGCGAACATCGCCACGCACAGCGTGAGCAGGTTCGGCGCCAGCGCGGGCAGCACCAGGGAGAGCGTCCACAATGCGAGCAGCCCGCGCAGGGCGGTACGGCTGCCGAAGCGGTGACCGATCCGGCCCGCCAGCGGCATCGCGACGGAGGCGCCGAGCGCGGTGAAGGCCAGGGCGAACCCGAGCTGTCCCGCGCTGAGCCCCGCGTGGTCCTGGATCCAGGGCACGCGGGTGGCGAAGGAGCCCGTCACGGCGCCGTGCACGGCGAACACGGCGGCCACGGCATACCGGGCGCGTCTGACCTCACCGGCCGACCAGCTCACGTCACCCATGTTCCGTCCCTCCCCGGGGAGTCGCCCGCTGTGCCGTCCTCGGCACCCGCGCAAACTATCAGGGACCCTGCCTGATAGATAGAGTGCGTCCGGCAGCCCGGCCTCTGGGAGGATTCCCGTCATGCCCGCATCACCGAGCACCGCACGGGCCATCAACGACCGGCTCGCCCTGCGGCTGTTGCAGCAGGAGGGCCCGCTGACGGCGGGACAGCTCAAGCAACTGACCGGACTGTCCCGGCCGACCGTGAGCGACCTCGTCGAACGCCTCACCGCCTCCGGCCTGATCCGGGTCGTGGGCGAGTCCGGCGAACAGCGCCGCGGTCCCAACGCCCGGCTGTACGGCATCGCCGCCGACCGCGCCCATCTGGCCGCCCTCGACGTACGCACCGGCGGTGTCCTCGTGCTCGTCTCCGACCTCGTCGGGCGGGTGCTCGCCGAGGTGGCCGTGCCCATCGACGCGGACGGCGGCACCGGGCCCGCCGTGGAGCAGGCGGTCGCCGCAGTGGAGCGGGCCGCGCGGAAGGCCGGCCCGGACGCCTGGGGCGCGTTGCACACCGTCGGCATCGGCGCGCCCGGCCTGGTCGACCCCGCCACCGGCGACCTGCGCGACTCCAGCGGGCTGCCCGCCTGGCACCGCAGCCTGGTCGCCGCGCTCCAGCGACGGCTGCCCGAAGCGCGGGTCACCGTCGAGAACGAGACCAACCTGGCGGCCCTGGCCGAGCAGCGCGAGGGCGCCGCCCGAGACCGGGACACCTTCGTCCTCCTCTGGCTCGGCCACGGCGTCGGCGCCGCGGTCGTCCTCGACGGCCGGCTGCGCCGGGGTGCCTCCGGCGGCACGGGCGAGATCGGCTTCCTGCCGGTCCCCGGCACCGGCTCGCTGCCCTCGGCGACCGACTGCGACGGCGGCTTCCACGCCCTGGCGGGCGCGGCGGCGATCGGTGCCCTCGCGCGCGAGTCCGGGCTGCCGGTGGGCGGTCCGCCGGACGGCCCCGGCGCCGCGCGGGTGGTCGCGGAGGCGGTCGCGGCGCTGGAGGGGGATCAGGGGCAGGCGGCGGCCGAGGCCGACTCGCCCGCCGCCCGTTTCCTCGCCGCCCTCGCCGACCGTCTCGCCATCGGCGCCGCCGCCGTCACCGCGATCCTCGACCCCGGCTGCGTGGTGCTCGGGGGTGAGGTCGGGCAGGCCGGGGGAGCGGAGCTGGCCGCGCGGGTGGCCGCCCGGCTGGCGCGGATGTCGCCGTTGCCCACCGAGGTGCGCCCTAGCGTGCTCGGGGGCGCGGCGGTGTTGCGCGGGGCACTGCTGACCGCTCGTGACCGGGCGCAGGACGAGCTGTTCGCGCCCTGAGGAGGCTCAGTCCCGGTCCCTCAGGGCGCTCACGCCGCCGATGTCGTCGAAGTGCCGGCGGGCGCGTGCCTGGCGCCGGGCTTCACGGAGCCCCCGCGTCGCCCGCGCCTCGATCCGCCGGGCCTCGGGACTTCCGGGCGAGCGGCGCCGGTCACGGCGGACCAGCATGGCGACCGACCACGCCAGGACCAGCGCCACGGCCACGAGGGCGAACAGCAAGCGGACCACCCCTTCCCGTCCATGGCAACGTAGCGAGCACGCCACGGCCGGCGAAGAGCCGCTTCCGGCATCTTGGGACCCCGTCACCTTTCCGGCCCCCGGCAGCCCTCAGTCGAAACGGCGCGCCAGGTACTCCTCGAACGTCCCCTTCCCGACCGCCTGTTCCGGCGCCAGATGCCCGCCGGTGCGGAACGCCCCGTAGGTCCGCCCGGCCAGCGGGACCTCCAGCAGGCGGCGGCGCCGGCCGGTGGCGTGCAGATAGGCGCGGGCCAGCGAGTCCACGGAACGGACCTCGGGGCCGCCCATGTCGGGCAGGCGGCCCGCGGGTGCCGCGAGCGCCGCCCCGGCCAGGCGTTCGGCCACTTCGGCCACCTCCACCGGCTGGTCCGCCAGCCCGGCCGGGAGCAGGGCCAGCGGGGGCGCGGTCAGCTTGCCGAGGAAGGTGGCCATGAGGTCGTGGAACTGGGTCGTACGCAGCACGGTCCAGCCGAGCCCCGACTCCTCGATCCGCCGCTCCACCGCGAGCTTGGCGCGGTAGTAGCGCAGCGGTACCCGGTCCACGCCGACGATGGAGATGTACACCAGGTGCGCCACCCCGGCCCGCCGCGCGGCGCCGATCAGCCGGTCCGCGGCCTTCTCGTCGCCCCCGGCCGGCGTGCTCGCGCAGTGCACCACGCACTCCGCGCCCGCCAGCGCGGCGTCCAGCGCGGGGCCGCCCTCGCGCAGATCGACCGCGTACGGCTCGCTGTGCCGGCTGAGCACCCGCACCTCGTGGCCGTCCGCCCGCAGCCGTTCCGCCACCAGCCGTCCGAGCGTGCCGGTGCCGCCCGTCACCAGGATCGTGGTCATGCCGTTCGCCTTCCCCGAAGGTCCCGGGCGGCCCGGTCGGGCGCCCCATGACCTTCGGACGGCCGCACCCCCGGGAAATGTGACATGCCCGGCCGCGGCGGCCGTCGGCAGTGCCCTCGGGGTTGGTGGGAACCCGGCGGCGGGCAAGGGCCTTCGTCACCACCGCCGGGTCCGGTCGCACCATAAGAGGACTAGACCACTACGGTCAATAGGTCCGGACCAAGCTCAATTCCCTTGTTATCCAGGGGTGTTGTCCCGTGCGTTCACTCGAACGGCTTTGCTGTGAGGCAGCCCACACCGGTCACCTGTATGGCCGAGGAGCGGGCGTGGCAGACTTGCCGTGTACCAGAAGCAGCGCACTCCGGGGTCGGTGAAAGTCCGAACCGGCGGTTACAGTCCGCGACCCGGTCGCTTCCAGCGGCCGGTTGACCAGGTGAAATTCCTGGACCGACGGTTAAAGTCCGGATGGGAGGCAGTGCGCGGCGGGCGGGCATCACCATGCACGCCGCCGTATCAGGTCTCGTCCGTGTTCCGGACGAGTCCCCTTCGGCGTCGTACCCGGTGCGCCCCACCCGTCCATGCCGTCGTCATCGACCGGCCCCCGGAGTCCGTGCCCGAAGAGGCAGGAGGACCGGGGACGTGTTCACCGGAATCGTGGAAGAGTTGGGCGAGGTCACCGCCGTCGAGAACCTCGGCGACGCCTCCCGTTTCCGGCTCCGTGGCCCCGTCGTCACCGAAGACGCCCGGCACGGAGACTCCATCGCCGTCAACGGCGTCTGTCTCACCGTGGTCGACCACGAGGGCGACGAGTTCACCGCCGACGTGATGGCCGAGACCCTGAACCGCTCCAGCCTCGGCGCGCTCGCCGTCGGCTCCCGCGTCAACCTGGAGCGCCCCACCGCGGTCGGCGCCCGCCTCGGCGGGCACATCGTGCAGGGCCATGTCGACGGCACCGGCGAGGTGCTGGCCCGTACCCCGTCCGAGCACTGGGAGATCGTGAAGATCTCGCTGCCCGCCGCCCTCTCCCGCTACGTCGTGGAGAAGGGCTCCATCACGGTCGACGGCATCAGCCTCACCGTGGTCGAAGCGGGCCCCGACTTCTTCACCGTCAGCCTCATTCCCACCACCCTCGCCCTGACCACGCTCGGCCACAAGCAGCCCGGCGACCCGGTCAACCTCGAGGTCGACGTCATCGCCAAGTACGTCGAGCGGCTGCTCGCGGCCGGACAGGGGGCAGGCGCGTGAACTCGCTCAACACCGAGGCGTTCACCCTGTTCGGCCAGCACATCCTCTGGTCGGACATGATCGGCAACCTCTTCGGCCTGGCCGCCCTCGGGCTCGGCTGGCGCCGCTCCCTCGTGACCTGGCCGGTCCAGTTCGTCTCCGGCCTGATCCTCTTCGCCGCCTTCTACGGCCACCTCGCCGGCAGCGCGGGCAAGCAGGTCGTCGTCATGGCCGTCGCCGTCTACGGCTTCTGGCAGTGGAACCGGGGCCGCGGCAAGGCCGCCGACGGCCACATCACCCCCCGCTTCGCCACCTGGCGCGAGCGCGCCGCCATGGCCGCCGCGGCCGCCGTCGGCACCGTCGGCGTCGCCCTGCTCTTCACCGCCTACCCGAGCCTGTCCTGGGACCCCTGGCCCGACGCCTACATCTTCGTCGGCACCATCGTCGCCATGTACGCCCAGGCCAAGGGCATGGTGGAGTTCTGGATCGCCTGGCTGCTCGTCGACGTCGTCGGTGTCCCGCTCAACTTCGCCAACGGCTACGCCTTCTCCGGCTTCGTCTACGTGATCTACGGCGCGCTCGTCCTGTGGGGCATGCGCGACTGGTGGCTGCGCTCCCGCAAGGACACGCGGCCCGTCCTGGAAGGAACGCCCGCATGACCTCGGCACCCCCGCTGCACCCCGGTGACAGCGTCGAAGACTTCCCGCTCGACCCCGTCGAGCAGGCGATCGCCGACATCGCCGCGGGCCGCCCCGTCGTCGTCGTGGACGACGAGGACCGCGAGAACGAGGGCGACCTCGTCATCGCCGCCGAGAAGGTCACCCCCGAGATCGTCGCCTTCATGATGAGCGAGTGCCGGGGCCTGATCTGCGCCCCCATGGAGGGCGCGGAACTCGACCGGCTGCGGCTGCCGCAGATGGTCGAGGACAACACCGAGTCGATGAAGACCGCCTTCACCGTCTCCGTGGACGCCTCCCCGGCGCACGGCGTGACCACCGGCATCTCCGCCACCGACCGCGCCACCACCCTGAAGCTGCTGGCGAGCGGCACCGCCGAGCCCACCGACCTGGTGCGCCCCGGCCACATCTTCCCGCTGCGCGCCAGGGAGGGCGGCGTCCTGGTCCGCGACGGCCACACCGAGGCCGCCGTCGACCTCGCCCGCCTCGCAGGGCTCCGTCCCGCCGGGGCGATCGTGGAGATCGCCGGTGAGGACGGCCGCATGCTGCGCCTGCCCGAGCTGATCCCCTTCGCCCGCAAGCACGGCCTGACGATCATCTCCATCGCGGACCTCGTCACCCACCTGCGCGCCCCCGAGGCCGCGGCCGAGCGGGATCAGGCCGTGGTCGCCGCCGCGCCCACCGTCCGCCGCGAGGCCGAGACCAGCCTGCCCACCCGCCACGGCACCTTCACCGCCTACGGCTACCGGGCCCCCGACGGCGTCGAACACGTCGCCCTCGTCCACGGCGACCTCGGCGACGGCACCGGCGTACTCGCCCGCGTCCACTCCGAGTGCCTCACCGGCGACGTCTTCGCCTCCCTGCGCTGCGACTGCGGCCCCCAGTTGGACGCGGCCCTCGCCCGCATCCACGCCGAGGGCCGGGGCGTCGTCGTCTACCTGCGCGGGCACGAGGGACGCGGCATCGGCCTGCTGTCCAAGCTGCGCGCCTACGAACTCCAGGAGCGCGGCCGGGACACCCTGGACGCCAACCTGGAACTCGGCCTGCCCGCCGACGCCCGCGACTACGCGGCCGGCGCCCAGATCCTCGCCGACCTCGGCGTGCGCGACGTCCGCCTGATGACCAACAACCCCGACAAGACCGACGCGCTCACCCGGCACGGCATCCGTGTCACCGGCCGCGAGCCGATGCCGGTCCACGCCGACGAGCACAACGTCCGGTACCTGCGCACCAAGCGCGACCGGATGGGCCACGACCTGCCCTGGCTGGACACCCCCGCCGTGTCCACCTGTGGCAACCAGTAAGCGAAAGCACGAAGGAGCAACGTGAGCGGCAAGGGTGCACCGGAGATCTCCGTACGCAGCAACGTCAGCGACCTCAGGGTCGCCGTCATCGCGGCGCAGTGGCACGAGAAGGTGATGGACGGTCTGGTGAACGGCGCCCTGCGCGCCCTGCACGACCTGGGGATCGACGAGCCGACCCTGATCAGGGTCCCCGGCAGCTTCGAACTCCCCGTCGCCGCCAAGGTCCTGGCCGACCGCGGCTACCACGCCGTCGTCGCCCTCGGTGTCGTCATCCGCGGCGGCACCCCCCACTTCGACTACGTGTGCCAGGGCGTCGCCCAGGGCCTCACCCAGGTCTCGGTGGAGACCGGCGTCCCCGTCGGCTTCGGCGTCCTCACCTGTGACACCGAGGAGCAGGCCCTGGACCGGGCCGGCATCGAGGGCTCCAGCGAGGACAAGGGCCACGAGGCGGTCACCGCGGCGGTCGCCACGGCGGCCACCCTGCGCTCGGTGTCCGAACCCTGGCACTGAGACACCGCACGGACCGCGTAGGGTGAGGACCACCATGTCCAATAAGACGTTCGAGGAGCTCTTCACCGAGCTCCAGCACAAGGCAGCCACCGGCGACCCCGCCACCTCCCGCACCGCGGAACTGGTCGGCAAAGGTGTCCATGCCATCGGCAAGAAGGTCGTAGAAGAGGCCGCCGAGGTCTGGATGGCCGCCGAGTACGAGGGCAAGGAAGCCGCTGCCGAGGAGATCTCGCAGTTGCTGTACCACGTCCAGGTGATGATGGTCGCCCGCGGTATCTCGCTGGACGACGTCTACGCCCACCTGTGATCCGTACCCCCACCCACCGCACCACCCCGTCACACGAAGGAAGCCGACCTCATGCTGCGCATCGCCGTCCCCAACAAGGGTTCCCTGTCCGGACCTGCGGGGGACATGCTGCATGAGGCCGGCTACCGGCAGCGGCGGGAGTCCAAGGAACTGCGGACCGTGGACCCGGTGAACGAGGTCGAGTTCTTCTACCTCCGCCCCCGGGACATCGCCATCTACGTCTCCTCCGGGCAGCTCGACATCGGCATCACCGGCCGCGACCTGCTGATCGACTCCGGCGCCGGCGCCGAGGAGATCCTCCCCCTCGGCTTCGCCCGCTCCACCTTCCACTTCGCCGCCCGCCCCGGCACCTTCGCGGGTACGGCGGACCTCAAGGGCCGCACGGTCGCCACCTCCTACGAGGGCATCGTCGGCCGCCACCTCGCGGACAACGCCATCGACGCCTCCGTGGTCCACCTCGACGGCGCGGTGGAGACCGCGATCGAGCTGGGCGTGGCGGAGATCATCGCGGACGTGGTGGAGACCGGCACCTCGCTGCGCAACGCCGGGCTCGAGGTCTTCGGCGAGCCCATCATGAAGTCCGAGGCCGTCGTGATCCGCCGCACCGGCGCCGACACCGACGAGCCCAAGGTCCAGCAGTTCCTGCGCCGCCTCCAGGGCGTCCTGGTCGCGCGGACCTACGTGATGATGGACTACGACTGCCGCGTGGAGCAGCTCGAGAAGGCCGTCGCGCTCACGCCGGGCCTGGAGTCCCCGACCGTCTCCCCGCTGCACAACGAGGGCTGGGTCGCCGTGCGCGCCATGGTCCCCGCCAAGGAGGCCCAGCGGATCATGGACGACCTGTACGCCATCGGCGCGCGGGCCATCCTGACCACGGCCATCCACGCCTGCCGTCTCTGAGGAACCGCGAGCCAGTGTCCGAGCTTCCCGAGCCCCCCGCTCCGCCCGCCCTCCCGCTCACCTTCCGGCCGGGACACACCCGGGTGATCCTGCTCACCGCCGGCGTGGCGATCTTCCTGGTCGTCGCCGTCATCGCCCTGCTGCTGGACATGGGACCGGGGGAGCGGCTCACCTTCATCGTCACCGGGGCCCTGATGGCCTGGGTGCTGGCCAGGCTGGCCCGCGTCAAGGTCGTCGCCGACGACTCCGGCGTCACCGTCGTCAACATCGCGGGCAGCCGCCGCCTGGCCTGGGCCGAGATCGTGCGGGTCAACCTGCGTCCGGGGGACCCCTGGGTGTTCCTCGACCTCAACGACGGCACCAGCCTGGCCGCGCTCGGCATCCAGCCCGGCGTCGCCAAGCAGCGTGCCATCGCCGACGCGCGGACACTGCGCACTCTGGTGGAGCAGCAGGCGCCGCGCGATCCGGAGTTCCCCCGGAGCTGAGCCTTCAGCGGGCTCCGGGGCCCCTCGGGGTCCCGGCTCAGGGGCCGATCCGGGGCGGCCACTCTTGCCGCACCTGCCCAGGTCTTGACTAATCTGTTGGCGGAGGCGTTTCCATGGCGCCTCCGCCTCCGTCGTGCCACGCCCGGCGCGCGGAGGTTTTCCCTGCTATCCGAGGAGTGACCCTCTCCGGCGATGGACGGATCGTCCTGTAGTACCTGCGCCGCCCCCTGCCGACATACCGCGGACCACCCGGTCCGCGTGCACGCGGAGGCGGCGGCATCATGAGCATCCCCCTGCTGCTCCTTGGAGCGGCCTTCCTGCTGATCCTCGCCAACGGCTTCTTCGTGGCCGCCGAGTTCGGCCTCGTCACCGTCGAGCGCCAGGACGCCGAGCAGGCCGCGGCCGAGGGCGACAAGCGCGCCCGTACGGTCGTCCAGTCGCTGAAGGAACTCTCCTTCCAGCTCTCCGGCACCCAGCTCGGCATCACCATCACCTCGCTCGTCGTCGGCATGCTCGCCGAACCGGCCCTGGCCGACCTGCTCAGCGGCCCGTTCAGGGCGCTCGGCGTGCCCGAGGGCGCCGTCTCCGGTGTCGCCGTGGTCTTCGGCATGCTGCTGGCCTCCGCGATCCAGATGGTGGTCGGTGAGCTGGTCCCCAAGAACTGGGCGGTCTCCAAGCCGCTCCAGGTCGCACGCTTCGTCGCGGGCCCGCAGCACGTGTTCTCGCGGCTGTTCCGGCCGGTGATCTCCGTGCTCAACACGGTCGCCAACCGGCTGGTGCGCGCCCTCGGCGTCGAACCGGCCGACGAGCTGGCCTCCGCCCGCACCCCCGGCGAGCTGGTCTCCCTGGCCAGGCACTCCGCCCAGGCCGGAGCCCTGGAGCAGGACACGGCCGACCTGTTCGTCCGCACCCTGTCCCTCGGCGACCTGACCGCCCAGCACGTCATGACCCCGCGCGTGAAGGTCAGCGCGCTCCAGGACTCGGCCACCGCCGAGGACGTCGTCAACCTCACCCGTGCCACCGGCCTGTCCCGCTTCCCCGTCTACCGGGAGAAGATCGACGAGGTCGTCGGCATGGTCCACCTCAAGGACGCCCTGGCCGTGCCGGCGCACGAACGCCTTCGCACCCCGGTGGCCCGCATCGCCGGCAAGGCGCTGCTGGTCCCCGAGACCCTGCCGGTGCGCCCCCTGCTGACCCGGCTGCGCAGCGAGCAGCCCATCGCGGTCGTCGTCGACGAGTACGGCGGCACGGCGGGCGTGGTCACGCTGGAGGACATCGTCGAGGAACTGGTCGGCGAGGTCCGCGACGAGCACGACCGCCAGGACGTGCCCGAGGTCGCCCCCGCCCCGCCCGAGGACGGCCACCCCGCCTGGGACGTGGACGGCGGCTGCCGCGTCGACGTACTGCACCGCATCGGCCTCGACGCCCCCGAGGGGCCCTACGAGACCGTCGCCGGACTCGTGGCCGACCTGCTCGGCCGCATCCCGGCCCCCGGCGACCGGGCCGAACTGCCCGGCTGGCGGCTCTCCGTGCGCCAGGTCCGCCACTACCGCGCCGAGCGGGTCCGCCTGGTCCGGACGGCACCCGTCGCCCAGCCGATGGAGGCCGCCCGATGAGCGTCGTCCAACTCCTCTTCGCCGCGCTGCTCGTCCTCGCCAACGGATTCTTCGTCGGCGCCGAGTTCGCGCTCGTCTCCGTGCGGCGCAGCCAGATCGAGCCGCTCGGCACCGCGCGCGCCCGCCAGGTGCTGCACGGACTGGAGCGGCTGCCGCAGATGATGGCGGCGGCCCAGTTCGGCATCACCGTCTGCTCGCTGACCCTGGGCGCGGTGGCCGAGCCGACCGTGGCCCACCTGCTGGAGCCGCTGTTCGAGGCCGTCCGTCTCCCCGAGGGCGTGATCCACCCGCTGGGCTATGTGATCGCGCTGGCCGCGGTGGTCTTCTTCCACCTGGTCATCGGTGAGATGGTGCCGAAGAACCTGGCCATGGCCGCGCCCGAGAAGGCCGCGCTGTGGCTCGGTCCGGGCCTGGTGTACTTCGCCCGGATCTGCAGGCCGGTCACCGTGGCGCTCGGCGCCTGCGCCCAGGGCATCCTGCGGCTCTTCCGCGTCGAACCCAAGGACGAGGTCGAGGCCGTCGTCACCAGCGAGCAGCTCAACCGCCTGCTGGAGGACTCCGGCCAGGCCGGTCTGCTCGACCCGGAGGCGCAGGAGCGGCTGGAGGACGCCCTCGAACTGGGCTCCCGCCCGGTCACCGACGTCCTCCTCAAGCGCGAGACCCTGGTGACGGTGCCCCCGTCGGTCACACCGGGGGAGATCGTCGAGCTGACGGCGCGCACCGGCTACTCCCGCTTCCCGGTGGCCGCCGGCACGGGTGCCTTCATGGGGTACGTCCATGTGAAGGACGTCCTCGACCTGGAGGACTCCGACCGCGCCGTGCCGCAGCACGTGTGGCGTCCGATGGCCACGCTGCGGGCGGAACTCCCGCTGGACGACGCGCTGACCGTCATGCGCCGGGCCGCCACGCATCTGGCCCAGGTGGCGGACGCCTCCGGCCGGGTGCTGGGCCTGGTCGCGCTGGAGGACGCGCTGGAGCTGCTGGTGGGCGAGGTCCACGACCCGGCCCACCCGGAGACCCCGGAGCCCGTCGCGCCGAAGGCGGAACCGGTGCCCCTGCGCCCGGCCCCCGCCCGGCCGCGCCAGAGCGGCGAACCGGAACAGGCACTCGCCACCTAGGCCGAGTGCGCCGCGGGACCCGTCACATCGCCGACGGGTCCTGCGGTGCCCGGCCCGACAGCACCTCGCCGTACGCCTGCATCAGGTCGGGCAGCCGCAGGGTGGCCAGGTCCTCGCGGGAGAGCATGCCCGGACAGATGGACAGCCGCAGATCCCGGTACGCGCAGCTCTTCTCGTAAAGGGTCCGCAGGAACCGGCCGTTGCCCAGTTCGTCGAGCCAACCCTGGTCGACCACGTGTCCCGCTATGGAGCGCAGTTCCTCCAGCGTCTCCTCGTCCCACTCGTCGCCGTTCTCCGCCGCGAGCACCCGGCCGATCTCGGTGAGTTCGGAGGGGCGGTAGGAGGGGAAGTCCACGCGGGTGGTGAAGCGGGAGGACAGGCCGGGGTTGGCGGCCAGCAGCCGGTCCATGCCCTCGGGGTACCCGGCGAGGATCACCACCAGGTGGTCCCGGTTGTCCTCGGCCCGCTTCAGCAGCACCTGGAGCGCCTCGTCGCCGTAGGCGTCGCCCTTGCCGTACCCGGAGTTGGAGAGCGCGTACGCCTCGTCCACGAAGAGGACCCCGCCGATGGCCGAGTCGATCAGTTCGTTGGCCTTCACGGCGGTCTGGCCCAGGTACTCCCCGACCAGATCGGCCCGCTGCGCCTCCACCAGGTGGTCGCCGCCGAGCAGCCCGAGGGCGTAGAAGACCCGGCCGAGGATGCGGGCCACCGTGGTCTTGCCGGTGCCTGAGGGGCCGGAGAAGACGAAGTGCCGTTTCGGCGGCTGCACCGGCAGCCCCTGCCCGGCGCGCAGCCGGGCCATGTTCAACTGCGCGGAGAGCGCCTTCACCTGCCGCTTGACGGGCTCCAGGCCCACCATGCGCTCCAGCTCGGCGAGGGCCTCCTCCAGTAAGGCCGGATCGGTCGGCCCGGCCGGCAGGGGAGAGACGGGGACACCGCTCTTCACCCGGACCGCCCGGTCCGGCACCGAGGGGAGCGGTCCGGTCGGCAGGTCCGGCTCGGAGAGCCTGAGGTCCCGGCCCTCGGTGCCGAACAGCGGGTCGAGGCCGTCGGGGCCGTCCATCGTGTCCTGCCCGGCGCCGGACAGGGTGATCGCCGCGAAGTCGGCCGGGTCGTCGTACCCGTCGCCCTCGGCGATGGCGGCGAGCCGGGCGGAGGTGTCCATGAACGCCGGGTCGACCCGGTGCACGGCCCGGTACAGCGGGAGCGCGGCGGCGCTGCGGCCGGTGCCCTCGTGCGCGCGGGCCAGCCAGTACCGCAGCTCCTTGCGCTGGGGCTGTTCGCTGCGGCAGCGCATCAGGGCGGTCGCCAGCAGCGGCTCGGCCTGCCCGTACGTCTCCAGCCGGACGCGGGCCATGCCGCCGAACAGGCCGGCCTCTATGCCGAGCAGGGGGTCGTCGAGCAGCGGGTCGGTGTGCCGGACCAACTGGTCCCAGTCCTTGACCAGATAGGCGCGGCAGGCGTGCAGGAACCGCACCTGCGGGTCGGTGTCCACGGGCGGCAGTCCGGCCAGCGCCCGGTCCAGCTCCGGCACATGGCGGCCGTCCAGCCAGTGCGAGGCGTGCGCCAGCAGCAGGTCACGCGGGCTCTCGAGCACCGGCTGCACCCACCAGCCGAGCCAGTACCAGGAGTTGAGGGCGCGGCGGTGCCGGGCGCGCTGTTCGCCGAAGCGGTCGCGGTGCCGGTACATCCTGAGCAGCGCCGTGGTCGTGTCGACCCTGAGCGCGTGCAGTCCGAGCCAGGCGTCGGCCATCCCCGGGTCCATCCGCGCGGCGGCGCGGAACTCCTCCTCCGCCTGCGGATAGGCGCCCATCGTGTAGGCGTCCACGCCTCGCATCCAGGCGAGGTCGGCGGGGGCCTCGGGGCCCTGCGTGCCGAAGTCCATCACGTCCCCCACGAACCGTGCCCCCCGTTGGTTGCCCACCGGGCAGGCGCTCGGCGGTCGCCGCGGTCGAACCGCTCTGCCGCGGACCGGAGTTGCAGGTGCGCGAGGCAGTCGCTCGAAGGTCGCACCGAGGGCATCGTACCCGTGGTACTACCGGCTGCCGAAGGGTGGCGCAGGGGACGTTCTACGAGGTGGGAGCATGCGGGGCGCATGGGGCGCGGTCACCGTGGGTGATCGAATCGGTGCGTTCGGCGGCCCGGAGAGGGGATCCGGGCAGAACGAAGCCCCCGGTCACGGGGGAACGACCAGGGGCTTCGTGTCTTCGGGCGACCCTCGACGGGCCGCGTGTTGAGAACGTAAGACCTGTACGGGCCCCTGGTCAAGCCAGGTCGGGGCTCCCGGCGAAGTTCCGGTGCGGCCGCCTTCACAAGTTGAGCACACAGCGGACGGGTCATCACCCTGAGTGAGAATCGGGCCTGGCCCGGCCGGTCAGAGGGGGCTCGCGGGCCCTGGCAGCACCTTGTACCCCTGCGGCGTCGCGCGCACCAAGAGGTCCGCGTGGGGGCGCGAGGGGTCGTCGGCGAAGTGGGCGCGCTCCGCCGCCGTCCAGCCGTCCCAGAACTCCCGCTGCGCGGCACCGTCCCGGCGGCGTCCGCGCGCCCAGGACTCCCGCTCGGGCAGCTCCATCCACAGCAGCGACGCCAGATGCGGGCGCAGCGCCCGGCGCCCCGCTCCCACCCCCTCGACCAGGATCACGGGGGCGGGCGGCAGGTCGCGCGGCGGTCCGAAGGCGCGCAGGGTCCAGTCGTAGGGGGCGTACCGCGCGTGCTCACCCCGGCCCAGCGGCTCGATCACCTGGGCGGTCAGGCGGCCGGTCCAGGAGAAGAGCTCGTCGTGGCGGGCGATGTCGTCCAGGTGCAGCACCGGTGCCCCGCCGAGCGCGGCGGACAGGTGCCCGGCGAAGGTGGACTTCCCGGAGCCCGCGTGTCCGTCGACGCCGACCAGCCGGACCGGCCCCAGGGAGGGGGAGAGGCCGCGCAGACGGCCGGCGAGGTCGTGAATGGCGATTCCTGAGGTGTGGTGCGGTGTGGGGGAGTTCTGCCGGAAACAGTCTAGTAGGGGCAGATGGGGGCACCGCCCGGCGCCAGGAAAACGGCACTTCCCGAACCGCCCGCTGACCTTCGGTCAATCGGTGGAGATTTTCGCTCGGAATCCGCCGACCGATATGTGAAATTAGGCGTTCCAGGTGCGTCGGCCGATGAGTAAGGTGCCTCCTGCACAACTGCGACGCGTCGTATCGGGACGGACAGGGGAGCATGGCCGCGGAGTTATTCGAGGGGCAGTACGTCTGGCACCCGGCGGCCGACGACCGTGTCCTGGCGAGCGTATGCGTCGATGTGCGCGCCGGACGTCATCGCTACGCCTACGAGGCCCTCGCCGAGACGCGGTCCGATTTCGCGCTGCGCGCCCACCGTTCGCTGGTGCTGGCCTCGGAGGCGGCCGGCACCGACCTCGTGGAGCGCTGGCTCGCCGAGGAGCCGTCGCCCGAGGCCGCGCTGATGTGGGCCCGCGTGGCCGTGCAGCGCGCCATGCGGGCCGCCGACGCGCGCGACGAACGCGCCGAGGCGCTGGAGCGGATCGCCCTGGCCGCCTGCGAGCGCGCCGCCGCCCTCGCCCCCGGCGACCCCACGCCCTGGGTCGCCAAGCTGGCCATGGCCCGGCTGCACCAACTGCGCGAACCCGCGCCGCAGGGCCTGCTCACCGCGCCGCCCGGCCCCTGGCGGCTGTTCGCCCACATCCTGTCCCTGGACCCCTATCACCGCGAGGGCCACCACCGCTTCCTGTCCTTCTTCTTCACCCGGCACGGCGGCTCGGTCAACGCCGCCTGGGACGTGGCCGCCTTCCTCAGCCAGCGCGCGCCCGCCGACTCCGCGCTCAGGCTGCTGCCGTTGGTCGCGCTGGTGGAGAGTTACAACCCGACCCAGTTGCTCGCCGACCGGGTCTGGGAGCAGCCGCAGTGGCGCTCGACCGCACTGGCCGCCTACCGCAACTGGCTGCCCACGGTGGCCGGCAGCCGCTTCACCCCGGTGCTCGACCTGGCCTACCTCGCGCACGCGCTGGTCATGGGCCAGAGCGAGTTCGAGGCGCGGGCGGTCTTCGCGGCGATGGGCCCGTACGCCTCGCGCATGCCCTGGAGCGCCTTCGGCGACCCCGCCGAACAGCTCTCCCGTGCCCGGCGCGCCTGCGGGCTGGCCGTCCCCGGACCAGGCTGAGAACCGCACCCGCAGCGTCCACCCCCCAACAGAAAGGCAGATCAGTGTCGGAACGGATATCGCCGCCGGAGGCCAAGGCCTCGGCGGCCGAGGAACCGGTCGTGCTCGACGACGACGCGACCCTGCACGCGATGGGTTATCCGCGTAAACTCACGCGTCGTTTCAAAGCGTTCGACAATTTTGCGATCTCCTTCACCATCATCAATATCCTCTCGGGCATTTTCTCGTCCTTCGGATTCGGCCTGAGTGCGGGCGGCCCCCGTATTCTCGTGTTCGGCTGGATCGGGGTCTCGGTGATGGTGCTGTTCATCGGCGCCGCCATGGCGGAGGTCGCCTCCGCCTATCCGACGAGCGGGGCGCTGTATTTCTCCGCCGGTAAACTCGCCAAGCGGCACAAGGGTGCCTGGTCCTGGTTCACCGGCTGGCTGAACTTCGTCGGCCAGATCGGCGGCACCGCCGCCACGGGCTACGCCGCCGCCACCTTCATCCAGGCGTTCGTGGCCCTCCAGTGGCCGTCCTACGAGCCGACCGCCCACCAGACGGTGCTGATCACCGCGCTGGTGATCGTGCTCCAGGGACTCGCCAACACCTTCACCGTCCAGCTCGTCGCGGTGCTGAACCGGATTTCCGTGTGGTGGCTGCTGATCGGACTCGTCGTGATCGTGGGCGCACTCATCGTGATTCCCGATCATCATCAGTCGGCGTCCTTCGTGACGCATTTCGAGAACAACACCGGCTTCACCAACGGCCTTTACGGCGGCATGCTCGGCCTGCTGGTCACGAGCTGGACCTTCACCGGCTTCGACGGCAGCTTCCACATGTCGGAGGAAACGGTCCAGGCGACGGTCAACGCGCCGAAGGGCATCACCCGAGCCATCGGCTATTCGGCGATCACCGGCCTGATCCTGATGCTCGCGCTGGTCTACAGCATTAGCGACTACACCAAGGTGGCCGGTTCGGACGCCCCGCCCGTCCAGATTCTCATCGACGGGCTCGGCCTCGCCACCGCCAAGGTCATGCTCCTCATCGTCATCGGCGCCATGCTCTTCTGCGGGCTGGCCAACCTCACCAGCAACACCCGGCAGATCTTCGCCTTCTCGCGCGACGGCGCCATGCCGGGCTCGCGCTGGTGGCACTCCGTCTCGCAGCGCACCCGGACGCCCGTCAAGGCGGTGTGGCTCGCCGTCGGTTGCTCGCTCGCCCTGGTGGTGCCGGGCTGGTGGTCCCACACGGCGTTCACCGCGATCGTCAGCGTCAACGTGGTCGGGCTGTTCCTCGCCTACGCGGTGCCGATCTTCCTGCGGCTGCGGCTCGGCGACGAGTTCCAGCCCGGCCCCTGGCACCTGGGCCGCTGGGGCAAGCCGATCGGCTGGGTCGCGGTGACCTGGATCCTCGTCAGCAGCGTCCTGTTCATGCTGCCGCAGGCGTCCCCGATCACCGTGGACTCCTTCAACTACGCGCCGATCGCGCTCGCGGCCGTCCTGCTCATCGCCACGGTGTGGTGGTTCACCACCGCCCGCCGCCGCTTCCAGGGCCCGGTCAGCTACGGCCGCCCCGACGAGGTCGCGGCGATGGACCTGGTCTGAGTCCCCGGATGACATGAGCCTGCCACGGCGGGCCACCACGGCCCCGGTGCGCGGCATCCCGCCCGCACCGGGGCCGTCCCCGTGCCCGGTCCGCCGCGCCCCTTCATTGGCCGAGACCAATATTCGTGGGCGCGGCATGCGCCGAAGTGCTGGCAGGGGCATGTCGCCTGCTCCATAGTTGGCGCACAACCGTGCACCTGACCCGTCCCGACCCGGACACCTGGGGGTAGTCGCGCCCATGAGCCAAGCCCAGCAGCCGTCCCGCCGAACCGTCCTCGCCGCAGCCGTCGCCGTCGCGATGGCCGCCGGAACGGTACCCGCGGCCGCCGCCACCGCACAGGCGGCCGCCGACGCCGACGACTCGGGCCGCGCGCCCGCCCGTCCCGTCGACAACCGTGCCTGGACCACGTACACCGACTGGCGGAGCGGCACCGCGCGCGGCGTCCGGGCCGTCCCCGGCCACCGGCCCGGCGTCGCCATCGCCGCGCCCGTGGGCCGCACCGACTACACCGACCCGCACACCGGCACCACCGCCACCTGGGAGTACGCCACCTGGACCTCCCCGCTCCACCGGCTCAAGGTGCCCGCGACCGAGCTGATCGCCTCCTGGAACGCGGACACCCCCGCGGGCACCTGGCTCCAGGTCGAGCTCCAGGCCACGTACTCCGACGGCGCCTCCGCCCCCTGGTACGTGATGGGCCGCTGGGCCGCCGGCGACGAGGACATCAAGCGGACCTCGGTGGACGACCAGAGCGACGGCAAGAGCTCGGTGTGGACCGACACCTTCGCCATCGACGACGCGAGCACCGGCCTGCGCGCGGTGGCGTACCGGCTGCGGCTCACCCTGTACCGGGCCCCGGGCACCCGCCGCACCCCGACCGTGTGGCGGATCGGCGCCATGGGCTCCGACATCCCCGACCGCTTCACCGTCCCGGCCTCCACCCCCGGCCTCGCCCGCGAGCTCGTCGTACCGCGCTACTCGCAGGAGATCCACAAGGGCCAGTACCCGCAGTACGACAACGGCGGCGAGGCATGGTGCAGCCCCACCTCCTCGCAGATGATCGTCGAGTACTGGGGCGGCAGGCTCACCCCGGAGCAGCTCTCCTGGGTCGACCCTTCCTATGCCGATCCGCAGGTCGACCACGCGGCCCGGTACACCTACGACCACCAGTACACGGGCTGCGGCAACTGGCCGTTCAACGCCGCCTACGCGGCCACCTTCCCCGGTGTCCAGGGCGTGGTGACCCGGCTGACCTCGCTCACCGATCTGGAGACCCTGATCGCGGCGGGCATCCCGGCCATCACCTCCCAGTCCTTCCTCAAGACCGAGCTGACCGGCGCCGGTTACGGCACCTCCGGCCACCTGATGACGGTGATCGGCTTCACCGCCGACGGGGACGTCATCGCCAATGACCCGGCCTCGCCCAGCGATGCCGAGGTGCGCCGGGTCTACGCGCGGCGCGAGTGGGAGAACATCTGGCTCAGGACCAAGCGGTACAACGCCTCCGGCCAGGTCGCCTCCGGCACCGGCGGCGTCTGCTACCTGTACTTCCCGGCCGACCCGACCCCGCGCCAGGCACGCGCCCTGGCGGCGGTGGGCGTGCGCTGACCCGCCGGCGGCGGCCGGGCTCCGGCCCGCCCGCCGCCCGCCGCGTGCGCCCCTCGCAGCGCCCCCGGGCCGCCCGGCACCCTCTGCCATACTGCGAAGGTCCCGCCTACTGCCGAGACCAGGGTGGAAATTGAACGTGGGTCAACAGCGTGCCGCCGCCCACCCTCCGGCCCACGGCCCGGGCCGCGCGGGCGGCGCCCCCGCCCGGGCGCGCGGCACCGACCGCTCCGCGGCCCGCCGCGCCGAGCTGATAGCCATCGGGCGCGCGCTGTTCGCGGACACCTCCTACGACGCGCTGTCCATGGACGACATCGCCCGTCAGGCCCATGTCGCCAAGGGCCTGATCTACTACTACTTCCGCTCCAAGCGCGGCTACTACCTGGCGATCGTCCAGGACTCCGTGGCCGAACTGGTCGCCTTCGCCGCGAGCGGCGCCGAACTGCCCGCCGTGGACCGCCTCCAGCGCACCATCGACGGCTACCTCCGCTTCGCCGAGCACCACCAGGCCGCGTACCGCACCATCGTCAGCGGCGGCGTCGGCTTCGACGCCGAGGTGCACGCCATCCGGGACGGGGTGCGTGAGGCCATCGTCGCCACCATCGCCGACGGCGCCTACGGCCGGACCGACATCGGTCCGCTGGCCCGTACCGGCCTGTTCTCCTGGGTGTGCAGCGTCGAGGGCACCACGCTGGACTGGATCGGCCGCCCGGAGCTGACCCGCGCCGCCCTGGGTGAGCTGCTGGTGAAGACGCTCGGCGGGACCCTGCGCGCCATCGAGGAGCTGGACCCCTCCTGTCCGGCCCCGCCGCCGGCCCGCCGCGACGGCTGAGCGAGCCCCGGAACGGCCCCGGCTGGATTCTTCAGGTAAGCGGTCGTTAACTGGTGACGGGACGTCCTCGATCGGGCATACTCACGGCACAAGCCGCTGGTCAGCCGCCTCCGAGACCCGGAAGCGGGCCCTCGGCGCAACCGGAGCGATCGCGCGGAGCCGCCCCACCCAAGGCGCACATCCGCCGATGTGCCCGCACAGGGAGGAGTCCGACGCCATGTCCGACCGCGAAACGCAGCCGGTGGAGCGTCAACTGCCCACGGACGAGGCGAGGGATCTGCTCGCCCTGGTCCGGGACATCGCACAGCGCGAGATCGCGCCGAAGGCGGCCGAGGAGGAGGACGCCGGACGCTTCCCCCGCGAGGTCTTCACCCTGCTCTCGGAAGCGGGCCTGCTGGGCCTGCCCTACGACCCCGAGCACGGCGGCGGCGAGCAGCCCTACGAGGTCTACCTCCAGGTGCTGGAGGAACTGGCCGCGGCCCGGCTCACCGTCGGCCTCGGCGTCAGCGTGCACACCCTCGCCGCGTACGCGCTCGCCACCCACGGCACCAAGCAGCAGCAGGTCGAGCACCTGCCCGCCATGCTCGGCGGCGGCCTGCTGGGCGCCTACTGCCTCTCCGAGGCGTCCTCCGGCTCGGACGCCGCCTCCCTGCGCACCAGGGCCGTCCGGGACGGCGAGGACTGGGTGCTGAGCGGCACCAAGGCGTGGATCACCCACGGCGGCATCGCGGACTTCTACACCGTGATGGCCCGCACCGGCGAGGACGGCCCGCGCGGCATCACCGCGTTCCTGGTGCCCGGCGACGCCGAGGGCCTCGGCGCGGCCGCGCCGGAGAAGAAGATGGGCCTCAAGGGCAGCCCCACCGCCCAGATTCACCTGGACGGCGTACGCGTCCCGGACGAGCGCCGGATCGGCGAGGAGGGCCAGGGCTTCGGCATCGCCCTGTCCGCGCTCGACTCGGGCCGGCTCGGCATAGCGGCCTGCGCCATCGGCGTCGCCCAGGCGGCCCTGGACCAGGCGTTGTCGTACGCCGCGGAGCGCCGGCAGTTCGGCCACCCCATCGCGGACTTCCAGGGACTGCGCTTCATGCTGGCCGACATGGCCACGCAGATCGAGGCCGGCCGGGCGCTGTACCTGGCCGCGGCCCGGCTGAAGGACGCGGGCAGGCCGTTCGCCAAGCAGGCGGCCATGGCCAAGCTGCACTGCACCGACACGGCGATGCGGGTCACCACCGACGCCGTGCAGATCCTCGGCGGCTACGGCTACACCGCCGACTTCCCGGCCGAGCGCTACATGCGCGAGGCCAAGGTGCTGCAGATCGTCGAGGGCACCAACCAGATCCAGCGGATGGTCATCGCTCGTCATCTGGCGGGGCCGGAGAGTCGCTGAACTGCCCCCTGCGCACCGTCGGGGCCGCCAGCTCGACCCACTCCGGGTCATGGCGCCCCGGCAGCGTGCGGCCCCGGTCGGCCCACACCCGCATCAGCTCGGTGTAGATGGGCGGGTCCGGGTGCTGCGCGGCCGTGTCCGCGGGGCGGGGCACGTAGACGCGGCGCTGACGCCCGGTGGCCGTCTGGGTGGGAGTCATGCCTGGCCAACGCGAGCGCGGCCGGGCAGGTCACCGGCGCGCGGAATCGAGCGTCAGTTCAGCGCCGTCCACACCCCGCGAGAACGCGGAGACCCCGCAGCACGGGCGCGGTACGCCCTGGTGCGGGGTCACTTCGACGGTCGCGGCCCGGAAGGGCTAGGCGGCGGCCCGGCCGCGCATGAAGGGCACCCGCATCGGGCGCGAGCCCGGACCGCCCACGTGTGAGAAGGGCTGCGTACGCCAGTCCAGGCCCTGGGGGAGCGTCAGCAGCAGGGCGGTGTCCTGCTCCTGCGGCTCGACGGACGCGTCGGCGGGGCGGGCGTCGCTCGCCGCGCGGCCCGTACCGGCGCAGGCCGTCAGCCCGAACGGGTTCCACGGCGAGGCGCACAGCGCGTGCTCCGGCAGGCTCTCCTCGTCCGCCAGCAGCGCGATGGCCTGCGCGCAGTCCGGGCAGATCACCCGGTACATCTCGAAGGTGTCGTAGTCGGCGTCGAGCCCGTAGGCGTCCGAGGCGTCGGGTTCGACGCCCTCCGGCTCGGGCTCGACCACCGACTGCTGCCGCTTGGAAACGGAGCGAACGGGGCGCTTGACACTCTGCATGGGATTCTCCCCCTAAGGCTGGGCCGTGAAGGCGCTGCGGCCTCGACCACAGCAAGCACTTCCCGGCGGATCTCGGCGGTAATCGTGAGAACCTCACGGAGCGCGTTCAAGTGGTGTGGCGTTCGTCACAGGCTAACGGTGGATATCCGCCCAGATGCCGCGTGCCGCGCCATCGGGCGGCCCCGAAGTTCCCCCGCGCGCACGCGCGCGAACCCACAGGGTAGGTTTTGGCGGCATGGAGGAGCTGGACCGTCAGATCGTGGAGCTGCTCGTCAAGGACGGGCGCATGAGCTACACGGACCTGGGCAAGGCCACGGGCCTGTCCACGTCGGCCGTGCACCAGCGGGTGCGCCGGCTCGAACAGCGGGGCGTCATCCGCGGCTACGCCGCCGTCGTCGACCCCGAGGCGGTCGGGCTGCCGATGACCGCCTTCATCTCGGTCAAACCCTTCGACCCCAGCGCCCCCGACGACATCGCCGACCGGCTCGCGGACGTCCCCGAGATCGAGGCGTGCCACAGCGTCGCCGGGGACGAGAACTACATCCTCAAGGTGCGGGTCGCCACCCCGCACGAACTCGAGGAACTGCTCGCCCGGCTGCGCTCGCTGGCCGGGGTCTCCACCCGCACCACGGTCGTGCTGTCCACGCCCTACGAGGCTCGCCCGCCGAAGATCTCCTGAGCCCGCCGACACGCGCCCCGGTTCCGGGCGCGCCGCGGTGACGGGGGAGACTGGTGGGCATGAGTGAGCAGCCCGCCGCCCCCCGGACCGTCCTCCTGCGCCGCGGAGAGGTCCACAGCCCCGCCGACCCCTTCGCCACCGCCATGGTGGTGGAGCACGGCCAGGTCGCCTGGGTCGGCTCCGAGGGCGCCGCAGACGCCTTCGCCGACGGGGTGGACGAGGTCGTCGACCTCGACGGCGCCCTGGTCACCCCCGCCTTCACCGACGCCCATGTGCACACCACCGCCACGGGCCTCGCGCTGACCGGGCTCGACCTCTCCGGCGCCCCCACGCTGGAGGCCGCCCTCGCCCTCGTCCGGGACTTCGCCGCCGCCAGCCCCGCCGACCGGGTCCTGCTGGGCCACGGCTGGGACGCCGCCCGCTGGCCCGGCGGCCGCCCGCCGCTCCGCGCCGAACTGGACGCCGCCACCGGTGGCCGCCCGCTCTACCTCTCCCGTGCCGACGTCCACTCGGCCGTCGTCAGCAGCGCCCTGCTGGACCTGGTCCCGGACACGGTGAGCCGCGCGGACGCCCCGCTCACCGCCGACGACCACCATGCCGTCCGCGAGGCCGCCCTGGCCGCCCTCGCCCCGGCCCAGCGCGCCGAGGCCCAGCGCACCGCGCTCGCCCACGCGGCCTCCCTCGGCATCGGCTCCGTGCACGAGTGCGGCGGCCCGCAGATCTCCTCCGAGGACGACTTCACCGGTCTGCTGAAGCTCGCCGCCGAGGTGGACGGCCCGCGCGTCGTCGGCTACTGGGCCGAGCAGGACGTCGACAAGGCCCGTGAGCTGGGCGCGGTGGGCGCGGCCGGTGACCTCTTCGTGGACGGCGCCCTTGGCTCCCACACCGCCTGCCTGCACCAGCCGTACGCCGACGCCGCGCACACCGGTATCGCCTACCTGGACGCCGACGCGGTCGCCGGGCACGTCGTCGCCTGCACCGAGGCCGGACTCCAGGCGGGCTTCCACGCCATCGGCGACCTGGCCGTCACGGCCGTCGTCGAGGGCGTGCGCGCCGCCGCCGAGAAGGTCGGCCTCGCCCGCGTGCGGGCCGCCCGGCACCGCGTCGAGCACGCCGAGATGCTCACCCCCGACACCGTCGCCGCCTTCGCCGAGCTGGGCCTGATCGCCTCCGTGCAGCCCGCCTTCGACGCGGTCTGGGGCGGCGACGACGGCATGTACGCCCGTCGCCTGGGCGTCGAGCGGGCCCGCACCCTCAACCCGTACGCGGCCCTGCTGCGCGCCGGGGTGCCGCTCGCCTTCGGTTCCGACAGCCCGGTCACCCCGCTCGACCCCTGGGGCACCGTCCGCGCCGCCGCCTTCCACCGCACCCCCGAGCACCGGGTCTCGGTGCGCGCGGCGTTCACCGCGCACACGCGCGGCGGTTGGCGCGCCGTCGGCCGGGACGACGCGGGTGTCCTGGTGCCGGGCGCGCCCGCCGACTACGCGGTCTGGCACACCGGGGACCTGATCGTGCAGGCCCCCGACGACCGGGTGGCCCGCTGGTCCACCGATCCGCGCTCGGGCACCCCCGGCCTGCCCGACCTCACCCCCGGCTCCGGGCTCCCGGTCTGCCTGCGGACGGTGGTCGGGGGGCGGACGGTGTTCGTACGGCCGGGCGAGTGACTTCCCGCCCCACCGTCCCGCCGAACGGGTGGCACCGGTCGGTCGCCCGACCTGCGCATCCCCCCCGTTTTCCGCGCCTTCCCGGCGTACGCGCTGGTCAGGGGGCTGTTGACAGCCGACGGCGGCGGGCCGGTAGGTTCGGCCGCGTCCACCAACGGACGTTCGACCGGGGAGTGTTCGCGCACTCGTCGCAGCGCCACTGGGTCAGGACGGTGTGCCGTACCGGGGCACCGTCGACGGCAGCCAGGCGCAGTGCTCGCGCCGACGAGGGAGCGCTCCGGCCGGTCGGCAAGGTGTGACCCGGATGGGGCCCGCGCGCTCAGTAGACAACGGCTCTCGGTAGATCCGCAGCCAGCGGGTCCCAGGTCGGCCCGAAGGGCGCCGGGCCCCCATCCGCCGCGGGAGAGCCGTGGAAGAGCTGCGGAAGAGCCGTGGGAGACCGCGGGGAAAGGCGCCGAAAAGCGCGCTCCTACCCCGCTCGCCGGCTTCCGACACCGCCCGAGGCCCGCGCCGCCGCGTCATCGCAGGCCGTGACCACTATGGTGGACGCCTGCGCACGACATGAAGGGGCAGCAGTGAACGACGGCGACGGGACCCTCGCGGCCAAGGCCGGAGGGCGGCAGTTCGGTCCGCTCGGCACGGCCTTGGTGATCATTCCGACCTACAACGAGGCGGAGAACATCAAGACCATCGTGGGCCGGGTACGCAAGGCCGTCCCCGAGGCGCACGTCCTCGTGGCGGACGACAACAGCCCGGACGGCACCGGCAAGCTGGCCGACGAGCTGGCCGTCGCGGACGACCACGTCCAGGTGCTGCACCGCAAGGGCAAGGAGGGGCTGGGCGCCGCCTACCTCGCCGGGTTCCGCTGGGGCATGGAGCACGGCTACGGCGTGCTGGTCGAGATGGACGCCGACGGCTCCCACCAGCCCGAGGAGCTGCCCCGCCTGCTGACCGCCCTCAAGGGCGCCGACCTGGTGCTCGGTTCGCGCTGGGTGCCCGGCGGCCGGGTGGTGAACTGGCCCAGGTCCCGCGAGGTCATCTCCCGGGGCGGCAGCCTGTACTCCCGCATCGCCCTCGACCTGCCGCTGCGCGACATCACCGGCGGCTACCGCGCCTTCCGTGCCGAGACGCTCCAGGGGCTCGGTCTGGAGGAGGTCGCCTCCCAGGGCTACTGCTTCCAGGTCGACCTGGCCCGCCGCGCGGTCAAGGCCGGCTACCACGTGGTGGAGGTCCCCATCACCTTCGTGGAGCGCGAGTTCGGTGACTCCAAGATGAGCCGGGACATCCTCGTGGAGGCCCTGTGGCGGGTCACCGCGTGGGGCGTGGGCGACCGCGTCGGCAAGATCAAGGCCAAGGGCAGGTAGCGCCCGACGGGCCCGGCCGAGGCGGATGATCAACCCCTCGTGCGCCGCCGGGCCGGGCCCAGGCACACTGGAAGCATGACGACTGGCCCCTCCACCCCTCCGCAGACCGGGCGGCCCCGGCGTTCGGCGCTGCGCACGTACCTGCCCCTGGGCATCGCCGCCTGGCTGGTGCTGGAGATCTGGCTGCTGATCCTGGTCGCCGACGCGGCCGGGGGTCTGGCCGTGTTCCTGCTGCTGGCGGCGGGCTTCGTCGCGGGCGGCGTGATCGTCAAGCGGGCCGGCCGCCGCGCCTTCCGGAACCTGGACGAGGCGCTGCGCCGCGGCACCGCGCCCTCCTCGGGCGGTGGCAACGGCCTGCTGATGCTCTCCGGGCTGCTGCTGATGCTTCCCGGCATGCTCTCCGACGTGGCCGGACTGCTCCTGCTCCTGCCCCCGGTGCAGAAGCTCGTACGCCGCCGCACCGAGCACGTGGTGAACCGCAAGCTCCGGGGAGCCACACAGGGTTCCCTCGGCGACGCCTTCCAGCAGGCCCGTATCCACCGGCCCGACGGCAAGGTCGTACAGGGCGAGGTCGTCCGCGAGCGGCGCGACGACTCCACCGACGAGCCCCGGCCTCCGCTCAACCGCTGAAGCGGGCGGGCCGGGCGTCACGCGCGACCGGGTCCGGGCAGCACAGAACCGCGGGCGCCGTACATCGTGAGATGTACGGCGCCCGCGGTTCTACTGTGCGCTCGTCCTGGCGCAGCCCCTGGGGGCTACGCCGACTTGCGGCTGTCGCGCGGGTGTACCGCGATGTTCATCGCGCCCGAACGCAGGACCGCCAGACGCTCCTCGAGGACCTCTTCGAGTTCCTCGCGGGTGCGTCGTTCCATCAGCATGTCCCAGTGGGTACGCGCGGGCTTGGCCTTCTTCTCCTCAGGGCCGTCGCCGTCGACCAGGAGTGCCTGGGCCCCGCAGACCTTGCACTCCCACTCCGGCGGAATCTCCGCCTCGACCGAGAAGGGCATCTCGAAACGATGCCCCTTCTCGCATGCGTACTCCACGGCCTGGCGCGGGGCCAGGTCGATACCGCGGTCCGTCTCGTAGCTGGTCACCACGAGGCGCGTACCGCGAAGAGCTCGCTCACTCATGAATCGTGCCTCCCGGGCTTGTCGCCCACAGGACAGGTGTCGCTGTCGTCGTCATCCGGTCAACGTCCGGTCGGCGGTAAAGATTCCCGTTCCGAGTCCCGTTCCGGGTCGTGCGTCGCCGTCGTAGCCGCCCTTTGTTCTACCCACAGGCGCCCGGTTTGTCACATCTGCTCGCAGATATGACACAGCGTTTCGCTGTCTTTGACGCGCAGTAACGGTACGCCTGGCAGGCCAAACGCGTACACTACCGCCCTTTCGTGTTGAACGCTAAATTCTCTCCGGGACCGGATTCCCCGCCTCGCCGATCGCACGCCGCACCGGCACCCGCGCCAGCAGGACGAAGCCGATCACGAAGAAGGCCACCAGCGAGACGATGGCGGACCGGTAGCTCCCGGTGAGCTGGTAGGTCACCCCGAACAGCAGCGGGCCGAGCCAGCTCATGCCCCGGTCGCTCAGCTCGTACGCGGAGAAGTACTCGGCCTCCTTGCCCGGCGGGACCAGGTGCGAGAAGAGCGAGCGGGACAGCGCCTGGCTGCCGCCGAGCACCAGGCCGATCCCGGCCGCCAGCACGTAGAAGAACACCGGCGCCCCGGCGGGCAGGAAGTACCCGGCGGCCAGGGTGAGCGTCCATGCCACCAGGGAGCCGAGGATCGTGCGCTGGGCGCCGTGCACCCGCGCCAGCCGGCCCATCGCCAGCGCGCCCGCCACCGCCAGCACCTGGACCAGCAGGACCGCGCCGATCAGCGTGGACTGGCCGAGGCCCAGTTCCTCCGAGCCGTACACCGACGCCTGGGTGATCACCGTCTGGATGCCGTCGTTGTAGACGAGGTACGCCAGCAGGAAGGCGAGGGTGCGGGGGTGGCGGCGCATGTCCCGCACCGTCGCCGCGAGCTGGCGCAGGCCGGTCGGGGCAGCCCCCTCCACGCGCGCGTGCCGGTCGCGCAGTCTGCGCAGCGGCACCAGCGCGAAGGCGCCCCACCACAGCCCGGCCGAGGCCAGGCACACCCGCACGGCGGCCGTCTCGGAGAGGCCGAAGGAGTCGTGTGCCGAGTACAGCACCAGGTCGGCGACCAGCATCAGGGAGCCCGCCGCGTAGCCGAAGGCCCAGCCGCGCGAGGAGACCGCGTCACGGTCGGCGGGCGGGGCGATCTGCGGCAGGTAGGAGTTGTAGAGCATCATCCCGACCGACTGCGCCGCGTTGGCCACCACCAGCAGGAGCCCGCCGAGCAGATAGCGGTCGCCGTCCAGGAAGAACATGCCCGTGGTCGCGGCCGCCCCGGTGTACGCGGCCGCCGCCAGCAGGGGCTTCTTGCGGCCCGTACGGTCGGCCAGGCTGCCCACCAGGGGCATCACCAGCACGGCGACGATCACGGACAGCGAGACCGCGTAGGCGAAGAACGAGCCCGCCCGCACCGGCACCCCGAGCGGATGCACATAGCCGTCGGCGTCGGCCGCGTGCCGGGCCACCGCGGTGAGGTACGGGCCGAGGAATACGGTCAGGACGCTCGTGGAGTACACCGAGCACGCCCAGTCGTACACGTACCAGCCGCGCTGCTCGCGTCTCAGTGCGGCCGTCTCGTCGGGCGCCCCCGCCCGCACGGTGTCGATATCCACCCCGCGCCCCTCGCTTCCCCGCCGCAGTGCCGTGCGAAGGCGGGGGAGGCGTCGCGGGTCCCGGTCAGACCCAGACGCCGCGGTCCTCCATGACCTCGCGCAACGTGTCGATGTGATCGGTCATGATGCCATCGACCCCCAGATCCAGGAGCCGGTGCATCCGCTCGGGTTCGTTGACCGTCCACACGTGCACCTGGAGCCCGCGCGCGTGCGCCGCGCGGACGAAGCGCCGGTCGGCCACCGGGACGCCCGCATGGGCCTCGGGCACCTGTGCCGCCACCGCCGAGCCGCGCACCGGGGCGGGCAGCCCCCAGGAGCTCAGCCGCAGCCCCAGCACGCCCAGGGTGCCGAACGACGTGGCGAGCCTCGGCCCCGCCAGCCGCTGCGCGCGCCGCACCCGCGCCTCCGAGAAGGAGCCCAGGCAGACCCGGTCCCAGGCGTCCGTCCGCGCCACCAGGTCCAGGAAGGGGCCGAGGGCGGCCTCGGCCTTGACGTCCACGTTCCAGCGGACCTCCGGGAACGTCTCCAGCAACTCCTCGAAGAGAGGTACGGGCTCCTTGCCGCCCACGCGCGCGCGGCGGACCTCCGCCCACGGCAGGTCGGCGATGCGGCCGGTGCCGTCGGTGACGCGGTCCAGGGAGTCGTCGTGGAAGGCGACGAGCGTGCCGTCCGCCGTGAGGTGCACGTCGGTCTCGATGTAGCGGTAGCCCCGCGCGACCGCCCTGCGGAACTGCGCCACGGTGTTCTCCACCCCCTCCGCCGCCCCGCCCCGGTGGGCGAAGGCGATCGGGCCGGGATGGTCCAGGTACGGATGGCGTATCGGGGTCACCGGCGCAGTATCGCGCGCTCCGGCGTACCGGTGGCAACCACCCTGGTCGCCGCGGGAACCGGGCGCAGCGCGAAGACGCGCAGGAAGAACTGGGCGAGCGGTCCGATGGACAGCGCGTACAGCACGGTGCCGATCCCGACCGTGCCGCCGAGGGCGAAGCCGGTCGCCACGACCGTGACCTCCACGCAGGTACGGATCAGCCGGATCGAGCGGCCGGTGCGGCGGTGCAGGCCGGTCATCAGGCCGTCGCGCGGGCCCGGGCCGAAGTCCGCCGCTATGTACAGGCCGGTCGCCGCGCCGTTGAGCACGATCCCGGCGACCAGCAGCGCGATCCTCGCCGCCAGGCCGTGCACACCGGGCAGCACGGACAGGGTGGCGTCCATGGCGAAGCCGATCACGAGCACGTTGGAGACCGTGCCGAGGCCCGGGCGCTGGCGCAGCGGTATCCACAGCAGCAGGATGACGGCGCCGAGCAGGGTCAGGACCACACCCATGCTGAGCCCCGTGCGGGCGGCCAGTCCCTGGTGCAGCACGTTCCACGGCTCCAGGCCGAGACCCGACCTGACGAGCAGCGCCGAACTCGCCCCGTACAGCGCGAGTCCCGCGTAGAGCTGGAACAGCCGGCGGGCGAGACGGTCTGGAGCGGACATGGGAAACCCCCCTGGGTCGGTGACACCTGGAGTGGTGACAGTGGCCTGACCCGTGCCACTCTGTGGCTTGGGATGCGAAGCCATCCATGGCCAATTCGGGGAAGGTGGACTGATCTGCATGGCGCATTGGACCTCGGCGGTGGGCGCCGCACAGCTCGCCCGGCTGCTCGGCTCCCAGCAGGACCGCCCCGGCGGCCCCGGCACGCGCCGCCCGCCCGCCTACCGTGCCCTGGCCGACGGCATCCGGCTGCTCGTCCTCGAGGGCCGCGTCCCCGTGGCGGCCCGGCTGCCCGCCGAACGCGAGCTGGCCCTCGCCCTCTCCGTCAGCCGCACCACCGTCGCCGCCGCGTACGAGACCCTGCGCACCGAGGGCTTCCTGGAGTCCCGGCGCGGTGCGGGCAGTTGGACGGCCGTCCCGGCGGGCAACCCGCTGCCGGCGCGCGGGCTGGAACCCCTCCCGCCCGAGGCGCTCGGCTCCATGATCGACCTCGGCTGCGCGGCCCTCCCGGCGCCCGAGCCCTGGCTCACCCGCGCGGTCACCGGCGCGCTGGAGGACCTGCCGCCCTACGCCCACACCCACGGCGACTACCCGGCCGGGCTGCCCGCGCTGCGCGCCATGATCGCCGAGCGGTACACCGCGCGGGGCATCCCGACCATGCCCGAGCAGATCATGGTGACGACCGGTGCCATGGGCGCCATCGACGCCATCTGCCACCTCTTCGCGGGCCGGGGCGAGCGGATCGCCGTGGAGTCGCCGTCCTACGCCAACATCCTCCAGTTGATGCGGGAGGCGGGCGCCCGGCTCGTCCCGGTCGCCATGGCCGAGGGGCTGAGCGGCTGGGACCTCGACCGCTGGCGCCAGGTGCTGCGCGAGGCCGCGCCCCGGCTCGCCTACGTCGTCGCCGACTTCCACAACCCGACGGGCGCGCTGGCCGACGAGGACCAGCGGCGCCGGCTCGTCGACGCGGCCCGCGCGGCCGGGACCGTGCTGGTCGCCGACGAGACGATGAGCGAGCTGTGGTTCGAGGAGGAGCTGGGCCGGAACATGCCGCGCCCGATGTGCGGCTTCGACCCGGCCGGCTCGACCGTCATCACGGTCGGCTCGGCCAGCAAGGCGTTCTGGGCCGGGATGCGCATCGGCTGGGTGCGGGCCGCCCCGGACGTCATCCGCAGCCTGGTCTCCGCGCGTGCCTACGCCGACCTCGGCACGCCGGTGCTGGAGCAGTTGGCGGTGCACTGGCTGTTCAGCTCCGGCGGCTGGGAACAGGCCGTGGCGCTGCGCCGGGCCCAGGCCCGCGAGAACCGCGACGCCTTGGTCTCCGCGCTGCGCCGGGAGCTGCCCGACTGGGAGTACGAGGTGCCGTCCGGCGGTCTGACCCTCTGGGTGCGCACCGGCGGACTCTCCGGCTCCCGTCTCGCCGAGGCGGGCGAACGCGTGGGCGTCCGCGTCCCCTCCGGCCCCCGCTTCGGCGTGGACGGCGCCTTCGAGGGGTATCTGCGGCTGCCGTTCACCGTGGGGGGCGCGGTCGCGGACGAGGCCGCCTCCCGGCTGGCGTCGGCCGCGCGGCTGGTGGAGTCGGGGGTCACCGGGGGCGGCGAGGCGCCGGGGGCGTTCGTGGCGTAGGGGCCGTGGGGCGGGGCGTCCACGGGGCATCCTCGCGCCGCTCGTGGCGACGGCCCGCAGAAACCGCCCGTGCCCGCTCCAGGAGGTGGAGCGGGCACGGGCGTCTGCCTCGGGTCAGGCGCGGTCCGCCGGTACCGCGTCGGCGGGCTCGGCCGGGGACACGACCTCCGGTGAGCGGGTCGGCTCCGTCTCCGCGGGGGTGGTGCGGGCCGGGAGCAGGGACAGCACGGCCTGGCGGGCCGGTTCCGGGGCCGCCTCGTCGTAGGGGTCCGGGGTGGCCGGGACCTGGAGACGGTGGACCGGACCGGAGCCGAGGCGGGCGTAGCCGCGGCCGGGGGGGATCTGGTCCGGCGGGGTGGTGTGCGCAGGTGCGCCCAGGGTCGCGGCGACCTGGTCCGGTGACGCCGGGCCCAGGACCACCCGGGCGCGGGTGTGCTGGCCGATGGCCTCGCTCAGGTGGTCCGCGCTGTCGAACTGCTCGGCGACCACCACGGTCACGCCCGCCGCCCGCCCGTGCCGCAGCGGGACCTGCAGCAGGGCCTGCGGGTCGGTGCGGTGCTCCGCCTCCGCGAGGTGGGTGAAGACGGTCGGGCGGTCCAGGAGGACCCACAGGGGACGCGTGGTGTCCTCCGGCGGCGGACTGCCCGCCTGCCGGGCCTGGTTGACCGCGATGAGCCGCCGCTCCGTCTCCTGGGCGGCCCACTCCAGCCCGGTCACCGCGCCGGCCGGTGCGCACTCCACGGCGAGCACGCCCTCCCGGCCGATGAGGCAGGAGTACTCGCCGGTGCCCCCGCCGTCGACGATCATGACGTCGCCGTGCCGGAGCGCCTGGAGGGCGATGGAGCGCACCAGCGTGGAGGTGCCGCTGCCGGGGTGCCCCATGACCAGCAGATGGGGCTCCGGCGAGCGGCTGCCGGTGCGCCAGACCACCGGAGGCACGTCGCACCGCTCGTCGCCGTAGGAGAGCGGGAGGGTGCGCTGGACCTCGTCGGGGTCGGTGAAGCCGAGCACCGTCTCGCCCGGCGCGGTGACGAAGCGCTGGGCGGTGATGCCGGTGGGCAGGGGGGCGAGGGCGCTCAGCGTGAGCCGGTTGCCCTCCTCCTCCCAGGAGAAGCGGTACTCCCGGCCCCGCCCCGCCTTCGCGGTCAGCAGCCGCTCGACCCGCGTGCGGGTCTCCGGGTCGCCGTCCGGGAAGTACGCCGGGTAGCGGATGGTGATCCGTTCGAGCCGGCCGCCCTCGTCGAACTCGTGCTCCGCGAAGACCGCGTCCCACTCGCCGCCGTGCGCGTACATCGGCGCCGGGTCGTCGGCGAGGGAGAAGCAGGGCACCAGCGCCTCGTACAGCGACTGGAGCCGTTCGGTCTGCGCGGGGTCGGGGCCCTCGGGCGCGGCCGGTGCGTGGTCGCGCCCGTACCAGGCCGCCGCGACCATCAGGCTCACGGCGGCCAGCAGCGGGCCGTACGGCATCAGCGCCACCGCCATGATCACGGCGGCCGCCAGGAACAGCAGCGGCCCCCGCTTCTCCTTCGGGGTGGCGGCCCACTTGGCCCGCCCGGCCAGGGCCAGTCGGCGCAGGCCGCGCGAGATGGTGATCAGCGGGTGGAGGACGTCCGTGGCGCTGTCCGCCGCAGTCCGGGCCAGCTCCCGGCTCCGGGCGATCTGCATCCGGGCGACCTGCGCGCTGTCCTTGCTCAGAATGCGGGGGAGAGGCCGGGCCACTGCTGTCTCCTGTGGGTGCGTACGGGCGTGGGGAGCTCCCCCTCGGACGGGACCCGCCGGTCCGCGTGGCCTCGGGGGAGGAACGGGGTCAGAACTTGATGCCGCCGAGGAGGCTCGCCAGGCTCTCGCCGCCCGCCTTGATGCTGGGGGCGATCGCCGTGCTCGCCAGGTAGAAGCCGAACAGGGCGGAGACGACGGCGTGGGAACCCTTGAGCCCGTCCTTGCGGAAGAACAGGAAGACGATGATGCCGAGCAGGACCACGCCGGACATGGAGAGGATCATTTGGGACCTCCTGGTGTCGAAGGGGGGACAGTCACCATGAGTACTTCCAGGATCACAGAATGTATCCATACGATAAAAGGTGCAAGTGGGTGAAATTCGGCGTTTTTCCCACGTGTGGTGGAGCCGCCGGTCACCCGGCCGGGCAGAGCCCCCACGCCGGTGCGCGAGCCAGTACGCTGGCGATTCACCCGAACGGAAGTCATGAGAGGCGGTCCGGCCGATGAGCGAAGCCCCCGACCCGGAGGTCGTGGAGCTGGCGACCAAGATCTTCGACCTGGCCCGGCAGGGACGGACCGAGGATCTGGTGGCGTACGTCGACGCGGGCGTCCCGGTCGGACTCACCAACGACCGCGGCGACAGCCTCGTGATGCTCGCCGCGTACCACGGGCACGCCGACGCGGTCCGGGCGCTGCTGGCGCGCGGCGCCGACGCCGACCGGATCAACGACCGGGGGCAGACGCCGCTCGCCGGAGCCGTCTTCAAGGGTGAGACGGCGGTCATCCGGGCCCTGCTCGACAGCGGCGCCGATCCGGCCGCGGGAACCCCCTCGGCCGTCGACACCGCCCGCATGTTCGGCAAGACGGAACTGCTGGAACTGTTCGGCGCGCGCTGATCCTTCGGCGACCGCCTCCGCGAGGCGGCGGAGAACCACACGGAGAACCACGGGGGGAGGCGGAGGGGGACCGCCGGGAAATACGGTCGCGGCGGCACAAACCGCGGGTCATCATGACGACGTGATTCACGGACGCGATGGCTGGGCAGGTGTTGCCGCACCACGCGGGCCGTGAAGCGGCCCGCAAGGGGCCCCGACGAGAGGCAGAGGGAAATGGGTAGCAGCAAGCAGAAGACGGCGGGCGCTCCGACGTTGTGTCACGCGGCCAGGTGATGAGTGTTCCCCGGTTGCGTCGACGCTTGATGTGAGGCTGTTTCCCATGTTCGATCCGGTCATAGCGCCCAGCGGTACCCTGCTCGGCCTGCTCCAGCGGGGCCGGGGTGACGGCACCCTGCACGCGCTCACCGCCCCCCGCGCGGAAGCGCTCCAGGCCCTCGACCACTGCGTGCTCCACGATCCCCGCCACGACTGGCAGGTGGAGAACCGCTCCCTGTACTACGCGCGCCTCTACCTCGACCTCCACGGCGAGCTGGACGCCATCGAGGCCCACCTCCTCGATCCCGAGGACGCCCTGCACACCGACGAGTCCCGCACCGGACTCGCCCTCGCCGTGCTCGGCCACCTCGCCTCCTACGGCAGGCTCGACGCGCTCGCCCTGCTGCGCCGGTACGCCGCCACGGGCGCCAACTGGGCCTGGGCGCTGGACGAGCTGGCCCTGCGCGACGACGACGCGGGCCTGCGCGCCCTCGCCGCCCCCGTGCTGGCCCGCTTCGGCACCGACCCGGCGGGCGAGGCCGAACTCGCGGCCACCGTCCGCGACGCCTTCGAACCGAGGCCCTGGCGCCTGTGGGCCGACGACCCGCGCGAATCCGTCTCCACCCGCGTCCGGGCCGCGAGCGAGGCCGGCAGCTTCGACCGCTGGCAGCGGCAGATGCGGCCCACCGGGCCACGCCCCGGCTGGAGCGTGGGCGCCGTCTTCGAGTGGGCCCAGCAGGGCATCGAGCGCGGTGCCGCCCTCCATGTCCCCGCCGCCCGCTGTCTGGCCGCCGTCGCCGCGCCCGAGGACCGGCCGGAGATCCTGGCCGCCGCCCGCGCGGGCACCGACGGCGCCCGCTGCACCGCCCTGCGCTACCTCGCCGACAGCGAGGCGCCCGAGACGCTCGACCTGGTCGAGGCCGCCGTCGCGGACGGGACGAGGGTCGTCGTGGACGCCGCCCTCGACGCGTTCGAGCGGATGCCCACCCCGGCCGCCGTCGACCGCGCCCGCCGCTGGGCCCAGCGGCCCGACGCGCTCGGCGCCGCCGCCGGACGCGTCCTCGCCTGCCGGGGCGGCGCCCAGGACAGCGACCTCGTCCTCGGCGCCCTGCGCGAGGCCGTGCGGGGCGAGGGCCCCGACGCGCCGACCCTGTGGACCCTCGTCGACGGCGCCGGACGCCTCGGCATCGCCTGCGCGGCACCCGTGCTGCGCCATGTGTACCGGGAGACGGCCTCCTCCCATCTGCGCGGCCGTGCCGCCCGCGCCCTCGCCGCCACCGACCCCTCCTTCGCCGCCGGGTTCGCCGTCGAGTGCCTCTGGGACTGCGAGGAGACCACCCGCGAACTGGCCGCCCGCCACGCCGAGACCGGCGACGCCCGCGTCGTCGAACGCCTCCGCCGCCTGGCCGCCGACCCCGCCGAGGAGGACGAGGTCCAGACGGCGGTCCGCAGCCGCTTCGACCAGGACCCGCAGCCTCTGTGACGAGACCCGAAAAGGGGGGCTCACCGGCACGCCGGTGAGCCCCCCTTTTTTCGGTCAGCGGCGGCGTACGGGCACGAAGCGCAGCGGTGTGCCCGGCCTCGCCTGGGCCGCGCCCGCGAGGTCGGCCGGGTGGACCACCGCCGGGACCGGGTAGCCGCCGGTCGTGGGATGGTCGGCAAGGAAGATCAGCGGGTGGCCGTCCGGGGGGACCTGGACCGCGCCCAGGACCATGCCCTCGCTGGGGAGTTCGCCCGCTCGCGAGCGTTCCAGCGTGGGTCCCTCCGTGCGCAGGCCGATGCGGTTGCTGGCGGGGGAGACCCGGTACGCGACGGTCGTCAGGTCGCTCAGGGCCCGCGGGGTGAACCAGTCCTCGCGGGGTCCCGGAGTGATCCGCAGGACCAGTTCGGCCGGGGGAGCGGGCTGCGGGGCGGTGTCCGTGCGGGCGGGAGGGCCGGCCGGGGCGCCGAGGGGGAGCACCGTGCCGTCCGTGAGGGGCGGTGGGCCCAGGCCCGACAGGAGGTCCGTGGAACGGCTGCCGAGCACCGGTTCCACCGCGACACCTCCCGACACCGCCACGTAGGTACGCACCCCCGCCACCGCCGTCCCCACCTCCAGCACCTCGCCGGCGGGCACGCGGACCGGTGCGCCCCAGGGCGCCGGGCGGCCGCCCACCGTGACCGGGCAGGGCGCGCCGCCCACCGCCACGGTCACCGACGAACGCGCCCGTACGGCACAGCCGTCGAGCGTCGTCTCCAGCACGGCCGCGTCGGGGGAGTTGCCGGCCAGCCGGTTGACGAGCGCGGCCGAGGGCGGGTCGAGCGCACCCGAGCGGGGCACGCCCAGGTGGGCATGGCCGGGCCGCCCCCGGTCCTGCACGGTCGTCAGCGCGCCCGCCCGCACCACCACCAGCGCACGGTCGGTCACGCTGCCCCCACCGGGGCGAAGCGCACCCGCGTGCCCGGTGCCAGCAGGGCGGCCGGTTCCCGCGCGGTGTCCCACAGCACGGCGTCCGTACGCCCGATCAACTGCCAGCCGCCCGGCGACGAGCGCGGGTACACCCCGGTGTACGGCCCGGCCAGCGCGACCGACCCGGCCGGGACCGCCGTACGCGGGGTGGACCGGCGCGGCGCGTACCGGTGCTCCGGCAGGCCGGTGAGGTAGCCGAAGCCCGGGGCGAAGCCGCAGAAGGCCACCGTGAACACCGTGCCCGCGTGGATCTCGGCCACCTCACGCGGCGTCACCCCCCAGTGCGCGGCGACCTCCGCGAGGTCCGGCCCGTCGTAGCGCACCGGGAGTTCGACCGGGACGGAGGTGGCCGGGGGAGCGGGCGGCACCTCGGCGCCGGTCAGTTCGGCGGCCCGGCGTACCGGGTCGTCCACACCGTCGAGCAGGACCGTCCGGGCCGCCGGGACGATCTCACGGGCCGACAGCGAGCCCTCCGCGCGCCGCCGCAGCAACTCCGCGTGCAGGGCCCGCGCCTGTTCGGCCGAGGCGACCTCCACCAGCAGCGCGTGCTCGCCCACCGGCAGCGCCCTCATGCGAACGCCTCCACCGGCACGCCCGCCGAGGCCAGCCGGGTCCGCACCCGCCGGGCCAGTTCGACCGCGCCGGGGGTGTCGCCGTGCAGGCACAGGGAACGGGCCCGTACCCGGATGCGGGCGCCCGACAGCGCGGCCACCTCGCCGGACCGGGCGAGGTCCAGCGAGCGCGCCACCACCGCCTCCGGGTCGCTGACCACCGCGCCCTCCCGGTCGCGCGGCACGAGCGTGCCCTCGTCGGTGTACGCGCGGTCCGCGAACGCCTCCGGCACCGCGCGGAGGCCCGCCTTCGCGGCGACCTCCAGCAGGCGCGAGCCGGGCAGCCCCAGCACCGGCAGCCGGGCGTCCGCGAGGAGCACCCCCTCGACCACCGCGCGGGCCTGCTCCTCGTCGCGCACGACCCGGTTGTAGAGCGCGCCGTGCGGCTTGACGTACGCCACGCAGGCTCCCGCCGCCCGTGCGAACACCTCCAACGCGCCGATCTGGTAGGCGACTTCGGCCGCCAGCTCGGCGGCCGGGACGTCCATCGCGCGCCGTCCGAAACCGGCGAGGTCCCGGTAGGACACCTGGGCGCCGATCGTCACCCCGCGCGCGGCCGCCAGTTCGCACACCCGGCGCATCGTGGGCGCGTCCCCGGCGTGGAAGCCGCAGGCCACATTGGCGCTGGTGACGACGGAGAGCAGTTGCTCGTCGTCGGTCAGCCGCCAGCGGCCGAAGCCCTCGCCGAGGTCGGCGTTGAGATCGATCGGCTCGGTCGCGGTCATCGTCTGCGGCACCTCCGTCGTTTCCGGACACACGTGATCAGTCGACGCCGACCACGCGGTACTGCTCGTCGCGCGCGTCGGTCAGGAACATCTGCCCCGGCGCGTGCGTGAGGGCGAACGGTGGCCGGGACGCCGTCACCGCTGCCTGCGGGGTCACCCCGCACGCCCAGAACACCGGGATGTCGTCCGGCGCCGGCTCCACCGGATCGCCGAAGTCAGGCCGGGCCAGGTCCGCTATGCCGAGCCCGGCCGGGTCGCCGCAGTGCACCGGGCCGCCGTGCACGGCCGGGAGCAGCCCGCTCTCCCGGATCGCGGCCCGCAGGTGCTCCGGCGGCACCGGGCGCATCGACACCACCATCGGCCCGCGCAGCCGCCCCGCCGGCCGGCACTGCCGGTCGGTCACGTACATCGGGACGTTGCGGCCCTGCTCGACATGGCGGATCGGTACGCCCGCCCCGGCGAGCGCCCACTCGAAGGTGAAGCTGCACCCCAGCAGGAAGGCCACCAGGTCGTCCCGCCAGTACTCGCGCGCGTCGGTCGGCTCGGCCACCAGCTCGCCGTCCCGCCACACCCGGTAGCGGGGCAGGTCGGTGCGCAGGTCCGCGTCCGGGGCGAGGACGGTCGTGACCGCGCCCGCGTCCGTCACGTCCAGCACCGGGCAGGGCCGGGGGTTGCGCTGGCAGAACAGCAGCATGTCGTAGGCCCAGTCGGCGGGCACCGCGATCAGGTTGGCCTGGGTGCGGCCCGCGGCGACGCCCGCCGTGGGGCCGGTCAGGCCCGCCCGGAAGCGGGCCCGCGCGGTCCGGGGGCTCCAGTCACGGGCGCCGGTGTCGGTCAGGGCCACCGGCCGGTCACCGGTCAGGTCGGGGCGCGTCATGCCAGCTCCCGCCCGCGGGTCTCCGGCAGCCCGAACAGCGCCAGCGCGGCCAGGCCGTAGCCCGCCGCGCCGAACATCAGCGCGCCGCCGACGCCCCAACTGTCGGCGAGGAAGCCCACCAGCGTCGGGAAGACCGCGCCCACCGCGCGGCCGGTGTTGTACGTGAAGCCCTGTCCCGTACCGCGCACCGGCGTCGGGTACAGCTCGCTCAGGTAGGAGCCGAAGCCGCTGAAGATGGCCGACATGCAGAAGCCGAGCGGGAAGCCCAGCACCAGCAGCAGGGTGCCCGCGCCGGGCGGGATGTTCGCGTAGGCCAGCACGCAGACCGCCGACAGCAGCGCGAACAGCCAGATGGTGCGGCGCCGGCCCAGCTTGTCGGTGAGGTGGCCGCCGGTCAGGTAGCCGAGGAAGGCCCCGGAGATCAGCAGCGCCAGATAGCCGCCGGTGCCGACGACGGACAGGCCGCGCTCGGTCTTCAGGTACGTCGGCACCCAGGTCGCCAGCGTGTAGTAGCCGCCCTGCACACCGGTGGAGAGCAGACTGGCGAAGAGGGTGATGCGCAGCAGGCCCGGCGACTTCGCCGTACCCGGCCGGAAGATCGCCGTGAACGAGCCGCGTTCCGGGCTGCGTTCACGGGCCGCCGCGGCCTTGGGGGCGTCGTGCACCCGGCGCCGCAGCCACACCACCAGCAGCGCGGGCAGCGCCCCGGTCCAGAACAGCACCCGCCAGGCGAGGTCCTCGTCCACGAAGGAGAACACCAGCGTGTAGACGATCGCGGCCAGGGCCCAGCCGACCGCCCAGGAACTCTGCACCACGCCCAGCGTGCGCCCCCGGTGACGGGCGCTCGCGTACTCGGCGACCAGGATCGCCCCGACCGCCCACTCACCGCCGAAGCCGAGGCCCTGGAGGGCACGGAAGAGGAGCAGCGTCTCGTAGTTCGGGGCGAAGCCGCAGGCCACCGTGAACACCGCGTAGGTGACGACGGTGATCATCAGGGCCCGGACCCGGCCGATCCGGTCCGCGAGCACGCCCGCCAGCGCGCCGCCGAGGGCGGACAGCACCAGGGTGACCGTGGTGAACAGGCCGGTCTGGCCGCTGTCCAGGTCGAAGTACGCCGCCAGCGCGACCATGGTCAGCGGCAGCGTGAAGTAGTCGTAGGAGTCGAGGGCGTAGCCGCCGAAGGCCCCGGCGAAGGCGCGGCGGCCGCGCGGGCCGAGGGCGCGGAACCAGCCGAGCGGGCCTTCTTCGTGGGCGGGGCGGTCCGGGGCGACGGTCAGCTCGGGTGGGGGAGTCGTGCTCATGGGCGGCACCTCGCAGAAGCGTGAGGGGGGTGCGGGTCGGTGAGCAGTGCGGGGGTCGTGCGGTGCGGGGACGTGCGGGTGCGGGCCTCGTGGGGGAGGGCCGTGCGGAGCACCGTAGAGGATCGTTCAACGATCCTTCAATGGGTACGTTGTCCCGTCCCCGGCTCTGCGGTTGAATTCCGGGCATGGCAGAGCAGTTGACCCAACTGGCCGACGACCGCGCCCTCCTGGGCCGGACCAGCACCGCCGAACGCGTCTCCGACATCCTCCGGAGCCGCATCGCGGAGGGCTATTTCCCGCCAGGCACCCGGCTGTCGGAGGACAGCATCGGCGGCGCCCTCGGGGTGTCCCGCAACACCCTGCGCGAGGCGTTCCGGCTGCTCACCCACGAACGGCTGCTCGTCCACGAACTCAACCGCGGTGTCTTCGTCCGGGTGCTCAGCGTCGCGGACGTGGAGGACATCTACCGCACCCGCGCCCTGGTCGAGTGCGCCGTCGTACGCGGCCTCGGCGAGCCCCCGTACGCCCTCGACGAGCTCGCCGGCGCGGTCGCCGAGGGGGAGGTGGCGGCACGGGAAAGTGACTGGAAATCGCTGGGGACGGCCAACTTCCACTTCCACCGGGAACTGGTCGCGCTGGCCCGCAGCGCACGCACCGACGAGCTGATGCGCAGCGTCTTCGCCGAACTCCGTCTCGCCTTCCACCTCGTCGACCACCCCCGCCGCCTCCACGAGCCCTACCTCGCCCGCAACCGCCAGATTCTCGACGCCCTGCGCGCCGGCGACCCCGGCGGGGCGGAACGGCTGCTGTCGACCTACCTCGCCGACTCGCTGGAACGGGTGGTGGAGGTCTACCGGCGCCGGGTCGACGAGGAGTGACGCAAAGGGTGTTGCGGCCGCCGGGAACGGGGGTCTCGCGCCACTGTGACGGCCGTCGCTTCCGCACCGTTTGGGTTGTTGTCGGACCGAGGACCTAATCTGTGCACCGTGACTTCGCCTGCACCGACGGACAGCGTTCCGCCCCAGCTCAGCGCGGCGCCGCGCCCCGCGCCGGGCCCGGCCGCCGACGAGGGCCTGGCGCGGCGGCTGCGCGCGCTCGCCTGCACCGCGCCGCTGCACGACCTGGACGCCCGCAAGGCCAACCTGGCCGGTGAGTACTCGACGTACGGCATGGCCGAGGTGGCGCTCGCCGCCATCGACCTCGTCACGCTCAACATGGACTTCGACACGGGCGCCGACCACGAGCAGATCGTCGCCCGCCTCGTCCCGCGCATCACCGCCCAGGCCCCCCACCGCACCACCGCCGAGCACGAGCGCGTGGCCCGCTGGGTGCTGGAGAACCTGATCAACGTCGGCAGCGCCGACCGCGGCTTCCGCGCGGTGTACGGCACCTTCGCCTCCGACGGCACCTACGTCCGCCGCGACTACGACTTCAAGCTCATCGAAGAGGTCCCCGGCCCCGGCGGCACGGTCTACCTGCGCACCACCGACGAAGCCGTCAACGTTCTCGTCGGCGCCCTGGACACCGACGTGACCAGCGCCCAGATCGCCGCCGAGGTCAAGCTGGAGGTGCTGATCAACCGGGGCCGCCTGGCCGACGCCCAGCTCGCCGCCGAGCAGGCCCGCTACCGCACCGTGCAGTACTCCGAGACCCTGCGCCGCGCCCTGGACGCCACCCGGCGCAACGTCCGCGCGGTCGACTGGCTCAACTCCGTGCCGGACATGATCGCCGAGGCGCTGGACCACGTGGCCGACCGCTACCGCCACGAGAACGCGATCCTCACCAACATCCGCAAGGCCCGCGACGAGACGGAGGAGCCGGAGCACAAGCGGCGTGCCGCCGAGCTGGTCGACATCGTCAAGGACTGCATCCGGCGCCACACCCAGCTCCAGTCCCGGCTGCTGGAGGCGGGGCCGCTGTTCCGCGCGGAGCAGGACCGGCAGGCGTTCGCCACACCCACGGGGACCTCCGGCATGGACCTGTACGGGCATCTGGTCGCGCCTGTGCTGCCGTTGCCGCTCCAGCAGGCGATCCGGGTCACCGACGCGTTCTTCGCCAGCGGTGTGGGTCTGCGCACGCCGGTGTCGGTGCGGGTGGGGGACCTCGTCGACATCCTGCTCACTCCGCCCGTCGAGCGGGAGCACCTCGGGGCGGAGATGCCCGAGCCGGATCTCATCGCCACGCCGGACGACAGCCGGTTCTCGGAGGAGCAGATGGCCGCGGCCAGGGCTCTGCTGGACCTGCCGGCCGACGCTCCCCGGAGGCTCTCGGGGCTGCTTGCGGAGGCCCGGGCGGCCGAGGGGTTCGAGCTGGCTTATCTGGTCGCGCTGATGGCCGTTCACGCGGCCAGCCCCGCTGTCGGTACCGCTTACCGGCAGGGCGAGGAGAAGTTGTTGTTCGCCGTCGATGACGGTACCGAGCTGGATGATCCGGACTTCGGCGGGGCCGATCTCATCGTAGGGACCGCATTGCTGGATGCCGTCGGGATGGCCAGCGACCGGGCGGTGGCCGGGTGAGTGGCCTTCCCGCCGTCGTGGCTCGTCGCGCGGTTCCCCGCGCCCCTGAGGAAGCCACCTGTCCCTCTGTTTCCAAGTTGCCCGAGGAGATCCGACCGTGACCGAGCACGTCGAGTGGAGTGACGTCGAAGCGCCGGCGCCGCCGCCGGCCGTCACCCCCGCCGACGCCGCCGACGCGGCTCGGCTCGTGGCGTTCGGGCTGCAGCCCAAGCTGCAGCCCGCGCGGGACCAGGAGTACACCGAGCTGCTGCGCCGGTACCGGGAGGACGGGGCGTTCTCGCGGCTCGCCGATGCCGTGGCCACCGGGCTCGGGCTCGTCGTGCTGGAGGTGTCGCCGCGGGCCGGGATGGCCGTCACGGCCGCCGAGGACTCGGTGTTCGCCGTGCGCATGGGCGACTACGCCCGCCGTACCACCGCCGACTCCGCCGACCGGTTCCTGCACGGCCTCGCCCATCTCGCCGTGGCCGCGCTGGCGTTCCCGCGCCCCGAGGACCTGGCCGACGACTCCTACATCGGACGCGTCACGGTCAACGGCGTGGACGCCTTCGTACGGCAGGCGTGCCGCAGGCTGGAGGAGCGGGCCGAGCAGTCGGGGGAGAACACCGACCCGGTGACCGACGCCCCCGGCCTGGAGGCCGCCTGGCGGATCTGGGCCCGGCGCAGCGCCACCGGTGCCACCAAGGACGCCCGCCGCCCGGCCGCCTCCACCACCGGCATCGTCGCCAAGGCGCTCGGCTTCCTCACCGACTCCGGCTTCCTCCAGCGCACCGGCGACGACCACGGCGGCACCTACCGCACCACCGCCCGCTACCAGCTCCAGGTGCGGGACATGGCGGGCGGCGCCGCGCTCAGCGAACTGCTGGAGCTGGGCGTCGTGGCCGAGACCGGCGCCGCCGCCAGTCTGCTGCCCGCCGAGGACACCGACGACCTGGACCTGGTGGCCGACGCCGGACTGCCCTTCCACTCCTGACCCGCTCCCCCCCCGAACCACCGCACCTTTTCGAAGACTTACGACGAGAGTCCGCCATGTACGAGCTGTCCCGCGTCCGCCTCTACTCCATCGGGCCCGCCGGCGCGCGATACGCCGACACCGTGCTCGATATGCGGGGCGTGGGCGCGCCCGTGCCCGACCCGGCCCCCACCCAGGCGGAGTTCTTCGAGGAGGAGCCGGTCGGCCCGCCGCGCCGCCCCGCGCCCGCCGGTGTGCTGTTCCTGGAGAACGGCGGCGGCAAGTCAGTGCTGCTCAAGCTGATCTTCTCGGTGATGCTGCCCGGCCACCGCAACACCCTGGGCGGCGCCAGCTCCGGCGTGCTGCGCAAGTTCCTGCTCGCCGACGACTGCGGGCACGTCGCGCTGGAGTGGCAGCACGTGCAGACCGGCGAGTGCGTGGTCGTCGGCAAGGTCAGCGAGTGGCGCGGCCGTCAGGTCTCCAACGACCCGCGCAAGTTCGCCGAGGCCTGGTACTCCTTCCGGCCCGGCCCCGGCCTTAGCCTGGACAACCTGCCCGTCGCCGAGTCCACCGCCGTACGGCCGATCGTGGAGGGTGCCTCCGGCGCCCAGGGGCGCCGCCGCACCATGAAGGGCTTCCGCGACGCCCTCATGGAGGCGGGCAAGAACTACCCGCACCTGGAGGCGCACTGGGAGGAGACCCACGAGCGCTGGACCGAGCACCTCGGCGAGCTGGGCCTGGACCCTGAACTCTTCCGCTACCAGCGGGAGATGAACGCCGACGAGGGCGAGGCGGCCGGCCTCTTCGCGGTCAAGAAGGACTCCGACTTCACCGACCTGCTGCTGCGCGCCGTCACCGACACCCGCGACACCGACGGCCTCGCCGACCTCGTCAGCGGCTTCGGCAACAAGCTGGGCCGCCGCGCCGAACTCATCGCCGAACGCGACTTCACCGCGGGCTCGGTCGACCTGCTCGGCCGTATCGTCGAGGCCGCCGACGCCCGCGCCCGCGCGCGGGACGTGCACACCGGTGCCGAGCGCCGCACCCGCACCCTGGCCCGGCGGCTGTCCGCGCGTGCCGTGCGCGAGCGGGTCCGCGCCTCCGACCTCGCCCAGCGCGTCACCGCCGCCGCCTACGCCGTCACCCACTCCGAGGGCGCCCGCGAACGCAGCTCCCTGGTCGCCGCCGAACTCGCCTACCGGCATGCCTCGCTGTCCCTCGCCGCCGCCGAGAAGGCCGCCGCCGCGCAGAAGCGCGAACTGGCCGACGCCCGCACCCTGTTCTCCGCCTGGCAGGCCGCCGAGGCCGTACTGCGCCACCGCGCCGCCGCCGACCGCGTGGCCCGTGTCTCCGCCGCCATCCAGGAGGCCGAGCGGGACGCCGCGCCCGCGCTCGCCGCCCGTGCCAGGGCCGCCGTCGACCTCGTACGCGCCCTGCACGCCGCCGCCGGGAACGCCGAGGCCCTCGCCAACGAGGAGGAGGAGCGCTCCGCCGCCCTCCAGGAGGTCAGCGACAGCGCCTACCGCGACTCCACCTCCGCCGCCACCGACGCCCAGCGCGCCCGCAGCGAGATCGGGCACCTGCGCCAGCGCCTCACCGAGGTCGAGCAGGAGACGGCCGAGGCGGTCCGCGCGGGCTGGCTGGACGACAGCGCCCCCGACGCCGACCCCGCGCGGGCCGCGCTCGCCGCCAGCGACGCCGAGAAGACCACCGTCGCCGCCTGGGACACCGCCCGCGAGGCGGCCCGCGCGGCCGTCGAGCACGCCCGTGAAGCGGCCGCCGCCGAGTCCCGCGCCGAACTGACCGCAGCCCGCGCGGCCGACGCCGCGACCGCCGCCGGACGCGCCCACGACGCGGAGCGGCGCCTCGCCGAGGCACTGGCCGCCGAGGAGCGCCTCGCGGAACTGCTCAGCCTCCCCGCCGCCGGCTCCGCGCGCTCGGCCATCCCCGCCCCGCGCGACGGCTCCGAATCCGGTGAGCCGGTGCGCGACAGCGCCACCGAGGGCCCGCTCACCGCCGAGGAACTCGACCGCTTCGCCGACGAACTGCGCGGCCTGCTCGACGCCGCCGTGTCCGCAGCCGAGCGCACCCTGTTCGACCTGCGCACCGCCGCGGCCGACGACACCCGCATCCTCTCCGCGCTCGGCGACGGCGGCCTGCTGCCGCCCGGTCCCGACGTGCTGGCCACCGTGGAGTTCCTCGGCGAGCACGGCATCCCCGCCCTGCCCGGCTGGCGCTACCTCGCCCAGGCCGTCGACCCCGCCGACCACGCGCGCGTGCTCGCCACCCGCCCCGAACTGGTCGACGGTGTGATCATCACCGACCCCGACACCCACGCCCGCGCCCGCCAGACCCTGGGCGAGGCGGCCCTGCTGCCCCGCTCCGCCGTCGCCGTCGGCACCGCCGCCGCCCTGCTCGCCCCGGCGCCCGCCGCCGACGCGCAGCCCTCCGACGCCTCCAGCGTCTTCCTGGTGCCGCCGAACCCGGCCATGCACGACGAGCACGCCGCCGACGAGGAACGCCAGGCGCTGCGCGCACGGGCCACCGAACGCGACGAAGAGATCCGGACGCTGGCCGCACGCCTCGGCAAGGACCGCGAACTCGCCGCCCGGCTCGGCTCCTGGCGCACCGGCTGCCCCGCCGGACGGATCGTCGAACTCGCCGCCGGCGCCGAAGAGGCCCGCGCCTTCGCCGAGGAGGCCGAGGCCGAACTCACCGAGGCGCGCACCGCCCGCGCGGAGGCCGAGGAGACCGCCGCCGAGGCCACCGGGCTGCGCGACGAACGGCAGGAGGCCGCCCAGCGCGCCAGCCGCGTCGCCGACGCCCTCGCCGGACTCGCCCACCGGCTGCGCGAGCGCGCCACCTGGCAGGTCAAGCTGCGCGAACTGGCCGACGACGCCGCCGAGTCCGAGGCCCGTACCCAGTCCTGCCTGGAGCGCGCCCGCGCCGCCGACGAGGACCGCCGCGCCACCCAGCGCGCCGCCGACGACGCCCGCCGCACCGCCCGCGCCCTGCGCGCCGAGCGCGCCGAGATCGCGGGCGCCCCCGACGACGTCCCCGAGGCGGAGGACGGCACCCCGAAGTCGTCCCTGCCCGCGCTCCGCGAGGCGTACCGGGCCGCCTCCCAGGTGTACGAGAAGGTCGGCGTCGGCGCCGACCTGCGCGCCGAACAGGCCCGCGCCGAGAGCGACGAGAGCGGCGCCCGCGCCGACCTGGACCGGCTCAGCAACAAGGTCCGCACCCGCGCCGAACAGCTCCTGCAGTCCCCCGACGGCTCCGACGGCCCCTCCCGGCAGTCGGCCGCCGCCCGCGCCGAGGAACTGGTGCAGTTGCTGGAGACCCGCATGTCGACCGCGAGCGAACAGCTCGGCCGGCTGCGCGGCGAGGCCGAGCGGCACGCCCCCGAGGAGGGCGAGGCGCACACCGAGCTGTCCGAGGAACTGGTCCCGCGCGACGCCGAGCACGCCCAGGCCCTGCTGCGCACCGCCACCGGCGAACTCGCCACCCGCACCGAGGCGCTGACCGAGGCCCGCGCCGCCCATGCCGAGCTCCAGCAGGCCCACCGGTCCGCCGAGGACGCCGCCGGAGGCTTCGACGAGACCGCGGCCATGCTCCGCGACCTCCTGCGCGAACCGGCCGCCGAGGACGAGCGCGAGGACCCCGAGCCCTACCCCGGCACCCTGGAGGAGGCCCGGCAGGCGGCCACCGAGGCCCGCCGCTCGCTGCGCGGCTGCGCCGCCGACCTCTCCACCGCCGACGCCGCGGTCCGCGAGGCGAGCGACATTCTCGTCCGGCACGCCAACTCCACCCGTTACGAGCAGGTCCGCACCCCCGCCAGGCAGCAGATCCGCGAACTGCCCGCCGCCGCGCTGCCCGAGCACGCCCAGAAGTGGGCCGACGCCTTCGCGCCCCGGCTGCGCGTCCTCACCGACGAGCTGGCCCAACTGGAGCGCAACCGCGACTCGATCGTGGACCGGCTGCGGGGCCTGGTGGAGTCCTCCCTCGCCACGCTCCGCTCCGCACAGCGGCTCTCCCGGCTGCCCGAGGGGCTCGGCGAGTGGTCCGGCCAGGAGTTCCTCCGCATCCGCTTCGAGGAGCCCGACCAGGCCACCCTCACCGAGCGCCTCGGCGAGGTCATCGACGAGGCCACCCGTGCCGCCGTCAAGAAGAACTCCGACCTGCGCCGGGACGGCATGTCCCTGCTGCTGCGCGGAGTCGCGGCCGCGCTCCAGCCGAGGGGCATCGCGGTGGAGATCCTCAAGCCGGACGCCGTGCTGCGCGCCGAGCGGGTCCCCGTCGGCCAGATGGGCGACGTCTTCTCCGGCGGCCAGTTGCTCACCGCCGCCATCGCGCTGTACTGCACGATGGCCGCCCTGCGCTCCAACGACCGGGGCCGCGACAAGCACCGGCACGCCGGCACGCTGTTCCTCGACAACCCCATCGGCCGCGCCAACGCGACGTACCTGCTGGAGCTCCAGCGGGCCGTGTCCGACGCGCTGGGCGTCCAGCTCCTCTACACCACCGGTCTGTTCGACACCACCGCGCTGGCCGAGTTCCCGCTCGTCATCCGGCTGCGCAACGACGCCGACCTCCGGGCGGGGCTGAAGTACATCAGCGTCGAGGAACACCTCCGGCCGGGCCTTCCCCAGCAGCCGGTCGCGGGGGAGACGGTGCGCAGCGAGATCACCGCGACCCGGATGTACAAGCGCCCGGCGGCCGTCACGTCCTAGGCGTAGGGCGGTCAGTCGGACGCGGGAGCGGGCAGGGAGGTCTCCTCGGGGACCTCCAGGCGGTGTTCGGCCAGGACGCCGGTGCGGTGCCGCTGGACGAACCAGTAGTAGGCGAAGCCGCCGCCCGCGATCACGGCCACGAACAGCACCGCGCCCCAGCGCAGGTACCAGTGCTGCGGCGGGGCCGCGTTGTAGACGGCGGCGCGCGGCCAGATCAGGTTCAGGGTCATGCCCGCGCCCCACACCACCGCGACCACGTTGACGAGCAGACCCCAGCGGCCCATGGAGAACCGCCCCTCACCGGCCGGGGTCCACCGGCCGCGCAGCCGCGCCACCAGCATCGGCGCGGTCACGCCCAGGTAGGCCAGGTAGATCATGATGATGCCGATGCTGGTGACCACGGTGAAGATCTGCGGCTGGCGGATGTTGACCACCAGGATCGCCAGCGCCAGCACCCCGATCACCACGGCGGGCACCACCGGGGTCCGGAAGCGCGGGCTGACGCGGGCCAGCAGCGAGGACGCGGGCAGGTTGTTGTCCCGTGCCATGGCGAACGCCAGCCGGATCGCCGCCGTGTGCACGGCCAGCGCGCACACCGTGACCGCGATCAGCACGCACCACAGCATCCCCTTGCCGGCCGTCGGCCCGAGCACGTCCAGCACCACGTACTGGAGCCCGTCGGTGGAGAGCTTGTCGCCCTTGAGGCTGGAGACGCTCATCAGCGCCAGCAGCAGCACCAGACCGCCCAGCACGAAGGAGGCGATGATCGCCCGCAGGATGGCGCGGGGCGCGTTGCGGGACGGGTTCAGCGACTCCTCGCCGAGCGAGGCCGCCGTGTCGAAGCCGTACATGACGTACGCGGACGCCAGCGACGCCACCATGAACGCACCGAGATAACCGGCGTCGTGGCCCGCCCCGGTGCCGTTGGTCTCCAGCACCACCTGCGGCCCGCGGGTGATGTGGACGGCCAGCATGACGATCAGCACCACACTGGCGATCAGCTCGATGAACACCCCGGCCGCGTTGATCGTGGCCATCAGCTTCACCCCGAAGGCGTTGACCAGCGTGGTGAAGAGGATCAGCACGGTCGCCAGGACGACCGCGTTGGTCGCCACGTCGTAGGTGCCGGTGCCGTCCCCGACGAACTGGAAGACGGACGAGATCTGCGGCAGCGTGAGCTGGTAGGCGAGCGCCACCGCCGCGATCGACACGATGGACGCGATCAGCATCATCCACCCCGCCAGCCAGCCCAGGTGCGGATTGCCTATCCGCTTCGACCAGTTGTAGACCGAGCCCGCCACCGGATGGCGGGCCGCCAGCTCCGCGAAGCACAGGGCCACCGCGAACTGGCCCACGAACACCAGCGGCCACGACCACCAGTAGGCGGGGCCGCCGCTGCCGTAGCCGAAGTAGAAGAGCTGGAAGGTGCCGGTCAGGATCGAGATGTAGCTGATCCCGGCGGCGAAGGTGTGGAAGTTGCCGAGGGTGCGCTTGAGTTCGGGCCGGTACCCGAACTCCGCCAGTTCGCTGTCGTCCTCGCCGTGCGCGTCCGGTGCCGGGCCTGGGGTGGTCATCGGGACTCCTGGGGGCCGTGGGATGAGGAGGGGTGGCCGGTTCCTACCCCGCTTCGGCCCTCACGGAGCCTCCTCGCCCAGCATCCGCAGCAGCCACGCGTGGAACGCCCCGATGTGGTGCTCGGTCGGCACCAGCACCCCGCCCTCGCGGTAGGCGCGCGAGGACATGGCGGGCTGGGTGCGCTCGCACGCCTCGAAGTCCTGGACGTTGACCCGGTGGAACAGTTCCGCCGACTTCGACACGTCGGCGCCGGACGCCACCACCTCGGGCGCGTACAGCCAGTCGCACTCCACCACCGTGCGGTCCTCGGCCAGCGGGAACATGCGGTGCAGGATGACGTGGTCGGGGACGAGGTTGACGAAGACGTTGGGCCGGACCGTGATGGCGTAGTACCTCCGGTCCTGCTCGGCGGCGACGTCCGGGAGCCGGCCGAAGCCCGCGCTGCCGTCCACCGTGAACCCCTCGACGTCCGCGCCGAACTCCGCGCCGTGGCCCACGTAGTACTGGGCCGCGTAACCGTCCGCGAACTCCGGCAGCACATCGGTGAGTTCGGGGTGGATCGTGGCGCAGTGGTAGCACTCCATGAAGTTCTCGACGATCAGCTTCCAGTTGGCCCGCACGTCGTAGGTGACGCGTTTGCCGAGGGCCAGGCGTTCGGTGCCGTAGTGCTCGATGGCGGCCGGGTCGCCGAGCCGCTCCACGGCCGCGTGCTCCACCGTCTCCTCGAAGGAGGGCGGTTCGTCGGCCAGGCACACCCAGGCGTAGCCCAGCCACTCGCGCAGGGCGACCTTGATCAGCCCGTACCGGTCCCGGTCCACGTCCGGCATCTTCGTCAGGTCGGGCGCCGCGGCCAGCCTGCCGTCGAGCCCGTACGTCCAGGCGTGGTACGGGCATTGCAGGCCGCGGCGGACCTCGCCTGACTCCTCGGTGCACAGCCGGGCGCCCCGGTGGCGGCAGACGTTGAGGAAGGCGCGCAGCGCGCCGGTGCGGTCGCGGGTGACCAGCACGCTCTCCCGGCCGACCTGGACCGTGCGGAACGCGCCGGGCCGGTCCAGGTCGGCGCTGCGCACGGCGCAGAACCACATCGACTCCAGCAGCGCCTCCTGCTCGCGCCGGAAGACCCCGGGGTCGGTGTAGTAGCGGCCGGGGAGGGTGGCGATCAGGCTGGGGGAGACCGGGGACGTCGTCATGGCTGGGCTCCTCGGGCGGCCGGGGCGGTGAGGCGGGCGGGATCGAACAGGCCGGTCGGGTGCGCGGTCGAGCCGGTCAGCGCGAGGTCGGCCAGGATCTCGCCGACGACGGGCACGAACTTGAAGCCGTGCCCGGAGAACCCGCAGGCCACGGTGACCGACTCCGGGTGCGCGGGATGCCGGGCGATCACGAAGTGCTCGTCCGGGGTGTTGGAGTACATGCAGGTGGCGGCCTTCAGGAAGGTGCCCGGCAGATCGGGGATCAGCGCGGACATGTGGTCCGCCATGGCCCGCACCTCGTGCTCGTGCACGGTCCGGTCGATGGTCTCCGGCGTGGTGTCCTGCCCCTTGCGGAAGAAGGCGACCTTGGCGCCCTTGTCGGGCCCGTCGATGGCCGGGAAGCCGTACACCTGGACGCCGTCCGCGTCCTCCCAGATGTATACGGGGTGGCGCTCCGGCACGAACGCTCCGGTGCCGCCCTTCGGCTGGAACCAGTACATGACCTGCCGCTCGACCGTGATCGGTACCCCGATGTCCGCGAGCAGCCGCGGCGCCCAGGCGCCGGGGCAGATCACCAACTGCCCGGCGGTGTACGTGTTCTCGGCGCTGTGCACACGCACCCCGTCCCGGTACGGCTCCCAGCGCAGCACCGGCTCCTCGAACCGCAGCTCCGCGCCCTGCCGGGTGGCGAGCTGGAGATGGGCGGCGACCATGTTCTCCGGGCGCAGCAGGCCCGCCTTCGCCTCGAACAGGGCCACCTCGTCGTCGGCCGGGGCGAGGGTCGGGAAGCGCCGGCGTATCTCCTTGGCGTCCAGCAGCTCGTGGGGCAGGTCCCACTCGGTCGCCGAGCGCAATGAGCCGGAGACGGTACGGGAGCCCGGCGGCCCGGCCATCACCCCGCCGCACAGCACGGCGACGTTGCGGCCGGTGGCCCGCTCCACCTCCTCGTACAGCTCGTAGGCGCGCAGCAGCAGCGGCACGTACGCCGGGTCCTCGAAGTAGGACTGCCGGGTGATGCGGGAGCCGCCGTGGCTGGAGCCCCGGTCGTGCACCGGGCCGAACTTCTCCAGCCCGAGCACCCGGGCGCCGCGCGCGGAGAGATGGTGGGCGGCGGCGCTTCCCATGCCGCCTAGCCCGATGACGATCACGTCGTAGGTGGGGGACACTTATGCGGACCTCCTGGGGCGGGCCGGCCGGTCAGCGGCGGATGCGGGTCATCTGCGGGTCGAACAGCGGCTCCTCGGCGACGGTCGCGGGGACCTTCTCGCCGAAGTACCCGATGTGCACGCCGGTGCCGGGGGCGAGGCCCGCCGGGAGCCAGGCGTAGGCCACGCACCGGCGCAGTGTGTAGCCGTAGGCGGCGCTGGTCACGTAGCCCGCCGTGGAGCCGTCCACCGACACCGGCTCCTTGCCGAGTACCACGGCGGCCGGGTCGTCCAGCAGCAGCGGGGTGAGCCTGCGGGCGGGCTCGGGGCGGTCGCGCAGGGCGTCGCGGCCCACGAAGTCGCCCTTGTCCATCCGGACGGCGAAGCCGACGCCCGCCTCGTACGGGGTGTGCTCGGCGGTCATGTCGGTGCCCCAGGCGCGGTAGCCCTTCTCCAGCCGGAGCGAGTCGAAGGCGGACCGCCCGGCCGCGATCACCCCCAGCTCCCGGCCCGCCTCCCACAGCGTGTCCCAGAGCCGGAGGCCCAGGTCGGCGGTGGTGTACAGCTCCCAGCCCAGCTCGCCCACGTAGCTCAGCCGCATGGCCGTGACCGGCACGTGCCCGAGGTGGGTCCGCCTGGCCCGGAAGTAGCCGAAGGCCTCGTGGGAGAAGTCGTCGCCGGTCAGCGGCTGGACCAGGGCACGGGCCAGCGGGCCCCAGACGCCGATGCAGCAGGTGCCGGAGGTGATGTCCCGGATCCGCACTCCCGCACTCTCGGCTCCGCTCGGGCGGGACGAGCCCCCGGCGGGGGCGTGCCGGAGCAGATGGTCCAGGTCGGCCGGGGAGTTGGCGCCCACCTGGAAGTGGTCCTCGGCCAGCCGGGCCACGGTGAGGTCGGACCGGATGCCGCCGGACTCGTCCAGGAGCAGGGTGTAGGTGACCGCGCCCGGCTTCTTGCGCAGGTTGTTGCTGGTCATGCGGTCGAGGAAGGCGAGCGCGCCGGGGCCGGTCACCTCCAGCCGGCGCAGGGGGGTCATGTCGTACAGGGCGACGCCCTCGCGGGTCGCGCGGGCCTCGGCGGCGGCGACGGGGGACCAGTGGCGGGCCGACCAGGGGTCCCGCTCCGGGAGGTCCTCGCCGAGCCGGGCCACCAGCGGGGCGTTCGCCTCGTACCAGTGCGGGCGCTCCCAGCCACCGCCCTCCAGGAACACCGCGCCGAGCTCCTGTTGGCGGGAGTGGAAGGGACTGACGCGCAGCGGGCGGGGCCGCTCCATCGGCTGCAGCGGGTGGATGACGTCGTACACCTCGACGAACTGCTGTGAACCGCGTTCACGGACATAAGCGGGTGAATGCTGCGCTTCCTCGAATCGCGTGACATCGCAGTCGTGCACGTCGATCGACGGTCGGCCGTCAACCATCCACTCGGCCACCGCCCGCGCCACACCCGCGGAGTGTGTGACCCAGACCGCCTCGGCCAGCCAGAAGCCGCGCAGTTCACGGGCCTCCCCGAGCAGCGGCATGCCGTCCGGTGTGAACGAGAAGACCCCGTTGAACCCGCTCTCCACCTCCACCCCGCGCAACGCGGGCAGCAGCCGCCGGGCGTCCGCCCAACTCGGCTCCCAGTCCGCCTCGGTCAACGGGTACGAGGACGGCATCTCCATGTCCCGCGCCCGCGCCTCGTCGTACGCCGGGACGGTGAAGGGGTCCACCGGCAGCGGCCGGTGCGCGTACGAGCCGATGCCGATCCGGTCGTGATGCTCCCGGAAGTACAGGTCGGCGTCCTGGAAGCGGAGGACGGGCCGGGTCGCCTCGGCCGACGCCCCGCCCAGCCCGGGCACCGGCCCGGTCCGCGCGTACTGGTGCGCCAGCGGCTGCAGCGGTACGTCGATCCCGGCCATGCGGCCGATCACCGGCCCCCAGAAGCCCGCCGCCGAGACGACATGGTCGGCGGGGAAGACTCCCCGGTCGGTGACGACTCCGGTGACTCGGCCGTCCGCCCGCTCGATGCCGGTGACGGTGTGCCGGTCGAGGAAGCGGGCACCGCGCGCCGTGGCCCGTTCGAGCTGGGCGCGGCAGGCGGGCAGGGCACGGGCCAGCCCGTCCTCGGGGGTGTGGAAGCCGCCCAGCACCGCCGACTCGTCCAGCAGCGGCCACAGTTCCTTGCAGCGGGCGGCGCTCACCACCTCGCCACGTACTCCCCAGGCCGCGGCGAGCCCGGCCCTGCGGTGCAGGTCGGCGAGGCGTTCGGGGGTGGTGGCCAGTTCCAGGCCGCCGACCGGCTCGAAGCAGGGGACGCCGCCGTGGCCGAGCGAGCCGAACTTCTCGACGGTGTACCGGGCGAACTCCGTCAGCGTCTTCGACGGGCTGGTCCGGAAGACGAGCCCCGGCGCGTGCGAGGTGGAGCCGCCGGGGGCGGGCAGCGGGCCCTGTTCGAGGACGGTGACGTCCGTCCAGCCGCGCGCGGTCAGCTCGTCGGCGAGGGAGCAGCCGACGATCCCGGCGCCGATGACGACGACACGCGGGGAGGTCTCGGGGGACGGGTACGGACGGTCTTCGGGCGTGACGGACATGCCCCTCCTTGTGCGGGCGGGGATGGGGACCGGGTCGTGCCGGGTGTCGTACCGGGGCAAGGCGGGGCAGCGTGGGGCGGGCGTCGGGCAGGCCGGGTGTCGGGTCGGGCGAGGTCTCGGTCAGAGGACGACGACCGAGCGCAGCACCTCGCCGCGCCGCATCCTGGCGAACGCCTTCTCGACCTCGTCGAGGGCGACGGTCTCCGAGACGAAGGCGTTCAGGTCGAGCAGCCCGTAGAGGTACTGGTCGATGAGGAACGGGAAGTCGCGGCTGGGCAGGCAGTCGCCGTACCAGGAGGACTTGATCGCGCCGCCCCGCGAGAACACGTCGATCAGGGGCAGTTCGACCTTCAGGCCGGGCTCGGGCACGCCGACCTGGACCAGCAGCCCGGCGTGGTCGCGCATGTAGAAGGCCTGGGTGAAGGTCTCCGGGCGGCCCACCGCGTCGATGGCGACGTCCACGCCGAAGCCGCCGGTGAGTTCGCGGACGGCGGCCACCGGGTCGGTGCCGCGGGAGTTGACGGTGTGCGTGGCGCCGAATCTCTCCGCCTGGTCCAGCTTGCGGTCGTCGATGTCGACGGCGATGACCTTCATGGCGCCGTTCAGACAGGCGCCGGCGATGGCCGCGTCGCCTACGCCGCCGCAGCCGATGACGGCCACCGAGTCGCCCCGGCCCACCTGGCCGGTGTTGACCGCCGCGCCGTAACCGGCCATCACCCCGCAGCCGATGAGACCGGCCGCCTCGGGCCGGGCCGCCGGGTCGATCTTCACCGCCTGCCCCGCCGCGACCAGCGTCTTCTCGGCGAACGCCCCGATGCCGAGCGCGGCCGTGAGCGGGGTGCCGTCGGTGAGGGTCATCGGCTGGGCGGCGTTGCGGGAGTCGAAGCAGTACCAGGGGCGGCCCCTGCGACAGGAGCGGCAACGGCCGCAGGGCGCCCGCCAGGCCAGTACGACGTAGTCGCCCGGCCGGAGATCCCCGGCTCCCGGACCCACGGCCGACACCGTCCCCGCCGCCTCGTGGCCGAGGAGGAACGGGAAGTCGTCCGTGACCGCGCCCTCCCGGTAGTGCAGATCCGTATGGCAGACCCCGCACGCGCGCACGTCCACCAGCACCTCACCCGGACCCGGATCGGGGACGACGACCGTCCGGAGCTCGACGGGCGCCCCGCGCTTCGCGGCGACTACGGCACGGACCTCGTGTGGCACGACAAGCTCCTCTGCTGTTGCGCTGTGCACGACGGGTTGCGTGGTGAGGAACATAGTGAGAACGCCGCGACAGCACCGTCAAGAGGTACGCGTTAACCCTTGGCAAAACGCGTCCGGGGTGCCGAAACCGCCCCGACACACGGCGGTCCGGAGCCCCCGCACACGGCGGCGCGGCACCGGGAACTCCCTGGTGCCGCGCCGTGATCGCCCTGATGGGCGGTGGTCGCAGGGCCGGTCCGACCGATGTCCGCCCGGCCCTCCGTCAGAAGCCGTAGCCCATGCGCCGGGACAGCTCCTCGCCCGCCGCCGCCATCCGTTTCGCCACCACCGACAGCCGCTCCGGGCCCAGCCGGTACACCGGCCCGGACACGCTGATCGCCGCGATGACCTTGCCGTCGTGCGCGCGGATCGGCGCCGCGGCGGCCGCGAGACCCAGCTCCAACTCGTCGGTGGTCACGGCGTATCCCCGCTCCAGGACCGACTCCAGCTCGGTGCGCAGCAGCGCGGTCCCCGTGACCGTGCGCTCGGTGAACCGGGGCAACGGCCGGGCGAGGAAGCCCTCGCGCAGGGTCGGCGGCATGTGCGCGAGGAGCACCTTGCCGCTGGAGGTGGCGTGCAGCGGGGTGCGCCTGCCGAGCCAGTTCTGCGCGGTCACGGAGGCGGTGCCGCGGGCCTGCATGACGTTGACGGCGGCGTCGTCGTCGAGCACCGCGATGTTCACGGTCTCGCCGAGCTCGTCGGCCGCCTCGCGGCAGACCGGGACGCCCTCCTGGGAGATGTCCAGCCGCACCGCGGCCGCGCCCGCCAGGCGCAGCACGCCGGCACCCAGGTAGTACTTGCCGCGGTCGCCGGTCCGGGTCACCAGGCCCCGGTTCTCCAGGACGCCGAGCAGCCGGAACGCCGTGGACTTGTGGACGTCCAGCTCGTCCGCGATCTCGGTGACGCCCGCCTCACCGTGCCGGGCGAGGATCTCCAGCACGCTCACCGCGCGGTCCACCGACTGCACGGAACCGGTCGTGCCGCGACCTCCGCCCCGCTCCGGGGAATCGTCGTTCCCGCTGGTCTTCCCGTCGGCGTCGGACCGCTTCTGCGTGCGGCTCATGGCTCAACTCCCACCACCTGGCGGCCCGGTCCGGGCCGCATCTGCGGGAAGCCCTTGACGCGACGGTCGTCCCGCGCGGATTCTGTTGCGCATGGCGCTGGTTGGTGCGCCATGCGCAACATCATGTTACCGAAGCGTCCGTGTCCCGGAAGGGGTGCGGATCTCCCGGACCTGTCCGGCCGACCCTGCCCCGCACCCGTTCACGCCCTTTCGCGCCTCCGGCGTCCCCGCCGTGCGCGACCCTGCCGACCGTCTGCACCGACCCCGGCCCGGGCCGAGCGTCCGGACCGAGAGGGGGGACCCCGTGATTCCCGTCTGCCGCGTCGAAGACCTCCCCGAGGGTGAGTCCGTCCGTATCGACACCACCCCGCCGATCGCCGTGTTCCGCACCGTCGACGGCGCCCTGTACGCCGTCGACGACACCTGCACCCATCAGGACGCCTCGCTCTCCGAGGGCTGGCTGGAGGGCTGTCTCATCGAATGCCCGCTGCACGCCGCCTCCTTCGACCTGCGTACCGGCGCCGCCACCTGCCTTCCGGCCCGCCACCCGCTGCGCACCCACCTCGTCACCGTGGACGAGGGCGTCATCCACGTCCACGTCACGGTGCGCGAGGGAACGGCCGCCTGAACGCGCCCCCGCGGACAAGGAGTCACCGCACATGAGGACCGTGACCATCGTCGGCGCCTCCCTCGCCGGGCTGTACGCGGCACGCGAGCTGCGCGCGCAGGGGTACGAGGGCCGGCTGGTCGTCGTCGGCGACGAACCGCACCCGCCCTACGACCGCCCTCCCCTCTCCAAGGACTTCCTCACCGGCCGGCTGGACGAGGACCGCCTCGCCCTCCTGGACGCCGAGGAGAGCGGCGAACTCGACGCCGAATGGCTGCTCGGCGTCCGCGCGCGGGGCCTGGACACCCGGACCCGCACCGTGCTGCTGGCGGACGGCCGCACCCTCGCCACGGACGGCCTGGTCATCGCCACCGGCGCCACGGCCCGGCGCCTGCCCGGTGCCCCGGCGGGCGTCCACACCCTGCGCACCCTGGACGACGCCCGCGCCCTGCGCGCCCGGCTCACCGAGGGCGCCCGACGGGTCGTCGTGATCGGGGGCGGTTTCATCGGCGCCGAGACCGCCGCGTCCTGCGCCGCCCTCGGCCACGAGGTCACCGTCGTGGAGGCCGCCCCGCTGCCGCTGCTGCCCCAACTGGGCCCGGAGATGGCCGCCGTGTGCGCCACGCTGCACCGCCGGGCGGGCGTACGGCTGCTCACCGGTACGGGGGTGGTGAGCGTGCGGCACAGCGGGTCGGCCACAGCCGTGGAGCTGACGGACGGCCACACCCTGACCGCCGACGTCGTGATCACGGGCATCGGCGTGGTCCCGAACACCGCCTGGCTGGCGGGCTCGACGCTCGCCGTGGGCGACGGTGTGCTCTGCGACGACGGCTGCGTGACCGGGCTGCCCCAGGTGGTCGCGGTCGGCGATGTCGCCCGCGCCGGCGGCATCCGCGCCGAGCACTGGACCTCGGCCACGGAACAACCCCGCGTCGCCGTGACCAACCTGCTCGCCGGGCGGACCGTCGCCACACTGCGGCCGGTGCCCTACTTCTGGTCCGACCAGTACGGCTCCCGCATCCAGTTCGCCGGGCGGTACCGGGCCGGGGACACCGTCCGCGTCACCGAGGGCGAACTGCTCGACCAAGGGCCGGGCGAGGCGGGCTTCCTGGCCCGCTACGAGCGTGACGGCCACACCGTCGCCGTGCTCGCGGTGGACCGGCCCCGCCCCTTCGTCCGCGCCCGGCGCGAACTCGGAGGGGTGGTGCGGACCGCCACGATGTGAGTGCCCTGGGCCCGCGCGGGCCACCCGGACCTCAGGGGTGGGACAGCCGCTTCGCGCCGCCCCGCCTGGCTATCCGCGCCTGGTCCCGCCGCGCGACCCGCTCGCGCCGCCGCGCCGCCCGCCGCTCCCGGCGCAACCGCCGGGCCGTGCTGCTCGGCTCGGAGACCACTCCGTACCGCTGGTTCCACACCTGGCGGGTCACCCACACGTCGACGACCGCCCAGGTCGCCACCACCGTGCCGGCCACGCTGCTGATCACCATCGGGAACGCCAGCCAGGACCCCGCCAGCGTGCACAGGAACGCCACCATCGCCTGGACCAGCGTCACCGCGATCACCAGCACCGCCCGCACCGCGGCCGTACGCACCGGGTCCGCCATCCGGCGCCGGCGCGCGGGCTCCTCCACCCACAGCGGCCGGTACGCCGACCGCTGACCGCCGTTCGCCACGCCGCCCCGCTCGCGCGCCGGTGTCCCGCGCTCCGGCGCCACCTGGCCCGGAATCCCCGCAGGGCGCTCCGCCACTCTCACCTCGGGCGCATCGCGCCGCTCCGCCGTGCCCATCACCGTGTCACTCCCCACCGCCGACAGACCGCTCGCCCCGGGACCCGAAGGCCCCCGACTCCCCAGTGGCTGCCCGGCTTGCGCTGTTTTACGCGGCCGGGGCGAAGGATGCGGCCCTGTGGCCGATTCCCTCCCCGTCTCCCCATGTGAACGACGAACGGCACACCTCGATGATTCCCGACTTGTGAAAATTTCCAGCCAACCGGTGTCCGTACTGTTTCGGCCCGCTTCCCCTGGACCCCTCCCCTCGCGGCCGCAATCTCCCCCAATGCCCTGACAACTCGCCATCTCTCGTCCCGCACAAGGGAGTTCACGCACCAGACACGTCTTCGAGTCACCTGCGACGCGGTAGTAGGCTCGCGCCGTTCCAAGTCGGACACACGTACCCCGACGGGGTCGAGCTGGGGGAGGCCATGCGGTTTCGCGGGAAGTCGATCCGCCGGAAGATCGTGGCGCTGCTTCTCGTGCCGCTGGTGTCCCTGACCGTCGTCTGGGGCTTCGCCACCGTTCTCACCGGCAGCGAGGTCGCCCAGCTCCTGCGCGTCTCCCGCGCGGTGAAGGACATCGGCCACCCCACCGAGGACACCGTCCGCGACCTCCAGCGCGAGCGCCGCCAGAGCCTCGTCTACCTCGCGGACCCGCGTGCCGCGAACGCCCTCGCCACGCTGCACCGCTCCCGCACGGCCACCGACCAGGCCCTCGCCACCCTCCGCGCCAACGCCCGGAACCGCGAGACCCGCGACGCGATCCGCGGCGAGGACGGCGAACGGCTCACCACCGCCCTGGACGCCCTCGGCGGTCTGGAGTCCCTGCGCCGCAGCGTCGAGGCGCGCACCGTCAGCCGCGCCGAGGCCCTCGACCTCTACAACCGCCTGGTCGACCCCTGCTACGCCCTGGTCGCCGCGGTCGACGGCGTCGACGACGTGGAGATGGACAAGCAGGCCGCGGCCCTCGTCAACACCGGCCGCGCCCGCGAACTCCTCTCCCGCGAGGACGCCCTGCTCGGCTCCGCGCTGGTCGTCGGCAGCCTCTCCCGCGCGGAGGCCCGCGAGATCTCCGACCTCGTCGCCCAGCGCACCCTGCTCTACGACGTCAGCCTCCCGCTGCTGCCCGCCCCGGAACGCGACCGGTACGACCGGTACTGGCACAACGCGGCCACCGCACCCCTCAGGACGGCGGAGCGCGATGTCGTCGAGACCGGCGCCGGCATCCCGCGCGGTGTCACCACCGCGAGCTGGCACGCCGTCGCCGGAGGCGTCCTGGAAGACCTCGGCACCATGGAGGACCAGGCAGGCTCCCGCTTCCGGGACCGGGTACGGCCCGTCGCCTACGGCGTCATCGCCCAGGCCGCCGTCGCCGGTGTCCTCGGCCTCGCGGCCCTCCTCGTCTCCCTCGTCCTGTCCGTGCGCGTCGGCCGCCGCCTCATCCGCGACCTGAAGCGGCTGCGGACGGAGGCGCACGAGGCGTCCGCTGTCCGGCTGCCCCACGTGATGCGGCGCCTCTCCGCCGGGGAACCGGTCGACGTGGAGAGCGAGGTGCCCCGGCCGGAGTACGACCAGAACGAGATCGGCGAGGTGGGCCGGGCCCTCAACACCCTCCAGCGGGCCGCCGTCGAGGCCGCCGTCAAGCAGTCCGAGCTGCGCGCCGGCGTCTCCGAGGTGTTCGTCAACCTCGCCCGCCGCAGCCAGGTGCTCCTGCACAAGCAGCTCACCCTGCTGGACACCATGGAACGCCGCACCGAGGACACCGACGAACTCGCCGACCTCTTCCGGCTGGACCACCTCACCACCCGCATGCGCCGGCACGCCGAGGGCCTGGTGATCCTCTCCGGCGCCGCACCCTCCAGGCAGTGGCGCCGACCGGTACGGCTCATGGACGTCGTCCGCGCCTCCGTCGCCGAGGTGGAGGACTACGAGCGCCTCGAGGTACGGCGGCTGCCGCGCGTCGCCGTCATCGGCCCGGCCGTCTCCGACCTCACCCACCTCGTGGCCGAGCTCCTGGAGAACGCCACGCTGTTCTCGCCCCCGCACACCAACGTCCACGTGGTGGGGGAGCGGGTCGCCAACGGCTTCGCCCTGGAGATCCACGACCGCGGCCTCGGCATGACCGCCGAGGCGCTGCTCGACGCCAACCTCCGGCTCGCGGAGACCCCCGAGTTCGAGCTGTCCGACACCGACCGTCTCGGCCTCTTCGTGGTCAGCCGTCTCGCCCAGCGCCAGCACGTCCGCGTCTCCCTCCAGCCCTCTCCCTACGGCGGCACCACCGCCGTCGTCCTCATCCCCGACGCGCTGCTGACCGACGACGCCCCCGACACCAACGGCATCGGCATCCGGCTCGGCGACCTGTCCAAGGAGACCGAACGGACCAGGGAGCGCGTTACTGCCCGGCCCCAGCCCGTGGCGCGAGTGGTGGACGAACCGGCCGGGCTGGGCGCCTCCGTGGACCGACGCGCTCTCGACACCTCCGCCGAAACGTTTCCGGGGGCCCTGGCCGACGAGGACAGCGAGCTCGGCGGCATCTTCCGCGCCCGCAGCCTCGCGCCGGCCGACGCCCTGGACCCCGCCGACGGGTCCGGCCCGCTCTTCCCGCCGCCCCGGCCCGAGCCGCCGAAGCTGGTGAGCTCGCACGGCGAACCCGTCACCTCGCGCGCGGAACCCTTCGGCGCCGAACCCGACGGCCCGCCCCCGCTGCCCACCCGGCGCCGCGGCGACTCCGGCAGGCGCCCCACCCCCCGGACCGCCCGCACCGCCACCGCCGAGCAGCCCGAGCCCCCGTCCGCCGGCCCCGACGCGATGCCCCCGGAGCTCCCGCGGCGGACCCGGCCCGACCCGAGCGCCCCCGACCCGATCAGCTCGGCGGCCTCCCACGGAACCGCACCCGCCGGACCTGTCCCCGGGACCACCCGGCCCGCGGCGGCCGACGGCACCGCCCCGCTGCCCCGGCGCGTGCGCCAGGCCAACCTGGCGCCACAGCTTCGCCGCGAACCCGAGCGGCGTACCGAGAACACCTCCGAGCCCGCCGTACGCGACGCCGACGAGGTCCGCACCCGGATGGCCTCGCTCCAGCGCGGCTGGGAGCGCGGCCGCGAGGAGAACGCTGAGGGCGACCGAGCCCACAGCGGCACAGCACAAGGAACGACTGAGGGAGACGGTCGATGACCGCACCGAATGCGACCGGCCACACGGACACCAAGAAGAAGGAGCTGAACTGGCTCCTCGACGACCTGGTCGACCGGGTCGCCAGCATCCGCAAGGCCGTCGTCCTGTCCGGCGACGGCCTGGCCATGGGGGTGTCCTCGGACCTGACCAGGGAGGACAGCGAACACCTGGCCGCCGTGGCCTCCGGCTTCCACAGCCTTGCCAAGGGCGTGGGCCGCCACTTCGAAGCGGGCACCGTCCGGCAGACCGTGGTCGAGCTGGACGACGCCTTCCTCTTCGTGACCGCGGCCGGTGACGGGAGCTGCCTCGCCGTGTTCTCGGACGCCGACTCCGACGTGGGCCAGGTCGCCTACGAGATGACACTGCTGGTGAAGCGGGTCGGCGTCCATCTGGGCAGTGCCCCGCGCAGCGAGCCGCCCGCGGGCGGGTAGTCGTCAAGACATGAGCGGAGAGGGTCAGAGAAGCGGCCACTGGTTCGACGACGAGGCGGGTCCCGTCGTCCGCCCGTACGCCATGACACGTGGCCGCACCACCAGCCCCGGCCAGCACGTCCTCGATCTGATCGCGGTCGTCGTCACGGAACCGGACGCCGGCGACCCCGAGGAGGACCCGACGCTGGCGCCGGAGCACGTGGAGATCGTCGGGCTCTGCCGGGACGAACCGCAGTCGGTCGCCGAACTCGCCGCCGGGCTCGACCTTCCCGTAGGCGTCGTACGCGTCCTGATCGGCGACCTCGTGCACGCCGAACTCGTCCATGTGACCCGCCCGGTGCCCCCGGCCGAGCTGCCGGACGAGAGTATTCTGCGTGACGTGATCGACGGCCTCCGGGCGCTGTGACCAGCGCGGAAGCGGGGTGGTGACGTGACAGGCTGGGAGTTCTGGATCGATCGGGGCGGCACCTTCACCGACATCGTCGCGCGCCGCCCCGACGGCCGGCTGCTCACGCACAAACTGCTCTCCGACAACCCCGCCCGGTACGCCGACGCGGCCGTGGCGGGCGTCCGCGAACTGCTGAGAGGCTCCCCGGAGCCCGTCGACTCGGTCCGGATGGGCACCACCGTCGCCACCAACGCGCTGCTGGAGCGCAAGGGCGAACGGACCCTGCTGGTGATCACCCGCGGTTTCCGCGACGCCCTGGAGATCGCCTACCAGAACCGCCCGCACATCTTCGCCCGCCACATCGAACTCCCCGAGCGGCTCCACGCGCGCGTGGCCGAGGTGGACGAGCGCATCGCGGCCGACGGCACCGAACTGCGCGCCCCCGACCTGGACGCCCTGGAGGGCGAGCTGCGACGGGCGTACGACGACGGCATCCGCGCGGTCGCCGTCGTCTGCCTGCACAGCCACCTCCACCCGGCCCACGAGCAGGCCGTCGGCGAGCTGGCCGAGCGGATCGGCTTCCCCCAGATCTCGCTGTCCAGCGAGGTCAGCCCGCTGATGAAGCTGATCCCGCGCGGCGACACCGCCGTGGTCGACGCCTACCTCTCGCCCGTGCTCCACCGCTACATCCGGCACGTCGCCGACGAACTGCGGGACGTACGGCTGATGTTCATGCAGTCCAACGGCGGCCTCACCGAGGCCGGGCAGTTCCGCGGCAAGGACGCCGTGCTCTCCGGGCCCGCCGGGGGCATCGTCGGCATGGCCCGCATGTCGGAACTGGCCGGGCACGACCGTGTCATCGGCTTCGACATGGGCGGCACCTCCACCGACGTGTCGCACTACGCCGGGGAGTACGAGCGCGTCTTCACCACCCGGATCGCGGGCGTCCGGCTGCGCGCCCCCATGCTGGACATCCACACCGTCGCCGCGGGAGGCGGGTCCGTCCTCCACTTCGACGGCTCCCGCTACCGGGTGGGCCCCGACTCCGCCGGAGCCGACCCCGGCCCGGCCTGCTACCGCGCGGGCGGCCCGCTCACCGTCACCGACGCCAACGTGATCCTCGGCCGCATCCAGCCCGCCCACTTCCCGGCCGTCTTCGGCCCCGAGGGCGACCAGCCGCTGGACGTCACCGCCGTACACGACTCCTTCGCCGCGCTCGCCCGCGAGATCCGCGAGGCCACCGGTGACGACCGCACCCCGGAACAGGTGGCCGAGGGATACCTGCGCATCGCGGTCGCGGGCATCGCCAACGCGGTGAAGCGGATCTCCGTACAGCAGGGCCACGACGTCACCCGCTACGCCCTCACCACCTTCGGCGGAGCCGGCGGCCAGCACGCCTGCCGGGTCGCCGACGCCCTCGGCATCCGCACCGTCCTGGTACCGCCCATGGCCGGTGTCCTCTCCGCGCTCGGCATCGGCCTGGCCGACACCACCGCCATGCGCGAGCAGTCCGTCGAGGCACCCCTGACCGAGGCGGCCATGCCCGGCGTCCGAGAGACCGCCGACGCACTCGAGGCGGCCGCCCGCGCCGAACTGAGCGCGGAGGACGTGCCGGAGGACCGCGTCGAGACCGTCCGCCGCGCCCAGCTCCGCTACGACGGCACCGACACCACGCTCACCGTCGAACTCACCGACCCCGGCGCCATGCGGCACGCCTTCGAAGAACGCCACCGCGCCACCTACTCCTTCACCCTCGACCGCGAGATCGTCGTCGAAGCCCTCTCCGTGGAAGCCACCGGCATCACCCCGCCCCCCGATCTCTCCGCCCTCGCCCCCTACGAGGGCCACCCCGCCACCCCCGGGACGGTCCGCCTGCACACCGGTGGCGCCTGGCGCGACGTCCCCCTCCACCACCGGGAGACCCTTCCGCCCGGCGACACCGTCACCGGCCCCGCGATCGTCACCGAGGCCGGCACCACGACCGTCGTCGACGAGGGCTGGCACGCGACCGCGAACGACAGCGGACATCTGGTGATGGAACGGACAGTCGTCATGGAGAGTTCCCAGACCGCCACGGAAGTCGACCCGGTCCTGCTGGAGGTCTTCAACAACCTCTTCATGTCGATCGCCGAACAGATGGGCGCCCGGCTGGAGTCCACCGCCCAGTCCGTCAACATCAAGGAACGCCTGGACTTCTCCTGCGCCCTCTTCGACCCGGACGGGAACCTGGTGGCCAACGCCCCGCATATCCCCGTCCACCTGGGCTCGATGGGCACCAGCGTCAAAGAGGTCGTCCGGCGCAGGGGCGCGGACATGCGGCCCGGCGACAGCTACGCCGTCAACGACCCGTACCACGGCGGCACCCACCTGCCCGACGTCACCGTGATCACCCCGGTGTTCGGCGGCGGGCCGGGTGAGCCCGAGATCCTCTTCCACGTCGCCTCGCGCGGCCACCACGCCGAGATCGGCGGCATCGCCCCCGGCTCCATGCCCGCCGACAGCCGCACCATCGACGAAGAGGGAGTCCTCTTCGACAACTGGCTGCTCACCGAGGACGGCCGCCTCCGCGAGGAGGAGATCCGGCGCCTGCTCGCCGACGCCCCCCACCCCTCCCGCGACATCGCCACCAACCTCGCCGACCTGCGCGCCCAGATCGCCGCCAACCAGAAGGGCATCGACGAACTGAGCCGCATGATCGAGGAGTTCGGCCTCGACGTCGTCCAGGCGTACATGCGACACGTCCAGGACAACGCCGAGGAATCCGTCCGCCGCGTCATCGACACCCTGGACGACGGGGAGTACGCCTACGAGACCGACGCGGGCGCCGTCATCCGCGTCCGGGTGCGCGTCGACCGTGCCGCGCGCCGCGCCACCATCGACTTCACCGGCACCTCCGCCCAGCTCGGCACCAACTTCAACGCCCCCTCGGCCGTCGTCGACGCGGCCGTCCTGTACGTCTTCCGCACCCTCGTCGCCGACGACATCCCGCTCAACGACGGCTGCCTGCGCCCCCTCGACATCGTCGTCCCGCCCGGCTCCATGCTCGCCCCCGAGCCGCCCGCCGCCGTCGTCGCGGGCAACGTGGAGACCTCCCAGGCCCTCGTCGGCGCCCTGTACGGCGCGCTCGGCGTGCAGGCCGAGGGCGCCGGCACGATGAACAACGTCACCTTCGGGAACGACCGCCACCAGTACTACGAGACGATCGCCTCCGGTTCGGGTGCGGGAGACACCTTTCCGGGTGCCGATGTGGTGCAGACCCACATGACCAACTCGCGGCTCACCGACCCCGAGGTGCTGGAGTGGCGACTGCCCGTCCGCCTCGACGAGTTCGCGGTACGACGGGGGAGCGGCGGCGCCGGGCGGCGGCGCGGCGGGGACGGCGCGGTGCGCCGCATCCGCTTCCTCGAACCGATGACGGTCTCCACCCTCTCCCAGCACCGCCGCGTCCCCCCGTACGGTATGGCGGGCGGGGCACCCGGCGCCCTCGGCGCCAACCGGGTCGAGCATGCCGACGGCACGGTCACCGACCTGGGCGCCAGCGGCTCGGCCGAGGTCGCGCCCGGTGACGTGCTCGTCGTCGAGACCCCTGGTGGCGGCGGCTACGGCACGCCACCGCCCGACCCTTCCGGTAGAAACGCCCACCCGACAGATCCCCACCGAGCAGGAGAAGCGAGCGATGGTCTTCGAGCGACGAGCTGACCGCGGCAAGCCCCCCGTCGAGCCCGTCACGCTCAAGATCCTGGTGGCCGGAGGGTTCGGCGTCGGCAAGACCACCATGGTCGGCGCGGTCAGCGAGATCCGGCCGCTGCGCACCGAGGAGGTGCTGACCGAGGCCGGGCGGCCCGTCGACGACACCGACGGCGTCGAGAGCAAGCGCACCACCACGGTGGCCATGGACTTCGGGCGCATCACCCTCCGCGCCGACCTCGTGCTCTACCTGTTCGGCACGCCCGGCCAGGAGCGGTTCTGGTTCATGTGGGACGAGCTGTCCGAGGGTGCGCTCGGCGCGGTCGTCCTGGCCGACACGCGCCGCCTGGAGGACTGCTTCGCGGCCGTCGACTACTTCGAGCGGCGGTCGATCCCGTTCGTCGTCGGCGTCAACTGCTTCGAGGGAGCAGACCGTTACCCCGCCGAGTCGGTCCGCAAGGCGCTCGACCTCGACCCGGAAGTGCCCGTGCTGCTGACCGACGCCCGCGACCGGGAATCGGTCAAGACCGTGCTGATCGGGGTCGTCCAGCACGCCATGGAGCTGGCCGCCGAACGCCGCCGCGCCCTCGCCACCTGACGGGTGGGGCGGGCCCGCCCCACCCGTCCCGCCGGCACCCCGCGACACACCCGCCGTGATCGGATACAGTCCGCGCGTGTCCGAGAATCAGCAGCCGTCCGCCAACTCCGGCCCCGGCTCCCACTGTTCGAGCTGCGGAGCCCCCTACGGGGACGGTGTCACCGGCTGGCCGCGCACCTGCCCCTCCTGCGGCACCACCGCCTACCGCAACCCGCTGCCGGTGGCCGTCGTGCTCCAGCCCGTGTACGACACCCATGGCGCCGCCCTGGTCGTCATCACCCGGACCGTCGCCCCGCAGCGCGGCGGCGTCGCCCTGCCCGGCGGCTTCGTCGACGACCGCGAGGACTGGAAGCACGCCGCCGTCCGCGAACTGCGCGAGGAGACCGGCATCGAGGCCGACGCCCGCGACCTGCGGCTGGTCGACGCCATGAGCTCGCCCGACGGCCATCTGCTCCTCTTCGGGCTCCTCCCGGAACGCCCGGCCGACGCCCTGCCGTCCTCCTCCGCCACCGACGAGACCGAGGGCTGGCACCTGCTGCGCGGCCCCGAGGAACTCGCCTTCCCGCTGCACACCCTGGCCGTCCGCGCCTGGTTCCAGGGCCGCTACTGACCGTCGGCGGCCCCGCCGAGCCCCCGCACCCGCACCGGCCGGGACGGCTCGGCGGTGCCGCCGTCCCACTCCCTGGTGACGACCACGCGCGTGCCGTCCCAGCGGGTGACGTACCGCTCGATCTCCGGCCCACCCCAGCCGTCGCCCGCATCCGGCACCACGAGACCGCCCCCGGACCGCCCCGGAGCGGGCGGCCACACCTCCAGCTCCAGGGCGCCGTCCGCACCCCGCACCGGGACGACGGCACCCGCGCGCGCCAGCACCGGGATCCGCGACCGCGGCGCGTCCACCAGTACCTGCCCCGGACCCTCGTACGCCCGCTCCGTCACCGTGTCGTACCAGCGCCCCCGGGGCAGCCGCACCGCGCGCCGCTCGGTGCCGGGGTCCAGCACGGGCGCCACCAGCAGACTGTCGCCCAGCAGGAACGCGTCCTCGCAGTCCCGCAGCCCCCGGTCCTCTGGCGCCCCCCACCACACCGGCCTCACGAAGGGCGCCCCCGTCCACCGGGCGAGGTGCGAGAGCGTCACGAAGTACGGCGACAGCCGGCGCCGTTCGAGCAGCGCCACGCGCGCGTGCTCCAGCACCCCCGCCCCGAACTCCCACGGCTCCCCGCGCGCCCGCGCGCCCGTGTGCGTGCGGAACAGCGGCAGATACGCGCCGAGCTGGAACCACCGCAGATACAGCTCAGGCGACGGATCACCGCCCAGCCCGCCCACGTCCGTCCCCGAGTACGGCACCCCGCACAGGCCCAGCCCCAGCACCAGCGACAACGACGCCCGGAGCCCCGGCCAGCCCGTCGGCACCTCCCCCGACCACACACCCCCGTACCGCTGCGACCCCGCCCAGCCGGACCGGGACAGCACGAAGGGCCGCCCGTCGGGCGAGAGTTCGCGCAGCCCCTCGTACGCCGCCCGCGCCATGCACAGCGCGTCCACGTTGTGCGCCTCCCGGTGGTCGCCGCCGCGCCCCTCCAGCGCGTGCCGGGCCGAGCGCGGCAGCGGGGGCTCCCCGAACGCGTCCCGCGCGGACGGCTCGTGGGCGCCGTGCCAGAACCCGGCGAACCCCTGATCCAGCCGCTCCTCGTAGAGCCCGCCCCACCACGCGCGCGCCCGCGCGTGCGTGAAGTCCGGGAACACCGACTCACCGGAGCGCCCCTCACCCCGCACCGTCCGCCCCGACGCGTCCCGCACGAACGCGTCCACGGCCGACCCGCCCTCGTACACCGCGTCCCCCGGCACCACCCGTACCGCCGCGTCGACGGCCGACACCAGCCGTACACCGTCCCGGCGCAGCTCCTCGGCGAGCACCGCCAGCTTGGGGAAGCGGTCCGGGTCGACGGTGAAGGGCCGGCCGTCGTCGTGATGGCCGGCGTCCAGATGCAGTGCGTCGAGTGGCAGATCGCGCTCCTGGAATCCCGCGACGGCCTCGCGCACCTCCTGCTCGTCCCCGAAGTCCCGCGCGTGCTGATGGCCCAGCGCCCACGCGGGCGGCAGCGCGGGCGCGCCGGTCAGCGACACCCAGGCGTTGAGCACGCGCGCGGGGGTGCCCACGATCACCCAGCAGCGCAGCGGACCCCCCTCCATCCGCACCTCGCAGCGCCCGGCCCGGTCGTGCCCGGAACCCGCCCCCTCCTCGCCCTCCCGCAGCACCACCGTCCCGTCCCACGTGGTGTCGTGGAACACCAGATGCGCCGCGGCGTCCGCCACCACCAACTGCGCCGGCATGGCCAGGGGTATCGCGTCGCCGTTCCACAGCCGGTACGTCCCGTCCCGCAGCCGGGGCCCCTCGGTGCGCCCACCCAGGCCGAAGAACCGGGCGTCCGCCGCCACCTCGGCCCGCTGCGTCCAGCGGGCGTTACCTCCCGCCAGGGGCTCCCACCAGCGCGGCGGCAGCTCCCGGCGCAGCACCAGCCCGCCGGGCGTGCACACCTCCACCGCCCCGTGCCGGGAGACCACCACCGTCACCCGCTCGGCCACCACCCGCCAGCCGCCGTCCTTGTCCGGCTCCAGCAGCGCCCGAGGGTCCACCTCCGGCGGCCCGCCGGCCAGCGCGTACGACGGCTCCGGCCCCGCCCCGTCCCAGCCCAGGAACACCGCCCCGCCGACCGCCACCACGATCCGCAGCTCCGAGCGCGCGAACCGGATCACCCCACCACCCGGCTCCGGCTGAGCATCCCGCACCTGACCTGGCACCCGTGCCCGCTCCGCGCCTCTGGGCGGCAGCCCCACGGCGTCGCTGCGCCTGCGGTGCCAGGCCGCCCGCACCGCCCGTACTCCTCGCGCGGCACGCCCCGCGCCGACCCCACCCCACGAACGCACCAGGTCACGACCGTTCATGCTGCTCACCCTGTCACTGTGCGCCCCACGCGCGTGTGTCGTTCAACTGCCGTTCACCGTGGTGGGACCACATCGTCGACACACGCACTATGTGGGGCGTGCCCTGGTGCCGAAGTCGATCACATGGCATCGTCCCTGTCAGCCCTGTCCCGCGCACCCACCAGGCCGTGTGCGGACGACGCAACGACGCGTACAGTCCGGGAGCCCCTTCATGTCCACAGCGAATCCGCAGCCGCTCTGGCAGCCCACCGACGAGCGGATCGCCCGTGCCCGCATCACCCGGTTCCAGGCATGGGCGGCCGAGCACCACGGCGCCCCGGCCGAGGGCGGTTACCCGGCCCTCCACCAGTGGTCCGTCACCGCGCCGGAGGACTTCTGGGAAGCGGTGGTCCAGTGGTTCGACGTACGGTTCTCCGCGCCCCACGCGCGCGTGCTCGGCGACCGCGCCATGCCCGGCGCCCAGTGGTTCCCCGGTGCCACCCTCAACTACGCCGAGCACGCCCTGCGGGCCGCCGACGACCGGGCCGACCAGCCCGCACTGCTGTACGTCGACGAGACCCACGAGCCGCGCCCGGTGACCTGGGCCGAACTGCGCCGCCAGGTGGGCGCGCTGGCCGCCCGCCTGCGCGACCTCGGCGTACGCCCCGGCGACCGGGTCAGCGGCTACCTGCCCAACATCCCCGAGGCGGTCGTCGCCCTGCTCGCCACGGCCGCCGTCGGCGCCGTGTGGACGTCCTGCGCGCCCGACTTCGGCGCTCGCAGCGTCCTGGACCGCTTCCAGCAGGTCGAGCCCGTCGTCCTGTTCACCGTCGACGGCTACCGCTACGGCGGCAAGGAGCACGACCGCCGCGAGGCCGTCGCCGAACTCCGCCGCGAACTTCCCACCCTGCGCGCCGTCGTGCACATCCCGCTGCTCGGCACCGACGCCCCCGAGGGCGCCCTGGACTGGGCGGAGCTGACGGCCGGCGACACCGCACCCGTCTTCGAACAGGTCCCCTTCGACCACCCGCTGTGGGTGCTGTACTCCTCCGGCACGACCGGCCTGCCGAAGGCCATCGTCCAGTCCCAGGGCGGCATCCTCGTCGAACACCTCAAGCAGCTCGGCCTGCACTGCGACCTCGGCCCCGAGGACCGTTTCTTCTGGTACACCTCGACCGGCTGGATGATGTGGAACTTCCTCGTCTCCGGCCTGCTCACCGGCACCACGATCGTCCTGTACGACGGCAGCCCCGGCCACCCCGACACCGCCGCCCAGTGGCGCGTCGCCGAACGCACCGGGACCACCCTCTACGGCACCTCGGCCGCCTATGTCATGGCGTGCCGCAAGGCGGGCGTCCACCCGGCCCGCGACTTCGACCTCTCCACCGTCCAGTGCGTCGCCACCACCGGCTCCCCGCTGCCCCCGGACGGCTTTAGCTGGCTGCACGACGAGGTCCGCGACGACCTGTGGATCGCCTCCGTCAGCGGTGGCACCGACGTCTGCTCCTGCTTCGCCGGCGCCGTGCCCACCCTGCCCGTGTACACCGGCGAACTGCAGGCACCCGGCCTCGGCACCGACCTCCGGTCCTGGGACCCGGACGGCGAACCGCTGGTGGACGAGGTCGGCGAGCTGGTCGTCACCAACCCCATGCCCTCCATGCCGATCCGCTTCTGGAACGACCCCGACGGCAGCCGCTACCGCGAGAGCTACTTCGACACCTACCCCGGCGTCTGGCGGCACGGCGACTGGATCACCCTCACCTCACGCGGCTCGGTCGTCATCCACGGCCGTTCCGACTCCACCCTCAACCGGCAGGGCGTCCGGATGGGCTCCGCCGACATCTACGAGGTCGTCGAACGCCTGCCGGAGATCAAGGAGTCCCTGGTCATCGGCGTCGAACAGCCCGACGGTGGCTACTGGATGCCCCTCTTCGTGCACCTGGCCCCCGGCGCCGTCCTGGACGACGCCCTCCGGGACGGGGTCAAGAAGGCCATCCGTGAACAGCTCTCGCCCCGGCACGTCCCGGACGAGATCATCGAGGTGCCCGGCGTCCCGCACACCCTCACCGGCAAGCGCATCGAGGTCCCGGTCAAGCGCCTCCTCCAGGGCACCCCGCTGGAGAAGGCGGTCAACCCCGGCTCCATCGACGACCTGACCCTGCTCGGCTTCTACGAGAAGCTGGCCCGCGAACGCGGCTGATCCCGGTCAGCCCCCGTAGGTGGCCTCGGACTCGCCCAGCACGGCCGCGAAGTCCGAGGCCAGCCGCGGCGCCTCCGCCGGCTGGAGAGCCGCCGTCGAGATGCGTACGCCGGGCTCCGAGGCCAGCCGGAACCGCGCCCCGGCCGCCACCCACCAGCCGCGCGAGCGCAGCCCGTTCACCACGGCCGACTCGTCGCGCACCGGCACCCAGAGGTTCATCCCGCTCGCCCCGTGCGCCGGGACGCCGTGCCCGGCCAGCGCATCGGCGAGCGCGGTCCGGCGCAGCGCGTACTGGGCACGCGCGCGTGCCACCAGCGCGCTCGTGTCCGAGTCCGTCAGCAGGCCGTGCACCGTCTCCTGGAGCAGGTGACTGACCCAGCCCGAGGTCAGCAGCAGCCGCCCGTCGTGCCGGGCCAGCGTCACCGGGTCGCACGCGGCGGCCGCCCACCGCAGGTCGGTGCCGAGGAACTTGCTCACGGTCCGCACATGCGCCCAGCGGGCCACGCCCGCCCCGCTCAGGGAGTGCAGGGGCGCGTCGGACACGTCGGAGGCGTGGTCGTTCTCCAGCACCAGCGTCTCCGGTGCCTCCCGCAGCGCCTCGGCCAGCGCGTCCCGGCGGGCCGCCGAGAGGGCTCCACCGTACGGATTCTGCGCCCGCGGACTGAGCACCACCGCCCGGACCCCGGCCCGCAGCGCGCCCCGCAGCTCCTCCGGGCGCATTCCCTCGTCGTCCACCGCGACCGGCACCGCGCGCAGCCCCAACGCCGCGACCAGGTCCAGCAGATGGTGATACCCCGGGTCCTCCATCGCCACGGCGTCACCCGGCCGCAGCTCGGCCGAGAGCACCCGGGCGACGAAGTCCAGCGTCCCGTGCGCGAACGTCACGTGCTCCACGGGCACTCCGTCCGCTCCCATCCAGTCACGCACCGCGTCCTCCAGCCGGGGCAGCCGTGGGGCGGAGCGGTGCGAGCGGACGCCGGGGGAGAGGCGCGAGGGCGGCGCCAACGCGGGCAGCAGCGCCGGATCGGGATGGCCGCCGGCCAGGTCCCGCAGCCCCTCGGGCACCTTGGGCGGCCGTCGGGACGCCACCGAAGGAGCCTCCGCCACGACCGTTCCGCCCCGGCCGAGGGTCACCACGATCCCGCGCCGCCGTAGCTCCTTGTACGCGGTGGCCACCGTGCCCGGACTCACCCCCAGCTCCTCGGCGAGCCGTCGCACCGGGGGCAGCGCGGCCCCCGGCGCCAACATGCCCTCGGACACGCCGCGTTCGACGGAACGCGTAATCCCCTTGGCGGTCGTACCACTGATCTCATATTGTGTTGCCACGTAACTGATTATGTATCAGTACATAAAACGAGGCAAGGGGGAACCGTGGCCGCGAAGCCCGGCGCAGCCGACCGAGCACGCATACCCGGAGGCCGCGACGGACGCCGGATGCTGGCCGTCACCCTCCTCGACCGCATCGGCAGCGGCCTGTGGGCCTCCGTCTCCGTCCTGTACTTCACCTACGTCTCCCACCTCTCCGCCGCCCAGGTCGCCACCCTCGCCGCGGTCTCCGGCGCCATCGGCATCGCGGGCGCACCCCTGGGCGGCCGCCTAGCCGACCGCTTCTCGCTCACCCACGTCCTGATCGCGCTCCAACTCCTGCGCGCCCTGGCCTCCTTCGCCCTCCTCACCACCGACCACCACGGCCTCCTGGTCGCCTCCTCCGCCCTCGGCGCCCTCGGCGACCGCGCCGCCAGCATCCTCACCAGGCTCTACGCCACCCGCGTCGCCGGACCCGACCGCGTCCGCTACCAGGCCATCAACCGCACCGCCTCCAACGCCGGATGGGCCCTGGGCGGTCTCGCCGCGGCGGCCGCCCTCACCCTCGGAACCACCACCGCCTACCGCTGGCTCCTCACCGGCGACGCGCTCTCCTTCGTCCTCGTCGCCCTGCTCACCCTCACCTGCGCCGAACCCCCTTCCGCGAGCCGCGTGGCCGCCACCGCCTCGGACGCACCACGCGCCCGCCCCCGCACCCCCTGGCGCGACCGCACCTATCTCGCCTACGTCGGCACCGAGACCGTCCTCTTCCTCGACGACACCTACTTCAAGATCGGTCTGCCGCTGTGGATCGCCCACACCCCGGGTGTCCCCCACGGCCTCGCACCCCTGCTCCTCGTGCTCAACAGCGTGCTGGTCGTCGCCTTCCAGGTCCCGCTGGCCCGCTTCGGCGCCACCACCGAGGCGGGCCGCCGGCTCCTCGTACCGCTCTCCGCCGCCTTCGCCCTGGGCGGCCTCACCATGACCCTGTCCGCCACCGGTGACACCGTCCGCGCGACCTGCCTGCTCACCGCCTCGGCCACCCTCTTCACCCTCGCCGAGATGCTGCACGCCACCATCTCCTGGGAACTCTCCGTCGCCCTCGCCCCCGACGACGCCCAGGGCGCCTATCTCGGCGTCCACGGCCTCGCCCAGGCCGGACAGCGCTCCCTCGGCCCCCTCGCCGTAACCGCCGCCCTCACCCTCGGCCCCCTCGGCTGGACCGTACTCGGCACCACCATCGCCCTGACCTGCGCAATCCAGCACCGCCTGGTCCGCGACCGCCTCCGCCCGGCCCCGTTGTCAGTGCCCCCGGTTACCGTGAGTGAGCATTGATCGACAGCGCACACAGGGGGAAACCATGGCGCACACCGACCACCGGACCATGCGACGCGTCCTGCGCCGCGAGATCGCGGGCACCGTCGGCCTGCTCACCGACGAACACGACTTCCGCGCCATGCGGCGCTACCGCAGCTTCACCTTCGACGACCACACGACCTACCTGCGCCAGATGGAGGCCGTCCTCAAATCCCGCGCCGCCGAGGGCAGTCACACCGCACTCGCCCTCTTCGACCCCGACGAGTACGCCGAGTTCTGTACCGCCACCGGCATCGACCCCGAAGCCCCCGCCAGCCGCAGCCGCTTCACCGCCGAACTCGCGGTCCTCGGCCCCACCATCCCCTACGACGGCGAACCCCTCACCGCACTCCTGCCCGCCCTCGTCGGCGAAGCCGTCCGCCAGGCCACCTGGGAGTACGCCACCAACCTGCTGACTCGCCTCGGCCCCTGCGCCACCTGCGGCGAGGACATCGGCCGCGCCGCGTTCGTCCGCGCCTCCGCCCTCCTCGCCCGCGTCCTGGAAAGCGCGCCACCGGGCGCCCAGCACCTCGTCTGCAGCATCGCCGGACCGCCGGAGCCCCTCGTCGCCGTCCTCCACGCCGACGCGGACACCGACGGCACCGCTGAACCGGACCAGGCTGAGACGCTCGAATTCACCAGCGTCCTCGCCCTCGGCCTCGCCACCCGCAGCCCCGGCGGCCTCGTCATCCGCGTCAGCGCACCGGGCCACCCCGACCGCGTCCACGGCTGGCGCCTGCGCGCCGGACACCTCCAGCCGCTGACCGCCTCCGAGGTCTTCGACGCCTACTGCACCGACATCGACACCGGCGACCTCATCGCCCCCGAATCAGGCGTCGACTACCGCGCCGCACCCGACCTCGCGGACGACGACCCACGACAGGGACACCACCACTGAAACGCACCAGGGGCGCCCCACCCGAAGATGGGACGCCCCTGACCAGCACGGACACGCAGGTCCGCGCGTGAGTGGCTACTCGCCGGACAGCACCGCCTGAGCCGCGGCCCGCGCCTCGTCGGCGCTGTCCGCGGTCCGCGCGGCGGCCGCCGCCCGCTCGCACTGCGCCAGCGTGTGCTTCGCCAGCGTCGCCCGCACGTAGGGGATCGACGCCGCACCCATCGACAAGGAGGTGACACCCAGACCCGTCAGCACACACGCCAGCACCGGGTCGGACGCGGCCTCACCGCACACCCCGCAGCTCTTGCCCTCGGCCCTCGCCGCCTCGGCGGACAGCGCGACCAGGTCGAGCAGCGCGGGCTGCCACGGGTCCTGCAGCCGCGACACCGCACCCACCTGCCGGTCCGCCGCGAACGTGTACTGCGCGAGGTCATTGGTGCCCAGCGACAGGAACTCGACCTCCCGCAGGATCGACCGCGCCCGCAGCGCCGCCGACGGGATCTCCACCATCGCGCCGTACTTCGCCCGCAGCCCCGCCTCACGGCAGGCGTCCGCGAACGCCTTGGCGTCGGCGCGGTCCGCCACCATGGGCGCCATGACCTCAAGGTGCACCGGCAGCCCCTCGGCGGCCTTCGCCAGCGCGGTCAGTTGCGTACGCAGGACCTCCGGGTGGTCGAGCAGCGTCCGCAGACCCCGCACACCGAGCGCCGGGTTCGGCTCGTCCGCCGGAGTCAGGAAGTCCAGCGGCTTGTCCGCGCCCGCGTCGAGCACCCGCACCACGACCCGGCCCTCGGGGAACGCCTCCAGCACCTGCCGGTAGGCCGTCACCTGCTTCTCCTCGGACGGCGCCTTCTTGCTGTCGTCGAGGAACAGGAACTCGGTACGGAACAGACCGACACCCTCGGCCCCGACCTCCAGCGCGGCCGGCACGTCCGCCGGACCGCCGATGTTGGCCAGCAGCGGCACCTTGTGCCCGTCGGCGGTCACACCGGGACCGCTCGACGCGGCCAGCGCCGCCTTCCGCTCCGCGGCGGCCGACTCCAGGCGGGTCGTCGTCTCCTCGCTCGGGTTCACGAAGATGTCGCCCGAGCTGCCGTCGACCGCGATCACCGTGCCCTCGGCCAGCTCACCCGCACCCGGCAGCGCGACCACGGCCGGTACCCCGAGAGCCCGCGCGAGGATGGCGCTGTGGCTGGTAGGCCCGCCCTCCTCGGTCACGAAACCGAGCACCAGCGCCGGGTCGAGCAGCGCGGTGTCGGCGGGAGCCAGATCGCGGGCCACCAGTACATAGGGGTGGTCGCTGTCCGGCACACCCGGCATGGGCACACCGAGCAGCCGCGCCACGATGCGGTTGCGCACGTCGTCCAGGTCGGCCACCCGCCCGGCCAGGTACTCACCGGCGTTGGCCAGCAGCTCGCGGTAGGCCGCGAACGCGTCGTACACGGCGCGCTCGGCGGTGCTGCCCACGGTGATCCGCCGATCCACGTCGGCCATCAGCTCGGGGTCCTGGGCCATCAGGGCCTGGGCCTCCAGCACGTCCTGCGCCTCGCCGCCCGCCAGGTTGCCGCGTGCGGTCAGGTCGGCGGCCACGGCGTCCACGGCCTGCCGGGCGCGGCCCTGCTCGCGCTCCGCGTCCTGCGCCGGGTTCTGCTTGGCCGGCGGTTCGAGCACCGCAGTACCCATGTGCCTGACCTCGCCGATCGCCACACCGTGGCTCACACCGACGCCTCGCAGCGTTGTCTCCATCTCACCGTCTCCGCTAATGCGGCGGCCCCCGCCGCCGCGTTGGTTGTCGTACACACCGTCGGACGGCCGCGCCGTCCGGACCAGGAGATCAGGACCAGGAGAAGAGACTGTCGCCGGTCTTCACGTCGCCGCTCTCGCACAGCTCGGCGAGGGACTCGGCCGTGGCCTCGAGTGCGACGACGGGGCAGATGGGGGACTTGCCGGCGGCCTCGACCGCGGCGGGGTCCCAGCGCACGACGGCCTGGCCGCGCGTGACGGTGTCCCCCTTGTTGACGAGCAGCTCGAAGCCCTGGCCGTTGAGCTGGACCGTGTCGATACCGAGGTGCACGAGCACACCGTGCCCCTGCTCGTCGACCACGACGAAGGCGTGCGGGTGCAGGGAGACGACGACGCCGTCCACGGGAGACACCACCTCGGAGGGCTCACGTACGGGGTCGATCGCGGTACCGGGGCCGACCATGGCCCCGGAGAAGACCGGATCGGGCACGTTGGCCAGTCCGATGGCGCGTCCGGCGAGGGGGGACGTCACGGTGGTCATGGGGGGCCTCCCGATGAGTGGGGTAGTGGCGGTTCCCCAGAGAAGTTAGCAGCTAGTGGTCTAGACCACCATCCTCGGGGGTTTGCGTCATCGCCAGGACTTGTGTACAGTCATCGTCCTGCCTGAGACCGGGCGGCGCGACAGCGCGCTCACCCTCGGCAGCACCCAAACTCGTCAGATCCTAACTCGGGATCAGTTCTCGCATGCTTGCGAACGACTGGTCAGGGACACGGAAAAACCCTGCTAGAGTTTGAACCGCCGGAAAGGGAAACGCGAAAGCGAGAACCTGGAAAGCACCGAGGAAATCGGATCGGAAAACGATCTGATAGAGTCGGAAACACCGAAGGGAAGCCCGGAGGAAAGCCCGAGAGGGTGAGTACAAAGGAAGCGACCGTTCCTTGAGAACTCAACAGCGTGCCAAAAATCAACGCCAGATATGTTGATACCCCGTCTCCGGTCATCACGACCGGGACGAGGTTCCTTTGAAATAAACACAGCGAGGACGCTGTGAACCATCGGACTATTCCTCCGGTGGTTCCGCTCTCGTGTGTGTGCACCGGATTACCGGTAAACATTCACGGAGAGTTTGATCCTGGCTCAGGACGAACGCTGGCGGCGTGCTTAACACATGCAAGTCGAACGATGAACCACTTCGGTGGGGATTAGTGGCGAACGGGTGAGTAACACGTGGGCAATCTGCCCTTCACTCTGGGACAAGCCCTGGAAACGGGGTCTAATACCGGATAACACTGCGGATCGCATGGTCTGCGGTTAAAAGCTCCGGCGGTGAAGGATGAGCCCGCGGCCTATCAGCTTGTTGGTGAGGTAATGGCTCACCAAGGCGACGACGGGTAGCCGGCCTGAGAGGGCGACCGGCCACACTGGGACTGAGACACGGCCCAGACTCCTACGGGAGGCAGCAGTGGGGAATATTGCACAATGGGCGAAAGCCTGATGCAGCGACGCCGCGTGAGGGATGACGGCCTTCGGGTTGTAAACCTCTTTCAGCAGGGAAGAAGCGAAAGTGACGGTACCTGCAGAAGAAGCGCCGGCTAACTACGTGCCAGCAGCCGCGGTAATACGTAGGGCGCAAGCGTTGTCCGGAATTATTGGGCGTAAAGAGCTCGTAGGCGGCTTGTCACGTCGATTGTGAAAGCCCGAGGCTTAACCTCGGGTCTGCAGTCGATACGGGCTAGCTAGAGTGTGGTAGGGGAGATCGGAATTCCTGGTGTAGCGGTGAAATGCGCAGATATCAGGAGGAACACCGGTGGCGAAGGCGGATCTCTGGGCCATTACTGACGCTGAGGAGCGAAAGCGTGGGGAGCGAACAGGATTAGATACCCTGGTAGTCCACGCCGTAAACGGTGGGAACTAGGTGTTGGCGACATTCCACGTCGTCGGTGCCGCAGCTAACGCATTAAGTTCCCCGCCTGGGGAGTACGGCCGCAAGGCTAAAACTCAAAGGAATTGACGGGGGCCCGCACAAGCAGCGGAGCATGTGGCTTAATTCGACGCAACGCGAAGAACCTTACCAAGGCTTGACATACACCGGAAAGCATCAGAGATGGTGCCCCCCTTGTGGTCGGTGTACAGGTGGTGCATGGCTGTCGTCAGCTCGTGTCGTGAGATGTTGGGTTAAGTCCCGCAACGAGCGCAACCCTTGTTCTGTGTTGCCAGCATGCCCTTCGGGGTGATGGGGACTCACAGGAGACTGCCGGGGTCAACTCGGAGGAAGGTGGGGACGACGTCAAGTCATCATGCCCCTTATGTCTTGGGCTGCACACGTGCTACAATGGCAGGTACAATGAGCTGCGAAACCGTGAGGTAGAGCGAATCTCAAAAAGCCTGTCTCAGTTCGGATTGGGGTCTGCAACTCGACCCCATGAAGTCGGAGTTGCTAGTAATCGCAGATCAGCATTGCTGCGGTGAATACGTTCCCGGGCCTTGTACACACCGCCCGTCACGTCACGAAAGTCGGTAACACCCGAAGCCGGTGGCCCAACCCCTTGTGGGAGGGAGCTGTCGAAGGTGGGACTGGCGATTGGGACGAAGTCGTAACAAGGTAGCCGTACCGGAAGGTGCGGCTGGATCACCTCCTTTCTAAGGAGCACTTCTTACCAGCCACGGTTGGTCAGAGGCCAGTACATCGGCGAATGTTCGATGCTGGTTGCTCATGGGTGGAACGTTGATTATTCGGCACACTTCACTGACTTTCTCCTAGTACTGCTTCGGCGTGGAACGGGAAAGCCGGGAAGGGTGTCGGGCACGCTGTTGGGTGTCTGAGGGAATGGATTTCCTCAGTCGCCGGCCCCAGTGCACTCGAACCGTAAGGGTTCGGGGTGATGGGTGGCTGGTCGTTGTTTGAGAACTGCACAGTGGACGCGAGCATCTGTGGCCAAGTTTTTAAGGGCGCACGGTGGATGCCTTGGCACCAGGAACCGATGAAGGACGTGGGAGGCCACGATAGTCCCCGGGGAGCCGTCAACCAGGCTTTGATCCGGGGGTTTCCGAATGGGGAAACCCGGCAGTCGTCATGGGCTGTCACCCGCTGCTGAACACATAGGCAGTGTGGAGGGAACGAGGGGAAGTGAAACATCTCAGTACCCTCAGGAAGAGAAAACAACCGTGATTCCGGGAGTAGTGGCGAGCGAAACCGGATGAGGCCAAACCGTATACGTGTGAGACCCGGCAGGGGTTGCGTGTACGGGGTTGTGGGATCTCTCTTCTGTCGTCTGCCGGCGACAGGACGAGTCAGAAACCGTTGATGTAGGCGAAGGACATGCGAAAGGTCCGGCGTAGAGGGTAAGACCCCCGTAGTCGAAACATCAGCGGCTCGTTTGAGAGACACCCAAGTAGCACGGGGCCCGAGAAATCCCGTGTGAATCTGGCGGGACCACCCGCTAAGCCTAAATATTCCCTGGTGACCGATAGCGGATAGTACCGTGAGGGAATGGTGAAAAGTACCGCGGGAGCGGAGTGAAATAGTACCTGAAACCGTGTGCCTACAAGCCGTGGGAGCGTCGGATATGTGCTTGCACATATCTCGTGACTGCGTGCCTTTTGAAGAATGAGCCTGCGAGTTTGCGGTGTGTTGCGAGGTTAACCCGTGTGGGGAAGCCGTAGCGAAAGCGAGTCCGAATAGGGCGATTCAGTAGCACGCTCAAGACCCGAAGCGGAGTGATCTAGCCATGGGCAGGTTGAAGCGGAGGTAAGACTTCGTGGAGGACCGAACCCACCAGGGTTGAAAACCTGGGGGATGACCTGTGGTTAGGGGTGAAAGGCCAATCAAACTCCGTGATAGCTGGTTCTCCCCGAAATGCATTTAGGTGCAGCGTCGTGTGTTTCTTGCCGGAGGTAGAGCACTGGATAGGCGATGGGCCCTACCGGGTTACTGACCTTAGCCAAACTCCGAATGCCGGTAAGTGAGAGCACGGCAGTGAGACTGTGGGGGATAAGCTCCATGGTCGAGAGGGAAACAGCCCAGAGCATCGACTAAGGCCCCTAAGCGTACGCTAAGTGGGAAAGGATGTGGAGTCGCAGAGACAACCAGGAGGTTGGCTTAGAAGCAGCCACCCTTGAAAGAGTGCGTAATAGCTCACTGGTCTAGTGATTCCGCGCCGACAATGTAGCGGGGCTCAAGCGTACCGCCGAAGTCGTGTCATTGCAGCAATAAGCCCCAACGGGTGCTGTGATGGGTAGGGGAGCGTCGTGTGCCGGGTGAAGCAGCCGCGGAAGCGAGTTGTGGACGGTTCACGAGTGAGAATGCAGGCATGAGTAGCGATACACACGTGAGAAACGTGTGCGCCGATTGACTAAGGGTTCCTGGGTCAAGCTGATCTGCCCAGGGTAAGTCGGGACCTAAGGCGAGGCCGACAGGCGTAGTCGATGGATAACCGGTTGATATTCCGGTACCCGCTGTGAAGCGTCAAACATCGAGCATCGTGATGCTAAGGCCGTGAAGCCGTTCCGGACCCTTCGGGGAAAGGAAAGTGGTGGAGCCGTCGGCCCAAGCGGTTAGTAGGTGAGTGATGGGGTGACGCAGGAAGGTAGTCCAGCCCAGGCGATGGTAGTCCTGGGGTAAGGGTGTAGGACGTTGTCCAGGTAAATCCGGGCAGCACATAGTCTGAGACCTGATGCCGAGCCGATTGTGGTGAAGTGGATGATCCTATGCTGTCGAGAAAAGCCTCTAGCGAGTTTCATGGCGGCCCGTACCCTAAACCGACTCAGGTGGTCAGGTAGAGAATACCGAGGCGTTCGGGTGAACTATGGTTAAGGAACTCGGCAAAATGCCCCCGTAACTTCGGGAGAAGGGGGGCCATCACTGGTGATCCGATTTACTCGGTGAGCTGGGGGTGGCCGCAGAGACCAGCGAGAAGCGACTGTTTACTAAAAACACAGGTCCGTGCGAAGCCGTAAGGCGATGTATACGGACTGACGCCTGCCCGGTGCTGGAACGTTAAGGGGACCGGTTAGCTCTGTTTCGACAGGGCGAAGCTGAGAACTTAAGCGCCAGTAAACGGCGGTGGTAACTATAACCATCCTAAGGTAGCGAAATTCCTTGTCGGGTAAGTTCCGACCTGCACGAATGGCGTAACGACTTCTCGACTGTCTCAACCATAGGCCCGGTGAAATTGCACTACGAGTAAAGATGCTCGTTTCGCGCAGCAGGACGGAAAGACCCCGGGACCTTTACTACAGTTTGATATTGGTGTTCGGTTCGGCTTGTGTAGGATAGCTGGGAGACTGTGAACTCTGGACGCCAGTTCAGGGGGAGTCGTCGTTGAAATACCAGTCTGGTCGTGCTGGATGTCTAACCTGGGTCCGTGATCCGGATCAGGGACAGTGTCTGATGGGTAGTTTAACTGGGGCGGTTGCCTCCTAAAGAGTAACGGAGGCGCCCAAAGGTTCCCTCAGCCTGGTTGGCAATCAGGTGTTGAGTGTAAGTGCACAAGGGAGCTTGACTGTGAGACCGACGGGTCGAGCAGGGACGAAAGTCGGGACTAGTGATCCGGCGGTGGCTTGTGGAAGCGCCGTCGCTCAACGGATAAAAGGTACCCCGGGGATAACAGGCTGATCTTCCCCAAGAGTCCATATCGACGGGATGGTTTGGCACCTCGATGTCGGCTCGTCGCATCCTGGGGCTGGAGTCGGTCCCAAGGGTTGGGCTGTTCGCCCATTAAAGCGGTACGCGAGCTGGGTTTAGAACGTCGTGAGACAGTTCGGTCCCTATCCGCTGTGCGCGTAGGAATATTGAGAAGGGCTGTCCCTAGTACGAGAGGACCGGGACGGACGAACCTCTGGTGTGCCAGTTGTCCTGCCAAGGGCATGGCTGGTTGGCTACGTTCGGGAGGGATAACCGCTGAAAGCATCTAAGCGGGAAGCCTGCTTCGAGATGAGTATTCCCACCTCCTTGAGAGGGTAAGGCTCCCAGTAGACGACTGGGTTGATAGGCCAGATATGGAAGCCTGGTAACGGGTGAAGTTGACTGGTACTAATAGGCCGAGGGCTTGTCCTCAGTTGCTCGCGTCCACTGTGTTGGTTCTGAAACCACGAACAGCATCCATGTGCCACACATGGGTTTTGGCTGAAACAGTTTCATAGTGTTTCGGTGGTCATAGCGTGAGGGAAACGCCCGGTTACATTCCGAACCCGGAAGCTAAGCCTCACAGCGCCGATGGTACTGCAGGGGGGACCCTGTGGGAGAGTAGGACGCCGCCGAACTCCTTTTACAGCTCCGGCTCTTGGGCATACAGCCCGAGAGCCGGAGCTTTTTTGCGTTGCGGTAGGGTCAGGGTGCATTGTCGGCACTTTTCGTACAGGAGGCTTCCGGGTGGAGGTCCAGGAGACCCGCGTCCAGACGGACCGGGTCCTCACCATCCCCAACATCCTCAGCATGGCTCGGCTTGCCGGTGTCCCTCTGTTCCTGTGGCTGATCCTCAGGCCGGAGTTCGGAGGCCCCAAGAGCGATGGTTGGGCTCTCCTGGTCCTGGCACTGAGCGGAGTCAGCGACTATCTGGACGGCAAGCTCGCCCGGCGCTGGAACCAGGTCAGCAGCCTCGGCCGGCTGCTCGATCCCGCCGCGGACCGGCTCTATGTCCTTTCCACGCTCCTCGGCCTCACCTGGCGCGAGATCCTGCCGCTCTGGCTGACCGCCCTGCTGCTGGCCCGTGAACTGGTTCTCCTGGTGATGGTCGGTATCCTCCGGCGGCACGGCTATCCGCCGCCCCAGGTGAACTTCCTCGGCAAGGCGGCCACCTTCAACCTGATGTATGCCTTCCCGTTGCTGCTGCTCAGCGACGGAAGCGGTTGGATCGCGTCACTGGCCGCTGTTTTCGGATGGGCGTTCGCCGGATGGGGTACAACCCTGTATTGGTGGGCAGGAGTGCTCTATATGGTCCAGGTCCGCCGTCTGGTGCGCGCGGACGCGTTGGCCGACGGAACTCCGCGATCGTCCATGACGTGACGCTTCGATGGCCCGCGACGCGAAAGTGCGGGACAATCTGGACGGGTGAAGTCGGCTAGACCGTCGTCTCTTCGAGGAGGACGCTTCCGACATGAAGGCCGTCGTGATGGCCGGAGGCGAAGGCACACGCCTGCGCCCCATGACCTCTAGCATGCCCAAGCCGCTCCTGCCCGTGGTCAACCGCCCGATCATGGAGCATGTGCTCAGGTTGCTCAAAAAGCATGGGCTCAACGAGACCGTGGTCACCGTGCAGTTCCTGGCGTCTCTCGTCAAGAACTACTTCGGAGACGGCGAAGAGCTCGGTATGGAGCTCACGTATGCCAATGAGGAGAAGCCACTCGGTACCGCCGGAAGCGTCAAGAACGCCGAGGACGCGCTGAAGGACGACGCTTTCCTCGTCATTTCCGGTGACGCCCTTACGGACTTCGACCTCACCGAGCTGATCAACTTCCACAAGGAGAAGGGAGCCATGGTCACGGTCTGCCTGACCAGGGTCCCCAATCCGCTGGAGTTCGGCATCACCATCGTCGACGAGGAGGGCAAGGTCGAGCGCTTCCTCGAGAAGCCGACCTGGGGCCAGGTCTTCTCCGACACGGTGAACACGGGCATCTATGTGATGGAGCCCGAGGTGTTCGACTACGTCGATCCCGATGTCCCCGTCGACTGGTCGGGAGATGTCTTCCCCCAGTTGATGAAGGAAGGCAAGCCCATCTACGGCTACATCGCCGAGGGCTACTGGGAGGACGTCGGCACCCACGAGAGCTATGTGAAGGCCCAGGCCGACGTTCTCGAGGGCAAGGTCGACGTCGACATCGACGGATTCGAGATCTCGCCCGGCGTCTGGGTGGCCGAGGGTGCCGAGGTGCACCCCGACGCGGTGCTGCGCGGGCCGCTCTACATCGGCGACTACGCCAAGGTCGAGGCGGGCGCGGAAATACGCGAGCACTCCGTCGTCGGCTCCAACGTGGTCGTCAAGAGCGGTGCCTTCCTGCACAAGGCCGTCGTCGCGGACAACGTGTACGTCGGGCAGCAGAGCAATCTCCGTGGCTGCGTGATCGGCAAGAACACCGACATCATGCGGGCCGCGCGGATCGAGGACGGCGCGGTCATCGGTGACGAGTGCCTGATCGGCGAGGAGTCGATCATCCAGGGCAACGTCCGGGTGTACCCGTTCAAGACCATCGAGGCCGGCGCGTTCGTCAACACCTCCGTCATCTGGGAATCCAGAGGGCAGGCGCACCTCTTCGGGGCGCGCGGGGTGACCGGCATCCTGAACGTGGAGATCACGCCGGAGCTGGCCGTACGGCTGGCCGGCGCGTACGCCACCACCCTGAAGAAGGGCACCACGGTCACCACGGCCCGTGACCACTCCCGAGGCGCCCGTGCGCTCAAGCGTGCGGTGATCTCGGCCCTCCAGGCCAGCGCGATCGACGTACGCGACCTGGAGAACGTGCCGCTGCCCGTGGCCCGGCAGCAGACGGCGCGCGGCAGCTCCGGCGGCATCATGATCCGGACCTCGCCGGGTGTGCCGGACTCCGTGGACATCATGTTCTTCGACCCCAAGGGCGCGGACCTCTCCCAGGGCAGCCAGCGCAAGCTGGACCGGGTCTTCGCCCGGCAGGAGTACCGGCGGGCGTTCCCCGGCGAGATCGGTGACCTGTACTTCCCGTCCAGCGTCTACGACTCCTACACCGGGTCGCTGCTGCGCAACGTCGACACGACGGGGATCGCCGAGTCCGGACTGAAGGTCGTCGTCGATGCCTCCAACGGCAGCGCCGGTCTGGTGCTGCCCAGCCTGCTCGGCAAGCTCGGCGTGGACTCGCTGACCATCAACCCCGGTCTGGACGAGTCCCGGCCCACCGAGACCGTCGAGATGCGGCGCAAGGGTCTGGAGCGGCTCGGCGAGATCGTGGCGTCCTCCGGGGCGGCCTTCGGCGTGCGGTTCGATCCCGTCGGCGAGCGGCTGTCGCTCGTGGACGAGAAGGGCCGCATCATCGAGGACGACCGGGCACTGCTGGTGATGCTCGACCTGGTGGCCGCCGAGCGGCGCAGCGGGCGGGTGGCGCTGCCGGTGACCACGACCCGGATCGCGGAGCAGGTGGCCGCGTACCACGGCACGCAGGTCGAGTGGACCACCACGTCGCCGGACGACCTGACGCGCGTGGGCGGCGAAGAGGGCACCATCTTCGGCGGCGACGGCATGGGCGGCTTCATCGTCCCCGAGTTCAGCAGCGTCTACGACGGTACAGCCGCGTTCGTGCGGCTGATCGGGCTGGTGGCGCGCACCCAGCTCACGCTGAGCCAGATCGACGCCCGGATTCCCCGGGCCCACGTCCTCAAGCGGGACCTGGCGACGCCGTGGGCGGTCAAGGGTCTGGTCATGCGCAGCGTGGTCGAGGCGGCCGGCGACCGGTCCGTCGACACGACGGACGGTGTGCGGGTCGTGGAGAGCGACGGGCGCTGGGTGATGGTCCTGCCCGACCCGGCCGAGGCGGTCACCCACCTGTGGGCGGAGGGACCGGACGACGCCTCCGCGCAGGCCCTGCTGGACGAGTGGTCGGCCGTGGTGGACAGCGCCGGACGCTGATCCCTAGAACGCACCGACGTGGCGGACGGCGCCCCCGCCAGGGGCGCCGTCCGGCACGTGTACGGGGCTCGTTCGAAGGCATCGCTCGCGGCATGCGACGATGTGCGGCATGCCGCAGCAACCCCCCGTTCGGAGCAGCCCCGCGCGGCCGAGGCGTCCGGACGCCTCCATGTCGTTGATCACCAACGTCATGGACCACAGCCTCGACGACGGGTACGCCGAGGCAGCCGCCCGCAAGGAGGCCCTCGGCGAGGGCGGCCTGCCGAAGACGCTGCGCGCCAAGCTGGGCCTGGCGGGCGGACTGGTGCTCGCGGCCCTGGTGGTGACGGTCGGTGCGGCGCAGGCGCATGTCACGGCCCCGGTCGTGGCCAAGGAGCGCCAGGAGCTGATCGACCGCATCGACCGGGAGACCGCCGCCGCCGACAAGCTGGAGAGCGGTGTCGACCGGCTCCGCGAGGAGGTCGGCGCGCGGCAGCGGTCGGCGCTGCGGGAGGCCGGGGGCAGTCAGGCGGACCTGGTCGGTCTGCTGTCCGGTGCCACCGCGGTGCACGGGCCCGGTGTGAGGCTCGTGGTGAACGACGCCAAGGAGTCGAGCGCCGGAGACGGCACCAACCCGCGTGAGTCAGCCGGTTTCTCCGACACCGGGCGGGTGCGCGACCGGGACATGCAGCGCGTGGTCAACGGGCTGTGGGCGTCCGGCGCCGAGGCGGTGTCCATCAATGGGCAGCGGCTGACCGCCCTGTCCGCGATCAGGGCCGCGGGTGACGCGATACTGGTCGACAACAGGCCGCTGGTACCGCCGTACACGGTGCTGGCGGTGGGGGACGGGCAACGGTTCAGCACCAGGTTCCAGAACAGCGCCGACGGACTGTATCTGCACGCGCTCCAGGACAACTTCGGTATCCGCACCGCCATCTCCGCGGAGGGCGACGTCCGGTTGCCCGCCGCACCGAGTGTGATCGTACGAACAGCAAGGCCGAGCGCCGAGCAGGCCGAGAAGACTGAGAAGGGCACATCGTGATCGCCGTACTGGGCCTCGTCGTGGGAGTGGTGGCCGGACTGTTGGTCCGGCCCGAGGTTCCGGCGGTCGTCGAGCCGTATCTGCCCATCGCCGTCGTGGCGGCGCTGGACGCCGTGTTCGGCGGTCTTCGGGCGATGCTCGACGGCATCTTCGACGACAAGGTCTTCGTGGTGTCGTTCCTGTCGAACGTGGTCGTGGCCGCGCTGATCGTGTTCCTGGGCGACGAGCTGGGCGTGGGCGCGCAGTTGTCCACGGGCGTCGTCGTGGTCCTGGGCATCCGGATCTTCTCCAACGCCGCCGCGATCCGGCGCCACGTCTTCCGGGCGTGAGCGCGATGAGCGAGAAGGACGAGCGGCCGGAGAACGGGCTGCGCAAGGAACTGCCCGCGGAGGTGCCGCCCAAGGCCCCCGAGCCCGCCCCGGCACCCGCACCCGCGCCGGCGCCCACGCCCGCCCCCGAGCCCGCGCCGGCCCCGCAGCCCGACGAGCCGCAGCTCACCGGGCGTCAGCGGCTGGTGGACGGTCTCTGGCCGCCCCGGCTGACGCGTGCGCAACTCATCGTGGCGCTGCTGCTCTTCGGCCTCGGTTTCGGGCTGGCGGTGCAGGTGGCGTCCAACAGCGACGGCGACAGCGCGCTGCGCGGGGCACGCCAGGAGGATCTGGTCCGCATCCTCGATGAACTGGATGACCGTACTCAGCGTCTTGAGGACGAGAAGCAGGGTCTCGAGAAGCAGCGCCAGGAGCTGCAGAGCAGTTCGGACCAGGCCGCCGAGGCGCGCAGGCAGACCGCCGAGAAGGAGCGCCAACTCGGCGTGCTCGCGGGCACCGTGGCGGCCACGGGGCCCGGTATCACCATGACCGTCCAGGACACGAAGGGAGCCGTCGAGTCCGACATGCTGCTCGACGCGATCCAGGAGCTGCGCGCGGCCGGTGCCGAGGCGATACAGGTCAATGGGGTGCGCGTGGTGGCGAACACGTACTTGGCGGACTCCGGCGGTAGCGTCGCGGTCGACGGGAACAAGATCAACGCCCCTTATCGTTTCAAGGTCATCGGCAAGCCGCAGGACCTGGAACCGGCGTTGAACATCCCTGGAGGCGTGGTGCAGAGCTTGGAGAAGGAGCAGGCCACGGTGAGTGTGGAGCGCTCGGACAAGATCGTCGTGGACGCCTTGCGGCAGGCGAAGCAGCCTGACTACGCTCGGTCGTCCTCCCGGTGAACCGGCGGTGCATGGGCGGCGTCGGGCGGGGGCATGAGGTTGCGGGGGGTCGCCGCACCGAAGGGGTGGTGCGTGGTGGAAACTGTCGGGTGGATACGGACGTTGTGAAGATGTCCGGATCGGTCGGTGTAGGCATTCTGGGTTCGTCCTGCCCCACGGGCGGGTCTGTTTCGGTCAAGGGGAATCGCCCGTGAAGTTGTTTGGGAAGTTGTTCGGCAAGAGCGCGCGAGAGGGCGGCGACAACGCGACGGCCCGTCATCGCGCACAGACCGACGAGGATGGGCAGCGTCCGCTGTTCCGGGACCAGGTGGCTGGTCCGGGTGGTGGCACTTCCGGTGGTCAGGGCGCGGCGTCCGTTGACCCTGGCCAGGGCGGCGGCATAGGTTTCGGGCAACCGTCGACCGCGGGTGGAGGGTTCCCCTCCGACCCGCACGCGTCCAACGCCCCCGCGGGGCAGCCGCGGCAGGAGGCTCCGTCCATGTCGGCCCTGGTGTGTACGAGGTGCGGGAACCGCAACGCGGAGAACGCCCGCTTCTGCTCCCACTGCGGCGCGCCCCTGCGTCCCGGTGTGGCGCCGGAGCGTCCGTCGGAGACGACTTCCACGATCTCCATCTCCGGCATCGAGGCGTACGACTCCGAGGTCACCGGTCAGACGGCGATGCCCATGCTGTCGCCCGAGGCGCAGGCGGCGGTCGACGCACTGCCTGTCGGCTCGGCACTGCTGGTGGTGCGCCGTGGCCCGAACTCGGGCAGCCGCTTCCTGCTGGACAGCGACCTGACCACGGCGGGGCGTCACCCGCAGAGCGACATCTTCCTGGACGACGTGACGGTCTCCCGCAGCCATGTGGAGTTCCGCCGCTCGCCGGACGGTTCCTTCACGGTGGCCGACGTGGGCAGCCTCAACGGCACCTACGTCAACCGTGAGCGGATCGACCAGGTGGCGCTGGCCAACGGTGACGAGGTGCAGATCGGCAAGTACCGGCTGGTCTTCTACGCGAGCCGGCAGGGAGTCTGACCCACCCCCGGACACTCGTCCGGGGGAACCCCAGGGAAGGTCCATGCTTCAAACACCGAGCGGCGGTGCCGGAAGCGGTACCGCCGCCAGGGACAGTGGGCTGATGAGCATCGGCACGGTGCTGAACCTGCTGCGCGAGGAGTTCCCCGAAGTCACCATCTCCAAGATCCGCTTCCTGGAGTCGGAGGGGCTCATCGAGCCGCAGCGGACCCCGTCGGGGTATCGCAAGTTCAGTCCCCGTGACGTGGAGCGTCTCGGGGCCGTCCTGCGGATGCAGCGGGACCACTATCTGCCGCTCAAGGTGATCCGCGAGCATCTGGACGCCATGGAGCGCGGCGAGGCGGTCCAGCTCCCCGTGGTCGGCCGTCAGCGCGGCCCCGGCGAGGAGCCGGAGGAGGCCGAGCGTTCCACGGTCGCCCGTATCGGCCGGGACGAGCTGCTGGCGGCGGCCGGCGTCGACGAGGCCGAACTGCGCGAGTGGGAGTCGTACGGACTCCTCGCCCCCCTGGCGGAGGGTGTCTATGACGCCGAGGCCGTCACCGTGGCCGCGCTGGTGGCCGAACTGGGCCGGTTCGGCATCGAACCCCGCCATCTGCGGGTGATGAAGGCGGCCGCCGAGCGTGAGGCCGGGCTGGTCGACCAGGTCGTCGCGCCCCTGAAGCGGCACCGTAATCCGCAGACCAGAGTGCTCGCGGAGACCCGGACGAAGGAGCTCGCGGCGCTCACCATGAAGCTGCACTCGGCTCTGGTGAAGGCGGCGCTCGGGGTGCGGGTGCCCTGAGGTGCGGTGTGTCCCGACCCGGCTGACTTGCGCCGGATCGCCCACCTGTTCCCGGCCCGACTACCCAAACGTCCCGAGCACGGCCTAGGGTTGCTGTGTGAACGAGCTCGATGTCGTAGGTGTCCGGGTCGAAATGCCCTCCAACCAACCGATCGTGCTCCTGCGCGAAGTGGGAGGCGACCGCTACCTCCCCATCTGGATCGGGCCGGGGGAGGCGACGGCGATCGCCTTCGCCCAGCAGGGCATGGCTCCCGCGCGGCCGCTGACGCACGACCTGTTCAAGGACGTGCTGGAGGCGGTGGGCCAGGAGCTGACCGAAGTCCGCATCACCGATCTGCGAGAGGGCGTCTTCTACGCGGAGCTGGTGTTCGCCAGCGGAGTCGAGGTGAGCGCGCGGCCGTCCGACGCCATAGCGCTCGCCCTGCGCACCGGCACGCCGATCTACGGCAGTGACGGGGTGCTGGACGACGCGGGCATCGCCATCCCCGACGAGCAGGAGGACGAGGTGGAGAAGTTCCGCGAGTTCCTCGACCAGATCTCGCCCGAGGACTTCGGCAGCAGCAGCCAGTGACGCCCGAGGCCGGCCGGGCGGACCGACGGGTCCGCGTCCGGCCGGCCGGTGGCGCGCTGTGACCGCGCCGCGAGGGCAATTGCCAACGGCCCGTGAGAGCGTCCTACGCCTTCCCGCGAGCGCATTCGGCTAGCCTTTCCCCGCGGTGGGACACGGGAAACCACTCTCAGGGTGATTATCACTCGGCGTGCCGAGTGTGGCGATCGTTGACGCACCCCTGGTGACTGCCTACCGTCGATAAGGCAGGTCAAGGACGGAGGTCGGCGTGAGAATGAGCGGCGACGGTACGGCTGGGGGTGCCCCCGGACACGGTTTCGGGGAGAGCGGCCCGTACCCTCCCCCGGGCGCACGGCTTCGGCCAAGCGGGGGACACCCACAGCTCGGCGGCGCGGCTGATCACGCTCCGCAGCGGCCGACGGTGGTGCCTGACGGTGAAGGGGCGACGGCCATGACGTCCGAGGAGATCGGCTATCGCGGTCCCACGGCCTGTGCGGCCGCCGGGATCACCTACCGGCAGCTCGACTACTGGGCCCGTACGGGACTGGTCGAGCCGAGTGTGCGGCCGGCCCATGGCTCGGGCACACAGCGGTTGTACAGCTTCCGTGACGTGGTCGTGCTGAAGATCGTCAAGCGGTTCCTGGACACGGGTGTCTCCCTCCAGAACATCCGCTCGGCCGTGCAGCACCTCAGGGAGCGCGGGTTCCGCGATCTGGAGCGCATGACCCTGATGAGCGACGGCGCCATGGTCTACGAGTGCACCTCCCCGGACGAGGTCCACGCGCTGCTCCAGGGCGGCCAGGGCATCTTCGGGATCGCCGTGGGCGTGGTGTGGCGGGACGTGGAGAGCGCCCTGTCCCAGCTCCACGGCGAGCGCATCGACACCGGTGAGACGCTCATCGGGCCCAACCCGGCCGATGAACTGGCGCGGCGGCGCAACCGGGCCGTCTGAGGCCCGGCGGCGCCCCGCCCCGTCGAAGGCCCCCGCACGGGGTCGTTGTCAGTGGCGTGGTGCAGCATCGGACATGTGAGAGACGCGCCCACCATCCTCCATCTCGACATGGACGCCTTCTTCGCCTCGGTGGAGCAGGCGTCCAAGCCGAGCCTGCGGGGGAAGGCCGTCGTCGTGGGCGGCATCGGGCCACGCGGGGTCGTGGCCACCGCGTCGTACGAGGCACGGGTGTTCGGCGTGCACTCGGCCATGCCCACCGCGCAGGCGCGGCGGCTGGCGCCGAACGCCGCCTACCTCACGCCCCGCTTCGCGCTGTACCGCTCGATCAGCGACCAGGTGATGGCGCTGCTGCGGGAGTTGTCCCCGCTGGTGGAGCCGCTGAGCCTGGACGAGGCGTTCGTGGACCTGGAGGCCGGTGACACGGCCTGGGACGAGGCGTCGGCGCGGGAGGCCGGGGCGCGGCTGCGCGCGGACATCCTGGCGGTGACGGGGCTGACCGGTTCGGTGGGGCTCGCCGCCTCCAAGATGCTGGCCAAGATCGCCTCGGAGCGGGCCAAGCCCGACGGCCTGGTGCTCATCGAACCCGGCACCGAGCGGGCCCTGCTGGCACCTATGCCGGTGCGGACCCTGCCCGGCGTGGGACCGGCCACCGGCGACCATCTGCGGCGCGCCGGGATCACCACCGTCCTGGAGTTGTCGGAGGCGGGCGAGGACGAACTGGTCCGGCTGCTCGGCAAGGCGCACGGACACTCGCTGTACGCGATGGCGCTGGCCCGTGACGACCGGCCCGTGGTGGCCGAGCGCGAGGCGAAGTCGGTGTCGGTGGAGGACACCTACGCCGTGGACATCCACGACCGGCCGCGCATCGGCCTGGAGGTCCGCCGGCTCGCCGACCGGTGCGTGCGGCGGCTGCGCGGGGCCGGGCTGTCCGGCCGGACCATCGTGCTCAAGGTCCGGCGGTACGACTTCTCCACCCTGACCCGCTCCGAGACGCTGAGGGGGCCCACGGACGATCCGACGGTGATCCGGGAGGCGGCGGCGCGGCTGCTGGACTCCGTGGACACCACGGGAGGGGTGCGGCTGCTCGGCGTGGGCGTCTCCGGGCTGGCCGACTACACCCAGGAGGACCTGTTCGCCCAGGCGGCGGGGGAGCCGGCCGAGGAGACGCCGGAGGAGAGCGCTCCCGATCTCGGACCCGAGAGACCCGAGCCCGCCGCGCCGGAGTGGCGGGCGGGCCAGGACGTGCGGCACCCCGAGTACGGCCACGGCTGGGTGCAGGGCAGCGGCCTGGGGCGGGTCACCGTGCGCTTCGAGACCCCGACCTCCGCGCCGGGCCGGGTACGGACGCTGCGTGCCGACGACCCCGACCTGACACCGGCCGAGCCACTGCCGCTGGTGGGGGAGGTGTGCGGGCAGCGGGAGGAGGCGACCGGCGCGGGCGGGGCCACGGGAGGCGGATGAGGGGGGCTCAGGTCTCCTCGGTGCCCGCGACCTTGCCGAAGTCGCGGTCCGGGGTCCTGGCGGAGGGGCCCACGTCGAGACCGTAGTGGTGGTAGAGCTGGAGTTCCTGCTCGGGGGAGAGGTGACGGCCCACGCCGAAGTCGGGGGCGTCCTTGATGAGGGCGCGTTCGAAGGGGACGCGGAGCGCGCCGTCGACCAGTTCGCTGGGCTCCAGCGGGACGAAGGCGTCGCGCGAGAAGAGGCCGGTGCGCACCGCCGCCCACTCCGGGACGCCGGTCGCGTCGTCGAGGTACACCTCGTCTATGGTGCCGATCTTGGTGCCGGCTCGGTCGAACGCCTTGCGGCCGATCAGGCTGCGCGGATCGATGTCGGTCTGCACGATCCCTCTCCCTCCACATGGTCGCAACTCATCCGTAAGCACTACAAAAGAGCAGAATCAGCCGGGCGGCCACTCGAACGCCGCGCTCAGGACCCCGCTGGTAGGCTGAACAAGGCTGCTGACCCCGTGCGGGAGAGTCCTCCGAGCAATTCGGAGGCGCCGAAGGAGCAACTCCTCCCCGGAATCTCTCAGGCCCCCGTACCGCACGGACGAGGTCACTCTGGAAAGCAGGGCGGGCGTCCATGGCTCCCGCTCTCACCGACGGTGCAAGCCGGGGTCCGCTGGCCCCCGGTGAAGCTCTCAGGTAAGAGATGACAGAGGGGGAGGCCGGTGGGCACCCGAGCCGTGGTGCCCCTCGCAGGTCGCGTCAGACCAGGAGGCCTCCGCACATGACCGCCCCTCGCATTCCGCTCGCCGACCTCGAAGCGGGCATCCCCTTCGAGCAGCGCCACATCGGGCCCGACCAGGAGGCGCGGGCCAAGATGCTCGCGCAGGTCGGCTACGGCTCCCTCGACGAGCTGACCGCCGCCGCGGTCCCGGATGTGATCAAGAACGCCGACGCGCTCGACCTGCCGGGCGCCCGCACCGAGGCCGAGGTGATCGCCGAGCTGCGCGGTCTCGCGGACCACAACCAGGTACTCGGCTCCATGATCGGCCTGGGCTACTACGGCACCTTCACCCCGCCGGTCATCCTGCGCAACGTCATGGAGAACCCCGCCTGGTACACGGCCTACACGCCGTACCAGCCGGAGATCTCCCAGGGCCGTCTCGAGGCCCTGCTGAACTTCCAGACGATGGTCGCCGACCTCACCGGGCTGCCCACCTCCGGAGCCTCCCTGCTGGACGAGGGCACCGCCGCCGCCGAGGCGATGGCGCTGTCGCGGCGCATGGGCAAGAACAAGAAGGGCCTCTTCCTGGTCGACGCGGACACCCTGCCGCAGACCATCGCCGTCATCCAGACCCGCGCCGAACCGGCCGGTGTCGAGGTCGTCGTCGCCGATCTGAGCGACGGCATCCCGGCCGACGTCGCCGCCCGCGACATCACCGGCGTCCTGCTCCAGTACCCCGGCGCCTCCGGTGCCGTACGCGACCTGAAGCCGGTCGTCGAGCAGGCGCACGAGCTGGGCGCCCTCGTCACCGTCGCCGCCGACCTGCTCGCGCTGACCCTGCTCACCTCGCCCGGCGAGCTGGGCGCGGACATCGCCATCGGCACCACCCAGCGCTTCGGCGTGCCCATGGGCTTCGGCGGGCCGCACGCCGGCTACATGGCCGTGCACGAGAAGTTCGCCCGCAGCCTGCCCGGCCGCCTGGTCGGCGTGTCCGTCGACGTCGACGGGAACCGCGCGTACCGTCTCGCGCTGCAGACCCGCGAGCAGCACATCCGCCGCGAGAAGGCCACCAGCAACATCTGCACCGCCCAGGTGCTGCTCGCCGTGATGGCCGGCATGTACGCCGTCTACCACGGCCCCGACGGCCTGCGGACGATCGCCCGCCGCGCCCACCGCTACGCCACGATCCTCGCCGAGGGCCTGCGCGCCGGCGGGGTCGAGATCGTCCACGGCGCCTACTTCGACACCCTCACCGCGCGTGTGCCCGGCAGGGCCGCCGAGGTCGTCGCCGCCGCCCGCGAGGGCGGGGTCAACCTGCGCCCGGTCGACGCCGACCACGTCTCCCTGGCCTGCGACGAGACCACCAACCGGGCTCAGGTCGAGGCCGTCTTCGCCGCCTTCGGCGTCGAGGGCGACATCGCGGCGCTCGACGGGTCGGCCGAGGACACGCTCCCCGAGGCGCTGCTGCGCACCGACGACTACCTGACCCACCCCGTCTTCCACGAGCACCGGTCCGAGACGGCCATGCTGCGCTACCTGCGCAAGCTGTCCGACCGCGACTACGCCCTCGACCGCGGCATGATCCCGCTCGGCTCCTGCACCATGAAGCTGAACGCGACCACCGAGATGGAGCCGGTCACCTGGCCCGAGTTCGGCGCGCTGCACCCCTTCGCCCCCGCCGAGCAGGCCGAGGGCTACCTCACCCTCATCCGCGAGCTGGAGGACCGGCTCGCCGAGGTCACCGGGTACGACAAGGTCTCGCTCCAGCCCAACGCCGGTTCCCAGGGCGAGCTGGCCGGACTGCTCGCCGTACGCGCCTACCACCGGGCCAACGGCGACGCTCAGCGCACCGTCTGCCTCATCCCGTCCTCCGCGCACGGCACCAACGCGGCGAGCGCGGTGATGGCCGGGATGAAGGTCGTCGTCGTGAAGACCGCCGGGGACGGCGAGATCGACGTCGAGGACCTGCGCGCCAAGATCGAGCAGCACCGTGACGAGCTGTCCGTGCTGATGATCACCTACCCCTCGACGCACGGTGTCTTCGAGGAGCACGTCGCCGACATCTGCGCCCAGGTGCACGACGCGGGCGGCCAGGTCTACGTGGACGGTGCCAACCTCAACGCCCTGGTCGGTCTCGCCAAGCCGGGCCACTTCGGCGGCGACGTCTCCCACCTGAACCTGCACAAGACGTTCTGCATCCCGCACGGCGGCGGCGGTCCCGGCGTCGGCCCGGTCGCGGTCCGCGCCCACCTGGCGCCGTACCTGCCCAACCACCCGATGCAGCCCGAGGCCGGTCCGGCCACCGGCGTCGGCCCGATCTCGGCGGCCCCCTGGGGCAGCGCCGGCATCCTGCCGATCTCCTGGGCGTACGTCCGCCTCATGGGCGGCGAGGGCCTCAAGCGCGCCACCCAGGTGGCCGTGCTCTCCGCCAACTACGTCGCCAAGCGCCTGGAGCCGCACTTCCCGGTGCTCTACACCGGCCCCGGCAACCTCGTCGCGCACGAGTGCATCATCGACCTGCGCCCGCTGACCAAGGCGACCGGCGTGAGCGTGGACGACGTGGCCAAGCGCCTGATCGACTACGGCTTCCACGCGCCGACCATGTCCTTCCCGGTGGCCGGCACGCTGATGATCGAGCCGACCGAGTCCGAGGACCTGGGGGAGCTGGACCGGTTCTGCGACGCGATGATCGCCATCCGCGCGGAGATCGACAAGGTCGCCTCCGGCACCTGGCCCGCCGAGGACAACCCGCTGCGCGGCGCACCGCACACCGCGGCCGCCCTCGGCGGCGACTGGACGCACGCGTACAGCCGTGAGGAGGCCGTCTTCCCGGCCGGTGTCTCGCCCGCCGGCAAGTACTGGCCGCCGGTGCGCCGCATCGACCAGGCGTTCGGCGACCGCAATCTGGTGTGCTCCTGCCCGCCGCTGGACGCGTACGAGGACTGAGCGCGTTCGTGAGTGGACGAAGGCCCCCTGCCCGAACCGGGCGGGGGGCCTTCCTCGTGTCCGCTCAGGCCGTGGCCAGCGAGACCTCGGTCGACTTGATCAGCGCCACCACCTGATCGCCCTCCGAGAGCTTGAGGTCAGCGGCCGACTCGTGGGTGATGGCCGACGTCACCTCGGCGCCCGGCACCGCGACCTTCACCGTGGCCATGGCCGTGCCCATGGTGATCTCACTGATGGTGCCCGCGAGCTGGTTGCGGATCGAGATGTGGTCGACGGGCTCGGTGGCCAGGGAGACCTCCGTCGCCTTCACCAGGGCGTGCACGGGGGTGCCCTCGGCCAGCCGCAGTTCCTTGGTGGCCTCCTCGGTGATCGCCGCGGTCAGGTGCTGACCGCCGTCCAGCCGGATCTTGACGGTCGCCATGACCTCGCCGGGGTGGACCGCCGTGACGGTGCCGGGAAGCTGGTTGCGGATGCTCATGCTCATGGGGCCACACCGTAGTGGCTGGGTGGCCTCATGCCGGGTATGCGTGCGTCTGCGTCGCCTTGACGGTCGCCCAGACCGGTGCGCCCGTGTGCAGGTCCAGCTCGGCGGCCGCCGCCGTGGTGAGATCGGCGGCGAGCCGGATCTCCCCGGTCAGGTCCGCGCGGATCTGGTCGCCGTGGGTCTCCAGTCCGGCCACCTCGCAGCGCCACAGGTTACGGGCGCTGGCCCCGGTCGGGCGGTCCCGGAACAGGGTGACCGCGACCGGCGGGAAGGCGACGAACACCGGTCCGGTCAGCTCCTCGGTGGTCGTAATCGACGGCCCGGAGTCCAGCCGTACCGCGTGCCCGTCCGCCTCGCCCCGGTAGAGGTTGAGGCCGACCAACTGCGCGATGTAGTCCGTGCGCGGATGGCGGGCGATCTCCGTGGGGGCGCCCTCCTGGACCACGCGGCCGTGCTCCACCACCACCAGGCGGTCCGCGAGCACCATGGCGTCCAGCGGATCGTGCGTGACGAGCACGGCGACCGCCTCGAACTCGGCCAGATGCCGCCGCAGTCGGGAACGGACCTCCAGACGGGTACGGGCGTCCAGCGCCGCGAGCGGCTCGTCCAGGAGCAGCAGCCGGGGCCGGGTGGCCAGGGCCCTGGCCAACGCGACCCGCTGGGCCTGGCCGCCGGACAGGCGGCGGGGCTTGGCTCCCGCGTGCTCGGCAAGGCCCATGCGCTCCAGCCAGGTGGCGGCCTGCGCGCGGGCCTCGGTCTTGCCGACGCCGTGACAGCGCGGGCCGAAGGCCACGTTGTCCAGCGCGGACAGGTGCGGGAAGAGCAGGTAGTCCTGGAAGACCACGCCTACCGGGCGGTTCTCCGGCGGGGTGCGCTCCAGCGCCGTACCGTCCAGCCGCAGATGGCCCTCCGAGAGCGGGACGAGGCCCGCGAGGGCGCGCAGCGCGGTGGTCTTGCCCGCGCCGTTCGGGCCGAGCAGCGCGACCACGTCACCGGGAGCCGCGCGCAGGGCCACGTCCAGCCGGAAATCGCCCCGGTCGACCACGAGGCGGGCGTCCAGCCCCTGTTCGCCCGCCGCCTTGAGCAGGGCGGGAGGCGCGTCGATGTCGGTCATGGGGCGGTCGTCCTCCGTCGGCGCCGGCGTGGTCGCTGTCTTCCATCCTCGTGGCACCGTCAGGCTCCCGTCATCCACCGGTCCCGCAGGCACGCCAGCACCGCGATCGACACCGCCAGCAGGATCAGGCTGAGGGCGATGGCGGCTTCCGGGTCGTTCTGCAGGGCGAGGTAGACCGCCAGCGGCATGGTCTGGGTGCGGCCGGGGAAGTTGCCCGCGAAGGTGATCGTGGCCCCGAACTCACCGAGCGCACGGGCCCAGGCCAGCACGGCGCCCGCCGCGATGCCGGGGGCGATGAGCGGCAGGGTGACCCGGCGGAAGGCGGTGAAGCGGGAGGCGCCGAGCGTGGTGGCGGCCTCCTCGTAGCGCGGGTCGGCCGCCCGCAGGGTGCCCTCGACGCTGATGACCAGGAACGGCATGGCGACGAACGCCTCCGCCACGACCACACCGGCGGTGGTGAACGGCAGGGTGATCCCGAACCAGTCGTCCAGCGACTTGCCGACGATGCCGTTGCGGCCGAGGGCGAGCAGCAGCGCCACACCGCCGACGACCGGCGGCAGCACCAGCGGCAGGGTCACCAGGGCCCGCACCAGGCCCCGGCCGGGGAACTCCGTACGGGCCAGCAGCCAGGCCAGCGGCACGCCGAGCACCAGGGCTACGGCGGTGGCGGCGGTGGCGCTGATCAGGGAGAGCTGGAGCGCCTGCCACACCTCGGTGCTGGACAACTGGGACGGCAGGCTGCGCCAGGGGGCGCGGACCAGCAGGGCGAGCAGGGGCACCAGCAGGAAGGCCATGGCCAGCAGGCCCGGCACCAGAAGCGGCAGCGGCACACCACGGCGGGCGGCGCGGACACGCGGGCGCCGCGACCCGCCCCCGTCGGGGCCGGCCACGGCGTCGCGCTGCTTCAGCCCGGTCACGGCTTGAGGAAGCCGGCCTGGGTCAGCACCTTCTGGCCCTCGGGGGACTTGACCAGGGCGATGAACGCCTCGGCGGCGTCGGCGTTGCGCGCGTTCTTCAGCGGGGCGATCGGGTAGTCGTTGATCGCGTCCTTGGAATCGGGGAACTCCACGCCCTCCACCTTGCCACCCGCGGACTTCACATCGGTCTTGTAGACCAGGGAGGCGTCGGCCTCCTTCAGCTCCACCTTGTTCAGGGCGGCCTTGACGTCCTGCTCGTAGGAGACCGGGGTGACCTTGACGCCACTGGCGTCCAGCACCTTCTGCGCGGCCGCGCCGCACGGCACGGTCTTGTCGCACAGGACGACCTTGAGCTTCGGGTCGGTGAGGTCCTTCAGCGAGGAGACCTTGTCGGGGTTGCCCGGCAGGGTGGCGATCTCCAACTGGTTGCGCGCGAAGGTCGACGGGGCGCTCGCCGTGTCCTTCTTGCCGGTGACGATCGACATGGTCTTGGGGCTGGCGGCGGCGAACACGTCCGCCGGGGCGCCGCTGGTGATGCTGGCGGCGAGGGTGTCACTGCCGCCGAAGTTGAAGGCGACCTTGGTGCCGGGGTGCTGCTGCTCGAACTGCTCGCCCAGGGTCGTGAAGCTCTCCTTGAGGGAGGCGGCCGCGAACACGGTGACCGTGCCGGACAGCTTCGGGGAGGCGGAGCCGGAGGTGTCGGCCTTGGCGGGCGTGGACCCGTCGGAGTTGGAGCAGGCGCTGAGGGCCAGCAGGGCGGCGACTCCCACACCGGCCAGCGGCAGCATCCGGCGGGTCCGGCGTGCGGAACGGGTCATCACGGTTGTCTACTCCTCGTCTCGGCGGAACAGCGGTCGCGCCCTTCCAAAGGGGCCGGAGGTCGGCCACAGGGCCGATGATACTGCCGCATTTGCCAGACGTAAGTCATCTGTCACGTTGCATGAGCTGCGAAGTTGTTATCCGGAGCTGGCATATGCGTTTGTCCGGGAGTGCGCGGGGGGTAGCTATCCAGGGGAGGTGGTCGCGGTGACGCTCGCTCAGTTGGCCATGACCGGCGACCTGGCCCGGCCTGCTCGACTTACCGTGCCTGACCTGCACAAATGGCCGCAGTTCGTGGCGGACGTCAGCTTCGAGTGCGCCACCAGCGGCGTTCAGCGGCACCGGTTCTCCGGGCCGCGTCTGTACCACGTGCTGACCGACGCGGGGCCCGGCTTCGACCCGGTGCGCCGCAAGGACCGGCTGAGATTCCTGATTTCCGTGACCGGCACCGACGGGCACCGGGCGGTGCTGAGCTGGGCCGAGATCGACCCCGACTTCGCGGACGCCCCCGTACTGCTCGCGGTCGCCGTCGACGGGACGCCGCTGGACGCGGCCGGGCCCCAGCTCGTGCTGCCGCAGGACCGCTGCGGCGGTCGGCACATCAGCGGGATCACCGCGATCCGGGTCGACGGGGGCTATCACTTCGGCGCCGTCACGCCCGCCCTCGCGGACCGGGCGACGCTCGCGGCGGGCTGATGCGGGCTGATGCGGGCTGACGCGGGCGGCACGGAGGCCCGCGTCCGGGGCCGCTCAGACGCGGTCGATGTGCACGTTCGTGGACTTCACCCGCGCGGTGGCCTCCATGCCGACCTCCAGGCCGAGTTCGTCGACGGCCTCGCGGGTGAGCAGCGAGACCAGCCGGTGCGGCCCCGCCTGGATCTCCACCTGGGCGGCCACGTCACCGAGCTTGATGGCGGTGACGATGCCGGGGAACGCGTTGCGCACGGAGGTGGAGGAGGTCTCCTCCTCGGTGCCGCCCGTCTGGGCCAGCTCGACGGAGAACGCGGCGAGGTCCCGGCCGGCGATGAGGCGCCGTCCCGATTCGTCGCGGTGGGTGGCCATCCGGCCGGCGTCGGCCCAGCGGCGGGCGGTGTCGGGGCTCACGCCGAGGAGCCGGGCTGCCTGGCCGATCGTGTAGGACTGCATGCTGGTCACCATAAAACGAGAGGTCGGCGGCCGTGGACCGGGGCGGGCCCCCGGTGGGACACGGGAGCGCCCGGACGGGTCAACCGGTGTGCACCCGCGGGCGGCGGGCCCGGTCCGGCTCCGCCTCGCGCAGCACCTCACGCGTGACCGGGGCGACCTCACCCTGGCCGAAGAGGAAGAACCGCAGGAAGTTGGCGAACGGGCTGCCCTCGGTCCACTCGAAGAAGATGTGCGGGGTACGCCCGGTCAGGTCCCGTACGTGCAGCAGCAGCGCGGCGAGGGCGTTGGGGATGGAGGAGGACTCCACCGTCAGCACCCGGTAGCGGTTGTGCAGGACCTCGCCGCGCACCGTCAGACACGTCTCGAACTCCGAGGGGTCGGCCACCGTGACCTCGACGAAGACGAAGTCCTCCTGCTCGGGCATGTCGTTGTCGGTGCGGATCTGCTCGATCTTGTCGCGGTACTCGGCCCGGTCCCGGTTATCGGGCTCGTTGGCGATGAACCGGATCTTCCTGCTGGCCATGTCCCTGACGAATCGTTCCGCCATCGGGTCCATCGCCACGCTGGTCACGCGCAGCTCGAAGGAGCGGGCCAGCCGGGAGAGCAGGGAGACGAGCATGATGCCCGCGATGAAGCAGGCGCCGATCTTCACGCCGTCCGGGCGCTCGATGACGTTGGCGACGGTCGTGTACAGGAACACCGCGGAGATGACGCCGAATCCGATGGTCCAGCCGCGCTGCCCGGCCTTGCGCGCGGCGATGGTCACCGCGATGGCGGCCGAGCTGATCAGCACCAGCACACCGGTGGCGTAGGCGCCGCCCTGCTTGTCCACGTTGGCGTCGAAGAGCCAGGTGACGAGGAAGGCGATGAGGATGAAGACGATGACCATCGGGCGCACCGCGCGTGCCCAGTGCGGGGCCATGCCGTACCGGGGGAGATAGCGGGGCATGAGGTTGAGCAGGCCGGCCATGGCGGAGGCGCCGGCGAACCACAGGATGGCGATGGTCGAGACGTCGTAGACCGTGCCGAAGGCGTTGCCCAGGTACTCGTGCGCGAGGAAGGCGAGGGCGCGGCCGTTGGCCTGGCCGCCGGGCTCGAACTCGCTCTCCGGGATGAGCAGCGTGGTGATGAAGCTGGTGGTGATCAGGAAGCAGCTCATGATGACGGCGGCGGTGGTGAGCAGCTTCTTGGTGTCCCGGACGCGGCCCGCCGGGTGTTCCTCGGTGTCGCCCTCGTCGCCCTGGACGTGGGGCATCACGGCGACGCCGGTCTCGAAGCCGGACAGGCCGAGGGCGAGCTTCGGGAAGACGATCAGGGCCACGCCGATCATCGCGAAGACGTTGCCGTGCTCCATGGTGAGGGCGTTGGCCCAGTCGGTCACGACGTGCTCGGCGGTCAGCACGTGCCACAGCCCGCTGATCACCACGACGACGTTGAGCGCGAGATAGACGCCGACCAGTGCCACCGCGACGCCCATGGCCTCCAGGAAGCCCTTGAGGAACACCGCGCCGAGCAGCGCCACCAGGATCAGCGTGATGAGCATCTGATGGCCTTGCAGCGTGCTGGTCAGATGCGGGTTCTCCACCAGGTGGGTGGAGGCGTCGGCGGCGGAGAGGGTGATGGTGATCAGGAAGTCGGTGGCCGCGAACCCCAGCAGGGTCAGGACGAACAGCTTGCCCTTCCAGAAGGACAGCAGCCGCTCCAGCATGGCGATGGAGCCCTGCCCGTGCGGGCTCTCCTGGGCGACCCGCCGGTACACCGGGAGGGCGCCCGCCAGGGTGACGACGATCAGCACGATGGTCGCCAGCGGGGAGAGCAGACCGGCCGCCAGGGCCGCGATGCCCGGCTGGTAGCCGAGGGTGGAGAAGTAGTCGACGCCCGTCAGGCACATCACCCGCCACCAGCGCTGGCCCCGGTGCGGGGGCTCGGGCTCGGCGTGCGGCCCGGTCAGGCCGCCCCTCTTGCCCATGTCGGAGAGCCCCTGAAGCATCCAGGCGCGCAGGCGACTGGGAGGGTGCTCGGTCGTGGCCATCGGCGTGCTCCAGGTGGTGCGGCTCGGCTGCCTGCGGTCATCGCGCGGACAGCCGGACCAGCGTATGCGGAGAGTGACGCTTGACCCATGGATTCCGGACCGGGAGGGCGTCAATCCTGCGTTAAGAATGGGCCGACGGGGGCTGCTGACGCACCGATAAGTGAAGGCCCGGAGCCTGCTTCGGGGGAGGACGAGGTGTGCGGGCGACGCGGGGGGAGGGCCGCCGCGGGCTCCGGGGGCGGACACCGAGCGTCATCTCGTACAAGATCCTTCGGGCGTCGCGTGCACCCTGTCCATGCTGCCCCCGGCGGGGACGCTCCGCAGCCCGGTGGACCCCGTACGGCCGGGCGGGTCACAGGCCGCGGATGTCCATGCGCCAGTGCCAGGCGTTACGGCGGCGCACGGCCGACAGTTCGGACTCCAGCGGGGAGGGCGGTACCGCGAGCACCGGGCAGGCCGCGTGGGCGAGGCAGTGCCGGGAGACCCGGCCGGAGAAGGCCCGGCGCAGCCCGCGGCGGCCCGTGCCGACCACCAGCAGGTCGTCCTCGCGGTCCGCGACCGCCAGCAGCGCGCGGCCCGGCGTGCCGCGTACGAGCACGGCGTGCAGGGGGATGCCGGGGCCCTCCTCGCCGAAGAGGTCGTCGAGCAGGGTGGTCAGCCGCTGCTCCGCCATCCGCTGCCACTCCTCGGCCAGCGGGTCGGCGACGGCGGAGCGCCGGCCGGCCGGATCTCCGCCGGGCGGCGTCCAGGCCAGGACCGGCCAGAGTTCGGCGGCCAGGCGGCGGGCGAGCGCGGTGGCACGGCGCAGGACCGTGACGCTGCCCAGGGAGCCGCTCACACCGACGACCACCCGCGTGGCCGAGAGGGCGTCGTAACCGGACATCACTCCACGCTCCTCGGGGGACGGACCGCTCGCGCATCCTCCTTCCATCCCACTCCCGTACGGCCGATCCGACCAGCCGACGGCGGGCGCCGCGCGTAACCGCTCCGGACGCGAGTCGGGGCCGGTGCGCACCGTGTGTGCGTCCGGCCCCTCCGGGTCGTCGGGCGGTCTTCGCGGGCCGCCCCGGGTGCGGCTCAGGCGGCGGTCATCACCTGGGTCGCGGCGAGCGGGCGGTGCGGGGCGATGACCCGGCCGTCGGGCAGCAGCTCACCGGTGTCCTCGAAGAGCAGAACGCCGTTGCACAGCAGACTCCACCCCTGTTCCGGGTGGTGCGCCACGAGACGGGCCGACTCACGGTCGGCGGACTCGGCTGGCGGGCAGGTCGGTTGATGCTGGCACATGGGCGGGATCTCTCGCTTTGTCGTGGTCATGTCCGTCCCCCGTGGTGAAACATCGGTCGGAATCCAGTGTTGCCCGCTGGGCGTCGTTCCGCAGGGATTTCGCAGCACCGCTCCTTACTCGTTCATGACGCATCACCCGCGCGGACGGTTCAATCCAACCCCACTGTCCCTTTGGGTGGTTCGGCGTGACCGGAAAGGGCTAGTCCACTCGGCGCAGTGCGTCCTTTCCGCTCGTAGGAGCGGGCAATTACTCGCACGAGCGAAATATGTGTGGCCCACGGAAATACCCGCACCCCGAGCAGGAATCAGGCGTACCCGGAGAAAAGGCCGTACCCCGCTTCCGCGCCGGGAAGCGGGGTACGCGGGCGTCGGTCAGGCAGGTGAGCCGAGAAGGGGCGCGGGAGTCGCACGATGGGTCAGTACGGGCAGCAACTCCGAGACTCTGTGCGGCCGGTGGGCCCGGATGCCCGGTGGTGCCGGCGCGAGCGGCACCAGGAGGTCGGTGGCGGCGGGATGGCCCTCGGCCGGGTCGGCCGTGGGGTCGCCGTGCAGCCACAGGGTGAGCATGTACAGGCCGGGCACGGACAGCAGGCGCGGCTGATAGGGCTGGAGCAGGGCCTCGGCCTGCAGCAGCGCCCGCTCGGTGGACGGGATGTAGGGGCCCTCGAAGAAGTGCGAGAAGGCCCATCCGTCCGGGGTGAGCACGGTGTCGGCCGCGGCGACCGGGCGGTCGCCGGAGCGGATGACGAAGCGCCAGCCCGTCAGCCGCGTCGCGGACAGGCCCTCGGGAGTGATGTGGTCCAACACATGCAGGGCGAGCGGGAGTTCAGGGGTGACGGGGCCCTGTGCGGCACGCAGGGCGGGGGTGCGCGCCTCACGGACCGCGGTGGGGGAACCGAGGGCCGTGAGGACGGAGTGCAGTGCGGGCGCGGGCGCGGGGGGCACGTGCAGCGGCATGGTGGGTCGCCTCTCGTTCGACAGGCGCGGCGGCGCGAGGAGGGTGGGGCGGACGGCACTGTCAGCTCACAGGTGGACCGGGGAGGCGGGGGCCCGGCGCGGACGCGACTGCGACTGGGGTCTGCCGGCCGTCACCGGACGGCCGGAACACGGCGGAAACGCGTCAGAAACCGGTACCGAGGCACCATCCTTCGGCCCTGTCCGCGAAGTTTATACGACACGTGTTCACCCGTTGTTTCGGCTATCCGATTCCGATAGTCCGGGCAAGGCGATATCCGGTCGCGGATACGCGCTGAACATCCCGATTTCCTGACCACGTGGCGGTCCTGACCTCGCCGTACGCCGTCACCGCGGTCGGCCGATTGTCATCGGCGTTTTTCACGAGGCGATCAGGGCACCCGAAGATGCGTGATGCGGCATGCCTCGTGAATGTGCCGCAGGACACTTCCGACAGAATAATGGGCGGCGAGGCCGGATGCGGCGTTATCGATCGCTTCCGCTGGGCATCATCCCACCTGATCCGGGACCCCGGCGGCCGGACCCTCGGGCCGCCCATGCGAGGAGGGACACTTCCATGGGGGAGAAGGTCGTGGCAGGGCCGTTCGACCTGTCCGATCGCCAGCGCTACCGCGAAAAGCTCCAGAAGTGCCTGGCGGGACTGGAGCTACTGCTGGCAGAGAAACGGTTCGACCGTCCCAAGAACCTCATGGGGCTGGAGATCGAATTGAATCTCGCCGGCCCCGACGGTATGCCGAAAATGCTGAACGGCCAGGTACTGGAGCGGATCGCCAGCCGCGATTTCCAGACCGAACTGGCCATGTTCAATCTGGAGGTCAACATAGCCCCGCACCGGCTGGGCGACCGGGTATTCGACCGGCTCGCGGAGGAGCTGCGCACCTCCCTCGCCTACGCCGACCGCAAGGCGGGCGAGGTGGACGCCGGAATCGTGATGACCGGCATCCTGCCCACGCTCGGCCGGGACGACCTGGTCTCGTCCAACCTCTCGGAGGTGGACCGCTACGCCCTCCTCAACGACCAGATCGTCGCCGCGCGCGGAGAGGACTTCCGGCTCGACATCGAGGGGGTGGAGCATCTGCGGTGCACCTCCCGCTCCATCGTGCCCGAGGCCGCCTGCACCTCCGTGCAGTTGCACCTCCAGGTGACGCCCGACCGGTTCGCCGATGTCTGGAACGCCGCGCAGGCGGCCTCGGCCGCGCAGATCGCGGTCGGCGCCAACTCGCCCTTCCTGTTCGGACATGAGCTGTGGCGCGAGTCCCGGCCGCCGCTCTTCCTGCAGGCCACCGACACCCGCCCGCCCGAACTCCAGGCACAGGGCGTGCGGCCGCGCACGTGGTTCGGCGAGCGCTGGATCACCTCCGCCCACGACCTGTTCGAGGAGAACCTGCGCTACTTCCCGCCCCTGCTGCCCATCTGCGACGACGAGGAGCCCCTGGAGGTCCTCGACGCCGGAGGCGTGCCCAGGCTGGCCGAACTCGTCCTGCACAACGGCACGGTGTACCGCTGGAACCGCCCGGTGTACGACGTCGCCGACGGCGTGCCCCATCTGCGGGTGGAGAACCGGGTGCTGCCCGCCGGACCCACCATCACCGACGTGATCGCCAACGCCGCCTTCTACTACGGCCTGGTGCGCTCGCTCGCCGAGGAGTCCCGCCCGGTGTGGACCCGGCTGCCCTTCGAGGCCGCCGAGGCCAACTTCGACGCGGCCTGCCGGTACGGCATCGACTCCCGCTTCGTCTGGCCCCGGCGCGGCCGCTACGGCGGCACGGCCGAGGTCGACGCCGTCACCCTGGTCCGCGACGAGCTGCTGCCGCTGGCCGCGGCGGGGCTCGACGGCTGGGGGATCGAGCCCGCCGACCGGGACTTCTACCTCGGCGTCATCGAGGAACGCTGCCGCAAGCGGGTCAACGGCGCGTCCTGGCAGGCCGCCACCTTCCACCGCGCGCTGGAGAAGGGCCACGGCCGGCAGGAGGCGCTGGCCGCGACGACGCGCCGGTACGCCGAGCTGATGCACGCCGGGGAACCGGTGCACACCTGGCCGGTGGGCATTCCGGAGCCGGTGCCGCTGGGCTGAGGGCGCTCGCACCGGCACGGCCGTACGCGGACTTGGACGCCCCGTCCGCGTACGGCCGTGCCGTGCCCGACCCGGTGCGCGGGCCGGCCGCGTCCTTCTGCGATCCTTTGCGGGACGACAGGCGCGCGGGGGCAGGTGGGCCGCCCGGCGCCCGGAACGCGGGTGGAGGCGGAACCGGTGGCCGAGTCCATGGCGGGGGAGCACCTCTCCCGGCGCATGCTGCGGGACGAGACGCTGATCGTGCTGGCGCTCTCGCTCGGGGCGAGCGGGGTGTCCGCGCTCATCAGCTTCATCGGCTCGGTCACCAAGCCCGGCGGGCTCAAGGACCAGGCGGCCACCCTCAACGCCTCGGCCGCGCCCGGCCGTCCCTGGCTCGATCTGGCCTGGCAGCTCTTCGGGATCGCGTCCGCGCTGGTGCCGGTGGCACTGGTCGCGTACCTGCTGTGCCGGGAGGGCGAGAGCCTGAAGGTGATCGGCTTCGACCGGGGACGGCCCTGGTCCGACCTCGCGCGGGGCGCCGCCGTCGCGGCCGTGATCGGCAGTACCGGCATCGCCTTCTACCTCGCGGCGCGCGGTCTCGGCTTCAACCTCACCGTGGTGCCCGAGGCGCTGCCCGACGTGTGGTGGAAGTACCCGGTGCTGGTGCTGTCCGCCCTGCAGAACGCGGTCCTCGAAGAGGTCATCGTCGTCGGCTATCTGCTGCGCAGGCTCGGCCAGTTGGGCTGGAGTCCGGGGACCGCGCTGGTGGCCAGCGCGGTCCTGCGGGGCTCGTACCACCTCTACCAGGGCATCGGCGGCTTCATCGGCAACATGGTGATGGGCGTGGTGTTCGTCTGGCTGTACCGGCGGTGGGGCCGGGTCGGGCCGCTGGTCGTCGCCCACTCGCTGCTGGACATCGGTGCCTTCGTCGGCTACGCCCTGCTGGCGGGCAAGGTGGGGTGGCTGCCCACCGCGTGAGCGGTGACGACCACCCTTGCTCAGGCCAGGAGTTCGCCGTCGATGACGGTGACCGCGCGTCCGGTGAGCAGGGTGCGCTCGCCGCGCAGGCCGGTGCGGATGCGGCCGCTGCGGCGGGACGCCTGGAGGCCCGTGAGGTCGTCCCGGCCCAGGCGCGGGGACCAATAGGGGGCGAGCGCCGTGTGGGCGCTGCCGGTGACCGGGTCCTCGTCGATGCCGACGTTCGGGAAGAAGCAGCGGGAGACGTAGTCGGAGCCCAGCGTGGGGTCCTCGGCGCGTGCGGTCACGATCACGCCCCTGCTGGAGCAGCCGGTGAGCTCCCGGTGGTCCGGGGTCAGTTCCAGCACGGACTTCTCGTCGGCCAGTTCCACCAGCAGGTCCCCGACGTTCGGCCCGGTGTCGAACGCGGCCACCGGCTCCGCGCCCAGTGCCTCGGCGAGGCCCTCCGGGACCTCGACCTCGGTGAGCGGTGCGGTGGGGAAGTCCAGGGTGATCTCCCCGTCCTCGCCCGGCGTGGCGACGACGACACCGCTGCGGGTCGCGAACCGGACCGGGCCCTCGTGGGCGCCGGTGGAATACAGGACATGCGCGGTGGCGAGGGTGGCGTGCCCGCACATCGCCACCTCGGTGACGGGGGTGAACCAGCGCAGCGCCCAGTCGGCCTCGCCGCCGCCGGGCAGCCGGTGGGCGAAGGCCGTCTCGGAGTGGTTGACCTCGGAGGCGACCTGCTGGAGCCAGTCGTCGTCCGGGAACACGTCGTCCAGGAGCAGGACTCCGGCGGGGTTGCCGGTGAAGGGGAGGTCGGCGAAGGCGTCGACGATTCGGATGCGCATGCGGCAGACCCTAGGGGGTCCGACACCTGGGCGGCCAAGGCCAGTTGGAGACCGGTGGCCTTGGCCGGCGGGGCTCAGGGGGCCAGCGGCAACTGGCGCTTGTGCTCGGTGAGGCGGTAGCGGTCGACGATGGTGGTGAAGGCGGGCTCCGCCACCGGCTTGCCCTCCAGGAGGTCGTCGATGTCGTCGTACGTGACGCCGAGCGCCGTCTCGTCGGCCTTGCCCGGGTCCAGGGTCTCCAGGTCGGCGGTGGGCGTCTTCCAGACCAGCTCGGCGGGGGCGCCCAGGGCGTCTGCCACGGCACGCACGCGGCGCTTGGTCAGGCCGGTGAGCGGGACCACGTCGGCCGCGCCGTCGCCGAACTTGGTGAAGAAGCCGGAGACCGCCTCCGCCGCGTGGTCGGTGCCGACGACCAGACCGTTGTGGGCGCCCGCGACCGCGTACTGGGCGATCATGCGCTGGCGGGCCTTGATGTTGCCGTGCACGAAGTCCTGGTGGTGCGCGTCGCGGAAGACCGTGCCGCCCGCGACGACCGCGTCCAGCGCGGCGTCGCTCGCGGGCCGCACGTCGACGGTCAGGGTCCGGTCGGGGCGGATGAACTCCAGCGCCCGCTGGGCGTCGGCCTCGTCGGCCTGGACGCCGTACGGCAGCCGCATCGCGTAGAAGGTCGCCTCGTGCCCGGCCGCGCGGGCACGCTCGACCGCGAGCTGGCACAGCCGGCCCGTCGTGGTCGAGTCCACCCCGCCGCTGATCCCGAGCACCAGCGCGCGCAGGCCGGTGGAGGTCAGACGCTCCGCGAGGAAGGCGATCCGGCGCTCGATCTCGTGCTCCGCGTCGAAGGACTCGGGCACCTGGAGATCGCGGGCGATCTCCTGCTGCTGCGACGCGGCGGCCAGGTCGGTCATGCTCGTTCCTCACACTTCGGCGGCGGCCCTCACCTGCGGGCCGGGTGCCATTCTGGCAAACGCCCCTTCCGCCGGCACGCGACGGGTCACGCCCGCTGCCCGGCCTCCCTCGCCGCGCGCTCCACCCGCGCCCGGTGCTCCTCCCACCAGGCCGGGTCGTCCGACGGCATGCTGGTGTCGCCCCGGTCCATGCCGGTGGCGCCGTCCATGAGCTCCCGGACGACGTCGGCGTGCCCGGCGTGGCGCTGGGTGTCGGCGAGGACACGTACGACGGCGTGGTGCAGGGTCACCTCGTCCCGGCCGCTCGGCCACCAGGGCACCCGGCCGACGGTGTCCAGCGGCAGCGCCTCTACGGTCGCGTCCGCGTGCGCCCAGGCCCGTCGGTAGAGGCCCACGATGTCCGCGCGCGACTCCTCTGGGGTGGCCCACATGTCCGCGTTGGTCTCCGCGGCCTCGGAGAGCCAGGGCAGCTCCTCGCCGGACGGGCGTCCGAAGGTGTCCCCGAGGTAGCCCAGCTCGATCCCGGCCGCGTGCTTGACCAGGCCCAGGAGGTTGGTGCCCGTCGGGGTGAGCGGGCGGCGGGCGTCGTACTCCGAGAGCCCGTCGAGCTTCCAGAGCAGGGCTTCGCGGGCGGACCGCAGATAGCGGAGCAGGTCGGCCTTGGGGCCGGGCGGGGTCATGGGGTGCCTTCCTCTTTCCCGGCCAGGAGGTGCCGGAGGCCGGACCGGTAGCGGGACGTCGCGCCGACGGACCGGGCGTCCCGGCGGCGGACGGTCAGGCGGGGCTCGTCGGTCCGCGTCACAGTGGGGTCAGGACGCAGAACTCGTTGCCCTCGGGGTCCGCGAGGACCGTCCAGGGGACGTCGCCCTGGCCAAGGTCGAGGTCGGTGGCGCCGAGGGCGCGCAGCCGGTCCGCCTCCGCCGCCCGGTCGTCGCCGGGGTAGGGGCGGATGTCGAGGTGGACCCGGTTCAGGCCGGTCTTCACGTCGGGAGTGCTGATGAACTCGAGGTAGGGGCCGGCGGCCCTGGCGGAGCGGAGCCTCGCGTGGCCGTCGGTGACCTCGTGCACGGTCCAGTCCGTCGCCTCGCCCCAGAAGCGGGCCATGGCGTGCGGGTCCGCGCAGTCGACGACGACCGCGGCCACCGGGCCGGTGTCCCGGTAGATCTCCCGAGGCTCCAGTACGCAGAACTCGTTGCCCTCCGGGTCCGCGAGGACCGTCCAGGGGACGTCGCCCTGGCCCACGTCGGCGGGTGTGGCGCCGAGGTCCCTCAGGCGCGCGACCAGTTCCGCCTGGTGGGCCGTGCTGGTGGTGGCGAGGTCGAGGTGGACGCGGTTCTTCACCGTCTTGGGGACCGGGACGGTGAGGACGTCGATGCGGACGGCCTCGGGGGAGGGGTAGGTGACGCCCTCGGGCTGGACGTCGGTCTCGTCGGGCGTGTCCCCGGTGACCGTCCAGCCGAGCGCGTCCGCCCAGAACCGGCCGAGCGCGGACTTGTCCGTGGCCTTCATCGAGATCTGCACCAGACGCGTCGTCATGCGGCAGATCGTATGCCCGCGCCGCTCGCGGCAGACGACCATTTTTCTCGCGGCAGGGGCTTGTCGGTGAGCAGATTACCGATATATCGTTGACGTGTCGCGTAAAGAACGCGATGGGATGTGATGGATCGACGACAGGACGGAGTGATCGTGATGCACGGTCATGGATTCAGGCGGGGACCCTGGGCCGCCGGTCCCGGTGGGCACGGTCGGGGCGGGTTCGAGGGGGAGCGGGGCGCCTTCGGGCCCTTCGGGCCGGGTGGTCCCGGCTTCGGCGGCCCTGTGTTCGGCGGGCCCCCCGGTTTCGGAGGCGGCCCCGGCTTCGGAGGCGGACGCGGGCGCGGCGGGCCCAGGGGACGGGCGCGGCGCGGTGATGTGCGGGCCTCGATCCTGGCCCTGCTCAAGGACCGGTCGATGCACGGCTACGAGATGATCCAGGAGATCGCCGAACGCAGCGGCGGCGCGTGGAAGCCGAGCCCCGGCTCGGTCTACCCGACCCTGCAGTTGCTGGAGGACGAGGGTCTGATCGTCAGCCGGAGCGAGGGCGGCAAGAAGCTGTTCGCCCTCACCGACAGCGGCCGCACCGCCGCCGAGGAGGGGCCGGACGCCCCCTGGGAGGAGGCCTCACGCGGCGTCGACTGGGAGGCGCTCGGCGAGATCCGCCAGGCCGGGGCCGGCCTGATGGAGGCGTTCGGCCAGGTCTGGAAGACCGGCACCAAGGAGCAGCGGGACAAGGCGCTGACCGTCCTCAACGACGCCCGCAAGAAGCTGTACCTCATCCTCGCCGACGAGGACTGAGGTTCACGCGGGCACGCGTCGTATCACCGCCGCGTCGAACAGGTCCCACGCCCGCGGAAAGGGACTCTCGTCGTGGCAGTGCCAGGCGTCCCAGAACAGGTCGGCGGGCAGTGCGTCCGACGGGGCGTACACCCGGTACACGTACTGCTTGCCGTCGACCGCGGGCAGACCCACCAGCCAGCACAGGCGACCTTCCTCCACTTCGTGTGAGACGTGTGAGGGTGCCGTGTGGTTGCGCCGGGGCGCGTGGCGCGCCGGGTGCGCCCCTGAGTGGCGCGGCCCGGCCTCATCCGTGAGGAGGAGACGGCGGGCGCGGGTCTCCACTCTGCGTGGGACCCGCGAATGGTTCCCCTCGCTGATGTGAAGGGACCGCCGTGACTGATGGGGTGGGTCCGTGGAACCCCGTACAGCCGGCCGGGCCGTCCCTGACGAGGGCGGCGCCGGCGCACAGGACGACACCGGTATCGACGCGACACTGGCGGCGGTCGTCGCCGGTGCCCGCCGCCGCGCGGTGCGGGACGGTGACCGGCAGATCGACACCGCGCATCTGCTGCACTCGCTCCTCGACGCCGATCCGGAGGCCCGCGCCGCCATCGGCCCCCAACTGGTCCGGCTGCTCGGCTATCTCGTGCAGCGCAGCATCGGCTACGGACTCGGCTGGCAGCGCGGCGCGGAGGGCGGCGGCCCGCCGGGCGCCGTGCCGAGGCCGGTGCGGGGCGACGGCACGTTCGAAGGCCCCGAACGCTGGTCGCCGACGGCGGCCGAGGCCATGCGGGAAGCCCGCCGCCGCGCCGCCCGCCGGGGCGAATCCCATGCCACCGGCGTCGATCTGCTCGCCGCCCTGGTGGCCGACCCCCGCTCGCGGGCCGTCGAGGTCCTGGAGCGCGCCGGGATCCCCGCGGGCGGCCTGCCCGCCCGGCACGCACCCCGCGCCACGGACGGCACCGAGCGCTGAACCACGCACCCCCCGGTCCAGCCTCTGAGACAGGTGCGAACGGGGGTGACGCTCATGTCATCGCCTGTCATCATGTGCGCGTGCGTTCGTCCGGAAACAATTGGAGCGGCCGCGGGGCGGGGCTCGGCCTCGCGCTGGCGTCGGCGCTGGCCTTCGGCGGGTCGGGAGTCGCGGCCAAGCCGCTGATCGAAGCGGGCCTCGACCCGCTGCACGTCGTCTGGCTGCGGGTGACCGGCGCGGCCCTGGTGATGCTGCCCCTCGCGGTGCGGCACCGCGCGCTGCTCCGGCAACGCCCGGCGCTGCTCGCCGGGTTCGGGCTGCTCGCGGTCGCCGGAGTGCAGGCGTGCTACTTCGCCGCGCTCTCCCGCATCCCGGTCGGCGTCGCGCTGCTGGTGGAGTACCTGGCCCCGGCGCTGGTGCTCGGCTGGGTGCGGTTCGTGCAGCGCCGACCGGTGACGAGGGCGGCCGCGCTCGGTGTGGTCCTCGCGGCCGGGGGACTCGCCTGCGTGGTCGAGGTGTGGTCCGGGCTGCGCTTCGACGCGCTCGGTCTGCTTCTCGCCCTCGGTGCCGCCTGCTGCCAGGTCGGCTACTTCGTCCTGTCCGACCACGGTGGCGAGGCCGGGGAGCGGGCACCCGACCCGCTCGGCGTGATCGCGTACGGCCTGCTGGTCGGCGCCGTCGTGCTCACCGCCGTGGCCCGGCCCTGGACCATGGACCGGTCCGTGCTGACCGGCACCGCGCGCCTCGACGGCACCCCGGTGCCCGCTCTCGCGCTGCTCGCCTGGATCGTGCTCGTCGCCACGGTCGTCGCCTATGTCACCGGCGTGCTGTCGGTGCGGCGGCTGTCGCCGCAGGTGGCGGGTGTCGTGGCGTGCCTGGAGGCGGTTATCGCCACCGTGCTGGCCTGGGTGCTGCTCGGCGAGCATCTGTCGCTGCCGCAGGTGGCCGGGGGCGCGGTCGTCCTCGTCGGAGCCTTCATCGCGCAGTCCTCGGCACCCGCCGAGGGGAGTTGCGAGCCGGTCGCGGAGGGCGGCGCGGAAAGGGAGTTGTCGGCGCGGGGGACCGCCGCGTAGGGCCTGTCCGGTGACGCGTGCCGCCGATCGCCGACGAGGCGCCGGGGTGCCGGTGACCGGCACCCCGGTGGTCACGGGTGGGACCGGTCAGGCGCCCGTGGCCGGCTGAGCCGCATCCGTGCCGGTCAACTCCGCGAGATAGCCGGGGAGTCCGGTGCCGGGCGCGAGGTCGGCGTCGGCGAGCGGGGCCGCGTAGGTCTTGTGCACGGGGACGACTCCGGCCCAGTACGGCAGGGTGAGGTCCTCGGGCTCGTCGTTCACGCCGCCGGTGCGGACCTTGGCCGACACCTCCTCCAGGTCCAGCCGGATCACCGCCGTGGCCGCCAGCTCCTTGCGGTTGGCGGGGCGGGAGTCGGCCGACCGGCCGGGCACCACCTGGTCCACCACGGCGTCCAGCGCGATCCGCCGCTCCTCGGGGTCGGTGACCTCGTGGGCGACGCCGTGCACCACCACCGAGCGGTAGTTGATCGAGTGGTGGAACGCGGACCGCGCCAGCACCAGCCCGTCGACATGGGTGACCGTCAGGCACACCGGGAGTCCGGGATCGGCGGCGCCGGTCATCCGCAGCGGGCGCGAACCCGTGGACCCGTGCACGTACAGCCGCTCGCCGACCCGGCCGTACAGCGTCGGGAGCACCACGGGAGCGCCGTCGCGGACGAAGCCGAGGTGGCAGAGGTAGCCCTCGTCGAGGATCGCGTGCACCGCCTCCCGGTCGTACGACGCGCGCTGCGCGGCCCGCGTGGGCACGGTGCGGTCGGTCGGTGCGTAGGCGGCCTGCGGTGCTTCCTGTCCGGTCCCCTGCATGGCGGTCCCTCCCTGGACTGCTCAATTGCACTAGTGCATAATGATGTTTGTGCTAGGAGAGTATCCGATTCAGGGGCGCGGCGCGGCTGAGATCGCGGCCAGCGTCGAACACGCGGTCGGCTCAGGGGAGCTGCTGCCGGGCCAATCGCTGCCGCCCATGCGGGAGTTGGCGGCCCGGCTCGACGTGAATCCCAATACGGTCGCGGCCGCCTACCGCACCCTGCGCGAGCGCGGAGTGATCGAGACCGCCGGCCGCAGGGGGAGCAGGGTCCGCCCGAAACCGGCGACGACCGGCCGGGAGGAGCTGCGCGTCGACGTGCCCGAGGGTGCGCGGGACCTGTCCACCGGCAACCCCGACCCCGCACTGCTGCCCGCGCTCGCCCCGGCGTTCGCGGCGGCCGCCGCCCACGCCGACCGCGACCCGGTGCTCTACGGCGACGACCCGGCCGACCCCGGCCTCGTCCGCGCCGCCCGGGCCGCACTCGACGCCGACGGTGTCCCCGCCGGGCCGCTCACCCTCGCCTCCGGCTCCCTCGACGCCGTCGAACGCGTCCTCGCAGCCCACCTGAGGCCGGGCGACGCGGTCGCCGTGGAGGATCCCGGCTGGGGGAGCATGCTCGACCTGATCCCCGCGCTCGGGCTGCGAGTCGTCCCCGTGGGCGTGGACGACGAGGGCCCGCTGCCCGACGGACTGGACGTGGCCCTGCGCTCCGGCGCCCGCGCCCTGATCGTCACCGCCCGCGCCCAGAACCCCACCGGCGCCTCGGTGAGCGCCTCCCGCGCACGCCGGCTGCGCGCCGTGCTGCGCGAGCATCCGGGAACCGTGCTGATCGAGGACGACCACGGCCACGGCTTCGTCGACCTCCCGGCGCACCCCCTCGCGGGCGCCACCCGGCACTGGGCGTTCGTCCGTTCCGTGTCCAAGACCTACGGACCCGATCTCCGGCTCGCCGTCCTCGCCGGGGACGCCCGCACCGTCGACCTGGTGCGCGGACGTCAGCGGCTCGGCCCCGGCTGGGTGAGCCACCTGATGCAGCGCGCCGTCGCCCGGCTCTGGGCGGACGACGCGGTGGGGCCGGAGGTGGCGGCCGCGTACAGCGCGCGCCGGCGGCGGCTGCTCGACGCGCTCGCCGTACGCGGGGTCGCCGCGTACGGCCGCAGCGGCATGAACGTCTGGGTGCCGGTGCCCGACGAGACCGGCGCGGTCGCCCGGCTCCTCCAGCACGGCTGGGCGGTGGCCCCCGGCGCCCGCTTCCGGCTGGACTCACCGCCCGCGGTCCGCATCACGGTCTCGCCGCTGACCGAGGCGGACATCGCACCGCTCGCGGACGCGGTGGCCGCCGCGGTACGCCCGTCCCCGGCCCGCTCCTACGGGTGAGCGTGGGGCTCAGCCCTTGCGCCTGACCTGCGTCAGCGCCGCCCCGACGATGACGATCACCGCACCCACCGGAGTGGTCCAGCGCAGCGACTCGCCGAGGATCGTCACCCCGGCCACGGTGGCGATCACCGGGACGAAGTAGGTGACCATCTGAGCCGTGGTCGGGCCGACCTCGGCGACCAGCCCGTACTGGATGAGCATCGCCAGGCCCGTGCCGACGGCGCCCAGCGCGGCCACCGCCAGCAGCGGACCCACCGCGAAGCGGGCCGGGAGCGAGGTGAACAGCGGCGTGACGACGGCGAGCTGGACGGTGGCGAGCAGCAACTGCGCGCCGGTCATCGACAGATGCGAGTTGCCCGTGCCCGCCAGCGTCCGCCGCACGTAGATCCAGCCGACCGGGTAGCTCAGCGAGGCCAGCAGGGCCAGTGCGGTGCCCCTGGCGTCCAGGCCGTGGAAGCCCTGCCAGGCGCCGAGGACGGTGAGCACCCCGAGGAAGCCGAGCCCGAGCCCGGCGACGCGGACCCTGGTCGGCCGGTCCTCGGAGAGGGCGACCAGGGAGAACGCCATGCCCCACAGCGGTGAGGTGGCGTTGCAGATGCCGGCCAGCGTGGAGGGGATCGTCAGCTCGGCGAACGCGAAGAGGGAGAAGGGCAGGGCGTTCAGGAAGAACGCGGCGACCGTCAGGTGGGCCCAGGTGCGGCCCCCGCGCGGCAGCCGCTCCCGCTTCACGGCCATGGCCGCCACCAGCACGGCCGTACCGAACAGCAGGCGGCCCAGGGTGACCTGGAAGGGGGCGTAGGCGCCCGTGCCGACCTTGATCAGCAGGAAGCTGAAGCCCCAGATCAGGGACAGCAGGCCGAAGCGCAGGCGCCAGTCGAGAAGGCGGGGCGGGCGGGTGGGGGCCGAAGTGGCGGCGGGGGACTGGGTCCGGGAAGGGGTGACCGTGCTCATGCCGTCAAAGATGCTGGACGCAACTTCGTAGCACAATCGAGAATTCCCGCTCGATACCTTTTAGGATCGCTTACATGTTGAACCTGGAGCGCCTGCGCACCCTGCACGCCTTCGCCCGGCACGGCTCGGTCAGCGCCGCCGCCGAGGCGCTGCATGTGACCACGTCCGCGGTCTCGCAGCAGCTCGGCAAGCTGGAGCGGGAGGCGGGACAGCGGCTCCTGGCCAAGAACGGGCGCGGGGTGCGGCTCACGGACGCCGGACGCCTGCTGTCCGAGCACGCCGCGCGCATCCTCTCCCAGGTCGAGCTGGCCCAGTCCGACCTGGAGGCACACCGGGGCCAGGTCGCCGGGGAGCTCAGGATGTCGGCGTTCCCCACCGCCGCCAGGGGACTCTTCCCGACCGCGCTCGCCTCCCTGCGCGCCCGGCACCCGGCCCTGCGGCTGCGCTCCTGCGAGCTGGAGCCGGAACTCGGCGTCGCCGGGGTCGCGCGCGGCGACCTGGACCTCGCGGTCGTCCTCGACTGGTACAACAAGCCGATGCCCGTGCCCGACGGCCTGGTCAAGGAACAGCTCCTGGACGACCCGGCCGAGGTCGCGCTGCCGGCCGGGCACCCGCTCGCCGGGCGGGACGAGGTGGACCTCGCGGAGTTCGCCGGGGACGAGTGGATCACCTGGGGCGAGGGCGAGTTCTGCCACGAGTGGCTGCTGTTCACCCTGCGTTCCAAGGGAGTCGAGCCCATCGTCGGCCACCGCGCGGGCGAGACCCACACCCAGCTCGCGCTGGTCGCCGCCGGGCTCGGGGTGTGCATCGCGCCCGTGCTGGGCCGTGACCCCGTACCGCCCGGCGTCGCCCTGGTCCCGCTCAGGCAGCGGGTGCGGCGGCACGTCTACGTGCTGTGGCGTGCCGACGCCGACCGGCGGCCCTCGATCCGTGCCGCCGTCGAGGCGCTGCGCGCGGCGGCCGCGCGGCTCGGCTGAACCCTCAACGGCCGCCGAGCTTGCGGAAGTCCCAGGAGACCACCTTCTCCGGCGTCAGCCGGGCCCAGGCGTGGCGGCCGTCGTGCGGCATCTCGTCCATGCCGAAGTTCTTCCGCGCGAACAGCGTCTCCGCCGTGTCGAGTTCGGCGCACAGCTCGCCCGTGCGCGGCACCTCGCCCACGAACTCCACCCGCCCGGACAGCTCGGCCCCGCGCAACTGGTCGTACTCCTCGCCCGAGTCGACGACCACCGCCACCCGTGAGTCGTGCCGCAACTGGGTCCAGCGTCTGCTGCGCACCACGGAGTAGAGCCAGAGCGAGGTGCCGTCCCAGACGAACCACAGCGCGCTGACGTGCGGGGTGCCGTCCGCCGAGACGGTCGCCACCCGGCAGGTGCGCTGGCTGGTCAGGAACTCGTCCAGCTCACCGGGCGTCATCATGATCTTCCGGCCCCGGCGCTGCTGAGTGACGGTCATGCGGCCCCCCTCGCCGTTCAGGCCAGCTTGATCTCGTCGCCGGACACGGTGATCTTCTCCTCGGGCAGCGGCGCCGTCGCGGGCCCCTGCTTCACGCTGCCGTCCGTCACCGAGAAGTGGCTGTTGTGGCAGGGGCAGACGATCACCCCGTCGGCGACGCTGCCCACCGCGCAGCCCTGGTGGGTGCACTTCGCGGAGAACGCCTTGTACGTGCCCGCGCTCGGCTGGGTCACCACCACGCCCTGGTCCTTGAAGATCTTCCCGCCGCCCTCCGGGATGTCGGAGGTCTTCGCGAGGGCGTCCCCGGCGGAACCGGTGCCGGCCGCGTCCGAACCGCCGTCGTCCGAACCGCAGGCCGCCAGCGCCACGGTGAGTCCGGCCGCTCCCGCCGCCGCGATCACGGTACGTCGGTCCGGTCCGGCTGTGGGTCGGGGCGATGCGCTGGTCATGGGGCGTTTCCTTCCGCCGGAGTGAAGCGTTCTTGATCCGTCCAGGGGTACGGCCCCGTGGCACCTGCCGTTCAGCGACGGGCCCGATCCTCGCGTCCGGGGCATGAGGAGGGCGTAAGGGCGGTGCGGCGGATCAACGCCCGGCGAGCGGCGCCCAGGAGTGCACCCACGTCAGCAACTCCGGGGTGTGCAGCGCCGGGACCCACAGGTCGGCCCGGTGCGCGTCGTCGCCGTGCGGCCGGGGGCCGATGCCCAGTACACGCAGTTTGGCGCGGCGGGCCGACTCGACGCCGGTCAGCGAGTCCTCGACCGCCAGGGCCTCGTCCGCGGGCACCCCGCACAGCCGGGCCGCGGTCTCGTACACGTCCGGCCACGGCTTGGGGCGCACCGGCGTCCCGGCGTCGCCGGACGGGCTCGCCGACGGCACGACGACGTGCTCGAAGTGGGAGCGCAGCCCGGCCCGCTCCAGGCTCTCCTCCACCACCTCCGAGGGGCAGTTGCTCGCCACGGCCAGGGGGAGCCGGCCGGAGAGCAGCCGTACGAGTTCGACGGCGCCGGGCATCGTCACCGGGTCGTCCGCGACGAGTTCCAGGAAGTGGTGGAGGAGCGCCGCCGTCAGGTCGGCGGTCAGCTCGGGCTTGTGCACCGACTCGGCCATGAGCCGCCCGCAGTCGGCGTAGTGCACCCCCTTGGCCTGCTCGGCGAACCCCGGCGGCGCCTGGAGGCCGAAGCCCCGGAAGGCCCGGCTGCGGGCGTCCTGCCAGTGGCGCTCGCTGTCCATCAGCGTGCCGTCGCAGTCGAAGACGACGGCCCTGGGGGACCAGTCGAGCAGGTGATGACCTGTGGTGGACACCATGACCTCCCTGGAACGGGCATTCCCGGCAAAGCTCGGGAAACGGAAACATCGTGGCCGCTACGTTATTCATGCGCCCAGAGTGAGGAAATGACTACAAAGAGTTATCGACGTGAGAGGTTCCGGGGTGTATGCGCAGGCGGGGGTGTCGGAGGCGGGAGTCGCCGATCGAGGCGCCAACATCTTTGTGTGAAGGCACAGTTGAGGCGTGTTCGCCGGACGGCCGGTCCCGCCGTGCCGTCACCGCCGATCCGCCGGTGCGGTACCGAAACGGTGGCGGAGCGCACCCTTTACCACTCGCCCGCGTTCATCCTCGAAAGAAATGCGCAATTACCGCGCGAGTGTGGCTGCCGGGCCTCCCGGCGCACGCGGGCGCACTAGATTCTTCGGCGTCGGGAACGTTGAGCGAGGGTGGACGGGACGTTGCAGGAACGGGCCAGGGCAACGCGCCGATCACTCCTGGAGGCGGCCGCCTCCCTCTTCGCCGAACGCGGGTACGCGGGCACCAGCGTCAACGACATAAGCAGCAGGTCGGGACGGACGAGCGGCTCCGTGTACTTCCACTACGCGAGCAAGGAGGGCATCGCCCTCGCCGTCGTCCAGGATCGTTTCGCCACCTGGCCCGGCCTCACCGCGCGGTATACGAACGAGACGGTCCCGCCCATGGAGCGGCTCGTCGCGCTGAGCTACGACATCGCCAAGGCCCTCGCCGAGGACCCCGTGACGCGCGGGGGCGCCCGGCTGTGGGCCGAGCGCGACACCATCAACGCGACGCTCCCCGACCCCTTCGCCCTGTGGACCGCCGCCACCACCCGCCTGCTGGCCCAGGCGCGGGCCACCGGTCAACTGGCGCCCCACATCCGGCCCGCCCCCACCGCCCGCGCCCTGGTGCGCGCCTTCTTCGGCCTCTGCTCCCTGACCGAGGCGCTGGAGGGGACGGCGACCATCACCGCCCGCCTCGCCGAGTGGTGGCACCTCACCCTGCCGTCCCTCCAGGCGGCGCCCAAGCGCTGAGGACCGGTCAGGCGCGCGGCGCGAGCCGCACCGGCAGCTCCTGCACGCTGTTGCCGACGAAGCCGGCATGCGCGGGCAGATCCGTCTCCGGCACGGCCGGTTCGAGGTCGGGGAAGCGGGTGAACAGACGCTCCAGCGCGACCGTCGCCTCCAGCCGCGCCAGGGGAGCGCCCAGGCAGTAGTGGGCGCCGTGGCCGAGGGACAGGCTGCGCACGGCGTCGGCGCGGGCCGGGCGCCGGACGTCGAACCGGTCGGCGTCCGGGCCGTGAGCCTTCTTGTCGCGCCCGGCGGCCGAGTAGCCGGCGAGGACCGGGGTGCCCGCCGGGATCGTCGTTCCCTCGACGGTGAGGTCCCGCACCGGGTAGCGGAACGGGAAGTAGCTCACCGGCGAGTCCCAGCGCAGGGTCTCCTCCACCACGTCGGCTCAGCTCGCGCCGCCCGTGCGGACCAGGTCGAGCTGGTCGCGGTGGCCGCACAGCGCCCGCACGGCGTTGGTGATCAGGTTCAGCGTGGTCTCGTGCCCCGCGACGATCAGCAGCACCAGGGTGCCGATCAGCTCCTCCTGCCCGAGCCGGTCGCCGCCCTCGTCGCGGGCCGCGATGAGGGCGCTGGTCAGATCGTCGCCGGGACGCTCGGCCTTGCCTGCCACCATCTCGCCCAGCACGGCCAGGAGTTCGCGGTTGGCCGCCAGTACCGCTTCCGGCTCGATGCCGGTCGCCACCACGAGGTTGCTGAGGCGGTGCAGGCGGTCGCGGAACCGCTCCTCCACGCCGAGGAGTTCGCAGATGACGCCCATGGGCAGCGGCAGCGCGAAGTGCCGCCGCAGGTCGACGGCACCGTCACCCGCCGCGGCCAGGCCGTCCAGCAGCGTGTCGGTCAACTCCTCGACCCGAGGCCGCAGTCCTTCCACCCGGCGCGGGGTGAAGGCACGGCTGACCAGGGACCGCAGCCGCCGGTGGTCGTCCCCGTCGGCCGTGGTCATCCCGCGCACGGTGGCGAACGTCAGCAGCGGCCAGCCCGGCTCGATCCGCCCCTCGTGCAGGGCCCTGAAGTGCCTTACGTCCTTGGCGACTTCGGGATGCTGGAGAAACTCCCGCAACGCGTCGTGCCCCAGGACGGCCATCCCCTCGATCCCGCCCGGCAGTTCGACGGGGGCCACCCCGCCGAGGGCCAGCAGGCGGGCGTTGTCGGCGTGCGGGCAGCCCCCGGCGGGGTTCAGGCGGTGCGGGGGTCCGGTGGGTGAGCTCTCCACGGTTCTCCTGACGGTCGTACGGCCGGTCCGGGTGGTGCGGGGAGGGTGCGTGGCCGATCGTAGGCGCGCGCGGGCCCGGACGGAGGGGGCTCGGCCGAGGTGGTGCGCGTGGCCGCCGTCGTCCGGTTCGAAGGGGCCCCGTCGGGCCGCCGCATGCGCGATAGCCTGGGCGGATGCTGACCGAAGTCACCGTCACCCGGTACATCACGCCCCTGCGTGAGGGCGGTTCCATGCCGGGGCTCGTCGAGGCCGACGATCTCGGGCTCTACGTCCTGAAGTTCAGCGGCGCCGGGCAGGGCCGCAAGACCCTCGTCGCCGAGGTCGTCTGCGGGGAACTCGCCCGGCGCCTCGGCTTCCGGGTGCCCGGACTGGTGACCGTCGGGCTGGACCCCGTGCTCGGTCTCGGCGAGCCCGAGCGGCAGGTGCAGGATCTGCTGCGCGCCAGCGGCGGCGCCAACCTCGGCATGGACTTCCTCTCCGGCGCCCTCGGCTACGACCCCCTCGCCTTCCCCGTCGACCCGGAGGAGGCCGGCCGGATCGTCTGGTTCGACGCGCTGGTCAACAACGTCGACCGCTCCTGGCGCAACCCCAACCTCCTGGTGCACCGGGGCGGGCTGTGGCTCATCGACCACGGCGCCACCATGATCTGGCACCACAACTGGCCCTCCGTCGACGCCTCAGCCGCCCGGCCCTACGACGCCGCCGACCACGCCCTCGCGGGCTTCGCGCCCGACGTCACCGCCGCCGCGGCCGACCTGGCCCACCTGGTCACCGAGGACCTGCTCGCCGAGGTCACCGCCCAGATCCCCGACGCCTGGCTGGCCGACGAGCCCGGCTTCGACACCCCCGACGACCTGCGCCGTGCCTACGCGCGCCCGCTGCTCGCCCGCGCGGGCACCGTCCACGAACGCATCGAGGGCCTCAAGGAGAGCAAGTGAGCGAGCACCACATCCACATGGCCGGCAGCGTGGTCGAGCGCCACATCATCCGGGGCGGCCAGGGCGGCGACCGCGAGGTGTACGAGTACGCCCTGCTGCGGGTCGTACCCCGCGTCGAGCGCGGCGAGCGGATCAACGCGGGTGTCCTCGTCTACTGCCGCGCCCGGGGTTACGTCGGTGCCCGCACCCACCTGGACGAGGCCCGGCTGCTCGCGCTCGACCCGGCGGCGGACGTGGCCGGGGTGCGCGCCGCGCTCGGTGCCGTGGAGCGGATCTGCGCGGGCGGGGAGGAGTCCGGCCAGGCGGCCCGCGACGACGCCGGGCGGCGTTTCCGCTGGCTGATCGCGCCCCGCTCGACCATCGTCCGGCCCGGCCCGGTGCACACCGGACTGACCGCCGACCCGGTGGCCGAGACCGAGCGCCTGCTGGACCTCCTGGTGAGGTAATGGATCACACCGCCCGGTGTCCCGTTGACACCGGGTGCCAGGGCTTCTAGCGTCACGGGTGCTGAAGGTACTAAGCGGTCGCTCACCGCACGGCGGGTCCGGTGCCGGACCCGTCGGGTTCTCTCAAGGGCGAGGAGAAGCAGCAATGTCCACCAATGAACAGCGGGTCGCGGTAGTCACCGGCGCGGCGCGCGGTATCGGCGCCGCCACCGCCGTACGGCTGGCCGCCGAGGGTCACGCCGTCGCCGTGATCGACCTGGACGAGGCCGCCTGCAAGGACACCGTCGAGAAGATCACCTCGGCGGGCGGCAAGGCCGTCGCGGTCGGTGCCGACGTCTCCGACGAGGCGCAGGTCGAGGCGGCCGTGGCGCGGATCGTGGAAGAGCTGGGCGCGCCGACCATCCTCGTCAACAACGCCGGTGTGCTCCGCGACAACCTGCTGTTCAAGATGAGCGTGTCCGACTGGGACACCGTGCTCGGCGTGCACCTGCGCGGCTCGTTCCTGATGACCAAGGCGGTCCAGAAGCACATGGTGGACGCGGGCTTCGGCCGGGTCGTCAACCTGTCCTCGTCCTCAGCGCTCGGCAATCGCGGCCAGGCCAACTACTCGGCCGCCAAGGCGGGTCTGCAGGGCTTCACCAAGACCCTCGCCATCGAGCTGGGCAAGTTCGGCATCACCGCCAACGCCGTCGCGCCGGGCTTCATCGCCACCGAGATGACCAAGGCCACCGCCGACCGCGTGGGCATGGACTTCGACGACTTCAAGAAGGCCGCCGCCACCCAGATCCCGGTCCAGCGCGTCGGGACGCCCGAGGACATCGCCAACGCCATCGCCTTCTTCACCGGGGATGCGGCCGGATTCGTCTCCGGCCAGGTGCTGTACGTCGCGGGCGGACCGCTCGACTAGTCACTCGGGACCCTGGAGCACACGGACATGATTGAACTTCCCGCACTCTCCGGCAAGGCCGCGCTCGTCACGGGCGCCAGCCGGGGCATCGGCTACGGCGTCGCGGAGGCCCTCGTGGCGCGCGGCGACCGCGTGGTCATCACCGGCCGCAACGAGGATGCGCTGAAGGAGGCCGTCGAGCGGCTCGGTGCCGACCGCGTCATCGGCGTCGCCGGCAAGGCCCACGACCTCGCCCACCAGACCGAGGCCGTCGAACGCGCCATGGAGGCGTTCGGCCGCGTCGACTTCCTGGTCAACAACGCGGGCACCAACCCGGTCTTCGGCCCCATCGCCGACGTCGACCTGGACGTGGCCCGCAAGGTGTTCGAGACCAACGTGATCTCGGCGCTCGGCTTCGCCCAGAAGACCTGGCACGCCTGGCAGCGGGAGAACGGCGGCGCGATCGTCAACATCGCCTCCGTCGCCGGACTCGCGCCCTCGCCGTTCATCGGCGCCTACGGCGTCAGCAAGGCCGCGATGATCAACCTGACCCAGCAGCTCGCGCACGAGTTCGCGCCCAAGGTGCGGGTCAACGCCATCGCCCCGGCGGTGGTGAAGACCAAGTTCGCCGAGGCCCTGTACGAGGGCCGCGAGGCGGAGGCGGCCGCCGCCTACCCGCTCGGCCGGCTCGGCGTCCCCTCCGACATCGGCGGGGCCGCGGCCTTCCTCACCTCCGAGCAGTCCGACTGGGTCACCGGTCAGACGCTCGTCGTGGACGGCGGCATCTTCCTCAACGCCGGGGTGGGCTGACCCCTCCCGGCCCGCGCCACCACGGGCGCCGTTCCCTTCGGGGAGCGGCGCCCGTACGCGTTCCCGAGCGGGGCGCGGTCATGACAACGTAGTCATCGGTAACCGTTCAACAACCCATGTTTCAGGGGAGGTTCAGGAGGTCTCGGGCTGCGGTATGGTCTGCCGACCTTGGTACGGCGGATCGAGGAGCGAGCGCGTGTTCAAGCGGAACAGAGTCCGGCGCAGGGTCGCGGCGGCCGCGTCCCTGACCTCACTCATCACCCTGCTGCCCGGCTGTGGCCTGCTCTCCGACGGCGGCCCCGACGACAGCAGTCCGATCGTGGTGGGGACGACGAGCGCGCCGAGCACCCTGGACCCGGCCGGCGCCTGGGACGGCTCCTGGGAACTGTTCCGCAACGTCTACCAGACCCTCCTGGCCTACCCGAACGGCGCGACCACCCCCCAGCCTGACGCCGCCGAGAGCTGTTCCTTCACCGACTCCACCAGCCGCACCTACCGCTGCAAGCTGCGGTCCGGGCTGAAGTTCGCCGACGGTGACCCGCTGGACGCCAAGGCCGTCCAGCACTCCATCGACCGCATCCGCACCATCAACGCCCCCAGCGGCCCGGCCGGACTGCTGGAGGGCCTGGACCGGGTGGAGACCGTCGGCACGCGGGAGATCGTCTTCCATCTGAAGAAGCCCGACGCCACCTTCCCGTTCGTGCTCGCCACCCCGGCCATGTCGCTGGTCGACCCGCGCGAGTACCCCGCCAACTCGCTGCGCACGGACAAGGACGTGCGCGGCTCCGGCCCCTACCGGCTGGAGTCCTACGACGAGGGCGAGGAGGCGGTGCTGGTGCGCAACGACAGCTACAAGGGCTTCGCCGAGCGGGAGAACCACGCGGTCACCATCCGCTACTTCCAGGACTCCGGCGCGATGGTCAAGGCGCTGCGCGAGAAGCGGATCGACGTCACCTACCGGGGACTCGCCGCCGACGACATCCTCGCCCTGCAGAAGCAGTCCCCGGCCGATCTCCAACTGGTCGACGGCACCGGCACCGACATCAGCTACCTGGTGTTCAACCCCAAGGACCGCTGGGCCGGCAACGCGGCCGTGCGCAAGGCCGTCGCGCAGGTCGTGGACCGGGGCGCGATCGCGCACAAGGTGTACCGGGACACCGTCGAACCGCTGTACTCGATGGTCCCCAAGGGCCTCACCGGCCACGCCACCTCCTACTTCGACCGCTTCGGCGACCCCAGCGGGGACAAGGCCCGCGCCATCCTCACCCGCGCCGGCATCGACCGGCGGGTCCCGCTCACCTTCTGGTACACCTCCGACCGCTACGGCTCCGAGACCGCCGTGATGTTCCAGGAGCTGAAGCGGCAGTTGGAGGGCTCCGGACTGTTCACGGTCACCCTGCGCACCCGCCCCTGGAAGACCTACGTGACCGGCTACCAGAAGGGGGAGTACCCGGTGTTCGGCCGCGGCTGGTTCCCGGACTTCCCCGACGCGGACAACTTCATCGCGCCCTTCGTCGGCGAGCACAACGCCCTCGGCACCCCGTACGTCACCAAGAAGATCACCGGCGAGCTGCTGCCCCGCTCGCGGGCGCAGGGGAACCGCGCCGAGGTGGTCAAGGACATGACGTCCGCCCAGCGGATCATGGTGGAGGACGCCCGGCTGATCCCGCTGTGGCAGGGACGCCAGTACGTCGCGGCGAGCCAGGACATCGCCGGCGGCGAGCGCGCCCTCGACCCCTCGACGATCATGACGATGTGGGAGCTGCACCGTAAGACGAGCTGGTGAGCGGCCTGCCCCACGCGTTGTCAGTGGTCGCCTGTAGGTTCTGAAGCCTTGGAAGTGACCGCCGATCGTGAGGGACACCGACGTGACCGACATCGCCATGCTGCCCGAGTCCTGGCAGGGCGTCCTGGGTGACGAGCTCCAGCAGCCGTACTTCAAGGAGCTGGCCGAGTTCGTCGAGGAGGAGCGGGCGAACGGTCCCGTCTACCCGCCGCGCGAGGAGGTCTTCGCCGCGCTCGCCGCGACGCCTTACGAGAAGGTCAAGGTCCTCGTCCTCGGCCAGGATCCCTACCACGGCGAGGGCCAGGGGCATGGCCTGTGCTTCTCGGTCCGGCCGGGTGTGAAGACCCCGCCGTCCCTGCGGAACATCTACAAGGAGATGCACCAGGAGCTGGACCTGCCCGTCCCGGACAACGGCTATCTGATGCCGTGGGCCGAGCAGGGCGTCCTGCTGCTGAACGCGGTCCTCACCGTGCGCTCCGGCGAGGCCAACTCGCACAAGGGCAAGGGCTGGGAGAAGTTCACGGACGCGGTGATCCGCGCGGTGGCCTCCCGTCCCGACCCGGCGGTCTTCGTGCTGTGGGGCAACTACGCGCAGAAGAAGCTGCCGCTGATCGACGAGACGCGGCACGTGGTGGTCAAGGGCGCGCACCCCTCGCCGCTGTCCGCGAAGAAGTTCTTCGGCTCGCGGCCCTTCACCCAGATCGACGAGGCCGTCGCCGCGCAGGGGCACGAGCCGATCGACTGGCGCATTCCCGACCTGGGCTGACCTGCACCGGCCCGGACCGCGGTGGCGCCGGTCCGGGCGTGTCGCCGTGTCGTCCGGGGCCGCCTGCCCGGTATCGCCCCCGCCTGCGGTTAGCGTCGGGGGCGGACGGCCGACGAGCGGCCGGATGACGGGTCCGGAGGGCGCGGTGGCGGAGCGACAGGAGCAGACGGCGCCCGACGCCCTGCTCACCCGGGTCGGACAGATCGTCATGCTCCACCGCGGCGGCGACCGCGAGGAGGCCCGGCGCCGGCTGCTGGAGCTGTGGGCCCAGGCGGCCGAGTCCGGTGACCCGCTGCACCGCTGCACCCTCGCCCACTACCTGGCCGACACCCAGGACGACCCGGCGGACGAACTCGCCTGGGATCTGCGGGCCCTGTCGGCGGCCGACGAACTGACCGACGGCCGCCCCGGCGCGGACCCCACGAGCGTGCGCGGCTTCTATCCCTCCCTGCACCTCAACCTCGCGGCCGACTACCTCAAGCTGGACCGCGCGGAAGCCGCCCGCACCCACCTGCGCCGCGCCCGCAGAGCGGCGGACACCCTCGCCGACGACGGCTACGGCACCGGCGTCCGGGCCGCGATCACCCGCCTCGAACTCCGCTTCCCCGACACCGGCCCCGCCGAGGGGGACGGCTGGGGCCCGCCGAGACAGCGGCCGCAGAGCTAGCTCAGTGCCCGTACGCCCGGTCGCAGATCGTCGACTGGGGGCTGTTCCTGGGCCAGCCGCCGTACTTCTTGCCCAGCGCGCACACGTTCGGGACCCTCGGCACCGTCCGGGGCGGCGGGTGCGGGGTGTCGGCGCGCTGGCGCCGCTGCTCCGGGTACGCCCGGCGGGGCGCGGGAGCCGCGGGGGGCCGCTGCGGCTCGGGCGGGGCGGGCGCGGCGGCGGCCGGGGGGCGCGGTGCGGGGGCGGCGGGGGAGTGCCCGGTACGCTCCAGCGCCTCCCGCGCGGGCCCCTGTTCCATCCGGGGCAGCGCGCTCCCGTCCGGCCGTGCCGCCGCGGGCCGGGACGGCGGGCCGGCCGGGCCCGACGCGGGTACCGCCGGCCCGTGCACGGTCATGCACCCGGTGAGAGCCGAGACGGCCACGGTGACAAGAAGCGCTGCGGCAGTCGTAGTTCGATCCACCCGACCACTCTGCGCGCCCCGCCGTCCGCCCGGCGTCGGTGACGGGCCGCCGATGCCCCGCACGAGTGATCTCTCGCCCCGCCGGGAGGGCGTGGCGCGGACGCGGGCTGACGCTACTCGCCGGTCCGCCCGTCGACCCGCTCACGGATCAGGTCGGCGTGACCGTTGTGGCGGGCGTACTCCTCGATCATGTGGGTGTAGATCCAGCGGACGTTGAACGGATCGCCCGCGGATCTGCGCAGGCCCTTGGAGAAGTCGTCCAGCCCGAAACCGGCCGCGTTGCGCCGCGCCGTCCCCACCTCGGTCAGCCAGGTCGCGTACGCGTCCTGCCAGGTGTCGGCCTCGGTGATGTGCCAGTCGGCGTCCGGGTCCTCCTCGGTGGAGTACAGCACCCCCGGGTCCTCGCCGAGCAGGATCTCGTGGAACCAGTACCGCTCGACCTCGGCCAGGTGCCGCACCAGGCCCAGGAGCGTCATGGTGGAGGGCTCCACGGAGGGGGTCCGGAGCTGCTGGTCGGTCAGGTCCGCGCACTTCTCGATCAGGGTCTGCCGGTGGTAGTCCAGCCAGCCCTCCAGCATGTCGCGCTCACCGGCGTCGATGGCGGGCTCTCGGCGTATGTTCGTCATGCCGCGCATCCTCGCCCAACTCCCGCGTGATGGACAGGAGTTTTCGGCTCGCCAAGGCCGGGCGGGACCTGCCGCCGCAGTCCTTCGACGGCATCGCCGACCGGCGCCCGCCGTATGCTTCCGAGGAGGAAGACGCAGGACAGCGGTAGGGAGAGCACACGTGAAGGTCGGCTGCATCGGACTCGGCGACATCGCGCGGAAGGCGTATCTGCCGGTCCTCGGCACACAGCCCGGTCTCGACCTCCACCTCCAGACGCGCACCCCCGCCACGCTCGCCCGCGTCGCCGACTCGCTGCACCTGCCCGCCGAGCGGCGGCACGAGACGCTGGACTCCCTGCTGGACGCGGGTCTCGACGCCGCCTTCGTGCACGCGCCCACCGCCGTCCACCCGGAGATCGTCACCCGGCTCCTGGAGGCGGGCGTACCCACGTACGTGGACAAGCCACTCGCCTACGAACTCGCCGACTCCGAACGGCTGGTGGAGCTGGCCGAGCGCCGGGGCGTCCCCCTCTTCGTCGGCTTCAACCGCCGCTACGCCCCCTCCTACGCGCAGGTCCTGGAGCACCCGCGCGACCTGATCCTGCTCCAGAAGAACCGGGTCGGCCTCCCCGAGGAGCCGCGCTCGATGATCCTGGACGACTTCATCCACGTCGTCGACACCCTGCGCTTCCTGGCGCCCGGCCCGGTGGACGACGTCACCGTGCGGGTCCGCAGCGAGGCCGGGCTGCTCCACCACGTCGTGCTCCAGCTCTCCGGGGACGGCTTCACCGCGCTCGGCGTGATGAACCGGCTCTCCGGCTCGGCCGAGGAGATCCTCGAGGTCTCCGGGCAGGACACCAAGCGCCAGGTGGTCAACCTCGCCGAGGTGATCGACCACAAGGGCCAGCCCACCGTGCGCCGCCGGGGCGACTGGGTCCCGGTGTCGCGGCAGCGCGGCATCGAGGGAGCCGTCCTCACCTTCCTCGACGCCGTCCGCGCGGGCGAACCGCTCAGCGCACGGGACGCGCTGGCGACTCACGAGCTGTGCGAGCGCGTGGTACGAGCGGCCGAGGACCCGTCCGGCGCGGCCTGAGCGTCCGCAGCCCCTCCGCCACACCCAGCACCGTCAGCACCAGCAGCGCGCCGTCCACCGGCCAGTCGCCGTGCCGGACGTACGGGGTGACGCCGTGCGCGAGCGGTACGTCGTACACACGGGCGGCGCTCGCGCCGGTGCCGAGCCAGGGGCCGACGCGCTCGCCGTCCGGGCCGTATACCGCGGAGACGCCGGTCAGGGTGGCGTGCACCATCGGGCGGCCGGTCTCGGCGGCCCGCAGCGCGGCCAGCGAGGCGTGCTGCTCCGGGGCCCAGCTCTCCTGGAACGTGGAGGTGGCGGACTGGCCGAGCAGGACGTCCGCGCCGTCCTCGGTGAGCCGGCGGCCCATGTCGGGGAACGCGGTCTCGAAGCAGACCAGGGGGCCGAGCCCGAGGCCCCCGGCGTCCATCACCACCTGCTCCTCGCCCCGGTGCCGGTCCTCGCCCGCCGCCTTGCCGACCGAGGTGGCCCAGCCGAGCAGTGCGCGGGCCGGGACGTACTCGCCGAACGGCACCAGCCGCATCTTGTCGTACCGGTCCCCGGTGGGGCCGTCCGGGCCGACCAGTACGGAACTCTTGTAGATGCCGGGGCGGTCGGAGCGGCGGGCGTCCACGTTCACCAGCACCTCGGCGCCGGTCTGCCGGGACAGGGCGGCGATCCGGCGGGCCAGGTCGGGCCGGTCGCCGAGGTCGTGGCCGACACTGCTCTCGCCCCAGACGATCAGGTCCACGTCCCGCCCCGCCAACCGCCGGGTCAGCGACTCCTCCCGCGCGAACCGCCGCTCGGGGCCCCGCGGACCGTCGTACACCCCCGGCTGGACCACCGCGATCCGCGCCCGCCCGTCCACGTCCGCGCGCGGCGCCCAGGCGTACGCGGCGCTCGTGGCGGCCGCGGTGGCGATCAGCGAGGCGATGGCGGGCACGCGGGAGGCGCGTACCGAGATCAGCACCGCCAGCGCCACGTCGACGGCGACCACCAGGAAGCTGAGCAGCCACACCCCGCCCACCGAGGCGAGCCGCAGCGCCGGGCCCACCTGCCACTGGGTGGAGCCGAGCATGCCCCACGGCCCGCCGAGCCCCTGCCAGGAGCGGACCAGCTCCACCGCCAGCCACGCCGAGGGCAGCACCAGCAGGGCGGCCGAGGCCCGGCCGGGCGAGGGGGTGCCGCCCAGGAAGCGGTGCGCCAGCCATCCCCAGGGCGCCCAGAGCACGCCCAGCAGGGCGGCTATCAGGAAGATGAACACATGCAGGCTCGGCAGCAGCCAGTGGTGCACCGCCAGCATGAACCCGACGCCCCCGCACCAGCCGTCGAGCGCGGCCCGGCGGGCGGTCGGCGCGGAGCGGGCCAGCGCGATCCAGGGGACGAGGGCGACGTAGGCGAACCACCAGAGGGCGGGCGCCGGGAACGCGAGCACCGGCAGCGCGCCCGCCAGGGCGGCGGCGCCGGAACGGGGCCAGGGGGAGCCCAGCGGCCGGCCGAACGTCCTCGTGCTCCTCATCCGGAGTCTCCCTCCCCAGGGCCCTCACTCCAGTGTGCGCGCGTCGCGTGATCCATGACAGGGGACCACCGGCGAAATCGGGTGGCAGCCGGGGCCCGGGTGGCCGAACCTGGTCCCATGATCGACCAACCCGCCGCCACCGAGCCGAAGTTCCGCATCCGCGCCGCCCACACGTCCGACACGATCACGGTGTACCAGGCGTACCGGCCGGAGATCGGCGAGGCGGCGGCCCGTACCGGCCGTTTCCCCGCGGCCTGGAGCCGGTCCCGGATGACCTGGATCAAGCCCTCCTTCCTGTGGATGATGTACCGCTGCGGCTGGAGCGCCAAGGAGGGCCAGGAGACGGTCCTCGCCGTGGACATCACCCGTGACGGTTTCGAATGGGCCCTGCGCAACGCCTGCCTCTCGCACCACGTGGCCGAGCTGCACGGCACCCCGGCCGACTGGAAGCGCCGTCTCCGCGAGGCTCCGGCCGCGTCCAGTGGGACCCCGAGCGGGACCTGCACCTGAACCCGCTTCCCCATCGCGCCCTCCAACTGGGCCTCGCGGGGGAGGCGGCCGCCCGGTACGCCGACGAGTGGATCGTGGGCATCCGCGACGTGACCCCGCTGGCGCGGGAGGTCCACGGGGCGGTACGGGCGGGGCGGCTGGAGGAGGCGGCCGGGCTGCTGCCGCGGGAGAGCCCGTACCCCGTGGCCGGAGGACTTCTGGCCCACCTGGGCGCGTAGATCACCGGGACCGGGTGCGCGCACTACGCTGGCCACCATGATTCGCGCCGCGGTCTTCGATGTCGGTGAGTGCCTGGTGGACGAGACGACGGAGTTCGGGACCTGGGCGGACTGGCTGGGCGTGCCCCGGCACACGTTCTCGGCGGTGTTCGGCGCGGTGATCGCCCAGGGGCGTGATCACCACGAGGTCTTCGAGGAGTTCCGGCCCGGCTTCGACCTGGCGGAGGAGCGGGAGCGGCGGGCCGCAGCCGGGGTGCCCCGGATGTTCGGCGAGGCCGACGTGTACCCCGATGTCCGCGACACCCTGGCCACGCTCCGGGCGGACGGCCTGTGGCTCGGCATCGCGGGCAACCAGGACGAGCACGCGGCCCGCGTCCTGCGCGAGCTCTTCGCGACGGACGTGGACCTGATCGGCACCTCGGCCGACTGGGGTGTCTCCAAGCCCGACCCCGCCTTCTTCGCCCGCCTGACCACCATGGTCCCGGCCGAACCGGACGAGATCCTCTACGTGGGCGACCGCCTGGACGACGACCTCCGCCCGGCTCGCCGGGCCGGCACGCACACGGCCCTGATCCACCGGGGCCCCTGGGCGCGGCTGACCTGGAACACGAGGGACGCGGAACGGCTTCCCCTGTTCCGCATCGAGAGCCTGCTGGAACTGTCGGGGCTGATCAGGGAGTTCAACACCAGCCGACGCTGAGGTCCGGGCCCCGCCGGCCGTCCGTCATCGCTGGACCGGCGGTGCCCGCGATCACCCCGACGACTCCGCCGCGTGCGGGCTCAGTACGCCCGCGCCGACCAGGGCGATGATGACGATGCCCAGGACCACCCGGTAGTAGACGAAGGGCATGAAGCTCTTGTTGGAGATCCACTTCATGAACCATGCGATGACCGCGTATCCCGACGCGAAGGCGATGACCGTGGCGAAGAGGGTGGGACCCCAGGCCACCTCGCTGTTCTCGCCCAGGGAGTCCTTGACCTCGAAGACGCCGGAGGCGAGGACGGCCGGGATGGCGAGGAGGAAGGAGTAGCGGGCCGCGGCCTCGCGCTTGTAACCCATGAACAGGCCGCCGCTGATGGTGGCGCCGGAGCGTGAGACGCCCGGGATGAGGGCGCATGCCTGGCAGAGGCCGAAGATCAGGCCGTCCCGGATGCCGAGGTTCTCCAGGGTCTTGCGCTGCTTCGGGCTGCGGTGCCGTCCGCCGGACTCGTCGCGGGCCGCCAGCCGGTCGGCGATGCCGATGACCACACCGACCACGATCAGCATGGTCGCCGTGATCCTGAGGTCCCTGAACGGCCCCTCGATCTGGTCCTTCAGCGTCACCCCGAGCACGCCGATCGGGATCGAGCCGACGATCACCAGCCAGCCCATCTGCGCGTCGTGGTCGTGCCGCATCGACTTGTCGAACAGCGAGCGGAACCAGGACGAGATGATCCGCCCGATGTCCTTGCGGAAGTAGATAATGACCGCCGCCTCCGTACCGATCTGCGTGATCGCGGTGAAGGCCGCGCCGGGATCCTGCCAGCCCGAGAAGGCCGCCGTCAGCCGCAGATGCGCGCTGGAGGAGACGGGCAGGAACTCGGTGAGTCCCTGGACGAGTCCGAGGACGAGGGATTCAAACCAAGACATGGAGGTGTGGCGTCCAAGCGCTGGGGAGCGTAGGGGGATCATGCGACGCAGGGCAGCGTAGCGGGCGCCGTTGGCAAAGCCTTCACAGGGGGTTGGTCATGCGCTGGTCATGAACGGCGGGCGATCGGCGGGGGTACGAGGGGCGTCGGGGCGGTGGCGTCAACGCCCGCGCAACTGGTGCCGCTTGCGCCAGGCCAGCGCCGTACCGGCCAGCGCGGGCAGCCCGATCACGGCCAGCGCGATGAGGAACGCGGGGGAGGTCGGCGTGGAGGCGCGGGCCCCGGCGACGGCGTAGGCGGCCGTGTTCGGGATCGAGCCGAGCGCCGTGGCGAGCAGGAAGGGCAGCGCGCGCATCCGGGAGACGGCCGCGCAGTAGTTCGCCGCCCAGAACGGCACGCCGGGAAAGAGCCGGGCCGCCAGCATCGACCGGAAGCCGTGCCGGCTGAGCTGCCCGTCGGCCGCCTTCAGCCAGCGCCCGCGCAGCAGCGGGCGCAGCGCGTCCTGGCCCAGCGCCCGGCCGAGGCCGAACGCCAGCCCCGCGCCCAGCACCGTGCCCGCCAGCGCCGAGGTCAGCCCCAGCGCGGAGCCGAACAGCGCGCCGGCCGCCAGGTTCAGCAGCGGGCGCGGCACGAACGCCACCGTGCACACCCCGTACGCCAGCGCGAACACCCCGGCCGCCGTGAACCCGCCGAGCTGCGGCGGCCAGCCCTGGGTGAGGTAACGCTGCGGATCGAGGACCAGCACGGTCGTGGCCGCGCCCGCGAGCAGCAGGAGCAGCAGGGCGAGGCGGGCGTACGGCGACGGCCACACGAGCGTGGCGCGCGCGACGAGTCCGGCGCGGGTGAGGAGGGGGACGGGCACGGCGACGGTCGGCCTCAGGGCGACGGCCGGGGGAGCGGCCGTGGCGGTGCCCCCAGAGCGGGTGGTGGCATCGGGCATTCGGCGACACTAACCGACACAGGGGTGTGATCGGCGTATGGTTCACGGCCGTTGACCCCTTACGGGCCGCGGAAAACCGTTCGACGTGGGACGACGCGTGCGCCATGATCTGCGTCATGTTCCGGTACGCCTTCCTCGCAGCATCCGCGGTCGCGGACGCACCGAAGGCTGCCGTCCTCGTCCTCGTGGCCGCCGTCGACGGCGCCCGAAGCTGACCCTCTCCGGATAGTCCGGCGGACCCCGCGAGGGGAGGGTCGGCGAGTCCCAGGGGTCCCCGTGCTCTCCACGCACCACCAAGACCACGAGGAACAGCCATGCCCAAGACGGCGTACGTGCGCACCAAGCCGCACCTGAACATCGGCACCATGGGCCACGTCGACCACGGCAAGACCACGCTGACCGCCGCCATCACCAAGGTGCTCGCCGAGCGCGGCACCGGCACCTTCGTGCCCTTCGACCGCATCGACCGCGCCCCGGAGGAGGCCGCGCGCGGCATCACCATCAACATCGCGCACGTCGAGTACGAGACCGACACCCGGCACTACGCCCACGTCGACATGCCCGGCCACGCGGACTACGTCAAGAACATGGTGACCGGCGCCGCCCAGCTCGACGGGGCGATCCTGGTCGTCTCCGCGCTCGACGGGATCATGCCGCAGACCGCCGAACACGTGCTGCTCGCCCGGCAGGTGGGTGTCGACCACATCGTGGTCGCGCTGAACAAGGCGGACGCCGGTGACGAGGAGCTGACCGACCTGGTCGAGCTCGAGGTGCGGGAACTGCTCACCTCGCAGGGGTATCCGGGGGAGACCGTGCCCGTCATACGGGTCTCCGGGCTCAAGGCGCTGGCGGGCGAGCCCCGTTGGACGGCCTCCGTGGAGGCGCTGCTCGACGCGGTCGACACGTACGTGCCGATGCCGGAGCGGTACCTGGACGCGCCGTTCCTGCTGCCGGTGGAGAACGTGCTCACCATCACCGGTCGCGGCACCGTCGTCACCGGTGCCGTCGAGCGGGGCACGCTGCGCGTCGGCGACCGGGTGGAGGTGCTCGGCGCCGGGGTGGAGAGCGTGGTCACCGGGCTGGAGACCTTCGGCAAGCCGATGCCGGAGGCGCAGGCCGGGGACAACGTGGCGATCCTGCTGCGCGGGGTGCCGCGGGACGCGGTGCGGCGCGGGCACGTCGTCGCGGCGCCCGGCAGTGTGGTGCCGAGCCGCCGGTTCTCGGCGCGGGTGTACGTGCTCGCCGGGTCCGATGGCGGCCGCACCAAGCCGCTGTCCACCGGGTACCGGCCGCAGTTCTACATCCGCACGGCGGACGTGGCCGGTGACATCGACCTCGGCCCGTTGGCGGTCGCCCGGCCCGGCGAGACGGTGGAGATGACCGTGGAGCTGGACCGGGAGGTCCCGCTGGAGCCGGGGCTCGGGTTCGCCATCCGTGAGGGCGGGCGGACCGTGGGCGCCGGGACGGTCACCTCCGTCGGCTGAGCGGTGCGGGGTGCGCGGGGGCTCGTCCCCGCGCACCCCGCCCGAGCGGCGACAATGGCCGGGTGAGTGAATCCGTACCCGTGAGCAGGACCGTCGACCACGGCACCGCCAAGCTGATGCCCGACGTCGACCGGGACCGGGCCTGGCTGCTCACCGTCGACGGGGCTCCGCAGTCCTACGTCGACCTGGACGAGCCGGAGCACCTGGAGTTCGAGTACGCCCGGCGGCTCGGCCACGCCCTCGACGTGGTGGCCGAGCCCGGCCGGCCACTGGACGTGCTGCACCTGGGCGGGGGAGCCCTCACCCTGCCCCGGTACGTGGCCGCGACCCGGCCCGGTTCCCGGCAGGACGTGGTGGAGGCCGACAAGGGGCTGCTGGACCTGGTCACCGAGCACCTGCCGCTGCCGCCCGGCTCGGGCATCACCACGCATGCCGCCGACGCCCGCGCCTGGCTGGAGGCGGCCCCCGACGACAGCGCCGACGTCCTGATGGCGGACGTCTTCGGCGGCTCCCGCGTCCCGGCCCACCTCACCTCCCTGGACTACGTCCGCGAGGCGGAACGGGTGCTCCGCCCGGACGGCGTCTACCTGGCCAACCTCGCCGACGCGGCCCCGTTCGGCTTCCTCCGCTCCCAACTGGCCAACCTGGCGGCGACGTTCGAGGAGCTGGCCCTGATCGCGGAGCCGGCGGTCCTGCGCGGCCGCCGCTTCGGCAACGCGGTCCTCCTCGCCTCCCACCACCCCCTGGACACGGCTCCCCTGGCCCGCCGCACCGCCGCCGACGCCTTCCCCGCCCGCGTCGAACACGGCGCCTCCCTAGGCAAGTTCATCGGCTCCGCCCGCCCCGTCTCCGACCCGGACGCCGTCCCGTCCCCCGAGCCCCCGGCCGGGGCCTTCGGCATCGGCTGAGGGGCGCGCTGCGAGTTCGGCCTGTCGCGCTACTACTTGCGTCCGAAGGCCGCCAAAGCTGCCAGGACACCTGTGAGCAGGGCAGCCAGGGAGCCGGCAGTGGCCGCGCCGTCCTGCTTTCCGAGCACCACCAAAAGGACGTACGCCCCCGTGGAGATGATCAGCGCCAGCACGATGACCCACCAGGGGACCGGCGGCCTGTATTCGGGTGAGTGGCGTGACTTGGATGACTCGGTTGCAGGTTCGGAAGACATGCATGCTGCCTCTCGACGGGTGCGCGAGTGCGTCCGGACCGACGCTCCGCCCAGCATTCCGGCCCTGGTCATAAATGACTAGTCATCAGAGGCCATTGACTTTTGGCTGGCTGCCGCTACCGGCGTGCTCTTGGTGTCGAGGGGCAAGTGGGGCGCCGCCGCATCCCGCCCGTCCCCGCGGCGCAGCGTGCGGATGTCCGGGATCAGGAGGACCAGGGCCGTGGCCAGGAGGATGAGGGCTGAGGTGCCCCACAGGGCCGGGGTGCGGCCGAAGGCCGACTGGGTGGGGCCTGCCAGGGCCGTGGCCAGGGGGATCAGGGCCACCGAGCCGAACCAGTCGTAGGCCGAGACGCGGGAGAGCTTGTCCTCGGGGATCTCCTGGTGCAGGGCGGTCATCCAGGAGACGCCGAACACCTCCACCGCGGCACCGGCGACGAACATGACCCCGTACAGGACCCCCACGGGCACCGGCACCGCCAGGGCGGCCGAGGGGAGGGCCAGGGGGAAGACGCAGAGGGTGCCGGCGAGGAGGAGCCGACGGGGGCGGTAGCGCGTCATCAGCAGGGCGCCCGCCGCCGTGCCCGCGCCGAAGGCGCCCAGGGCCAGGCCCCAGGGGCCCGCACCGCCCAGGCTGTCGCGGGCCACCAGGGGGCCGTAGACCGCGTTGGCCGCGCTGACCACCGCGTTGACCAGGGAGAACTGGACGACGATGCCCCACAGCCAGGGCCTGCCGATGAACTCCCGCCAGCCCTCGCGGAGATCGGCCAGCATGCCGCTGCCCGGTTCGCGGGCCGGGATGTGGCTCACGTCGAGGAACGCGCGGAGCGCACCGGCGAGGGCGAAGCAGGCCGCGTCCAGCGCCAGCACCCAGCCGGGGCCGATCATGGCCACCAGCGCGCCGCCCAGTGCCGCCCCGCCGAGCGCCGCACCCTGGGTGGCCATCCGGAACAGGGCGAAGGCCCGGCCCGCGTGCTCCCCCTCCACGGAGGAGAGCAGCATGCCCTCGGCCGCCGGGCTGAAGAACGCCTGACCGGTGCCGCCGAGCGCGCTGAGCAGCATCATCTGCCACAGCCGGGGTTCACCGGTGAGAACCAGCACGGCGAACGCGCCCTGCGAGACGCAGTTGAGGGCGTTGGCCGCGACCATCACCCGGTGCCGGGGCAGCCGGTCCGCGACCGCGCCGCCGATGAGCAGGAACACCACCAGCGGCAGGGTGCGGGCGGCGGCGACCAGGCCCACGTCGCCGCCGTCGCCGCCCGCGTCCAGCACCGCGAACGCGGCCGCTATCAGCGACCCGTTGGCGCCGAGGCCGGCGACGACGGCCGCGGCGGTCAGCAGGGAGTAGTTGCGGCCCGCCCAGGAGGGGCGTGCGGAGGAGTCCGGGATCACCGGCCGACTATGGCCGCGTGACCCCGGGACTGCCAACCCGATTACGAGCCGTCCGTCAGCTCTCCGTGGGGTCGCCGTGCAGCCGCACCGAGGAGAGGATCTTCATGATGGTCGCCGTGTCGACCTCCCCCTTCACGCCCTTGGCGCCGTAGAAGTCGAACGACACGATGTCCTGTGCGGAGTTGCGGAAGGCGAACGAGATGGCCTTGCCGTCGCTCGCGCACTTGCCCTTCTGCGGGCTGCCCGACGAACGCGCCCACGCGTAGGCGCCCTTGACGCCCGAGGTGGTGACGTAGGACTTGGTCTTCTTGTCGTACGTGAGGCTCTTCTTGTCCGGCTGGGTGTAGCCGCCGTAGACGTACCACGGCACCCGCATGACCGCGGCCTGCTCGGGGCTCTTCGCGCCGCTCTCGCCACGCGTGCCGGCGACGGCGAGCGAAGTGTCCTCCTTGCGGCCGTCCTTGTCGCTGTCGTCCGTGCACCACTTGGACTTGTAGACGGCGGGCGCGGACACCGAGGTGATCAGCTTGTCGTCGTCCGCGTGGTCCTCCATGAAGTAGGAGGTGTCCGTGGACTCGAGCTGCCAGTCCGCCGGTACGTCGAAGGCGGTGCCGAACTTCGGGTTGACGACGACCTTCCAGCCCGCGATGACCGGCTTCTCGCCGTCACCGCCGCGCGGGTTGTCGTCCGTCGCGGACTCACTCACCGACGGTTCGGGCGTGGGCGACTGGCTCGTCCTCCCGCCGCCCTTGGCCTCGTTCGGGCCGTCGTCCTCGGATCCGAGGACCAGATACCCCGTCACCCCAGCGGTGACGACGACCGCGAGAGCCGAGACGATGGCGACGACCTTGACCCGCTTGCTCCCGCCCCCCGGCTTCCCCGGCGGCTGCGGCGGACCCCACTGGGGCTGCTGCCCATAGGGGTTCGGCTGCGGGTACTGCTGGTAGCCGGGCTGCTGATACGGATTCGGCTGCTGGTAACCCGGCTGCTGGTACGGGTTGTCCTGCGGGTTCTGCGCGCCCCCTGGCGGCTGCTCTCCTGGCCACATGGCCAGCAACCCTAATGCGCCACGGGACACGTTTCGGTCACCGTCCCTCGTCAGGGGCGTACCGAAACGGAGAGGGGCGGGGCTGGCCAGGCTCGCTACCCGTCGGTAACATCACGGTCATGACAGTTGAGAGCGCCTCCATGGGCGACATGCTGGCCGCCGCCGTGCCGATGGTGCGGACCCTGAACCTGGAGTTCATCGAGGTCACCCCGGAGCGCGCGGTGCTCCGGTTGCCGGACCAGTCCGAGTACCACAACCACCTCGGCGGACCGCACGCCGGCGCGATGTTCACGCTGGCCGAGTCCGCGAGCGGCGCCATCGTGCTCACCGCCTTCGGCGACCAGCTCTCGCGGGCCGTGCCGCTCGCGGTGCGCGCCGAGATCGACTACAAGAAGCTCGCCCTCGGCCCGGTGACCGCCACCGCCACCCTGGGCCGCCCGGCCGCCGAGGTCGTCGCGGAGCTCGACGCGGGCAGCCGTCCGGAGTTCCCCGTCGCCATCACCATCGAGCGCGAGGACGGTTCCGTCTCCGGCGAGATGACCGTGGTCTGGACCCTGCGTCCGAACGGCTGAGGCCGCTCGGGGACTCCCGGGGGCGCGCCGGACACCGGCCCGCGCCCCCGGCCGCCGGTTCGCGCTCGTCGCCGGTGTGCGCCGACCGGGTAGCCTTCCCCCGAAGGTGCCCGTGCGCGGCGTCTTCGGCAGGGTGCGACAGCGACTGGGAGGAACCGGCGGTGCACGTGCAGGAATGGCTCGACTCGGTGCCCGCGGTCGCCGTCTATGCCGTGGTGAGCCTGGTGATCGGGCTGGAGAGCCTCGGCATCCCGCTGCCCGGCGAGATCGTGCTCGTCTCGGCCGCGCTCATGTCCTCCCAGCACACCGGGATCAACCCGGTCGTCCTCGGTGTGTGCGCCACGGCCGGCGCGGTGATCGGTGACTCCATCGGCTACGCGATCGGCCGCAAGGGCGGCCGCCCGCTGCTGGCGTGGCTGGGGCAGAAGTTCCCGAGCCACTTCAGCGAGGCGCACGTCGCCACCGCCGAGCGGTCCTTCGAGAAGTGGGGCATGTGGGCGGTCTTCTTCGGCCGCTTCATCGCCCTGCTCCGCATCTTCGCCGGCCCCCTGGCGGGCGTGCTCCGCATGCCCTACTGGAAGTTCCTGATGGCCAACGTCCTCGGCGGCATCGTCTGGGCGGGCGGCACCACCGCCGTCGTCTACTACGTCGGCATGGTCGCTGAGGACTGGCTCAAGCGCTTCTCCTGGCTGGGCCTGGTCGCCGCCGTCGTCATCGGCCTCACCTCCCTCCTGCTCATGAAGCGCCGCGCGAAGCGCAACGGGTCCACGGAGCGGACCCCCGAGGCCGAGCCGGTCGGCGCCGACCAGCCGTAGGGGCCCTGTCCGCGTCCGGCCTACTCGTGCACCGCCCGGTGGGTCTTCGCCAGGTCCGCGTACAGGGTGCCGTTCAGGGTGACGCCCTGGCGTTCCTCCTCCGAGAGTTCACGGCGGATCTTGGCCGGGACGCCCGCCACCAGGGAGCCGGGGGGTACGACCATGCCCTCGGGGACCAGGGCCTGGGCCGCGATCAGGGAACCCGCGCCGATCACCGCGCCGTTCAGGACCGTCGCGCCCATGCCGATCAGGCAGTCGTCCTCGACGGTGGCGCCGTGGACGACGGCGTTGTGGCCGATGGAGACGCGTTCGCCGATCGTGACCGGGAAGCCGGGGTCGGCGTGCAGGGTGACGTTGTCCTGGACGTTGGCGTCCGCGCCGACGGTGATCCGCTCCACGTCCCCTCGCACCACCGCGCCGTACCAGACGCTCGCCCCCGCCCGCAGGGTCACGTCGCCGATCACCGAGGCGTTCGGGGCGACGAACGCCTCCGGGTCGATCGCCGGTTCCCTGCCGCCGATCCCTGCGATCAGGGCCTTGTGCGTCATCCGTGTCCACCGTCTCTCTGCCGGGCGAAATCGAGGGAGACCGCGCCGGGCGGTCTCCCCGCGCACGGTAGGGCATCACAGGGCTCATCGGATGGGGTGAAGATCACAGCCGTCCGGCGCCTCCCGGTGAGCGACCGCTGAGTAACGTGGGCGGGTGCCGAAGCGCAAGAACACGTTCTCCTCCTGGCGACAGGGGCTCGCCCAGCGCGCCGTCCATGCGGCGTGGGGCTGGGCGCAGCGCAGCGGAGCGGTCACCGCGGCGCATCCGGGCCGGTTCCGGTTCGGCGCGATCGGCGAGGCCACCCGGCTCGCCTTCCCGCTCGGCACGGTCTTCGGCGAGCGCTGGATCACGCTCGGCTCCCACTGCATCGTCGGCGAACAGGTCACCCTCACCGCCGGGCTCATGCCGGACCTCGACCTCGGCCCCGAGCCGATCCTGCGGATAGGCGACGGCGTCGTCCTCGGCCGGGGCAGCCACGTCATCGCCGACACCACGGTCACCATCGGCCGCGACTGCTACTTCGGCCCCTACGTCTACGTCACCTCCACCAACCACTCCTACGACGACCCGCACGAGCCCATCGGCCGCCAGTGGCCCCGGATGGAACCGGTGGAGATCGGCCCCGGCTGCTGGATCGGCACCGGTGCGGTGATCCTGCCCGGCGCCCGCATCGGCCGGAACGTGGTGGTCGCGGCCGGCGCGGTGGTGCGCGGCACGGTCCCGGACCACGCCGTGGTCGCCGGGGCGCCCGCCCGCGTCGTACGGCGCTGGACCCCCGAGGACGGCTGGCAGCCTCCGCTGCGCACACCCGCCCCGGTGCCGCCCCCGGCCGGGGTGACCTCCGCGCAACTGGGCGCGCTGGCCGCCCTGGACGAGGAGCAGGTCGAGCGGCTGGCCGAGCTGGACGCGGAGGGCTGAGCGGGCGGGCGCGTGCTCCGTACCGGACCGCGCAGTACAGTGCGGTGCACGATCGGGTGCGGCACACCGCGGTCCCGTGCACTCGATCCGGTCATTCCTTCCCGTGACCTCCGGGACCCCTGTGGCCCCTGTGAACCCCGATGGACGTGATGTGGCGGACCTCGACCTGCTGACCCAGTTCCTTGCGCGCAACGTCCGCCGCTGGCGCACCGAGCGCGGCTTCACGCTGGAGACGCTGGCCGCCCGCGCCGGGGTCAGCCGGGGCATGCTCATCCAGATCGAGCAGGCCCGCACCAACCCCAGCATCGGCACCGTCGTCAAGATCGGGGACGCGCTCGGCATCAGCGTCACCACCCTGCTCGACTACGAACAGGGCCCCAGGGTCCGCGTCGTCCCCGCCGACCAGGCGGTCCGGCTCTGGCACACTGAGGGCGGCAGCTACAACCGGCTGCTGGCCGGCACCGAGGCGCCCGGCCCGCTGGAGCTGTGGGACTGGAAGCTGATGCCCGGCGAGCACAGCAGCGCCGACCCGCACCCGTCCGGCACGGTCGAACTGGTCCACGTCACCTCCGGCGAACTCACCCTCGAAGTGGACGGGGTACGGCACGCGGTCCCCGCCGGGGCGAGCGCCACCTTCGAGGCCGACGCCCCGCACACCTACGGCAACGACGGCGACGTGCCGATGCGGATGGTGATGGCGGTCTCCGTACCGCCCGTGCGCTGAGGCCCCCGCACGGGCTGTTACCGTGCCGCCATGCGCGCGCCCATCGGAGACTTCGACAACGCCATCCCCGCCCCCGACTGCCTGGCCGAGCTGACCACACCGGTCGCCGACGCCGTACGGAACTGGCAAGGGGCCGTCCCCGCCGAGCAGATCCTCTACGTGGACACCGACCCCGACCTCGCGGACACGGCCGTCTTCGTCGAGCACTACGGCGCGGACCTGCCCGAGCGCAGCGCCAACTGCGTGGTGGTGGCGGGCAAGCGCGGCGGTGAGACCACGCTCGCCGCCTGCCTGGTGCTCTCCCGGACCAAGGTCGACGTCAACGGCACGGTGCGCCGTCAACTCGGCGCCCGCAAAGCCTCGTTCGCCCCGATGGACCTGGCGACCGGCGAGACCGGCATGGAGTACGGCGGCATCACCCCGCTCGGACTCCCCGCCGCCTGGCCGCTGTTGATCGACTCGGCCGTGGTGGACCTGCCCTACGTGCTCGTCGGCAGCGGCCGCAGGCGTGGCAAACTCCTACTGCCGGGCAAGGCGTTCGCGGAGATCCCCGGTGCGACCGTGATCGAGGGACTCGGAGTGGCGCTCTAACCGAGCCGGGGGATCTCGATCGCCGGGCAGGCGTCCATCACCATCGCGAGCCCCGCCGCCCGCGTCCGCTCGTACGCGGCCTCGTCCACCACACCGAGCTGGAACCAGACCGCGCGGGCCCCCCGGGCCACGGCCTCGTCGGCCACCGCGCCCGCCAGCTCGCTGTTGACGAACACGTCGACCACGTCCACGTCGAACGGGATGTCGGCGAGCCGGGCGTACCCCGGTTCGCCGGCCACCGGCTCCGCCTTCGGGTGCACCGGCACGACCCGCTTGCCGTGGCGCCGCAGCACCTCCGCCACCCCGTAGGCGGCCCTGGACCGGTTGTTCGACAGGCCGACCACCGCCCAGGTGTCGCCCGGTCCGGTCAGGATGCTGCGGATCGTCGCCTCGTCGCCGTACACGGCGGCCTCCTCCAAGCGCGGGAACTGTGCCGTCCGGACAACAGCGGACACCGCGCGCCGATTCCCCCGATCGGCCCGCCACGCTGTCCGGAATCGGCACAAGGTGCTGCGTCCGGGCGTCCGCGCGCCTACGCTCGCTGCGTGCTGCACATCCTGGACGCCCGGACCGGTGAGCCCGTCCCCGCAACCCCCGCCCGCCGCGGTCTGACCCGCGTGGAGGCCCACGCGGGTGGCCTCGACCTGACCGCGCTGCGCGTCCTGCTCACCGCCGACCTCCTCGTCCGCGCCCTCGAACTCGGCGGCACCCCCGTCTGGACGATGCTCACCGCACCCCGTGAACAGGCCGAACTCGGCAGCGCGGCCAACGCGTTGAGCATCCGCCCCTTCGAGGACAGCCGGGATGTGGCGTCGGGCCTGGGGGAGGCGCAGGTCGTCCATGTACGGGCGGCGACGCAGGAGCCCCCCGAGGCCGGAGTGGTGGTCGCCGTGGCCCCGGCCGGGCGGGCGGGGGCGGAGGAGGACGTACAGGGACTCCTCGACGACCCCGCCGCCCTGCGCCTGGCTCTGCTCCGCGTCCCGCGCGACGAGCCCGCCCGGCTGGACGACGGTGCGCTGCACGAGGCCGCGCGGACCGTGGCCGAGTGGCGGGCCGGGGTGGCCCGGTGGGGCAACCGGCCCTCGCGCCCGGTGCCGGACGAGGTGCGGGCCCGGCTCCGCGCGGCCTGGGAGGACGACCTCGACCTGCCCGGCGTGCTCGCGGTGCTGCGGGACGTGGCGGAGTCGCCCGACCTGCCGGACGGCGCCCGCTTCGAGACCTTCCTCTACGCCGACCGGCTGCTCGCCCTCGACCTCGCCGGGGAGCTGGGCAACCCGCTGTGAGCCCGCTCAGCCGACATGCACCCAGGGACGCCGCTCCGGGTCCGGCTCCGCGCGCCGCAGCACCTCGCGGGTGACCGGCGCCGCCTCGCCGTTGCCGAAGACCAGGAACTTGACCAGATGGCCGACCGGGTTGCCCTCGGTCCAGTTGAAGTAGACGTGCGGCACCTGGCCGGTGCGGTCGCGCAGCGCCAGCAGCACGGCCGCGATGGTGTTGGGCACCGTCGGCCCGTCCGCGCGCAGCCGCCGTACCCCGTGCTTCTCGTCGCCGTGGACCGTGATCTCGCCGGTGAACTCGGACGAGTCCTGGACGAAGACCTCCAGGAACACCACGGAGGCGCCCTTGGGGAGCCGGGTGTGCTGGCGCTGCTCCCGCTCCTTGGCCCGGTACTCCTGCCGGCTGTGCTCCTCCGGCTCGTTGGCGATGAGCTGGAGCGGGCCGTGCTCGGCGGCCGCGTCGATGATGCGCAGCGCGGCCTCGTCGAACACCACGTCGGTGGCGCGGAGTTCGAAGGCGCGGTGCACCCGCGAGCCGATCGAGGTCAGCACGATCAGCACGATGAAGATGGACGCGATCTTGATGCCGTCGGGCCGCTCGATGACGTTGGCGACCAGGGTGTAGGCGAAGACGGCGGTGATCACCCCGAAGCCGGTCGTGGCGGCCCGGCGCCCGCGCCGGTGCACGGCGACCGTGGAGGCGAAGGCCGCCGAGAGCATCAGCACCAGCACGCCGGTCGCGTACGCGCCGCTCTGCGCGTCCACGCTCGCGTGGAACCACAGGGTGATCAGCACCGCCGCCACCAGGAACACCAGCACCAGGGGCCGTACCGCCCGCGCCCACTCGGGAGCCATGCCGTAGCGGGGCAGATAGCGCGGGACCAGGTTGAGCAGCCCGGCCATGGCGGAGGCGCCCGCGAACCACAGGATGGTGATGGTGGAGAGGTCGTAGACCGTGCCGAAGATCTCGCCCAGGTACCGGTGGGCCAGATAGGCGAGGGCGCGACCGTTGGCGGGGCCGCCGGACTCGAAGTCCTTCTCCGGGATCAGGATCGTCGTCGCCAGGCTGGACAGCAGCAGAAGGCAGCTCATGATCAGCGCGGCGGTGGTCAGCAGTTTGCGGGCGCCCCGGATACGGCCCGCCGGGTTCTCGTAGGTGTCCTGCGGGGCGCCCTTGATCTGCGGCATCACCGCCACCCCGGTCTCGAAGCCGGACATGCCGAGCGCGAGCTTGGGGAAGACCAGCAGGGCCACGCCGACCATGGCGAGCGGGGAGGAGTGCTCCGTCGTCAGCAGGTTCGTCCAGTCCTCGACGCGCACCGGGTGGGAGAGGATCTCGTAGCCGCAGACGGCGAGCACCACCACGTTGAGCGTGAGATAGGTGACGACCAGGACCACGGCGATCCCGATGGCCTCCTGGAAGCCCTTCAGGAAGACCGCGCCGAGCAGCCCGAGCAGGACCAGGGTGATCCAGACGTTGCCGCCCTCGGTCCAGTGCGGGGCGAACGGGTTCTCCAGCACATGGGCGGCCGCGTCCGCCGAGGACAGGGTCATGGTGATCATGAAGTCGGTGGCGGCGAACCCCAGCAGCACCAGGACCAGGATCTTCCCCGACCACCAGGACAGCAGCCGCTCCAGCATGGCGATCGAGCCCTCGCCGTGCGGGCTCTCGTGCGCGACCCTGCGGTAGACCGGTAGGGCGCCGAAGAGGGTGAGCGCGATCAGTACCAGGGTCGCCAGCGGCGAGAGGGTGCCGGCCGCGAGGGCGGCGATGCCGGGCTGGTAGCCGAGCGTGGAGAAGTAGTCCACCCCCGTCAGGCACATCACCCGCCACCACCGGTGTTCCTTCTGGTCCGGATGCGGGGTGCGGTGCGGTCCCGGATGGCGGGCGGTCCGCTCGCTCAGGCCCTCCAGCAGCCAGCCGCGGCAGCGGGCCCGCACGGAGTCCGGGGTGGGGCCGCCGGGGTCCGAGGGCTGCACGGGGACGCTGGTCATACGCTGCTGCCTCCTCACCCGCGGCCCACCGCGCGGGCCGCCTGATCGCTGAGCGCGTGTGCCCCGCATCCTCCCCCGCACACCGGGGACGGGCGGGCTCGGCGCTCCGCATAGGCTGGCGGGATGCAGGACGAGTACCGCACAGTGGCCCGCGCGGGTGTGCACGAGACCGAGATCAACCGCTCCCGTTTCCTGTGCGCGCTCGCCCCGGCCGCCACCGAGCGGGAGGCGCAGGAGTTCGTCGCCGCCATCCGCAAGGAGCACGCCGACGCCTCGCACAACTGCTGGGCGTACGTGATCGGCGCCGACGCCTCCACCCAGAAGGCCAGCGACGACGGCGAGCCCGGCGGCACCGCCGGAGTGCCCATGCTCCAGATGCTGCTGCGCCGCGACATGCGGTACGTCGTCGCCGTCGTCACCCGGTACTACGGCGGTGTGAAGCTCGGTGCGGGCGGGTTGATCCGCGCCTACGGCGGCTCGGTCGGTGAGGCGCTGGACGCCGTCGGCACCCGCACCCGGCGCCGCTACCGGCTGGCCACGGTGACCGTCGACCACCAGCGGGCGGGCAAGGTGCAGAACGACCTGCGCTCCACCGGCCGCGAGGTCCGCGACGTGCGCTACGGCGAGGCGGTCGCCATCGAGATCGCCCTGCCGGACGCCGACGTGGACGCCTTCCGCGGGTGGCTCGCCGACGCGACGGCGGGCTCGGCGGACTTCGAGCTGGGCGGCGAGGCGTACGGCGACGCCTGATTGGGACCAATAGGGCATAACGCCCAAATTCGCAGTGACCGGGGCGCGTTGTCCGAGCCTCCCGTTAGTCTCGGGAGCCATGAGACTCCTGCACACCTCCGACTGGCATCTCGGCCGGGCGTTCCACCGGGTGAACATGCTCGGTGCCCAGGCCGAGTTCATCGGTCACCTCGTCGCCACCGTGCGCGAGCGGGCCGTGGACGCCGTCGTGGTGTCGGGAGACGTGTACGACCGCGCGGTCCCCCCGCTGGCCGCCGTCGAGCTGTTCGACGACACGCTGCACCGCCTCGCCGAGCTGGGCGTGCCCACCGTGATGATCTCCGGCAACCACGACTCGGCCCGCCGCCTCGGTGTCGGCGCCGGGCTCATCGACCGCGCGGGCATCCACCTGCGCACCGACCCGGCCGCCGTCGGCACGCCCGTCGTCCTCGCCGACGACCACGGCGACGTCGCCTTCTACGGCCTGCCCTATCTCGAACCCGCCCTGGTCAAGGACGAGTTCGCGGTACCGAAGGCCGGACACGAGGCCGTCCTCGCCGCCGCCATGGACCGCGTCCGCGCCGACCTCGCCGGCCGCGCGCCCGGCACCCGCTCGGTCGTCCTCGCCCACGCCTTCGTCACCGGCGGCGAGGCGAGCGACAGCGAACGGGACATCACCGTCGGGGGAGTGGCCGCCGTCCCCGCCGGGATCTTCGCGGGTGCGGACTACGTCGCCCTCGGTCACCTGCACGGCTGCCAGACCCTCGGCGAGCGCGTCCGCTACTCCGGCTCCCCGCTCGCCTACTCCTTCTCCGAGACCGACCACCGCAAGAGCATGTGGCTCGTCGACCTGGACGCCGAGGGCGCCGTCACCGCCGAGCGCCTCGACTGCCCGGTGCCGCGCCCGCTCGCGCGGGTCCGGGGCACCCTGGAGGAGCTGCTCGCCGACCCCGCGCTGAGCCGCCACGAGGACGCCTGGGTCGAGGCCACCCTGACCGACGCCGTCCGCCCCGCCGACCCCATGGCCCGGATCGCCGCCCGCTTCCCGCACACCCTCAGCCTCGTCTTCGCCCCCGAGCGGGCCGAGGACGACCCCGCCGTGTCCTACGCCCGGCGCCTGGCCGGACGCGGCGACCAGCAGATCGCCGAGGACTTCGTCGCCCATGTGCGCGGCTGTGCCCCCGACGAGCGGGAGACCGCCGTGCTGCGCGACGCCTTCGACGCCGTGCGCGCCGACGACGCGGTGCGGGAGGTGGCCCGATGAGGCTGCACCGGCTGGACATCACCGCCTTCGGGCCCTTCGGCGGCGCCCAGAGCGTCGACTTCGACGCCCTCTCGGCCGCCGGACTGTTCCTGCTGCACGGCCCGACCGGCGCCGGGAAGACCTCCGTGCTCGACGCCGTCTGCTACGCCCTCTACGGCTCCGTCCCCGGCGCCCGGCAGGGCGGCCAGGGCACCCACCTGCGCAGCGACCACGCCGACCCCCGCACCCGCACCGAGGTCCGGCTCGAACTCACCGTCGCCGGACGCCGGCTGGAGATCACCCGGCAGCCGCCCTGGGAACGGCCCAAGAAGCGCGGCACCGGCACCACCCTCGACAAGGCCCAGACCTGGCTGCGCGAGTACGACGCCGTGCGCGGTGCCTGGAAGGACCTCAGCCGCTCGCACAACGAGATCGGCGAGGAGATCACCCAGCTCCTCGGTATGAGCCGCGAGCAGTTCTGCCAGGTCGTCCTGCTGCCCCAGGGCGACTTCGCCCGCTTCCTGCGCGCCGACGCCGAGGCACGCGGCAAGCTCCTCGGTCGCCTCTTCGACACCCGGCGCTTCGCCGACGTGGAGAAGCGGCTGGCGGAGCGCAGGCGCGCCACCGAGGCACGGGTGCGCGAGGGCGACACCGCCCTGCTCGCCGACGCCCACCGCATGCAGCAGGCGGCCGGTGACGCCATGGAGCTGCCCGACCTCGCGCCCGGCGACCCGGGTCTCGCCGTCGCCGTCCTCGCGGCCGCTGCCGTCGCCCGCAGCACCGCCCGCGAACGCCTCACCGTGGCCCACTGCCGACTCACCGCCGCCGAGTCGGCCCACGGCAGCGCCCAGGAGGAGCTGGCCGGCACCCGCGACATCGCCCGGCTCCAGCACCGGTTCGCCGAGGCCCGGGAGCGCGCCGCGCGTCTCGCGGAGCGGGCCGGGGAGTACGAGGAGACGCGGGCCCGCATGGAGCGCGGCCGCAAGGCGGAGAACGTGGCGCCCGCGCTGGAGCTGCGCGAGGACGCCGAGCGGGCGCACCGGCGGGCCGTCCAGGCCGAGGAGGACGCCCGGCGGGCCCTGCCCGACGATCACGCGGACTCCGGCGCCCCCGGTCTCGCGGCCGGCGCCCGGCGCGCTGCCGAGGAGCTGGGCGGCCTCGCCTCCGCCCGCCGCGCCGAGCACCGGCTCACCGGACTGCTCGCCGAACGCGACGGCCTCGACCGGGAGGAGCGCGAGGACGAGGACACCGCCCGCGAGGCGGACGCGTGGCTCGACGGCTGGGAGGCCGCCCGCGCGGCCCTCCAGACCCGTATCGAGTCCGCCCAGGAGTCCGCGTCCCGTGCCGAGGCCCTCGCCGCCCGGCGCGAGCCCGCCCGGCGGCGGCTGGACGCGGCCCGCCGCCGCGACCGGCTGACCTCGGACCTCACGGCCGCCGAGCGTCAGACCCTCGACTCCGGTCAGCGCGCCCAGGACCTGCGCGGGCGCTGGCTCGACCTCAAGGAACAGCGCCTGACCGGCATCGCCGCCGAGCTGGCCGCCCACCTCACCGACGGCGCGCCCTGCGCGGTCTGCGGCGCCACCGAGCACCCCGCCCCGGCCCGCAAGGACGCCGGACACGTCGACCGCGAGGCCGAGCAGCACGCCTTCGAGGAGCACCAGGAGGCCGAGCGGGAGCACGGCGAGCACAAGCAACGCGGCACCGAACTGCGAGCCGCGCTGGACGCCGTCACCGCCGAGGCCGGGGACACCCCCGCCGACCGGATCGCGGACGAAGTCGCCGAGCTGGAGCGCGAGTTCGAGCAGGCCCGCCAGGGCGCCTCCGCCCTGCACGCCGCGCGCGAGGAGCTGCGCCGGGCCGAGGCGGAGCGCGAGCAGCGGCTCCAGTCGCGCCAGCAGTCCGCAGTCCGGGCCGCCGCCCGGCTGACGAGGCGCGACACACTCGACGGTGAACAGACCACCCTCGAAGCCGAGTTGACGCGGGCGCGCGGAGCCGCCGAGAGCGTCGCCGCCCGTGCCGCGCAGTTGGAGCGGCTGGCGGCCGTGCTCACCGAGGCCGCCGACGCCGCCCGAACCGCCGAGGAAGCCGCCGTACGCCTGAAGGAAGCCGACGCCCGCCTCGCCGACGCCGCCTACCGCGCCGGCTTCGACACCCCGAGCGCCGCGGCCGGTGCCCTGCTGGACCCCGCCACCCACCGCGCACTCCAACACCGCCTGGACGAAAGGCAGTCGGAGGAGTCCGCCGTACGCGCGGTCCTCGCCGAGCCCGAGACGGTGGCGGCCTCCCGGCACGCCCCCGCCGACCTCGTCGCAGCGGGAGAGCGCGCCGCCGGTGCCGAGCGACGGCTGCGGGAAGCCGCCTCCGCCCGCGACGAGGCCGCCCGTCGCACGGCCGAGCTGGACCGGCTCTCCGCCCGCGCCGAGGACGGCGCCCGCCGCCTCGCCCCGCTGCGCGAGGAGTACGACCGGGTGGCCCGGCTCGCCGCCCTCGCGGCAGGCACCAGCGCGGACAACGAACGCCGGATGCGCCTGGAGTCCTACGTCCTCGCCGCCCGCCTGGAGCAGGTCGCCGCCGCCGCGACGGCACGCCTCAGGCTGATGTCCGCCGGGCGCTACACCCTCGTCCACTCCGACGACCGCAGCGGGCGCGGGCGCAGCGGTCTCGGCCTGCATGTCGTGGACGCGTGGACCGGCCGGGAGCGGGACACCGCGACCCTGTCCGGCGGCGAGACCTTCTTCGCCTCCCTCGCCCTCGCCCTGGGCCTCGCCGACGTCGTCACCGACGAGGCAGGCGGTGTCCGGCTCGACACCCTCTTCATCGACGAGGGCTTCGGCAGCCTGGACGACCAGACGCTCGACGAGGTCCTCGACGTCCTGGACTCCCTGCGTGAACGCGACCGTAGCGTCGGCATCGTCAGCCACGTCGGCGACCTGCGCCGCCGCATCCACGCCCAACTGGAGGTAGTCAAGGACCGGACGGGGTCGTCGCTGCGCCGGCGCGGTGCCTGAGGCGTCAGGGGTTGAGGCCGTCGAAGGTGACCGTCAGATGGCGCGGGCCGCGCAGCACCGCGTTCGGCCGGTACGGCGGCGGGTCCGCCACCAGACGCGGGTCCTGGAGCCGCCGGGCCAGCTCGGCCAGGGCGATCTGCGTCTCCAGCCGGGCCACGGGGGCGCCGAAGCAACTGTGGATTCCGCTGCCGAACCCGAGGTGCTGGAGGTCGTCCCGGTCGGGGTCGAAACGCTCCGGGTCCTTGAAGCGCTCCGGGTCCCGGTTGCCTGCAGCCAGCATCAGCCAGATCCGCGAGCCCTTGGGGATCGTCACCCCGCGCACCTCGATGTCGGTGATGCAGGTGCGCTGCGGCACGAGCTGCACCGGAGGCTCGTAGCGCAGCAGTTCCTCCACGATGTTGACCGCCAGTTCCGGGTCCTCCCGCAGCCGCTGCAGGTACTCCGGGTGGCGCAGCAGGGTCAGCATCCCGTTGGTGATGAGGTTGACGGTGGTCTCATGACCGGCGATCAGCAGCAGCACGGCCGTGCTGAGCACCTCCATCATGGTCATGGCGCCGTCCGGCCCCTTCCCGGCGGCCAGGTCGGAGAGCATGTCGTCGCGCGGGTCCTTGGACCGCTCCTCCACCAGTCCGGCCAGATACATGCCGAGCTGGGTGCGCGCCTCCTGCGCGGCCTGCACGAACTCGGGGCCCGCACTCTGCCGGGTCTCCGGGTCGAGGCTCGCCACCAGCGGGTCCACCCAGGAACGGAACCTCGGCTCGTCCTCGCGGGGCACCCCGAGCAGCCGGCAGATCACCGTCACCGGGAAGGGGTACGCGAACTGGTCGACGAGGTCCACCTCGGTCCGGCCCGCGAACCCGTCGATCAGCTCGGTGACGATCGTGTGCAGCTCGCCCCGCATGTCGTCGACCCGGCGCGGCTCGTGCGGCGGCCCGAACGCGCTGTTGGCGATGCGCCGCAGCCGGTCGTGCTCCGGCGGGTCCAGCCGGATGAACGACGGCGGCAGCCCGGTGCTCTCCGACTGCAGCTCGTCCGCGCCCGCCGCCGTCATGTTGGCCGCGTCGGAGCTGATCCGGGGGTCGTGCAGCAGGCTCTCGATGTCCCAGTACGAGCTGATGACGTACGGTTCGCCCTCCTCCTCGTGCAGCACCGGGGTGCGGCGCAGCTCGGCGTAGAGCGGGTAGGGGTCGGCGCGGTTGGCGAAGTCGGTGATCCGGGCCACCAGCGAGGGTTGCGTCATGACAGGTCCTAGGGGCTCGGGCGCGGCAGCGGGGCCGGACGGCGGTCAGTGGTGGCCGGGGGTGAAGACCAGACGGCGGTCGGCCGGTGAGTAGCCGCTGAGGGTCACGGTCGGGCCGTGGGTCGGCAGGGAAGGGTCGGGGAAGTCCGCCGCGACCGGCTGCCGCCCCTCCGGGCGGCGGTCCACCGTGGGGTACTCCACCGGGAACGGCGCGCCCTGCTCGATCTGCCGCTGGCAGTACTCCAGCCAGCGCGCGTTGTCGAAGGTCACGGCGGCCACGACCCGGCCCTTGAAGCCGTACACGCCGACGAACCGGCGCTCGGCCGTCGACCCCTGGATGATCATCAGCTCGTCGCCCATGGGCGGTACGCCCACCGACTTGATGTTCACCCCGAACTGCGAGGACCAGAAGGCGGGCATCCACATGTGCGGGCGCCGGTCGGAGGCGGGGCAGATCATGTTGTGCGCGGCCGTCTCCGCCTGTGCCACCGCGTTGCCCCAGTGCTCCAGCGACAGGAACTGGTAGCCGAACAGGGCATGCGGGGAGCGGGCCACGTCACCGGCGACGAACACATCGTCGGTGACGATCCCCCGGAAGTCGAAGGCCCGGCAGCCCGCGTCGCTGGCGATGCCGCGCGGCCCCGCCCCCAGCCCCGAACCGCTCAGCCACTCGGTGTTGCGCATCGACCCCAGCGAGACCACCACGACGTCCGCCTCGACCACGCTCTCGTCGGACAGGTGCACCGCGCGCACCCTGCCCATCGCGTCGCCCTCCAGCGCGGTCACGGTGACCCGGGTGCGCAGGTCCACGCCGTTCTCCAGATGGAGTTCGGCGGCGACCGCCCCGATCACCCCGCCGAGGGCGCCCACCAGGGGGGCGCCCGCGCGTTCGGCGACCGTGACCTCCAGGCCCATCTCCCGGCAGGCGGAGGCGACCTCGGACCCGGCGAACCCGGCCCCGATCACCACCACCCGCCGCGCCCCCGCCCGCAGCTTCTCGGTGAGGGCGGTCGCGTCGTCGCGGGTGCGGAGCACGAACACGCCGTCCAGCTCCGCCTCCTCGGGCACCGGCCAGGGGCGGGCGCGCACACCGGTGGCGATCAGCAGCCGGTCGTAGTCCACCTCCTCGCCGTCCGCGAGCAGCACCCGCTTGCCCGTCAGGTCCAGCCCCGCCGCCGGTACGCCGAGCCGCCACTCGGCGTCCAGCTCCCGGCGCCGGGGCAGCTCGGTGTGCTCGGGCGACGCCTTGCCCAGCAGGACCGACTTGGACAGCGGCGGCCGGTCGTAGGGCTCGTACGGTTCGTCGCCGATGAGGGTGAGGGAACCGGTGAAGCCCTCCTCGCGCAGCGTCTCGGCGGCCCGCAGCCCCGCCAGCGAGGCGCCGACGATCACGATCCGGCCCTCGCGGCGCAGCCAGTCCACGTAGTCAGCGGCCATCGCGCGGCTCCCAGGGAGCACCGGTGAGGACCTGCTCGGGCTCGGCGGGGGCGCCCTGGTGCAGGCCCTCCACCGTGATCGCCTGCACCGGGCAGGCGGCGGCCGCCCGCGCGACCGCGTCGCGGTGCTCGTCGGCGGCGCGCGGGTCGTAGAGGAGCGCCTCCTCGCCGTGCATGGTGAAGACGTCGGGGGCGAGGAACGCGCACTGGGCGTATCCCTGGCACTTGTTGAGATCGACGACGATCCGCATCGACGCTCCGCCCTTTCCGGTGGTCTGCTCCGGTCGTCCCCCGAACGCAAGCATCGGCGCGCCGGGGTGCGGGCCGCGCGCCGGGGCCCGCCGATCGGGTGAGCGGGTCAGGACAGCCTCACCCGCCGCCGACGCCCGCCGACCAGCAGGATGTGCATGCTGAGCAGCAGCGACCAGGCGGGGAAGACCAGTTCGGCCCAGGGCACGTTCGAGGAGACGAAGAGCAGCAGCAGCGCGCTCACGGCGCCCACCACTGTCAGCCAGCGCGGCAGCACACCCATGCGCTTGCCGATCACCGACATGGACGACACGAAGACGGCCGCCATCCGCATCGCGTAGTCCGTCATCAGCGTGTACGCGAAATGGCGGCCGAAGTCCCAGGCGGCGGGCGAGGGCGCGGCACCGGCCGGACGCGCCAGGGCCAGCACCGCCGAGGCCGAGGCGGCCGCGCCGAACAGGGTCGCGGTGAAGACCAGCCCGCTGCCCAGCAGCACGGTGGCCAGGAACCGGTCCTCCACATCGCCCACGTGGGCGCGCACGGCGCCCAGGAACCACAGGAAGAAGATGCCGGCGAACGGGATCAGCGCCAGCGCCGTACGCACCGCGTCCCGCCGCGCCGAGTCCGTGAACGCCCCGGCGCCGGCCGCGTCGGCCCCCTCCGGGATGCCGAGCCGCATCAGCACGATCGTCGCCGCCAGCAGCAGCGCGAACACCACCCCGGCCAGCCCGGCCGCCCGAGGCGTCTCGAGCGCCCGCCGACCCGGCCTGTTGCGCTGCATGAACGGCCCACCTCCCGCGAGCGACGGTCCCCCGCACCAGCAAGCAGCCGGTACGGGGGACGCGCCACCGCGACAGGGCCGTACGGCCGAGTCAGAGCCGGGACAGCTCGTCCACCAGGTCGTCCAGGCCCAGCGAACCCTGGGACAGCGCCGCCATGTGCCACGCCTTCAGGTCGAAGGCGTCGCCGTGCCGCTCACGCGCCCGCTCCCGGCCCGTCAGCCACGCCCGCTCGCCCAGCTTGTAGCCGATCGCCTGGCCCGGCATCGTCAGATAGCGGGTCAGCTCGCTCACCACGAAGTCCGCCGGGCGGCTGCTGTGCGCCCGGAAGAACTCCTCGGCCAGCTCCGGCGTCCACCGCTCACCGGGGTGGAACGGGGAGTCCGCCGGGATCTCCAGACCCAGGTGCATGCCGATGTCGATGATCACCCGGACCGCGCGCATCATCTGCGCGTCCAGATATCCGAGCCGCTCCTCCGCGTCGGCCAGGTAGCCCAGCTCGTCCATCAGCCGCTCCGCGTACAGCGCCCAGCCCTCGGCGTTGGCGCTGACCATGCCCACCGTGGCCTGGTAGCGCGACAGGTCCTCGGCGACGTGCGCCCACTGCGCGATCTGGAGGTGATGGCCCGGGACGCCCTCGTGGTACCAGGTGGAGACCAGGTCGTACACCGGGAACCGGGTCTCGCCCATGGTCGGCAGCCAGGTCCGGCCCGGCCGGGAGAAGTCCTCCGACGGACCCGTGTAGTACGGGGCCGCGGCGCCGCCCGGCGGGGCGATACGGGACTCCACCCGCCGTACCCGCTCGGCGAGTTCGAAGTGCGTGCCGTCCAGGTCGGCGATGGCCCGGTCCATCAGGCCCTGGAGCCATTCGCGGACCTCGTCCACGCCCTCGATGTGCCGGCCGTGCTCGTCCAGGTGCGCCAGCGCCACCCACGGCGTCCCGGCGCCCGGCAGCACCTTCTGCGCCTCCTTCTCCATCTCGCCCAGCAGCCGGTGGAACTCCGACCAGCCGTACGCGTACGCCTCGTCCAGGTCCAGGTCGGTGCCGTTGAAGTACCGGGCGCTGCGGGCGTACCGCTCCCGGCCCGCCGTGTCCGGGGCGCCCGCGACGGCCGGGGCGTACACGTCCCGCATCCAGTCGCGCAGCGCGGCCACCGAGGCGGTCGCCGCGCGGGCGGCCTCGTCCAGCTCGGCGCGCAGCGCCTTCGGACCGGCGGCGGCGAAGTCCTCGAACCAGCCGCGCCCCTCGCCGGTGTCCGCCCACTCGGTGAGCTGCCCGACGAAGGTCGCCGTCGGCCGGGGCGCCGCGTACAGTCCGCGCTCCAAGCCCAGCGCGAGGGAGGCGCGGTAGCCCTCGTAGGCGGCCGGGACCGCGCGCAGCCGCTCGGCGATCGCCGCCCAGTCCTCGTCCGTCTCCGCCGGGGTCACGGAGAAGATGTCCCGCACCGAGTGGCCGGGCGTGTGCATGTTGCCGACCGCGCGCAGGTGTTCGTCCGCGTCGTGCATGGCCAGGTCGGCGGTCAGCCGTTCCCGCAGCAGCCGTCCGCAGCGGCGCTCGGCGTCACTGTCCGCGCCGGGCAGGCGCTCGGCCTCGTCCAGCGCGGCGAGCGTCGTCCGGGCCAGGCCGGCCAGCGCGGCCTGGCCGGCGGGGGAGTAGTCGGGCAGCCGGCTGGAACTCTCCCGTACGCCGAGGTAGGTGCCGGTGACCGGATCGAGTGCGATGAGGCCGTCGACGTAGGCGTCGGCGACCTGACGGGGCAGCAAGCTCTTGGTGTCGGACATGGCGCCCATCCTGATACCGAGAGCGCGTCCACGTCACCCGTGCACCGGCCATTTCAGCTCTCGGCATGACCGGGCGGCAGCAGCGGCCCGCACTCCCACTGCTGGAAGATCAACCGGGTCTCCACCCGCGCCACTTCGCGCTGGGAGGTGAACTCGTCGAGCACCAGCCGCTGGAGATCGGCCATGTCGGCGACCGCCACATGCACCAGGTAGTCGTCCGGGCCGGTCAGATGGAACACCGTCCGGGCCTCCGGCAGCGCCCGGATGCGTTCCACGAACGGTCCCACCAGCTCCCGCCGGTGCGGCCGGACCTGCACCGACAGCAACGCCTGCAGACCCCGCCCCAGCTTCGCCGGGTCCAGCCGCAGCCGATGGCCGAGGATCACACCCGACCGGCGCAGCCGGGCCACCCGGTCCAGACAGGTCGAGGGCGCCACCCCCACCCGCGCGGCGAGATCGCGGTACGTGGTCCGGGCGTCGTTCTGCAGCAGCCGGAGCAGATGCAGATCCACCGGATCCAGTACGACGGAGGCGTCCATCGGCCGAACGTAACACGGCTCCTAGCCACCTGGACCCGTCCGGTGTTCACCCTTCGGTCATGGATTCGAGCAGCAACGGCGCCGCCGACACCGTACGCACCGCGACCAGGGCACTGGCCACCGAGGCCGTGCACGCCGGACGGGAGGACTTGGCCGCACAGGGCCTGCACATCCCGCCCATCGACCTGTCCACCACCTACCCCTCCCGCGACAGCCGGGAAGAGGCCGCCCGCATCGACGCCTTCGCGGCCGAGGGCATCCTCCCCGAGGGGCAGCCCGTCTACGCCCGGCTCGGCAACCCGACCGTCGCCCGCTTCGAGACCGGGCTCGCCCGGCTCGAAGGCACCGAGTCCGCCGTCGCGTTCGCCAGCGGCATGGCCGCGCTCAGCGCGGTCCTCCTCGCCCGGTCGGCGGCCGGCCTGCGCCATGTGGTCGCCGTCCGCCCGCTGTACGGATGCAGCGACCACCTCCTCACCGCCGGGCTGCTCGGCACCGAGGTCACCTGGACCGACCCGGCCGGTATCGCGGACGCGCTGCGCCCCGACACCGGTCTCGTGCTGGTCGAGTCCCCGGCCAACCCCACCCTCACCGAGGTCGACCTCCGGGCCGTCGCCCACTCCTGCGGCTCGGTACCGCTGCTCGTCGACAACACCTTCGCCACGCCCGTGCTGCAGCGCCCCGCCGAGCACGGCGCGCGGCTGGTGCTGCACAGCGCCACCAAGTACCTCGGCGGCCACGGTGACGTGATGGCCGGAGTGGTGGCCTGCGACGAGGAGTTCGCGGGGCAACTGCGGCGCATACGGTTCGCCACCGGCGGGGTGCTGCATCCGCTGGCGGGCTATCTGCTGCTGCGCGGGCTGCCCACGCTGCCGGTCCGGGTCCGCGCGGCCTCCGCGACCGCCGCCGAGCTGGCCCGCAGGCTCGCCGACGACCCGCGCGTGGCCCGCGTCCACTATCCGAAGCTGGGCGGTGCGATGGTCGCCTTCGAGGTGCACGGCGACCCGCACGAGGTGATCGCCCGCGTCCGGCTGATCACCCCGGCGGTCAGCCTGGGCAGCGTCGACACCCTCATCCAGCATCCCGCGTCCATCAGCCACCGCATCGTGGACAGCGCCGACCGGCACGACTCCGGGGTGAGCGACCGGCTGCTGCGGCTCTCGGTCGGTCTGGAGGACGCCGACGACCTGTGGGCGGACCTGTCCGGGGCGCTCGGGGAGCCGGTGCGGGTGCCTGTGCCGCTGCACGAGGCCGTCAACTGAGGCGTCCCGCACGGGGGATCACATGACGACGGCCCGGCGGCTGGTCACCGCCGGGCCGTCCGCCACGCTCATGGCCTCAGAGCCGGATCTGCTCGCCGCCGCTCACCCGAGGGGCGCCGGAGCGGGTGGGCGTCAGGCGGGCGGTGATGACGAGCGTGCCCTCCTCGACCTGGTAGTCCAGGGGCAGCCCGAGGCCGCGCATCGCCGCGACCATCCCGGTGTTGGCGGACCGGGTCACCGCGTACACGCTCGCGCAGCCCGCGTCCGTCGCCATCCGTACCAGCCGCTCCAGCAGTTCGGTGCCGACGCCGCGCCGCTGCCAGTCGTCCTCGACCAGCAGGGCGACCTCGGTCTCCTCGCCGTCCCACAGCAGATGGCCGAGGGCCACCAGGCGGCCCGACGCGGTCTGCGCGGCCAGGGTGCGGCCGAAGCGCGGGCTGAGCAGGTGGTTCAGGTAGCGGTCGGCGTCCCGGACCGGGCCGTGGTAGCGCAGATCGAGGGTGCGCTCCGAGCAGCGTTCGTGCATCGCCCTGGCCGCGTCCAGGTCCCCGGTGTCGACGCGGCGCACGGTGATGGCGTTGCCCTCCGGCAGCGTCAGCACGTCCCGCGCGCGCGGGATGCGCGGGCCGAGGCGGCTGTCCAGCTCCACCAGCGCCCGCGCCCGCGCGAACTCGGTCGGGGTGAAGGGCAGATACGGCCGCTCCACGCTCAGCACGCCACCGCCCGGTGCCCGCAGGCGCAGCACGGTGTCCTCCAGCACCCCTTCGGCCGGCACCGGCTCGCCGCCGGTACCGACGGGCAGCGAACGGATCGTGCAGCGGCCCAGCAACTGGCGCAGTGCCAGCGGGAGTTCGGCCGCGTCGAGCGCGGTGCGGGTGGCGAGGCCGAGGATGCGGGTGGGGGCGTCGACCAGATCGTGGGCGTCGGCCCGCTCGGTCCAGGTGGAGCTGCCGCCCGACTCCGCGACCACGCGGGTCAGTTCGGCGGCCACCAGGGAGTCCGGCGCCCGCAGCAGGAACTCGTCCACCGTGCCGTCGGCCAGGGGGTGGGTCTGCAGGCTCAGGATGTCGACCCGGCGGGTGGCCAGCGCCGTGCACAGCGCGGCCAGCGAGCCGGGTTCGTCCCGTACGGTCGTCCGCATCCGCCACAGGACGCCGGTCGCGGCCTGCTCGGACGGCCCGGCCGCGTGCGCGTGCGCGCTCGGCCGGGCGCCGGTATCGCCGGTGTCGCCGGTGGGCGGTGCGTGCACATGGCGCCGTGCCCACCAGGTGTGGAAGCCGGCCGTCGCGGCCAGCGTGAGCGCCGAGATCAGCAGCAGTGCGGGGCCGTCGGGGCCGTGTCCGATCAGGTTCGCCACCCCGTCGGCGACCGCGACGGCCGTGAACAGCGCCGCGAGCTCGACGAGGTCGCGCCGCCAGTGGTGCACGGGCCGCCCGTGCTTGGTCCGGGCCGAGTTCCGCGCCGATTTCCGGTTCGAGGTCCGGTTCGTTCGAGAGATGTCCGCAGTCATGCGGCCACTGTGCAGGAATGGTGTTGCGTGATCACGAACGCTCTGTGACCGATGGGTTAAGCGTGCTTGTGCCCGAGTTCGTCGCGCTTTCTACCATCGGACAGAACGACGGACGGCTCGTCAGAAGGTCTGCTGGACACAGCACTTGGCGTGCCGCGCTCCGGGGGATGACGCCGGTGCGCGACACGCCTTCGAGGGTACGGGACGTCAGAGACCTGCCGGTCGGCTGCTGCCGTCGAGGATGACGCGGGCGACGAGAGCCGGGTCGTCGTTCATCGGGACGTGCCCGCAGCCGGGCAGCCGGACCAGCCGGGCGTGCGGGATGATCCGCTTGGCCCGTACGCCCTGGCGGCGCAGCAGGATCCGGTCGTGCTCGCCCCAGGCCACGGTGACCGGAACACCCGGCAGCGCGTCGGTGAACCGCACGGTGTTGCCGGTCCGCAGCGTCGCCTCGAACCCGGTCGCCCCGGCCAGCGCCAGTGTCTCGGCGACCACCGCCTCCGGGGCCCGGCGCGCGGGGCGGCGGTAGATGGTGCTGGTCAGCGCGGTGCGGCCGACCGCGCTGCGCGACATCGTCTCCACCACCGGCAGGGGCAGCCGCTGGGCGAGCCCCCGCATGGTGAGCAGCACCCCGAAGGCGTAGCGCCGCTCGGCCTCGGTCCAGAACCCGGCCGGCGCCAGCGCGGTGACGGACCGTACGGCCTTCGCCCGGCCCAGCTCCAGGGCGAGCAGGCCGCCCAGCGAGTTCCCGGCCACGTGCGGGCGGTCGATTTCCAGCGCCTCGAACAGCGAGCCCAGCACGGAGTTGGTCGTCGGCAGGTCGTAGGTCAGGCCGTTCGGCAGGCCCGGCGAGGCGCCGAAGCCGGGCAGGTCCACGGCGATCACCTCGCGCTCGGTGGCCAGGATGTCCACCACCGGGTCCCACGCCTGCCGGTGGTGCCCGATGCCGTGCAGCAGCACCAGCGGATCACCCCGCCCCACCCGCTGGTACGAGACGGTCACATCCTTCGTCCCGGCCGGGACGGGAACCTTGAAGGAGACGGTGGCGGTCATAGGGAACACCTCAATCGCACTGCCGGACTGCTGACGGACGCCGTAGACAGCTTGTCAGCAATGGCTACCGGCGGGTAGCCCCCGGTGCCGTGTCGCGGAACCCGTGTGCCGTCAGGCCGCGAGCGCCGCCGCGACCAGGCTCGCGAAGGCTTCCGGCGCGTCGAGCATGATGTTGTGGCCGCAGTCCGCCACCGCCACCACGGACACCCCGGCCTCCCGCAGGCCGTTCTCGCCGGGCAGCGGCCCGTCGGCCTCGGGGTACAGGAAGGTGCGCGGGATGCGCGAGCGCACCAGCAGCTCGCGCATGGTGGGCACGGTGCCGCGGGTGAGCCCCACCGCGCTGCGGTGAAGCGCCGTAGGGTCGGTCAGGCGCATGGTGGCCCACCAGAACGGGCCGACCCGGTCGCGGATCTCCTCCCACCCGCCGTCCACGAACTCCGCCTCGGCCCAGGCCGCGATGCCGCTGCTGCCGAGGGCCCCCTCCACCGGGTCGACCGGGTCGAGGTTGGCGTCGATCAGCACCAGCCGGGAGACCAGCTCCGGGTGCCGGTCCGCCAGCACGACGGCGACGGAACCGCCCATGCTGTGCGCGATCACCTCTGCGCCCGTCACCCCGGCCTCGGTCAGCGCTGCGGCCAGCGTGTCGGCGTGCGACTCGAGGCTGTAGTCGAACTCCTGCGGCCGGTCGCTCAGACCGTGCCCGAGCAGGTCGACCAGCAGCGTGCGGTGGCCGGCGAGCAGCGGATGGGCCGCGGCCTCGGCGAAGTAGGCGGGTGCGGTGGCCCCCAGCCCGTGCAGATGGACCCGGGGCGCGTCGCTCCCCGGCAGTTCCACCCAGCGGATGCGGTCACCCTCGGAGGTGACGACGGCGTCACGGACACTCACGGCGATTCCCCCTGCTGCACGGCGTACGAGCGGACGATCTTAGTCCCGGCGCGGCCCCGCGGGGCGCCCCGCCCCGCCGTGATCCGGAACGCGCCAGGAACGACCGAATTCGTCTGGACACCGGCGGGTGTACCGGGATGGGATGGGGGTCGTGACGACCGAGACCGCGATCGATGTCTTCGAAGAGAACCGGCCGCTCCTGACGGGCGTCGCCTACCGCATGCTGGGCCGCGTCGCGGACGCCGAGGACGTGGTGCAGGACGCCTGGCTGCGCTGGTCCCGAGCCGATCGCGCCGAGGTCCGCGAGCCCCGCGCCTACCTGGTCCGCGTCACCACCCGGCTGGCCCTCGACCGGCTCCGCCAGGTCAAGACGCGCGGCGAGGCGTACGTCGGCCCCTGGCTGCCCGAGCCGTACACCACCGACTTCGGCGACACCGTCCCGGACACCGCCGACCGGGCCCTGCTCGCCGACTCCGTCTCCCTCGCCGTCCTCGTCGTGCTGGAGTCCCTGTCCCCGCTGGAACGCGCCGTGTTCGTGCTGCGCGAGGCGTTCGGCTACCCGTACGCGGAGATCGCCGAGCTGCTGGACCGGGGCGAGCCGGCGGTACGGCAGTTGGCGGGGCGGGCCCGCAGACACGTCGAGGAGCGCCGGCCGCGCTACGACGTCGATCCCGCCCAGCGCCGGAGGCTGACCGAGCGCTTCCTGGCCGCCGCCACGGACGGTGACCTCGACGGGCTGATGTCCCTGCTCGCTCCGGACGCCCGCCTGGTCGGCGACAGCGGCGGCAAGGCCAAGGCGCCGGTGCGCGTGCTGTTCACCGCGGACAAGGTGGCGCGCTTCCTGGCGGGCGTCGCCCTGAAGAACCCGCTGCCCGGCATGACGACCCGGTACATCGAGGTGAACGGCGGTGTCGCGGTGCTCGTGCTGTCCGAGGGCGGGCCGGACACCCTGTTCCAGCTCGGCATCACCGACGGCGCGATCAGTGCCGTCTACATCATCCGCAACCCCGACAAGCTGCGCGTCCTCGCCGGGGACGGACCTCCGGGGCGTGCGAACTCCATGTGAACGCTCGGTCACCAGGGCACCGGGCGAGTGGGCAGGGATGGGACAATTGGTCTTGACCAAGCATCAGGGCCGCCCTATGGTCGCAAAGAACTGCAACAACCTTTAATAAACAAGGGCGCCAAAACCGCCGGACCACGGCTCTTGCGGAGGACAGGGTGGGGACCACGCAACTGGAAACGGTGCCGGAACCGAAGTACTTGCATCTCAAGACCGTGCTCAGCGAGGCACTGGACTCCGAGTTCTCGGTCGGCGAGATCCTGCCGAACGAGCGCGATCTCGCCGCCCGGTTCGGCGTCGCCCGCGCCACGCTCCGGCAGGCGCTGGAGCAACTGGAGCTGGAGGGACGGCTGCAGCGCCGCCGGGGCGTCGGTACGACCGTCGCGCCGCCGCGCGTCGGCGTCGCCCTCGGCACCGGGCGCCACACCTGGCCCGGCACGGGCGACGACGCCTGGCAGCCGATGGACTGCGAGCGGGCCGTACCGCCCGCCTCCGTCGCCGCGGCCCTGGGCACCGGTGCGGACGAGGTGCACCTCGTGCGCCGGTCCCGGATGTCGCACGGGCGCCGGGTCGCCACCGAGCTGCTGTACGTGCCGGCCGCCTCGGTGCCCGAACTCAGCGCGATCGACGCGCCCTCGGGGCCGGCCCGCGCGCGTGCGGTGCTGCGCGAACTCCAGCGCCTCGAACTCGACGGCCAGGACCGCGCGGTGGAACTCGGCTCGGCGGGTGCCGAGGACGCCAAGGAACTCGACCGGCTGCCCGGCTCGCCCGTCCTCGTCGTCACCACCCGGTTCACGGCCCGGGGACGTACCGCCGCGCTCGGTGTGGCCACCTATCGCGCCGACACCTGCCGCCTCACCTTCGGCGACACCCCGGACGTCGAGATACACCACGACCCCGAACGCCGCGCCTCCTGAGACCGCGCAGGGACCCGACGCCCCGGAACTCCACCGGGGCGTCCGGCGTTTCACCGGACCCGGCTCACGCCCCGACCGCACCCTCGACCGCGAACAACTGCCGCTCCACGTGGTCCAGCGCCAGCCGCAGCGCGCCCGTGGCCACGACCGTCTCGCCCAGCAGGGACAGCGCCACGGCGGGGGGCCGCAGACAGTAGCGGGCCAGCTCGCGGCGGAGCGGGTCGAGGACGCCGTCCAGACCGGCCGCCCAGCCGCCTACCACCACCAGCTCCGGATCGAGCGCGAGCACCAGCGCGGCCACGTCGTGCACCAGCCGCTGGATGAACCGCTCCACCGCCGCCCGCGCCGAGTCGTCGCCCTCCCGCGCCAGTGCGAAGACGTGGGTGACCGCCTGCTCGTCCAGCGGGGGCAGCGGTTCGTCCGTGGTGGACAGCAGCGCCTCCGGGGTCGCCTCCCGCCCCAGCAGGTGCAGCGCGCCGATCTCCCCGGCCGCCCCGCCGTACCCCCGGTGCAGCCGGCCGCCGATCAGCGAGCCCGCGCCCGGACTCAGCCCGGCCAGCACGAACACCACGTCGTCGGTGTCCTTCGCGGCGCCCTGCCAGTGCTCGGCCACCGCGGCCACGTTGGCGTCGTTCTCCACCAGCACCGGGCACCGGAAGGAGCGGCTGAGCCGTTCGCCCAGCCGCAGGCCCGTCCACTGGGGCAGCGCCGTGCCCAGGCGAACCGTTCCGTCAGCCTCCACGATGCCCGGTGTGCCGACGCCCACGGCGCGCAGCGATACCCGCGCGACCCCGGCCCGCCGCAGCAGCTCGGCGACCGTCGCGCGCAGCTTCTCCAGCCGCTCGTCGGCCGGCGCCTTCTCGTCGACCTCCCTGGTCTGCGTGCCCAGCACCCGCCCGTCCAGGTCGGAGACGACCGCGACCACCCGGTGCGCCCCGATCTCCAGCCCCAGCAGATGCCCCGCCTCGGCCCGGAACCGGAACCGGCGCGCGGGCCGCCCCTGACGGCGCGCGGTGCCCTCCTCCGCCGCCCGCTCCACCACGAGCCCCGCCTCTGCCAGGCCCTCCACGACCCCCTCGACGGTCGGCCGGGACAGCCCGGTGGCCCGGGTGATCTCCGTGAGCGTCGCGCAGTCGGTCTCGCGCAGCGCGCGCAGCACCACCGCGGAATTGATCCTTCGCAGCAGCGAGGGATCACCACCGGTCAACTGCCCCACGGTCCGTCCTCCCAGCTCGCGGGCGTGTGGGGCGGATCGTACTCGGCCCGGCCCACCCCGGCGAGGGCCGGGCGGTCACCGGGGTGCGACGAAGCCCGACTCATAGGCGGCGATCACCGCCTGGGTGCGGTCGCGCGCACCCAACTTGGCCAGTACGGCGCTCACATGGGACTTCACCGTCTCCGCCCCGAGGACCAGCCGCGCCGCGATCTCCGCGTTGGTCAGCCCCCGCGCCATCAGCCGCAGCACCTGCGCCTCGCGCTCGGTCAGCCGGGCCGCCGACAGCGGCTCACCGGCCGCCCGCCCATCGGCGTACCGGGCGGCCAACTGCCGTACGGAGGCGGGGAACAGCAGCGAATCGCCCGCCGCGACCAGGCGCACCGCGTGCACGATCTCCTCCGGCCGGGACCGCTTCAGCAGGAACCCGTCGGCGCCGGCGCGCAGCGCCTCGTACACGTACTCGTCGTCCTCGAAGGTGGTCACGACCAGGATCTTGGGCGGGTCGGGCACCGTGCGCAGCACCGCGCGGGTGGCCTCGATGCCGTCCAGCAGCGGCATCCGGACGTCCATCGCCACCACGTCCGGCCGCAGGCTCCGCACCAGCGGGATGACGGCGGCACCGTCGGCCGCCTCGCCGACCACCTCGATGTCGGGCTGCGCCCCCAGGACGGCCCGCAGACCGGCGCGGACCAGGGGTTCGTCGTCGACGAGAAGTACGGTGACCGGCATCCGGCCAGCGTAGGGCCTTTCCCCCGTGGTGGATCAGCCCAGCGGAAGCTCCGCCCGCACCAGCCAGTCGCCCGCCTCCGGGCCGGTACGGGCGTCGCCGCCGAGCAGCGCGGCCCGTTCCCGTATCCCGCGCAGCCCGCTGCCGCCTCTGCCGGTGGAAAGGGCGGCCGGGAGCGGATTGCTTATCTCCAGGGCGAGTTCACGCCCGGTGACCGTCACCCGTACCCGCACCGGGACGGCGCCCGCGTGCCGCAGCACGTTCGTCAGCGCCTCCTGGAGGATGCGGTAGCCCTCGCGGGACACCGGGCCCGGCAGGGACTCCACCGCGCCCGTCACCTCGAAGTCCACCTTCGCTCCCGAGGCCCGCGCCGACTCCAGCAGACGGCCCGCGTCCGCCAGCGTGGGCCGGGCGCTCACCGGCCGCTCCGCCTCACGCAGCACCCCGAGAACCCGTTCCAGATCCTCCAGCGCGGCCCGGCCCGTCTCCTCGATGGCGGCCAGCGCCCGCCCGGTGAACTCCGGGTCGCCGGCCGCCCGCGCGGCCCCCGCCTGCACCACGGCCACGGTCAGCGCGTGCCCGATCGAGTCGTGCAACTCCCGCGCGATCCGGGTGCGTTCGAGGAGCTGCTCGGTCCGCTCCTCCAGCGCGGCCAGCCGCTCGGCGGCCGACGGTCCGAGCAGCCACCGCGCGCACCGGGTGATCAGCGCGCCCAGCCCGAGCACGACGCCGTACAGCGCGAGCAGGGGGAGCGGGGCCAGCAGGGCGTACGCCCGGTGCGGCGCGAGGGCGTCCAGGAAGGGGACGTCGGCGGGCGGCTCACCCCAGGCGCACTTCGCCAGCTCGAAGGAGAGGACCGGCAGCCACACCGTGGCGAACATGGCCGCCGCGCCGAGCACCATCCGCAGCTCCAGCCAGATCAGCGTGCGGCCCCGGTCCCGCCAAGAGGCCGCCGGGGCCTCGGAGATGCCGGGCTCCGCCTCGCCGGGTGTCAGCAGCAGCCGCGCCTGCACGCCCTCGCCCCGCCGCACGGCCGCGACCAGCCCGAGCGGGACCAGGAACAGCGCGGGCGCCCACGGTGTCCTCGGGTCGATGAACATCCAGAACGCGACGCTCAGCATGGGCACCCACAGATGCAGCAGACGCGTGTACGTCGTCCCGCGCAGCAGCGGGCGCAGGAAGCGGACCATGCCGCCATCGTCGCAGCCGGGCACCGGCCCCGGCCTCCCCCGCACGGGGGAGCCGGTCCCCGCCCGCGGGGGAGGCGCACGGCCGCCCGCCCGGCCAGGCTCGTCCCATGACCAGCATCGAACTGCGGGACCTCACCAAGGAGTACGGCGGCAGACGCGCCGTCGACCGCCTGACCGTCACCGTCCGCCCCGGCCGGGTGACCGGCTTCCTCGGCCCCAACGGCGCCGGCAAGTCCACCACCATGCGCCTCGTCCTCGGCCTCGACCGCCCCACCTCCGGCACCGCCACCCTCGGCGGCCGCCCCTACACCGAACTCCGCGACCCGCTGCGCCGGGTGGGCGCCCTGCTGGACGCCCGCGCCGCCCACGGCTCCCGCACCGCCCACGACCACCTGCTGGCCCTCGCCGTGAGCAACCGCCTCCCGGCCGCCCGCGTCGGCACGGTGCTGGAGCGCACCGGCCTCGCCTCCGTGGCCCGGCGCCGGGTGCGCACCTTCTCCCTCGGCATGCGCCAGCGCCTCGGCATCGCCGCCGCGCTGCTCGGCGACCCCGAGGTGATCCTGCTCGACGAACCCGCCAACGGCCTCGACCCCGAGGGCATCGTCTGGGTCCGCTCCCTGCTGCGCGCTCTCGCCGCCGAGGGCCGTACGGTCCTGGTGTCCAGCCATCTGATGGGCGAGACCGCCGCGTTCGCCGACCACCTGGTCGTCCTCGGCCGGGGCCGCCTGCTGGCCGACACCCCGGTACGGGCCTTCATCGACGCCCGCGTGCGCCCCTGTGTCCGGGTCCGCACCACCGACGCCGACGCGCTCGGCGCGCTCCTCGCCCGGCACGGGCACGAGGGCGAGCGCGCGGCGGACGGCACGTGGACCGTCCGTCACGCGCGCGGGGACGAACTCGGGCATCTGCTGGCCGAGGCAGGGCTGCCCGTACTCGAACTCGCGGCGCAGGAGGCGAGCCTGGAAGAGGCGTACCTCGATCTGACCGCCGCCGACGCCGAGTTCACCGCACAGCCGCAGGAGGTCTGACCATGCCGTTCGTCCCCGTGCTGCACGCCGAGTGGATCAAGATCCGTACGCTGCGGTCGCTGCTCGGCTGCCTGGCCGCGGTCCTCGTCGTCACCGTGGCCTTCTCGGCGGTCGCCGCCGCCGAGCCGGACCGCTCCGACCCGCTGTTCTCGGTGTTCTTCGGCGTCAGCCTCGGCCAGGTCGCCGCCGTCGCCTTCGGTGCCCTGGCGGTGGCCGGCGAGTACCGGGGCGGTGCGCTGCGGCTGACGCTCGCCGCGGTGCCCGACCGGACGCGGTGGTTCGCGGCCAAGGCCGTCGCCGTCGCGCTGCCCGTGCTCGCCGTGGGCCTGCTGACCGGGCTGGTGACGCTCGCGGTGGGCAGGGCGACGGTGGGGGAGTCCGGGCCGGGCTGGGCCGAGGGGCTGCGCGGGGCGGTCGGCTGCGCCCTGTACCTGACGCTGATGGCCCTCCTCGCCGCAGGGCTCGCCGCCGTGCTGCGCAGCGGTGTCGGCACGCTCGGGCTGCTGATCCCGTTCCTGCTGATCGTGTCCTTCGTCGTCGGCGACCTCGACTCCGGTGCCGCGGACCACCTGCCCGACCGGGCGGGCCAACTCGCCCTGCACAGCACGTCCGCAGGACCGCTCGGCCCCTGGAGCGGGCTCGCCGTGACCGCGCTGTGGACGGCGGCGGCGCTGGGGGCGGGCGCGTGGTGCGTGCGGCGCCGGGACGCCTGACGCGCCGCCAATTGTCAGTGGTCGCCGCTTTACTGGAACACATGGACGTCGTCGCACGGCATCTGGCCGCCATCGACCGGCTCCGCGCGCGGGACCTCCCGCCGGGCGGGGCCGGACACCACACCGTGGAGCTGGAGACCGGCCGGCCGGGAACGGCCTCGGACGACTTCCACGCCCTGCGCGAGGCGATGGCCCAGCGCCTCGGTGCCCGCTGGGGCGAAGCACCTCCCTGGGGTCAGCTCACCCTCCGCCTCCGGCTCTCGCGGGGCGAGCGCATACCCGAGCCCTGGGCCACCCTCTGCCTGCGCACCGACGAACTCGACGTGTGGCGGACGGAAGAGGTGTGGCTGGCCGTCGGCGTGGCCGACCGGGACGAGGCGGACGCGATACACCTTCTCGCCACGGTCACCCGTACGCCGCCGCCCTAGGCGGCCGCCGCCCTAGGCGGCCGCCTCACGCAGCCGGGCGAACTCCTCCGCCATGCCGGCCGCCGTCCAGTGTGCGTTCAGGCCGCTCGGGTTGGGCAGCACCCACACCCGCGTCCTCCCGAACGTCCGCTCCTGCGGGCCCACCTGGGCCTTGCGGTCGTCGAAGGCCGCCCGGTACGCGGTCACCCCGACCACGGCCAGCCATCGGGGTGCGTACCGCTCCACCTTGGCGGCCAGCAGCCGGCCGCCCTCCACGTACTCCTCGGGCGCCAGCTCGTCCGCGCGCGCCGACGCCCGCGCCACCACGTTGGTGATGCCGAGCCCGTGGGAGAGCAGTTCGCGCTCCTCGGCGGGCTCCCGCCGGCGCGGGGTGAAGCCGGAGCGGTGCAGCACCGGCCAGAAGCGGTTGCCGGGGCGGGCGAAGTGGTGGCCGGTGGCCGCCGACATCAGGCCCGGATTGATGCCGCAGAAAAGGACATGGAGGCCGTCCGCGATCACGTCGGGGACGAGACGGTCGCGGGCGGCCTCCAGTTCCGCCTGGCTGAACCCGGTCAGAGGATCGCTCCGGGGGTGTAACCGGCCGCCTCCGGGCGCTGCTTGGCGATCTCCTCGATGCGGCCCACGACCACACCGACCTGGTCGGCGGCCGCACCCGTGAAGGAGAGCTTGTCCGCCATCAGCGCCGCGAGCTGGTCGCGGTCGAGCGGCAGCCGGTCGTCGGCGGCGAGCTTGTCCAGCAGGTCGTTGCGCTCGGCGCCCTGCTCCCGCATGGCGAGCGCGGTGGCCACCGCGTTCTCCTTGATCGCCTCGTGCGCGACCTCGCGGCCCACGCCCGAACGCACCGCGCCCATCAGCACCTTGGTGGTGGCGAGGAACGGCAGGTAGCGGTCCAGCTCGCGGGCGACGACGGCCGGGAAGGCGCCGAACTCGTCGAGCACGGTCAGGAACGTCTCCAGCAGGCCGTCCAGCGCGAAGAACGCGTCCGGCAGCGCGACCCGGCGCACCACCGAGCAGGACACGTCGCCCTCGTTCCACTGGTCGCCCGCCAGCTCACCGGTCATCGAGGCGTAGCCGCGCAGGATCACCATCAGGCCGTTGACACGCTCGCAGGAGCGGGTGTTCATCTTGTGCGGCATCGCGGACGAGCCGACCTGGCCCGGCTTGAAGCCCTCGGTGACCAGCTCGTGTCCGGCCATCAGCCGGATGGTCTTGGCCAGCGAGGACGGGGCCGCCGCGAGCTGGACCAGCGCGGTGACGACCTCGTAGTCGAGCGAGCGCGGGTAGACCTGGCCGACCGAGGTGAACGCCTGGCCGAAGCCCAGGTGGTGGGCGATGCGCTGCTCCAGCTCGGCCAGCTTGGCGGCGTCCCCGCCCAGCAGGTCCAGCATGTCCTGCGCGGTGCCGACCGGGCCCTTGATGCCGCGCAGCGGGTAGCGGCCGAGCAGCTCGTCCACCCGGCCGTAGGCCACCAGCAGCTCGTCGGCGGCGGTGGCGAAGCGCTTGCCCAGGGTGGTGGCCTGCGCGGCCACGTTGTGCGAGCGCCCGGCCATGACCAGCTCGGCGTACTCGCCGGCCAGCCTGCCGAGGCGGGCCAGCACGGCCACCGTGCGGTCGCGGACCAGCTCCAGGGAGAGCCGGATCTGGAGCTGCTCCACGTTCTCGGTCAGGTCGCGCGAGGTCATGCCCTTGTGGACGTGCTCGTGCCCGGCGAGGTCGTTGAACTCCTCGATCCGCGCCTTCACGTCGTGCCGGGTGACCTTCTCGCGCTCGGCGATGGAGGCCAGGTCCACGGTGTCGAGGACGCGCTCGTAGTCGGCGATCGCCTCGTCCGGCACCTCGATGCCCAGGTCCTTCTGGGCGCGCAGCACGGCGAGCCAGAGCTGCCGTTCGAGCCTCACCTTCTGCTCGGGCGACCAGAGCGTGGCGAGCTCGGCGGAGGCGTACCGTCCGGCGAGGACGTTGGGGATGCGGGGCTTGGCGGGCGCTGAAGTCACGTGTACGGATTGTACTGGCGATTCGTGCAGGCCAGCGCCGTGGGGTGGTTCGGAGGAACCTACGAGGCGCGCGGTGCGTGCGCCGGAGCGGGCGGGGACGGCGCGCGGGGGAGTCGCGGCGCGTTCCCTACTCTTGCAGTATGCGCATGCGTCCCACGTTGAGCTGGACCCCGAGCGGGGAACTGCCGCCGGGCATCACCGACCCGGAGCCGGTCGCCGAGGCGCTGAGCGCGGGCGGGGTGCTCGTGCTCAGCGGTGCGGGCATCTCCACCGAGTCGGGCATCCCCGACTACCGGGGCGAGGGCGGAAGCCTGAGCCGGCACACCCCGATGACGTACCAGGACTTCACCGCCGGCGCCCAGGCCCGGCGCCGGTACTGGGCACGCAGCCACCTCGGCTGGCGCACCTTCGGCCGGGCCCGCCCCAACGCCGGACACCGGGCGGTGGCCGCGTTCGAGCGGCACGGCCTGCTCTCGGGGGTGATCACCCAGAACGTCGACGGCCTGCATCAGGCGGCCGGCAGCGAGGACGTCGTGGAACTCCACGGGAGCCTCGACCGTGTCGTCTGCCTCTCCTGCGGCGCCCGCAGCGCGCGCCGCGTCCTCGCCGGGCGCCTGGAGGAGGCGAACCCGGGGTTCGACCCGGTGGCGGCCGGCATCAACCCGGACGGCGACGCCGACCTCACCGACGACCAGGTCGGGGACTTCCGGGTGGTGCCCTGCACGGTCTGCGGCGGCATCCTCAAACCGGACGTGGTCTTCTTCGGCGCGGCCGTCCCGCCCCCGAGGGTCGAGCACTGCCGCGGGCTGGTCGAGGAGGCGGCGGCGCTGCTGGTCCTGGGCTCCTCGCTGACGGTGATGTCCGGGCTCCGCTTCGTCCGCCAGGCGGCCAAGGCCGGCACGCCGGTGTTCGTCGTCAACCTGGACCCGACCCGAGGCGACGTCCACGCCCGCGCGCGGGTCGCCCTCCCGCTGGGCACGGCCCTCACCACCGTCGCCGGCCGGCTCGGCATCCCCGTGGAGGAAGACGCGGCGGCCGGGGCCGACGCGACGGGGCAGGGCCGGGTTCCCGCGTCCTGAACCCGGCGGCGAGAGCGGCGGCCCGGCTCCGTCACCGGGCCGCTGTCACGCCGGTTCCTCGTGCGTCAGCTCGTACGGGAGGAGGTCCGGCCGCTTGGCCGGGAGGCCGTCCCCGGAGGAGCGGCCGGTGAGGCGGCGGGTTATCCAGGGCAGCAGGTACTGCCGGGTGAAGCGGACGTCCGCGACCCGGCGGGCCCGCCAGCCGGGCGGCGGGGTGGCAGCCAGAGGAGTACGCCACTCGGCGTCCTCGGCGTCGTGGCCGAGCGACTGCCAGACGGCCTCCGCCACCCGGCGGTGCCCCTCGTGGGTCAGGTGCAGCCGGTCCACGTCCCACAGGCGCGGGTCGCCCAGCGACGGCGCCCCGTACAGGTCGACCACGACCGCGTCGTGCTTGGCGGCCAGCTCGTCCACGCAGGCGAACAGCTCCTCCATGCGCGGCCGGAACCGGTCCAGCACCGGGCCCTGGCGTCCGGGGCTGCGCATCAGCACCAGCCGCTCGCAGTTCGGCGCCAGCCGTTCCACGGCCTCGGTCAGCAGGTCCCGTACCCGGACCATGTCGCACTTGGGCCGCAGGGTGTCGTTGAGGCCGCCGACCAGCGTGATCACGTCGGGCCGCATCGCGGCCGCGAGGCCGACCTGCTCGTCGACGATCTGCTGGATCAGCTTCCCGCGCACCGCCAGGTTGGCGTACCGGAAGCCGGGCGTACGGGCGGCCATCCGGGCCGCGAGCAGGTCCGCCCAGCCCCGGTAGGAGCCGTCGGGCAGCAGGTCCGACATGCCCTCGGTGAAGGAGTCGCCGACGGCGACGAGGCTGGTGTACGCGGGAGGTGTGGAATTCGTCTGCATGGCGACAGAGATGGTATCCCGGCGCCATACCCGCCGGTCGGTGCCCCCGTACCCGTACCCGTGCCCGGCCCCGCGCCCCTCAGGCGGGCTGCCCGAACAGCTCCCGCAGCACGTCCTCCATGGTCACCAGGCCGGCCAGCTTGCCGTCCGCGCCGGTCACCGCCGCCACGTGCGTCCGGCTGCTGCGCATCGCGGTGAGCACGTCGTCCAGCGGGGAGGTCTCGCGCACCCGCGCGATCGGCCGCATGTCGCCCAGCCGGAAGGGCACGTCGCGCGGCGAGGCGTCCAGTGCGTCCTTCACATGCAGATAGCCCGCGATCCGGCGCCCCACGTCGACCACCGGGAACCGGGAGAAACCCGACTCCGCCGACAGCCGCTCCAGCTCCTCGGGGGTGACGCCGACGCGGGCGTAGACCACCCGCTCCAGCGGCACGATCACGTCCCGGACCGGGCGGCTGCCCAGCTCCAGGGCGTCGTGCAGCCGCTCCTGCGCCCGGCCGTCGATCAGGCCGGCCTCGGTGGCGTCCTTGACGATCTCGGCCAGCTCGGTGTCGGTGAACGTCGCGGAGACCTCGTCCTTCGCCTCCACCCGCAGCAGCTTCAGCAGGCCGTTGGCGAAGGCGTTGATGGTGAAGATCACCGGGCGCAGCGCGCGGGCCAGCGCCACCAGCGGCGGACCGAGCAGCAGTGCGGTGCGTACCGGTTCGGCCAGCGCGACGTTCTTCGGCACCATCTCGCCCAGCAGCATGTGCAGATAGGTGGCCAGGGTCAGCGCGATCACGAAGGACACCGCGTGCCCGGCGCCCGAGGGCACCCCCATCGCGTGGAACACCGGCTCCAGCAGATGCGCGATGGCCGGCTCCGCGACCACACCGAGCACCAGCGTGCACAGCGTGATGCCGAGCTGGGCGGCGGCCAGCAGCGCCGACACGTGCTCCAGCCCCCACAGCACCCGCCGGGCCCGCTTGTCGCCCTCCTGGGCCAGCGGCTCGATCTGCGAGCGGCGCACCGAGATCAGCGCGAACTCGGCGCCCACGAAGAACGCGTTGACGACGAGGGTCGCCAGACCGATCAGGATCTGTACGGCGGTCATCGCGCCCTCTCCGTCGACTCGTCGGCGTGCCTGCCGTGCGACCCCTCGGCCGGCGCGTGCAGCAGCACCCGAGCGGCCCGGTGCCCGGAGGCGTCCACCACGTCCAGCCGCCAGCCGTCGGCCTCGACGCTGTCGCCGATCTCCGGGATGCGGCCCAGCTTGGTGGCGACCAGCCCGGCCAGCGTCTCGTACGGTCCCTCGGGAACCCTGAGGCCCACCCGCGCCAGTTGGTCGGTGCGGGCGGCGCCGTCCGCCGAGTACAGGGCGCGGCCCTGGTCGTCGGTGCCGGCCGGGGCCAGGTCGGGGGTCTCGTGCGGGTCGTGCTCGTCGCGGACCTCGCCGACGACCTCCTCGACGATGTCCTCCAGGGTGGCCACGCCCGCCGTACCGCCGTACTCGTCTATGACGACGGCCATGGTGCGCTTGCCCGACAGCCGGTCCAGCAGCCGGTCCACGGTCAGGGACTCGGGGACCAGCAGGGGTTCGCGCATGATCTGGGTGACCGAGCGGACGGGGCGGTCCTCCGCGGGCAGCGCCAGTACGTCCTTGATGTGGGCCACGCCGACGACCGAGTCCAGGTTGCCCCGGTAGACCGGGAAGCGGGACAGGCCGGTCGCCCGCGTCGCGTTCGACACGTCCTCGCAGGTGGCCAGGGTGTCGAGGGCGACGACCTGGACGCGCGGGGTCATCACGTTCTCCGCCGTCAGGTCGGCGAGGTTCAGGGTGCGCACGAACAGTTCGGCGGTGTCCGGCTCCAGCGCGCCCGCCTTGGCGGAGTGCCGGGCGAGCGCCACCAGTTCCTGCGGGCCGCGCGCGGAGGCCAGCTCCTCGGCGGGCTCCAGGCCGAAGCGGCGCACCACGCGGTTGGCGGTGTTGTTGAGGTGCGTGATGAAGGGGCGGAAGGCCAGACTGAACCAGCGCTGCGGTGTGCCCACCCGCTTGGCCACGGCCAGCGGCGAGGAGATCGCCCAGTTCTTCGGCACCAGTTCGCCGACCACCATCAGGAACACCGTCGACAGCGCGGTGCCCAGGACCAGCGCGGCCGAGCTCGCCGCGGCGGGGGAGAGACCCATCGCGCGGAACGGCCCCGCGAGCAGGGCCGCGATGGACGGCTCGGCCAGCATGCCGACGACCAGGTTGGTGACGGTGATGCCGAGCTGGGCGCCGGAGAGCTGGAAGGTGAGCTTGCGTACGGCCTTCAGCGCGCCGGCCGCCCCGCGCTCACCGTTCGCCGCGGCCCGCTCCAGCTCGCCCCGCTCGACGGTGGTCAGCGAGAACTCGGCCGCCACGAAGGCGCCGCACGCGAGCGAGAGCAGGATCGCCACCAGCAGGAGCAGCACTTCGGTCATCGGGTCACCTCCGTCCCAGGATCGGTCAGGACGGGGTGGACCGCGCGATGTCGGTGGCGCGGACCGGGAGGCTCGCCCATGGGTGGACGCTCACGACCTTTCCATCGAGTGCCGAGATGCTGCCCCAATGGTAAAGGATCAGCAAAGCGACGGCGTCGGGCCTCAGCCGGTGAGCGGCTTGACCCAGCGACGCCATCTCTCCTCCGGCCCATACCCCGCAGCGCGCCAGGCATGGTGCGCGCTCTCGTTGCGGACCAGCACCATCGCGTCCACCCGGCGCCCGCCCAGCGCGGCGAACCGGTCCTCCGCCGCCGCCAGCAGCGCCCTGGCGAGGCCCCGGCGCCGGTGGCCGGGGTGCACCGCGAGCCGGTAGGCCGAGCAACGCCAGCCGTCGAACCCCGCGATGACCGTGCCCACCAGGGCCCCGTCCAGCTCGGCCAGGAGCAGGGCCTCCGGGTCCCGCTCGATGAGCCGGGCCACCCCGGCGTGGTCGTCGCTGATGCTCGTGCCCTCGGCGGCCTCGCCCCAGAACCGCAGCACGGCGTCGATGTCACCGGCGGTGGCGTGCCGGATGTACGGATCGCTCATGATCCGAGCCAAGCAGAGCGCCCGGCAGGCAGGCCAGTAAGTTTCCGGCATGCGAGACCGGGCGCCCCGCCCCTGTCAGCGTGCCTGGTCGCGCTCCCGGCGCACCGGGGCCTTGCGCCCCTTGACGTTGGCGCCGCGCATCGCGCGCACCACGTCGTCCGCCGCCTCCTCGGGCACCTCCACCAGCGAGAAGCGGTCGGCGATCTCGATCGCCCCGATGTCCCGCCCGCTCAGCCGCGTCTCCCCGGCGATGGCACCGACCAGGTCCTGCGGCCGCACGCCCGAACTGCGCCCGGCGCCGACGAACAGCCGTGTCATCCCCGGCGAGGTCCGCTGGGGCCGCCGCGCGCGCGGCCCCCGGTCCCGGTCCCTGCCCCGGTCGCCGCGGTCCCGGTCCCGGTCCCTCGGCGCCAGCTCGGGGATCTCCTCCTCGTCGAACGCCGCGCCGCCCGACTCGTGGGCCAGCTTCACCGCCGCCAGCGCCACGTCCATCACGTCGAACTCGTCCCCGAGGGTCTCCACCACCACCCGGAACCGGTCCAGGTCCTCGTCCTGGAGCAGGCTCTCCTGCAGCGCGGCCCGCGTCAGCTCCAGCCGCCTGGCCCGCAGATCCGCGACCGAGGGCACCTTCTCCAGCGGGACCTTGCGGCCCGTCGCCCGCTCGATCGCCTTGAGCATCCGGGACTCGCGCGGCTCCGCGAGCGTGATCGCCACACCCTCGCGCCCGGCCCGCCCGACCCGCCCGATCCGGTGCACGTACGACTCCGGCGCCGACGGGACGTCGTAGTTGATCACGTGGGTGAGGTGCTCGACGTCGATGCCGCGGGCCGCGACATCGGTGGCGACCAGCAGATCCGCCGTACCGCCGCGCAGCCTGCCCATCACCCGGTCCCGCTGCTCCTGGCTCAGCCCGCCGTGCAGCGCCTCGGCGCGGTAGCCGCGGCCGTTCAGGGTCTCGGAGAGCTGGTCGACCTGGTCACGGGTGCGGCAGAACACGATCGCCGCCTCCGGGGACTCCACGTCCAGCAGCCGCCCCAGCGCGGCCGCCTTCTGCGCCCGCCCCACGATGTACGCCGACTCCCGCACGCGCGGCGCCTCGCCGGGTGCCGGGGCCTCCCGCTCGATCCGCACCCGGACCGGGTCGTTCAGGTGCTTGCGGGCCATGGAGTCGATCCGCGAGGGCATCGTCGCCGAGAACAGCACCGTCTGCCGCTCGTCCGGCACGTTCTCCAGGATCGAGTCGATGTCCTCCGAGAAACCCATGTCGAGCATCTCGTCGGCCTCGTCCAGCACGACCGTGCGCAGGTCGTCCAGGCGCAGCGTGCCCCGCGCGATGTGGTCCAGGGCCCGGCCCGGCGTCGCCACCACCACGTCCACCCCGCGCTGGAGCTCGCGGAGCTGGCGGCCGATGGGCTGCCCGCCGTAGACCGGCAGCACCCGTACGCCGAGGTCGGTGCCGTAGCGGTGCACGGCCTCCGAGACCTGGATGGCGAGTTCGCGGGTCGGCACCAGCACCAGGGCGCTGGGTCCCTTGCCCTTGCCCTCGCGGGCGATGCGCTGGATCACCGGCAGCGCGAACGCGGCCGTCTTCCCGGTGCCCGTGGCCGCCTGCCCCAGCAGGTCGTTGCCCTCCAGCAGGGGCGGGATGGCCTCCTGCTGGATCGGGGTGGGCTCCTCGTAGCCGAGCGCGGTCAGCGCCCGCTGGATCTCGGGGGCCAGGTCGAGATCGGCGAAGCCGACCTGCCCGTCGCTGGAGTTGGTCGTCATGACGCATCCCTCTTCCGGCTGGGGACGCGGTGCCCCGGACACGGGGTCCAAGGGTTGGTGGCCGGCCGGGCCCGGCCCGGAAGACGCGCGGGCCCGCAGGCGAGCCCGAAGTCCGCGCCGGGACGCGCCCCCTTGCAGATCACGCGGTACGGACCATCTATACCGTGCCGTGCCCAGGGGAAACCCGCCACCGGACCGGGGCAGGATCACTCGTGCGCGATCGCGGCCAGCACGTTCATCCGCGAGGCCCGCAGCGCCGGGAGCAGGGCCGCCACCACGCCCACCACCGCCGAGCCGATGACCACGGCGACGATGGTGCCCCAGGGCACCTGGAGCTCCTTCAGCCCGCGCAGCGCCAGCACCTGCTGACCGCACACGCCCCACACCAGTCCCAGCGCGAGACCGAGGACCGCGCCGAACACCGCGATCACCACCGACTCCAGCCGGATCATCCGGCGCAACTGCCGGCGGCTCAGCCCGATCGCCCGCAGCAGCCCGATCTCACGGGTGCGCTCCACCACCGACAGCGCGAGCGTGTTGACCACGCCGAGCACCGCGATGACGATCGCCAGCCCGAGCAGCGCGTACACCAGGAACAGCAGCACCGAGATCTGGTCGTGCACCAGCTTCTTGTAGTCGGCCTGGTCGCGGACCTGGAGCTGCGGGTAGGACTTCAGCGCCGACTCCAGGGAGGACCGCAGCGCGGCCGCGTCGGTGCCGGGCGCCGCGTCGACGTAGAGCACCGAGTCCTGGCCGCCGGGGACGTACTCGTCCACCGTGCCGAGTCCCAGGAAGATGCCGCCCTGCGTGCCGAAGCCCTCCGGCGACTCCAGGTTGGTGAGCGCGCCGACCGTCAGCCGCGCCACGCGTCCGCCGGGGAACTCGACCGGCAGCACACTGCCGACCCGCGCGCCGTGCTCCCGCGCGAACCCCGCGTCCATCGCCAGCCGCCCGTCCGCCAGCGCGGACCCGGTGCCGCCCCGCGCGTACGTGAGGTGCACGACGTCGTCCAGGCGGGGCCCGTAGGCCGCGGCGGCCGTCTGCACCCGTCTGCCGTCCGGCATCCGCACCGCGAGCGGCGTGATCCGCTGCGGTACGACGAGCCCGACCCCCTCGGTGCCCAGCACCGTGCGCCGCACCTCGTCGCTGAACGGGGTGAAGTTGGTGCTCTGCACGATGAAGTCGGCCCCCAGCGTGCGGTCGATCTGCCGGTCGAACGAGGCCGACATCGAGGCGCTGGCCACCGACATCCCGCCGACCAGTGCCAGTCCCACCATCAGCGCGGCCGCCGTGGCGCCCGTACGGCGCGGGTTGCGCAGCGCGTTGCGCTGGCTCATCCGGCCCACCGAACCGAACAGCGCCGGGAAGGCGCCGCCCAGCACCCGGATCACCGGCCGCACCAGCAGGGGCCCGGCGATGACCACGGCGATCAGCGTCAGCACCACGCCGAGCGCCAGCAGCGAGGCCGCCGGAGCGGTCTTCGTCGCCGCCACGCATCCGGCCAGTGCCGCGGCCCCGGCCACGCCCATGACCCCGCCCGCCACCGCCCGGCCCGTCAGCGGCTTGTCCACCCCGGCGATCTCGGCGTCCGACAGCGCCGCCATCGGCGACACCGTCGCCGCCCGCCTGGCGGGCAGATACGCGGCGACGAACGTGACGCCGACACCGACCACGTACGCGGCGACCGGCGTACCCCAGCCGATCACCATCTCCGCGGCCTTCAGGTTCATCCCGAACAGGCTCATCAGCCGGATCAGCCCGTACGCGAGCCCGATCCCGGCCGCGAGCCCCAGCGTGGAGCCCACCACCCCGAGCAGCAGCGCCTCCAGCAGCACCGAGCGCCGCACCTGGCGTCGGTCCGCGCCCAGCGCCCGCAGCAGGCCCAGCTCACGGGTGCGCTGCGCGATCAGCATGGAGAACGTGTTGACGATCAGGAAGATCCCGACGAGCACCGCGATCCCGGCGAAGCCCAGCATCACGTACTTGATCACGTCGAGGAACCCGCCGAGGTCGGCCGCGGCCGACTTGGCCTGTTCGGCGGCGGTCTTCAGCTCGTAGCCGCCGCCGATCGCGGCACCGACCCGGCCCTTCAGCTCCGGGTCGGTGACACCCGGCGCGGCGTCCACCGAGATGGCGGTGGCCCGGTCCGCCGAACCGAGCAACTGCCGTCCCGCCGTGGCCCCGTCCAGGAAGACCAGCGCCGCGCCGGGGTTGGTGGTCCGGAAGGTGGCGATGCCCACGACCCGCACCCGGAACGTCCCCGGCTGCGCCTGCACGGTCAGCGCGTCGCCGACGCGTACATGCTTCTTGCTCGCGGTGTCCGCGTCGAGCAGCGCCTCGCCCGCACCGCGCGGCGCGTGACCGGAGGTCAGCTCCACCGGGCTGCGGTCGGTCACATACCAGGAGGTGGCGATCGTCGGGGCGCCGGTGGTCGGGCCGACCGACTTGTCCCGGCTGTCGATCACCGTGACGTTCTGCACCGACACGTCCGCGTGCGCCGACGCGACACCGGGGACCTTCGCCACCCGGTCCGTGAGGTCCGCGGGCACCGTCTGCACCGCGCCGCCGGGCACCGGGGAGCGCAGGTCCTGCTTCGGTCCGACCGTCACGTCCGCCGCCGTGGAGGCGAACAGCCGGTCGAAGGTACGGGTCACCGTGTCGGAGAAGATCAGACTGCCCGAGACGAACGCCACGGACAGCACGACGGCCAGCGCGGAGAGCGCCAGCCGCCCCTTGTGCGCGAGGAAACTGCGCAGAGTCGCCTTGAGCACGGGGTTCAGTCCTCCTGTGCCACGGCGTCGTCGCCGAGCCGGCCCCGGACCACGTCGAACGCCTTCATCCGCTCCAGCACGGCGTCCGCCGTGGGCCGCTCCATGCGGTCCACGATCCGGCCGTCACCGAGGAAGAGGACCAGATCGGAGTGGGCGGCCGCGCCGGGGTCGTGCGTCACCATGACCACGCTCTGCCCGAGGTCGTCCACCGCGCTGCGCAGGAAGCCCAGCACCTCCAGACCCGAGCGGGAGTCCAGGTTGCCGGTGGGCTCGTCCGCGAAGATCAGCTCCGGCTGCGAGGCCAGCGCCCGCGCACACGCGACGCGCTGCTGCTGGCCGCCGGACAACTGCGCCGGGCGGTGCCCGAGGCGGTCACGCAGACCCAGCCGGTCGATCACCTGGTCCACCCAGCCGGGCTCGGGCGTGCGGCCCGCGATGTCCATCGGCAGCGTGATGTTCTCGGCCGCCGTCAGCGTGGGGATCAGGTTGAACGACTGGAAGACGAACCCGATCCGGTCCCGGCGCAGCCTGGTCAGCTCGCCGTCCTTCAGCCCCGTGATCTCGGTGTCCCCGAGCCACACCTGACCGGCCGAGACCGTGTCCAGCCCCGCCAGGCAGTGCATCAGCGTGGACTTGCCCGACCCGGAGGGCCCCATCACGGCGGTGAACCGCCCCCGCGCGATGTCCACGTCCACCGAGTCCAGTGCGATCACGGCCGTCTCGCCGGTGCCGTACGCCTTCGTCAGCCCCCGGGCACGGGCCACCGTCCCGTCACCCGGCACAGCACCCGGCGCGTCCTGAGCAGCAGATGTGAACAAGATGGTCTCCCCGTCGCCTCGACGTTCCGACTCCTTGGCCATGGCCGAGCCTAGTGTGACCCGAACCACACCTGAAACGGTGTTCGGCAATCGGCGGAGCGGCGGATGCAAGCGGGGAGCGATCTGTACGCGGTCGCGGGGTGAGCGGGGAGCGATCCGTACCGGTCACGGGGCGAGCCGCCCGCGCGATGGCTCCGGCCCGACCGAAGCGCGGGTGTGCGCCGTCAGCCGTCCCTACCCCGCCCCCTCCCGCCTCCGGAACCCCTCCGCGTCCCACGTCCCCCACAGCCGGGGCGCCAGCCACGCCGGTGCCTGCCTGCGGAACTCGGCCGGGGTGAGCCGGGCCGTGCCCTCCGGGACCGCGCCGAGCAGCCCCGCCCCCGCCACCTCCGGCAGGTCGGCCACGTTGCAGCGGGTGGCCAGGTCGGGGCCGGCCGGCCAGGAGCCGATCACCACACCGGCCAACTCCAGTTCGCGGGAACGCAGTTCGCGCGCCGTCAGCTCGGTGGAGTTCAACGTGCCCAGGCCCGCCGGGGCGACGACCAGGACCGGGGCGCCGAGGAGCGCCGCCGCGTCGGCCAGGGTGCCGCCCTCCGCGTCGAAGCGGACGAGCAGGCCGCCGGCGCCCTCGACCAGGACGAGGTCGTGCTCGGTGGCGAGCTTGGCCGCCGCCTCGGCCACGTCGTGCGGGTGGACCGGGGGGAGGCCGGAGCGGCGGGCGGCCGTGGCCGGGGCCAACGGGTCGGGGTAGCGGGCCAGTTCGCGGGCCGTCACCGCGCCCGCCAGGCGGGCCACCTCGTCGGCGTCGCCGCGCTCGTCCGGGCGTACGCCCGTCTGGGCGGGCTTGAGCACCGCCACCGAGCGGCCGGCCGCGAGGGCGGACGCCGCCACGGCGGCCGTCACCACCGTCTTGCCGATCTCCGTGCCCGTCCCCGTGATCACCAGTACCGGCATGTCATCCCTCCCGCGCGGCGGCGCACACCGCGCGCGCGATCCGTGCCACGTCCGCGTCGTCCGTGACGAACGGCGGCATCGTGTAGATCAGGTCACGGAAGGGGCGCAGCCACACGCCCTCCCGCACGGCGGCCCGCGTCGCGGCCGCCATGTCCACCTCGTGGTCGAGCTGGACCACCCCGATGGCGCCCAGCACGCGCACGTCCCGGACACCGGGCAGCTCCGCCGCCTCGGCCAGACCGTCCCGCAGGCCGGTCTCGATCCGCTTGACCTCGGCCCGCCAGTCCTGGCCGAGCAGCAGCTCGATGGAGGCGCGCGCCACGTGGGCGGCCAGCGGGTTGCCCATGAAGGTCGGCCCGTGCGCGAGCACCGGCACCTCGCCGCGCGAGATGCCGTCGGCCACCCGCGCGGTGCACAGGGTCGCCGCCAGCGTCAGATAGCCGCCGGTCAGCGCCTTGCCCACGCACATCACATCCGGGGAGACCGCCGCGTGCTCCGCCGCGAACAGCGCGCCCGTGCGCCCGAAGCCGGTGGCGATCTCGTCGAACACCAGCAGTACGTCGTGCGCGTCGCACGCCTCGCGCAGCACCCGCAGGTACGCGGGGGAGTGGAACCGCATCCCGCCCGCGCCCTGCACCACCGGCTCCACGATCACGGCGGCCAGCTCGTCCGCGTGCCGCTCGATCGCGGACCGCAGATGCTCGGCGTACGCCTCCTCGTAGACGGCGGGCGGCGCGTCCGCGAAGACCTGGCGGGGCAGCGCGCCGGACCACAGCCCGTGCATGCCGCCCTCCGGGTCGCACACCGACATCGGGTGCCAGGTGTCGCCGTGGTAGCCGCCGCGCCAGGTGAGCAGGCGCCGCTTGCCGGGGCGGCCGAGCGAACGCCAGTACTGCAGGCACATCTTGACGGCCACCTCGACGGAGACCGAGCCGGAGTCCGCGAGGAAGACGTGTTCGAGACCTTCCGGCGCCATGTCGACGAGGAGCTTCGCCAGCCGGACGGCGGGCTCGTGGGTGAGCCCGCCGAACATCACATGGCTCATCCGCCCCAACTGCTCCCGCGCCGCCTCGTTCAGCACCGGGTGGTTGTAGCCGTGGATCGCCGACCACCAGGACGACATCCCGTCGACCAGCTCACCGCCGTCCGCCAGCCGCAGCCGGACCCCGCTCGCCGACTCCACGACGAGCGGTTCGGTCCGGCCCGGCATCGGACCGTACGGATGCCACACGTGCCGCCGGTCCAGCTCCAGCAGCTCGGCCGTGCCCGGCTCAGGCATTGGGCGCGAGGTCCGTACCGGCACCCCGGCGGCGCACGGCGACCAGGTCGGTACGCGGCTCGGCGGTGGCCGGCGCCTCGGCCGTGCCGCACACCCCGCCCCCGGCGTGCGACCCGCACCCGGCTTCTGCCGCCCGCGAACCGCAACCGCCCGCCGTCCGGTGCTCCGGCAGCGTCACCTCGTCCGCGCCCTCCACCTCGAACCCGGCGTCCGCGATCATCTCCAGGTCGGCCTTGCCCGCCTGGCCCTCGCTGGTCAGGTAGTCCCCGAGGAAGATCGAGTTGGCCAGGTGCAGCGCGAGGGGCTGCAGCGAGCGCAGGTGCACCTCACGGCCGCCCGCGATCCGGACCTCCACGTCCGGACAGACGAAGCGGACCATCGCCAGGATGCGCATGCAGCGCTGCGGGGTGAGGTTCCACTCCTTGGCCAGCGGGGTGCCCTCGAACGGGATCAGGAAGTTCACCGGAACGGAGTCCGGGTCCAGCTCGCGCAGCGCGAACACCACGTCCACGAGGTCCTCGTCGCGCTCGCCCATGCCCGCGATCAGCCCCGAGCAGGCCGAGAGGCCGGCCGCGTGCGCCTTGTGCACCGTGTCCACCCGGTCGGCGTAGGTGTGGGTGGTGGTGATGTCCCCGTAGGTCGCCTCGGAGGTGTTGAGGTTGTGGTTGTAGGCGTCGGCACCCGCCGCGCGCAGCCGCTCCGCCTGACCGTCCGACAGCAGACCCAGGCAGGCGCACACCTCCACGCCCTCGTTCTGTTCCTTGATGGCCTTGATGGTGTCGGACACCCGGTCCACGTCCCGGTCCGTGGGCCCGCGCCCGGACGCCACCAGGCACACCCGCTTGGCGCCCCCGGTGAGCCCCGCGGCGGCCGCCGCGGAGGCCTCGTCCGGCTTGAGCCAGGTGTACTTGAGGATGCCGGCCGTGGAGCCCAGCCGCTGGGAGCAGTAGGAGCAGTCCTCCGGGCACAGGCCCGACTTGAGGTTGACCAGATAGTTGAGTTTCACCCTGCGGCCGAACCAGTGCCGCCGCACCTTCCCGGCCGCGGCCACCACATCGAGCAGGTCGTCGTCGGAGGTGGCGAGTACGGCGAGCGCTTCCTCGCGCGTCGGCGTCTCGCGCCGCAGTCCCTTGTCCACCAGCGTGTTCAGCAGGTCCATGAGGCCCGATCCTGTCCTACGCGACCGCCTCGGGCCAAGGAGACTTCACACAACGACCGGGGTTCACCGTGTGGGTATTGCCACATCATGGGCGGCTCTCCGCGCCGCTAGTGTCTGTCTGTTGTCTACAAAAGCCCGTGTCCCGAAGACCGTGCCGGCCACGGCACGCGTCCGCGAAAGCCCGGAGGAGCCCATGGCGTTCGGCTGGATCGACGAGCAGGCCGAGGCGCGCCGCCGCGCCGGACTCCTGCGGACCCTGCGCCCCCGTGCCGCCGACTCGCCCCTGCTGGACCTGGCGAGCAACGACTACCTGGGCCTGGCCCGTCACCCGGAGGTCGTCGCGGGCGCGGCGGAGGCGGTCAGGACCTGGGGCGGCGGCGCCACCGGCTCCCGTCTGGTCACCGGCACCACCGAGCTGCACGCCCGGCTGGAGGCCGAAATCGCCGCGTTCTGCGGCTTCGAGGCGGCCCTCGTGCTGTCCTCCGGGTACGCCGCCAACCTGGCCGCCGTCACCGCGCTCGGCCCGCACGGCTCGCTGATCGTCTCCGACGCGGGCAACCACGCCTCCCTGATCGACGGGTGCCGCCTGGCACGCGCGACCACACAGGTCGTCGGACACGCCGACCCGGACGCCGTCGCCAAGGCGCTGGCGACACACCGGGGCGAGGCGATCGCCGTCTCCGACACGGTGTTCTCCGTCGACGGCGACGCGGCCCCCTTGCGCCGACTGGCCGAAGCCTGCCGGGAACACGGCGCCGGACTGGTCGTGGACGACGCGCACGGTCTCGGCGTGCTGGGGGAGGGCGGCCGGGGCGCGGCGCACGCGGCCGGCCTCGCGGGCGCGGCCGACGTGGTGGTCACGGCGACGCTGTCCAAGTCGCTGGGCAGCCAGGGCGGGGTGGTGCTGGGCCCGGCGCGGGTGATCGGCCATCTGGTCAACACCGCGCGGACGTTCATCTTCGACACCGGACTCGCTCCCGCCGCCGCGGGGGCCGCGCTGGCCGCGCTGCGGCTGCTGCGGAGCGAACCGGAGCGCCCGGCGCGCGTCCGCGCGGTCGCCGCCGAACTGCACGCCCGCCTGACCGCCGAGGGCCTCGCGGCGGTACGCCCGGACGCGGCCGTGGTCTCCGTGCGGGCGCCGTCGCCCGAGGCGGCCGTGGGGTGGGCCGCCGACTGCCGTGCCGAGGGACTGTCGGTGGGCTGCTTCCGCCCGCCGTCCGTCCCGGACGGCGTGTCCCGGCTGCGGCTGACCGCCCGCGCGGACCTGTCAGAGGCCCAGATCGAACAGGCCGTAAGGGTCATCACCGCTGTTCGGCCCTGTTGAGGCCGGGAAAAACCCCGTCAAATACGGTCTCGCGTCGCAGAGTTCACCCCGTTGAGCGACAGATGTCCGCGTATCTGGGGGGTTGGTTCCCCGGACCGGCCCCTTGATGGCAGGGTGACGTGCAGGCATCAGTGCGGGACCGTCCCCGAACCCTCCGCCCCGCGTCGCCGCGCGGCCCGTGGAAGGCCGGCGGGCGGGCCCGTGGGAAAGGGACGACGTCGCCATGGCAGACCACCTGGAAGCATCCGTCACGCTGCCGAGCGATCCCGCCTCGGTCTCCACGGCCCGGTCCTATGTGGTGGGCACCCTGGCCGGCTGGGGGCTGCCCTCGGACGACGAGGTGACCGACACCGTCCGCCTCATCGTCTCCGAACTCGCCACCAACGCCGTCCAGCACACCCTGGGCCAGTCGCCCACCTTCACCGTGGACGTCGTGCTGGCCAGGGACGAGCTGCTGCTCATCGGCGTGACGGACAGCCATCCGAGGCTGCCCAAGAGACTTCCGGCCGCCGTCGCCCAGGACAACGGGCGCGGCATGGCCATCATCCGCTGTCTCACCGTCGAGTGCGGCGGCAAGCTCCGCGTCCGTCCGACCCGCGAGGGCGGCAAGACGGTCTTCGTCGAGCTGCCCTGGAGCGTCCCGAGCCAGCCGCGGGCCACCGCGGCCCGGCCGGAGCCCTCCCCGGCCCGCTGAGCCGCCCGGGGGCCTTGGGAGGCCCGCCGGGGCCAGGAGCGGCTCCAGGGGCCTGTACGCCCGTGGGGAACCGCTCCCGCCGCGCTCCGTGGGTCAGTTCACCCGGCCGTACCAGACGCTCTTGGTCCAGATCTTCTGCAGCCTCACCACGTCCCCGGTCTTGGGCGCGTGCCAGATCTTGCCCTTACCGGCGTAGATGCCGACGTGGTAGACGCTGGAACCCGAGTGGAAGAACACCAGGTCACCGGCCTTGCGGCGGCCTGAGGAAATGTGGTGCGTCTTGTTGTACTGCTGTGCGGCCGTACGCGGCAGGGACTTGCCCGCCTTCTTGAACGAGTACAGCGTCAGGCCCGAGCAGTCGAACCTGCGGGGACCGGTGGCCCCGTAGCGGTACGGTGCGCCCTTCTTGGAAGCCGCGACGTTCAGTGCCTTCGTCGCGGTGGTCGCGGCGGAGGCGTCGGTGGCCAGTCCCGGCACCACGATGGAGCCGCCGACCGCGGCCAGGGTGAGAGCCGAGGCCGTACCGGCCCGGGCCATCAGCGACGGGACACGATTGAGCGCAGTCATGCGCAACCCTTCGTCAGCCGCCTGTGAAGGATGACCTGTCGGATTCGGGCTGGCGAAGTTGCCCGGCCGTGTCACCACGGCTTCACCCCAAGGGCTGCTCGGCACGACTGCCCGCTGTTGGCGGACATCCGTCCCGGCGACCCGTCTTGCTCGGGTCCTCCACTCCTGCCGATGCACTTCTGTCGACCGGGCATCCGGGCGGCGGCAGGACTCGGCGTCCGCCCGGACCGCCCCGCCGCTGCGGCGGGGGCTTGTCGTCAGACAGGGATCTTGGCCCACTCCTGTCCGAAAATCCCAATGGAACCGGTGGTTTGTGGCGTTACTCACCACTCACCCGTTCGGGTGGACAGTGGCGTTTTCGAGCCCCCGTCAGTTCCCCGCCGTAGGCCCGGACCTGGGGTTCGTCAGCCGCGCGGCGGCCCGTGGGGCGCGCCGCGCGCAACTCGGCGAGCACGGAAACGGGCGCGGAGATACACCGGTCGGCGGTACCACGTTCGGCCCGTTTCGGCTCGGCGGGCGGTATGTGGGGGGCCGCCCGGCCGGAGGCGGTGTCCGGGTCAGCCGACACCATCGGGCGGGAGCGCGACGCGCGCGGTCCGGCGCTCCCCGTCCAGCACCCGCAGCGCGTGTGCCAGCGTGCCCCCGTGCAGCTCCGTCTCGCCCCGCCCGTGCATCAGCGCGAGCGCGTCACGGAGTGCGGCCGCCGTGCGCGCCAGCGCCTGCGCCGCCCTGAGTGCCCGGTACGTGTCTCCGTGCCGGGCCGGGTTGATCCGGCCCAGCAGGTCTGCCGCCTCCAGGTAACGGTCTATCAGCTCGCCCTCGGCGCGGGTCAGCGCGGGCAGTGGTGGCAGCTCCGGCAGCACGGCCCGCTCACCGGGCGCCGGGCAGGCTCTTGCGGTCGCCCACGATCCCGTCCACCAGGCCGTGCTCCAGGGCGCCGGCGGCGTCAAGCACCCGCTCGCGCTCCAGGTCGGCATGGACGGTGGCGGCGTCCCGCCCGGTGTGCCGGACGAACATCTCCTCCATCAGATCCCGCGCCCGCACCAGCTCCGCCGCCTTGATGGCCAGGTCGCTGGGCTGCCCCCGCACCGGTTCGGCCAGCTCCGGCTGGCGGAGCACCACCCGGGCGCCGGGCAGCGCGAACCGCTTGCCGGGCGCTCCGGCCGCGAGCAGCACGGCGGCCACCGAGGCGACCTGGCCCAGGCAGTACGTCTCCACGTCGCAGCCGATGTAGCGCATCGTGTCGTACACCGCCGTCATGGCATGGAAGTCGCCGCCGGGGCAGTTCAGGTACAGCGTGATGTCCCGGTCCGGGGCGGCGTGTTCGAGCTGCATGAGCTGCGCGATCACATCCGTGGCCGCCGCGCCGTCGAGCGGCGTCCCGAGGAACACGATCCGGTGCTCGAACAGCTTGGAGTACGGGTCGAGCGTGCGGCGCACGCCGCCCTCGCGCTCGGTGAACTCGGGCAGGACATGTCGGGCGTTCGATCGGGTCATGGCACACCCCTCCTGATCGGCGGGGCCGCTTCAGACCCCGCTTCTGTAAAAAATGTACAGGACGTACGTGACGTTAGAATGGGGTCATGGCCTACGAGATTCCGGTGACGCAAGCCAGGGCTGAGCTCGCCGACCTGATCAACCGCGTGGTGTACGGCGGTGAGCGCGTCACGGTGACCCGGCACGGCAAGCCGCTCGTCGCGCTGGTCTCGGCCGCCGACCTGGAGCGGCTGGAGGCGCTCGACGCGCAGGCCGCCTCCGACGCGCCGGAGCGCGACGAGCAGGTGATCAGCTCCGTCTCCGGCGTGCACGAGGTCTCCGCCTCCCCGCCGCTGGAGCGGCAGCGCTTCGGCATCGCCGCCGAGCACCGCCGGCCGGGCACCTCCTGAGGCCGAGGCGCGCCGAACACCCTGCGGTTAACGTCGCCGAAACGCCGGCCAACTAGCCTTCGCTCCCACGCCACCAGGGGTTTTCGTGACGAGCCGCCCCGCGTCGTGGCCGCGGCGTCCGGGCCCCGCACGGTCCGGAGCGAGGACTGTGAGGTGGGACGTGCAACTGACCCCGCACGAGCAAGAGCGACTGCTGATCCATGTGGCGGCCGACGTGGCCGAGCGGCGCCGGGCCCGCGGCGTGAAGCTCAATCACCCGGAGGCGGTCGCGCTCATCACGTCGCACATCCTGGAGGGCGCCCGCGACGGCCGCACCGTCGCCGAGCTGATGTCCTCCGGCCGCAAGGTGCTCACCCGCGACGACGTGATGGATGGCATCCCCGAGATGATCCACGACGTCCAGGTGGAGGCCACCTTCCCGGACGGCACCAAGCTGGTCACCGTCCACGACCCGATCGTCTGAGGGGCCCCGCGATGATTCCCGGAGAAGTGCTGTTCGCGGACGGCCCGGTCGTCTGCAACGAGGGCCGCGAGACCACCCGGCTCACCGTCCTCAACGCCGCCGACCGGCCCGTCCAGGTCGGCTCCCACTACCACTTCGCCGAGGCCAACCCCGGCCTGGACTTCGACCGGGCCGCCGCGCACGGCAGGCGGCTGGACATCGCCGCCGGTACGGCCGTCCGCTTCGAGCCCGGCATCCCCGTCGAGGTCGAACTCGTCCCGCTCGGCGGCGCCCGGATCGTGCCCGGACTGCGCGGCGAGACCGGAGGCGCCCTCGATGCCTGAGATCTCCCGCGCCGCCTACGCCGACCTGTTCGGCCCCACCACCGGCGACCGCATCCGCCTCGCCGACACCGACCTGCTCGTCGAGATCGAGGAGGACCGCTCCGGCGGCCCCGGCGCCTCCGGCGACGAGGCGGTCTTCGGCGGCGGCAAGGTCATCCGCGAGTCCATGGGCCAGTCCCGCGCCACTCGCGCCGAGGGCACCCCGGACACCGTGATCACCGGTGTCGTCATCGTGGACCACTGGGGCGTGATCAAGGCCGACGTCGGCATCCGCGACGGCCGGATCACCGGCATCGGCAAGGCCGGCAACCCCGACACCATGGACGGCGTCCACCCCGACCTCGTCATCGGCCCCGAGACCGAGATCATCGCGGGCAACGGACGCATCCTCACGGCCGGCGCCATCGACGCCCATGTGCACTTCATCTGCCCGCAGATCGCCGACGAGGCGCTCTCCTCCGGCGTCACCACACTGGTCGGCGGCGGCACCGGCCCGGCCGAGGGCTCCAAGGCCACCACCGTCACACCGGGCCCCTGGCACCTCGCCCGGATGCTGGAGGCGATGGAGGCGTACCCGGTCAACGTCGGCTTCCTCGGCAAGGGCAACACCGTCTCGCACGAGGCGATGCTGTCCCAGATCAGAGGCGGCGCCGTCGGCCTGAAGCTGCACGAGGACTGGGGCTCCACCCCGGCCGTCATCGACGCGGCCCTCACCGTGGCCGACCGCACCGGCGTCCAGGTCGCCATCCACACCGACACCCTCAATGAGGCCGGTTTCGTCGGCGACACCCTCGCCGCCATCGCCGGGCGGGGCATCCACTCGTACCACACCGAGGGTGCCGGGGGCGGGCACGCGCCGGACATCATGACGGTCGTCTCGCAGCCCAACGTGCTGCCCAGCTCGACCAATCCGACCCGGCCGTTCACCGTCAACACCGCCGAGGAACACCTCGACATGCTGATGGTCTGCCACCACCTCAACCCGGCCGTGCCCGAGGACCTCGCCTTCGCCGAGTCCCGCATCCGGCCGTCCACCATCGGCGCGGAGGACATCCTCCACGACCTCGGCGCCATCTCGATCATCTCCTCCGACTCCCAGGCCATGGGCCGCGTCGGCGAGGTGATCCTGCGTACCTGGCAGACCGCCCATGTGATGAAGGGCCGCCGGGGGGCGCTGCCCGGCGACGGCCGCGCCGACAACCACCGGGTGCGGCGGTACGTCGCCAAGTACACGATCAACCCGGCGCTCGCGCAGGGCCTCGCCGCCGAGATCGGGTCCGTCGAGACCGGCAAGCTGGCCGACCTCGTGCTGTGGGAACCGGCGTTCTTCGGGGTGAAGCCGCTGCTCGTGCTCAAGGGCGGCCAGATCGCCTACGCGCAGATGGGCGACGCCAACGCCTCCATCCCCACCCCTCAGCCGATCCTGCCCCGCCCGATGTTCGGCGCCATCGGACGGGCCCCGGCCGCCAACTCCTTCAACTTCGTCTCGCCGTTGGCGATCGAGGACGGCCTGCCCGAACGGCTCGGGCTCGGCAAGCGGTTCGTGGCGATCCGGTCCACGCGCGCGGTCACCAAGGCCGACCTGCGCGAGAACGACGCCATGCCGGACGTACGGATCGACCCCGACAGCTTCGCCGTGCACATCGACGGTGAGCTGGTCGAGGCGGTACCGGCCGCCGAACTGCCCATGGCCCAGCGCTACTTCCTCTTCTGAGGCCGCTGATGTCGAGAGCAGCGCTGCTCGTCCTCGCCGACGGCCGCTTCCCCGCCGGAGGGCACGCCCACTCCGGCGGGGCGGAGGCCGCCGTCAAGGCGGGCCGGATCGCCGACGCCGCGAGCCTGGAGGACTTCTGCCGGGGGAGGCTGCACACCACCGGCCTGGTCGCCGCCTCCCTCGCGGCGGCGGCCGTACTCGGCCTGCCGGTGGGGGAGTTGGACGCGGCTGCCGATGCCCGGACCCCGTCGCCCGCGCTGCGCACCGCCGCGCGCCGGCTCGGGCGCCAACTGCTCCGGGCGGCGCGTGCCACCTGGCCGAACCCCGAACTGGACGCACTGGCCCAGGAGTTCCCCAAGGGCGCCCACCAGCCGGTCGTCCTGGGCCTCACCGCACGCGCGGCCGGTCTGGAGCCGCTCGACGCCGCCCACTGTGCGCTGTACGAGAGCGTGAGCGGCCCCGCGAGCGCCACCGTACGGCTGCTCAGCCTCGACCCGTTCGACGCCACCGGCGTACTGGCCCGGCTGGCACCCGAGCTGGACCGGGTGGCGGACCGTGCCGTGGAGGCCGCCCGGCGCGCGTCCGCCGAGGGCACCGGCGCCCTGCCCGCCGCTTCCGCGCCCCTGCTGGAGATCGGCGCAGAGGGCCACGCCGCCTGGCCGGTCCGCCTCTTCGCCTCGTAGGGCCTCACCGAAACGCAACTGGAGCCGTACATGCATCTCGACCACACCCACCCCGGTCCCGCCGCCGTCAGCGCCGACGCGCACCGCCCCGACGGTGCCCGGCGCGCCCTGCGCATCGGCCTCGGGGGCCCGGTGGGGTCCGGCAAGACCGCGACCGTCGCCGCGCTGTGCCGGGCGCTGCGCGACGAGCTGTCCCTCGCTGTCGTCACCAACGACATCTACACCCGTGAGGACGCCGAATTCCTCCTGAGGGAAGCCGTGTTGCCGCCCGAGCGGATCACGGCCGTGGAGACCGGCGCCTGTCCGCACACCGCGATCCGCGACGACATCTCCGCCAACCTCGAAGCCGTGGAGGACCTGGAGGAGGCGGTCGGCCCTCTCGACCTGATCCTCGTCGAGTCCGGCGGTGACAACCTCACGGCCACCTTCTCCAAGGGGCTCGTGGACGCCCAGATCTTCGTCATCGACGTCGCCGGAGGGGACGACATCCCGCGCAAGGGCGGCCCCGGCGTCACCACCGCCGACCTGCTCGTGGTCAACAAGACCGACCTCGCCCCGTACGTCGGCTCCGACCTCGCCCGCATGGCCGCCGACGCCAAGGCGCAGCGGGCCGAACTCCCGGTGGTCTTCCAGACGTTGCGCGTCGAGGACGGAGTCGGCGAGGTGGCCGGATGGGTGCGCGAGCGGCTCGCCGCGTGGACGGCGTGACCGCCACCGGGGTCCGCGCCCGCGCCCGGATCGAGGCCCGCGCCGACGGCCGGGGCGGCACCGCGCTCCCGGTGCTGGAGGGGGACGGCCCGCTGGCCCCGCGCCGTACCCGCGCCCACGGCACCGAGGCCCGTGTCCTGCTGGTCGGCGCGATGAGCGGCCCGCTCGGCGGCGACCGCTTCTCCGTCGAGACCCGGGTGGGGGAGGGCGCCCGGCTGCACCTGGGGTCGGCCGCCGCCACCCTCGCACTGCCCGGCCAGGCCAAGGGCGAGGCCCGCTACGACGTACGGCTCGACGTGGCAGCCGGAGGCGAGCTGCACTGGCTGCCCGAGCAACTGATCTCGGCCCGAGGCAGCGACCTGCACGTCACCACGCGCGCCGAACTGGCACCCGGAGCACGACTGTTGCTGCGCGAGGAGCAGGTGCTCGGGCGGGCCGGGGAGGAGTCGGGGCGGCTCACCAGCAGGCTCACCGTCCGCCTCGCGGGCGCCACGCTGCTCGACCAGGAGCTGTGCTGCGGTCCAGGGGCACCCGGCGGCTGGGACGGCCCCGCCGTACTGGGCGGACATCGCTCGGTCGGGCAACTGGTCCTCGTGTCACCGGAGTTGCGTGATATCCCGGCGGAGCCCCGGATGCTGGGGGAGGGCACCGCGCTGATGCCGCTCGCCGGGCCGGCGGTCCTCGTCAGCGCCGTGGCGCCCGACGCGCTGGCCCTGCGCCGCCGCCTGGACGAGGCGCTGACGCTACTGACCGCCGATCGGAGCTGACCATCCGTTTATCGGATTGGTAAAGAAGGTCCGTCACCCCTGTTCCCGGACGGCTCACAGCCGAGAGGATTCCCCGCCTGACCACTCGCAGTGAAGTCACGGGGAGGGGACCCCTTGAGGGAGAACAAACCGAAGAGCCGCCTGCTGGCGCTCGGTTCGGCCGGCGCGCTCGTCACCGCCACGCTGATAGCCGGCGCGGTGACGGCACCCGCGGCCAGCGCCGACAGCCGCCACGGCCAGGACCGCGAGGCCCGCGGCGCCGCCACGGCCGCCGCCCGCGCCGCCAAGGCCGGCATCGACTGGCAGGACTGCCCCGCCGACTGGGGGCTTGAGAAGCCCATCCAGTGCGGCTGGGTCTCCGTGCCGCTGGACTACGCCAAGCCGAACGGCAAGCAGATCAAGCTCGCCGTGGACCGCATCGGCAACACCGGCACCAAGGAGGAGCGCCAGGGCGCCCTCATCTACAACCCCGGCGGCCCCGGTGGCTCCGGCCTGCGCTTCCCGCGCCGGGTCACCACCAAGAGCGCGCTGTGGGCCAACACGGCCAAGGCGTACGACTTCGTGGGCTTCGACCCGCGCGGCGTCGGCCACTCCACCCCCATCTCCTGCGTCGACCCGCAGGAGTTCGTCAAGGCGCCCAAGGCCGACCCGGTGCCCGGCAGCGAGGCCGACAAGCGCGCCCAGCGCAAGCTGGCCCGCGAGTACGCCGAGGGCTGTGCCGAGCGCAGCGGCGCGATGCTGCCGCACATGACCACGCCGAACACCGCCCGTGACCTGGACGTCGTCCGGGCCGCGCTCGGCGAGAAGAAGCTCAACTACCTGGGCGTCTCCTACGGCACCTACCTCGGCGCCGTCTACGGCACGCTCTTCCCGGGGCACATCCGCCGGATGATCGTCGACAGCGTCGTCGACCCCGCGCGCGAGAACATCTGGTACCAGGCCAACCTGAACCAGGACATCGCCTTCGAGGGCCGCTGGAAGGACTGGCAGGACTGGGTCGCCGCCAACGACGCCGCCTTCCACCTCGGCACCACCCGCGGCGCCGTGCAGGCGCAGTGGCTCAAGCTGCGCGCCGCCGCCGCGAAGAGCCCGCTCGGCGGGGTCGTCGGCCCGGCCGAGCTGATCTCCTTCTTCCAGAGCGCCCCGTACTACGACTCCTCGTGGGTGCCGGTCGCCACGGCGTTCAGCAAGTACGTCGCCGGTGACACCCAGGCTCTCGTGGACGCCGCCGCGCCCGACCTGTCGGACACCGCGGGCAACATCTCCGCGGAGAACGGCAACGCGGTCTACACCGCCGTCGAGTGCGCCGACGCCAAGTGGCCCACGAGCTGGCACACCTGGGACCGGGACAACACCCGGCTCCACAAGGACTACCCGTTCATGACCTGGGCGAACGCCTGGATGAACCTGCCCTGTGCCACGTGGGGCTCCAAGCAGCACACCCCCGTCGAGGTGGGCACCCACCGCGGGCTGCCGCCCGTGCTGATCGTGCAGTCCACCAATGACGCGGCGACGCCGTACGCCGGCGCCGTCTCGCTGCACGAGCGGTTCAAGGGCTCCCGCCTGATCACCGAGAAGGGCGCGGGCTCCCACGGGGTGACCGGACTGGTCAACCCGTGCATCAACCAGCGCGTCGACGCCTACCTGCTGAGCGGCAAGCTCGACAGCTCCGACGTCACCTGCGCACCGCACGCCACGCCCCAGCCGTAACGGCCCGGAGCGACGAGGGAGGGGCGGCCGGCATCCCGGCCGCCCCTCCCGGCGTTCCCCGTACGGCTCAGCGCCGCCGGGGGAACCGGCGGGTGCGCGCCGCCTCGGCCTCCGCCTTCACCTCGGCCGCGTACCGGTCCACGTACTCCTGGCCCGAGAGCGCCAGAACGGCGTACATGATCTCGTCCGTGACGGCCCGCAGGACGGCCTTCTCGTCCTCCATGCCCTCGTAGCGGGAGAAGTCCAGCGGCTCGCCGAAGCGGATGGTGATCGGGCGCAGCTTCGGGATCTTCCGGCCGGGCGGCTGGGCCTCGAACGTGCCGATCATGGCGCAGGGCACGACCGGCGCCCCGGCCTTCAGCGCCATCACGGCGACCCCGACCTTCCCCTTGTACAGCCGCCCGTCGTGCGACCGCGTGCCCTCGGGGTAGATCCCCAGCAGCTCGCCTCGGCCCAGCACCTTCAGCCCCTCCCGGACGGCCGCCCGACCGGCCTCCTTGCCCGAACGGTCCACCGGGATCTGGCCCGCGCTGCGGAAGAAGAACGCCGTGAGGCGCCCCTTGAGCCCCGGCCCGGTGAAGTACTCCGCCTTGGCCAGGAAGGTGATCCGGCGCTTGAGGATGGCGGGCATCAGGAAGTGGTCGGAGAACGACAGATGGTTCCCGGCGATGATCGCCGCGCCCGAGTCCGGCACATGGTCCAGCCCTTCGATCCGGGGCCGGAAGAGCAGCCTGAGCACCGGACCCAGCAGTACGTACTTCAGCAAGTGGTAGAACACGGCTCCCCCTCGCCCGCAGCGGCCTGTGCAGTCACCTGTTACCGCGAGCGGCCGGGCTCATGCTCACCGAGCGCTGAATTCGCGGAAGCGGCTCTGTCCCGTCCCGCTCACCCGGTGCATCCGTATCGGGCGAAGCGGGAGAAATAGTGGCAGATTCGTCAGAAGACGGCTGAACCAGCGAAGAGGAGGGCCCGTCCATGTTGACGGTCGACCTGGCCAGGTACCCCATGCTCCTGGCCGCCGCCGAGCCGGATCAGCTACTGCCGGCCAGAGAACAGATGGCCTTCACCCTGGGCTTCCACATCATCCTGGTGCCCTTCGGCGTGGCGCTGACCAGCCTGATGCTCATCGCCAACTACCGGGGACTGCGCAAGGGTGACGAGGCCGCGCTGCTGCTGGCCCGGCGCTGGTCCAAGGTGGCCGCCCTGCTCTTCGCGGTCGGCGCCATCACCGGAACGGTCCTGTCCTTCGAGCTCGGTCTGCTGTGGCCGGGGCTGATGGGGAAGTACGGCGCCGCCTTCGGCTTCCCCTTCGCCATCGAGGGCCTGTTCTTCTTCCTCGAAGCGATCTTCGTGGCGATCTACATCTACGGCTGGGACCGGATGCCACCCTGGGCCCACTTCTGGTCGGGCGTACCGGTGGCGCTGGCCAGCATCGGCGGAGCGGGCGCCGTCATCGCCGCGAACAGCTGGATGAACCAGCCCGGCGGCATCACGATGCGCGGTGGCAAGCTCGTCGACGTCAGACCGGGCGAGGTCTTCTTCAACAACGCCTTCTGGCTCCAGTTCTGGCACATGCTGCTGGCCGCCTACATCGTCGCCGGATTCTGCGTGGCGAGCGTCTACGCGGTGGGCATGATCAGAGGGCGGCGCGGCCACTACCAGAAGCTCGGCTTCCTGATCAGCTTCATCACCGCCGCGGTCGCCCTGCCGGTGCAGATCTTCGTCGGTGACACCATCGCCCGGCAGGTCTTCGACGACGAGCCCGCCAAGTTCGCGGCCATCGAGCTGCTGCCCACGACAGGCACCCATGTGCCCGAGACGCTCGGCGGTGTGCTCATCGACGGCGAGGTCCGCTACGGCATCTCGGTGCCGTGGGTGGCCTCCATCCTCGCCGGGTTCAAACCCTCGACCCGCATCCAGGGACTCGAAGCCGTCCCCGCCGACGTCAGACCCACCACCGCACAGGTCAACATCGTGCACTGGGCGTTCGACATCATGGTCGGCACCTCCATGCTGATGCTGGCCGTGGCCGCCTGGTTCGTCTGGATCTGGTGGAAGCGCCGGAACACCCTGCAGACCAACCGCTGGTTCCTGGGCGCCGCCTCCGTGTGCGGCATCGTCTCCATCCTCAGCCTGGAAGCGGGCTGGGTGACCACCGAGGTCGGCCGGCAGCCGTGGATCGTCGTCGGGCTGCTACGCACCAGAGACGCGGTGACCACCCAGGGCAACCTCTGGCCCACCTTCGCGGGGGTGATCGTGCTCTATGCCGCGGTCGGTGCGGGTGCCATCTGGGTGCTGCTGTCGATGAAGCGACGCTGGCAGAAACAGGGTGACGAGAGCGTCCACGTGCCCTACGGACCCGACGCCACACCCGGCTCCCGGCTGGAACGCTCCAAGGGGAAGGTGCTGTAAATGGCCGAGTTGGTCGCGGTATTCCTCTTCATCGGCGTCGTCGCCTACGCGGTGCTCGGCGGAGCCGACTTCGGCGCGGGCCTGTGGGACCTGATGGCGGGCGGCGCCAAGCGCGGCCGCGAGCCACGCCACCTGATCGACGTCTCCCTGGCGCCGGTGTGGGAGGCCAACCACACCTGGCTGATCTACTGCCTCGTGGTCCTGTGGAGCGGCTTCCCCACCGCCTTCGCCGCCATCACCACCACGCTCTACATCCCGCTGGTACTCGCCCTGCTCGGCATCGTGCTGCGCGGCGCCGGGTTCGCCTTCCGCAAGGCGACCGTCCGCACCGAGGAGCAACGCCTCTACGGCGCCGCGTTCGCGCTGTCCTCCGTGCTGACGCCGTACTGCTTCGGCGCCGTCGCCGGCGGCCTGGCCTCCGGCCGCGTGCCCACGGCGGGCAACGGCGACGCGGTGTCGAGCTGGGTCAACCCCACCAGCATCCTCGGCGGCATCCTCGCGATCCTGGCCTGCTCCTACCTGGCCGCCACCTATCTGACCGTGGAGGCGCTGCACCGCGACGACCACACCCTGTACCGGTACTACCGCAACCGGGCGCTGGCCGCCGGTGCGGTGACCGGCGCGGTGACCATCGCGGGCATCTTCGTCCTGCAGGCCGACTCGCCGCGCCTCTTCGATCGCCTCAGCGGCCCCGCGCTGCCCCTGGTGGTCCTCGCGGCCGCCGCCGGGCTGGTCGGACTGGCCCTGCTGCGGGCCAAGCGGACCATCGGAACCCGGGTGGCGGCGGCGGGCGCCGTCGCACTGGTCGTGATCGGCTGGGGCGTGGCGCAGACGCCGTACCTCCTCGGCACCCACCTCACCATCAACGAGGCCGCGGCCCCGAACTCCACCCTGGCCGTGGTCGTCGGCGTCGCCATCGTGGCGGCGGTGCTCATCGTGCCGTCCCTGGTGCTCCTGTTCCGGCTCAGCGGCCGCGGCACCGTGGGGGTAGGTGACCGGCCCTTTCGGGGCGCTGTGAAGGAGGGGGACCGGAGCGCCGGCACGGAGGGGAGCCTGGCTGTCGCGGCCAAGGGCCACCACGATGCCGGGACGGCAGGCGGCCGGGCCTCTCTGACGAAGGGCGGCGGCGACCAGGTCCCCGCCGTACCGCTCGACCGGACCGCCGTCCAGCAGGAGCCCCGCCCCCGCTGGGTGCCCTACGCCCTGTGCGCCGGGGCGGTGGCCGCGACCGCGGTCGCGGGAGTGCGCGTGGTCCGCCGGTCGCGGGAGCACACGCGGTACGGCGGTAAGTCCCCCGGTTCCGCGAACTGAACCCCCGCGCACGCGAACACCCGGACACCGTTCGAGACATCGGGACACCGGCCGAGCCGACGGCCGGTCCGCTGGGCCCACGGCATGTGCGCCGCCTGCCGTGGGCCCCGCTCACGTGCCGGGGCGGCGAGCCCGCCGCGGTGACCCCGCGCGCTGCTCGTAGGATGACCGGCATGCCCGGCACCGCGCCCCAGCGCGCCCCGCGAGCGCCACTGCGGCGCCCGCTCGGGCTGCTCGTGCTCGCGGTGCTCGCCGGACTGCTCGGGATGCACGCGCTGGCACCCGTCGGCGGTACCGGGCACCCGGAGCATGCGCACGCCGCCCACCGGGGTGTCGTCATGGACGCGCCCGGCGACTGCCCCGACGGCCACTGCGGCGGCCACCACCTGCACCACGCCGACCCGAGCTGCGCCTCGGGCGCCGTCGGTGGCGGGCCCGAGCTGCCGGGGCCGGTCGCGGGCCCGGTGCGTGCGTACGAGCCGTGCGGTGAACCCCGCACCCGTACCGCCGGCGCGCCGGACGGCGCGCGAGCACCACCCTCACTGGCCGAACTCCAGCTCCTGCGGATCTAGAGGCACCCACGACCGCGTCCCGGAACGGACCGCGCGGCCGTGCTCAGACGTGCCCGACACCCATCCACCAGCAGGAGTTCCAGCATGACCACCTCTCACCCGATCCGCCGTGCCGCGCTCGGCGCCGCCACCGCCTGTGCCGTCGTCCTCCTCGCCGCCTGCGGAGGCAAGGACACCAGCGCCCACGGAGCGACCGGCGCCCACGGAGCCCCGGCCGCTTCCACCGGGGCGGACGCCCACAACGCCCAGGACGTCGCCTTCGCGCAGGGCATGATCCCGCACCACCAGCAGGCCCTGGAGATGGCCCGGCTGGCCTCCGGCCGCTCCGCCTCCGCCCAGGTGAAGGCCCTCGCCGCCCGTGTCGAGAAGGCGCAGGACCCGGAGATCCGCACCATGACCGGCTGGCTCACGTCCTGGGGTGAAGAGGCCCCCATGGCGGGCATGGACCACTCGGGGCACGGCGGCATGACGGGCATGTCCGGGATGATGAGCGCCGACGACATGACGTCCCTGGAGAACAGCACCGGCGCGGACTTCGACAGGAAGTTCCTGACCCTGATGACCGCCCACCACCAGGGCGCCGTGGAGATGGCCACCACGGAGAAGGACAAGGGCGGCGACGCCCGCGCCACCAGGATGGCGGACGACGTGATCACCGCGCAGAGCGCCGAGATCAAGGAGATGAAGGGCCTGCTCGCCGCCAGGTGAGAAAGGCGGGCGGGGCCGGTGCTGGAAGGCCCCGGCCCCGCCCGCGCGGGCTCAGCCCGCCTGTCCCAGCACCTTCTCCAGCGTGCCCAGCGCGGAGCGCAGCTCGTCGGCCGTGACCGTCAGCGGGGGAGCGAGCCGGATCGTGGAGCCGTGGGTGTCCTTGACGAGGATGCCCTCCCGCATCAGCCGCTCGCTGATCTCCCGGCCCGTGCCCAGGGCCGGGTCCACGTCCACGCCGGCCCACAGGCCCCGCGCGCGGAACCCGCTCACCCCGTGACCGCGCAGCGCCTCCAGCCCCTCGCGCAGGACGAGACCCAGCTCGTCGGCCCGGCGCTGGAACTCGCCCGTCTCCAGCAGTCCGACCACCGCCGTGCCGACCGCGGCCGCCAGCGGGTTGCCGCCGAAGGTGGAGCCGTGCTCGCCCGGACCCAGTACGCCCATCACCTCGCGCCGGGCCACCACCGCCGACACCGGGACGATGCCGCCGCCCAGCGCCTTGCCCAGCAGCAGCACGTCCGGCACGACCGACTCGTGCTCGACGGCCAGGGTGCGGCCGGTGCGGCCGAGCCCGGACTGGATCTCGTCGGCGATGAACAGGCACCCCTTGCGCCGGGTCAGCTCCCGCACCCCGGCCAGATAGCCCTCGTCCGGGATGATCACCCCGGCCTCGCCCTGGATGGGCTCGATCAGCACCGCCGCCGTGGTCTCGTCGACCGCCTCCTCCAGCGCGGCCAGGTCGTTGTACGGCACGATCCGGAACCCGGGGGTGAAGGGGCCGAAGCCCGCCCGGGCCGTCTCGTCCGTGGAGAAGCTGACGATGGTCGTCGTCCGGCCGTGGAAGTTGTCCGCCGCGACCACGATCGTGGCCTGCCCCTCGGGCACGCCCTTCACGTCGTACGCCCACTTGCGGGCCACCTTGATGCCGCTCTCCACCGCCTCCGCGCCGGTGTTCATCGGCAGCACCATGTCCAGTCCGGTCAGCGCCGCGAGCCGCTCCGCGAACTCGGCCAGCCGGTCGTTGTGGAAGGCGCGGGAGGTCAGCGTCAGCCGGTCCAGTTGGTCGTGCGCGGCCTGGATCAGCGCCGGGTGGCGGTGGCCGAAGTTGAGGGCCGAGTAGCCCGCCAGCATGTCGAGGTACCGGCGGCCCTCGACGTCCTCCACCCAGGCGCCCTCGGCCCGTGCCACGACGACGGGCAGCGGGTGGTAGTTGTGCGCGAGCACCGGCTCCTCCGCCCGGATCAGGTCGGCGGACGTGCGCGCGTGCGCGGGTGCGGTCATGAGCGGATCTCCTGAGTGCAGCACTTGATGCCGCCGCCTGCCTTGTGCAGCTCCGACAGGTCGACGGGCACGGGGTCGTAGCCGTGGTTGGCCAGGCGCTCGGCGAGCACCTCGGCCTGGGGGGCGATGAAGACGTGCCGGCCGTCGGACACCGAGTTCAGGCCGAACGCCATCGCGTCGTCGCGGGTGGCGAGCACCGCGTCCGGGTAGAGCCGCTGGAGCACCTCGCGGCTGCCCGCCGAGAACGCCTCCGGGTAATAGGCGATGTTGTCGTCGTCCAGCACGAACAGCGCCGTGTCCAGGTGGTAGAAGTACGGGTCCACCAGGGTCAGGGCGATCACCGGGTGGCCGAAGAACTCCTGCGCCTCGCGGTGGGCGTCGCGGGTGGTGCGGAAGCCGGTCCCGGCCAGCACGTACCGGCCGGTCCACACGAGGTCGCCCTCGCCCTCGGTCACCGCCAGCGGGCGGTACACGTCGTACCCCGCCGTCTTGAACCAGGAGTCGTAGTGGACGGACTCCGGACGCCGCTCGGGCGCGTGGAAGAGCGAGCCGAAGACCCGGCCGCCGACCACGAAGGCGGCGTTGGCCGCGAAGACCATGTCGGGCAGGCCCGGCACCGGGTCGACCGCGTCCACGGTGTGTCCATGGGCGCGGTAGGCGTCGATCAGCGCCTGCCACTGGGACTGGGCGAGATCGACGTCCACGGGGGAGTCGGGGCGCATCCAGGGGTTGATCGCGTACTGGACGGTGAAGTGCCTGGGTTCACAGACCAGGAAGCGCCGGGGGCGCTGCACTCGGGTTTCGGCCACAGAGGGTTTCCTCCGCTTTCCACTGTGTTACTCACGGGGGTGACACCACGGTAGAAACTCCGGGCGACGCGCGACAAGCGACGAAAGCTGCGCGATCGCGCACCATCGTTGCGCATTCACCGGCAAGAACGCACGACACTTGCGTGCTCGGCGGGTTTGGGCGGCGATCACTCCGGAGCGGCCTGGGTGGCGCCCGCCTCCGGGCTTTCCGGGAGGAGGTGGGACAGCACCATGACGCTGATCGTCTTCCGGATGAAGGGCTCGGCGCGGATGCGCTCCAGCACTCCCTCGAAGTGCTCCACGTCCCGCGCCCGTACGTGCAGCAGGGCGTCCGCGCCCCCGGTCACCGTCATGGCGGCCGTGATCTCCGGATGGTTGCTGACCACCTCCGCCAGCCGCCGGGGCGGCGCCGCGCCCTCGCAGTAGACCTCGACGTACGCCTCCGTGCGCCAGCCGAGCGCGACGGGCTTCACGGTCGCCGTGAACCCGGTGATCACCCCGGTCTCCCGCAGCCGGTCCACCCGCCGCTTGACCGCCGTGGCCGACAGCCCGACGGCCGCGCCGATCTCGGCGAAACTGCTCCGGGCGTTCGCCATCAGCGCGGTGATGATCTTGCGGTCGAGGTCGTCGAAGGACGCGGCCCTGCTGTTCATGCGGGCACTGTAATCAGCCGCGGCCGCCCTCCCGCCACGGCGACGCGGCGTACTAGGACTGTGTGACGGCCAGCGCCAGGGTGAGCAGACCCAGCACCACCCACCCGAACCAGAGCCAGCCGTTGCTGCCGAGCGCGACCGTGTACGCCGTGACGACGACGAGACCGCCCACGGTCAGCGCCCCCATCGCCCTGGTGGAACCGTCCGCCTTGCTGGAACCTCGCATGGAACCGGGCATCGCGGCACCCTCCTCGTGGTCCGTCCACCACCATCGTGCCCTGGTTCCGGCGCCACCGGCACACCGGTGCACCCCGCGGATCCGCGCGGGATCAGCCCTCGCGCGCGCTCAGCGAGGCCAGATAGGCGTTGTACGCCGCCAGCTCCTGGTCGCCGTCCCGCTCCGCCGCCCGGTCCTTGCGGCGGGCCTGCCGCTGCTCGGAGCGGTACCACTGGAACAGCAGCGCGATCAGCACCAGCACCGACGGGATCTCGCTGAACGCCCAGGCGATGCCGCCGGCCGCGCCCTGGTCCGCGAGCGCGTCGATGCCGAGCGAGGCGGGCGGGTTCTTGAACGTCTCCACCATCGGCTCCGACGCCATCATCAGCGCGATGCCGAAGAAGGCGTGGAACGGCATGCCCGCGAACAGCTCCAGCATCCGCATCAGATGGTTGGGCCGGTGCGGGCCCGGATCGACGCCGATGATCGGCCAGAAGAACACCACGCCCACCGCCAGGAAGTGCACCATCATGGCGATGTGCCCGGCCCTGGAGCCCATCAGGAAGTCGAAGACGGGCGAGAAGTACAGCGCGTACAGGCTGGCGATGAACAGCGGGATCGTGAACGCCGGATGCGTGATGAACCGCATGTACCGGCTGTGCAGCAGCGTCAGCAGCAGTTCACGCGGGCCGGTGCGGTCCCGGCCGGCCGTCGGCAGCGCCCGCAGCGCCAGTGTCACCGGCGCACCGAGCAGGATCAGGATCGGCGACAGCATGCTGATCACCATGTGCTGCACCATGTGCACGCTGAACATGACCATGCCGTAGTCGTTCAGCCGGGTGCACATCACCAGCCCGATGGTCAGTACACCCACCACGTAGGACACCGTCCGCGACACCGGCCACGCGTCCCCGCGCCGCCGCAGCCGAAGAACACCCCAGCCGTACAGGGCCAGCCCGGCCGCACAGGCGACCAGGAAGAACGGGTCGGCCGACCACACGAGCCCCCGTCCCAGCGTGAACGGCGGCAGATCCGGCATCATGCCGTGCCCGCTGTGGTCCATCCTGCGGCTCCTGGTTCGTGGGGGTTGAGCGGTTTCTGTCCGCACTCAGGGTACGGGCGCCCCCGCGCCCGGCCGTGAGCGGGGTCCGCCGCACCCCGCGCCGTCCGCTACAGCACGTACTCCGCCTCGGCGTACCGCTCGGCCGGGACCGTCTTCAGGGTGCTGACCGCGTCGGCCAGCGGAACCATCACGATGTCCGTGCCGTGCAGCGCGGTCATCCGGCCGAACTCCTCCCGGTGCACCGCCTCCACCGCGTGCCAGCCGAACCGGGTCGCCAGCACTCGGTCGTACGCCGTCGGCGTGCCGCCGCGCTGCACATGTCCGAGGATCACCGGCCGCGCCTCCTTGCCGAGGCGCTGCTCCAGCTCGACGGAGAGCTGGCGGGCGATCCCGGCGAAGCGCTCGTGGCCGTAGATGTCCCGGCCGCCCTCGTCGAACTCCATCGAACCGGCGCGGGGCTTGGCGCCCTCGGCGGCCACCACGATGGCGAAGCGCTTGCCCGCCTCGAACCTGGCGCCCACCCGGCGCGTCAACTCCTCGATGTCGAAGGGCCGTTCCGGGACCACGATGGCGTGCGCGCCGGCCGCCGTGCCGGAGTTCAGCGCTATCCAGCCGGTGTGGCGGCCCATGACCTCCACGATCAGCACCCGCTGATGGGACTCGGCGGTGGTCTTCAGCCGGTCCAGCGCCTCGGTGGCCACCCCCACCGCCGTGTCGAAGCCGAAGGTGACATCGGTCGCCGCGATGTCGTTGTCGATGGTCTTGGGCACGCCCACGATCGGCAGCCCGCTGTCGGACAGCAGCCGGGCCGCCTTCAGCGTGCCCTCACCGCCGATCGGGATGATCGCGTCGAGACCGAGTTCCTCGACATGGCCCTTGACCCGCTCCACCCCGCCGCGCAGATGCTCCGGGCGGACGCGGGAGGAGCCGAGGATCGTGCCGCCGCGCGCCAGGATGCCGCTCACGGCGTCCAGGTCGAGCTTCAAGTAGTCGCACTCGAGGAGGCCCTTCCAGCCGTCGCGGAAGCCGATGACCTCGTCGCCGTGGTCGACGAGGGCTCGGTGCACGACGGACCGGATGACGGCGTTCAGGCCGGGGCAGTCGCCGCCGGAGGTGAGGACACCAATGCGCATAGCCCGATTTACCTTCTCGACGTGGGCCGGGAGGCCGGACCACGTTGTCCGGCGGGTTCCCGGCCAGACTACCGGCGGCAGGGGCCCCTCACCCAGCGGGCGTCCGCCTGCTGGACGCACCCGCACAGGTGAGCGGACGACGCGTCAGGCGGGCCCGCGCATACGCGCGGGCCCGCCTGACGGATGTACTGATATGCGGTTCTCGCGGTGATTACGCCGGCTGCTGCGCCGAGGCGATGCGCTCGTCGCGCAGGGCCTCGTACCAGTGGTCGTCGATCGGCGGCAGCGCGTTCACGTCCAGCGCCAGCTTCAGCAGCAGGTCCGCGATCTGCGGGTTACGGGCCAGCACCGGGCCGTGCATGTACGTGCCGAACACGGTGCCGTTGTACGCCCCCTCCGTGCCGTCCCCGGTGCCGTTGCCCCGGCCCAGACGGACCTGGGCGAAGGCGCGGGCGGACGGGCCCAGATGGGTGACGCCCTGGTGGTTCTCGAAGCCGGTCAGCGGCGGCAGGCCGAGGCGCGGGTCGATGTCCCCGAGCACGTCGCCCACGCACCGCTCGCCCTCGCCGCGCGTCGATGTCACGTCGAGCAGGCCGAGGCCGGGCTCGCGCTGGCCGAGGTCGTTGATGAACTCGTGGCCGAGGATCTGGTACCCGGCGCACACGGAGAACACGATCGCGCCGTTCTCCACCGCACGCGTGAGGTGCCCGTCGCGGCGCAGCCGCTCGGCCGCCAGCCGCTGCGGACGGTCCTCACCGCCGCCGATCAGGTAGATGTCGCCCGAGGTCGGGATCGGCTGGTCGCTGCGCACGTCGAGACGGGCCACGTCCAGGCCGCGCTGGCGCGCCCGGCGCTCCACGACGAGGGCGTTGCCCTGGTCGCCGTAGGTGCTCAGCAGATCGGGATAGATCCACACCAGCCGCAGTTGGTTGTCGCTCATGAGGAGGTGTTCGCCCTTCTGGCTCAGTTGCCGACGCGGCGGCGCAGGTCCTGGAACGCGGTGTAGTTGGCGATGACCTCGATACGGCCCGGCGGGGCCGCGGCGACGGCCTCGTCCAGGTTCTCGCACACCTGGAAGTGCTGGTTCGCCACTTCCAGACGCACGGCGAGGTCCAGCTTCCGGTCGCCGACCACGAAGATCGGGTGGCCGGTGAGCCGGGTGTAGTCCACGTCCCACAGCCAGGAGGTGTCGGTGCCGTCCGCCCCGCGCGCGTTCACGGAGAGGATCACCGGGGTGGGCGGCGGGTCGATCAGGGAGAAGGTCTCCAGCCAGCCGGCCGGGTTCTTCGCCAGCAGCAGACGCAGGTCGCGGTTCTGGAACTGGACCACGTCGTAGCGTCCGGCGACCGCCTGCACCTGGTACATGCGCTCCAGCGCCACCTGCGGCGGCACCCCGAACACGGCGGCGACGGCGGCCGAGCTGGCCGCGTTCGCCTTGTTGGCGCGGCCGGGGAGCTGGAGGTGGATCGGCCAGGCCGAGCCGTGCGGGTCGAGGACGTGGTCGCCGGAGAGCGCCCAGGTCGGCGTCGGACGGCGGAAGCCGCACTCGCCGCAGAACCAGTCGTCGCCGGGGCGCTGCATCACGCCGCCGCAGGACGGGCAGGACCAGGCGTCGTCCTTCCACATCTGGCCGGCCGCGACCCAGACCACGTTCGGGGAGGACGAGGCCGCCCACACCACCAGCGGGTCGTCGCAGTTGGCGACGACGACGGCCTTGGAGCCGGACAGGCCCTCGCGCCAGTTCTCCGCGAGCATCCGGGTCTCGGCCGCGCGGTCCAACTGGTCGCGGGAGAGGTTCAGCAGCGCGATGCACTTGGGGCTGGTGTCGCGCGCCACACCGGCCAGGTACTTCTCGTCCACCTCGATGACGCCGAACTTGGCGTCCGAGCCGCCCGCGAGGGCGGAGGTGATGCCGGCCGGCATGTTGGCGCCGAGCGCGTTGGACACGACCGGCCCGGCGGCGCGCAGTGCCTCGGCGATGAGCCGGGTGGTGGTGGTCTTGCCGTTCGTCGCCGACACCAGGACCACGTCCAGGTGGGTGGCGAGCCGGGCGAGCAGGTCAGGGTCGAGCCGCAGGGCGACCTTTCCGCCGATCACCGACCCGCTGCCGCGCCCCGCGGCGCGCGATGCCGCCGCGACCGCCTTGCCCGCGGTCACGGCCAGCTTGGCCCGCGGCGAGAGCGGGTCCGAGTTGCCTGCCATCAGTCCTCGATCCTCCTTGCGTACGCGCCGCGCCTGGGGCCATCCGGCAGCGTGGTGTGGACCTCAGCCTATCGAGAACCGTTCGCACACCCGAATCCCGGTCCACCCTGCCCGCCCTCGCGCGTTCGGCGCGGGCCGAACGAACCGTACCCTTGCCGCCATGCGACACCGCTCGATACCGGGTGCCCACGGGCGCGTCCGGCCCCTCACCGTCCTCGGCGACCCCGTGCTGCACGCCCCCTGCCGGGACGTGACCGACTTCGGCCCGGAACTCGCGGCGCTCGTGGAGGACTTGTTCGCCACCATGTACGCCAACGAGGGCGTGGGTCTGGCCGCCAACCAGATCGGCGTGGACCTGCGGGTGTTCGTGTGGGACTGCCCGGACGACGAGGAGGTCCGCCACCTCGGCCATGTCGTCAACCCCCGGCTGGTGACCGCGGACGGGCTGGAGTTCCTGGCGCCCGAGGGCTGCCTGTCGCTGCCGGGCCTGGAGGCGGGGACCGTGCGGTACGACCACGCGGTGGTCGAGGGCGTCACGATGACGGGGGAGCCGGTCACCGTGGACGGCACCGGGTTCTTCGCCCGCTGCCTCCAGCACGAGTGCGACCATCTGGACGGCACGGTCTACGCCGACCGCGTGACGGGACGCCGCCGGCGCAGGCTGGACCGGCAGGTGCGACGGGCCCCCTGGGGCGCGTGAGGGCGGGCGGGACGGGTCAGAAGCCCGGACCGCCGACGCGGTCCCCGGCGGCCGCGAGGCGGCCCCACAGCAAGTCGGCCAGGGAGCGCACCAGTTCGGCCCGCGAGCAGGGGCGCTCGCCCAGCCACCAGTCCCCGGCGGCGTGCATCATGCCGACGATCCCGTGCCCCCAGACGCGGGCGAGCTGCTGGCTGCCCGGTCCGAGGTCCACGCGCTCCTCGATGACCTGGGCCAGCTCCTCGCCCATCCGGCGCAGCAGCGGGGCGCTGTGCTTGCCGACGTCGAAGCCGGCCTCGCCGCCCTGCCCGCCCTCCGAGGGGTGCATCAGGAAGCGGTACACCTGCGGCCGGGCCTCGATCGCGGCGAGGTAGGTGTCGAGCGTGGACTCCACGCGCTCCCGGCGGTCGGCCGGGGCGTCCAGCGCCGCGCGCAGCGAGTCGAGCAGGGCGTCGGTGTGCCGCATGGCGAGGGCCGCGTAGAGGCCGCCCTTGTCGCCGAAGTGGCGGTAGAGGATCGGCTTGGTGATGCCCGCCTCCGCGGCGATGGCGTTCATCGACGCCTGCGGGCCGTCGCGCAGCACCACCCGGTCGGCGGCCTCCAGCAGCTCCCGCCGTCGTCGGTCGGCGGACCTCTGCTGATCGGTCCGCTGTGTGGTGTCCATGTGGTCTCCCCACCCGTGCTGATTCGGTGACGCCTGCGCAAACTAACACCCACTGCGGCCCTGACATCGAACGGGATACCGAGGCGTCATCCGGAGTTGACTTTGTCTACCGGTCGGTAACACACTCTGGTTACCGCTAGTAACACCGTACGTGCGCCGCTGGAGGGGACATGGCCGAGTTCACCATGGAGCTCAACGACGAACAGAAGGAGGTCCGGGACTGGCTGCACGGCTTCGCCGCCGATGTGATCCGGCCCGCGGCCGCCGAATGGGACGAGCGCGAGGAGACTCCCTGGCCGGTCATCCAGGAGGCCGCCAAGATCGGCGTCTACTCCCTCGACTTCTACGCCCAGCAGTACTTCGACCCCACCGGCCTCGGCATACCGATGGCCATGGAGGAGCTGTTCTGGGGGGACGCCGGCATCGCCCTCTCCATCGTCGGCACCGGCCTCGCGGCCGTGGGCGTCCTCGCCAACGGCACCGAGGAGCAGATCGGCACCTGGATCCCGCAGATGTACGGCGACGTGAACGACGTCAAGGTCGCCGCCTTCTGCTCCTCCGAGCCCGACGCCGGCTCCGACGTGGCCTCCATGCGCACGCGTGCGGTGTACGACGAGGCCAAGGACGAGTGGGTGCTCGACGGCACCAAGACCTGGGCCACCAACGGCGGTATCGCGGGCGTCCATGTCGTCGTCGCGGTGGTCGACCCGGAGCTGGGGTCCAAGGGGCACGCCTCCTTCATCGTCCCGCCCGGCACGCCCGGTCTCAGCCAGGGCCAGAAGTTCAAGAAGCACGGCATCCGCGCCTCGCACACCGCCGAGGTCGTCCTGGAGAACGTGCGGGTGCCCGGCTCCTGCCTGCTCGGCGGCAAGGAGAAGCTGGACGAGCGGCTGGCCCGGGCGCGGGAGCGGGCCCGCAGCGGCGGCGAGCGCGTGAAGAACGCGGCGATGGCCACGTTCGAGGCGTCACGGCCCGCCGTGGGCGCCATGGCCGTGGGTACCGCTCGGGCCGCCTATGAGGTCGCCCTCGAATACGCCACTACGCGTGAGCAGTTCGGGCGGCCCATTGTTGACAACCAGGGAGTCGCCTTCCAGCTCGCCGACATGCGGACGTCCATCGACGCGGCCCGGCTGCTGGTGTGGCGGGCGTCCTGGATGGCGGTCAACGGCAAGCCGTTCACCGCGGCCGAGGGGTCGATGTCCAAGCTGTTCGCCAGCGAGACGGCGAAGAAGGTCACCGGGCAGGCGATCCAGATCCTCGGGGGGAACGGCTACACCCGTGAGTACCCCGTCGAGCGGATGCACCGGGATGCGGCCATCTACACGATCTTCGAGGGCACCAGTGAGATCCAGCGCCTGGTGATCGCTCGGACCCTGGCCGGGGTGCCCATCCGGTAGCGCTCCGGGGGCGCGGGGTCAGCCCCGCGCCCCTTCAGGACATGGACGCTCACCGGTGTTTCAAGGGGGTGAGCTGGTCTATGTCGTAGCGCTTCCTCAGTTCCTCGATGGCCGCGTGGTCCGGGGGGCCTCCCGCGTCCAGGATCTCCAGGAGCTCCTCGAAGTAGCGCTCGTGGTCCGGTGGGGGAGATGCCTGGAAGAACATGCGGGCCGGGGTGTCGGTGGGGTTGGCGAAGGCGTGGGGGCAGCCGGGCGGGACGACGATGACCGTGCCCGGTGTGGCCCGTACGACCCGGTTGCCCGAAGCCGACTCCCACCTCTGCCAGTTGTCGGGGGTGCGGATGCGGGGCTCGAAGGCGAGGACGTCGAGTTCCCCGTCGAGGACGTAGAACAACTCCTCGCTGCGGGTGTGCACATGGGCGCCCACGTCGAAGCCCGGCGGGACCTCCACCTCGAAGGTGGAGGCCGTCCGCGAGTGGGTGCCGGTGACCTTGAACGTGACCCGCTGGGCGGCCGTCTCCACGGTCCGGCCGTGTCCCGGCGGTACGAGCAGTCCCTCGGTCGCCGTCATGGCCGCCTCACCAGGTGACCGGAAGGGCCTCGGGGCCCCGGATCAACGCGCCCTTGCGGAAGGGGACTTCCTCCGGCGGCACCGCGAGCTTCAGACCCGGGATCCGGTCCAGCAGGACGTCCACCAGCAGTTCGGACTCCAGCCGGGCCAGCATCCCGCCGGGGCAGTAGTGCGGGCCGAAGCCGAACGCCACGTGCGGGTTGGGACTGCGCTCGATGTCGATGGTGTCCGGGTCGGGGAAGACGTCCGGGTCGCGGTTGGCGGCCAGGTAGGAGTTGTAGACCGCCTCGCCCGCGCGGATGCGGACGCCTCGGATCTCCACGTCCTCCAGCGCGATCCGCGAGAGGCCGACCGTGTTGCGGTGCGGGATGTAGCGCAGCAGCTCGTCGATCGCCCTCGGCCTGATCGCCGGGTCCGAGCGCAGCCGCTCCGCCAACTCCGGCCGGGTCAGCAGCAGATAGAACATCTGCCCGCTGTTGTTGGTGACCGCCTCGCCGCCGATCTGGAGCAGCACGGCCAGGCCGACCGCCTCCACCAGCGTGACCTCGTCCCGGTCCACGGCCGCGCTCAGCAGCGAGCAGACGTCGTCGCCCGCGCCGTGCGCGTGGTGCCCGATGAGATCCGTGAAGTAGGCGCTCATCTCCCGCTTGGCCTGCTCGCTGACCTCCTTGCCGTGCGCGGAAGACAGGATCAACTGGGTCCAGTCGTGCATGGCGTGCCGGTCGGCGGGCGGAACACCCATCAGCTCGCAGATCACCGCGATGGGGAACGGGCTGAGCACCGTGCTGGTGAGGTCGGCCGGCGGGCCGTCCTGGAGGAGTTCGTCCACCAGCTCCTCCAGCATGATCCGCGACCGCTCCCGGACCCGCTCCACACCCTTCGCGGTGAACGCGGCGGCGACCGAGCGGCGCAGCCGGGTGTGGTCGGGCGGGTCGAGGAAGCCGACCGCGCCACGGTCCGGGATGAAGTGCGGCGCCAGCCGGGTGACCGGCTTCTCCATCACCGCCTCCCGGCCGAAGCGGGGGTCGTTGGTCACCATGCGTACGTCCTCGTACCGGGTGACCAGCCACGCCCAGCCCTCGCCGTTGGGCAACTGGATGCGGGTGACCGGGCCTTGACGCATCAGCTCGGTCAGCACCGGGTCGAAGTCGGTGCCCGCCAGGTCGGTCGCGGGCCACTCCCGGATCGGGGGCGGGGTCTCGGTGAGCGTCTCGTCGCTCATGGCGCTCCCCTCTCAGTCCCGGTCGGCCCAGCGGCCGACGGTCATCTCCGCCGTGATGCCGGGGCCGAACCCGGCCAGCAGCCCGCGCGCCCGGTTCTCGGCGCCGCCGTCGTCGAACAGCCGGCGCAGCGCGTCCAGGACGACGGCGCTGGCGATGTTGCCGTACTCGGTGAGCGTGGCCCGGCTGAACCGGAACGCGTGCGGCTCGACCTTCAGGAACTTGCTGAGGTCGTCGAGTATTCGGGGGCCGCCCGCGTGGATGATGTAGAAGTCCAGGTCGGAGGCGTTCCAGCCGTGGGTGCCCGCGAGGTCCTGGAGCGCCGGGGCCAGCGGCTCCATCGTGGTCGGCACCCGCTTGTCCAGCAGGAAGTGGAAGCCGGTGTCCCGGACGTCGTACGAGATCCAGTCCTCGGTCTTGGGGATCAGGTACGAGCCGTTGCGCTCCAGTTCCACACCCGTGCCGCCCCGACCGCGCACCACGGCGGCCGCGATGCCGTCGCCGAACAGGCCGTTGGAGAGCAGGGAGCCGACGCCGAGGTCGGTGGGCTGGTAGCAGAGCGAGCAGAACTCGCAGGCCACGATGAGGGCGTTGGCGTCCGGGTAGGCCATGCAGAAGTCGTGCGCCCGGTTGATGGCCGCACCGCCGGCCGCACAGCCCAGCTGGGCGATGGGCAACTGCCGGGTGGTGCTGGAGAAGTCCATCTCGTTGATCAGCCACGCGGTCAGCGACGGCATCATGAAGCCGGTGCACGACACGTAGACGATGACATCGATGTCGGTGGTGAGGAGTTCGGCCGAGTCCAGGGCCTCCTGGATCACCGCGGGCACGCGGGCCTTGGCCTCCGACTCGTACAGCTTGTTGCGCTGCTCGAAGCCGGGGTGTTTCAGGGTCTCCTCGATCGGCTGCACGATGTGCCGGGTGCGTACTCCGGTGTTCTCGATCAGTCGGAGGGCCAGCGGGAGCTGTGGGTTGTCCGCGTGGTGGGTGCGGGCCAGCTCCAGGGTCTCCTCCATGGTGATCACGTGTTCCGGCACGGACACCGAGGGTCTGCACAAAGTCGCCATGAGCGGTCCCTGCTTTCGCCGTCCGGCGGGCCTTCGTCCGCCGGTCAGAAGGTGGTCCACCCACACTCACCCGGAAGGCCGACGATCTCGCGCCGAGTTACTCCGAACCGGGGACGACAGACAGTGACGAAAGGCCGTTTGGGCAGCTCAGAGCCGCTTGAATGTGCGGGGCCGGTCCGCCCCGAGGGGCGCGGGGAACTGCGCCACGGGGGGTCCGCCCCGAGGGGCGCGGGGAACTGCGCCACGGGCCACGACGACGCGGCACCCCGCCACACCCCCGACCCCTAGGGCGCCCCGCTGCTGTGAGCGATGCACGCCACATCGATCCGATCCGCCAATTTCGCCAGCTCGATCGTCAGCTCGGCGACGGTGTCCTCGTCCAGCCCCCGTTCACCGGCCTCCACCAGATGCACCCACCGCGCGCCCACGCTGCGCAGCAACTTGCTGACGTCGGACGCCGACACCCGCAGCGCACCACGCTCGTCCACGATCAGGGGCAGGGTCACTTCGCCGTTCACAGACCGGATCGTATCCGTGCGATCCTCACGCTCCTTGCCAAACGGTGGTGATGTTGCAGAACTCCCGGATTCCCTGCGCGGACAGTTCACGCCCGTACCCGGACCGCTTCACCCCGCCGAAGGGGAAAGCGGCGTGCGAGGCGGTCATCCCGTTGACGAAGACGCCTCCGGCCTCCAGGTCCCGCGCGCAGTGCGCCATCTCGTCCTCGTCCTCGGTCCACACGCTCGAACTCAGCCCGAACGGGGAGTCGTTGGCGATGAGGATCGCCTCCTCCAGGTCGCCAGCCCGGTACACGGTCGCCACCGGTCCGAACGCCTCCTCGCGGTGGATGCGCATCTCGCGCGTGACGTCCGCGATCACGGTCGGCGGGTAGTACCAGCCGACCCCCTCGGGCTGCTCGCCCCCGCACAGCACGTCCGCCCCGCTGCGGCGCGCGTCGTCGACGAGTTCCTCCACGTCCGCCCGGCCCTGCTCGGTGGCCAGCGGCCCGACGTCGGTGTGGTCGTCCATGGGATCGCCGACGGTCAGGTCCTTCATGCCGGCGACGAACCGCTCCACGAAGGCGTCGTAGACGTCCGTGTGCACGATGAACCGCTTCGCGGCGATGCAGGACTGCCCGTTGTTCTGCACCCGCGCCGTCACCGCGACCTTCGCCGCCCGGTCCAGGTCGGCGGAGGGCATCACCAGGTACGGGTCGCTGCCGCCCAGTTCCAGCACCGTCTTCTTGATCATCTCGCCGGAGGCGGAGGCGACCGCGCGCCCGGCCGGTTCGCTGCCGGTGAGGGTGGCCGCCTTGACCCGGTCGTCCCGGAGGATCTCGTCCACGGCGGCCGAGCCGACCAGCAGCGTCTGGAAGCAGCCGACCGGGAACCCGGCCCGCTGGAACAGGTCCTCCAGATACAGGGCGGTCTGCGGCACGTTGGAGGCGTGCTTGAGCAGTCCGACGTTGCCCGCCATCAGTGCGGGCGCGGCGAACCTGATCACCTGCCAGAGCGGGAAGTTCCACGGCATCACCGCGAGCACCGGGCCCAGCGGGCGGTAGACCACCCGGACCCGCGAGGCCCCGGAGTCCCGTACGTCCGCCTCGTCCGGCACCTCGTCGCCGAGCAGCCCCTCGGCCCGCTCGGCGTACCAGCGCATCGCCTTGACGCACTTGGCGGCCTCCGCGCGGGCCTGCGCGAGGGGCTTGCCCATCTCGGTCGTCATGACCCGGGCGACCTCGTCCCTGTCCGCCTCCAGCAGGTCGGCGGCCCGGTTCAGACGCTCGGCGCGCTCGGCGAACGACGTCGTCCGGTACGTCCGGAAGGTGGCCTCGGCGAGCTGGAGCCGGCGCTCCACCTCGGCGTCGTCCATCGGCTCGTACGTCTTGACCGTCTCGCCGTTCGCCGGGTTCACCGTGGCGATGGGCATGGCTGACCTCCTGGTACCGGGGTGTGCGTCGACCATCGCGCGCGGCATGCGGTACCGCAACGCTCCGGTCCCCTGTTCAGCCCGAGTGCTCCGCCAGACGGTCGAGAAACGTGCCCTGTCCGGAGACCATCAGCGGCCGGGCCTGCTCCGGGGTGAACCAGGCCACCCGGTCCAGTTCCGGGAACTCCTGGACGCGCCCCGAGTGGGGCGGCCACTCCATGGTGAAGGTGCCGGGCACGATGGTCGCCGGGTCGAGGTCGGCCTCCATCGCCCAGGCGGTGACGATCTTGCCGTTGCGCTGTGCGATCTCGCCCAGCGGCAGCGCCGTGCCGTCCGGCGGGGCGACGCCCAGTTCCTCCTGGAACTCCCGGCGGGCCGCCTCCCAGGCGGGTTCGTCCGGCTCGTACTCGCCCTTGGGGACCGACCACGCCCCCTCGTCCTTCGTGGCCCAGAGGGGGCCGCCCATATGGCCGAGCAACACCTCCATGCCTTGGCTGGTGTGGCGGAACAACAGAAGTCCCGCACTGCGCTTCGTCGCACGCACTGTCACGCCTTGACCTCCGGGTGGGCCGCGAGCAGGGACTCCACCGTATCGGCGTCCTCGGGCCTTTTGTCCTCGCGGTAGCGGATGACCCGCGCGAAACGCAGGGTCACCCCGGCCGGGTAGCGGGTGGAGCGCTGCAGCCCGTCGTAGGCGATCTCCACGACGAGGCCGGGGCGTACGGTCACGCCCCAGCTCTTCTCCTCCACCGCGAGTTCGCCGAGGCGCTCGGTCTGCCAGGCGAGCATCGCGTCCGTCATGCCCTTGAAGGTCTTGCCGAGCATCGCGTACCCCCCGTCGGCCGTGCGGGCGCCGAGGTGGAGGTTGGAGAGCCTGCCGGTGCGGCGGCCGTGGCCCCACTCGGCGGCCAGCACCACCAGGTCGAGGGTGTGCACGGGCTTGACCTTCAGCCACGAGGCCCCGCGCCGGCCCGCGCTGTACGGCGCGTCCAGCCCCTTGGCCACCACCCCCTCGTGCCCGCGGGCCAGACTCCCGGCCAGGAACTCCTCCGCCCGCGCGCTGTCCTCGGGCCCGGCCACCAGGGCCCGGCGCACCCGCATCGGCTCCGGCACCAGCCGGGCCAGCTCCGCGTGCCGCTCGGTGAAGGGCAGGTCCAGCAGGTCCCGGCCGTCCACCGAGAGCGCGTCGAAGAACACCGGGGCGACCGGGACCTCCTCGGCGGCCCTGGCCACGTCCACCCGGGAGCCGACCCGGCCCGCCGTCTCCTGGAAGGAGCGGGGGCGCCCGTCGGGCCCGAAGGAGATCACCTCGCCGTCCAGCACGAACCGCTCGCCCGGCAGCGCCAGCGCCGCCGACGTCACCTCCGGCAGCCGGTCGGTGATGTCGTCCAGCGTGCGGGTGTACACCCGCACCTCGTCACCGTCCCGGTGGACCTGGACGCGGATGCCGTCGAGCTTCTCCTCCACCGCGCACGTCCCGAGCTTCTCCACCGCCTCCGCCACCGAGGAGGCGCTGCGCGCGAGCATCGGCAGCACCGGGCACCCCACCGTGAGCCGGAACCGGTCCAGCGCGCCGGGCCCCTCGGCCAGCAGCGTCCGGGCGACCGTCTGGAGCGACCCGGCCAGCATCACCGCCCGGCGCACCGTCGCGGGGTCGGCGTCCGTCGCGCGGGCCAGCCCCTCCACGGCGAGCGCGTCCAGGGCGCCCTGGCGGACCTCACCGGTCAGCAGCCCCCGCAGGAAGCGCTGTTCGTCCTCGGTGGCCGCGCCCATCAGCTCTCCGACGATCCGCGCCCGCTCCGCCTGGGAACCGGCGCCGGACACCGCGCCCAGCTCGCTCAGCAGCGCGTCCACTCCCCGCACCGTGAGCGTGGGCTCGGCGGCGGGCGGCACCGCGAGGCTCAGCACCTTCCAGCCGACGCCGATCCGGCCCTGCGGCAGCCGTCCCGCCAGATACGGGATGACCACCGGGACGTCCTCCGGTTCCGCGTCCCGGAACAGTTCCGCGAGCAGGTCCGTCTTGCGGGTCCGGGACGCCGTCGCGGCGACCTGGCCCGACACCTCCGCGAGCCGGTTGAGCAGCATGCAGCAATGGTGCACCGCGGGAGCCCGCCCCACACCCGCGCCGCGGGGTTCACCGGCACCTGCCGGATTGACAAACGGCTTTGCCGTATCTGCAATATCGGCATGAGTGACACGAACGACCCGGGCGCGGAGAGCACCGACGAGGTACTGGCCGCCGTGGGCCCGAGACTGCGCCGCATCCGCAAGGAGCGGGACGTGACGCTGGCCGCGCTGTCGGAGACCACCGGCATCTCGGTCAGCACCCTCTCCCGGCTGGAGTCCGGGCTGCGCCGCCCCAGCCTGGAGCTGCTGCTGCCCATCGCGCAGGCCCACCGGGTCCCGCTCGACGAGCTGGTGGGCGCCCCGCCGGTCGGTGACCCCCGGGTGCGCACCGAGCCGGTCAAGCGGGACGGCCGCACCTTCTACCCGCTGACCCGGCGCCCCGGCGGCCCTCAGGCGTACAAGGTGATCGAACCGCGCCGCGACCGGCAGCCGGACCCGCGCACCCACGAGGGGTACGAGTGGCTGTACGTCCTCTCCGGGCGCCTCAGGCTGGTCCTCGGGGACCACGACGTGGTTCTGGGGCCGGGGGAGGCCGCCGAGTTCGACACCCGCGTACCGCACTGGTTCGGGTCGGCGTGGGACGGGCCGGTGGAGTTCCTGAGCCTCTTCGGGCCGCAGGGCGAGCGGATGCACCTGCGGGCGCGGGCGGGACGGCGGGCCGAGGGGGACGGCTGAGGCTTTCCGGGGCCGGTGGACTGTTCCCTGATCGGCAAGCGACCGCTTAGTATGCCGGGGACCCCGGTTCAGACGACGCAGTCCCGTGGAGGCCCGGCATGCAGGCATGGCAAGTGCACGAGAACGGCGAGCCGCGCGAGGTGATGCGCCTGGCGGAGGTGGAGACCCCCACGCCCGGCGAGGGCCAGGTGCGCTTGCGAGTGCGCGCCGCCAACGTCAACTTCCCGGACGCCCTGCTCTGCCGGGGCCAGTACCAGATCCGGCCCCCGCTGCCCTTCACGCCCGGCGTGGAGATATGCGGCGAGACCGAGGACGGCCGCCGCGTCATCGCCAACCCGGCACTGCCGTACGGCGGTTTCGCCGAGTACGCCCTCGCCGACGCCCGCGCGCTGCTGCCCGCGCCCGACGCGCTGGACGACGCCGAGGCCGCCGCCCTGCACATCGGCTACCAGACCGGCTGGTTCGGCCTGCACCGCCGGGCCCACCTGGAGGCGGGGGAGACCCTGCTCGTCCACGCGGCCGCGGGCGGTGTCGGCAGCGCTGCCGTACAGCTCGGCAAGGCCGCCGGGGCGCGGGTCATCGGCGTCGTGGGCGGCGCCGACAAGGCCGCCGTCGCCCGTGAGCTGGGCTGCGACGTGGTCGTGGACCGGCGCGCCGAGGACGTGGTCGCGGCCGTCAAGGAGGCCACCGGCGGCAAGGGCGCCGATGTGATCTACGACCCCGTGGGCGGGGACGCGTACGCGCAGTCCGCCAAGCTCGTCGCCTTCGAGGGACGGATCGTGGTCGTCGGCTTCGCGTCCGGCGCGATCCCGAGCCCCGCCCTCAACCACGCCCTGGTGAAGAACTACTCGATCGTGGGCCTGCACTGGGGCCTGTACAACACCAAGAACCCCGAGCTGGTGCTGCGCTGCCACGAGGAGCTGACCGGGCTGGCCGCGCGCGGCGCGATCAAGCCGCTGGTCAGCGAGCGCGTGCCGCTCGCCGGCGCCGCCGACGCCGTGCAGCGGGTCGCCGACGGCGTGACCACCGGCCGGATCGCCGTCCTGCCGCAGAACGGAGTCACCGCATGACCGACGCAGAGGGACTGCGCCGCCGCACCCAGGAGTTGCTGGCCGCGCACCCGCCCGCCACCACCGGCCGACTCGACTTCCTCAAGGCCCGCTTCGACGCCGGACTCGCCTGGGTGCACTACCCGGAGGGCCTCGGCGGACTCGGTGCCCCCCGCTCCCTCCAGGCCGTCGTGGACGAGGAACTGGCCGCCGCCGACGCCCCGGACAACGACCCGCGCCGCATCGGCATCGGCCTCGGCATGGCCGCCCCGACCGTGCTGCGCTACGGCACCGACGAGCAGAAGGCCCGCTTCCTGCGCCCGCTGTGGACCGGCGAGGAGGTGTGGTGCCAGTTGTTCAGCGAGCCCGGCGCCGGATCCGACCTCGCGGCCCTCGGCACCCGCGCGGTCCGGGACGGCGACTCCTGGGTGGTCGACGGACAGAAGGTGTGGACCTCCAGCGCCCATCTGGCCCGCTGGGCCATCCTCATCGCGCGCACCGACCCGGACGTGCCCAAGCACGCCGGGATCACCTACTTCATCTGCGACATGACCGACCCTGGCGTGGAGGTCCGGCCGCTGCGCCAGATCACCGGCGAGGCCGAGTTCAACGAGGTCTTCCTCACCGGCGTCCGCATCCCCGACAGCCGCCGCCTCGGCGACGTCGGCGACGGCTGGCGGGTCGCCCAGACCACGCTGATGAACGAACGCGTCTCCATCGGCGGCATGCGCCTGCCCCGCGAGGGCGGCATGATCGGCCCGGTCGCCAAGACCTGGCGGGAACGCCCCGAACTGCGCACCCACGACCTGCACCAGCGGCTGCTGAAGCTCTGGGTCGAGGCCGAGGTGTCCCGGCTCACCGCCGAACGGCTCCGCCAGCAGCTCGACGCCGGCCAGCCCGGCTACGAGGGCTCCGGCATGAAGCTCGCCTTCGCCCGCCTCAACCAGGAGATCAGCGGCCTCGAGGTCGAACTCCGGGGCGAGGAGGGGCTGCTCTACGACGACTGGACCATGCGCCGCCCCGAACTGGTCGACTTCACCGGGCGCGACGCCGGGTACCGCTATCTGCGCTCCAAGGGCAACAGCATCGAGGGCGGGACCAGCGAGGTCCTGCTGAACATCGTCGCCGAGCGCGTCCTCGGCCTGCCCGCCGAACCGCGCACCGACAAGGACGTCCCCTGGAAGGACCTGGCCCGATGAGCACGACGAACGCCGAGCCCGACCTCCTCTACTCCGAGGAGGAGGAGGCGCTGCGCGCCGCCGTCCGCGACCTGCTCACCGACCACTGCGGGCCCGCCGCGGTGATCGCCCGCACCGAGTCGGACACCCCGCACGACCCCGCCCTGTGGAAGCAGCTCGCCGAGGGCATGGGCCTGGCCGGACTGCTGATCCCCGAGGCGCAGGGCGGCCAGGGCGCGACCCACCGCGAAGTCGCCGTCGTGCTGGAGGAGTTGGGGCGGGCTGTCGCACCGGTGCCGTACCTCACCAGTGCCGTCGTCGCCACCGAGGCGCTGCTCGCCTGCGATGACGCCGAGCTCTTGGGCCAGCTCGCCTCCGGCCGTACCGTGGGCGCCCTCGCCGTCTCCCTGACCACCGCCCCCGGCGCCGCCTTCGGCACCGTCCGGGTCGAGAACGGTTCCCTGCACGGTGAGTTGACCTCCATCGCGGACGCGGTCGCGGCCGACGTGCTGCTCGTCCCGGCCGACGACGGCGCCCTGTACGCCGTGGCCGCCGACGCGGTCACCCTCGCCCCGCAGATCCCGCTCGACCTCACCCGCCCGCTCGCCACCGTCACCCTCGACGGAGCGTCCGGCCGCCGTCTCGGCCCCGCCGAAGTGGCCGTACGGCGCGCTCTGCGGGCCGGTGCGGGGCTGCTCGCCGCCGAGCAATGGGGCATCGCGGACTGGGCGTTGACCGAGACCGTGCGCTATCTGAAGGAGCGCAAGCAGTTCAACCGTCCGGTCGGCGGATTCCAGGCGCTCAAGCACCGGCTCGCCCAGTCGTGGCTGGAGGTGGTCAACCTCCGCGCGGCCGCCCGCGCCGCCGCCGACGCGCTCACCACGGGCGACGACACCGACGTCACGGTCGCCGTCGCCCAGTCCTACGCCGCCCCCGTCGCCGTCCGCGCCACCGAGGAGGCACTGCAACTGCACGGCGGGCTCGGCATGACCTGGGAACACCCCGTGCACCTGTACCTGAAGCGGGCCAAGGCGGACTCCCTCGCCTACGGCACCGCGGGCGCCCACCGCGAGGCCCTCGCCGCACTGGCCGGCCTCGACGCCCCCTGACACCACCCGTACGGGGGACACGTCAGCGCCCCGGACGGACCCTCCGCTACGCCACACTTGCGGCCGAACGCCGCACACCGGGCGTGGCGGAGGAGGTTTCGATGGCTGTCTCCATCTCAGTGGTCCTGCTGCTCCTGATCCTGGCCGTGGTCTTCATGCGCAACGGCGCACTGAAGATCTCGCACGCCCTGGTCTGCATGCTGCTCGGCTTCTACCTGGCCAGCACCAGCATGGCCCCGACCATCAGCAGCGGCCTCACCGCCACGGCGGACCTGGTGAGCGGGCTGCGGCCCTGACGCGGGACGGCTAGGCGCCCATCACGCGGGAGCGGAGCAGGAAGCGGACGCCCTCCGGGGCTTCCAGGGAGAAGCCGCTGCCACGGCCGGGGACCACGTCCACGATGAGGCGGGTGTGGCTCCAGAGGTCGAACTGGGACCTCGACATCCAGAAGCCGACCGGTTCCGCGACGCCCGCCACGGACAGTTCGGCCAGCAGGACGTCGGAGCCGCCGGTGCGGAACTCGCCCTCGGGGTAGCACATCGGTGCGCTGCCGTCGCAGCAGCCGCCGGACTGGTGGAACATCAGCGGACCGTGCTGCTCCCGCAGCCGCCGCACCAGTTCGGCCGCCTCGGGCGTGAACTCGACGCGCCGACTCTCCTGCGTTTCCACGGTCACCGTCCCAGCAAGGAGGAGCGAAGCGTCCGACACCCCCAGTCTGGGCGCCGGCCGGCGGGCAGTCCAGTGGTCAGCGATGGCTGAGGACGTTCACCACACGGCCGCCGGAACGGTGGGCACCACACGCCGTACGGACATCACACGTCTCCTTCGCCGGGCCGGCACGCAAAACGGCCGTGGCCGGTCCCGGTGGGGGACAGGCCACGGCCGCAGTGTGTCAGTTCTTGCTCTTCGGCTCGGCCGGCTTCGGCGCACCGGCGGCCGCCGGAGGCTCCTGCACGTCCACGTCGCTGGCCCGGACATAGGCCAGCCGGTGGTCGAGCTGGATCTCGTAGTACTCCTCCTGACCCTTCACCACCGGCGCCGGGGCGTCACCGAACGAGGACCGGTCGACGTAGGTGCCGTGGACGACGGACTGCGTCACGTAACGCTGCCCCTCGTCGATCGTGTAAGGCAGCGGTGCCTCCTGCTCCTCGTCCACCCCCTCCGGATAGGCCGACTCCTCCGGCAGCGCCCGCCCGAACACCGGGATCTCGTGGCGGCCCTCCTTCGGCGTCACCGTCCGGACCCGCGCGCCCACGGCGGTCGGCTGGTCCTTCGGGTTCTTGAACCACGCCTTGTGGCCCTGGAACCAGATCGCCGTCCAGTCACCGCTGCGCCCGGCCACCGCGAACGTCTGCCCCGCGGAGACCCGTGAGCCCAGGTCGTTGACGTCCACCGTGGTGTCGTCGCCGTCCGGCTTGCGGCCCGGGTCCTGGATCAGCGAGGAGTCCGCGCTCGGCTCGGTGTGCAGCCGGACCGCGCTGGAACCGTGCGGCGCGCACTTCTCGCCGCTCTCCACGCAGCCGGTGAACACCGGCCGGTGCTTGGCGTACTCCGGAAGGATCATCACCGTGTCGCTGTCCGGCCCCGCCGTGGCCTTCAGCGGCGCGCCGAGCAGGTCGAAGTAGTGCCGCCAGTCCCAGAACGGACCGGGGTCGTCGTGCATGTCCGGGATGGTGTCCTCGGTCGGCGCGGGCACGTTGTCGTGGCCGAAGATGTGCTGCCGGTCCAGCGGGATGTCGTACTTCTTGGTCAGGTACCGCACCAGCCGGGCGGAGGAACGATACATCTGCTCCGTGTACCAGGCGTTCGGCTGCCGCAGGAAGCCCTCGTGCTCGATGCCGATCGAGCGGCCGTTCACGAACTGGCTGCCCGAGTGCCAGGCCGCGTCCTTGGTCTTGACGTGCTGGGTGACACTGCCGTCGCTGGACCGGATCGAGTAGTGCCAGGACGCCTCCGTCGGGTCCTGGACGGTCAGCAGCATCGAGGCCAGCGGCGCCTCGGTGTCATGGATGACGATGTACTCGATCCGCTGGTCCTTGGGCCGGTCGGCCAGGTCGTGGTTGCCGTACGCCTCGTCGTCGATCCGGACGTACGGCGCGCTCAGCCAGGAACACGCCAGCTCCGCCGGGCACTCCACGTTCTTCGAACGGGACGAGCCCGCCGCCCCGGCGTGGGGACGCACCCGGGGGCTCGCGGCCAGGACGACATGCTGACCGGCGTCGGTGACGCGGTCCGCGCCCCGGCGGATGATGTCGAAGACGTCGTTGGCGTAGGCCGCCGCCGAGCCCGCGTCGGTCGTGCCCGGGAACCGCGACACCGCGTCCCACCACTGGGCCGGGTCGGTGCTGAGCGGCTTGCCGAGCCCCCGCTGGGCCGCCGCCAGCAGGGCCGCGCCGCCGCGCACGTTGGCGGCGTCGTCCGTGCGCAGCCGCTCCACCGGGAGACCGACCAGATCGGCCGCCCGCCGCAGGTCGGCGGAGCGCTGCGCGTCCTCGGCCGCCTTCTGCGCCGGGGACGGACTGGCCTTCTGCACCTTCGGACGGGGCGTCACGTGGTGCGGAGGCGTCTCGGCCGGCGGCCCGGCGGAGTCCACCAGGTGCATCGGCCCGTAGCCGCCGATGACGCTCGGCGCGCCCTGGTGGGAGTCCCACCGCGACTGCAGGTAGGACACCCCCATCAGCACGCTGCGCGGGACATGGAACTCGTCCGCCGCGGCCGTGTAGTCGTCCTGGAGGCGCTGGTCGGGTGGCCCGGAGTCCTCCGAGCGGTCGATCAGCAAGGGCACCAGGAGCGCCGCCGACGCGGCGGTCACGCAGACGATCCGCCGATGCCCGCGCATGGCACTGGACAGGCGGGGGGCGACGCGTTTTCTCATACGGGTGGCTCCAACGAGGTTCGGCGCGGCCGGAACATGCGGCCAGGGCGCGAACCAGGGCGCGCCCCGCATGTCACCCCGCTCACGTTTCCTTGCCTCGCGCGTCGCGTCGCGCCGAGCGTCACTGGCGTGGACCAGCCCTGACGCCCAGGCCACCCGGTCGGCGGCAGCGGACCCCGCCGGGTGGGGGCAACGCTTCACTCCTCCTCGACCGGGTCCACCCGCCAGTCCGGCCGGCCCGGCATGGGCGGGGTGTGCGACCCGTACAGCCAAGGAGTCAGAAAACCCGTCAGATCCTCGCCCGCCGCCTTCGAGGCGAGTTGGACGAAGTCCCGGGTCCCGGCCACGCGTCCCCGATACGCCGTCACCCACGCCTTCTCCACCCGCTCGAAGGCGTCCGCGCCGACCTTCTCCCGCAGCGCGTACAGCACCAGCGCCGAGCCGTCGTACCGCATCTGCCGGAACAGGCCCTCCTCGTGCGGCTCGGCGGGCGCGCCGTCGTCGTGCCGCCACTGGTCGTGCTGCTCGTAGGCCGAACGCATCATGTCCTCCAGGCGCGGGCCGCCCCTGGTGTCGGCGTACAGCAGCTCGTAGAAACGGGCGTGACCCTCGCTCAGCCACAGGTCCGACCAGCGGCGGATGGCCACGCTGTCCCCGGTCCAGTGGTGGGTCAGCTCGTGCACGAGGTTGCGTTCGGCGCCGACCTGATCCCCCAGCAGATCCGCGCTCGGCACCACCGAGAGGGACTGCGTCTCCAGCGCCACCGGCAGCTCGGTGTCGCCGACCAGCACGCCGTAGCGCCGGAACGGGTAGGGGCCGAGCCGCTTCTCCAGCCAGGTGAGGTGGTCCGGTGTCAGCGCCCGGTACGCCTCGGTCTCCTCCACCAGTCCCCGTGGCACGACGTCCCGCAGGGGCAGTCCGTGCGGGCCGGTGCCGTTCACCACGTCGAACCGGCCGATGGCCATCTGCACCAACTGCGGGGCGACCGGGTGCTCCGAGTCGTACGTCCACCGGATCCGGCCGTCGTGCCGGGGCGCGCGCGCGACGAGGCGGCCGTTGGCCACCGCCGTCAGACCGGGCGGAGTGGTGATGTGGAAGGTGAACGGCGCCCGCAGGCTGGGGTGGTCGTCCGCCGGGAAGATCATCCTGGCGCCGTTCGGCTGCGGCGACAGCAGGGTGCCGTCGGCCGTGGGCACCCAGCCGTAGTCCTGGATGGCGTCGGTGCGGTGCCGCCGCTGCGAGGGGTCGGCGGTGTAGGCGACGCGCACGGTGAAGGCGCGGCCCCGCGCGATCGGTCTGGCCGGGGTCACTACCAGTTCGTCACCCTCGCGCACGGTGCGCGCGGTCGCGCCGTCGACCGTGACGGCGTGCAGGGTGTTGCCCGCGAAGTCGAGATCGAAGCGGGAGAGTGACTGGGTCGCGGTGGCGCTGATCGTGGTGGCGGCGGCGAAGGGTGTCCGGGGGGCCTGCCAGTCGAGGTCCAGGGTGTAGCGGCGGACCGTGTAGCCGCCGTTCCCGTCCAGCGGCATGAGCGGGTCGCCGATGCCGGGGGCGCCGGGGGAGGGGGCGTCCGAGGGAGCGGGTGCGGGGTGGCCGGGGAGCGCGGGCGTCCGGGGTTCGTCCGAGGGCAGGTCGAGCGCGAGGACGACACCGCCCGTGATCCCGAGCGCGCAGACCAGTGCGAGGGCCGTGCGGCGGCCGCCGCCCCGCCGCGAGCCGTTCTTACCGGGCGTGAGGGTCATGGCGGCACTATGCCAGCGGGAGAGCGATATGCGGCTTATATGTCTGGTCGACAGGGCTCGACTGTTAAAATTGGGTGCTTTGTTCCGCGCATTCCCGTAGAAACCGTCAGGACAGTGACGTCGGGATGAGGATTCTCCGAGCCCGCGGGCTCCGTGCACCGCGCCGCGTGACCCGGCCCGCGCCGTACGCGGCTCTGCTGGTCGCGGGCTGCCTCCTGCCGGCGGGCGCGGGGCTGCCGGTGCTCACCGGTGTGCCGGTCGCGGTCGCCGCTCCGGCTCCCGCCGACCCCGCGCTGAGACCCGTCGATCAGGCGGCTCTCCAGTCCGCCGTGGAGCGAGCGGCGCGCAAGCTCGAAGTGCCGGGTGCGGTGGTCCTGCTCCGCACCCCGCAGGGCACCTACCGGGCGACCGTCGGCACGAGCCGGCTCGGCGAGGAACAGGTGCCCACCACCGCCCAGCACTTCCGGATCGCCTCCAACACCAAGACCATGACCTCGGCGCTGATCCTCCTGCTCGCCCAGGACGGCAGGCTCCGGCTGACCGACCCGGTGTCCCGCTACGTGCCCGGCGTCCCGAACGGTGACCACATCACCCTCGGTCAACTGCTGAAGATGCGCAGCGGGCTCTACAACTACACCGAGGACCCCCGGCTCGCCGCCTCCCTGGACGCCGATCCCGCCGAGGCCCGCACCCCGCGCGAGATGCTGGCCCTCGCCTTCCGGCACCCGCCGAACTTCAAGCCCGGCGCGTCCTACGAGTACAGCAACACCAACTACGTCCTGCTGGGCCTCGTCGCCGAGAAGGCGGGCGGCACGCCCCTGGCGCGGCAGTTCCGTGAACGCCTCTTCGCACCCCTCGGCCTCGCGGGCACCTCACTGCCGGGCATCACCGACACCTCCCTGCCGACCCCCTACGCGCACGGGTACATGTACGGAGGCACCGCCTACGCGCTGACCGACCAGCCCTACCCCGCCCACCTGGAGGCGGCGGCGCGGTCCGGGAAGCTCCGGCCACTGGACTACACCCACCAGAACCCGTCGTACGCCACCGCCGCCGGAGGCGCCGTCTCCACGGCGGACGACCTGGCCACCTGGACCAGGGCCCTGGTGACGGGCAGGGTCCTCGACCCCGCGCACCAACGGCAGTGGCTGCACAGCCCGCAGGCCGAAGACCCCGCGACACCGCCCGACGGGCAGAGCTACGGGTACGGCATCACCCACCAGCGGTTCGGCCCGGACGCCGCGATGTACTACCACGGCGGCGAACTGCCCGGCTTCAACTCCTTCATGGGCCATGACCCGGACCACGACGTCACCCTCGTCATCTGGACCAACCTCACCCTCTCCCCGGGCGGCCACACCACCGCCAACGCGCTCCTGCCGACCGTGCTGAACCAGGTCTACTCGGGGCTGTCGCTGCCCACCGACGCCGACTGAGCCAGCCCCGGGGCATCAGTGCCCGAGGTCGGTCGGGCCGTAGAGGGCGGTGGGGTTGTTCGTCTGGAGGGCCCAGTAACGGTCGCCCCAGCTCCAGTGCCACCACTCCGTGGCGTAGTTGACCAGACCGGCCTCGGACAGGGCGGCGGCCAGGACGGTCCGGTGGGACCTGGCCTCGGGGGTGATGTTCGAGGCCGCGGTGTAGCAGGCGCCCTCGCTCTCCTCCGGATCGGCGTTCAGCCGGGTGCCCAGGTCCAGTTCGTGGCCGTCGGCATCCACCAGGGTCAGGTCCACGGCCGCGCCCGCGCCGTGCGGGGCCATCTCCGGCGGGGAGACGTAGCGGCTGGCCGCCTCCCGGACGCGGGCCGGGGGCCACTCGGGGTTGTCCCGGCCGAGCACCCCGGCGTACTCCTCGAAATACCGGCGCTGGAGGGCGGGCGGCCGGTACCCCTCCACGTACAGCAGCCGCAGGCCGCCCGGCAGGAGCGACTGGGCGTGCAGCAGACGGTGCAGGACGCCCTGGCGCAGGTGCGCGAAGGCGCCTGCGGCGTCCTGCCTGCGCGGGTCGACCCACAGGCCGCCGTGCGCCCGGACGTCGACCAGCGGTTCGCCGCACTCCCGCACCGGGATCGCCGCCACCCGCCGGTCCGCCATCAGTACGACGCTCATTCCGTCCCCCAGTCCCAGGTGTCGAAGTAGGCGGCCACACCGGTGCGGCGGGCCTCCAGCACCGCGGCGAGCCGCGCGAAGTCCCGTGCCGGCATCAGCGGCCGCCACCGCGGCAGCGGCAGCACCCGCACCTCGTCGTGCTCCCGAGGGTCGAGCCTGATGTCCCGGATCTGTGCCTCGTCGAGCCGTCCGCCGTCGAAGACGAGGCCCATCGTGCTGTACGGCCACTCGGTGCCCGGCAGGCCGTACACCGTCGCCAGCAGCTTCGGTGGCCCGGTCATCTCGATGCCCGTCTCCTCCCGGCACTCCCGTACGGCCGTCTCCCAGGGCCGCTCGCCGGGGTCCATCGTGCCGCCGGCCAACTGCCAGGGGTGGGTCCGGCTGTAGACCGCGTGGAGCTGCACCGGGCGGTCGTGCGTGTCGGTGAAGAGAAGGCAGGCGAAGCCGGTCGCCTTCATGACCGTCTCGGCGTACTGCTCCTGCGGCAGCCAGACATGGCCGGTCTTCGCGTCCACCCGGCCCCGGACCGGAGGCTCGGGCCATGTCATCCGCATGGGCGCCAGGCTGCCGCAGAATCCCGAGGCGCGGAAGAGCGCCGCCGAGGCACCGGACACGTCCGCGTCGACGGGTGACACCCGCTCCGCCCGGAGCCGGTCGAGCAGCGCGGTCAGCGCCGATCCGGCGTATCCCCGGCGGCGCCAGGAGGGATGTGTGGCCACCGCGTGCACCCGCGCCGCACGACCCGAGGGCGAGGCCGGTTCCGGCAGCACGGCGTGGACCAGCGCGAGCGCGCAGGACGCCAGGGTGCCGTCCGGGGCGTCGACGACCGAGGCGCGGGCGTCGCCGCCGGGGGCGAGCCGGGCGGCCAGTTCGGCGCTGGACCGGGTGATCCACTCCTCCGCCAGGGGCTCGGCGAGCACGAAGGCGGACCGGAGACGGGCGATGCCCTCCGCGTCGGCGGGCGTGGCGGGCCGTGCGGCGGGCCCGGCGTGCGCGGTGCCGGGGTGCCGGGGACGGGTGTGCAGGGCGTCACTGTTCACGATGCGTCTCCAAGGGGTGCGGCGGGCCGGCCCGGCGTGCGCCCTGCCGAAGTCCGCCGGGGCGGCGAGGATCGACCCCGGGGAGGACGCGGAGCCGGACGGCCGTCGCGTCATGGGCGATCGGGTCGTCCGGGCGCTGGAAGTGCACGGCCAGGTGCTCCCCGGCGCGGTACGCGTCCAGACCGGCCCGGCAGTAGGCCACCATCGGTGCGGGCAGGGCGTCCAGCCGGGCCCATGCCATGGCGTCGCAGACGTGCGGCTCCATCAGGCGGGGTTCGCCCGCCCAGCGCCGGACCTCGAAGAAGAAGCCGACCCGGGCGTCCCCGCCGGGGGCCCGGTGGTGGACCGTGACCGCCCCGCGCACGTCCGCCCGGCGGACGGCGACACCGGTCTCCTCGCGTGCCTCGCGGATCAGCGCGTCGGCCATGTCCTCGTGCGGGCCGTCCAGGTGACCGGAGGGCAGATGCCAGAGCCCGGCGGCGTACACCGCCCCGGCTCGCCGTGACACCAGCACCTCCGTACCGGCCCCGCTCTCCCGGCGCAGGATCAGATGTACGTCGACCGGCACGGTGTACCGCTGGTGCCCGCTCATGCCGGGCACCAGCCCATCTCCGAGTAGGCCCGGCCCGCGCGGATGCCGTCGATGGCCGCGCGGGCGTAGGGGACGAGCGGCTCCGGCAGTCCGTCCGCGTCCCACCAGCGCCAGTCGAGGCACTTGTCCGGCTCCCTCAGCGACGGCGTCCCCTGCCAGCGGTGGGCACGGAAGACCAGTTGCAGGCGGGGCCGCGCGCTCGGTCCGTGCAGCACGTGCACCACATGGGCCAGCTCCACGTCGGCGGGGACGATGACCAGGCCGGCCTCCTCATGCGCCTCCCGCACCAGACAGGCGACGGCCGACTCCCGCTCGCAGTGCCCGGCCAGGAAGTGCCAGGTGGATCCCGCGAAGGCCGAGTCGGGGTGGCGCAGGCCGAGCAGGACGCGGCCGTCGCCGTCCTCGGCGTAGAGATGCACCCCGACGATGTTCAGCTCCGTACCGCGCGCGTCCGGAGCCTTCGCCGGCCGGGGGACCAGCGGGGTCCGCACGGCCGGGCCGGCCGCGTGGCGCAGGATGAGTTCACGCGTGCCGGGGCTCAGCCGCAGCCGGTGCAGCATGTCCGGGCGGAACCAGCGCAGCAGCACGCCCTCCGCGAGCCCCACCCCGTCCGGATCGCCGCTCCAGCGGCCGGAGAAGACCTGCACCGGCACGCACAGCCCGTCGGTGCCGGTCTCCTCCCCGACGGCGTACGGTGCCAGGCCGGCCGGTTCGAGTCCCGGTACCTCCTCGGCCAGTTCACGCCGGAGGGTGTCCTCCAGCGTGCGGTCCCCGGGCTCCCGGCCGCCGCCGAGCAGGGCGAACGCGCCTGGCTCCCAGATGCCGGGAACGTCGTCGCGCAGATGGAGCAGGTAGCGGCCCTCGCCGTCGTGGATCAGCGCCGAGGCGTTCACCGGCTCCGGCCGGCCGTCGAGCCCCGCCGCGCTCAACCTCTCCCTCAAGGCGGCCGATTCGAGCCGGTCGAGGGGTAACCAGTCGGCGCCGGGCAGAGGTTCGGTCGGTTCGCGGGACAGGTACAGGGCGAAGGTGAACTCGTAGTCGGCCGGAGCGGTGGCTTCGACCTGGACCGGAGCGCCGAGCAGCGAGGGAGTCAGGCAGAGGTCGCCCGGCGCGAGCCGTGTCCGCCCTGTCACCGCGCGCACCGCCGCCGCGAGCAGCGTACGGTCGCCCTCCCCGGCCCGTGCGCCGGGCACCACCGCGGGACCTCCGGCCGCGTCCGGCACATGCAGGGCCCGCCCCTCGCGGTCGATGACGAGCGCGCGGCAGGTGAGGCGGGCGGAGCCCGGAGCGAACGCGCTCATGCCGCCCACCTCGGCCCGGATGCGCCCGAATGGGCCATCGCCCCGGCAGAAGCCCGCTGTTCGAATCCGGAGGACCGCGGTGCGCGGGCGGGTACGGGATGCATGGCGTCCTCCATCTGAGGGGCGAGTGGTACTGGTGCTCTAAAAACGCGCCGGACACCGCCCTTGTCACGGCTGTTCCGCGAAAAAATCCGGAACACGCGTTCCCACCGCCCGCTCGGCCCTGCGCGCCAAGGGGTGCCGTTCTCAAACTCGTTCGATCGGGGGAGGTGCGCTCTTGCGGGGGAACGGCCGGTGTGGCGCCTGGACAGGGCTCCGGGAGGCCGTCCCGGCGCGGGACAGGAGCGTCGCCCGTGACACCCACGCGCGTCAGAGTCCCGTCAAGGCGGCCGCCCGCGCCGTATGAGGGGCGTCAACGTGGGGTCCCGACCGGGCGGAGCAGGGGTTTCCTCGAAGGGTTCCCCTTTCGACCCCGAGTCCGTTCAGGAGTCCCAAGATGGCCGACCTGGCCTTCGTCGTCACCGTGCTCGCGGCCTTCGCGCTGGTGGCACTCGTCGCCAAGGGGGTGACGAAGCTGTGACCGCCGAGAACGTCGTCGGCCTGGTCGTGGCCGTCGCCCTGCTGGGCTATCTCGTCCTCGCCCTGATCTTCCCGGAGAGGTTCTGAGAGCCGGTATGGGTTCCGTACTCGCGAGCGTGCTCCAGCTCCTCGCCCTCATCGGCGCACTGGCGCTCGTCCACGCGCCCGCCGGAAGCTACATGGCCAAGGTGTACACCGCACGCCGGCACCTGCGGGCCGAGCGGTGGATCTACCGGGCGATCGGCGCCGACCCCGACACCGAGATGCGCTGGCCCGCCTACCTGCGCGCGGTGCTCGCCTTCTCCCTCGCCGGTGTCCTCCTCCTCTATCTGCTCCAGCGGCTCCAGGGGGTGCTGCCGGGCTCGCCCGCGTTCTCCTCGGTGGGCCCGGCGCAGTCCTTCAACACGGCCGTCTCGTTCGTGACCAACACCAACTGGCAGTCGTACTACGGCGAACAGACCATGGGGCACGTCGTACAGACGGCCGGGCTCGCGGTCCAGAACTTCGTGTCCGCCGCCGTGGGCATGGCGGTCGCGGTCGCCCTGGTCCGGGGCTTCGCCCGGTCGCGCTCCGGCGAACTGGGCAACTTCTGGACCGATCTGGTGCGCGGCACGCTGCGCGTCCTTGTTCCGGCCGCCGTGCTCGGCGCGCTGGTCCTCGTCGCCTGCGGCGCGATCCAGAACTTCTCCGGCATCCACGAGGTCGGTCAGTTCATGGGCGGCACCCAGCAGTGGAACGGCGGCGCCGTCGCCTCCCAGGAGGCCATCAAGGAACTGGGCACCAACGGCGGCGGCTACTTCAACGCCAACAGCGCCCATCCCTTCGAGAACCCGACGCCGTTCACCAACCTGTTCGAGATCTTCCTGATCCTGGTCATCCCGTTCTCCCTGACCCGCACCTTCGGCCTGATGGTCGGCAGCGTCCGGCAGGGCCACGCGATCCTCGCCACCATGGCCACCGTCTGGGTGGGCTTCACCGCCCTGATGATGTGGGCCGAGTTCACCCACCACGGCCCGGCGCTCCAGGCCGCGGGCGGCGCGATGGAGGGCAAGGAGGTCCGCTTCGGCGTCGGCGGCTCCGCGCTCTTCGCGGTGTCCACCACCCTCACCTCCACCGGCGCCGTGGACTCCTTCCACTCCTCCTTCACCGGGCTCGGCGGCGGCATCACCATGCTCGGGATGATGCTGGGCGAGATCGCGCCCGGCGGCACCGGCTCCGGTCTGTACGGCATGCTGATCATGGCCGTGATCGCGGTGTTCATCGCCGGTCTGATGGTCGGCCGCACCCCCGAGTACCTGGGCAGGAAGATCGGCGCCCGCGAGATGAAGCTCGCCGCCTGCTACATCCTGGTCACCCCCGCGCTGGTCCTCGTGTTCACCGCGGCCTCGACGGCCCTGCCGACCCCGCCGCACTCCATGCTCAATCCGGGCGCGCACGGGTTCTCGGAGGTGCTGTACGCCTTCACCTCGGCCGCCAACAACAACGGCTCGGCCTTCGCCGGGCTGAACGCCGACACCGACTGGTTCAACACCACGACCGGGCTCGCCATGCTGCTCGGCCGCTTCCTGCCGATGGTGTTCGTCCTCGCGCTGGCCGGCTCGCTCGCCGCACAGCGGCCGGTCCCCGTCAGCGCCGGCACCCTGCGCACCGAGAAACCGCTGTTCGCGGGCCTGCTGGTCGGGGCGATCCTGATCATCACCGGCCTGACGTACTTCCCGGCGCTGGCGCTGGGACCGCTCGCCGAGGGGCTGGCGTGATGACCATCCGTACAGAGAAGTCAGAGGACTCGATGTCCACAATCACTCCCGCCCGGGCGCCGCACGGCGACGCGCCCGCCGGACAGCAGCCCGCGGACGGACGCGTCGGCGGGGGCCTCTTCGATCCCCGGCAGTTGGCCCGATCGCTGCCGGACGCCTTCCGCAAGCTCGACCCGCGCGTCATGGTCAGGTCGCCCGTGATGTTCGTGGTGTGGACCGGCTCCGTGCTGACCACGGCGTTCTCCTGCACCGACCCCACCGACTGGTTCGGCTGGACGATCAGCGTCTGGCTGTGGCTGACCGTGCTCTTCGCCAACCTCGCGGAGGCGGTCGCCGAGGGACGCGGCAAGGCGCAGGCCGACACCCTGCGCAGGGCCAGGGCGGACACCGTCGCCCGCCGCCTGACCGGGGCCGCCGAGGAGCGGGTGCCGGGCACCGCGCTGCGCGTCGGTGACCTGGTCGTCTGCGAGGCGGGCGAGGTGATCCCCGGGGACGGCGACGTCGTGGAGGGCGTCGCCTCGGTGGACGAGTCCGCGATCACGGGCGAGTCGGCGCCGGTCATCCGGGAGTCCGGGGGCGACCGCAGTGCCGTCACGGGCGGCACCAGGGTGCTCTCCGACCGGATCGTCGTCAGGATCACCACGCGGCCGGGAGAGACCTTCATCGACCGGATGATCGGCCTGGTCGAGGGCGCGGCCCGGCAGCGCACGCCCAACGAGATCGCGCTGAACATCCTGCTGGCCTCGCTCACCGTCGTCTTCCTGCTGGCCTGCGCCACGCTGCCGCCGTTCGCCGCCCACGCCGGCACCCGGCTCACGATGGTCGTCCTGGTCGCCCTGCTGGTGTGCCTGATCCCCACCACCATCGGCGCCCTGCTCTCCGCCATCGGCATCGCGGGCATGGACCGCCTGGTCCAGCGCAATGTGCTGGCCATGTCGGGCCGGGCCGTCGAGGCGGCCGGTGACGTGTCGACACTCCTGCTGGACAAGACCGGCACCATCACCCTCGGCAACCGCAGGGCCGCGGCGTTCGAGCCGGTGGGCGGCGCCACGGAAGCCGAACTCGCCGACGCCGCGCAGTTGTCCTCGCTCGCCGACGAGACCCCCGAGGGCCGTTCCGTCGTGGTCCTGGCCAAGGAGGCGTACGGCATGCGCGAACGCCACCAGGGCGAGCTGACCGGCGCCGAGTGGATCCCCTTCACCGCGCAGACCCGGATGTCCGGCGTCGACGTGGACGGGCGCGGCGTCCGCAAGGGCGCGGCGGGCTCGGTGCTGCGCTGGGTGCGCGAGCAGGGCGGCACGGTGGCCGACGAGACCGAGCGGACCGCCGACCGTGTCTCCCGCGCAGGCGGCACCCCGCTGCTGGTGGCCGTGCGGGACGGCGGCGGGGCTCGCGTCCTGGGCGTCGTCCACCTCAAGGACGTCGTCAAGGAGGGCATGCGGGAACGGTTCGCCGAGCTGCGCCGCATGGGCATCAGGACGGTCATGATCACCGGGGACAATCCGCTGACCGCCAAGGCCATCGCCGAGGAGTCGGGCGTCGACGACTACCTCGCGGAGGCCACTCCCGAGGACAAGATGGCCCTCATCAAGAGGGAGCAGGCGGGCGGCAAGCTCGTCGCCATGACCGGTGACGGCACCAACGACGCCCCCGCGCTGGCCCAGGCGGACGTCGGCGTGGCCATGAACACCGGCACGTCGGCCGCCAAGGAGGCCGGCAACATGGTCGACCTCGACTCCGACCCCACCAAGCTCATCGAGATCGTCCGGATCGGCAAGCAACTCCTCATCACCCGGGGCGCGCTGACCACGTTCTCCATAGCCAACGACGTGGCCAAGTACTTCGCCATCATCCCGGCGCTGTTCGCCGCCGTGTATCCGGGCCTCGACCGGCTGAACATCATGCGGCTGTCCTCGCCCGACTCCGCGATCCTCTCGGCCGTCGTCTTCAACGCCCTGATCATCATCGCGCTGGTGCCGCTCTCCCTGCGCGGGGTGCGGTACCGGCCGGTGAGCGCCGACCGTCTGCTGCGGCGCAACCTCGCCGTCTACGGCCTCGGCGGCCTCGTCGCGCCCTTCATCGGCATCAAGCTCATCGACCTGCTCATCTCCTTGATCCCCGGGATCGGCTGACCACCATGAACAACTCCCTCACCGGCAAAGCCCGGTCACTGGGCGCGGGCCTGCGCGCGCTGCTCGTGCTCACCCTCGTCACCGGCGTGCTCTACCCCCTCGCCGTGACCGGTGTGTCCCAACTCCTCCTCCCCGGCCCCGCGAACGGCTCCGAGGTGAGGTCGGACGGGCGCGTCGTCGGGTCCTCCCTCATCGGCCAGTCGTACCGGCTCCCCCCGGCGGAGGGCCACAAGACGCCGGAGCCGGACCCGAGATGGTTCCAGGGGCGCCCGGCGGACGGCCTCGGCACCAACAGCCGGAACACCCGCTACACGCTGCTGCTGTCCGGCGCCACCAACCTGGCCGCCGACAGCGAGGTCCTGCTCCAGCGGGTCCGGGCCGCCAAGGCCGCCGTCGTGAAGGAGAACTCGGTGCCCGGCCACACCGTCCGCCCGGCCGACGTCCCCGCCGACGCGGTCACCTCCTCCGGATCCGGCCTCGACCCGGACATCTCCCCCCGGTACGCCCGGCTCCAGGTCCACCGCGTCGCCGCCAGGAACCACCTGCCCGTGACCGAGGTCGCCCGGCTCGTCCGCGACCACACCGAGGGACGGACCCTGGGCTTCCTGGGCGAACCCCGCGTGAACGTACTGGAGCTGAACATCGCGCTCGAGGAACTGGCGGCCCGGCACTGACGAAGCGGTCCCGGAGTGGCCGGCGGTGTCCGCCGAGCCGCTCCGGGACCGCCGACTCCCGCCCGCATGCCGTAAGTTGCTGCCGTTGATCCCAGCGGCGTACGACAGGAGGGCGCGCGTCCATGACACGGGTGCTCGTAGTGGAGGACGACCCGCAGCTCGTACGGGCCCTCGTGATCAACCTCCAGGCCCGCCGGTATGCCGTCGACTCCGCGCCCGACGGCGCCACCGCGCTCCGGCTGGCGGCCGCCCGCGCACCCGACGTGGTCGTGCTCGACCTCGGGCTGCCCGACGTGGACGGCGCCGAGGTCATCAGATCCCTGCGCGGCGGCGGCAGCCGCGTGCCGATCCTCGTCCTGTCCGCCCGCCAGGCGTCCGAGGAGAAGGTCGCCGCCCTAGACGCCGGGGCCGACGACTACGTCACCAAGCCGTTCAGCATGGACGAACTGCTCGCCCGGCTGCGTGCCGCCGTCCGCCGCACGGAGGCCGGCCTCGCCGCGCCGGAGACCACGGTGGTGCGGACGCCGGACTTCACCCTCGACCTGGCCGCGAAGAAGGCCGTGCGCGACGGCCGTGACATCCGCCTCACCCCGACCGAATGGCATCTGCTGGAGATCCTCGTCACCAGCCCCGGCCGCCTGGTCAGCCAGAAGCACCTGCTGCGCGAGGTGTGGGGCGTCTCCCTGAGCGACAAGACCAACTACCTTCGTGTGTACATGGCTCAGCTCCGCCGCAAACTGGAGGCGGACCCCTCCCACCCCCGCTATCTGATCACCGAGCCGGGCATGGGTTACCGCTTCGAGGGGTGAACCGCGTGCCCTTCGCGGACCGCACCGTCGCGTCCGGGTCCGGATGGGTGAATGATGTCACTCGGACTGGTCACATCCGGATCTTCGCACTGAGTATGCTCATCCAATGTTGTCGGTCGACAACTTCTGACGGCGGGCGGCACGAGTGGGCGAAAGGGCGAGACCATGGTGACGTCGCGGGCTGATGCCGATGCGCTGACGCCGGTGACCGCGGTCGGTGTGGAACTCGCGTGGGACGAGCGGCAACCGTCCGTGCTCCTCGTCGAGGACGATCCGGGCGACGCGCTGCTGGTCGAGGAACTGGTCGCCGACAGCGCCCTCAAGATGCGGCTGCGCTGGGTGCGCTCGATGGCCGAGGCCGCCGAGGTGCTGGCGACCGAGCGCCCCGACTGCGTCCTGCTCGACCTGCACCTGCCCGACGCGAGCGGTCTGGAAGCGGTCTCCCTGGTCAAGGCGCACGCCGACCGGGTGGCGATCGTCGTCCTCACCGGCCTGGCCGAGGAACAGACCGGGCTCGCCGCGGTCACCGCCGGAGCCCAGGACTACCTGGTCAAGGGACGCGTGGAACCCGAACTCTTCGGACGCGCCGTCCGCTACGCGATCCAACGCAAGCAGGCCGAACAGTCGGCGGTGGCTCTCCAGGCCAGCCTGATGCAGGCCCAGGAGAACGCCCGCCTGGAACGCGGACTGCTGCCCCGCCCGCTGCTGCGCGCCGACGGCGTCCAGGTCGTCGCCCGTTACCGCCCCGGCCGCGCCCAGGCGCTGCTCGGCGGCGACTTCTATGACATCGTGCAGAGCGCGGACGGCACCGTGCACGCCCTGGTCGGCGACGTCTCCGGGCACGGACCCGACGAGGCCGCCCTCGGCGTCGCCCTGCGGATAGCCTGGCGCACCCTGGTGCTCAGCGGCATCACCGGCGCCGAGCAGGTCGGCCGCCTGGAGGAGATCCTGGTCGCCGAACGCGCCAGGGACGAGGTCTTCGCCACCCTGGTCAGCCTGTCCGCCGTACCCGGCGAACACCGGGCCAGCGTCGTGCGGGCCGGCCACCACGGCCTGCTCCGGCGCGGCGGCGCCGACGTGGACTGGGTCGAGGTGCCTGGCGGGCCCGCGCTGGGGCTCGTCCCCGGCGGCGCGCGCTGGCCCATCGCGGAACTGTCCGTGCCGCCTGGCGCCTCCGTGGTCCTCTTCACCGACGGGCTCTTCGAGGGGCACGTCAACGACGGCCCGCAGCGCCTCGGCGAGGAGGGGCTGCTCGGACTCGCCCGCGAGGCGGCCGGTCTCGCGCCGGACGAGTTCGTGGACCGGCTCATCGGCGAGGCCGAGGGGCTGGCCGAGGACCGCGGGGGCCTCGCGGACGACGTCGCCGTCGTCCATGTGAGCTGGAACTGAGATACGTGAGACGAGAGAAACGAGTGACACGCGTGAGTGCAGAGTCGGTTCGGAGCACAGGGTGAACGACGTCACGGGCAAGCCGTGGACCGGACGCCGGTTGACCGTGCAGGGCTGGTTCTACCTGGTGCTGTCGCTCATGACGTTCCTGGTGCTCCTCGGCACCGTGGTCGGTGCCAACCTGCTCAACCGCACCGCCGACGCGACCGACACGCTGCTGGAGGGCGTACAGCCCGCCCAGACGGAGGCGTACCGGCTCCAGGCCGCCCTGGTCAACCAGGAGACCGGCATCCGGGGCTACGCGATCACCGCGGACAAGCGCTTCCTCACTCCGTACACCGACGGCAAGCGGAACGAGGCGGAGTCCGCGGCCCGGCTGAGCAAGCTGCTCGGGAAGCGGCCCGAGCTGCGCGCGGACCTGGCCGCCGTCGAACGCCAGGCGGCCGACTGGCGCCGTCACTACTCCGAGCCGCTCGTCGCCTCCGTGACCCCCGGAGCTCCGAAGGCCGTCGACCTGCGGACGGTCGAACGCGGCAAGGAGGACTTCGACAAACTGCGCGCGACCTGGGCCGACCAGAACGCCCACATGGCCCGCACGGTCGAGGACGGGCGCGATCACATCGCCCAGGAACGCACGCTGCGCAACTCGGTGCTCGTCGCCATGGTCGCCGCGTTCCTGCTGACCGGCCTGGCCCTCGCCGTCTTCGTGCGGCTGCTCGTCACCCGGCCCCTGGAGCGGCTGCGCACCGCCTCCCGCCGCGTCGCGGGCGGCGACTTCGACCATGTCATCACCGGTGGCGGTCCGGCCGACCTGACCGCCGTGGCGGTCGACGTGGAGGGCATGCGCACGCGGATCGTGGCCGAGCTGGACGCCTCCCACGCCCAGCAGCGCATCCTCACCACCCAGGCGGCCGACCTGGACGCCCAGGCGGTCGAGCTGCGCCGCTCCAACGTGGAGCTGGAACAGTTCGCCTACGTCGCCTCCCACGACCTCCAGGAGCCGCTGCGCAAGGTCGCCTCCTTCTGCCAGCTCCTGGAGAAGCGGTACTACGACAACCTGGACGACCGCGGCCGGCAGTACATCGACTTCGCGGTGGACGGCGCCAAGCGCATGCAGGTGCTCATCAACGACCTGCTCACCTTCTCCCGTGTCGGCCGTCTCACCGACGACCGCGTGCCGGTCGGCCTGGACAAGGCGCTGGAGAAGGCGATGATGAACCTGGGCACCGCCGTGGAGGAGTCCGGCGCCCGGGTCGAACGGCCGCGGGAGATGCCCGAGGTGGTGGGCGACCCGACCCTGTTCACCATGCTCTGGCAGAATCTGATCGGCAACGCCCTGAAGTTCCGCCACCCCGACCGCGCCCCGCAGGTCACCGTCACCTGCGAGACCGATCCGGAGGAGCCGGGCAGCCTGCGCGTGAGCGTCGCGGACAACGGCATCGGCATCCCCGGGGAGTTCGCCGAGAAGGTCTTCGTCATCTTCCAGCGGCTGCACAGCCGGGATGCCTACGGTGGTACCGGAATCGGCCTGGCGCTCTGCAAGAAGATCGTGGAGCATCACGGCGGCAGGATCTGGCTGGACACCGAGTACATCGACGGCACCCGTTTCTGCTTCACCCTGCCCGTGGCCATCACTCCGGACGAGCCCGGCATCCATTCCCAGGAGAAGGCCCTGACATGACGACTCCCGACGCCACTCCGATCGACGTCCTCCTGGTGGAGGACGATCCCGGCGACGAGCTGATGACCAGGGAAGCCTTCGAGGACAACAAGATCGGCAACACGCTGCACGTGGTCCGCGACGGCGAGGAGGCGCTGGACTTCCTCTACCGGCGCGGCGGCCACACCGGAGCGCCCCGGCCCGACCTGATCCTGCTGGACCTCAACCTGCCCAAGTACGACGGGCGCCAGGTGCTGGAGCGGATCAAGTCGGACCAGGACCTCGCCGACATCCCGGTGGTCGTCCTCACCACCTCGGCGGCCGAGGAGGACATCCTCCGCAGCTACAAGCTGCACGCCAACGCGTATGTCACCAAGCCCGTCGACCTGGACCAGTTCATCGCCGCCGTCCGCCAGATCGACGACTTCTTCGTCCAGGTGGTCCGCCTGCCCCGGCGGAGGTGACCCCCCGACGGCCCCGCACGTGAAACACCCCCCGACCGGCCCGGTCGGGGGGTGTTTTCGCTTTACCGTCGTCAGCTCGCGGCGGGTCGGCGGCCGCCGCGGCGGTCGGAGCCGCCGGTGCCCGCCGCCCGCTCGCCGGGCGCCCTGCGACCGCTGCCACGGGCTGCGGCCCCCTTGCCGGGAGCCGCGCCGCCGGCGGCGGTACGGCGGCCGGACGCGCCGCCGGCCTTGGCGCCTTCCGCGCTCGTGCGGCGGCCCGTACCGCGCCCGCCGGACGAAGCGGTGCCACCGCTCGTCGCGGAGGCGCCCGGCTTGGAGCGGCCCTCGGGCTTGCGGCCCTGGCCGCCCGTGGCCTCGGCGGCGGCGCCGCCCGGACGGCGCCGGCGGCCGGATCGGCCACCGCCGTCCGACCCGGCACCGGACCGGCGGGCCGGACGCGACGCCTTCGGCTGCGTCGGCTCCGGGGCCGCGATGACGACGGCCACACCGGAGGGCTCGCGGGCACCGGTGATGGTGACCAGCTCCGGGGCGCTGGAGGTGACACGTGCCGTCTTCGGGCGGATGCCGGCGGCCGACATGAGCTGGTTCACCTCCCGCTTCTGCTCGGGCAGCACCAGCGTGACCACGCTGCCGGAACCACCGGCGCGGGCGGTGCGGCCGCCGCGGTGGAGGTAGTCCTTGTGGTCGGTCGGCGGGTCGACGTTCACGACGAGGTCGAGGTCGTCGATGTGTATGCCGCGCGCGGCGACGTTCGTCGCCACGAGCGCGGTGATCTCGCCGGTCTTGAACTGGTCCAGGGCGCGGTTGCGCTGCGGCTGGGAGCGGCCGCCGTGCAGGGCGGCGGCGCGGACCCCGACCGACAGCAGGCGCTTGGCGAGCCGGTCGGCGGAGCGCTTGGTGTCCAGGAACAGGATGACCCGGCCGTCACGGGCCGCGATACGGGTGGTGACGGCCTTCTTGTCGGTCTCGTCCTGGAGGTGGAGCACATGGTGCTCCATCGTGGTGACCGCGCCGGCGGACGGGTCCACCGAGTGCACCACGGGGTCGGTCAGGAAGCGCTGCACCAGACGGTCGATGTTCTTGTCCAGCGTGGCCGAGAACAGCATCCGCTGGCCGTCGGGCCGCACCTGCTGGATCAGCCTGGTGATCTGCGGCAGGAAGCCCATGTCCGTCATCTGGTCGGCCTCGTCCAGCACCGTGATGCGGACGTCGCTCAGCACGCAGTCCCCGCGCTCCACCAGGTCGTTCAGCCGGCCGGGGCTCGCCACCAGCACCTCGGCGCCGCGCCGGAGCGTGGCGGCCTGCTTGGTGATCGACAGACCGCCGACCACGGTGGCCATCCGGAGGTTGACCGCCGTCGCGTACGGGGTCAGCGCGTCGGTCACCTGCTGGGCCAGCTCGCGGGTGGGCACCAGGATGAGGGAGAGGGGGGCCTTCGGCTCGGCGCGCAGTCCCGCCGTGCGGGCCAGGAGGGCGAGACCGAAGGCGAGGGTCTTGCCGGAACCGGTGCGGCCGCGGCCCAGGAGATCACGGCCCGCCAGCGAGTTCGGCAGCGTGGCGCCCTGGATGGGGAAGGGGGTGGTGACCCCTTGCGCGGTGAGGGTCTTCAGCAGTGCCGCGGGCATGTCGAGGTCGGCGAATTCCGCGACGGCGGGCAGTGCGGGCGTCGTGCTCTCCGGCAGGCGGAATTCCTGGGGTGCCTGGGGGGACGACGTGGGCCGGGACGAGGACGAGCCGCGGTTCGGCTTCTGGGACCTGCGGGGCATGCGGTTACTGCCTTCCTGAAAACAGCACAAACCGGGGTCCGCACCTTGACGGTGCGGACCCCGGTGAGCGGAATACGCGTCGAGCTATCAGGCGGGAACGATGTTCTCGGCCTGGGGGCCCTTCTGGCCCTGCGTGACGTCGAAGGAGACCCGCTGGCCCTCCTGCAGCTCACGGAAGCCCTGGGTGGCGATGTTCGAGTAGTGGGCGAAGACGTCCGGACCGCCACCGTCCTGCTCGATGAAGCCGAAACCCTTTTCGGAGTTGAACCACTTGACGGTTCCCTGTGCCATTTTTTTCTCCTTCGGATGGCAGAGGCCCCATCCGGAGATGCCGGAAAACAAAATGCGCCTGAAAGAGAAACATTTCCCGTCAGGCGCACATAAAGTTCATGGGTACCACAACTGCAACAAGAGAAAGACTAGCACAGATCCGTCCCGGAGGTCGGGGCGGCCGCGCCGACCCGGCGTGTCCGAGTCGATCACCCGACGGGCCATCGACGCCGGTCGGCGGGGGTGGGAGCATCGCCGGTGCGAAGATCCGACGACCGCCGCCTGTGGAGGACTCGATGACCGCCTACGCCGTAGCCCATCTCCGTGAAGCCGCGCCGCACCCCGAGATCGCGGAATACATCGAGCGCATCACCGCCACCTTCGAACCGTACGGCGGCCGGTTCCTCGTCCACGGCGCGCAGCACGAGGTGAAGGAGGGCGACTGGCCCGGCCATGTCGTCATCATCGGCTTCCCGGGGATCACCGAGGCGCGGGCCTGGTGGGACTCGCCCGCCTACCGGGAGATCGCCCCGCTGCGCTCCCGCCACATCGCCGGCGACATCGTCCTGGTCGACGGCGTCCCGGAGGGCTACGACCCCGGCACCACCGCGAAGACCCTCCGCGAGGCGCTGCCCGCCGAGTAGTCGTCCACAGCCGCGTGCCGGGCTGTCAGTGCGGGTTGGTAGAACTTCCGCGTACGCCGTGGACCGCACACGTTCGCGCCCATCGCACGTCAGGAGCAGCCCGCATGACCATCGGTCACCACCTGGAGGAGCTGTACGGCCTCCCCTCGTTCGCCTTCCCCGGACCCGACGAGACGGCCGAGCTGCCCGAGCCCGACGCCGTCGCCTGGCGGATCGCCGGGGACGTGTACGACGCGGAGGAGGAGTGGGAGGACGCCTTCGCCCGCTTCCTCGCCACCGTGGACACGACACGGGTGCGGGCGCTGATCGTCGGCGCCTGGACGGAGGCGTACGAGACGGACTCCTCCGCCGTGATGACGGCGCTGCTCGGCGCCCGTGACCGGCTGCCCGCCCTGCGCGCGCTGTTCCTCGGCGACCTCGTCATGGAGGAGGCCGAGCTCTCCTGGATCCAGCAGACGGACGTCACCGCACTGCTCACCGGCTTCCCCGAGCTGGCCGAGTTCGGCGTGCGCGGGGGCACCGGGCTGGGGTTCACCGCGCTCGCCCACACCGCGCTGCGCAAGCTGGTCGTGGAGACCGGCGGCCTGCCCGCCGAGGTCGTGCGGGGCGTCGGCGGCAGCGACCTGCCCGCCCTGGAGCACCTCGAACTGTGGCTCGGCGACTCCCAGTACGGCGCCGACACCAAGGTGTCCGACCTGGAGCCCGTCCTCTCGGGCACCCGGCTGCCCGGACTGCGCCACCTGGGCCTGCGCAACAGCGAGATCCAGGACGAGATAGCCGCCGCCGTCGCCTCGGCGCCGGTCGTGGCCCGGCTGCACACGCTGGACCTCTCCATGGGCACCCTGGGCGACGAGGGCGCGGCCGCACTGCTCGCCGGTCAGCCGCTCACCCACCTGCGCTCGCTCGACCTGCACCACCACTACATCACCGAGCCCCTCCAGCAGCGCCTCCGGGAGACACTCGAACCGGCGGGCGTCCGGCTGGACCTCGACCCGGACGACGCCGACTCGTACGAGAACGAGGACGGCACAGTGGAGCGCTTCGTCGCCATCGGCGAGTGAGGTCCCGTCCATGAACCGGTGTTTCGCGGTGGTCGGCAACCCCGCCGGCCGCAGGGTCACCCTGTTCGCCGCGGCGGTCCGGGCCGCCGGCCTGCCCGCGCCCCGCGTGGTGCCCTGGCTGGAGGTGCTGCGCGCGGGCGGGGCCGGCTTCGGCCCGGAGGAGATCGTCCGCGTGGACTCGCCCGGCGAGGACCCCGAGGTCGACCTCCTCCTGCGCGGCGTGGCCGACCCGACCCGCGTGGAGGGCACGGCCCGCTGGTACGAGCGCTTCACGGCGGCCCTGGGCACCCTGCGCGGCGGCATCCGCCTGGACGGCGCCGAGGACGTGGCGGTCATGTTCGACAAGCGCCGCTGCCACGGACTCCTCGCCGCGGCGGGCGTACCGGTGCCGGAGTCGCCCACCTCCGGCGCGGCCGGCGCCCCGGTGCGTGGCTGGGACGACGTGCGGGCGCTGATGCGCGAGCACCGGATGCCCCGGCTGTTCGTCAAGCCCGCGCACGGCTCGTCGGCCTCCGGCGTGCTCGCCGTCGACTCGGCGGGCGGGGGCCGGATCAGGGCCACGACCTCCGTCGAACTCGACCCCGACGGATGGCTGTTCAACTCCCTCAAGGTGCGCCGCTACGGGCGGGAGCGGGACATCGCCGCCATCGTGGACACCCTCGCCCCGGACGGGCTGCACCTGGAGCGCTGGGTGCCCAAGGCGTCCCAGGACGGCCGCGCCGCCGACCTCAGGGTGGTCGTGGTGGACGGCCGTGCCACCCACGCCGTGGTCCGCACCAGCGCCGGACCGCTCACCAACCTCCACCTCGGCGGCCGCCGGGGCGACCTTGCCGGGGCCCGGCAGGCGGCCGAGAGCGCGGGGCTGCGCTGGCCGGAGGTGCTCGGGATCTGCGAGCGGGCCGCGGCCTGCTTCCCGGACACCCTCTGCGTCGGCGTCGACCTGCTGCCCGCCGTCGGCTGGCGCCGCGCCTTCGTCGGCGAGGTCAACGCCTTCGGCGATCTGCTGCCCCGGCTCACCGGCCTGCCCGGCAGCGGCGCCGAGGGCCTCGACACCTACGCGGCGCAGGTCGCCGCCGCCCTGCGCCGGGCCCCGCGCACCGCGAGGCCCGGCCCGCACCACCCGCACAGAACAGGAACCACCCATGTCAGCGCCTGACCCGGCCACCGCCCGCCTGCCCGAAGTGGCCCCCGGCGTACCGGACATGAACCGGATCGTCGGCAGCCACGACATCCTGCTGGTCACCCTCGACACGCTCCGCTTCGACGTGGCCGCCGAACTCGCCGAGGCCGGCCGCATCCCGAACCTCGCCCGCCATCTGCCCGCCGGCCGCTGGGAGAAGCGGCACGCGCCCGGCAGCTTCACCTACGCCTCCCACCAGGCCATCTTCGCGGGCTTCCTGCCCACCCCGGCCGAACCCGGCCGCCACCCGCGCCTGTTCGCCGCCGACTTCGCGGGCAGCGAGACCACGGCCGACGGCACGTACGTCTACGACACCCCCGACCTGGTCTCCGGCCTCGCCGAGGCGGGCTACCGCACGGCGTGCGTCGGGGGAGTGGGCTTCTTCAACAAGCAGGGCGCGCTCGGCTCGGTACTGCCCGGACTCTTCGAGGAGTCGCACTGGGAGCCGGACTTCGGGGTCGCCTCCCCGACCTCATTCGAGTCCCAGGTGGCCCGCGCCGAGGAGATCGCCGCCCGGACGGCACCGGAACAGCCGCTGTTCCTCTTCGTCAACGTCTCCGCGCTGCACCAGCCCAACTGGTTCCATCTGCCCGGCGCGAGCAGGGCGGACGGCGACTCCCGCGCCACCCACGCCGCCGCGCTGGAGTACGTGGACCGGCACATCGGCCGCCTCTTCACCGCCATGAGCAGCCGCCGCCCCTGCCTCGCCATCGTCTGCTCCGACCACGGCACCGCCTACGGCGACGACGGCTGGAGCGGCCACCGCATCGGCCACGAGTCGGTGTGGACCGTGCCCTACGCCCACTTCCTGCTCGAAGAGGGGGCCACCCGATGACTCCGGCCACCGCGGCCGCCCCGGCCCCGTACCAGAGCTATGTGTACGCCTACCCGCACAAGACCGCGTACCGGAAGCTCACCGACCGGCCGCGGCTGAGCGAGCTGTGGGCGGGCGAGCCCAAGGACGCGCTCTCGCTCTATCTGCACATCCCGTTCTGCGAGGTCCGCTGCGGGTTCTGCAACCTGTTCACCCGCATCAGCGCCCCGGACGGTCTCACCGGCGCCTATCTCGACGCGCTGGAGCGACAGGCGGGCGCCGTGCGGGAGGCGCTGGGGGAGCGGGAGCCGGTCCGGTTCGCCACCGCGGCCTTCGGCGGCGGTACCCCCACCTTCCTCACGGCCGCCGAACTGACCCGGCTCTGCGACATCGCCGAGCACCGCATGGGCGCCGACCTGCGCGCCGTCCCGCTCTCCGTGGAGGCGTCCCCGGCCACGGCCACCGCCGACCGGCTCGAAGTCCTCGCCGAGCGCGGTGCCACCCGCCTCAGCCTCGGCGTGCAGAGCTTCGACGACACCGAGGCGCGGGCCGCCGTACGCCCGCAGCGCCGCGCCGACGTGGAGGCGGCGCTCGGCCGGGTCCGGGACGCGGGGATACCCGTGCTCAACATCGACCTGATCTACGGCATCGACGGCCAGAGCGAGCACACCTGGCTGCGCTCGCTGGACGCCGCCCTGGCCTGGCGGCCCGAGGAGCTGTACCTCTACCCGCTCTACATACGCCCGCTCACCGGCCTCGGACGCCGCGCCGGCACGGCCGACCCGGAGTGGGACGAGCAGCGGCTGCGCCTGTACCGCGCCGGACGCGACCATCTCCTCGCGCACGGCTACGAGCAGCGGTCCATGCGCATGTTCCGCCGTGCCGACGCCCCGGCCGAGGGCGCGGAGGACTACGCCTGCCAGACCGACGGCATGATCGGCCTGGGCTGCGGAGCCCGGTCCTACACCTCGGCGCTGCACTACTCCTTCGACTACGCCGTCGGCATGCACGAGATCCGCTCGATCATCGACGACTACTGCGCCCGCCCCGCCGCCGACTTCGCGCACGCCGAGTACGGGCGCAGGATGACCGGTGACGAGGCGCGCCGCCGTCATCTGCTCCAGTCGCTGCTCCAGGCGGACGGGCTGGCGGGCGACGACTACCGCGCCCGGTTCGGCGGCCGTACCCCGGCCGGTGACTTCCCGGCCGAGCTGGAGCGGTTCGCCGAGCGCGGCTGGCTGGAGCCGGGCCAGGACCCGGTGCTGCGCCTGAGTCCGGAGGGGCTGGCCCACTCCGACGCCCTCGGCCCCGAGCTGTTCTCCCCCGCCGTGCGGGCCGCGATGGCCGCCTACGAGCGCAAGTGAGGCGGCCGTCATGGACCTGACCCTGCTGTACCGGGGCCCGCTGGCCTCCTGCGACTACGACTGTCCGTACTGCCCGTTCGCCAAGCGCCGCGACAGCCGGGAACAGTTGCGTGCCGACCGGGCGAGCCTGGAGCGGTTCGCCGCCTGGGCGGCCGCCCGCACCGAGGACCGGCTCTCGCTGCTGTTCACGCCCTGGGGCGAGGGCCTGGTGCGCTCCTGGTACCGGCGCGCCCTGACCGACCTCTCCCACCGGCCGCACATCCGCCGCGTCGCCATCCAGACCAACCTGAGCTGCCGCACCGACTGGCTGGCCGACGCCGACCCCGACACCCTGGCGCTGTGGTGCACGTACCACCCCGGCCAGACCCCCTACGACCGCTTCCTCGGCAAGTGCCGCGAGCTGGACCGGCTCGGCATCCGGTACAGCGTCGGCATCGTCGGGCTCCCGGAGCATCTCCAGGCGGCCCGGCGGCTGCGCGCCGAGCTGCCTTCGCGGGTGTACCTGTGGGTGAACGCGGCCGAGGGGCACACCTACGACGACGCGGAGGCGGCCCTGTGGACCGGCCTTGACCCGCTGTTCCCGTACAGCCGGCACCCGCACGCCAGTGCCGGACTGCCGTGCCGTACCGGCGAGTCCGTGATCTCGGTGGACGGCGACGGCACGGTCCGCCGCTGCCACTTCGTGCCGGCGGAGCTCGGCAACCTCTACGACGGTTCCTACCGTGCCGCGCTCCGCCCCCGGCCCTGCCCGCTGACGAGCTGCGACTGCCACATCGGCTACGTCCATCTGGAGACGCTGCCCCTGTACGACGTGTTCGCGGGCGGGGTGCTGGAACGGATTCCGGCCGCCGTCGAATGAACCGGGGCCAAAGGGGCAGCCGGTGCTGGGTAAGACCGGTGCCGGACGCCGCAGCGAGCGGGTCCGTGTGCCGGGAACCAGGGGGAGACCGGGAGGAGTACGAACCCATGGCTCTCGACGGAAAGAGCGTCCTCGTCCTCACGACGAACTACGGGACGGAACAAGACGAACTTCTCAAGCCGGTGGCGGCCCTGCGCGAGGCGGGCGCCCGTGTCGTGATCGCGGCCCAGAAACCGGAGGCCATCGCCACCCTCGTCTCCGACAAGGACCCCGGCGACAAGGTCGAGCCGGACACCACGCTCGCCGAGGCGACCTCGGACGGTCACGACGCCGTGGTGATCCCCGGCGGCACCCTCAACGCCGACCAGTTGCGCGTCGACGCGGACGCGCAGCGCCTGGTCACCGCGTTCGCACGGGAGGGCAAGCCGGTGGCGGCCATCTGCCACGGCCCCTGGCTGCTGGTGAACACCGAACTCGCCGAGGACCGCGACATGACCTCCTACCCGTCGCTGCTGGACGACCTGGTGAACGCGGGCGCCACGTGGACCGACCAGGAGGTCGTGGTCGACACCGAGGGCGGCCACCCCCTGATCACCTCCCGCAACCCCGGTGATCTCGACGCCTTCTCGTCCGCGATCATCCGCAGCCTGGGCGGCGACGCGGGCTGAGCCCGGCCGGAGGCGGGGTGGTCAGCGGTTTCCGACCGCGGCCGCCCCGCTTCCACGGGTCAGGGACCGCTGCAGCAGGGCCAGCACGTCCCCGAAGGAGCCGCGGATGCCCAGCGCGGCCCGCGCCGCGTTGGCGCCGGGGGCGCCGTGCACCCCGCCGCCGGGGTGTGCCGAGGCGGAGGCGAGATAGAGCCCGCGGACCGGCGTCTCCGGGCGGCCCGTGCCGGGGATCGGCCGGAAGACGGCCTGCTGGTGCAGCGCGGTCGTGCCGCCGTTCAGGGCGCCCTCGCTCAGATTGGCGTCGGCGGACTGCAGTGTGGGCGGTGCCAGCACGCGCCGGCTCAGCACACGGGCGCGGAAACCGGGTGCGTACTCCTCGACCCGTTCTTCCATCCGGTCCGCCATGATCTCGCGCTCGGTGGCGTCCCAGGAGCCGGTGAGACCGGCGTCCCCGGCGTCGCCGCGTATCTCGCGCGGCAGGTGGGTGTAGGCCCAGGCGGACTCGGTGCCCGCGGGGGACCGGGTGGGGTCGGCGGTGGTCATCTGGCCCACCAACAGGAAGGGCCGGTCGGGGACCAGCCCCATGGCGATCTGCGCGGCGAACCGGGTGAGGTCGTCCACGCTGTCCGTCAGATGCACGGTGCCCGCTCCGGCGGCCGCCCCGGCCTTCCACGGGATGGTGGAGTCCAGCGCCCAGTCGACCTTGAAGGTGGCGAAGTCCCACTGGAAGCGCCGCATGTCGTCGAGCACCTGCGAGGGCAGATGCTCAGGTGCGACGAGCCGGCCGTACAGGGCGGGCGCGGACACGTCCGCGAGTACGGCTCGCCTGGCCCCGACCGTGTCGCCGCCCGCCGTGCGGACCGCGACGGCCCGGCCGCGCTCCACGACGATCTCCGTCACCTGCTCCCCGCAGCGGATGACGCCGCCTCTGCGCCGCAGGCGGCTGACCAGCGCGTCCGTCAGGGCGTTCGCGCCGCCGACCGGCACCGGGAAGCCGTACTGCTGGCCGAGCATCGACATCAGCCAGCCGAAGCCGCCGCCGAGCGCCGACTCCGGGCCCAGGTCGGCGTGCAGGGCGTTGCCCGCGAGCAGCAGCCTGGCCCCCTCGCCGGAGAACTCCTCCTCGCCGAGCCGGCGCACGGGCAGCAGCATGGCGCGGGCGAGGCGCAGGGCACCGCCGCCGCGCAGCTTCAGGCCGAGGCCGGCGAGCGCCCGGACGGGGGGCATCGTGGTGAAGAGCGCCCGGACGAGATCCGTGCCCACCCGGTCCCAGGTCGCGTACTGGGCGCGCCACGACCGGCCGTCCCCGGCGGCGAGTTCGGCCAGCCCCTCGGCGGTGACGTCGACGTCCCGGTCGAGCACCGCGCAGCGGCCGTCGGCGAGGGGGTTGGCCAGCACCTGCGGGGCGTGCGACCAGCGCAGGCCCTCCTCCTCCAGCCGGAGTCCGTCGATGACCGGCGAGGCGGCGGACAGGGGGTAGAACGAGCTGAAGACGTCGTTGACGAAGTCGGGATGGACGGCGCGGTCGCTGCGTACGCCGCCGCCGGGCGTCGGCTGGGCCTCCAGCACCTCCACGCTCCAGCCCTGGTCGGCGAGGAGGTTGGCCGCGACCAGCCCGTTCGGCCCGGCCCCGATGACCACCGCGTCACTCACGGCTCGCCTCCTTGTCGGCCGAGGGCGCCGGCCTGGAACCCTTCCGCCCTCCGCCCCCGGCGGACTCGCGCGGTGTCTCCCGCTCGACCAGCCGGGCCAGCCGGGCCAGCATGTCCCGGTGCCGGAGCTGTATCACCGAGTCGAGCACGACGTTGTGCAGCTTCCCGCCCAGCCCGCGCAGCGGGTGCTCGTCCACGATGAGGAGGGTCTCGTCGCCCCATTCGCGTACGTCGATGGCGATGCGCGCGTTGCCGAACGGGGCGTGGGCCTCCAGTTCCAGGTACCGGGGCGGCTCGTAGCGGCGTACCACGGTCCAGCCGTCGAGTCGCCGGGGGCCGAGCTTGATCGTGTAGCTGAGCGACGAACCCTGCTCGGGCCAGCGGCCCTCCCGGGGAGCGGACTCGTCGGTCCCGACGACCCAGTCCGCATAGCTGGAAGGCCGGTTCAGGACCTTCCACACGGCGGCCGGCGGACGCCGGATGAGCTGGTACCTGATGGCCACGGTTGCCTCCTTCGCGTACGACGCGCCGCGGGCCGGGGCCGCCCGCGCGCTGTGGCCCGAGTAACCCGGTGACCACGGATCACGCGTCCGCGCCCCGAACGGACGGCAGGAGCGGCCGTTGTGGCTACTGGTGCGGCCGGCGGGAAGGCGGCATAAAAGAAGCGTAAAGATTGCCGGAATCAGGCAATGAAAAGGGCGAAAGCCTGTGTGAAGCTTCCGCCAAGCCGGAGATCAGCGGCGGGCGGGAGGGGGACGGCGCGAATGGCCTGGTTTCTTGGAATCGGCATCACGGGGGTCGTGCTGCTCGTCCTGTCGCTGATCTTCGACGGACTGCTGGACGGACTGTTCCACGGCGCGCTGGAAGGCGCCCTCGACGGCTGGCTGTCGCTGCCGGTCATCGCCGGGTTCCTGTCGATGACGGGCTTCGGCGGGGTCATCGCCCACGACGGCCTGGGCATCGCCCCGGCGGGGGCCACCGCCATCGGCGCGGCGGCGGGGGTGGCCACGGCCTGGCTGACCTACCGCCTCAGCCGGATGCTGCTGCGTGACCAGACGGACGCCACCCCGACCGGGAGCGACCTGATCGGGACCTCGGGCAACGTGGTGACGGCCATCCCGGCCGCCGGCTACGGCGAGGTCCTCGTCCGGCTCGGCGGGCAGACCGTCAAGTTCGCCGCGCGCAGCACGGTGCCGGTGCCGCGTGGCGCCGAGGTGTGGGTGGAAGCGGTGCCGTCGCCGACCTCCCTCGTGGTGCGCCCGGTGGAGCGCTGACCGCGGCACTCGGTCCGGCCGTCCACCTCGATGAGCTCACCGCCCCTTGAAGCGGGCGGTTCTTTCCCACCCCTGCCGGGGTGTCATGTGTCTGGGGGCATTGATATGAGTCCTGTCGTCATCGCAGTGGCCGGAGTCGTCGTACTCCTCGTCCTGCTGGCGCTCACCGTGGTCAGCCGGTACAAGGTCGCCGGGCCGAGCGAGGCGTTCATCGTCACCGGCCGCCGGGGCAAGAAGGCCACCGATCCGGAGACCGGGCGCGTCTTCACCGACAACAGCGGCCAGAAGGTCGTCGTCGGCGGGGGTGTGTTCGTCGTGCCGTTCGTGCAGCAGCGGTTCACCCTCGACCTGTCCTCGCGGCACATCCCGGTCGCGGTACGCGGGGCGGTCACCCTGCGCGGGGTGAAGGCCAACCTGGACGGCGTCGCCATCGTCAAGGTCGGCGGCACCGAGGACTCCATCCGCGCCGCCGCCCAGCGGTTCCTGATGCAGCAGGACGGCATCGTCGGCTTCACCCAGGAAGTGCTCTCCGGCGCGCTGCGCGCCATCGTCGGCCGGATGTCCGTGGAGGACGTCATCCGCGACCGCGCCGCCTTCGCCGGACAGGTCGCCGAGGAGGCCGAGTCCAGCCTGTCGGGGCAGGGCCTGGTGCTCGACGCCTTCCAGATCCAGGACATCACCACCGAGGGCTCCTACCTGGAGGACCTCGGCCGCCCCGAGGCCGCCCGCGCCAGGCAGGAGGCCGACATCGCCGAGGCCGTGGCCCGGCGGGCCGCCGAGCAGGCACGCCTCAAGGCCGAGGAGGAGATCGCCGTCGCCCAGCGGACGTTCGCGCTGAAGCAGGCGGAGATCAAGGCCGAGACCGACGAGGCCGCCGCCCGCGCGGCCGCCGCCGGACCGCTCGCCGAGGCCGCCCGTCAGCAGGAGATCCTCGCCGAGCAGGAGAAGGTCGCCGAGCGCCAAGCGGCTCTGACGGACCGTCAGCTCGACACCCAGGTCCGCAAGCCCGCCGACGCCAAGCGGTACGCCGCCGAGCAGGAGGCGGAGGCCCGCCGGGTCGCCCGCGTCAAGCAGGCCGAGGCGGAGCGGCTGGCGGCCATCGCGGCCGCCGAGGCCGAGGCGGAGCGGGCCCGGCTCACCGGTGAGGGCGAGAAGCAGCGCCGCGGCGCGCTGGCCGAGGCGGACGCCGTCGAAGGACTCAAGCAGGGTGAGGCCGAGCGGTCCCGCCGTGCGGCGGCCGCCGAGGCGGTCCGGCTGGAGGGCGACGCGGAGGCCGCGGCGATCACCGCCAAGGGCAGCGCCGAGGCCGAGGCCATGCGCAAGAAGGCGGACGCGTACGAGCAGTACGGCGACGCCGCCGTCCTCCAGATGCTCGTCTCGGTGCTGCCCGAGGTCGTCGCCAAGGCGTCCGAGCCGCTGAGCGCCATCGGCAAGATGACGGTGATCTCCACCGACGGCGCCGGCCGGATCCCGCGCGCGGTCGCCGACAACGTGGCCCAGGGGATGGAACTGCTCGGCTCCACCACCGGCGTCGACCTGACCCAGCTCCTCAAGGGCGTCACCGAGCGCGCCGCCGCGAGCGTCACCCCGGTGGAGCGCCCCGCGCAGGGCGACAACGGCAAGGTCGAGATCACGGGCTGAGTCACCGGAAAAAAAGGGGGGCCTGCCTCGGCGGCGGGCCCCTTCGCCGTGCTCACAGCTCCCGCGCGGGCCACCCCAGCAGCCGGGCTCCGATGACGGCCGTCTGCAGCGTGTAGCGGTGCACCGGGTCGGCCGGGTTGTTCCCGGTGAGCTGGTGGATGCGCTCCAGCCGGTACGTCAGCGCGCGCACGCTCAGCGCGAGCCGGCGTGCCGCCTCGGCGGCCCGGCACCCCGACTCGAAGTACGCCTCCAGCGTCCGCAGCAGCGGCTCCGCGCCCCCGCGGGCGTCCCGCAGCGGGCCCAGCGCGCTGAGCACCAGGTCGGTCATCGCCTGCCGGTCCCGCAGCAGCACCGGATACACCAGCAGGTCGGCCGCGCGCACCACCGGTTCGCCCAGGTCGAGCCGTTCCGCCAGCTCCAGCGCGCTCAGCGCCTCCTCGTACGACTGCACCACCCCGCCCGGGCCCTGCCGGGGGCGGCCGATGGCGACCCGGCCGCAGTCCGGGGTGGCCCGCACCTGCTCGGCGAAACGGGCCAGCACCTCCTCCTGGTCGCCGGGGGCGATGCAGATCAGCTTGCCGTTCTTCGTGGTCAGCAGGATGCGCCGCTCACTGAACCGGGCGATCAGCGCCGACTCCACCTGCCGGGTCACCGGGGCGGTGTCGACGAACGCCTCCGGGCCCTCGGCGACCGCGACCGCGTGCGCGTGGGAGAGGACGAGGCCGAACCGCTCGGCCCGCTCGGCCAGCCGCCCCAGATCGCTGCGGCCGTACAGCAGGTCGTCGATGAACTCCCGCCGCGCGGCCTCCTCCTGACGCACCGCCAGCCGCTGTGCCCGCTCGTACCCCTCGGCGAAGGCGTCCACCGCCAGCTCGACCGCGGCCAGCACCCCGTTCACGGAACTCACCCGGGTGCCGTCCGGCCAGTCGCTCCGGGTGGCCGCCAGATGCCCGCGCACCAGGGCCCGCAGACTGTGTCCCGCCTCGGCGGCCCGCTCCCCGAGCGCGCGCCGCTCGCCCAGTTCCGTACGGGTGGGGCGCCGTCCGGTGCGGGAGACCTCGGCCAGCATCGGGGCGTACCCGCCCAGGTATTCGGCCATGTCCAGCTCCGCCACCGCGCCCTCCCGCACTCCCCGCCACCTCAGTTGATGTGTCCCTGATGTGGTCCGTCCGGTCGAGCGTATCCGCCCCCACCGACAGTGGGTCCGCGGTCAGTGGGCGGCGCCGCCGAACTCGGCGTGCTGGGTGCGCAGCGCGACCGCCGAATCCTCCTCGGGCGGCTTGCCGTACCGGAGCCGGCGGGCCTCCTGCCGTGCCTCGCGCATCAGCTCACGGAACTCCTCCTCCGTGAGCCGGCGCCGAGCGCGCGGCAGCTCCGCCTCTCCGGGGTCCTCGCCGTTCAGGTCGTCCGGCATGATCCGGCCCCCCTCACACCTGGGACGGATCTATCGGCCACGGGGTCCTCAGGCCTGCCCGCTCCGCCGCTTCCCAGCGACGGCAGGCCCGCACGACCAGACCCACGAGACCGGCCACGGTGGCGAGCCATACGACGGCGACGGCCCAGGTCAGATAGGTCTCGCGGAACGCGATGTCGAGGCCGAGCAGCGTCAGGGTCAGCAGCGCGCCCACGGACACCCAGAGCGGGAGCGCCCGGCGCCGCGCCTGATGCACCCAGGTCACGGACCGGGTCGCGACGCGCATGGTGCTCAGCCGCCGGGCGAGCACCTCGTCATCGCTCAAGCTCTGCTCTATCTCGGTCAGTTTGCGCCATTCCTGCGGGGTAAGGCTTGCTGCGCCCACCGTGAACACTTCCTCGGGCTGTTGGTACGACTGCCTGCGGGTATCCGGGTTGTTTGTCCTGAAACGTGAATCGCTCAATTGTTTGGACCGCTCGCCTCGCCCGGAGCGAGGCGCTCACTCGGTGCCCCGGAATCCCGGCCCGCCTCGTGCCGCATGCCCCGGGAGGGACGGGGTACCCGCGACGGACCGCCCGCCCGGCCCGCGTCCGCGCGCGGAGGAACCGGTTCACGACAGTTGAGGAGAAGCCATGTCCGAGCAGCAGCACGACCCCCGTACGCGGCGCGTCCCGAGGGACCTGCCCGACCAGCAGGCGAGCCACGGCGACGACCGCTGGGACGCCCGTCCGGACGAGCGCCGCGCCCCCACGCAAGGCGAGAGTGCCGACGTGCCCGACACGGACGAGGCGGGAGCGGGCCCGCGCGGGGCACCGGAGCCGGCCGGGGTGCGCCCGGACCAGCCCGTACCCGACGAGCCCTCCGGCTGAGGCGCCCGCCGGGCGGCCGTGGCGCGGTCCGGGTGAGCACCGGAGCGCCGGGTACCCGGCGGGGAGCGAGACGCGGCACCTACATCACTGGAGGAGACATGCGCGCTCTCACCTGGCAGGGCAGGAGGGACGTGCGGGTCGAGACGGTCCCCGACCCGCAACTGCAGGACCCCACCGACGTGATCGTCCGTGTGACGTCGAGCGGGATCTGCGGCTCGGACCTGCATCTGTACGAAGTCCTCGGGCCGTTCCTCGACGCCGGTGACATCCTCGGCCACGAACCCATGGGCATCGTGGAGGAGACCGGCCCCCAGGTGACCTCCCTCGCCCCCGGCGACCGCGTCGTGGTGCCCTTCAACATCTCCTGCGGCGAGTGCTGGATGTGCGCCCAGGGCCTGCACTCCCAGTGCGAGACGACCCAGGTCCACGACCAGGGCAAGGGCGCCTCCCTCTTCGGCTACACCAAGCTGTACGGCCAGGTACCCGGCGGGCAGGCCCAGTTCCTCCGGGTGCCCTTCGGCGACCAGCTCCCCGTGAAGATCCCCGACGACCCGCCCGACCAGCGCTTCCTGTACCTCTCCGACGTACTGCCCACCGCCTGGCAGGCCGTCGAGTACGCCGACGCCCCGCCCGGCGGCACCCTGGTGGTCCTCGGCCTCGGCCCGATCGGCGAGATGGCCTGCCGCATCGCCCGGCACCGGGGCGTCGAGAACGTCATCGGCGTCGACCTCGTCCCCGAACGCCTCCAGCGCGCCCGGGAACACGGCATCACGGCCTACGACCTGGAGGAGTACGGCGACAGCCTGGCCGACGCGATCCGCGACGCCACCGACGGCCGCGGCGCGGACGCCGTCATCGACGCCGTCGGCATGGAGGCGCACGGCGCACCCCTCGCCAAGGCAGCCCAGTTCGCCACCGGACTGCTCCCCGACGCCCTCGCCCACCGCATCATGGAGAAGGTGGGCATCGACCGGCTGGGCGCGCTGCACCTGGCCATCGACATCGTCCGCCGGGGCGGCACCATCTCGCTCTCCGGCGTGTACGGCGGCATGACCGACCCGATGCCGATGCTGACCCTGTTCGACAAGCAGATCCAGTTGCGCATGGGACAGGCCAACGTCCACCGCTGGGTCGACGACATCCTCCCGCTGCTCACCGACGAGGATCCGCTGGGCGTGGACACCTTCGCCACCCACACCCTGCCGCTGGAACAGGCCGCCCAGGCGTACGAGACGTTCCAGGCGAAGCAGGACGGCATGATCAAGGCGGTCCTCGAACCCTGGTGAGCCGTACGCTCCGGCGACTCGACCCGGCTGCCACTCGGTCGGGTCGAGTCGCGGGCGCGTGCCGGATCACCCCGGATGGGCCCGCCCGGCCCGCTCGCGTGCCAGACGCAGCACGACGACGACGAGGTCCACTGCGGCGAGCAGCGCGAGGACACCGCAGATGACGGCCAGGACCGTGAGCTGCGTGGGGTCCGGTACGTCCTGCTCCGTCACCGCGCCCGCCCACAGGGCGAAGAGCGCCGTACCGAGCAGGAAGACGAGCAGGCCGATCACGCCGAGTATCAGTCGCAGCTTCAGCGGGCTGCGGGCGGTGACCGGTTCGGTCCCGGTGCGTTCCCGGTGGTGGCCGGTCGTCCCCGGACGCGAGCGCGGCACGCGTGCCGTGTCGTCCTGAGTGTGCCGTCGGCTCATGCCCTCATCCCCGTCCACGTCGAAGGTCGAAGGAGGGGCGGCCCGCCGCACGACGGACGGCCGGGCTGCCCGGTGCCGCCTCCGCGTACCCGTCGGCGCGGCCGGGCAACCACCTTCCCCGGTGTGCCGGAACAGGGCCGGGGTACTCGGGCGGAGTAACAGGCTGCTCGTCGACCGAAGCGGCCCCTCCACTCAACTCACCCAGCGGGAGAGGCGATGTCCACCGCAGCACTGATCGGCATTCTGGTCCTCATCGTGGTCATCCTGATCCTGATCGCCGCGGGAGCGTGGCTCGTGGCGCGCCGCCGCAGGCGCCACCTCCAAGAACGGTTCGGCCCCGAGTACGACCGGGCCGTGCAGTCCGGCGAGAGCAGGCGGGACGCGGAGCGCGAACTCCAGGCCCGCGAGAAGCGGCACCGCGGCCTCGACCTCAAGGAGCTCTCCCCCGAGGAGCGTGACCGGTACGCCGGCGAATGGAGCAGCACCCAGGAGCGGTTCGTCGACCACCCGGCGCAGAGCGTGGACGACGCCGACCGCCTGGTCACCCAGCTCATGCGGGACCGCGGCTACCCCACCGAGGGGTACGAGCAGCAGCTCAGGGACCTGTCCGTCGAGCACGCCCAGACCCTGGAGCACTACCGCGACGCCCACGAGGTGAGCCTCCGCAACGAGAACGGCGAGGCGACCACCGAGGAGCTGCGCGGCGCCATGGTGCGCTACCGCACCCTCTTCGACGACCTGCTGGGCAGCGGTCGTCCCCCGCACCACGAGAGCACCGGGCACGACGCGGCCTGACCCGGCGCCCATCCCCATCACGGCATCAGCGGAAGCGAGGTTGTCATGTCAGATCGGCACACCAACAGCGGCCCCGGCGAGGGCGAGTTGACCACGGAGGACCTGGCCCGCTCCGGCCGGGACAGCCGCCCCGACAGCCGCTCCGGCCCGCTGTCCGACGCCGGCCGCGACGCGCCCTCCCAGGCGCGCTCCGGCCCGCTGTCCGAGGCGACCGGGACGCGGTCCGGCGCACCGTCCGACACCGGCCGCGACGAGCCGTCCGAGGCCCGCTCCGGCCCGCTGTCCGGTGCGCGCCCCGACCGGACGCCCGACACGCCCCCGCCCTCCTACCCCGGTGAGGCGACGGCCGCGCAGGAGCGCTCGCGGGAGGCCACCGACGACTCGCGGGACGCCACCGGCGAGCGGACCGGCGCCCCCGCGGACCGAGCCGGCCACGACCGGTCCCACGACGGCGACCGGCCCCGCTCGGTGGACGAGGGCTCCGACCCCTTGATCGCCCACCAGGAGGCCCAGGACTACCGCCAGCGCTGGGCGAAGATCCAGGGCACCTTCGTCGACGACCCGAAGGACGCGGTGCGTTCGGCGGACGCGCTGGTCGCCGATGTCATCCAGTCGCTGGCCGCGACGTTCGCCGACCACAAGAAGGACCTCGAGGGCCAGTGGAGCCGGGGCGAGCAGGTCGAGACCGAGGGACTGCGCGTGGCGCTCCAGCAGTACCGCACCTTCTTCAACCAGTTGCTGGACGCCTGAGCACGCCTTGACGTCGCACGGCGCCGCGGCCCGGACCCTGTCGGTCCGGGCCGCGGCGGCGTACGCGCCGTGCTCATTCCGTGTCGTCAGGTGCCACGGTCCGCAGGGCGGTGTGCTGTTGCCGCCACGCCTTCAGGACATGGGCGCCGAGCCGGTCCTCCAGCAGGCCGGTGGCGTGCACACCGAAGGCGATGTCTGCTTCGAGGTGCGGCTCGTCGGCCAGCAGGCCGCCGACCACGTCACGGCGGACCACCTGCTCGTGCACGGCGTCCGCCTCCACGTGCTCGTCGTAGAACCGCTGCGCCGCAGCCCCCGCGCCGGTGCGGCGCATCGCCGCGGCCATCCGCCGGGACCCCGGCGACGACGTCACCTCGACCGTGGCGAAATGGCCCACCAGGGCGCCCCGCAGGGCGCGGTGCAGGCCGAAGAGGGACATCAGGTTGACCGTGGCCAGCACCGGGGCGGGCGCCCGGTCCAGGTAGCGGCCGTACGTGGTGTCCAGGCCGAGGTCGCCCATCAGGTCGGCGTACAGCCGGGCGTGGATCTCGTCCGGGCGTCCGGCGCCGAACTCGTCGAACTCGACGGCCACCATGGCCGCCTTGGCCCGGCCGCGCAGTCTGGGGATGACCCAGGCGTGCGGGTCGGCCTCCTTCAGGTGGTACAGCGAGCGCAGGGCCGCGTACTCCTGAAGCTGCCACAACTCGCCGTCACGCTGGAGGTGGTGGCTGACACTGCTGTCGTCGTGCCCCACGGGCTCGACCAGCAGCGCGTCCAGCGCCTCCTCGGCGTTCGTGCCCGGGGGCACGTCCCGGCGCAGGGCCGCGAGGAAGGGCCGCTCCAGCGACCGGCGCAGGGCCAGCAGGCCGGGGTCCCACTCCAGTTCCTCGGGCACGCCCTCGAAGCCCCGGTAGTGCAGCTCGTAGAGGACGTACAGGGCGAGCTGGAGGTCGTCGCCGTACGGGTCGGCGGTGGCCGGGGGTGTCCCGAGGGCCGTCGTGCCGTCGCCGGCCAGCGCGGAGACGACGGACGCGGACAGCCCGCCGCGCGGCCGGGGGAGCGGGGGCGCGGTCACCGGCCGTCCTCGGCGTTCTCGTCCTTCGCGTTCTTCCGGCGGCGGCGGTGGCTGGTGTCGCACCAGGGGTAGATGCGGCTGCGGCGGCAGGTGCAGAGCGCCACCGTGAAGCGGCGCGAGGTGACCACCGTGCCGTCGGGACAGGTCACCTCGACCGGCCCCGGCAGCAGCAGCGGCCCGTCGGGCGTGATCGTCACGCCGACCGCGGTCTCGGTTTCTCGGCCCACGGCTGACCACCGCCCTCTCGCTCGCGTCCTGGTGCGTGCTCGCGGCCCCCGTGTCCCACGAGTACCCGCTGGAAGCCGCCGAAACGGCCCGGCCGCGCTCAGCGGCGTACGGCGCGGACCACCACCAGCTCCTCCCGGTCCTCGTGCCGGTCGCGCAGCATGCCCCGGCTGTGCAGCCAGGGCCGGCGCTCGCGCAGCACGGGGCCGAAGGGCACGGTGGCCCTGTTCACCACGGCGGCGTCCAGTCCCGCGTCGGAGAGCCGGTCCAGGGTCGGCGCGGTGCCGCACAGCGCGGAGTGCACGAGCAGGAGGACCCCGCCGCTGTGCAGTACACCGGCGGTGCTGTCGCAGATCCGGTCCACGAAGACCCGGCCGTCCGGACCGGCGTCCCAGGCGCGGGCCGCACCCCGGCTCGGCGGGCTCGGGGCGGGCGCGGGCACGTAGGGCGGGTTGCTCACCACCAGGTCGTATCTGCGGCCCGGCACGGCCGAGACGAGGTCGCCGTGGCGCACGGTGATGCACTGCCCGGCGAGCAGCGCGTTGCACCACGCGGTGGCCAGGGCGCGCCAGGAGATGTCGACCGCCGTGACACGGGCTCCGCGCAACGCCGCCCGGACGGCCAGCGCGCCGCTGCCGGTGCACAGGTCGAGGACGGCGGAGCCGGCGTCGAGGCGTTCGTGTGCCAGGGCGCGGGCGATGAGGTCGGTGTCGTGCTGCGGGGCGTACACACCCGGCGGTGTCGGCAGCGCTGCCAGTGGTCCCATGTCCGCCTCCTGCACGCCGGGCGTTCGCGCGGCTGTGTCTGAGTGCCCCTCGCTGCGGTGGCCACACCTCGACCGGGGCGGCGCGGCCCTGTGTGACGGGGCGGAGCCGACCGGTGACGCACGAGCGCGCCACGGCCGGGGTGGCCGTGGCGCGCCGGGAGCGGGGCCCTCGTCAGCAGTAGAGGTTGCCGCCGGGGGAGACGCCGAGGATCTGCGAGAAGCGCTGGTAGGCGTCGACGCGGCTCTGCACCTGGGCGGGGTTGCGGCCGTCGCACTCCAGGGAGCCGTTGATGCTGCGGATGGTCTGCCCGAAGCCCGCCTGGTTGACCATGGCGTTGTGCGGGGTCATGGAGCCGGGGCCGGACTGGGTGTTCCAGTACCAGAGGCCGGTCTTCCAGGCCACGGCGCTGTCGTTCTGCACCAGGTTCGGGTTGTGGAGCAGGTCGATGCCGAGCGCGTCGCCCGCCGCCTTGTAGTTGAAGTTCCAGCTCAACTGGATCGGACCGCGCCCGTAGTACGCCGCCTGCCCGGCCGGGCAGCCGTACGACTGGCTCCAGTCGCAGTACGTCGGGTAGTTCGCGGTGTTCTGCTCGACCACGTAGACCAGACCGCCGGTCTCGTGGTTCACGTTGGCGAGGAAGGCCGCGGCCTCCTGCTTCTTCACCGTGTCGCTGCCGCTGTTGGCGAAGCCGGGGTACGCGCTGAGCGCGTTCACGAGCCCGCTGTACGAGTAGAACGAGTTCCGGTTCGGGAACATCTGGTTGAACTGGGCCTCGGTGACGACGAAGTTGCCGACCGGCGTGGTGCCGCCGCCGTCGCAGGAGTACGGGTCCCAGTACCAGGTGCTGATGATCGGGTCGTAGCCCGGGTTGTCGTGCTCGGCGATGTACGCCTTGCCGTCCGTGTACCGGACGATGTCACCGGCCCGGTACGACTGACCGGCCGCCCAGTTCGGGTAGCTCGAACAGGAGGCCGCCGGAGCGGCCGAAGCGGCCGGTGCCGGAAGCAGTACGGGGGCCACGGCGAGCGTGAGCGCGGCCAGCGCGGCGGAGATGTGCCGTCTCGACACTGAATCAACTCCTCGAAATTCCACGGCCGTTCCAGCGCAGGACCGCACGCGGACGGGCTTCCTGCGGGCATGCCGGAGACACCGGCGAAGGCGTGGGGGGCGGCCGTGATGGGGGGTGTGGGGCCACACTCAAACGCATTGGTATGTACCAGTCAAGCGGGCGGGTGGGGGAGGGGCGAAGTTCGGTCAACTTGCCTGTGAGAGAGAGGAGTCGGGTGAGGGAGGGCGCTCGTGCTCGACGTGTCTCACCAGCGCGGGTGTCGATCCGGGCGCGCTTGGCCGGGAGGTGCCGTGCCTGAGCAGGGTGGCTGGAATGAGGGTGCGTCAGGGAGGGGCTTCGAGCGGGGCGGGGGCGAGGGGGTCGCCGACGCGGGCCTCGGCGCGGGCGCGTTCGTGGACAGGAGGGTTGATCCAGCGCACCCGCAATCGCGTGTCGTCAGGGAGCGGCACCGGGCATCCGTGGTCGGCCTCCTCCACGGGGACCGGGGAGCAGGCGGGAGGGCGGGCGGCGAAGACCGGCGTCGTCCTCCGCACCGGGGGAACAAGTGGCTGGCGTGTGGCCGGCGGAGGTGCGGTCAGGGGGTGCGCCCTCCGCACCCCCGCCCGCCTCAGCCGGTGATCACCTCGGGTGAGTAGAGGTCGAGCCACACGGCGAGGTCGAGGGTTCGCTCCAGGCTCCGCCGGGCCGCCTGGGTGCCCGCCAGGTCCGGGCGTTCCGCGGCCGTGCGGACCTTCTCCCGGTCGAGGAGGTCGAAGACGCGGTGGGAGGGCCGGGCCAGGAGGTCCTTGACCTGGTCCTGGAGGGCGCGTCCGTACCCGGGGTCCTGGGTGGAGGGGTACGGGCTCTTGACCCGGTCGTACACCGAGCGGGGCAGCACATCCGCCGTCGCCTCACGCAGCAGACTCTTCTCCCGCCCGTCGAACGACTTCAGTGCCCACGGCGTGTTGTAGACGTACTCCACGAGCCGGTGGTCGCAGAACGGCACCCGCACCTCCAGTCCGACCGCCATGCTCATCCGGTCCTTCCGGTCGAGCAGCGTCCGCACGAAGCGGGTCAGGTGCAGGTTGGACATCCGCCGCATGCGGTACTCGAAGTCGCTCTCGCCGTCGAGCCGTTCGATGCCGGCGGCCGCCGTACGGAAGCCGTCGGCGACGTACCCCTCCAGATCCAGCGCCCCCACCAGCTCGGGCCGCAGCACACCGGTGTCGTCGCCGAAGTGGCGGCCGAAGGCCACCAGCCAGGGGAACGTGTCCGCGTGCCGGGCCTCCTCGTCGAAGAACTGGAGGTACCCGCCGAAGACCTCGTCCGCCGACTCGCCGGACAGGGCCACCGTGGACTGGTCCCGGATGGCGCGGAAGAGCAGCAGGAGGGAGGCGTCCATGTCGCCGAACCCGGCGGGCAGATCACGGGCGCGGATCACCGTCTCGCGCGCGGCGGGATCGGCCAGGGACTGGACGTCGAGGACGATGTCCTGGTGCTCGGTCCCGGCGAGCTTGGCCACGTCGTGGACGAAGGGGGTGTCGGGGGTCCCGCGCAGCTCGTCCGCGACGAAGTTGTCCGCCTGCCCGGCGAAGTCGACCGCGAAGCTGCGCACCTTCTCGCCCCGCTCCCCGAGCTGCCGGGCCGCCAGCGCGGTCATGGCGGAGGAGTCGAGTCCCCCGGAGAGCAGGGTGCAGCGCGGCACGTCGGCGACGAGCTGGCGGCGCACGATGTCGTCCAGGAGCGCGCGGACGGTGTCGATCGTCGTGTCCTGGTCATCGGTGTGCGGCCGGGTCTCCAGCCGCCAGTAGACGCGGGTGCGCACACCGGAGCGGTCGACGGTGACGACGGTGCCCGGCTCGACCTCGCGCATACCGTCCCAGACCGCGTGCCCGGGGGTCTTGACCAGGGTGAACATCTCCCGCAGGCCGTCCAGCGTGACGCGGGGCCGGGCCAGCGGGTTGGCGAGGATCGCCTTGGGCTCGGAGCCGAAGAGGACGCCGTCGGAGGTCGGGTGGTAGTAGAACGGCTTGATGCCCATGCGGTCGCGGATCATCACCAGCTTGTCGTGGCGGCCGTCCCACACGGCGAACGCGTACATGCCGTTCAGCCGCTCGGCCACCGTCTCGCCCCACTCCAGGTAGCCGCGCAGGACGACCTCGGTGTCGGAGTCGGTGGTGAACCGGTGCCCGCGGTCGGTGAGTTCACGGCGCAGCTCGGTGAAGTTGTACGCCTCTCCCGAGTAGACGAGGGCGACGTTCCCCTGCGGGGTGTGGACGGACATCGGCTGGCGCCCGCCGGGAAGGTCGATGATGGCGAGGCGGCGGTGCCCCAGCGCGGCGGGGCCCTGCGCCCAGGTGCCGCGGTCGTCCGGGCCCCGGCAGGCCATCGTCTCGGTCATCGCATCCAATACGGAGTCCTCGGCGCCGAGATCACGGTCGAAGGACACCCAGCCGGTGATGCCGCACATGCGCTGCCTCCTGCCTGCGGCTCACCCCCGGCCTGCGGTTTCCCGCTCGGGCCGTGTCCGGTGGCCGAACCAGTTGTATCGAGCACCTATATGACGAGCCTCCGCCCGGCGGCCGCGCCGGTCAACGCCGCCGTAACACGCACGACGCCGCCCCCTTACGGTTTCGGCCGCACTTTGCCGAAGCGAAAACCGATGCATGCCGGGTGAGCTGGTCATCGGCGCCGCGATCAGGCCACAGGCAAAAACTTCGCCAATCCCCAGGTGGGCCGCTCCTTCGGGGGCGAAATCGGCCAGATGTCGATTCCCGGACCCCCGCAGGCGGGTTGCAGCGCCCGGCGTGGGGGCGTTACCTGGAAGCAACGGCGGTGAAGCGAGGGCAGCGGGCCCCGGCACGGTCGCACCTCGTCGCGCGTCCCGGCAGCGGCTCGCCCCGCACCGTCATCCAGCACTAGACGCGGAGGTGACACAGGTGAAAGCCGTCGTCTACGAAAGGCCCTTCAGCGTCACGGTGACGGAAGTCGAGGACCCGCAGATCCAGCACCCGAACGACGTGATCGTCCGCATCACCTCGTCCGCGATCTGCGGCTCCGACCTCCACATGTACGAAGGACGCACGGCGGCCGAGCCGGGCATCGTCTTCGGTCACGAGAACCTCGGAGTGATCGAGGAGGTCGGCGACGGCGTGACCTCCCTGTCCGTGGGGGACCGGGTCGTGATGCCCTTCAACGTCGCGTGCGGGTTCTGCAAGAACTGCCTCGCCGGCGAGACCGGGTTCTGCCTGACCGTGAACCCCGGCTTCGCGGGCGGCGCGTACGGCTATGTGGCCATGGGCCCGTACACGGGCGGTCAGGCGGAGCGGCTGCGGGTGCCCTTCGCCGACTTCAACTGCCTGAAGCTGCCCGAGGGTGACGAGAACGAGACCGACTACATCCTGCTGGCCGACATCTTCCCGACCGGCTACCACGGCTGCGAACTCGCCCAGGTCTCACCCGGCGAGACGGTCGCGGTCTACGGGGCCGGACCGGTCGGCCTGATGGCCGCCTACTCGGCGCTGCTGCGCGGCGCGTCCAAGGTGTTCGTGGTCGACCGCGTGCCCGAGCGGCTCGCCAAGGCCGAGGAGATCGGGGCCATCCCGATCGACTTCACCCAGGGCGACCCGGCCGAGCAGATCAAGGCGCTGACGAACGGCGAGGGCACCGACAAGGGCATCGACGCCGTCGGCTACCAGGCCCAGACCGGCGACGACAGCGGTCACGAGGAGCCCGCGATCGTCCTCAACCAACTGGTGGAGACGGTCCGGCCGACCGGCCGGCTCGGCATACCGGGCCTGTACGTGCCGTCCGACCCCGGCGGGCCCGACGAGAACGCCAAGCACGGTCAACTCCTGGTCTCGATCGGCAAGATGTTCGAGAAGGGCCAGAAGATGGGCACGGGCCAGTGCAACGTCAAGAAGTACAACCGCCAGTTGCGCGACCTGATCGCCTCCGGCCGCGCCCGGCCGAGCTTCGTGGTCTCCCACGAACTGCCGCTGGAGGACGCCCCGCAGGCGTACGAGAAGTTCGACAAGCGGATCGAGGGCTACACCAAGGTGGTACTGCACCCCGGCCATGACCTCGCGGCGTGACCTTGAGGCTCCGGCCCGCCGGAATCAGGCGTGCCGGGCGGTGATCTTCCGTCCCGGCGCGGCATGGTGGGCCGGAACCTCCGCGTCCGGGGTGCGCAGGCGCTGGAGCCACAGGGTCGCCGTGACCAGCAGCCCGGCGAAGAGCGCGAGGAGGAGCAGGGAGACCCACATCTGACGACTGCCGGGACGCATCCATCCCGTCCAGATCGCGGCGGTCAGCCACAGGAGCACACCGCTCGCGTAGAAACCACGCACCCGGCGCAACTGCCGTACGGCTCGCAGGGACTTGGAGTGATCGTTCATCGCTGCCATGCGGGCCCGTGTACCCCCGATCCCGCGTCACACGACCCTGTGATCGCACCCTGTCCTCGTCAGACGAGACCGCACAGGTCAGAGGCGGTCATTTCGCGGTCCAGTCCGTGGTCAGCACCTTTGTCAGGGCCACGAGATCCTCGTGGCCGAGCGGAGTGCGGTGGGAGAGGGTGTTGCGGGCGGTGTGGAGCGATCGCAGGCGGTGACGTTGCGGGCTGGTCAGGTTCAGCATGTAGGCGGCGGCCGAAAGACCGCCGATCTCCAGTTCGTGGAGGTCGGGCAACGCCGTCGTCTCATCGTTCCTGTTTTTGTACTGCGAACGGGCTTTGGCGCAGAAGTCCTCGATACTGTGTCTGCCCTTGCGCAGCAGTTCGGGCACCAGGTGGATGAGGGCTGTGCGAGCCTCCTCGATGAGGGGGAGGAGAACGCGGTTCTGAGCGTGGCACACGAGGACGCGCAGTTCGTTCGACCGGGAGTCCAGCAGGCGACGCCCGTGCACCAGCCTGATGCGTCCGTCCCAGCTGTCGACGGAGCCGTCGGCCCACGCATCGTGGATCTCGGGGTCGGGGGCCCACGCGTGGGCGGCCGACATGCGTACGCTCGGCTCGTACTCCGCCTCGGTGTGCCGCTCGTCAGGCAGTACGCCGACGAGCGCCGCGCGCAGACTGTCCAGGTCTCCGCCGCCCCACGCGTCCCGCAGGGCGAGAGCGCGGTCGATGTCGGGGCCGCACACCTCGGCGACGACGGCATCCGTGACGCGTCGGAGAAGGGCGCCGGCCGGGTTGTCGGTGTGGCCGCGGGATCGCCAGGCCATGAGGACCTCGGTGTCCAGACGGTTCCAGACCTTCCACCACCAGTGGACGGACGACCGGCCGGGGTCTCCGAGCACATGGCGTGGCAGGTCGCCCGCTCGGGCCGCGAAGAGGAATCGCGGCTGGGCACGGCCGGAGAGACCGGCTTCGTGGAAGGTGGCCACGGCGACACGGAGGACTCTCGCCGCTTCTTCGTGAGAGGTCTCGTTCCAGCAGCGGACGAAGACGGTGTGCGGCGCCAGACCGGCTGCTGCCTGGTCCGCCAGCGCTACGACGGGGTCCCCGGTGACCCCCAGCTCCTTGGCCAGGCGGTCCTGCAGTGTCGAGGCCGGTACGGGTGCGGAGGGCGACGCCTTCGGCCTCTCCGCACCGATCGCGACGACGAGATCGCTCAGCAGATCGCCGTACGGGTCGTCCTGAAAATCCGCTCCCCCTGCCGATTTCGTGGCATCGGGAGATGCAAGCGATTCGGGTAACTGGACACGCTCCGAGCGCGAGGGCCCGCGGGTGGTCAGTGACACGGCCCCGGGGACCGCGATCACTCCGTCGATGCGGTGGGCCAGTTCATCGACGAAGAAGTCGGCGCGTCCGGACTCCACGAAGGGGTCGGGGAAGTACCAGACGCAACTGCGCCCGGACAGCAGGTCCGCCTCCAGGAGATCGAGGTGTCGACGCGGTCCGGGGAGCTGCGCGAGGCCCTCGTCGTCGCCCTGCCAGGTGGCGCCCCCGCTGTCCGCAGCCGGAACGCGCGCCTTCGGGACCTGCGCGCCGCGGCCGTCACTGTCCGAGGACCGGGCACCCCTGGGCTCGGCGCCCAGCGCCCAGGGGTCGGCAGCGGTCACCGATCCGGGCCGATCGTCTTCAGCGATCGGAAGGTGACGGCGTCGAACCGGACACCCGTTCCAACCTGGTCGAGGACCGCCAGCCGATCGAGGCGCTCCAGCAGGCGCTCGGCCGAGCGGAGGGCCTCGTCGCCGTCGCTCTCCTCGAAGAACGCGGCCGCCAGGTCTCCGGGGGTGATGACGGCGTCACCGCCGAGGTACTCCTCGATACCGTAGAACTGTGCCCAGGCCGTGATGGGGGCGATGTCCGCCTCGACGAGTCCGGCCGCATTCAGGTGGGCCATGGCCGCGTCGGAGGCGTCGAACCGCTCGCACAGGCTCTGGAGCACCTCCTTCTGCCGCATACCGGAGCGCACGTTGTGCATCGCGAGCTCGACCAGAGCGGGCCAGCCCCCCGTGGCGGCGATGAGACTGCGGCGTTCCTGCGGAAGCCCGAACGGCGACTCGGGCCAGGCGCGGACGCTGTCGACGGTCCACCGCTGCGGCACGACGAGCCCGGCCTTCGTCGTCTCGGCCTGCACCACCGCGTCCGGGGAGCAGAGGACGACCGCGTACCGCCGAGGCGCTCCGGAAGCGGCCTCGGCATCGATGGCCGTGGCTCCCGTGTGCTCGACCAGGCGCTCCGCGGCCTCCTTCACCTCGGACCCCGCTCGGCCGCGCAGGTCGACGAAGAGGAGCCTGGACCCACGCCGGCGTCGTGAGTTCGCCGTGATCGCGTCGACGAGGTCGTCGGCCGGATCCACGGTGACGACATCGAATCCGTACCCCTCGCCGTACAGCCGCAGGCCGCCTTCGACGAGGTGGTCGCCGAGCGCCCGGGTGCAGGGCACGATGCTCGTGCGGGTGGAGTGGGCGAGCATCTCGTCGAACTGCCCCTCGGTCAGCGGACTCATCCGCTGGACGCCTCGCATGATGCCGACGGAGCGGCGGGCGGAGCGTGGGTTGTAGTCGTAGGGCAGATCGAATTCGGTGTCGTTCAGCTCGCTCTTGAGCTCGTTGCGGGTGCCCAGCATGTTGACCACGTTGGGGCTGCGCATGGCGTAGGCCCGCTCCTCGGCGGGGAGCTTGATCAGCAGGCCGAGACCGACCATCTCGTCCAGGAAGATGGTCAGTTGGCGCTCGCTGTTGAGCGGGAACCCCTCCTGCCAGATCTCGTGCGCCTCCTCCAGCAGTTCGCCGGGCCGTATGGCGTGCGCATAGCCGTGTTCGAGGGCGCGCAGGGCGATCAGCAGGGTGAGGACGCGGTAGCGGTCCTCCAGGTTGATGGTGTAGCGCAGGCGTTCCGCGATGAGCTCGCGTACCCGCTCCAGGTTGGCGACGGCTTGGACATCGTCCCAGGTGATCGGTGCGCGGCGACCGTCGGCAGGCATGGCCCGCTGCTGCATGTAGGCGACGAGGTGATCGCAGAAGATCTGCACCAGGTTCGCCTGGTAGTTGGTGACGCCCAGGATGTGCCAGACCAGGTCGGGCCTCTCGAAGACGAGACCGACGGCGGCCAGGGGCTCCTCGACGAGTGCGACGGCGGCCTGCGGCTTGAGCGGACCGACCAGGACGCCGGGGCCGCCGTGGGCGGTGACGACGTTGGTCAGGTGGTTGAAGCGCTGGACCTGGTGCAGACCGGCGAAGACCACCTTGAAGGAACGGGCGGTGGCCTCCATCAGCCGCTGCAGTCGTTTGACGGTACGGAACGTCGACTGACCGCCACCCGTGTAGACGGCCTGGGCGTCGGCCGTGAGGAAGGCGTCGGCCTCGTCGGCAAGCAGCAGGATGCGCCGCCCGGGCTCCGCTTCGATCCACTGCCGGATCTTGTCCGCGATGGTGTCGACGGGACTGCTGTCGGAGGTGCTCGCGGGGATGACGTCACGGCGCTTCAACTCCGTGAGCAGTGCCCGCCAGATGCCGTCCGGGGGCTCGGCATGCCCGATGTCCGCCTTGAGGAGGTCGATGTAGACGGCGATGTTGCTGTCCGGGTCGGCCTTCTGGAACACCTCGACCGCCTGCCGGAGCAGGGACGACTTCCCGAGCTGACGTCCGCCGAAGAGGAAGATGGAGCCGTCGGGCTTCAGGACCTCGCGCATCTCCTCGGCACGGCCCTTGAAGACCTCCGGAGGCACGAGCCCGGCGACGTGCGGGGTGTACGGGGTGTACCCGGTCCACGGCAGTGTGACCCGCTGCGCGGCCCGGAACGACCGGGGGGCGCGGGCCGCGACCCAGCCGACGACGGCCGGGTCGACCACCAGTGCCTGCTGACCGCGGCTACGGGAGGCGAGCGCCAGCTTGCGGCGCCCTTCGACACCGAGGGGCTGGAGGTAGAGGATCACGTTGGCGCCGATGGCCGAGTCCGGGAGGTGCCGCAGCGGGCCCTCGCCCCGGAGCTCGTCGGCGATGACGACGACCTTGTACATGCGGCGGGCCTGGGAGCCCAGGGCGGCGACGTAGCCAGGCGTGCTCTCGGTGATGTCGGCCCGCACGCTCAGTCTGGTGACACCGTGCCGGGCCTCCTCGACATTGGACTCGGTCACGCTCAGGCCGAGCAGGCGCAGCACACTCCTGGCCTGACCGCGGATCTTGCGCGAGTCGCGCTCGCGGATCAGGTTCTCCCAGGAGTCGAGCCCGGCGACCGCGTTCTGCACCAGCGAGTCGTCGCCCGCGTAGTGCTGTGCCCACCAACGGGCGCTCACCCCGTGCCGCGTGGGCGGCGGAGCCTCGGGGTGGGAGACGCCGGCCAGGAAGCGCGACAGTTCCTGACCGACGGGCTCGGTCGGGGCCGGCAGCGCGTCGCCACCACGGGCGAAGGACAGGAGTTCCTCCGCGGCGACCGTCTCACCGCGGTCCAGAAGCGCGCGGATGCGCTGCTCCTCCGACTCGCTCAGGCGCGTGGCGTCGAGCTCATGGTAGAGCTGAGCGGTCTGCTCCTCCTCAAGCGCACGAAGGCGACGGCCGATCTCGGCGGTCGCGCGGAACTTCTCTCCGTGCCGGTCCCCGTGGTGCGCCTCCAGATCGAGCAGACGCACGGTGAAGTCGTGCTCGTCCTCGGGTTTCAGCAGGTTCTGCACCCGCATCTGCGCCAGGGTGAGTTGGGCGCGCCGGTGTTCCTCGGCGCACTTGCGCCGCCAGCCGGTGGCCGAGTCCGACAACTGCTCCCGCCAGTCCGCGAGCTGCGCCGGCTGAGGCGCCGTCCCGACGAGCAGCCCCTGCTCCAGCCTGTCCAGCAGCCGGGTCGCCAAGTGCAGGTCGCCCTCGCCCTGGTGGCGGCGCAGCGCCAGGGCGATGTCCGTGGGACCGAGCAGGCCGAGCATGGCCTCCAAGGCGTCCGGCCTCTCGAGATCGGGCTCGTCCTGGCCCTCGTGGACCCGCCAGGACAGGCCGGGCAGGTGGAGGAGGCCGTCGGCGGGAGGGCGGAACCGGGTGTCGCGCGGATCGGGGGAGTAGGAGCCGTCGAGCCAGCGCAGCAGCAGCGCGAGGAGCGCACCACCCACACCGGGCACCGGCTCGGCCTGCCGCGCGGCCGTGATCGCCTTCATCAGGTCCCGTCCGACGTCGCGGCTGCCGGACGGGCGGGAGGACGCGGCGATACGCAGGGCTGCCGTGAGCAGGTCCTGGACGCTCTTGACGTGTCCCCGGAGCTGTTCGCGTGCGGCCGAGTGGATCGGGTACTTCGCCTGCTTGGGCGTCCGCTTCGCGCGGTCCGTGGCGTCGATGATCCGGTCGGCCGCATCGGAGCGCTTGTAACGCTCCTCCATCTCCGTGACGAGTTCTTCGGCCTCGACCCGTCCCTCGGCCCAGCCCTGGATCTTCTCCAGCGTGCCTCCCAGCACACCGTCGGGCGCCGCCAGGGCCTGCAGCACGATCGTGGCGCGTTGGTACTTGATGGTGCGCTGAGGCAGGTCGAGCGCGAGCTGGCGGGCCCGCTCACCGATCTCCTCGCGGCTGTCGACGGCTGACGTCGCGGCGGGTGTGTCCAGGGCGCCGGGCTGGATCTCGACGGACTGCCGCACCGCGTGCACCAGTTCCTCCAGCAGCGTCGCCCACGGTCCGGACAGACCCGGCAACGACGTGAAGTCGGTCAGGACGCTGCCGGCCCACCGCGCCGACAGGCCGCTGCGGATGGCCGCGGTCAGCAGAACCAGGTGGGCGTCGCGGTCGTCGTCCCAGGGGCGCTCCTCGACCACCGCCTCGATCCGTTCCTCGGCCTCCACCTGCAGATCGGAGGCCCACCCCGACGACGTGTGGAAGGCGGCGTCCGCGAACGCCAGCGCGACCGAGCGGTGTGTGTCCTCGCCGGCGGCGCGGCTCAGCCAGTAGGACTCGGCGAGCCTTCCCTTCCCGACCAGATCCGCCACCGGGGCGGAGTCACCGGACCACACGTCGGCCGTCTTCGGTGCCGTGGCCGGACGGCGCTGGGCGGGTACGCAGTCCCGGGCGAGCGTGGAGCCCTCGTGCTTCACCGCGATCGCCGGGGTCTCCCTGCGCGCGGCTCCGTCCTGGGCGGTGAGGGTAGGCGCCTCGCCCGTGGCCCAGGGCGTGCCGGGTCCGGTCTCCTCGGCCTCCGCCGCACGTGCCGATTCCTCGGCCTGTCCGGGGACCGCGAGTTCCGCGTGCTTCTCCGGCCCCGCCGACTCGCCCGGCTCCCGGTCCGTGTCCAGTCCCTCGTGCTCCGAGGACCCGGCGAGCCCTTCCTCCTCCGGCTCTTCCTCCGGATGCGGACCCGGGTCCGTGGCGGAGCCGGCCGGAGGCTCGTCGGCGTGCGCATCCTCCGGGGCAGGTCCCACTTCACCGTGGTGTCCGGCGTCGGCCACGAGCACGACGGTCTCGGGCTCAGCCGTGACCGGGACGTCGTCCGCGCCGGTGCCCGCATCGTCCGGCGGCCGTGCGGCGACGTCGTCGACGGACTCCGCCTCCGCCTCGGCACGGCCAACCTCACCGAGAGGTGGCGGGGCGTGGACCTCTTCCGGCTCGCCTTCGCGCAGTTGACGGAGCCGCTGTTCGTACTCCGTGATCTGGGCGCGCAGGTGGCCCCGGAGCATCTCGCTCGCGGAAGACTCGTAGATGGTGCGAGCTTCGCCGAGCGCTTGCTCGGTCTCCTCGATCTCCCGGTCGGCCTCCTCCCGGCGACGTTCGTTCTCCCGGATCCGCTCGACGAGCGACTCGGCCGCGTCCCAGCCCTGGTCGTCGGCCCAGACCTCGCCTGCGTAGGCGTCCCTGAACGCGCTGACCAGAGTCCGGCGTTCTCCGACCCACTCCACGGTCGCGCGCAACAGCTCCCGGTCACCGGCCAGCCGTCCGGCACGGACGGCCGCGACGAAGGTGTCGAGCCGCTCGGCCAGTTGCTCCGCGGCCTCCTTCAGCCGCGTCGTCTGCTGCCCGATCTCCTCGGTGTCCCGTCGCACCACGATCCGGCTCCCCCTCGCTTCCGGTCGAGTCGTCTGCTCTGTGTCAGTGTTTGGTGGCGCCCCGCTGTCCGTGTCCCGCGGTACCCAGTCCTCACAGGACAGGCGCTCGTAGTCGGGCTGCGTCAGAGGAGCCGCGGCTCTCTCGGCGGCCTGCCGGAGTTGCTCCGCGTGCTCTCGCACCAGCTCACAGGTGGGCAGGTCCTCGAAGAGGGAGAGCCCTTGGAGGACGAGTCGCGCCAGGTCCGGCGGCAGCTCCGACAGCATCTGCGTGAGCTGCTCAAGCCCGGCGTCCGGCAGCCGTGCCGTGTGTCCCGTCTCGGTGAGCCGGGAGTCAGCGAGCCTGACTCCGCACGCGCAGAGGCTGAGGATCAGCCGTTCGGGTGCCCGGGTCACCCACATCCGTGCACCGGCGTTCCTGCGCAGCTTCGAGGCGGCGGGGCCACCGTCGTAGTGCAGCGCGGTGGGGCCGTGCGTCTTCTCGACGTGCCGGAACAGCATGAGCACCAGGTCAGGTCTGTCCCGCAGCCATTGCCTGAACGACGAAACGGAAGTCACGATCCCCCCAACTGCGCGCGTGGCGCGCCCTTCCCCCGCCCGGGCTCCCACCGCTCATGAGGACGAGCCTGCTGGCTCGGCGCGAGTGCCGGAGTTCCGGTGATGGACAGTCATATCAAACAGGTCGGACAACGGCGAGAGATTCCCGACGGTAGCCACGCACTCCGGAGGCGGAACCGTTCGCGGCAGCGTGGCTCGTGGCACGTCGCTCAGAAGCGCCTCGGACGGCCCTGCCCGGTCCGCTCTCCGGCGAGCGAGTCCGGCGGACCTCGGACAGCCTGGGGGAGGCGGTCGGCTGGTGCGGGTGTCTCGCGCCAGCCGACGGGTAGCCGCTCGTCCGTGCCGTCCGGGACGCCCCGGGCGCCGACACCCGCCGCGGTTTCCGGACCGGCAGAACGAGAGGACGTCATGGAGCACTACCGAATCGTCAACCCCGCCACCGGCGAGACCGTGCGGGAGTACCCCACCGCGACCGACGCGGAACTGCGCGAGGCGCTCGGGCTCGCCGATGCCGCCCAGCGCGACTGGGCCGCCCGGCCGCCCGAGGAGCGTGCCGCCGCACTGCACCGGGTGGCCGACCTCTACGAGGAGCGCCGGGACCGGCTGGCCGCGATCATCATCCAGGAGATGGGCAAGCCGGTCAGGCAGGCCCTCGGCGAGATCGACATCGTCGCCTCGATCTACCGGTACTACGCCGACCACGGCGAGGAGTTCCTGAAGGAGGAGGAGCTCGACGTGGCCTCCGGCGGCCGGGCCGTCATCCGCAAGGAGGCCGTCGGCACCCTGCTCGGGATCATGCCGTGGAACTTCCCCTACTACCAGGTCGCCCGCTTCGCCGCGCCGAACCTGATGCTCGGCAACGCCGTGCTGCTCAAGCACGCCCCGCAGTGTCCGGAGTCCGCGCTGGAGATGGAGCGGATCTTCCAGGACGCCGGTCTGCCCGAGGGCGCGTACGTCAACATCTTCGCCACCAACGAGCAGATCGAGGACGTGATCGCCGACGACCGCGTCCAGGGCGTCTCCCTCACCGGCTCCGAGCGTGCGGGTGCCGCGGTGGCCGAGATCGCGGGCCGGAACCTGAAGAAGGTCGTGCTGGAGCTGGGCGGCTCCGACCCGTATCTGATCCTCGGCGTGTCGGACATGTCCCGCGTCGTGAAGGACACCCTGCAGGGCCGCATGTTCAACGCGGGCCAGGCGTGCAACGCCAGCAAGCGGATCATCGCGCTGGACGAGCACTACGACGACTTCGCCGAGCGGTACACCGAGGCGGTCCGGGCCATCGTCCCCGGCGACCCCACCGACCCCGACACCTTCATGGGCCCGCTCTCGTCGGAGAAGGCCGTCGACACCCTGGACGAGCAGGTCCGGGACGCCGTCGACAAGGGGGCGACCGTACTGGCCGGCGGCCGCCGCATGGACTGGCCGGGTGCCTGGTACGAGCCGACCGTCCTCGCGGGCATCACCCCCGAGATGCGGGCCTACCAGGAGGAGCTGTTCGGCCCGGTCGCGCTGCTCTTCAAGGTCGGCTCCGAGGACGAGGCGGTCGAGTTCGCCAACAACTCGCCGTACGGGCTGAGCGCCTCGGTGCAGACCGACGACGCCGAGCAGGCCGACCGGGTGGCCCAGCGCCTTGCCACCGGCATGGTGTTCGTCGGCGGTCCGGCGGGCACCGCGGCCGAGCTGCCCTTCGGCGGGGTCAAGCGCTCCGGCTTCGGCCGGGAACTGGGCCGCTTCGGCATGGAGGAGTTCGCCAACCACAAGCTGGTCCGCATCACCCGCTGACGCCCCGCCCCCCCCGCCCCGCCTCCCCGGACGTCAGGTCCGCTGGAAGAACTCCACCTCCGCCAGCGCGACATGCCGGCCGGCGGACAGACCTACCGGGGAGGACAGCGTCAGCCGGATCGTGGTGACGTCGCTCATGCCCACGATGATCGTCTGCGACCCGGCCTTGTCGCTCAGGTCGATCTCCTTGCGCCGCACCCGGCCGTCCTTTGAGGTGACGTCCATGTCCAGATGGAGGGCGCGGGCCTGGGAGCGGTAGTCCTCGGCGTTCCTGGCCGGGCCGTTGGTGACGAGCACGTCCACCAGGCGGAACGGTTTGGCGAAGGTGTACGTCACCGACGCTGTCTTGCCGGGAATCGCCCAGTAGCGGTTGGCGAGCCCGTCCGTGCTGAGCCGGGCCGGGTGCCCCGGAAGCTCGGCCGTCGCGGTGACGCGGGACGGGCTGACCGCCTTGGGCGTGCCCAGCTTGTCCCGCGTGTCCTCGATCAGGTTCCGCCCGGCCGGGAGCAGCAGGAACCCGGCCACGCCCAGCGCCAGCACCACCGCGAGGATGACCAGCAGCCGCACCAGCCGGCCGGAACCGCCGCGGGTACGCCGCCGGAACGGCCACACGGTGCGCCACCACGGCAGCCGCTCCGGCGCCGCCACGGCCGCGAGCGGCGCGGCGCACTTCCGGCAGAAACGCCGGTACGCCGGGTTGGGCGTGCGGCAGACCGGACACGGGATGCCCGAGGTCTCCTCGTCCGCCGCGACCGGGCGTACCACCGGCCGGGGCGCGACCGCCTTGGCCGGCTTGACGGGCTGCGGGGCCACCGGGGGAGCCGGTGGCTCGGGGGGCGGGACGGCGGCCGTGCGGGGCGGGTCCGGGGTGGGCTCGGGAGCGACGGGCCGGGGAGCAGGCGCCACCGGGGCGGAGTCCACGGGAGCGGCGGGCTCGGGCGTCGGCACGGGGGCCGCGTCGGGCGGGTCCGCGTCCTCGGCCACCGGCTTGGGCTCGACGGCCCGTTCCGCTTCCGCGGGCGCGGGCGCGGGCGCGGGGGTGGGCGCGGGGGTGGGCACGGGGGCGGGCTCCGCGCCACGCCCCCGCGCCGACCCCTCCGACCAGCCGAGGTAGCTCCCGCAGTTCCAGCAGAAGTCGTCCGTCGCCTCGTTCGAAGCCCCGCAGGCGGGACACTCGCGCATCTTCGTCACTCTCCTTCGCCGGAGCCGGAGGGAGCGGCTGAGAGGACCTCCACCCGGCACCGTGTGTGCACCGGGCACAGTGCCCGGACCAGTTCATGGACGCGCGACTCCTCGACCGTCGCCTCCCGGCCCGGCCACACCCGTACGACGATCTCGGCGTCCGGCGCGGGCGGCAGCTCGGTTCCTGGGGTGCGGGACCAGACGGCGGCGCCGTCGCCGACGACCTCGCCACGTACCCCGAGGATCAGGTCCAGCGCCTCCAGCAGGCCGCGCTTCGTGCCGCGTGACCGGTGCAGTTCCATCGCCCGCACCGTGGCCTCGCGGCGCAGCTCGACCGGCCAGCGCGGATCGTCCACCCCGCCCACCCAGGAGGCGAGCCAGGCCACGAAGTCGGCCGGGGCCACCCGCGGGTCGAGGTAGGCGGGCAGGTTGTCCAGGGTGCTGAACACCGGGGCCAGGACCGTGTCGAGGCCGGCGGTGAACCGCTGGGCGAAGTCGTCCTCCGCGTACAGCGCGGGCAGTTGCCCGCCGATCGGATGGCGGCTGGGCAGACCGGGGACGGCGGCCCGGCTCATCCGCGGGCCTCCGGCTCCGCCGTGACGACCACCTGGTGCTGGTACGGGAAGACCAGCGCACCCGCGCCGATGTCGACCCGGTCGACCGGTGTACCGCGCCGACCGGTCACCGGGTCGGCCGGGAACAGCCGGATGTCCTCCACCAGGACGTCGCCCACGGCACGCTGGAGGACGCCGAACACCTCCCCGTACTGCACCGGCCGCCCGAACGGCCAGCCCGTACCGTCGGGACCGCCGTGCAGCGGGTCCAGGTGGTCGTAGAGCGCGGCCAGTGCCGTGGCGCGCACCCGGTCCGCGACGGCGGCCGGCGCGGTGAGCCGGGCCACCACGGTGACGCCCTGGTAGACCGGCGGCTCCACGACGAGCCGGGTGCCGATCAGGCGCCGCTCGTCCAGCGCCCCGGTGATCGCGGCGAGCACCTGGTCGGACGGGATGAGCTGCTCGAAGCGGACCCGGCCGTCGTCGTCGGGCACCGCGTCCGGCACCACCAGCACCCGTACCGCGCCCGGCCCGTCGGCGGGCAGGCAGCGCACCCGGCGCACTGAGGGGGCCGCTTGCCGGGCGATGATCTCGTGGTCCTCGGCTGTCACCGCACGCTCCTGCATGCGCAGCGCCTGCGGGGCGCGCAGCCGGGCGTTGGCCACGGTCTCGCCCGCGACACCCCCGCGGGCCGCCTCCCGGTTGCCGACGCGGGCGATGTACGGCACCGAACTGCGCAGCACGTTGATGGCGCCACGCGCCACGTTGCCCGCGGGCCCGCCGCCGGTGCGGTAGCGGGCCACGCGCACCTGGGCACCCTTGGGCGGCACCGCGCCGCACACGCGCAGCGTGCCGTCGGGCTCGCGCAGGGCGGGCGCGAAGCCGAACTCGCCCGAGGTGGCGTCGACCCGCACATGCCGGTCCTCGGGCCCGGAGCGCCCGAAGTGCTCCACGACCTGCCAGCGCTGCCAGCCGTCGGCCGAGGACACCTCCACCACGGGCGGCTCGCCGTCGAGCAGCACCGGTGGCCTCTCGAGGCGGAACGTCTGCCCCGCGACCCCCTCCGAGGCGCCGAGCGGCACGTCCGACACCGTCTCCGCGTGCTCCACCGTGATGGTGCCGCCCACGGTGAACACGGCGGCCTCCCGCACGGTCGGCGACTCGGAGTAGAACGGCTGGCCGGGTTCGGCCGGCACGACCCGGCAGCGCAGCCAGCCCGCCCGCGTCCCGCCGATCACGGACGCCGTGTGCGAAGCGGGCATGTGGACGGTGATCTCGCCGGGCCGGTTCAGCCCGCCCGTGGTGTCCTCGCCGGTCTCGCACCCCACCCAGCGCGACCCGTCCCACGCCTCCCAGGCCAGCGGCGGCTGGCGAGGGTCGACACCGACGCCCTCGACCCGGCTGTCCAGGCGGACGGCGATCACACAGCGCGGCACCGCCGTCGGCAGCCCGAACAGCAGCGCGTCACCGGGCTCGGGCGTCGTCTGGAAGCAGGGCACGTCCCGGCCCTCGGAGAGCGCGTTCGTCCGGTCGGTCTGCTCGCCGCCGCGCGGCGCCGTCACCAGCCGGACCAACTCGCTGGGCACGATGCGCAGTTCCCCGGTCGTGGCGAAGACGACGGCGTCCTCGTCCTCGCCCGCCGCGGTCGTCACCTCCGTCCCGGCGGTCACCGTCACCGTCTCCGGCTGCGGGGCGGAGAGCCAGAAGTCGACCTCGGCGGCCGCCGCCGACGGCGGGAACAGCCGGATGCCCAACAGGTCGAGAAAGGCCAGGTAGTTCTTCTCCGGCACCCGGTTGAGCCGGTACAGCAACTGGTCCACCAGATAGGCGAACGTCTCGATCAGCGTGACGCCGGGGTCCGACACGTTGTGGTCGGTCCACTCGGGCGCTCGCTGCTGCACATACCGTTTCGCCTCGTCGACGAGCTGCTGGAAGCGCCGGTCGTCCAGATTGGGGGAGGGCAGGACCATCAGTCGCCGACCACTTCCTCGACACCCTCCTCGGAGGGAATCGTGTAGAACGGAAACACCAGATTGCGCCGGTCGTTGGTGGAACGCACCGTGTAGTGCACGTCTATGTAGAGCGTCCCGGCGTCCACCGCGTCGAAGGCCACCACGACGTCGTCCACGGAGATCCGCGGCTCCCACCGCTCCAGCGCCTCGCGCACCTGCTGCGCGACCCGCCCCGCCGTGGCGCCGTCACCCGGCGCGAACACGTAGTCGTGGATGCCGCAGCCGAACTCGGGCCGCATCGGCCGCTCGCCGGGCGCCGTGCCGAGGACCAGCCGGATCGCCTCCTCGATCTCCCGCGCCCGCTCCACCATGGCGATGCCGCCGGTGGGGCCGACCCGCAGCGGGAACGCCCAGCCACGGCCGATGAACCGCTCGCTCACAGCAAGCCACCTATCTCCACGCTCAACTCACCCATCACGATCTGTGCCTGGCACGCCGTCTTGTCACCCATCCGCGCGGCGGGCAGCCCGCCGATCAGGACTCCCTGACCGGCCAACGCCATCGGGTCCGGCACGATCACGTTCAGCGGTCCGGTCGCCGCGTGCGGCGGGACCACGCACACGTGCAGGCTGCCCACGACCGCCGCCGGGCGGCCGCCGATCAGCACGGTCGCCACCCTCGCGGCGGCCGTGGGCGGCGGGGTGGTGATCCGGCCGCCATGGCTCGTCGGATCACCGGTACGGGCTGCGGCCGGCATCGTGAACTCCTCGGTAATCGACAACAACAGGCATGCGGAGCGGCTCAGTTGATCCGGATGAGCTTGGCCTTCAGGACGCCCAGCAGGCCGCCGTCCACCTCGACGGACGAGCGCCCGGACACCGCCACCGCCCGGCCGGACACGGAGACCCGCGACTGGCCTTCGAGCACCACGCGGCGCCCCTTCAGGGTCACTTGGCCCTGCGGCGCGCTCAGGGTGATGTCCTGCTTGTCCATCACCATGGACGTGCCCGCCTGCCCCGGCGACCGGTACACGGTCACCTCGATGCGGTCCTCGCGGTCGTCCATCCGCACCTCCAGGCGCTTGTCCGCCGTGACCAGACGCAGTCCCGACGGACCGGGCCGGGGCGCGTCGAGCAGCTCCAGCCGGTGCCCCGAACGCGACGCGAACGAACGCCGGTTGACCTTCCCGCTCGTCTTGTCGACCAACGGCACGTCATGCTTGGACGGCTTGTCCACCCCGTTGTAGAGCCCGCCGAGGACGTACGGGCTGTCGAGCAGCCCCTGCTCGAACCCGACCAGCACCTCGTCGTTGACCTCGGGGCTGACCACGCCGCCGCCGCCCTTGCCGCCCCACTGCACCGTACGTACCCAGTCCGAGACGTAGGTGTCGTCCAGCCAGGGGAACTTGAGCCGGACCGCACCCTGCTCCGCACCGTTCGGCTCACGCACGTCGGTGACCACGCCGATCGCCAGCCCCGGAATACGCGGACCGCGAGAGCCGCCTCCGGCACCGGTCAGCCCGGTCAGCGAGGGATCAGGGCGGGTGCTGACCCACAGGGTCGTCCGGTACCCGCCGTGCGGCTCCAGGACGTGCTGCACCGCCGTCGCCGTGTACCGCCCCGAGAACGCCGGGCCCACATTGCCCAGCGCGACCGGCTTGCCCGCGTGCAGCGCCGGATTGCCGGTGGTCAGCGCCTCCAGGTCACCGTACGAAGCGCTCACCTGCTCCGCCGTCGCCCGCGCCACCGCCGCCGCCTCGGCCTGCGTGCGGTACGGGGTGTCGGCCACCGTCACCTGGGTCTTCTTCCCGAACCGGTTCACCGACGCCGGATTAAGACCCGGTACGACCGTGCCGCTGGTGATGGACGCCTGCTCGGCCACCACCGCCCGCTTCGTGGTCGCGTCCCAACCGCGCACCTGCACCTTCTGCGCCGCGTCCGCCATCGACAGCGACGCCCGCAGCGCCAGCAGGTTCCGCCCGTACTCCAGCACCAGCGGACTGCGCGTCGCGGGCGTCGACGGAGCGGGCGCGCCGGACGCCTTCACCGGGCGGGTGAACTGCAGGACACCCTTGTCGTCCACCCGGACCTGCGCACCGCACTCGGCCGCCAGATACTGCAGGAAGTCCCAGTCGGAGACGTTCGCCTGCGAAAGCTGCTTGTGCGTGACCGCGGGAGCCTCCACCTTGCCGCAGGCGAGCCCCGCCGAGGTGGCGACCTTGCGGACGATCGCCGCGGTCGTCATGTTCCGGTACGCCACCACCTTCCGGCCGCGCTGCAGCCGGTGCGCCTTGGAGTACGCCCGCACGACGGTGAACGTGCCGGTGCCGTCCCGGTCCAGCTCCAGCGCTGTCACCTCACCGCTGAACAGCGGCTCCCGCGCCTGGCCCTTCACCGTCACCACCGACACGCGCAGCGGCGTGCCGATCGTGACGCCGGTCGCGGCGAGGAACTCGTGCTGCGGATCGCGGTAGGTGAGGACCGCCGTGTCCGGCAGCCCCACGCTCTCCTCGACCACACAGCTCACGAGCTGCGTCGCCCAGGTCTGCGGCAGTTCTCCCGGTGCCTCGACCACCGGATCGGCCGCGAACGACCGGACGTCCCCCGACTCGGCAGCCGTCACAACTCCTCCTCGTACCCGGCGTCCCGCAGTCCGGGCACCACCAGCTCGGTCCCCGGCTCCAGCGCCATCGGGTCGTCTATGCCGTTCGCCTCCGCGATGGCCCGCCAGGCCGTCGCGTCCCCGTACTCCCGCCAGGCGAGCATCGCCAGGCTGTCGCCCGCCACCAGCGTGTGCGTGCTGCGGGCCGTCCGCGCGCCCGAGGTGGGGTTCTGCCCCGGCGGGTCGACGCTCGCCTCCTCGATGGACAGCGAGCAGGTGGCCCGGAGCGGCTTCCCGTCCACGTCGAACAGCGTGTACGACACCGACAGGCTGGACAGCACCCCGTCGAAGGACGTCGTACGCGCCGTGCCCCACTCGAACCGCACCCAGGGACTCGCCGGCTTCTTGCGGCCCAGGCTCGCCTGGGTCGGCACGCACGCCTTCATCAGCTTCTCCACGGCCTGCTCCACGGAGTTGTCGTGGGTGGCCGTGGCGTCCAGGAACACCTCCAGGCTCAGCACCCGCGGACCGCTGCCGACGAACTCCGGCAGCGCCGACTCGCCCGCCATGCGGGCCGGGGTGCGCCGCCACTCGGTGGACTTGCTCAACTCCAGCGTGGAGGGGTTGAACTGCAGGTCGAGCCGCGCGAGCGTCCCGCCGGGCCGGGCGCCGACGGAGGCCGGCGGCTCCTTGAGCGTGAGCTGAGCCCTGGCCCGACTGGCGCGGCCCGATGGGGACATGGGGCGTTCCTTCCTGGGAGACGGGAGACGGGAGACGGGAGACACAGACGGGCCCGAGGGACACGGACTGGCCCGGGGGACCTAGGAGGGGACCAGCCCCTCGTGCGCGATCTCCAGCGTCTCCACCGCCGCCTGCGAGCTGGCCGGGTCGAACGACGGGCCCTGCCAGCGCACCGGCACGATCCCGTACACCTGCCAGCCGATGATCCGGCTCAGGTCGGGCCGCAGCGCCACGATCTCGCCGTCCTTGGGCTCCACCCTGCGCAGCGTCTCGTCCAGCCAGCGGCCGATCTTCGCCGTGTCGGCCGTGACCGGCCGGGTCAGGGTGATGTTCGACCAGGTGACCCGGCCCGGCAACTGCCAGGTGAACCCGTTGTTGCCGCCCTCCGCGTACGTCTCCATCTCGACCTGCGCGCCCATGCCGGAACACGTGTGGAAGGCGCCGAGGTCGTTGCCGCCGATGGCGAGGCGGAAGAACACGCTCGTGGCGAAGATGTTGTCCGTCATGCTGCTCGTGTTCCGTCCGTGGTGCGTTCGGTGGTGGCGTGGGGTTCAGCGACGGCCGTCGAAGGGACGGCCCGTGCGGTCCCTGCCCCGGCGCAGTTCGGAGCGCAGGAGGCGGGAGACGGGGTCCAGCAGGCGGCGGGCCAGGTCGTCGAGGTCGGGGGCGGACTCCGGGGCCGGGGTCTTGGCGCGGCTCGTGGTGGCGGTCCGGGACTGCTCCGGGGGCGGAGAGTCGGCTTTGACCTGACCGGCGGCGGGGGGCGAGGTGGTGCCGTCCGCGTCGCGCTGGATTCGCACGGGGCGCACCAACGGGGGAGCGGGGTTCGGCGGGGTGGCCTCGCGTGCGGGCGCGTTCGCCAGGAACGGCTGCACCGCCGGGGGTTGGGGCGCCGTCACGGGCAGTGGGCGTGCGGCGGGCGCGGTGGGTGCCGGTGCCAACGGGGTCGGGCGGACGGCACGCGCGGGGGCGGGGGCGACCGGCGCCTGGGGGGCGCGCTGGACGGCGGCCGAGGTGGGAGCCCCGGCTGTCTCACGTGTCCAGCGGGGAGCCACGACCGGACGTTCGGCGGCCCTGCGCTGTGCGGGCGCGGCAATGGGGGGTGCCGCCTGAGTGCTCAGGGTGAGGGGGCGTGCGGGGAGGAGGCTCAGGGTGGGTGACGGCGCGGCGGGGGCGGCCTTGCCTGTGACCGTCACCGCCCGCGCCACGACCAGGGGCGTGCCGCCGGGTGCCTGGCGGGCGGGGGCACCTGGGCGTACCGGGGCTGAACCCTGGCCGCTGGCGCCGGGCGCCCGGCGGGTCGGGGTGCCTGGACGCCCCGAGGCCGGAGCTGCCGGGGTGTGGGTGGTGCCGGGTGCGTGGTGGGTGGGCGCGCCTGGACGTGCCGGGGGCAGGGGGGTGGAGCCTTGGGTGGCGCCGGGTGTGTGGTGGGCGGGCGTGCCCGGACGTGCCGGGGTCTGGGGGCTTGCGCCTTGGGTGGTGCCGGGTGCGTGGTGGGCGGGTGTGCCTGGGCGCGCGGTTGTCAGGGGGGCCTGGCCCTGGCCGGTGGCGGACGCCTGGCGGGCCGGCGTGCCCGGACGCACCGGGGGCAGGGGCGACTCGCCCTGGGCCGTGCCGGGTGCGGGGCGGCCGGGGGCCGGGGACACGGGGGTCTGGCGGTCCGGGGAGCCGAGGGTCGGGCGTTCGGGGGTGCGGGGCGCGGCCGGGGGTGCCGGGGCGCGTTGTGCCGTGCGCCCCGTGTCCCCGGGTGCCGGGGAGCGGCGCGCGGGGGAGTCCTGGGGTGCGGTGCGGGGCGTCTCGGACGCGGGAGTGCCGGTACGCGCCACGGTCAGCGGTGCCGAGTGGGCGGGGTCGCCGGTCGGTGCGGAGTCCGGGCTCGTGCGGCGCTGGACGAGGGCGCCGGGCGGGGATGTCGGGGTGGGCGCGTCGGAAGGCGTCCGACCCACGGGCGTGCTGGTGACGTCGGGCTGGGTGGTGCCCAACAACGGCGTTTGAGAGGGCTGTTGAGGCGCTCCCGGTGCGGGGGCGGCGGACCGCGGCACGGGGTTCCGGCCCGACCTCTGCCGGTTGCCTGGCACGTCGGCCGTGGCCGGGAGCGCCGACAGAGGTGCTCCCAGTCCCGTCCTCGTACGCGGGGCCGTCGGCTCGGCAGCTCGGCGGCGGGCGGGCTCGGTGGAGGGCGTGGTCGGTGTGCCACCGGGGGTCGATGAGCGCTCGCTCGTCGCTTCCGGCCGGCTCTGGACCACGGGAAGCGTGGGCCCCGGAGCGCTTCCCTCGACCGCGCCCTGCTTCATCGGCACGGCGGTCGGCGGGAGTTGGGACATAGGTGCGCCCAGCGGAGGGCGGCTCCCCTCGTGTCGCTGGACCGTCGCCTCCTTCGGCCGGGCGGCCTCCGGCTGCCGCTCGGTCTGCGGAGCGGGGGTGGCCGTCACCTTCGGGGCGGCCGTCGGCACAGGATTCACGCGGCGCGTCGGGCCGGCGGGCCGTCGGGCCACGATCAGCGAGCGCCCCACCGGGAGCGGACGCACTGGGGCACTGGTCGTCGCGGGGGTGACAGGTGCCGTCCGGCCGCCGCCCGTGCCGGACGACGCCGGAGCGCTGTCGGCGCGGGGAACGGTGGCTGTACGCGCGGGAGTTGGCCGAGGAGCCGGTACCGCCCCGCCCGTGCGGGGGTCCACCGCCGCGACGCGCCGCACCACCGGGAGCGCCCGCGCGGGTGCTGCCGCCGTGGCCGCACGTTGCACCGTGGGCTCCGGAGTGCCGAGCACGGCCGGAGACGATGTGGGCGTGAGGCCGCGCTGCTCCTCGACAGGGGCCGCAGGCGCCCCCGGTACGTCACGGCTGACCGGACCCTGTCCCGACGAAGCCCGGCGCCGCTGCACCGCGGGCATGCCGACGCGCCCCGCCTCGGCGCCCCCCTCCGGCGCCGAGCCCGAGCCCGCCGTAACCCGCGCGGCCGGACGCTCCGCCTGCCGGGGGCGACCGGTCACGACCCTCTCCAGCCGCTCCCCGCCCGCGGGCGCGACCTCTTCCGGGTCCTCTCGCCGCACGGCACGCAACAGCAGCGGCCCTCCGCCACTGAACGTCTCACCGGAGCCCGAAGCCGTCCGGGCGACCCCCCGCACCAGCCCGGCCGGGGCCGAAGGCAGCACCCCGTGCGCGAGTCCGGTGTCGAACGACGGATCGCGCCAGGCGGCCAGCCCCGCGCGGAAGGCGAGACCGTCACTGACCGCCAACGGGGCGCGGGCCAGAGTCAGTTCCGGCGTGGAAGCCGCACGCCAGCCACCGTCCCAGCCCTCGGGCACGCCGACGCCGGCAGGCGCCCGCTCCACTGGACCGGAGCCGGCGCTGCCGACGTTCTCGACGGTGGACGGCCGGGGCCGACGCACCCTGTCTCGCCATCCCATGCGGTCAACCGCCTTCGTTCACGCGGGTGTTGATGCGGGCGATCTCGCCGACCCACTCCCGGCGCTCGCCATGGGTCAGGTCGAGGATCTCGTCGCGGCTCCAGTGGAAGTGGTAGGCGACGTACGCGATCTCCTCCCGCAGCCGGGGGAGCGCGTACGTCACGATTCCCCCAGGCGCCCACCCGAGAGGTCGACCTCGAAGCCGCCCTCGCAGTGCGGGCAGGTGACCGCCGCACGCGTGTGGCCCTCGCTGTTGACGCGCCGGTAGAAGTCCTGGAGGAACGCGACATCGGTCGCGTACATCCGCTCCACGACCCCCGCGTGCACATCGGTGATCGTGCCGATCCGGGTGATCACCTGGCTGAGCAGCACGACACTGAGGTACGCGGGGTTCTCCTTGACCCGCAGGTCGATCTGCGGGCGCAGCTCGTCGCGGGCCGTGGCCAGGCGCATCGAGCCGTGCCGGTGCACGGTGCCCGCCTCGTCCACGTACCCGCGCGGCAGCTCGAACTCGAACTCCGTGCGCAGCGCGGGCTCCTGGCGCGGCGGCGCCGCGGGCGTGAACGGCTTGGACACCGCCTCCGCCTCGTCCTTCGCGGGAGCCGTCGCCTGGAGGATCTCGTCCAGGTTGCCCGCGGTCACCGTACGGCGCCTCATTCGACGATGATCTCCTCGAACACGATGGTCACGGACTCGGTGGCGGCCGACGACTCGCCTGCCTTGAGGGACGGGCCCTCCCACTTGGACGCCCAGCCCTGCATGAGCTGGATGCGCCGCACGGTCTCACCGGTGGAGTCCTTGATCTCGATGGTGAGGTTCTGCCGCGCCGTGTCCACCGCGCCGTTGTTCAGCGTCTCCTTGATCCAGGAGGTGAACTCGCTGCTCTGGTCGAGCCCACGGGTGATCGTGATCTCGCCTGCCTGGCGGGCGCCCGGCTGCTTGCGGATGATCTGCTTGCCCTCGGAGCTGACCTGCCGGACCTCGACCACCTCCTCCTCGACGCTCAGGCCGCTGATCTCCTGGATGGATTCGACCAGGTAGCCGCCGAGCTGGACGCCGAAGATATGGGTGGAAAGAGCATCGCCCTCAGCCATGACTGTCTGTCACCTTTCTGGGTGGATAAGTGCCGGAAGCGACGGAGGTCACTCGTCGACGAGGCTGGTGCTGTCGGAGAACTGCGCCAGCCGGAACACCACGAACTCGGCCGGCTTGACCGGCGAGACACCGATCTCGCAGACCACGCGTCCCTGGTCGATGGACTCCTGCGGGTTGTTGTCCCGGTCGCACTTGACGTAGAACGCCTCCGCCGCCGTCCGCCCGAACAGCGCGCCCCGGCGCCACTCCTCGGTGAGGAAGGCACTGACGTTGCGCCGGATGCTCGACCACAGCCGGTCGTCGTTCGGCTCGAACACCACCCACTGGGTGCCGAGCAGGATCGACTCCTCCAGGTAGTTGAACAGCCGGCGCACGTTCAGGTAGCGCCACGCCGGGTCGGAGGAGAGGGTGCGCGCACCCCACACCCGCACACCCCGGCCCGGGAAGGTACGGATGCAGTTCACGCCGATCGGGTTGAGCAGGTCCTGCTCGCCCTTGCTCAGCCGCAGCTCCAGGTCGACCGCGCCACGGATCACCTCGTTCGCTGGCGCCTTGTGCACACCGCGCTCGGCGTCGCTGCGCGCCCACAGGCCGGCGACGTGCCCGCTCGGCGGGACGGTGATGTTGCGTCCGGCGGCCGGGTCCAGCACCCGGACCCAGGGGTAGTACAGGGTGGCGTAGCGGGAGTCGTAACCCGCCTCGTCGTTGCGCCAGTTGCGGACCGCCTGCGCGGACAGGCCGGGCGGGGCGTCGAGGACGGCGACGCGGTCGCCCATCTGCTCGCAGTGCGAGATGACCGCGAGCTGCACCGTGCGCAGGCCCTCGGCGTCGATGTCACCACGCTGGTAGGCGCTCATCAGGTCGGGGACGGCGACCATCGTGATCTCGTCCACGCTCTCCAGACCGGCGAAGCCGGTACGGGCGTCCGCGTCGCCGACGTACTCGGCCGGGTCCAGCCGGGCCACCTGGCCGGAGGCGGCGGGCGCGGGGGAGGCCGGGGCGTCCGGCACGGCGATCGTCTGCGTGGCCGGCCGCGTCGCGTTCCCGCCCCGCTGCTCGGTCACCTCGATCAGCTTCGAGGCGCGGGCCTGGGTGGGCAGGTAGCCCTTGACGTTCCGGCGGGTCGAGGCGTCGTAGGTCTCGGCCACCTGTTCGCCCTGGCGGACCAGGACGCGGAAGCGGTCCTCCGGCGGGTTCTCGCCCTCCGGGTCGGCGATCTCGATGGACACGCCGCTCACGCCGGGCTTGGCCGCGATCTGGAAGCCGCCCACCTCGACGGCGAGCGCCGCCTGCTCACGCCGCGCGTCGCCGTTCCCGGCCGGGGCGGAGGAGTCCTTGGCGGAGCCGCCGATCCGCACGATGTAGGCGGAGCCGCCGCCGTTCGCGAAGTAGCCGTAGACGGAGTGCGGCAGGTACGCGCCCTGCACGAAACCGCCGAACAGACGGGTGTACTGGTCCCAGCTCGTCACCAGCGTCGGCTCGTGGAACGGCCCGTCCTCGGCGAAGCCGACGAACGCGGCGACCGCGGTGCCCACACCCTCGATGGGGCGAGCACCGGACTGCACCTCCTCCACGTAAACACCTGGGGTGAGGTACGTCGGCATGCTCGCTCCTTCACGGTCCTGCGGTCCGGGTCCCCTTCACCCTCTCCCGTGGACGCCGCCGCCGGAGGGGACATCGGGCCCTGTCCGGGGGCAGCCGTCCTGCCCGCGCGGGCGTGCGCGCCGCACCGTGCGTGCAGGCTCAGGCGCCCGTGACCTGCGCCAGCCAGGAACCGAACTCCGCCGCGAGGACCAGCCGGCCGAGCTTGCGGTACTCCTGCGCGACCGACTCCACCACCTGCCCCATCGTCAGCTCCTGCCCGGATTCCGCCGCGAGATACGCGGCCGTCACCGCGCAGGACCGGATCGAACCGCCCGCCAGCTCGAACCGGTCGGCACAGAACCTCAGGTCCACGTCGGCGGCGCGCGGCACCCGCTCGCCCAGGCACCGCTCCCACAGCGCCAGGCGCTGCGCCGCGTCGGGCATCGGGAAGTCGGCCACCACGTCGAGCCGCCGGGTGAACGCCTCGTCCAGGTTGGCCCGCAGATTGGTGGTCAGCACGGCGATGCCGTCGAAGGACTCCATGCGCTGGAGCAGGTAGGCCGACTCGATGTTGGCGTGCCGGTCGCGGGCGTCCTTCACCTCGGAGCGCTTGCCGAAGATCGCGTCGGCCTCGTCGAACAGCAGGACCGCGTTGACCGCCGACGCCTCGGTGAAGATCCGCTCCAGGTTCTTCTCGGTCTCCCCGATATACTTGTCGACCACGGTCGACAGGTCCACCACGTACAGATCCATGCCCAGGTCGGTGGCGACCACCTCGGCGGACATCGTCTTGCCGGTGCCGGACTCACCGGCGAACAGCGCGATCACCCCGCGGCCCCGGCCCCCGCCGGGACGCATGCCCCACCGGCCGAGCACCTGGTCGCGGTGGCGGGCACGCACCGAGAGCTCGCGCAGACCCTTCAGGGTCCGCGGCGGCAGCACCAGGTCGTCCCAGCCGACCCCGGGCTCCACCCGGCGGGCCAGCCGGGCCAGACCCGCGCCGTTCTGCGCCCGTACCGCGGTCCGGACGTCCTCCGCGCCCACCGGCCGCCCGGCCAGGGCCGCCGTGCGCACCGCCGCGTCCGCGGCCCGCCTGAGCTGACCCGAGTCGAGCCGGTGCGCGGCCACGGCGCGGGCCGGCTCCTCGCCCGCCGTCCTGTCCGGCGGGGCGCCGGCCGCCTCCAGCGCGAACCGCCACCGCACGGCCTGCTGCTCCGGCGAGGACTTGCCCACCACGAAGGACACCGGCGTACGGACGGCCCACCCCGGGTCCCACCCCTGCGCGCCGTACGTGAACAGCGGGATGCCGGACAGCGCCGCGCACACCGTGCGCAGGACGTCGGTCCGCTCGGACGGCTTGTCGGGAAGGTCGTCCAGCGGGCCGAGCACCACCCCGGCACCGGTCAGGCGTGCCTCGCGGGCGGCGGCCGCGGCCAGCTCCGGCAGCGCACGGGCGTGCCGGGCCAGCGCGGCCGCGTCCAGGACCAGCGGCAGGCGGCCCGCTTCGCGCAGTGCCGCGTCCGCCAGGCCCTCGGGGGCACCGCCGAGTGCCCGCAGGTGCACATGGCCGGTGCCGCTCCGGGCCGCCCCGGCGGCCCGCCGGACCAGTTCGAGGTCGGCCGCCGGGTCGGCCGCGTGCTCCCCGAGCACGGAACCGAGGCGGGCGTCGGGTGCGGTGTCGCCCAGCAGATGCGCGGTCACCCGGTCGGGCACCGCCAGCACCCGCGACAGCGGCGGCCGTTCCGGCTCCTGGACCTCCAGCAGACCGCCCGCGAGCAGCGGCGCGCCGGGGGAGAGGCGGAAGCGGGCCGGGGACAGCCCGTCGTGCCCGCACAGTTCGAGGGCCAGCCCGACCGTGGGCCTGCGCCGGGTGAGGTCGTCGTTCAGATAGCCGTAGAGCTGCTCGAAGCGGGCGTCCAGGTCCGGGGCCAACGCGACCAGCAGCAGGTCCAGATCGAGCGGGGTGAGGTCGAAGTCCCTTGCCAGGCGGCCCAGTGGAGAATCCTGCGCCGCCTGCTCGGGCTCGGCGGGGGACGGTTCGCGGCGGATGTCGAGGAGGCGCTGCGCCGCCTCGGGGGTGAGGTACTGGCCGCGGTAGGGGTCGTCCGGGTCGGGGTCGACGGCCCGCCGCGCGGCGACCGCCTTCTGCACCCGCTCCTCCACGGCGCGCAGCCGCCGCCACAGCTCCGTCTCGACGGTCTGCGTCATGGCTGACGGTCACCCCGCCTGCGTCGCCGGGCGGGCGCGGGCCGCCGCTCGCGGGAGCCGCCGAAGCCCTCCTCGCCGGGGTCGTCGATCTCCGCGTAGCGCAGTCGGCGCGCCGACTCCGGCTCGTCCGGCAGGGACCGGGGCACCGACCGGACGACCACGCCCTCGGTCACCGGCGGTGCGGCGACCCGCACGATACCGGCCAGCGGCGCCCGTACCCGGACCCCGAGCGAGGGCTTCAGCTCGCCGCCGAGCGCGGACCACACGTCGGACGCGGCCGGGGCGTCCAGGCCGGTGCCGCCCCCGTCGATGCCCACGATCAGGCCGAGTTCGGCGAGCGTGCCGGTGAGCAGGTGCGGGGCCAGGGTGTCCGTGGACACCAGGGTGGTCAGCACCTGGGACAGCAGCCGGTGCTCGTCCTGCGGGCGGCTCGCCCACGCGGTGACCAGATACGTCAGCTCGAACCAGCGGGCGGGCGAGCGACGGGCGACGACGAAACCGTCCTCGTCGTAGATCTCGCCCGCGCTGCTGTTGCGCCGGGTGTTGTCCTCCCGGATGTCGTACAGGAACGCGCACACCGTGGGCGCGCTGCGCCGGGCCGCCCAGTCGCTGGTCGGCGCGTCGAAGACCACCTCGACGCCCGACGCGGCCAGCCCGGACTCCTCCAGCAGGCCCCGCAGTGCCTCGTCGACCTCGTGGATCATCGGCGGGTCACCTCGTCGGGCGGCTGCACACTGCCGTTGACGACCAGGAAGTCCGTCTTCACCGGGGAGAAGCCGGGGCCGCTCGCGGTGATGGTGCGCGGACCCGTCTGGTCCTTGGCGAGGATCAGGAGCTGCCCGATGAACGTGCCGTCCGGCAGCGGCACCGTCGGCGCCGCGGCGGCCGTGATGCCGGGCTTCCAGCGGAACCGGACCGGGACGCCGGGCGGGAAGTCCTTGCCGCGCACCGAGGTCACGAAGCCGGGCTTGCCGATCGGCGGCACGGCGACGATCTTCGGCTGGAGGACGCGCAACCGCTGCCGGGCCGAGTTGTCGCCCCGGTCGGCGTCCGTGCCGGTGGTGGTCAGGGTGCCGGTGACCTCGGCGGTCAGCGCCTTCTTGGGGCTGAGCACCACCTGGAGGGTGCTGCGGGCGCCGGGCGCCAGATCGGGCAGCGCGCACAGCCAGTCGGCGTCGCAGCCCGGCGGGGGGCCGTTGTCCGGCACGTTCGCGGGGAGCCCGATGCGCAGCCGGAGCCCGGTGGCCAGGGCGTTGCGGCCGTTGCGGACGGTGTACGTGACGACCACACGGCCGCCGACATAGCCGGGGTTGGGATTCGCGGTGACCGTCACACCCGGGCCGGCCTTCGGCGCCGGGGGCTCCGGAACCGGGGGTGCCGGGGGCGCGGGCGGCACCGGCGGCGTGGTGGGCGGCGTCGGAGTGGGCGGGGTCGGGCTCGGCGTCGGGTCCGGCGGCGCGGGTGCCTCGCGCACCGGCACCACCGTCCGGTCGGCGTTGTCGGTCGGGTCGGGGTCGATCACGGCGCCGGTCACCGACCAGTCGACGGGCTGGTCGCCAGGCGCGACCCCGGTGAGGGTGACGGTCACCGGGACGGTGGCGCCGGGCGGCACCACTCCCAGGTCGCAGGTGAGAGCGCGCGCGTCGCAGTTCCGGCCGGGCGCGGTCAGCCCGGTGACGGTCGCCCCGAGAGGCGGCGCCACGGTGAACCGGGTGCCGGGCGAGGCCGCCGGGCCCTGGTTCACGACGTCGACGCGGACGGTGCCAGTACGGCCGACGGTCACCTGGCCCGAGGTGTCGGGGGCCCGCACCGCCAGGTCCACGGACTGCTGGACCGACGGCTCCTTCTGACGGCCCCCCAGCCCGGTGGTGAGCGGGGTCAGGGCGCCCGACTCCACGTCCACCCGGCTCAGCTTCTCCGGGCTGTTCACCGCGAGTCGGGCGCGCGAGCTGAACACCAGACCCGTGCCGTCGGCCGTCCAGGCGGCGTCACGCGGCTGGTAGGGACCCGTCGCCGTGGCGTCCGGCAGCTCCCGGCCGCAGGCGCCCGGCAGATCGCGGGCGGCGGCGGGCAGCAGCACCCGGCAGTCGTCGCCCGACACCGAGGTGAGCAGGAGTCCGCCCTGCTGGTCGGCGCGGCCGCCGCCCGCCTTGCGGTTGAAGGCGATGGTCAGCCCGTCGGGGGAGAAGGCCGGGCTGTCGTCGATGACGTCGCAGGCACCGGGGCACTCGGCGGCGCTGATGTCGCGCTGCTGGTCGAGCCGGTCCACCGGCACGGTCCAGATGTGCTTGTTGCCGTTGCCGCCGTCGATGATCTGCGTACGGGTGAAGGCGAGCCGGGTGCCGTCCGACGACCAGGTGGGCTGGGCGTCGGTGCCCTGCGTCTGCCCGGCCGGCGGGGTGATCGTGCCCCGGAGCGCGCCGGTGGCCAGGTCGGCGACGAGTACGCGGCTGGGCCCGGCCGCGTCCCCGGTCCCGCCCGGTGAAGTCCGCCGGAAGGCGATGGACTTGCCGTCGGGGGAGATGGTCGGGTCGGTGTCCCAGTCCTTGGGGCCGCGCCCGGCCAGCGGCAGGGCCCGGGGGTTCGAGCCGTCGGCGTCGGCCAGCCAGATCCGCTCGATGCGTCCGGCGTCGGAGTCCTCGAACCGGGTCAGCACGATCCGCCGCCCGTCCGGGGTGTAGTTCTGCCGCTCCGTCCACGGGTCGGACCCGGCGGCGGGCTGGAACAGCGGGTCCTTCGTGGGATCGGTGTTGGTGTCGGCCGCCGGGTCCTCCTTGAGGATGGTCAGGCCCAGGTCGCGCGGGTCCGAGCCGTCCGCACGGGCGTCCTGGAGGGTCACCACGTGCGGTCCCGAGGCGGTGGTGCGGTCCACCACGGCCCCGCCGCCCTGGACCGGTCCGAGCCAGGTGGCCGTCCCGACCTCGCGGTCCTCGTTCAGCACCAGCGAGCGGTTGCCGTCGTCGTCGGAGTGCACGACCGTCTTGAAGACGTGGTCGTAATCGCCCTCGCAGGTGCAGTCGCGGTCCGGGCTGAGGAACAGCAACTGGTTCCCGTCGGGCAACCAGGCTGCCCCATGGGTACGCCAGCCTGCCTCCGTGCTGCCCAGCAGCGGACCGCCGTCACCCGAACTCGCGTAGACGTAGCGCAGCTCGGGGCCGTCGGCGTCGGTCGCGGTGTAGGCGACGATGTCGCGCTTGTCCGGGTTGTCCAGCGGGTTCCACGCCGGCTCGCTCGCCGTGCCGTTCGCCGGATCGGTGACCCGGTTAGCTGTGCCGCCCTGGAGCGGGCGGACATAGATCTGCTGACCCGCGAGCGGATCGGCGTCACTGGAGTACGCGAGCCGCTGCCCGTCCGGAGACACCGTCGGGCACTCCTCGTCGGCCGGGGTGTTCGTCAGCCGGGTCAGACCCGTGCCGTCGGTACGCACCAGCCACAGGTCGCGCTGGGTCGTCCCGCCGGCGCCGCCGGGTTCGGCCGAGTCGAAGACGACCGCCCCGCCGTCCGGCGTCAGCCGCGGATGCGCCGCGTCCCGGCCGCTGGTCAGGCGGCGTACGGAGCCGTCGGCGGCCCGCAGATAGATCTGCGGGTTCCGCTCGTCCCGGCGGCTGGCGAAGACCAACTGATCGCCCAGCGCCGAGGGGTCCACGTCGTAGTGGGTCGCGCCGGCGCCGAACAGCGGGGTGCTGGACGTCGTGGTCGCCACCCGGCCGAGGCTCCGGTGCCGGGTGCCCGCGAAGGCGATCCGGGTCACCGAGCCGTCACCGGCCCGTGGCCGAGCCTTCGCCGTACCGGGACCGGCGGCCGCGGTCACCGCCAGCAGGGGGACCAGCAGCAGCAATGCCAAGCCGATCCGCTCCAGCGGGTACCGCCACCCGCCGGCCTTGTCCGTGCCCGTCACGGGCCCACCTCACCGTCCGCACTCCGCTTCCCACAACCGCCCGCCATCCTGGCGCCGCCGTCCCTGGTGCGGCAGGGCCGTCGGGACGCTCTCGGGGGAAGGGGCGGAGGGGCTTTCGGGCAGTGTGCCGACAGCCGATGGTCAATACACCTGTCAGATCAAGCCGTTACGCAGGGCATAGCCCACCGCGTGGGCACGGTTGCGGAGCTGCAGCCGGGTGATCACCTCGTGCAGCACGTTCTTCACCGTGCGCTCCGAGTACGAGGTCTTGCGGGCGATCTCGCCGGTGTCCAGCCCTTCGGCCACCAGTCGCAGCATCTCCGTCTCGCGCGGCGCGAGCGTGGACAGCGACGCCGCCCGCGGATCGAGCGGCGAGCGCTGCATGCTGCCCACATGCGTGAGGAGTTTGGCGAGCAGATCACCGGGCAGCATGCCTTCTCCGTTGGCTATGGCGAGGACCAGACGCAGCAGCCGGTCCTGGTCGGCCTCGGCGCGGCGGAGCACCGCGGCGACACCGCTGTCTATGGCGCGCTGGAGGGCGTCACCCGACTCGAAGGTGCCGACCACCAGGCCGGTACGGGTCGCCGAGTCGTGGCGCAGCCGGTTCAGCAGCGCCGACGTCTCGTCGTCCACCGTGTCGACGGTGATCAGGGAGACCTGGGCGCTGTCGGCCGACCCGGCGTCGACGAACTCGATCTCGGGGCGCTGGCGCAACTGGTGCACGATGCCGACGTAGAGGACGGGATCGGGGGCGTAGACGGTGACGGACACCCGCTCGGGCCGTCCGGCGGGGGTGGTCCAGGGAGCGGTGTGGGCCGCGGGGGCCGCGGTGGCGGGACGATTGGCCTGAGGGCAGCTCGTGGTCATGAGTCCTGTTTCCGTCGAAACGTGTGGGGGGTGGAGCGGCGCGCCGTGGAGCAACGTGCGGGACCGAGCGGCGGAAGTCGGCCCGCGCACCGTCTTCGAGGGCCAACTGAGGCCATCCGGAGGGGAGTCGGAGAGAGCTGTCCGGGGCACGAGCGCTGCCCGTGGGCTTGCCCTCGCGTCTCTCGGAGGAGAAGGGGCCGCGTCATACGGTCACCGTGTGACGTCTCCAGCACCCACCCCAAGCCCCGGCGCGCCCGGTTCCGACATCCCCGCGGTGTCGGTGACGCCCGGCGGCCTCGCCACCACCACCCTGACCGTCCGCAACGACAGCGACATCGTCGAGGCATACGGCCTCGAGGTGGTCGGCGAGTGCGCGGCCTGGGCCACGGTGGAGCCCGCGCGCGTGTCCCTCTATCCGGGCACCTCCGAGACGGTGACCATCCGCCTCGAACCCCCGAGGTCCCCCGAGGTCCGGGCCGGTGAGCTGCCGCTCGCCGTGCGCGTGCTGCCGACGGAGCACCCCGAGGCGGTACGGGTGCCCGAATCGACCGTCCACGTCGAGGAGTTCAGGCAACTGCGCGCGGAGATCGCTCCGCGCCGGCGCCGGGGCTGGCTGCGCGGCCGCTACCGCCTCGCCCTGCGCAACGAGGGCAACAGCCCGGTCACGCTGGGCTTCACCCCCGCCCAGCCCGGCGAGGAACTGCGCTTCACCGTCAAGCCGGCCGAACAGAAGCTGGAGCCGGGCGAGTCCGCCGAGGTGGGCCTGCGGGCGCGCATCGGCAAGCCCGTGTGGTTCGGCGCCCCCGTCATCTGGCCCTTCACGGTCACCGTCGCCGAGACGGCGGAACCCGACTCGGCGCGGCCGGAGCCGGCCGACACCATCCGCACGCCGCTGGACGCGGAGTTCGTGCAGATCCCGGTGTTCCCCAAGTGGCTGCTCGCCGTACTCGCCGCTCTGGTCGCCCTGCTCCTCGCCTGGTTCACCCTCGTGCGGCCCGCCGTGCGCAGTGCCGCCAAGGAGGCGGCCGACGAGGTCGTCCAGCAGCGGCCCACCCCTGGCGGCGACGAGCAGTCGGGGCAGGGCACCGGCAGTGGCGGCGGCCGGCCCGGCACCGGCAGCGGCGGCGCGGGCACCCAGCCGGGCACCGGTGGCGGCGGCGCGGGCACCGAGACCGGTCCGGACGGTGGCGGCGGCGGTGTCGCCGGTGGCCAGCAGGGCTCGGCCACCATCGACGTGCAGACGGCCGGCGGTGCGGACAAGACCGGCACCTACAAGGTCCCCGAGGGCAAGGTGTTCGGGATCACCGACATCGTCGTCGCCAACTTCCAAGGCGACGAAGGGGTGTTGACGATCAACTTCGGCGAGCGGAAGATCACGACGATCGCGCTGGAGACCTTCCGCAACCAGGACTATCACTGGGTCACCCCCATCAGGATCGCCGCGAACGACACGGTCACCGCCCAGGTCACCTGCGCCAAGCCGGGCACCCCGGCCACCGGCAGGCGGGCACAGGAGTGTCATGAGGTGCTCAACGTCAGCGGGGTGCTCAGTAGCACCAGGTGACAAGGGCGTCACGGACATGCTCACGGACACGCGCCGTGATGCAAAGCCGCGACAGGGCCGGGCGTTCGGAAAACGGACCCCCGGCCCTGTCGGTCATGTGACCGATTTACTCAGCTATGTTCGGGTGTCTTGGCTGAATTTCTCTCGGTAACCGCGTGTAGGCGCGATTCACGACGAATAAAACTTGGCTTGATCTCCTCTCCCTACCGGAGCGGGGTCACCTTCATGATCCGGTTCCGCTCGAGTGGGGTGAGGGAGCGTGTTGCGCAGGCACAGGCACGGGACGGACCGGGACGGAACGCACGGCACCGACGCGACACGACCGGGGACCGGCGCACCGGCCGCGCCCCTCCTGGCGCTCCAGCGGTCGGCGGGCAACGCCGCGGTGTCCCGCCTGGTCGAGCACGCCCGGTCGGAGGAGGTCGTGCAGCGGTCGCCCGAATCCTCGCGGCCGCCCTCGCGCGCCTCCCAGAAGTCCGAGGAGTCACAGCGGAGCGAGAACTCCCAGGCGTCCGCCCACTCGATGACGCCGGCCGACCGGCGGCAGATCAAGTTCACCCAGGACAAGGCCGAACTCCTCCGGCGCGTCGGCAGGATCAAGGCGCTGACGGAGATGGACGGCTTCATGTCCGGCATCGAGGGCTTCCTCGACAACATCGAGGCCGACATGAGGGCCGGGCAGCCCACCGGGGTGGACGAGGGCGCCATCAGCCGGATCATCACCGGATTCCATGACCCCCGGGTGCAGGGTCATCGCGTCCAGTACTCCTGGTACGCCCAGCAGCAGGACAAGGAGGGCTTCCAGGAGTCGCTCGACCGGGTCGCCGCCGCCTCGGCCGAACACGGGCAGCTCTGGGCCAAGATGAACTCCGCCATTCCCACGGAGGACGCGAGCGTGGGCCGGGGCGTGGTCCTCGAGGCGTCCGTCCAGGGCCGCATCTTCGACGGCCTCCTCTTCGGACTGCCCACCTGGAGCGCCTCCGATGCCCTCGCCGCGCTCTGGAAGCGCCTGTCGACGACGTACGTGCAGGCCCTCACCGGCACCGTCACCGCCCACGCCCTGGACGGCACCGTAGGCAACAGCGTGCTCAGCACCCTGGAGTGGCCCGAGCTGCGTCAGCGGATCGCCGACGGTGCGGTGGACGGACTGGTCTTCGTCGTCTACCACTCCCATGACGACCCGTCGGGCGGCCCGGCCGTCCTCGAACCGGTCGAGAGCTTCCACGTCCGTACGCAGAAGGAGTTCGAGGACCTGCCCCAGGCGCCGACCGACCAGGCATGGCGCGACAAGCAGAGCGTCATCGACCAGGAGCAGCGCGGTGCCCTCGCCGACATCCACTCGCGCGAGGAGGAGATCGCCGCCCTCGACGTGTTCGTCAGCGAACTGTTCCGCAGTCACGGGCGTGACCTGCGTTTCCGGGACACCAGCACCCCGCCCAACACGCGGGCGGGCTCCGCCCGTGAATCGCCCCGGTCGGGCTCGCCCGGCGCCTGAACGCGGCGCCGGGCGAAGCCGGGCTCAGGGAGAGGTCGACATCTGGTCGTCGGACCCCTGGTACTCGTCCCCGCTGCTCTGCGAGTCGAAGGTCATCGTCAGGAACGGCTGCCCCGGCGACTGGGACCCCTCGGACATCTCCACGTCCGAACTGCTCGACGAGCTGGAGTCGCTGTCCGGCGACGGGCCCGGAGCGTCGTGCAGCGTGTAGGTGGCCGTGTCACCCGTACCGTGCTGGGTGACCAGGTCCGCCGCCACGAACTTCTCGATCTGCTTCTTGCGGCGGTCCGCCGGGATGGTGGACTTGGACATGCCCGCCGCGTGCTGGTCGGCGGCGCCCGCGGCCGGTGTGCCGCCCTGGGCCACCGCGTCGTGGTAGTCGTTGTGCGAGAGCATGTCGGCCCGGTCCACGCCGAGCGCCCGCAGGGCGAACGCGTCCATCTCCGCGCTCGTCAGGACCTCGCCGGAGCGGCGGCCGAGATCCTCCATGGCCTGCTCGTAGAAGAAGAACAGGTCGCTCGGGTCGGCGCCGGACCTGATCAGGTCGTTGGTGTCCGGCTCGTTGTTCCACTGCTTGTAGGGCGCGCCGTCGTGGTAGACGTCGATCCGCGTCGGCACCATCACCGCGCGGTGGTTGCCGTTCGCCGACGCGTAGTGCACCACGAACCGCACGGTGCCCGCGTCCAGATCGGCGAGCGCCTGCTCCATGCGCCGCCACATGCCGGTGCCCTGGTTCAGCGACCACTGCGGGACGATGTTCTTGGGGTCGTCCACGCCGCCGACCTCCAGACCCATGACGTGCCCGCGGTCGTACCCGGCCCCGCCGAACAGGTCCCGCCACACGTCCGCCTCGCTGGGCACCTTCCACTTGTTGGGGCCCGCCTTGCCCTTGTACGCCTGCTGGAGCTTGCGCACCGCGATCGGGTTGGGAGCGGCGGCCCTGCCCTTCGTACCCGTCTTGTGGACCGGGCCGCTCACCTCGTGAGGGCGCTCGATCGGCAGGTCCTGCGCGGTCCCCGCACCCTTCTTCGTCGGCACGTAGTGCGAGACGCGCGCCTTCTCCAGCTTCATGTCCAGCGCGCGCTGCACCATGCCGGGGTCCGCGGCGGCGGCCCGCTGCACCGCGTCCGAGGAGCCGTCCCGCTCCGGCGTGGGCCCCGACATCACCCGGTGCGCGTTGGCCTCCGCGGCCCGCTCGAAACGGTCTCCGGGATCGGACAGGGCGAACCCGTGCCCCGAGTCGGTGCCGGACACCGGCCCTTGGCGCTGCTGCACGACATGCGTCAACTCGTGCGCGAGGGTGTGCTTGTCACCGCCGCCGCGCCCCAGCACGACATGGCTGCCGGCGGTGTAGGCGCGGGCCCCGATCTCGGTGGCGGACCGCTCCGCGTCCGGCCCGCTGTGCACGCGTACGTCCCCGAAGCCGGTACCGAACCGGGCCTCCATCTCCCCGCGCACGGAGGAGTCGAGCGGCCGCCCGGCACCGCGCAGCACCCGGTGCACCGACGACCGCTGGACGGCGGCCGACGCGGCGGCGTTCCCGGCCGACCGCTGGAGCGCCGCGACACTGCCCGGACTCACCGCCCGTTCGGGCCCGGCCGGCACGACGGCATCCGTCCGGGGCGCCGGACCCGCGCTCCGCCCTTCGGCCGCCTCGTCGCCCCGGCCGCCCTGCCGGCTCCGCCGCTGGTGCGCCACCATCTCCCACCTTCCGTCGCGTGGCTCCATCGTGGACGCGACCCGCACCGGGACGCCAGGGCGGGTGAGGCACCACTCGGGCAGAGGGGCTGCCCTCACGCGCGGCGCGGGGCCGTCCGGCAGAACCTGGTCCGTCAGCGTGGCGTGGCGGCTTCCGAAGTTCCGTGGTGCCCGGCCACACTCTGATCGCGCCTACTCTGCGTAACCAACGGGCTCCCGGCGACACCGCGTACAGCCCGCGGGTCCGTCACGCCGTGGACGCCACCGATCCCGTACCCGTTCCGAACCCGGAGGAGACGACTGGTGCCCAGCGACAAAAGGGCCGTCGAGTGTCCGTTCGACTTCAGTGACGCACTCGAGTTCGATCCCGCGCTCGCTGACCTGATGCGACGGGACTCCCCTGCCCGGATCAAGCTTCCCTACGGAGACGCCGACGCCTGGCTCGTCACCGGATTCGACGCCGTCAAGAGGGTGACCACGGACCCCCGGCTGAGCCGGGCCGGGATCACCGCCCACGACTACCCCCGGCTGACGCCGGAGCCCATCGTCTCGCCCGAGTCGATCAACGTCATGGACCCGCCGCACAGCAGTCGTGTCCGCCAACTGGCCTCGCAGGCGTTCACCCAGCAGCGGGCCGACGAGATGCGGCCCCGGATCGTCCGGCTCGCGGACAGCCTCCTGGACGAGATGGAGGAGCAGGGGCCGCCGGCCGACCTGGTGGAGATCCTGGCCGACACGCTTCCCCAGCACACCGTCATGGACCTCCTCGGCGTCCCCCGCGAGGACTGGTCCCGCATGCAGGACTCCGTGCGCCGACTGCTGAACGTCGGCGCCGGCACCAAGGAGGCCGCCGCGGCGGCGAAGGCCGACCTCACGTCCTACTTCGGCGAACTCGTCCAGCAGCGCCGGAAGTCGTCGGGCGAGGACCTCATCAGCCTGATGGCCGAGGCCCGCGACGGCGAGGACTGCCTCAGCGACCGGGAACTGGCGGTCACCGCCCTGACCCTGGCACTCAGCGGCCAGGACACGGCGACCTGCCAGATCAGCAACATCGTCTACCTCCTCCTGACCCGCCCCGAACTGGCGGACCACCTCAGGAACCGGCCCGAGGACCTGACCGACGTACTGAACGAGATGCTCCGCTACATCCCGTTCCGCAACGGCGTCGGAATCCCCCGGCTGGCCCTGGAGGACCTGGAACTGGCCGGCGCGCAGATCCGGGCCGGGGACTTCGTCCACGTGTCGTACCTGGCCGCCAACCGTGACCCGGAGCGCTACCCGGACCCGGACGTCATCGACGTCCACCGGCCCAGCCGTCCGCACATGACGTTCGGCTGGGGCGGGCACCGCTGCATCGCGGTGCCCCTCGCCATGGCGGAACTCGAAGTGGCCATCGGGCGGCTCCTGGAGCGCTTCCCCGGACTGCGGCTCGCCGTGCCGCCCGAGGAGGTGCGCTGGGACACCGAGACGATCCGGCGGTTCCCCCTGAAGCTGCCCGTGGCCTGGTGAATCGGCGCTCGTCGCCGTTCGGCCCGCCCTCGCGTGTGGGAGGTGTCCTGGGTGGAGGCGAATGACGGTCGGCCGGAGCGTCCCGACGGCGACTCTCCGCCGCCCCCGTCCAGGGTGCGGCCGGCCGACCGGCTGCGCGCCGCCGCGGACCGGGTCCGGTCCGCGGGGCCGCCGCCGGGGCCGGCCCGTCCGGGCTTCTGGCGCAGTCCGCTGCGGGGTCCCTGGCTGACCGGGGTGTTCGGGCTGGTGCTCCTGGTCGGAATCACGCTGGTCTTCGTGACCGGGCTGCTGTCGTACGCGTCGTACAACCCCGACCTCGCCCCGCGCAACGACCCGACGCCGGACAAGGGCTGGCTGGGTTTCTACCTGTTCACCTGGCCGACGTCGCCGTACTGGCTCTACCGGCTGACGCAGGGTACGCACACCGTCCTCGGCGTGGTGCTGGTGCCGGTGCTGCTGGCGAAGCTGTGGTCGGTCATCCCGAAGTTCTTCGCGTGGCCGCCGGTCCGCTCGGCCGGTCAGGCCCTGGAGCGTCTCTCGCTGCTCCTGCTGGTGGGCGGTGCCGGGTTCACCTTCGCCACCGGGATCCTGAACATCCAGTTGGACTACGTCTTCCCCGGCTCCTTCTACCCCCTGCACTTCTACGGGGCCTGGGTGTTCATCGCCGCCTTCGTCCTCCACGTCGCCTTCCGCCTGTCCCGCGCGGTGCGCGCGGTGCGGGCCGGCCGGGACTTCCAGCCGGCGCCCGGTTCGGACGAGGCGGCGGGGCTCGTGTCGCCGGACCCGGCACCGCCGACGATCTCCCGGCGGGGCGCCGTCGCCATGGTCGGAGCGGGCTCGCTGGCCCTGCTGGCGGTGACGGCGGGTCAGAGCATCGGCGGCTGGTGGCGCAGGACGGCACTGCTCGCCCCGCATGGCCGTGACCCCGGTCCGGGGCCCAACGGCTTCCAGATCAACAAGACCGCGGCCTCGGTCGGCATCCGGCCCAGTGACATCGGCCCGGCGTGGCGGCTGACGGTGCGCGGCGGGGGACGGCAGGTGGTCCTCACCCTGGACATGCTGCGGGCGATGCCCCAGAGCGAGTCGGCGCTGCCGATCGCCTGCGTGGAGGGCTGGTCCACCTCCGACCAGCAGTGGAGCGGCGTCCGCCTCACGGACCTCGCCGGCCTCGTCGGGCTCGGCACCCGGCCCCCGTCGCTCCTGGTGGAATCCGTCCAGCGCGGCGGAGCCTTCTCCTCGGTGGTGCTGGCCGCCAACCAGGTGCGCGACCGGCGGTCGCTGCTCGCGCTGCGGGTCAACGGCGCGGAGCTGTCCCACGACCACGGCTACCCGGCCCGCGTGATCCTCCCGGCGGCCCCGGGCGTGCACAACACCAAGTGGGTCACCCAGCTCGTCTTCGGAGAGCCCTCATGAAGGCCGGGCGCGGTACGGCGGCGGCCTTCCGCCACCGTTACGGGGCGTCACCGCTGCACCTCCTGCTCGTCCTCGCCTCGTTCGCCCTCGCCGTCTACGCCGGGATCAGGCTGCTGGCGGGGGACACGCTGGGGGTGATCATCTGGTTCGTCGGGGCCGCGATGGTCCACGACCTGATCCTGCTGCCCCTCTACTCCGTCACCGACCGAGCCGCCCAGCGCCTGTTCCACGGCGGCCGGGACGCGGGCGAGACCCCCGACCGCCCGAGCGTCAACTACCTCCGCGTGCCGACGTTCGTCGCCGCCGTCCTGCTGCTGGTGTGGTGGCCGCTGATCTTCCGCCAAGGAGGCCGATACACCGCCGACACCAGCCTCTCCGCCGACGGATTCCTCACCCGCTGGCTGCTGATCGCCGCCGCCCTGTACCTCGCCTCGGCCACCGTCCTGCTCACGCGGACCTGGCTACGCCTGCGCCCGCAGCGCAAGCAGCGACGGGCCCAGGCGCGAGCGCGCAGGGCGGCGAAGAGTGAGTGATCGGGCCGCGGCGACCTCTGGGCTCAGGAGCCGCGCCCGAAGACGACCAGCCGGAGCACGGTGAAGCGCAGGACGGTCACCAGGGCGAAGCCTGCCACCAGCACACAGGTCTCCGCCGCGGGCGAGGCATGGGGCCTCACGTGGCGGAAGAGCAGGACCAGGCCGGTGGTGACCAGGTAGGCCAGGACGAACAGGGCGCCCGCCGCCAGTTGTGCCCGGAGGACGCCGACCGGGGAACCGCGGAAGGTCAGCCGCCGGTTCGCCTCGGTGTTGAGGACGGTGATGACGGCGAGCGAGGCGAGATTGGCCACCGGCGGAGAGGCGCCGTGGCGCAGCAGCCAGTAGAGCAGCGCCTGACCCGCCGTTGAGGCGACGCCGATCACGACGAACCAGCCGGCCTGCGCGGGCAGCGTGGCGCGGCCTGGGCCGGTGGAGATCTGGCGTCGTGTGCTGAAGCGTCGCACCCGTCCATCATGAGGTCCGAGGGCGAGGACCTGGGGGATCGCCCCGAGCGGCGATTGGGCCGTTCGGCCGCGGCCCGGAACCCGTTCGCGGCTCCGGGCCGGACAGCCGCCCCGGCCTGTGACAGCTTTGAGGTGCCCTGTCGGCAGACAGGGGTCGTGGCACAGAGCCGTCCCCTCGTGAAAGCGGCCCAGGGAACCGGAGGAGATACCCGATGGCAAGTGGCGCGAGGCCATCGGGTCCGGCCCCGTCCGGAGCGTCGCCGACCAGCGTGCTGAGCGCACTCTCCGGGCCCGCCCCAGCCCACGGCACCACCCCATGACGACCGACGAGGACCGGCTGCACGGCGGCGACGAGGATCCGTACGCGCTGGCTCTGAGACCTGGGCGCGGCCCGGTGTACCTGCGGTCGGCGGACGGGCGCAGGATCCGGATGCCGGTGCACCGCTGGTACGCCCGGCCCACCATGGCCGACAAGACCGTGCTGGAACGCTGCGTCGGTCCCGTTCTGGACGTCGGCTGCGGGCCGGGCCGGCTGTGCCGAGAGCTCCTCGGCCGGGGAGTCCTCGCCCTCGGGGTCGACATCGCCCCGCGCGCGGTCGCCCTGACCACCGCCCTGGGCGGACTCGCGCTCTGCCGCTCCGTCTTCGACCGGCTGCCGGCCGAGACCGGCTGGCAGACCGTTCTGCTCATCGACGGCAACATCGGCATCGGCGGCGATCCGCGCGGCCTGCTGCGCCGCTGCGGCGCCCTCATCGCCCCGACCGGGCGTCTCGTCATCGAGGTCGTCTGCCAGGACGTCGAAGAGTTCTTCACCGCCCGGTTCGAAGACATCCACGGACACAACGGCCCCATGTTCCCCTGGGCGCGACTCGGACTCCGCGCGCTCCACGGAGCCGCCGAGGACCTCGGCCTGCGCGTCACCGACCAGTGGATGAGCGGACGCCGCTGCTTCGCGGCCCTCGCGCACCGGTGAAGTCTCTCCCCGGACCACTCCTCACCCGGCAGAGGGTCCCGACCAATCCGCGCTCGCTACGGATACGGATTCCCCGCGTGAAGGAAGACAGGGTGCCCGCCCGCGCGCCCCGAGCGCCGCAGAACGGCAGCCGCATGGATCACGAGCCGTCCTGGACCACTCCACCCGCCAACGCCTTCGTCCCCGTGCCGGGCTGCTGGATCTGTGCCCTGCTGGCAGGCGTGGCCCGCAGCGCGTGGCGCGGTGAAGACGGCCTGACACCCCGCGACTGGCTTTCGGTGACCGCCAGCGGCATGCTCCATCGCATGACGGCCCACGACTGATCAGGGCGGTGTCACCAGGCTTACAGGGTAGGCAAGTTGGGCCGTCCTCCGCAGTGTGCGCCTGGCTGACCTTCCTCTGCTCGACATGGTGCGCGACCTCGCGGGAATGGCGCTCACGCCGGGTCGGTCTCAAAGCTGTCGGCGCGGCCTACCTCGCGTACCTGGCCTGGCAGACGCTCAGGCAGGGAAGACGCGGGTTGTTCGAGCCGCGCAGTCCCCAGCGCGACTCGCACCGGAAACTGCCGCAGACGGGGCCGATCACCGACCTGCCCAACCCGAAGGCCGCCATCCCGTACGTCGCGCTCATCCCGCAGTTCATCGATCCCGCACGCGGCCACACCACGGCCCAGGGCTTCACCCTCGCCCGGGAGGTCCCGGCCCGCGCGCGGGCTTGACCTCTCCCTGGGCCAGGTCGTCGGCGCCCCGCCCATGACTGGCACGCGTCGCTACAGCTCGTACTGCGCCACCGCGCCGGAATCCACGTCCTGGGACTTGCCCGGCTCCGGTGGCCTGTTCGCCAGGGTGAACACGATGCGGGCGCCGCCGGTGTGTTCGAGGTCGACGAAGATGGTTCCACCGTGGAACTCGACGATCTTCTTGCACATCGCGAGACCGATGCCGCTTCCCTGGTACCGGTCCTTGGTGTGCAGCCGCTGGAAGATCACGAACACCTGCTCGGCGTACTCGGCCGCGATGCCGATGCCGTTGTCGGTGACGGCGAACCGCCAGAAGTCACCATCCTGCTCCGCGGAGATGTGGACAGCGGGCGTCTCGCCGGGGCGGCGGAACTTGATGGCGTTGCCGATCAGGTTCTGCCACAGCATGCCCATCTGCGTGGAGTCGGCGAACAGCGTCGGCAGTTCGTCCCGCGTGATCACCGCCCCCGACTCCTCGATGCTGACGCTGATCGCGGTGAGGGTCCGCTTCATCACCGTGTTGAGGTCGACGCTCTGGTGGGCGTGATGGACGCGGCCCACGCGGGAGAAGTCGAGCAGGTCGTTGATGAGGGTCTGCATGCGGTTCGCGCCGTCGACCGCGAAGTCGATGTACTGATCCGCCCGGCCGTCGAGCTGCCCGCCGTACCGCCGTTGGAGCAACTGGGTGAAGCTGGACACCTTCCGCAGGGGTTCCTGCAGGTCGTGCGAGGCCACGTACGCGAACTGCTCCAGCTCCGCGTTGGACCGCTTGAGGTCGGCGGACTGCGCGTCCAGCCGCAGACGGGCCTCCTCGGTGAACTCCAGTTCCCGCACCAGCCGTCGGCGCATGGACTCGATCTCGCCGCCGAGCTGTCGCAGGTCGGCGGGGCCGGTCGGGGTGATCGGATGGCCGAATTCGCCTTCCGCGATGGTCCGCGCGTCCGCCCCGATCCGCTCCAGGGGCTCTGTGATACCCCGGCGCAACGCCTCGGAGACGATCACCGCGAGGGCCACGATGACGGCCGCGATGGCGGTGAAGATCCAGTTCCGCATTCGCATCGTGGAGGCCAGCTCCGCCCTGGCCGACACGCGTTCGGCGCGCAGCCGGTCCTGCTGGGCGGTCATGGCCGTCCGCATGGCGTCGAAGTCCACCTTGCCCTCGGCCGCGTTCTTGGCGGCGAGCGGCGAGGACTTGCCGGGCGCCGAGGACGCGATCGGCCGCGCGATCCGCGCCTGCCACCTCTCGATACGGTCCTCGACCGCCTCGAGATCACGCAGGCGTGCGGCGTTGCCGTCGAGGAGCTTCGTCAGGCTCTCCGTGTAGGTCTTCTGCTGGCTCAGCCCCCGCCGGTACGGCTCGAGGAAGTCCGTGGAACCGGTGAGCCCGTAACCGCGGATCCCCGTCTCCTGGTTGAGCAACGCCGATTCGAGCCGGATCGAGGTCGTCAACGCGGGGGACTTCACGTCCACGAGGTTGTTGCTGATCGACGCACTCCGGTCCAGGACCCAGGCCCCGGTCGCCCCCAGCAGCACCAGGACGGACATCGCGACGGTGACGCCGAGACGAAGCCAGCGCCGGGTCGTCCACTCGGACGGCACATGCGGCGGTCTCTCATCGACGGCCATGGTCTGTCTCCTCCGCAGTGACGGTGCGCTCACAGCGGCGCAGCCACACCTTAGAGGACGACGACAACGGTTGTTGTCGCGGGTGATGTTCAGGGCTTACTCTGCTGGTCATGCCTGGCAAGAACTTCGTTGTGCCAACCACCCCGCAGGACATGGCCGCGCTCGCGGACGCTGCGGTCGACGAACTCGCGCGGCGCATCGCCCATCAGGTGACGGAAGGCATCTCTCGCTCCCTGTCACCGGATGACCCCTCGCACGCTCTGACCCGGCTGCACGTGCTGACACATCTCCAGCGCGCCGCCGAACGTCTCCAGCGTGCGGCGGCGGTGGACGCGGCCCACGCGGGCGCCGGTTACCCCCAGATCGGCGAGGCCAGTGACATGACGCGCCAGGGCGCCCGGCGCCGCTGGCCGGGACTCTTCACCCACTCCAATGAAGCACCCACGGAGCATCCGATGATGACCACCCCCACTCGCCCCTTCGACGTGCTGCTCGTCGAAGACGACGTCGCCGACGCCCTCCTCATCGAGGAAGCCCTCTCCGAGCGAGGCGCCCGCAACCTGGTCCAGGTCACCGACGGAGTCGCCGCGCTGGAGTACCTGCGCGCCCCGGACAGCGTGCGTCCCGACCTCATCGTGCTCGACCTCAACATGCCCCGCATGAACGGCCGCGAGCTGCTGCAGATCCTCAAGGCGGACGAGAAACTCCAGACCATCCCCGTGGTCGTCCTCACCACCTCCTCCGCCCCGGACGACGTCACCGGCGCCTACCACAGCCACGCCAACGCCTACGTCACCAAGCCCGTCAACCTCGCGGAGTTCGAGCGGGCCGTCCAGAGCATCGACGCCTTCTACCTGGAAACCGCGACCCGCCCGCCGCGCGGCTGAACTCGGAATCGAAGCGGTCGGCCATCGAGTGAGGCTTTCCTCGCCCTGAGGCAGCGCTGAACGGGCTCGGTGGAGAGCGTCTGGCTTACGGAGCGAGCTGCTCCACCGTCCGCTCCTCCGTGTCGTAGCTCCGGGCGCCGGTGAAGGTGCCTTCCCAGGGTTCGGACAGCTCGGTGGGCAGGAGTTCCGGGGGCCAGGGGTCGGTCTTGGAGCGGGTTCGGCCGAGGGTGAGGTGGGGTACCCAGTGGTCCGGCTCGAACAGGGGGTTTCCGGCATCGGGCAGCAGATCCCGTACCTGCCGCTGGAGGGCTGCCAGGCCGGCGTCGCGCACGACCCGCCAGGCCAGTACCGCCGTACGCCCGTCGAAGCGGAGCGTGTGCTCCAGTCGTAGCGGCAGGGGGAGCACCGCGAGGGCCGAGGTCAGCCCGGGCCGCGCGTCCCACGGCAGCTCGGACGCCGTCGTCAGGGTGAGGTGGGGCCGGTTCGTGGGGTGCCGGTGGCCGGCCAGGCTGGGCATCCCCGCCTCCGCGAGCCGCTCCCAGACCCGCCGCACCCGTGCCTCGGTCGCTTCGTCGGGCAGTAGCTCCACTGTGCGCACGGGACCACGGTAGGCCGGGGGCCGGACTGAACGCGCGGGGGAGTGGGCGTGCTGTCATCGTCCCTGCCTCGGTCCGGTCACCGGGGGCAGGGCGTTCTCGGTGAGTCGCACAGGAGGCCCCCGCTCCAGCGGGACACACCGCGACCTGGAGCCCGGTCCCGGTCGCCCGGCCCATGAGGGACCGGGCGGCCGGGGCGGCGTGTGGGTCAGCCGGTGGCCTCCTCAGTGGGCCACGTGGTGCGGTGGTCGGCGGCCCTGAGGATCTTGTCGGCGTCGTCCACCGGCGGGTAGATCCAGTCGCTGTTGATCCGCTGCTTCAGCTCCTTCGCCTCCTGCCCGGTCATCTGCACCGCACGGTCCCAGCCCGAGGTCAGCACCGCTCCGGCGGGACCGAGGTCGAGGCAGGTGACGTACGGGTCGGGGGCGAAGGGGACGAGTTCGAGTCCCAGCAGATCGGCGGCCACGTTACGGCCGGCGAACTTGCCCAGCGGCACGGCGTGCTGGCAGCTCTGCGTCACCATGTGTTCGCCCTCGGCGCGGGCGGCGGCGGTGTCTCCCGCCGCGTAGACACCGGGGACGCCCTGGACGCGCAGGTGGTCGTCGACCAGCAGCCGGCCGACGCGGTCCCGCTCGCCGGGCACGAGGGCGGTGAGGTCGCTGGCCCGCATCCCGGCCGTCCAGACCGTGGCGGCGGTGGGGACGACCTCTCCGTCGGACAGGATGACCGACCGCTCCCCGGCCTCTTCGAGGGTCACGGCGAGGCGCAGCTCCACGCCGAGGTCGGCCAGCACACCGACGATGTGCGGCCGCGGTCCCTCACCGAGCTCCGGCCCCACGACATCCGCGCGCTCCACCAGTACGACACGTACCTCGTCGCGCCGCTCCGCGGGGGCCAGTTCCCGCAGCCGCTCGGTCAGTTCGGTCGCGATCTCCAGGCCGGTGAAGCCGGCCCCGAGGACCACGACGGTGAACTGCCCGTCGAAAGCGCCCTGTTCGGCGACCCGCCTCAGGTGGTGGTCGAGGCGCGCGGCGGCACCCATCGTGTCGATGTCGAAGAGATGCTCGGCGCCGCGCAGCTCGGGGCGCACGACCTGGCTGCCCGCGGCCAGCACCAGGCGGTCGTACGGCAGGACGATCTCGCGTGCGTCGCGCCCGATGGCGGTCACGGTCCGGCCGTCGGTGTCGATGGAGGTGACCGTGGCGGCCACGCGCCGGACACCCACCGGACCGAGCACCCGGTCCAGCGACACCCGCATGCTCTCGGGGGCGGCCTCGTACAGGCGGGGACGGATCACGAGATCGTCGCCGCTGCTCACGAGGGTCACCTGAATGTCGGCGGGATCGGTGCCGTTCTCCCGCGCGGTGCGGACCGCGCCGAGGGCGCTCCACACGCCGGCGAAACCGCCACCGATAACCAGGATATTTTTCATCCAGATTCACCTTCCAAAAAAAGGGCGCGGCAGGAGCCTCGCCCTGATCGAATCCTGTTCAGTCCAGCCGGAACGCCCGGCGCACCGCCGTACCCATCGCGGGTGCGTGCGCGTCCGCCCGGAGGCGTACGTCCGCCAGCGTCTGCGCGGCCAGGGCGTCGCGCCAGGCCCGCTCCGCCTGGTCCATCGACGCCTTGACCGCGCACGCCGTGGCGAAGTCGCTCACGGTGCACTCCCCGACGGTTCCGCACCGCCGGATCTCGGCGCACCGGAAGACCGGCTCGCGGCCCTCGATGGCGTCGACCACGTCGAGGAGCGTGATCGACGCGAGGTCCCGTGCCGGCCTGAAGCCGCCACGGGCACCGGATACCGACTCCAGCAGACCGGCCTTGACCAGGAGCTGGAGCTGCTTGTTGAGGTAGGCGCGCGGCAGGTCGTGCCCCGCGGCGAGGGTGGCCACAGCCACCGGCTCGTCACCGCCCGCCCACGCCAGGTTCAGCAGCGTGTGCACGGCCCACTCGACTCCTCGGCTCAACCGCATACCTGGACCTTATAGATCCAGGTTCGGGGTCGTCAAAGCGGGAAGCGGGTGGCGGGCGGCCGGCTCACCGTCCCGCTGTGGGCTGGTCACGGGTGTGAACCACCCCGCCGGGCGGCGACCGTACGGCACCTCTGGTCGTGGTGAAGGGTCCTGTGTCCGGCTCGACGGCTCCCTGAGGCCGGCCGGGGAGTGTCCCGCTCCCCGTGGCCGCGACTCGTCGGAGCCGAACTGCGTCCATGGAAGCCACGGAGCGTGCGGCCGTCAACTCTCCACACATCCAACTCCACTATGGACAAGGCAAGTTGGCGAGAAAGCCTCGACGAAGGTGGCCCGACCTCGCCCGTCCGGGGGTTCCGAACCCCATCGGAGCCTCAGGTGTTGACAGCTTCGTCGTGGAGGCGCACCGTGGGAGCGCTCCCAAGGCAGGTGCCCTGTCCTCGGCGTCTCGCTGCCGGGCACCCCGTGCGACATCGTCCGAGTCACCCGCGCCCACAGGGCCGCAAGCCCGATGCCCTGCGCGACGCCGTACGCCCGCACCCGTTCACCGTCACCTTCAGGAGACCCCCATGTCCTCCCGTAGACGCGACGCCGCCACGATCCGCCGCTGCCCGAGACGGACGGCCTTACTGGCCGCCGGTGCCCTCCTCGGCGCGCTGCCCCTGACCGCCCTGCCACAGACGGCGTCGGCCGCCGCCAAGCTGGACAACCCCTACGTGGGAGCCAAGCCCTACGTGAACCCCGACTGGTCGGCCAAGGCCGCGGCGGAACCGGGTGGCTCGGCGGTGTCCGGCCAGCCGACCTTCGTATGGCTCGACCGCATCGCCGCGATCAACGGCACCTCGCAGGCGCGCGGCCTCAAGGCCCACCTCGACGCGGCGAAGGCGCAGGGCGCCAACCTCGTCCAGCTCGTCATCTACGACCTGCCGGGCCGGGACTGCGCGGCCCTCGCCTCCAACGGCGAGCTGGGCGCTGACGAACTGAGCCGCTACCAGACCGAGTACATCGACCCGATCGCGGCCGTCCTCGCCGACCCGGCCTACGCGAGCCTGCGCGTCGTCAACCTCATCGAGCCCGACTCGCTGCCGAACCTCGTCACCAACGCCGGCGGCACGGCGGGGTCCACCCCCCAGTGCGCCACCATGAAGGCGAACGGCAACTACGAGAAGGGCGTCGGCTACGCCCTGCACAAGCTCGGCGCGCTGCCCAACGCCTACAACTACGTCGACGCCGGACACCACGGCTGGCTCGGCTGGGACAGCAACCTGGTCCCCTCCGCGCAGGAGTTCAAGAAGGCCGCGACGACCGGCGGCGCCACCGTGAGCGACGTGACGGGGTTCATCGTCAACACGGCCAACTACTCGGCCACCCGCGAACCCAACGTCAAGATCACCGACACCGTCAACGGCACCACCGTGCGCCAGTCGAAGTGGATCGACTGGAACCAGTACGACGACGAGACGACGTACGCCCAGGGGCTGCGGTCCGCCCTCGTCGCCCAGGGCTTCGACAGCGGCATCGGGATGCTGATCGACACCTCCCGCAACGGCTGGGGCGGTTCCGCCCGGCCGACCGCCCCCGGGCCCACGACCAGCGTGGACGCGTATGTCGACGGCGGCCGGATCGACCGCCGCATCCACGCCGGGAACTGGTGCAACCAGAGCGGCGCCGGACTCGGTGAACGCCCGGCGACCGCACCCGACACCGGCATCGACGCGTATGTGTGGGCCAAGCCGCCGGGGGAGTCCGACGGCGCCAGCAAGCCCCTGGACAACGACGAGGGCAAGGGCTTCGACCGGATGTGCGACCCCACGTACGCCGGGAACGGGCGCAACGGCAACAACCCGACCGGGGCGCTGCCCGACTCGCCGCTGGCCGGGCACTGGTTCTCGGCGGGATTCCGGCAGTTGCTCGCCAACGCCTACCCGCCGGTGGGCGGTTCGGGCGGCGGAGGTGGCGACACCCAGGCGCCGACCGCCCCCACGGGACTCGCGGTCTCGGGGACGGCGGCCGACAGCGTCTCCCTCACCTGGCGCGCGGCGACCGACGACACCGGCGTCACCGGGTACGACGTCTACCGGGGCGGCACCAGGACCGGAAGCGTCACCGGCACCTCGTACACCGACACGGGCCTGTCCGCCGCCACCACCTACACGTACACCGTGAAGGCCAAGGACGCGGCCGGCAACGTCTCGGCGGCCTCGGCCGCGGTCTCCGCGACCACGAGGACGGCCGGCGGGGGAGGCGGGGCGACCGGCCTGAAGGCGCAGTACAAGACCACCGCCGCCTCGCTCACCGACAACCAGATCAGGCCCGGCGTCCAGCTCGTCAACGCCGGCTCCGGCGCCGTCGACCTGTCCAAGGTGACCGTGCGGTACTGGTTCACCGGCGAGTCCGCCTCCGCCGGTTACCAGACGTGGTGCGACTACGCCCAGATCGGCTGCTCCGCCGTGAGGACGGCCGTCACGGCACTCCCGGCGGCCCGCACCGGCGCCGACCACACGCTCGACGTCACCTTCACCTCCGGCTCGCTGGCCGCGGGCGCGAGTACCGGTGACCTCCAACTCCGCCTGGCCAAGTCCGACTGGTCCAGCTTCGACGAGGCCGACGACCACAGCCGAGGCAGCGGCACCTCGTACGCCGACGCCCCCAAGGTGACCGTCTACGTGGCCGGCACGCTCGTCTGGGGTACCGAGCCGTAGACACGGTGGTCGAGGAGAGGTCGTCTGTCACCCCCCCCCACCTTCGGACGGAAGGAACTCCTGTGAACGCGACGTCCCGCACGTCCCGCCCCCTGCGCCGGCTCGCGGCCGTGCTCGTACTGGCCGCCGGTACGCTCACCGCCCTCACCGCCACCACGGGCCCGGCCCAGGCGGACGCACAGGTCTGCGACAAGTACGGCTCGGTCACCACGCCGGGCGGCTACGTCGTGCAGAACAACGCCTGGGGCACCAGCGCCCCGCAGTGCGTGAACCAGATCGGCGACGGCTTCAAGCTCACGCGTGCCGACGGCTCCGTGCCCACGAACGGAGCCCCGAAGTCGTACCCCTCGATCTTCGCCGGCTGCCACTACACCAACTGCTCGCCGGGCACGAACCTCCCCAAGCAGATCAGGACCATCGGCCGCGTGCCCAGCACCATCGCCTATCAGTACGTCGGTGGCGCGGTGTACGACGCCGCGTACGACATCTGGCTGGACCCGACGCCGAGGAAGGACGGCGTCAACCGGACCGAGATCATGATCTGGCTGAACCGGAACGGCCCGGTCCAGCCGATCGGCTCCAAGACCGGGACCACCTCCATCGCCGGGCACACCTGGGACGTCTGGCGGGGCGGCAACGGACAGAACGACGTGGTGTCCTACGTGGCCCCCTCGGCGCTTGCGGGCCTGAGTTTCGACGTGAAGGACTTCATCAACGGTGCGGTGTCGCTGGGGCTCGCCACCCCTGACTGGTACCTCACCAGCGTGCAGGCCGGATTCGAGCCCTGGCAGAACGGCGCGGGCCTGGCGGTCACGAAGTTCTCCGTGAGCGTCAACTGACCGAACCAGCGGGACCGCACCGCGATCAGCGCCCCTCGGCCGGCCGGGGGGCGCTGATCCCTGTCGTGGTGAAGAACGGCCACCGTCAGGGGACATGTCGACATGGAGTCATGGAGTCATGGGTAGCTGTCCCTGTCAGCCGACATATTCGCGCACGCCATGAACTCGACCTGTATGGGGTGTGATTGGCACACGACCGCGATCCGCATCGACATTCGCGCCCAGTACGGCCACCTCGATCCGCGACGAACAGCGCGCCACGCGAACCCTGAGCCGCCACCCGCGCACGCGGTCCGTCTGTTTCCGGGCCCAGTCCCCGCCAGGAGACCTCGAAATGTCCCACGACAGCTCCGAGTTTCCCCCTGACCGACCGCCGTTCGGCAACCCCGGCCACGCCGGCACAGCCCATCGAGCACCCAGTTGGTCGACGGGACACGGATCGTCCCGGCCGGATCCGCCGGACCGGCGCTCAGGCCCGCACCGCACCCTGCGCATGCTGCGCCGCGCCTACCGCTGGCAGCGGCGCGTGGCGGCCCTCACCGCGCTGGGCTACTTCGCCGCGTTCCTCACCCTCACGGTCAAGGCCCCCTGGCTCATGACCCGTCCGGGGCCGGGGGGCCTGCCCACCGGTCTCCTCATGGCCCTCGCGCAGATCCCCGTCACCTGGCTGGCCGTCCTGCTCTACGAAGCCACCGCGTACCGGCTCGTCGACCCACTGGCCCGCCGCGCCCGCCAGTCGTACCCGGTGCCCGTGAACCGGGAAGGAGGCCGGTGACGGAGTTCAGCGGTCCCGCGCAGTCCTGGTCCCTGGCCGCCTTCTGCTCCGTCGTCGCACTGACCCTGCTGCTCTGCGTCCTCACCGGCCCGGACACGGACGACCTGGCCGAGTTCTACACCGGCTACAGATCCCTCTCGCCCCTGCGCAACGGACTCGCCATCGCCGGGGACTACATATCCGCCGCCACCGTGCTCACCATCGGCGGTATCATCGCGCTGTGCGGCTACGACGGAGTGGTCCTCGCCCTCAGCGCCGTGCTGTCCCTGCTCCTGCTGATGTTCCTGCTCGCCGAGCCGCTCCACAACACCGGCCGCTACACCATGGGTGACGTCCTCGGCCACCGCCATCCCGCACGCAGCGTCCGCATCGTCGCCTGCGCCGTCACCCTTCTCGCGCTCGTCCCGATGATGGTCGTCCAGCTCGCCGGGGTGGGTGAACTCCTCGCTTACGTCATGGGGTTCACGGAACCCGCCATGAAGAACGGCTGCGTGGTCGGAGCCGGGATACTCATGATCAGCTACGCGGCGCTGGGCGGTATGCGCGGCACCGCGCTCGTCCAGGTCTTCAAGACCGTGATGCTCCTCGCCTCCGGTCTCATCGTCAGCGGACTGATCCTGCACAGCTTCGGCTGGAGCACCGAGGCCCTGTTCAGGACGGCGGCACGCCAGAGCGGAGCCGGCCCCGCCTACCTGCGCTGGGGCCTGCAGTACTCCAGCAGCCCGCACCCCGCTCTCGACATGGCGAGCACCCAGTGCGCCATCGTGCTGGGCGCCGCCTGCCTGCCGCACGTCACCATGCGCATGTACACCGCCGGAACACCGCGGCAGGTGCGCCGGGCCATGTCCTGGGCCGTCTCCTCGGTCACCCTGTTCATCCTGATGCTCGTGCTGATCTGCACCGGGGCCACCGCCCTCCTCGGACACCCGCGCATCGCCGGAGCCGACCCGCACGGCACCACCGCCTACCTGCTCGGCGCCCGCGCCGCGTTCGGCACCGGCCTCTCCCGGCCGGAGAGCCTGCTCTTCGCCACCGTCACCACCGCCGTCTTCCTCACCCTGCTCGCCTCCGTGGCGAGCATGACGCTCGCCTGCGCCAACGCCCTCGCCCACGACCTGACGGCCTCCCGCCCCACCCCGCTGTCACCGGCGCGCGAACTCACCCTCGCCCGCTCGTGCGCCCTGCTGGTGGGCATCCCCGTCATCCTGGTGGCGGCCCTCGCCCAGCACCGCAGCCTCCAGCCCCTGGCGACCCTCTCCTTCACACTCGGCGCCTCGGCCATCGCGCCCGCGCTCCTCTACACCCTCTTCTGGCGCCGCTACACCCGGAAGGGCCTGCTCGCCACGCTCATCGTCGGCTCCCTCACCGTCCTGGCCCTCACCCCGGGCACCACCCTCGTCTCCGGAACCCCCCTGTCCGCCTTCCCCGAGGCCGACTTCGACTGGTTCCCGTACAACACACCCGCCCTCGCCTCCATCCCCGCGGGCTTCCTCGCCGGCTGGCTCACCACCCTGCTCTCCGGGAGGAAATCCGCCGACCGGGAACGCACGCGCTACGAATCCGCCGAACGCCACCTCCTGACGGGACCGCCACCACATGACCGGACGCCGTGAGACCGGGGGTGCCGGATGAGCCGGATGTGCCAGGCTTCCGGAAAGGGGAGGTGCTGAAGTGCACGGAGACAGGGTTGTGCTGAGGCCGGTGACCGGGGACGACACCGAGGTCCTCGACAGGATCGTGCGGGAACCGGAGGTCGCCGTCTGGTGGCCCCCTCCGGACACTTACGAGGGCATGCTCGCCGTCGTACTCGGCGAAGCCGTCATCGGCGCCGTCCAGTCCGACGAGAAGACCGACCCCGACTACCGCCACGCCGGCATCGACATCTTCCTGACGGCACGCCATCACGGCCAGGGACTCGGCACCGACGCGGTGCGCACACTGGCCCGCTGGCTGGTGACCGAACGCGGCCACCACCGGCTGACCATCGACCCCGCCGCGGCCAACACCGCGGCGATCCGCTGTTACGGCAAGGTCGGGTTCAGACCTGTGGGAGTCATGCGGGCCTACGAACTCGACCACCGCACCGGCCTCTGGCGCGACGGACTGCTGATGGACCTGCTCGCAGGCGAACTCACCTGATTCCTGTGGTCACCGGCGGGTGGACCCGCGCTGCGGGCGGTGGACGCCGGTGCCGAGGACGACCCCCACGGGGCAGGTACGCTAAGGCAGTTGCAGCGGCCTACCCCACTTCCCGTGTTCTCGCGGTGAGTCATGTCCTGCGGCGATCAAGGCGTCTTCGGGCATGAGGAAGAGACACGGTGCTGATAGCGGGCCGATACCAACTGCGGGACGTCATCGGACGGGGAGCGATGGGCGAGGTCTGGCGCGCCTTCGACGAGACACTGGGCAGACCGGTCGCCGTGAAGCTGATGCTCACCCAGCAGGCCGACCCCACCGCGGTCTCCCGCTTCCGGCTGGAGGCGCAGACCGCCGGACGTCTCAACCACCCGTACGTGGTCGGTGTCCGTGACTTCGGCGAGTACGACAACCGCCTGTTCCTGGTGATGGACCTCATCGAGGGCGACAGTCTCGCCGGAGCGCTCACCACTCAGGGAGCCTTCCCCGCCGAGCGGGTCGCCCGGGTCGCCGCCGAGGCCGCGGGCGGGCTCGCCGCCGCCCACCGGCAGGGCATCGTGCACCGGGACATCAAGCCCGCCAACCTCCTGCTGGACTCCGACGGCACCCTGAAGATAGGCGACTTCGGCATCGCCCGCTTCCTGGACGACCCCGGCAACGCCCTCACCGCCGCCGGCCAGATCGTCGGCACCAGCCTCTACCTCGCGCCCGAACGCGCCCTGGGCCGCCCGGCCGGCGCGGCCTCCGACGTATACTCCCTGGGCTGCGTGCTCTACCAACTCCTCACCGGCAGACCGCCGTTCCAGGCGGACTCCGCGCTGGCGGTGCTGCACCAGCACCTCGACGCCGCACCCGTACCGCCCGGACAGCTCGGCGCCAGTCTCTCGCCCGCCTTCGAGAACTACCTGCTCAGCCTGCTGGCCAAGGAGCCCCAGGACCGGCCCACGGCCGAGGAGGCGGCGCACTGGTTCGCACAAGGCCACTGGCGCGGAGCCCCGGCACCCCTCCCGCTCGAACACGCTCGCCACGACGAGCGACCCGCCCACAGGGCGACACTCCCCGGACCCGCGATGTCCTCGCGCACCGCTCCCATCGGGGGCGCCCTGCCTCCCGCGGCAGACACCGAATGGACGACGAGCGTGCACCGATCGGTGCCCCGCCGCCCTCGCGCGTCACGCCTGCGCCGCTCCAGACTCGTGGCCGCGCTGGGCACCGTCGCCCTGTTCGCCGGGGCGCTCCTCATCGGCATGGGCTGGTTCTCCCCGGACTCCGACTCGGCGAAGAAGCCGCAGGCCGATCCGTCCACACCGGCTTCCTCCTCCCCCTCCGCAGTGGCACCCGCCGACTCCTCGCCCCAGCCCCCCGCGCAGGAGGCACAGACGCCGGCCGACGACACCGGGCCGGCACCCGACAAGCGGGGCAAGCACGAGAAGCACGGCGGCAAGGGCAAGCACTGACCCCGCAACAGGAGCGCAGGCTATGAGCGGGCGCAATGTGCGGGAATGTGATCCTCTTGACGAGGCAGAATCTCCGCGGCCTGTGAAAGGTAGATCTCATGACTGAGAAGCCCGCGATTGTTCTGGTCCACGGCTTCTGGGGCGATGCCGCGCATTGGGGCAAGGTGATCACCGAGCTGCACCGTCGCGGATTCGACTCGATTCACGCGGTGGAGATTCCACTGACCTCACTCGCGGACGACGCCGAACGCACCCGCAAGATGGTCGAGCAGATCGACGGGCCCGTGGTCCTGGTCGGGCACTCCTACGGGGGCGCGGTCATCACCGAGGCGGGAGACCTGCCCAACGTCACCGGTCTGGTCTACATCGCCGCGTTCGCTCCGGACGCCGGCGAGAGCCCCGGCCAGATCAGCCAGGAGAAGCCCCCGGCGGCGTTCGAGAACCTCGCTCCGGACTCGGACGGCTACCTCTGGGTCAAGCAGGACAAGTTCCACGAGAGCTTCGCCCAGGACCTGTCGGCGGAGGAAGCGCTGGTCATGGCCGTCACTCAGAAGGCGCCGCTGGCATCCACGTTCGGCGACAACGTCACCGCCCCGGCATGGCGCGCGAAGCCGAGCTGGTACCAGATCTCCACCAGCGACCGCATGATCCACCCCGACAACGAACGCCGCATGGCCGAGCGCATGAACCCCCGCAAGATCATCGAACTGGACGCCAGCCACGCCTCCCTGGCCTCGCAGCCGGGCCCGGTCGCGGACCTCATCGAGGAAGCCGCGGGATCGGCTGCCTGATCGCTGCGGTCAAAGCGCTGGGGTGTCGACGCCGTTTTAGATCAGTCCATGGTCCGACCTGGTCACGTCAACGGTGCGTTCGGATGTCTTCTGCCGGTGGCGCTTCGGGGACTCGGCGGCCGCGTTCACGGGGAGCCCTGGGATCTCAGGGCCCCGCGTGAGCGGCTGTGCGTGCGTCAGTGTGCGAACTTTTCGACAGCCGCCGGGGTGACGGGGGTGAAGAAGTTGACGAGGTTGCCGTCGGGGTCACGGAACAGCAGCGACCGGTTGCCCCAAGGCATCGTGGTGGGCCCGTTGACGAAGTCGGTGACGAAGCCGGTCAGGTTCTGGTGGACGCGGTCCACGTCGTCGACGAGGAACTCGGTGATCACGCTGTGGTTGTCCGCCGGACGGGCGGAGCCCGGGGCGAACAGCGGGACGGTGCGGGTTCCGGCGATCGCGAGGGTGGCGCCCGCGGTCTTGAGCTCGGCGAAGTCCTCGGTGGCCCACGTCGCCCGCGCCCCCGTGGCTCGCTCGTAGAACTCGACGAGGCGCGCGACGTCGCCGGTGATGATGCGGATCGAGACGAACTCCATGGGATTCTCCTTGGTCGTGCTGGAGGCGGGCACGTCGCAGGCTAGGAGGAATAGCGGACAGAATCGGTCCTGTATTCGCGTTAGGCTGCGAAAATGCCTCGACCCACCGGCCGCGTGCTGACACTCCTGGAGCTGCTCCAGTCGGGCGGCACCCGCACCGTGGCCGAGCTCGCCGACCGGCTCGGCGTCGAAGGTCGCACCGTGCGGCGGTATGTGGACCATCTGATCGACCTGGACGTACCCGTGGAGTCGGTGCGCGGCCGCTACGGCGGGTACCGGCTGGCTCCCGGTTACCGCCTGCCTCCGCTCATGCTCAGCGACGACGAGGCGCTGGCCGTGCTGCTCGGCCTGGTCGCCGGCCGCAGGGCAGGGTTGACGACGACGGAACGCACGGCGAACGAGACGGCGTCGGCGAAGATCCGGCGGGTGCTGCCCAAGCACATCGCCCGTCGGCTCGACGCACTCCTGGAAGCTCTCGCCTTCACCGATCAGCCCGGCGAGTCCGACACCCCGGACGCCGGGGTCCTGCTCACGATCGCCGATGCGGTGCGCCACCGCCGGCCGGTCTCGGTCCGCTACACCGACCGTGACGGACGGCGCAGCGAACGCACCCTGCACGCGTACGGGATCGTCGCCCACGGGGGCCGGTGGTACGTGACGGGCCAGGACGCCCAGGTCGGCGAGGACCGAACCTTCCGGCTCGATCGCATCGCGGCCACGAGGGCCTTGCCCGGCTCGTTCGAAGCGCCGTCGGGGCCCGGCCCGGCACAGCGCGTGTTGTCAGGGTTCGCCACAGCCGAGTACCGGCATCAGGTCACCTTGCGGATCCACGGGACGGTTGAGCAGATCCGCGCGCACCTTCCGGCCAGCGTCGCGTGCCTGGAGGAGTACGAGTCCGCGGCCGACGAGGACCGTGCGGCCGAACGCTGGCTGCGCGTCGAGCTAAGGGCGGAGCGGCTCGACTGGTTGCCCCCGGTACTCGCCTCACTCGACCGGCCGTTCGTCATCGAACGCCCCGACGAACTACGCGACCTCGTCACCGCCCTCGCCGACCGCCTCACGTCGTACGCCCGCCGAGCCTGACGGCGAGCGTCGTTTGTGGGTCCGTATCGAGCGCCATGGGCGGCAGACCAGTGGATTCCGTTCTCGCTCACACCATCAATCGACCACAGAACAACTCAAAGAGTCACGAACCGCTCTCTTGCACGGCAGGTTGGTACGGTCGCCATCGCTCCGACCGGGTGAGAGCCCGGCCGCAGGGGGCGACCGGGCTCTCAGGCCATCTGGATCACACCTTGCAGAAGTCGAGGCCCTTCAGGGCTTCGTTGATCTGCTTGCCCTGTGCCTCGTTCGTGGTGACGTCCTTGTAGCTGAAGCGCTGCGATGCGATCCACTCCAGCTTGTGTGCGCCACCGTTGATCGCTGCGCACTGGTTGCGGGCAGCGTCGACGGCCTTGTCCTCGTACTTCACGACGTCCGGGTTGGCGGCGGCCAAGGCCCGGAGGAGCTGAGCACGCTTGGCGCCGGTGGGCTTCGGCGGGATGCCGGCGGCCTTCTCCGCGGCGCTCCAACCCGGGCTGGGGGCAACTTTCGGCGTGACGGTGTGCTTGGCGTCTCCGGGGCCGTGACCGGTGTCGGTGCCGGAGCAGCCGGTGAGCGAGAGCGCGGTGGCCGCGAGGATGGCGGCGACGGTGGTGCGGTTGTTCATGGTCCCCCCTAAGGCATGGCGCGGGGGATCATAATGCCTGACGTGAAGGTGATGTGATGAATCGTCACCTGCTCGGGTACCGGGCATGCCGAGTGTGAAGCAGGTGGGCGACGTGATTGCCCGAACGTCCGTCACGGTCGAGGGTCCCCAGTCCATCGGATCGCGGGATGGCGGGTAGCAGGTGACCGATACCCGCATCTACATCGAGCTGATGATTTCGACCGCCTGCTGTCGCGCACCCCGTATACCGACGGCCTGGTCGGTGACGACCATGTCCTGCTGCGCCTGCACGGCGATCTCGAGACAGATCCCCTCCATTCCGTGGCCGCCGCAGGAATGGATGCCTACGCCTCCGGGCCGAAGACCGGCGACGACTCATTGAGCAAGTCGCCGACGGGCCTACGGAAGCACAGGACAAGCAGCCGTATTCGTGAGCCCGTAACTCGAGCCGGGCCACGCTCTCCGCTCCGCCTCAGCGTGGCAAGGACGTGAAAGGAACGGCGCTGCGGAGCCCCCCGCTGGCTATGGAAGAAACGGCTGCCCCTGGGCGCTCACCGAGGACCCGGCCGACGTCAGGACGGCGAAAACTTGGTATGCGGAGCCGACGGGACCAGGTAACGTCTTTCTCATGTTCTTCCAGACGCCGATTTACGAGTGAGAGCGTGACGGGCCCCCGCTGACGTCCTTCGACGTCGCCGTGCCCGTCCCCCACCGATCAATCCGTAGATCAGTTCACAACACTCCGGGAGAATCCGTGAGCAAGAACATCAACAACCCCGTGGGCATGGGCGGCGGCCAGCGCAAGAGGCTGTCGCGCGCCGAACGGCAGAACAACGGTCCGCACCGCAACCTCGACCGCCAGGGTGCCGCCGACCAGAAGGCGGAGCTGGTGCGCAAGATGCGCGAGAAGGCAGGCACAGCCGAGGGCGCCGGGCAGACGGGCGACGACGCCGCACAGAGCTGAGGCGCCGCCACCGCAGGACGGCACCGCATGAGGCAGGGCCCGGACCACGACCCGTGGTCCGGGCCCTGCTGCTGTACCGGGCGCGGCCTGCCCCGCTCAGCTCTCGGCCCAGCACCCGCGTCGCTGCCGACCTCACCGGGGGAGCCGCGGATTCAGCAGCAACCCTGATCGTGACTCTCATGCCGCCGCTGGACGCGGAACCGGGGAGGGCGGTGGTTGCCCGGTCAGTAGGGGCGGGAGGCGGGACGTTCGATCAGCGGGACGTGCGGTCAGCGGGGGAGGTGGGACGTTCGGGCGGTGCCTTCGCCCCGCCCGGGACGCATGCCCAAGCGATGGCCGCCGCGGTCAGATAGGCGAGGGCTCCGGCAGCCATGCTGGTGCGAAGTCCGGTGCCGTAGTCGGCGCCGGTGGCCAGCAGGCTGCCGCCGAGGGCCACGCCGGTCGCGCTGCCGATCTGGCGGGCGGTGTTGAACAGTGCGGAGGCGGCCCCCGCGTACTCCTGGGGCGCGGCACCCATCACCGTGGCGGTCGAGCCGGTGAGCGCGAAGGACGTACCGAACCCGACGGCCATCATCGGGGCCACCAGCAGGGCGTAGGCCGGATCGGTACCCGCCGCGGCCCAGCCGGCCAGCCCCAGCGCGCCGAGGAGCATGCCGGAGACCACCAGTGGACGGTGACCGGTGCGACGGGCGAGCCGTCCGGACAAGATGGAGGCGAACATCGTCATCGCCACGGCCGGGAACAGCGCCAGTCCGGTCCTGAGGGCGCCGAAGCCGCGCTGGTGCTGGAAGTCCAGGCTGGCGGTGAACACCATGCCGTAGAAGCCGAAGTTGAACAGCAGGCCGACGACGGCCCCGCCGACCATCGTGCGGGAGCCGAGCAGGCGCGGCGGAAGGCCGGGCGAACGGGCGACCCGCTCGCGCCACACGAACGCCGCGACGGCGGGCACGACCAGGCCCAGCCCGGCGAGCACGAGGGGGTCGGACCAGCCGCGTCGGCCGGCCTCGTTCAGCGCGCCGGTCAGCAGGGCCACCGCCGCCACGACGGCACACTGCGCCGGCCAGTCCAGGGACCGGCCGGCGTGACGCGGTGAGGGCGCCACGTGCCGCCACGTCAGAAACAGGCAGGCCGCGCCGACGGGCAGATTGATCAGGAAGACCCAGCGCCAGCCCACGGTGGACACGAGCAGTCCGCCCAGCAGCGGCCCGGCGGAGGCCGCGACACCCGCCATCGACCCCCACAGCCCGAAAGCCCGCGAACGTGCGGCGGGCAGCGGGTACGCCTCCTGGAGCAGGGCGAGCGAGCCGGGGACGATCAGCGCCGCACCGAGCCCTTCCACCAGCCGGGCCACGACGAGGAAGGCGGCATTCGGCGCGAACGCGCAGGCGGCCGAGGCCACCGTGAACACCGCGACGCCCGCCCGGAAGACGCGCCGGTTGCCCAGGCGGTCGCCCAGCGCGCCGCCGGTCATCAGGAATCCGGCGAAGACCAGGGTGTACCCGTCCGTGATCCACTGGATGCCGGTGAGCGACGCCGGCAGTTCCCGGCCCACCACGGGCACGGCGACGTTGATGACCGTGACGTCCAGGATGACCATGAAGTATCCCGTGCACACGGCCAGCAGCGGCGCCACGGACCGCTCCGCGGCCGGCGGGGCAGCTCCAGGGGCCCCGGACGCACCGCCACCGGTCGACTCCGCGAAGGGCACGACACCGGCTCCGTTCTGTCCTCGGGAACCCGGGCGGCCATCATGCCAAGGGATCGCGGGCGCCAGGCCAGGACGCGCCCGACCTCCCGGTCTGCGGCACGTTGCTCATGAGCCCCTGTGGGCCACAAAGAGGCTTTGGCCAGGCACTTTGTGGCCTGGTGTGCAGTTCTGGGGGCGCACTCATCTCACGGCGAGGCGGGTGCGCACCCCCCGTGTGTTCACGCCGCCATCCTCCGGTTGTACGACGTGCCGGTCGTCGGCTGCTGGGACTCGGGGTACTGGGCGGAGACCGTGTGCCGGATCTTCTTGCGGAGGGCGGTCGGGCTTATGCCGTGGGTCTCGTTGTGGGCCGCCTGGAGGGCGCGGCGGCGGTTGGTCTCGTCGATGGCGCGGGCCATCGAGGGGGTCAGCCGGTTCGCGTACATGTGCACCTCGCCGCTGACGTTGCGCGCCGCGCGGCCGATCATCTGGATCAGTGCCGTGTCGTTGCGGAAGATCCCGTCCTGGTCGGCGTCGAGGATCGCGACCAGCGATACCTCCGGCAGGTCGAGTCCCTCGCGCAGGAGGTTGATGCCGACGAGCACGTCGTACTCGCCCCGGCGCAGGTCGGCCAGGAGTTCGACGCGGCGCAGGGTGGTCACGCCGGAGTGCAGGTAGCGGACGCGGACTCCTTCTGCGTCGAGGTAGTCGGTCAGCTCCTCCGACATCCGCTTGGTCAGCGTCGTCACCAAGGTCCGCTCGCCCCGGGCGGACCGCAAGCGGATCTCCGCGAGCAGGTCGTCCATCTGGCCGGCGGTCGGCTTGACCGTCACCTCCGGATCGAGCAGCCCGGTCGGCCGGATGATCTGCTCGACGACCGCGCCCCGCGCGGCGGTCAGCTCGAACCGGCCCGGCGTCGCGGACAGGTAGACCCGCTGCGGGCAGCGCGCGGCGAACTCCGACCACGTCAGAGGACGGTTGTCCAGCGCGGATGGCAGCCGGAAGCCGTGCTCGACCAGGGTGTTCTTGCGCGCGGCGTCGCCGTGGCTCATACCGGAGAGCTGCGGGACCGTGACGTGCGACTCGTCGATCACGACGAGCAGGTCCTCGGGGAAGTAGTCCAGCAGCGTGGACGGCGGTGCGCCGGGGGCGCGGCCGTCCAGGTGCCGGGAGTAGTTCTCCATCCCGGAGGCGACCTGGGTGTGCCGGATCAGCTCGATGTCGTACTCCGTCCGCGTCTGCAGACGGTCGGCCTCGAGCAGCTTGCCGGCCCGGCTCAGCTCCGCGACGCGCTCCGCCAGCTCGGCCTTGATGGAGTCGGCCGCCGTGCGCATCCGCTCGGGGCCCGCGAAGTAGTGGGTGGCGGGGAAGACGCGGGTGCGGTCGATGACCTCGCGCACCTCGCCGGTCTCCGGGTCGGCGACGGTCAGCCGTTCGACCGTGTCGCCGAACATCTCCACCCTGAGCATCGTGTTCTCGTACGCGGGGTGGATGTCGATGGTGTCGCCGCGCACGCGGAACCGGCCCGCGGCCGGCTCGCCGTCGGTGCGGGTGTACTGGATGTCGACCAGCGCCGCGAGCAGCTCCTCCCGGTCTACGGTGTCGCCCACCGACAACTGGAACGAGCGGTCGAGGTAGGACTGGGGCGTGCCGAGGCCGTAGATGCACGACACGGACGCCACGACGATCACGTCACGGCGGCTGAGCAGCGACCAGGTCGCCGAGTGCCGCAGTCGGTCGACCTCCTTGTTGGAGACCGACTCCTTCGCGAAGTAGGTGTCCGTGCTCGGGGCGTACGACTCGGGGCGGTAGTGGTCGTAGAAGGAGACGAAGTACTCGACCGCGTTGTGCGGGAACAGCTCGCGCAGCTCGTTGGCGAGCTGGCCGGCGAGGGTCTTGTTCGGGGCGAGTACGAGGGTGGGGCGCTGGAGCTTCTCGATCAGCCAGGCGGTCGTCGCGGACTTGCCGGTGCCCGTGGCACCCAGCAGGACCACGTCGCTCTCCCCGGCACGGACGTGCTTCTCGAGCCCGGCGATCGCCTGCGGCTGGTCTCCGGACGGAGTGTGGGGGGAGACCACCTGGAACGGCCGACCGGCGCGTATGACCTGGTCGGCGGTGTGCTCGGCGAGGGTGATGCGCCGGTTCTCGGACGGGAATGCCATGGGTTCGCTCCTGTAACTCGATGTAACCGCACAGAAGCGGACAAAAGCCATTTAGGCTCCGTCCAGTTTGCGTGTAGCGTCCAATATTGTCAATGTCTAACTAGGTTTGCGGTCGAGTTGTGTGGTATGGCACTCGCGGGACCGTGCGGGGCGGGTAGCGGCACGGCCAGCCGGTCCAGCCGTTGCCCGGTGTCCCCCGTCGGCAGATGTCCCGCGCGGGTCAGGGTGGCGCGGCCGTACAGGGAGGCCCAGAACGTCTCGGACGGGTCTGCCGAACTCCGGGCAGGGAATGCGCGATGCGCGCTGGCGGATGCGTTGGCGACCATTGAGTGGTCTTCGCTGGCCCGGAATGCCCCGGAACTGCTGGTCCGGGCTGGGGTACGAGTGGGGGATATTGGGAGTAAGGACGTTTTTCGACTAGCGGCAAAGAGGGGCGCCTGCCGGGCATCTGCCCTGGTCAGGCGCCCCTTCTCTGTGTTTAGAAGAAGCCCAGCTTCTTCGGTGAGTACGACACCAGGAGGTTCTTGGTCTGCTGGTGGTACATCAGCTCCAGGTCTCTGAACTGCGGAAACGAGGCGTGGGGGTGTTGTGTCTGGGCTGTTGGCCCGCGCATGGTCCGGATCTTGGTCTCAGTGAGTTGGTACTCCAGCGGGATGAGTGGCGGCTGCCGTTGTCGGCGGGGAGGGCGCGAAACGCCCAGGCCCCCCAGCGGGCTTCGCGGAACGCCCCGCGTCGGCGGGGGAAGACCTGGTTGTAGGCCGCCTGAGCGGCCATCGGCGCGGAACACCCCCGCGTCGGCGGGCCTTCGAAGATGATCTTGCACGGTTGTTGCACAAGCCGATCGGTGTAGGCGTTGCACGGCCCGCAGCCCTCGTGTCGGCGCGTTGGGCCGCGATACGGATCCGACTCGCCGAGGCCACCACTGGAAAGGGCGTGATCCCTCTGAGGTGAACGAGCCCTCAGGGCGGCGGGGAGATGTCTGGCCGCCACTGGCGGGCATCGAGTCGGCCATGAGCGCGATGGGCATGTCGCCGCCACTGGGGATTGCAGATGGCCGTTGACGCGGGAGGGGTGTGACCTCAAGCGCGCTTGTAACTACTGAAGGTTTCCAGAGCTGCTTACGCCCTCTGTATCCGCATGCACTGGTCTAGAAAGCCGAGCTGCCCAAGAAAGATCATCGAGGTTTGTGGGCAGTCCTGCGGAACCTACGGCGTCCCACGGGTCCATGCTGTCCTGCAGCGACGGAGTGAGCAGTGCGGACGGCGCCGCATTGCCCGACTGACGTGAGGCGCCGCGCTGCAGGGCCCCTACCGCAGACGGAACGGCTGACCACGGTTCCCGACCCGGGGCTCCGTCCCGCCCGAGCTTGTCGTTCGCGCCTCCGCTCCCGCCCCGGACGCTCTCGACGCCCGCTGGCGGAAGAGAAGGAATTGCTCATAACTGGTACGGCAAGGAGGACGAGGGTGACGGACTGGCCCGACTCGCGACACTGGCGGGCACCGAGCCGCGGGCGCTCAAGCGTGTCGTGCGGCACCTGGCGGAGGTCGGGTCGCATGTCCAGCGTGATCTTCCATCCGTCAACTTCGTACACACTCCGTCCGGCACCACCTGCGCATATGCCTGGAGGAGGCCAAGGCCGCCGTCCTGGTGGTGATGGGTGTGCGCGTGGACGGCACCAAGGAACTGATCGCCATGGCCGACGGCTACCGGGAATCCGCGGAGTCCTGGGCGAGCCTGCTGCGGGATGCCGCCCGGCGGGGCATGCGTGCTCCCGTCCTCGCCGTCGGCGACGGCGCCCTCGGCTTCTGGAAGGCGCTTCACGAGGTCTTTCCCGAATCCCGCCACCAAAGGTGTTGGGTTCACAAGACGGCCAACGTGCTCGACAGCCTGCCCAAGTCCGCCCAGCCCGCGGTGAAGAAGGCCATCCAGGACATCTACAACGCCGAGGACAAGGAGTACGCGGCCAGGGCGGTCAAGGCGTTCGAGAAGCAGTACAAGGCGAAGTTCCCCAAGGCCGTCAAGAAGATCACGGATGACGAGGCCGAGCTGCTGGCCTTCTACGACTTCCCCGCTGAGCACTGGATCCATCTACGGACCACGAACCCGATCGAGTCGACCTTTGCCACCGTGCGGCTGCGGACGAAGGTCACCAAGGGTGCCGGCTCCCGCGCGGCCGCCCTAACGATGGTGTTCAAGCTCGTCGAGTCCGCCCATGCACGATGGCGGGCCGTCAACGCACCCCACCTCGTCGCCCTGGTGAGGGCCGGCGCCCGCTTCGAACGCGGCCAGCTCCTCGAACGCCCCGAGACACTCGCGGCATAAGGTCAGGCCACCATGACCGACTACGACACCTACGGCACCAGCACACACACCGCGAGTGAACTGGTCCGCCTCGTCACCGGCCACCTCAATGTGGTCTTCACCGAGCGCGAAAGTGACTACCGGGGCGTCTACCACCTCGCCCAGGGCACTTACGGACGCATCGAGATCCAGCCGAATGCCATCCCTGGCGATGACGGCCAGGACGACCTCTACACCCCGGAACACCCGGCGGTCCTGGTCCTGTTGCTCACCAATACCCCGGCCCCAGAGCGCACCCTGCACACCCGCCTGAGCACCATCCAAGGTCTCGTGCACCTGAGCCGCGAATCATGGTGAGCCGCTGCTGACCCACAACTCTTGACAATTACTCCCCGGATACCTTGGTGGAGGACTGGCAGGCAGTGCTTGATCTCGTTCGGTCGCAGGGGTGGTCGTGCGAGTACTCCGAGGACGGTGTTGCAGTCCGGCTGCCGAGAGCTGCGGACATGCTGGCCCGCGGTGAGGATGCCGGCGCGTTGCTGAGGGTCTGGCCGGTCCCTGGATTCCTAGTGATCTTTCGGGCGTATGAGGCTGGATCGGTGGACTTCGACGTTGATCTGCGGGAGTTGCAGGGGCAGGACGGCGTGGATGTGCTGTGCCGTCTGCTGCGGGCAATCGGGCGTCGGCTCGGCAGGCCGGTGTTGTGCTGAGCCCGGAGTCTGATCCGCTCCACCCGGTTCTCGGCTTCGACGTCGAGGCCGACCGTGTGGTGCTGCTGGGTGACCCGCAGGTCATGTGACCGCGCTGGCTGCGGCTCGTAGAAGGTGCCGTCGCGGAGCATTGCGAAGCGCACGTCGGCTCGTCGTCTGGCGAGGCAGAGAAGGGCTTGGGTGTGATGCTTGCCCTACTTGATCTTCTTGTCGTAGTAGGTGCGGGAGGCGGGATCGGCCGTAGGGAGGAGTCGCCGCGATGGCCCGTGCAGGCGCCCGGGTCATCGTCGACGAGCTCTTCCTCGGCGGAACATACGCACAACAGCGATGGCAGAAAGCCTTGGATGAACTGCAGGTGCTGTGGGTCGGCGTCAAGTGTGAGGCGGCGGTGGCCGCAGACCGTGAGGTCGGACGTGGCGATCGAACCATCGGGATGGCTGCATCGCAGGCGGAAGTGGTCCCATCAGGGTGTGGCCTGTGACCTGGAGGTGGACACCACACATGCGGAGGCGATGGAGTGTGCACGCACCATCGCCTCCGCATGTCATGTAATCGACAGCCGGGCCGTCTGTCGCTGTGACGCTGGGACGAGTCTCGAAGGCGGCATCCCAGGACACAACGCCGCCATGGCGGTCCTCGGACGACGAGTCCGCACCGGGCCGTCGTCTTGGAGCGCGACGACGCAGATGGCGGCGGCTTGGAGGGCCGCCGCCATCGAAATGTGCGGGTGATTGAAGGGGTGCCGGGTGTCTCAGTCACTGATGAAGCGGTCGAGCCGCACTTCGGTGAGTGGGTCGAGCGCTCCGAGTCGCGCGGCCGCGGCGGCGATCTGGTCGTACTCCGTCCGCAGGATGCGGATGCAGTGGTACTCGATCACGCGCGCGAGGTCGTCCACGGCCAGTTCGGCTTCATCGTTGTCGACCATGTGGACGACCGATCTCAGCGCTGCCGTGGGACCCTTCTCTCCCGTCAGTCGGGCAGAGATGCTCTCGGCGGCCGCGCGGACGAGTTCGGCGGGCGAATCCGGTGCGTTCATCTGCTGGGACATCCTCCCTCGGACCGTTCTCCGTCTGGAACTGCCATATGCAGCTGCGCACTTCGCTGCGGCGCATCGAGTCGATCTCGACCTCTGGCCACCGGGCGCGGATCGCCTCTGTCAGCGCATCCCGATCGAGGCACCATCCGCCCACATCGCCCTCGACCACCACTAAGAAGTCATCTCATTTGGCTGAGTAGGCTGTCGGCTGTGGTGGAGATTGTCGAGCGGTTGGCGCCGGACGAGTTGTGGGAACTGTTCCAGCGGGTCGTGCCGGAGGCGCCGTCGCGGCCTCAAGGCGGCGGCCGACGCCGGCACGGCGACCGCGGGGTACTGGCAGCGATCGTATTTGTGGCGACGTCGGGCTGCACGTGGCAGCAGTTGCCGGCCTCATCGTTCGGGCCGTCCGGTGCCACGGCTCACCGGCGGTTCACCGAGTGGTCGAAGGCCCGTGTGTGGGCCAAGCTGCATCGCCTGGTCCTCGACGAACTCGGCTCCCGTGGCGACCTGGACTGGTCCCGCTGCGCGATCGACTCGGTGAACATGCGAGCCCTGGAAAGGGGGACCTGACAGGTCCGAATCCTGTCGACCGGGGCAAGTACGGCTCGAAGATCCACCTGATCACCGAGCAGACCGGTCTGCCCCTGTCTGTCGGAATCTCCGGTGCCAACGTCCACGACAGCCAGGCCCTGATCCCGCTCGTGAAGGGCATACCTCCGATCCGATCCCGTCGAGGTCCCCGTCGACGCAAGCCCGGCAAACTGCACGCCGACAAGGGATACGACTACTCCCACCTGCGGCGATGGTTATCCCAGCGAGGCATCCGGCACCGCATAGCCCGTAAGGGGATCGAGACCTCGCAGCGGCTCGGCCGCCACCGCTGGACCATCGAACGCACGATGTCCTGGCTCGCCGGATGCCGTCGCCTCCATCGTCGCTACGAGCGCAAGGCCGAGCACTTCCTCGCCTTCACCGCCATCGCCTGCACCCTCATCTGCTACCGCAGACTCGCCAAATGAGATGACTTCTTATGGTGCCGAAGTACGTGCACGGCCTCGGCTCCCCGGCCCGCACCGGACCATAGCCCTAAGCTGATCAGATGGCGGACAACCTGCTCATCCATGGCGGCAACGAGAACGCACTTCGCACCCTGAAGGACACCGGCCAGTATCGAGGCAGGGTCAAGTCGGCATATCTGCGACCGCCGTGGGACACGCAATGGGGGTTCGAGCACCACGAAGCTCCTGGCCGCGCGTCCTGGCTCGGCATGATGCAGGTGCATCTGCGTCTAGTGCGCGACCTGCTCGCCCCTGACGGCTCTGCGTGGGTGCACGTCGACGACCGGCAGTTCGCTGACTGCCATGTGCTCATGAACAAGGTCTACGGCCGATCGAACTTCTTATCTACAGTCGTCGTTCCGAAGCCTGCACGGAATAACTCCCGTCACTTCACGGTCAGCCACGACTACCTACTTGTCTTCGCGAAAGACGCCTCGACATGGCAGCCGAACCCTCTCCCTCGTACAGCCGAATCAGAGTCGAGTTTCCGCAACCCTGACAACGATCCCCGCGGGCCGTGGCGAGCAGCCGACCTCTCCTCCCCCGTTCTTCGTGAGAACCTGCGCTACGAAGTGGTAGGTCCGTTCGGCACGGCCGTGCAGCCACCTGCCCGCCGTTCTTGGCGATTCACCCAGCAGCGTTTCGAGGAACTTGATCGCGACGGACGTATCGCATGGTCGCCCAGCGGCCGTCCGACGCTGAAGCTCTATCTATCGGAGGCCCCTGACAAGCCGCCTTCCACGGTATGGAGCCCGGCCGACGTGGGGACAAGTCTCCAAGCGCGCCAGCACCTGCGCGGACTGCTCGATGACATGCACCAGCCGGCTCCGTCGCCGGAACAACTGCTGCAACAGATTCTCACGATCGCGACCAACCCCGGTGACCTCGTGTTCGACTACTTCGGCGACTCAGGAACGGCCGCTGCGGTCGCGCACAAAACTGGCCGCCACTGGATCGCTGTCGACAGCGAGTCGCACGTCGTCCGCGACCGTCTGGACAAAGTGATCAGCGGTGACGACTCAAGCGGCATCACACATGAAGTGAACTGGACAGGCGGCGGTCACTATGACGTAATTGCGGTGGCGAGACCCGACGAAGAATCCGGGCCCCCTGATTCGGGCGCCGACGAACATGTGCGGATTCAGGTCGTCACGTACCGGAAAGACGGCAGCGTAGTTCCCGCATTGGACTCGACGGAGAAGGACCACCGATCGGCCGAGCTAAAGGTCATCAGGCAACGCCGCGAACTCTTGCAGGAGCTTCGGAAGGTCGTCAGCGACAGGAGTGCGCCGGAAGCCGCAGTTCAACGGATAATCGGACGCAATCACTGGATCTTCGGGGGTGAGTACACAGAAGCCTCGGAACGACGTGACCTGGTGCCCCTCGACCAGCACGACATTCTTCTCGTGCGCGCTGACCGCAGCGTTCACGTCGTCGAACTCAAGAAGCCTGGCGCCGCACTTGTCAGGTGGCACCGCAACGGCCTGATCATGTCGAACGAGGTGCACGAGGCGGTGAGTCAGTGCAGGAACTACGTTCAGAGAATGGATGACGCGGGACCGACACTGGAAACAATCCACCGCAACACACTTGACCTTGACTACGATTACCTTCGTACACGGGGAACCGTTGTGATCGGGAATCCTGATCACGTGGAGGTACCTGAAGTCACTCAGCAGATGGTTGCCCGTACCATCCGTTCCTTCAACACGGACCAGAGCCGAGTTCAGGTACTCACCTACTTGGATCTGATCGAACGCGCGGAAGAAGCACTCCGCTTCGTCGAGGACGACCTCGAAAATCCTGGTATCGAGAGTGCACCCTGATGAGGTACACGCTGGTCTCTCTGCGGACAAGTCGATGCACTCTCATGCCGCCGAGCGTGTGTTACCGGCCTGAACTCTGCTCGTGGTCTTGTGTAAGGCGGGCGGCGAGGTAGTCGGCCCAGTCTCGGCGGCCGTAGGTGACCCAGCGGACGGCCGTGTTGACGTGGAGGCCGAGGAGGTCGGCAAGAATTGCGGCGGGCAGGTCGGCGGCAAGGGCCGGTTCGCGCGGGCGCACGCCTGCCAGGACGGCCGCCGCAGCGGATCGGCTCCGAGGTGATCGGGCAGACGGCTGCGGTAGGCTCACAGAAGCCGCACCGCACGCCGGTAGCGGCAGGTGGAAGTAAGGCACAGACGCAGGCCGACCAGCTCACGGTGGTAGTCGTTTAATTCCGTGCCACTCATCTGGGCGAGCGTGCGTCCGCGGGCGTTGGCCCACAGCAGGACGTGGCGTACGCAGCTGAAGTAAGTGCTGATGCTGGCGATGGTGATCGGCTGCTCCCCGAGCGGAGTGTCCTGGGTGAGCTGGGCGTAGAACAGGCGCTTGGCGGTGGGGACGAACGCCGTCGGCAATGTCGTGAAGTCCAGCTTGAGCGACTTGCGGTCGACACGCAGCCACGCCGGCGTCGTGGACGAGCGCGCCGACGGTGACCCGCATGACACCAGCGACGTGATCGACGAGCGTGCCCAGGAGCCCCACGTCCTTGGCGCGAGCGACCAGACCGGTCTCCTCGGTGGGTTCGCGGTTCACCGCGTCCTCGAAGGATTCCCCGGCCGCCACGTTGCCGCCAGGCAGTTCGAGGGTGCCGCGGCGGTGCAGGCCCAACAAGATGCCCTGTTCACTGAGCAGGATCGCTCCGACGCCGACGGCCGCGTGCGCTTTCGGCGACATCGACCACCTCGTCCCCCTCGCCGAAGCCTGGGACTCAGGCGCGTTCGGCTGGTCGCCGGCCGAACGGAAGGCGTAGGCGAACGATCTCGAAGACGGCCGTGCCCTCATCGCGGTGTCAGCTACGAGCAACCGCTCCAAGGCGGACCAGGACCCCAGCACGTGGCTGCCGACCGCTGTCGGCTACCGGTGCACCTACGTGACCAACTGGGTGGCGGACAAGACCAGGTGGGGGCTCACCATGGACGGCGCCGAGCAGGCAGCGCTCGGTGATGTACTGGAGGAGTGCCCGAACGTGCCGGTGACCGTCACGTTTGCTCGCTGAAGGCAAAACGCGGGCGAGGGTCTACTGTCCCGTGGTCGTGCCGCCGGCTGGCTGAATCCGCCGAGCGCCCCGTTGCCAGCAGGCAACGGGCCTGGCTGGTTCGCTGATGGCGGTCAACCGTCGGCGTGGGGAGGCAATCGATCTCCTCCTGCCCCGGCATCCGGCGCTATGATCGGCGCCGCGCTGACATGAGTCGGGTACTGGCCACCACCGAGCAACGGAGACAGCCGAATGATCAAGTCTGGGTCCGGAGCCGCGTATGACGTCCAGACCTCATGGCAGAAATTCGAGGCGTGGCTCCGGCGTCATGCGCCCGAGGATCACGAAGCGCTGCGGCCGGGTGCGTCCGCCGCAAAGCTGGCCGAGTTGGAGAAGGAGATAGGGTTCCCGGTCAACGATGACCTGTTGTTGTTGCTCTCGAAGCACAACGGAGTCGTCCCGCGCAGGTCGAGTGTGGAGGCCGGCGCCTTCCTGTTCGGTTACAGCCTTCTCGACACGGACGGAATTCTCGAGTGGCAGCGCAACCTCGCCTCCACCGCGCGGGAGGCCGTGGAGGACGACTACGAGGAGGAGGTAGTCGGGCGCACCGCCCACGATCGGTGGGTGCCCTTCGCGCAGAGCCTTACCGGCGATTTGCTGTTCATCGACCACCGTGGCGAGCACTACGGGGACATCGGCGAACTTTCTTTCGGTGATCCGGAATTCCTGTGGCTCGGACCGGGGATAGGGGCGGTGCTCCACGACCTGTGCGAGTCGGTCGAGGGCATGTCCCCCCTGCGGAGACTGGGCCGTCGGCCGTCCATTCACGAGGGACGCATGCTGGAGTGGGTCGCGGGGTGATCTCCCCAGACTCGGGGTCGGTCCGCCGGACGGAAGCTGTCCGGCGGACCGACCAGTTGAGACGGGCGGCTAGCTGATGTTGCAGACGGAATTTATGTCGCAGTACTCGAAGCCGGTCTGTACGAAGTAGGCGTCAGAGTCCAGGAGTCGGACCTCCGAGGTGAATCGTCCGAGATCTCCGCCAGCATCGGTGTTTTGCTTGACCGGCACCGCGGCCCGGCCGCATATCTCGTTCCAGGTGGGGAGGGGGTAGTTGCTGTCCAGTTCCAGCGTCGAGGTGCCGTCGGCCTGCTTGGCCGAATACATCTGCACGCAGTATTTGCCCGAGGTGAGCGTCATCCCGCCACTCTCACGGGACTTGGCGAAGGGGTACTCGTCGCAGCTCGTCCCCTCGGCGTTTGGGTTCGGGTTCCACTCCGCCACGGACAGCATGCACATCTTGTCGCGGTTGTCCTTGGCCTTCGTATCATCGGCCAGGCGGTGCAGCGGCTTGTTGTGCTGCTCGCTTCCTGGATGGGATGCCAGCTTCTCCATGAGCACCCAGTAGTAGGCGGCCGCGGCGGGGTATTTCTTCGTATTGAGCTGCAGCGTCGGGGTGTACTTGGGGAATACGCAGCCCGTGTTGCCGCCCACCTTGTTGTCGCACCGGACGTCGAACCCGCTGTTGCTCCACTTCGGGACCGCTTGGACGGCGGCGTCCGGGGTGGACCAGCTCGTCTCCCAGGTGAAGTTGAGGAGATCCTCACCACCGCTGACCTTGTTCCACGAGTACATGTTGGTGCGGGTGGCGACGTGTGGGTCACCCGCGGTCCATGTGGTGCTGCCGGACCAGAGGCCGTTGCTTTCCGTGCAGGCGGTGGTGGTCCAGCACTCCTCGGCGAACGACGTCAGCGTCGTGGAACCGATGCCCGCCATGTTGACCAGAGACAGCTCGGTCCATGTGATGAACTGGTTGGACTTCGGATCAAGGTTGATCTCCTGGATCACCTTCATGGTCGCGTTGCCGATAGGGGCGCCGTCACGTGTCGCGGTGAGGACGAGCAGCCCGCGCAGGCATCCTTGCGTCCTGGACTGCATGGCCGCGCCGCTGCTGTCCTTGCACCATCCGACGGGTCCCGCCCCCGCTGCGGCGGCCCGAGACGATTCGGTCGGGGGCGAGGGCTTTGTGCTCCTAGGGTCCTTTCCGTTCAGCGGCTCGTAGCTGGCACACATGGTCACATCGTCACTGCCTAGTGAGCAGGACTGCTTGCCCGAGGCGCCGCTGAGAGGCCGAGACATGCGCGACAATGTGGTGCTGACGTCCTTCGCTCGCTGCGCGGCTACGAAGTCGACGTCGGAGGCGTTCGGGTCCGCTGCAGGGAACGTCACGGCGTTCAAACCGTCGTAGTCGCCGGGTACGAACGCGACGGCGTCGTAGGCCACGTCCTTGTCGGCGTTGCCGTCCGGCGTGGAGCTGGTGAGCTGGACCTCCGGTGGCTGGTTGTTGAAGTTGTAGGCACCCAAGGAGACCCAGGCGTTGGCCTGCGATCCCTGATCGACGGTCTTGCTCACCGCCCCGAACGGCGTGATCACCTTGTAGGAGGCGTTAGACACCTGTGCCCCCGTGTCCGGGATGTGTACGTAGACCTTGGCCTGGTGGTTGCCGGACAGGGCGGCGTTCAGCTTCCAATCGCCGAGGACGGTCATACGTCCCCCGTCGCCGCCGAGGTGGGCGGCGTCGCGGGCGTGGGTGTACCAGAAGTGCCCCTGGTAGCCGCCGCCGATCTGGTGCAGGTCAGCCTTCGCATCGTACTGCCCTAGCCCCGGTCCGGTGGCGTTCGGGTCAGGGTAGAAGGTGAACTGGAACGAGCCGTCGGATGTTGTGGTGCCGCAGCTGCTCCAGCTGTTGGTGCCGTCGGGCACGGAGGTCACGACCTTCGCACCCGACGGGGCACCGGAGCAGACGGGGGTTCCGTACTGTAGGCGGGTGCCTCGGCCGGGCTCGTTGACCACCGTCTGGTACTTGATGCTTTCGAAGCCGCAGCTGGTGGCGCAGTCGGACTTCCACGTCGTCTTGGCCTCGTGCCACCAGTACTGCTTGTAGCAGTTCGCGTCGGGACAGTCGGGCGGGCTCGCCGTGTTGCAATTGTTCTTGGCGTTGCAGAACGCGTCGAGCGGGGGCACTACATGGGCCCGGCGGTACTTCGCGCTGGTCGTCTCTATGACGGTCCCATTGGTGCCGTTCCAGGAGGCGGGGCGGAAGCCGGCGGAGGAGAAGCCGGATTCGCCCGGCCAGTCCTGCCGTCCGGAGGTGGCGTAGGAGTGACCGGTGTCGATGGACCAAGCGGCCCAGCCCATCACCTTCTCCTCATAGGGCCAGTTCTGCGGATGGGCTGCGTCCTTGGACGCCAGCGGGTCGAGGTCGGTGTTCATGAACGCGAGCCGGGACGGCGGATAGACCGGGTTGGCGGGGTTGTTGTACCAGCCGAGTCCCCAGTTGCCGTTGGTGCCCGCGTCGGCTTTCGTGTTGAATCCGAGGTTGTAGTTCCAGACGGCCGTGAACCAGTTCTCAGGCTTGGCCGGATCGTCGTTGTTCACGGCGATGGTCTGGTCGGACTTATGGACCTCGTTCCACTTGGCGGCGAGGATGTACAGCGACGCGGCGATGTTGGTGGTGTAGTCGATGGCGACGGCGCGCTGCGTGCTGGCTGGCAGGGACGTTTCATTCGGCTTCTCGTAGCCGGCCTTGCGCATGCCGTCGGTGACCTGTCCGACACCGTAGCCGCAGTCGGACTTGTCCCAGTGGATGGTCCAGAATTCCGAGAGGGACCCTCCGGTCTGGTGTCCGTAGAAGCCGTCGACGGCCGCGAGAGGGCTGCCCATCTGGCCTGGGATGGCCCCGGACTCTGCCTGCCAGAGGTTGGATTCCTGAGCAAGAATGCCCAGTTGGACCTGGGCGGGGATGCGCCCACCACCGGTCAGCGTGGGTCTCGGGAACAACCCTTGCGGGTCGATCGTGGACAGTCCGGTCTGCGCGCGCCAGCCACCTTGCGTGAGGTAGCCGGAACGCAGGTTGCCCTGGATCGCCATGTCCACGGCCCACTCGACCTGATTTGGGGTCGGCTGGAGAGCCTGCGTGCCGACATCGTTGCGGGGCACCGAGCACCAGCGGTCGCTGTCGACCGGGTCACTGGCCCGGGGGTCGGCGGCCGTGGTGAGTGCGGTGATCGTCGAGACCTGTGGTTTCGAGGCGCCGGTGAGCGCTGGTGACGGCCTGCCGCCTGCGGTGCTGCCCGGTTCGGCGATCTTGTGGTGGGTGTGTCTGCCCGTGCCCGGCACCGTACCGCTGATGGTCAGGGCGTGACTGGTGCGGCCTGGTGTGGTCTCGGCAGCCGGTTCCGTGGTCGCGGTCCTGGTGAACCCGCGGCCGGCAGCCTTGATGTGATCGACGCCTGCCAGGACGGCCTGTGACAGGACTGGGTCGACGGCGAGGCGTCCGCGGGTGGAGACTTCCGCGTCGGGTGAAACGTTCAGGGCTTTGATGCCGCTTGCCGTGAGGCCCTCGTCGTGACTGGCTTTTCCGGTCAGGTAGACCGTTCCGTCCGTGCCCTGGCGGAGACTCATGGCGGCAAGGTCGCCGCTGGCGACGGTCGCCTTTTTGCCGTGCGCGTAGGTGCGAACTCTGACGTGGTCGCCGTCCGAACGATCCAGATAGCCGACCGAGCCGTCCCGCTTGACGCGGATGCCGTATGGAGGGTGCTCAGTCGCGGCGAGTTCAGCCACTTTCCCCTTGCCGTCGACCCGGACCAGCTGATTGCCGGCAGCCGCGATCACCCCGTGCTCGAAGGGCACGGCGGAGGTGATCTCGCCTCTTGCGGTGGTGTCCGCGACGGTGGCGCCCTTGCTGTCCACCGTGACCAGACGCGTCCTGCTGTCGCGCAGCGCGGTGAAGACGGCGGTGTGCGTGGCCGGGTTGCACGAGGGGTCGAAGTAGGCGAGGGACGCCGTGACAGGAAGCTTGGTCACGCTGCCGTCGTCGAGGTTCACGATGGCCGTGAACGCGCCGCCCATCATCAGGTCCGGCTTGTTGGTGAAGGTACGGGGCGCGTACACAACGGCCGCGTGGTGGTCGTCCATGAGGCACTGGTTGCCGATCCACAGGTCCGCCGGGAGCTGAGGCTCGCTCAGTACCGTGGTGGTGCGCCACCCGTAGCCGGTATGGCTGTCGGCGACCAGGAGATGGAGTCCGTCACTGTCGGCGGCCGTGGTCACGGCCCGGTCGGCGGAGCCCTTCCAGCCCTTGCCCAGAACCGGGTCGCGGTCCTTGAGCGGAACTGCCGACGACGTGGGCGCCTTTCCCGGTGTACGGGCCTGCTGCCGGCCTGAGCTGTGGTGACTTCCCCGTGTCGCTGCCTGGGCGGCATCAATGGTGAAGGTGGAAGCGATCAACGCGATCGCCGCGGTGACGGCCAGAGCGGATGACCGCATCATCCGTCTCTCTCGGTAACGTTTACGCATGTTCGCCGGGTTTTCCCTTCTGTGGGTGCGCCATCGGCCGACACCGGGGTATGGGTGCCGCACGATGTTGCGCACGGGAGAACGGCGCGCCCAGGGCGGAGCTACGCCGGCTGGACCACCGGACGCGCGGGGGAGATGCGAGGAATGCACTCACGCCGCGCGTCCGGCCGACTATTTCCTATCGATTAGGGAGATGGACTGAACTCGTCCACGTAGATCCTCGGCACCTGCGGAAGGGGACACGTACTCTTCGAGCCGATCAGGGCAGCCTCGCGGGCCTTGCCTGCGGGTATCCCTAAGTGCCACGGCCCTAGTTTTGTGCGATAACACACCGGTATGGAGGAGGGGCTAATATCTCTTATGGGAAGCGTTTTCGTTCTTCAACTCGGGCACGAGGGTCTCCGCCAAGCCGCCGTAACCACCGCAGGTAGCGATACTGGCTTGCGAGATACCTTGGTAACCAGAACTGAAGTAGACCCGGTTGGTGACGCCGCATTCGCCATTCACTATGGAAGCGGCGTTGTTCTTGAGGGTTATCCCGTCTCCGCTTTCACTTTTGCAGGTGCCGCCAGGAAGTTTTCCGTAGCCAAAGACCAGGCGGACCAGGGTCGCGCCGTTAGAGTAGCCGTAATGGTCGGGGACGCTCGTGTTCGATACGTAGCAGGCGCCCTGCCCGGAGTTCGTGGTCGAGCCAACGCTGTTGTAGTAGAGCACGAAGCAGTACGCGTTGTCGCTGGATGAGCAGCTATCGGATTCGTAGGTAGTGGCAGCCTGCGCGGGCTGGGCGCAGAAGATACTTCCGGCGATGAGCGCGGCGACGGGAATGGAACGGATCAGGTTTCGCATGGCCTTATTCACCTGTTCGCATCTTCCGAGACCACCCTTTGCGCGGCCGCCTTAATGGTGTTCGTTTTGGCAAGTGCCGCCTCGAGTGAGGTCTTTTTGTTGGCGATCTTCTGGTCCTGTATCGCGGTTTCCTCCGCGTACCAGGTCGCGGTCAGACCGGTCTTACTCTTGCAGGCGACGTCGGCGGTGGCTACTTCGGTTTCCTCTGTCGACGCCGTCGGCGTCGACAGATTGAAACTTTCAGCGGGCTTGAATGGGCTATCGTATGCGTAGCCCTTGTCCTTCATACACGCTGCCCAGCTGGCGATGCCCTTTTGAACGGCGAGCCGCTGCAAAGACTCGGTCATGCTCGACGCGTTGATGCCCGAGGCGTCTTCGCCCTGCGTGAGACGTCCCAGCTGACGCTCTGTTTCTCCGCGGCATCCTCCCTCGGGAACCGCTGCTCCGTTGTACGTGCCTCCCGAGAGCTCCGGACCGCTTCCGACGAACACGTCTTCCTCCGGCCCGGCGGCCGGCTCCCATACCGGCGGCTCGTCCATTTGCTCCGGCGGCAGGTGGTACCCGTACGCCGCGGCCTGCGCTGCGTCGGAAGCTCCGTAGCGCCTGGGCATGTTGGCGTCGTTGAATTCGGTGGGCGGGTTAGTCCCTGGGACCGGTGGGTTGAACTTGTCAAAACCGAACCGAGCCATACAGTTTACCCAAAGATCACGTTGGGCGCGCTGCCATTCCACGACGTCCGTATAGCCGACGAGATACTTCTCCACGGGTAGGGACAACCCCTTGGCCAGTCCACGCTCTGGCGTCCGGTTTGGCCACTTACTCTCGTCGACAGCGTTGGCCGCCACCGTCTGCGGTGAAGTCTCATCCGGTGCCGGACCGTTACCGACCGCGCTTACAGCCACACCGGCGAAGAGCGTCGCTGCTGCGAATGAGCCAGCAAGCACTTGCTTGTTACGCATACGATCCCCCTCACAAACACCTATGTGTACATGACATGCACAACCTACACTGGGTGGCCACACGGAAGCCATGCGCGTCGATCACGAGGCCAGATGGTTGGCTGGTTTCCGCTCATAGCGGTGGTTGAGTGGGGGATAGCCGGTCAGCCGGAACGTGGTGCTTCGATGACCCACCTTCGGCACCTGCAAGTTCGCCCCTTTTAGGGGTCACGGTCGCCAGGCACGGTGGCGCTCATGCGAACTGCTGCAGCAGCCAGCCCAGCTCCTCCAGCGGGTTGCTGGCGTCGTTCACGGACGGGGTGGTCGTCATCGCTCCGCCGCCGTGCAGGGCGTAGCAGGGCAGCCGGTTAAGTTCCTCACCTATGACACTGGTCAGGGAACCCGAGCCCGGATCGCAGGGTTGGACCTGAAGAAGTTCCGTGACGGCCCGGACCCGGAGCAGGAGTCCGACTGGAAGGCGGAGAAGGCCAAGCAGGGCAATGGCACTCGAGCCCGTCGCCGTGATCGGCAGGAAGCGTTGGGAGATGCGGCTGAGAGCGCCGCAGGTTGGGACTGCTGCACGGATAGGTGACACCTGACCTGGCTTGCTGAGAGGCGGCCTGGAAGGATGTTGCAGTGCCCAAGCCGTATCCGAAGGAGTTCCGCGAGGACGTCGTACGGGTCGCGCGCAACCGCGAGCCCGGCGTCACGCTGGAACAGATTGCCGCCGACTTCGGCGTCCACCCGATCACTCTGTCGAAGTGGCTGCGCCGTGCCGACACCGACGAGGGCGCCAGGCCCGCAGCGGCGTCGGGTGAGTCGGCCGAGCTGCGCGAGGCCCGCAAGCGCATCCGGCTGCTGGAGCAGGAGAACGAGGTCCTCAAGGGGGCAGCGGCGTATCTGTCGCAGGCGAACCTGCCGGCAAAATGATGTACCCGCTCGTCCGCGAGCTGGCCGCCGCCGATGCCCCTCACCGGGTGCCGGTGGCGGTGACGTGCCGGGTGCTCGGGCTGGCCCGCCAGCCCTACTACCGGTGGCTGGCCAGGCCGGTCACCGACGCCGAGCTCGCCGAGGCGTTCCGGGCCAACGCCCCGTTCGACGCGCACCGCGACGATCCTGAGTTCGGCCACCGCTTCCTGCTCGACGAAGCCCGGGCCGCCGGTGAGGCGATGGCTGAGCGGACTGCCTGGCGGATCTGCAGGGACAACGGCTGGTGGAGTGCCTTCGGCAAGCCCAGAGGCCGTGGGAAGAACGCCAAGGCCGGACCGCCTGTCCATGACGATCTGGTGCGGCGGGACTTCACCGCAGCCGGACCGAACCGGCTGTGGCTCACGGACATCACCGAGCACCCGACCGGCGAGGGCAAGCTGTATCTCTGCGCGGTCAAGGACGTGTACTCCGGCCGATCGTGGGCTATTCCATCGACGCCCGGATGAAGTCCAGCCTCGCGGTGAGGGCCCTTGAATCCGCGGTGGCCCGTCGCGACCAGGTCGCCGGATGCACTGTGCATTCCGATCGCGGACCGCAGTTCCGCTCACGGAAGTTCGTGTCCGTTCTCGCACGTCACGGCCTGGTCGGCTCCATGGGCCGGGTCGGCGCGGCCGGCGACAACGCGGCCATGGAGAGCTTCTTCGCGCTGCTGCAGAAGAACGTCCTCGACCGCCGTACCTGGGCCACCCGCCAGGAGCTGCGGATCGCCATCGTGACCTGGATCGAGCGCACCTACCACCGACGCCGGCGTCAGAGACGTCTGGCCCGATTGACCCCCGTCGAGTACGAGACCATCATGACCCCAGCCGCAGCCCTGGCTGCATAAAACCCGCTGTCACCCGATCATGCAGCAGTCCCAAGCTTGTTGGCGTGCAGGCCGGTTGGAGAGCACTTCCACAACAACCTCGCCTTGATCGCCCTGCCCCGTCCCCGGACTGAGGTCGAATTGATCCTCGACGGACTTGGTTAGTCAGGTGAGGTGACCTGTCCAGGCATGCTCATGGTCGCGCGTAAAGGACGCCATTACTGCAAGCTCCTGCCGCTGCGTCAATGACATGCTAGGGAGTTTGTTCATGGCGCCTCGTGTGACGACTGGGGCCGTGCTGGGTTTGGAGTGATGAACACCGCGAGGTAGCGGAATTCGCTACTTGGGCCCTCAAACTGGGTGTACGGACGCCAGGCGAGCGTGTAGGCACCGCGCAGCACTCGGGTGTTGTCCGGGAAGGAACCGCCGGCCCACAGCAAGGTGCCGCTCAGTTGGCGCCCGTGGTGGATGCGGAACTCCTCGTCCCTGGTGGGCATCCTGCGTTGCCTGGGGCGCCACAGGGCCGCCTCGTTTGTGATGAGCAGGGCCAGCCCGTTCTGGTCCTCGCGGTCGCAGAAGCGTTCCAGCCTTGCTACGTCCCGCAGGAAGTCCCTACGTGCGACGTCTGGGGCGTTGTGTCCGCGCAAGGCGTACTCCTCGGGAGGCGTCCCTGCTGTACCCGACCATTGTCGGGTCACGTACTTGAACTCGATTGCCGTACGGCTCGCCGGCCCCAGGCACAGTAGGTCCAGGTACTCCGAGGCGTTGCTTCCGCGTACCGGTATCTCGAGACGGCACCTGACATCCGGTGCGACCTCGCCTACAGCGAGGGCGAAACTGTGCTGGAGATCGGCTTCGGAGTGGAACATCGGCCGCCGCGCGCGTAGACACTCCAGGACTTCGTCCAGCGTGGCGCTACCCGCGATCGTCTCCAGAGTGGCGGGCGGAGGCGGGGGTGTTGGCATCGGCGTGGCCATGACGCCATTGAAGACTGTGCGGCCTGCCCATGTCAGCTGACGTCGACTACCGTCGACAGGACGTCGGCACATCGCTGGACGCCGAGGCGCTCATGATCCGCCGAACGCATCTTCAAAGGGGCCGATACCGAGGATGCCGTCGGGCGGCAGCGATCTCCTAAAGAAGGTTGGTACGACGGAACCCGGGCTTGCTCGACTACTGGGTGCAGCGGCGGGGTGCATCGTGACCGACGGTTATCGAGTCGCGCCTCGGGAGCACGTTCCGCACGCGGTACGGCCTCCTCTGAGGCTGGTCAGGGTGAGGGTGATGGCCGTGCTGCACCTGCAGCGGCAGCGCCACCGGTCGGTGGTCTTCCCCGGATAGGGCTCCAACGGCTCGAACCCGGCGGCGCGTGCCTCCGCGGCGACTGTCGCGGGATCGGTTCGGCCACCGGATCGGGGGCACTTCTTGCAGCCGGTGGTGCCCGACCGGATGGAGGACAGGCGCGTCGCTACTTCGTTTCCACAGGAACAGCGGCAGCGCCAATGGTCCGTGGTGCGGCCGGGGTACGGCTCCAGCGGCTCGAACCCGGCCGCTCGCACTTCGGCGGACGCACGCTCGTCGGTTGCCGAGTTGAGGGCACAGAACCGGCAGCCCTTCGAACCGCTGTTGACGTTGGAGTAGGTGGGGCTGGTTTCGCGACCGCATGTGGTGCAGCGGCACCGCCACGGCGTTTGGCTGCCCGGATAGGGTTCCAGCGGTTCGAGTCCGGCGGTGCGCATGGTTTCTCGGGCCTTCGGCGCGTTCGTGGCGGCGCGTTTCGCCTGGGTCTCCTTTGCCCGGCAGACGCGACAGCGCTGGCCCGCGTTACGGACGGCGTTGAACGTAGGACGCCCCTCGTGCCCGCAGGTCGTGCAGCGCGAGGGCCAAGTCGCGTTGGTGCGGCCGGGATATGGCACGAGTGGCTCGTATCCGCAAGCCCGCATCTCAGCGGCTGCGGCCTCCGCGTCGATGAGGACCGCAGCACGTGGTCGGCCGCCAACTCGGGGCGCATAGGGTTTTTCTGCGCTCCGTGTTTCCTCATCGACCATGGCCCAGACCTCGGCCGCCGTGATGCGGGCTGCGGAGCAGGTCTCGGTCCAGCCGTTCGGCATGACGTCGCTCGTGAGGAAAGGAACGAGTCCGGCCTGACGCAGGCGGCCCAGCACGGCCTGCTCGACGTCGTAGGCGGCTGCGCCGGTGGTGAATTCACGGGCCTGATGCAGTTGCCAACCCTGGCGTTCGTGTTGGATGAGGCGAGAGGTGTAGCCGGTGCAGGCGCCGATCCCGATCTTGACGGCTTTCCACTCCTGGTGGGTGATCACGTAGACCTTCGACGGTCCTGCCAGGTCGATGCCGTGGGTGGCACAGAACTTGCATCCTCCACCAGCACGGATCTTCATGAGCGTCGGGGAGACCTCGTTGCCGCAGGTTGTGCAACGGCACCGCCACGCAGTCACCGAGGTGGCATAGGGCTCCAGCGGCTCCAGCCCGGCCGCGCGCATGGCAGCCACCGCGCTGTCTGGTTCGGTCTTTCTACCCGCTGCCCCCCTCACGTCGGCGCAGTGCCGACAGCCGCCTTGGCCCGCCAGAATGCCGCCCAAACTCGGTGACGTCTCTCGCCCACAGCCGTTGCAGCGACACCGCCACGCCTTGTCACGACGCCCGGCGTACGGTTCGAGCGGGTCCAGGTCGGCGGCACGCATGAGGGCCTCGGCTTCGTCCGCGGGCCAGCGGCGTCGGCCACCCGGGGAGGGAGGGCAGTATGGGCATGCCCGAAGGCCGCGCCTGAGGTTGCTCAACCTGATCTCGACGTCTCGGCCGCACGGGAGGTGGCGGCAGTGCCACAGCCCGCTCGGTCCCGGGTAGGACTCCAGCGGCTCGAGGTCGAAGTCCTTCGCCTCAATTGCGGCCCGGTCGCCGTCCGTGCGGGGCAGTTCGCGGCGACGCGACCATGCCCGGCTGATGCCCTGCCCGGCGTTCTTGCGCCCGCATGGGCCGCAGCCCCCTTGTCCGCCCTTGACCGACCCATGGGTGGGTGTCCCGATCGTGCCGCATGTTGCGCAGCGGCACCGCCAGGGGATGTCGGTCCCGGGATAGGGCTCCAACGGTTCCAGACCCGCCGACCTCATGAGCGCGGCGGCCTGGTGGGGATCGACCGGCGCGTTCGGTGCGCACCATCGGCACGGTCCCCCTCCGCGTTTGATGTACGAGTAGCGCGGCTTGACCTCCCGACCGCACGGCACGTGCCGGCAGCGCCAAGGGGGTGTCGCCCCGGGATACGGCTCCAGCGGTTCCAGGCCGGCCGAGCGCATCAACTCCACCGCCTCCTCCGGAGGAATCGATGCCGTGCCTGAGCAGTACCCGCAGCCGCCCTGCCGGCCCGCGGCAATGTTGCCCAGCCGCGGTGACACTTCTCTCCCGCACGCTTCATGGCGGCAGCGCCAGGGCTTATCACTTCCTGGATAGGGCTCCAGTGGTTCGAGCCCGGCATCCCGCAGAATCAGCACCGGATCGCGTGGATCCTTCCGCGGACGTCCCGTCGCCACCCGGCCTCCTTCTGAAGTGCCCGCTTCCGGGGTGAGGATCGCACGCGGCACTGACAACGGCCTTGTTCACGTCAGGAGCTTGCGGCGGGCTTCATCGCGGGCTCTCCTTGCCCAGCCCTTTCCGGGCTGTCCTCTTCGTGGTCTTCGGCAGCTCGTACATCGGCAGGCCGCTCCCGCCGCGAGGAGCCTTCACTCGCGATACGGACTCGTTCAGGGCGACCATCAGGTCCAAGAGCTCTCCCAGTGCTGCCGACGGTTCGGCGCTGCTTACGGGTATCGACGGATCGCTGCTCACTGCATGACCCTTGCCCGGCGGCCGTCCATGCCTCAGCCATCGAGGAGATCACCCTGGGGGAGGATTCCCGGCATGTAGCCCCTGGCAGGGGACAGATCCCGCCAGTCGAGGTCCCCCTCCTCCACGGACACCACTCGCCAGTCGTCCTCCTCGTTCATGCTGCGGAACGCCTCGTGCAGGAAGTCGGGGAGCACCTCGCTGTCCCGACGGCCCGGGCGGCGCCGGTCCTCAGGAACCGTCCAGTCTGCCGCGAAAAGAGTGCCGTCGATGTAGAGCGTGCGCTCCTGGCGAGGCCGGTGGCGGGCGAGCAGGCCCAGGATGTCGTCGCGAAGGCCCGCGACTTCGTTGCGTCGAGCCGCCCGTTCCACACGCTGCAGCACCGGCGCCAAGACCCCGAGCGTCACGCCGAGCGCCGCGAAGCCAGCCACGACGTAGTCGCCCAGAATGAGTGGTTCCTGATGGGCGAAGGCGTCCAGGAACGGCGTGTAGTAGGCCAGCACATGTAGGTCCGGGTCGACGGGAAGGTCTACGGCGCGAGGGTCGGCTGTGTCCGGGTCGATCGCCGTCAGACGCATGGGGCTATGGGGGGAGGAGAAGTGCACCGCGCTCGCGTATGCGATCTTCGGCACTTCGCCCTTAATGGTCTTGACTGTCCTCTTCTGTTCCTCCATGGCTTCGCGCAGTTTCTTCGTCAGCGGGCCTGAGCCGCCCTTGGCTTCCGCGACGACATAACCGCCGACGGTCCGCTCTCCGAAGAAGTCCGCCCGGCTCCGGCCGGGGGCGAAGGTGAGGTTGTAGGCGGAGGCGTAGCGGGCGACGTGCATGAAGAACCGGACGGATAGCTGCCTCTCGGCGAAGATCTGGCACATGGCCTGCCCCAGGGTGTAGGACAGCATGCCCTTCTCGGAGGGGTCGAGTTCGCGGGCGAGGTCGGTACGTGTGATGCGACGGATCGGATCATCGCTCCAGTTGAGATAGGCGGGCAGGACCGCCACCCTGTGGCACCACTCGTACGCCGATGGCCTCCCGTGCTTGGTTTGGTCGTACGGGGCCCTGCCCGTGATGAACAACGCGCGCCAAGTCTTGCGGCAGGACTGGCAGAGCCTGCTTGACGGGGACTCCGGTACTGGCTGGGAAGAGCGTGGCATCGGTGCGCACGTGCGCGGGGCCATTGAAGAACATCGTCGCCGCTTTCCGGTTTCAGGGCCGTCATACACCGACCGTGAGGATCGTCGTACCGGCATCTCTCTATCACCCTGGTCCGCAGTCCGCCCCGGCATCAGCGGAGACGGAAGCGATCCCCCGGGAACCCTGGCTCGCCGCATGGCTCCGGCCACGCCAGGCGCCTGTGTCCGCGTGCCGCCCTGATGGCGACGGGCGCGTCGGACCGCGCCGGCCATCAGTCACCGAAGCGACCCACGACAGCCGTATGTTGCTGGAAAGTGAGCGTCGGCGTGGGCCACCACATCATCCGGATCTGTGAGCGACAAGGCGTCCCTGTCCTCGCCGACCGCGCCTATACCGGCGCCGGCCCTCCACGTCGCCGCCGGCCTCAAACGACCACCCGGGGGCGAACTCACCCGACGTTGCGCTACCGCGGTCCTCCAGCGAAGACGGCGGTGTCCGAGTCCCGATCCGGGAACCGGCGACCAGTTGTAGGCTCCCGCCATGCCGATCTTTGAATACCGGTGCGAAGCCGCGAACTTGAAGGTGCTAGCACGGGAAATAGAGGCGGATCAGCACCTCGCCGGAAAGTGCTCTCTCGCCCTCACGCCCCTGCAGCAGAACAGGCGCGACTCCTTACGCCACGCCCACTGGGCGGAGATCTCCATCTCCGTCGCCGCCGGACTGGCCACGAACACCCTGTATGACGCCTTGAAGGCATTGGTCGAGCGGGCGCGTGACCGGGGGCCAGTGGAGGAGGCGCCTCCTCGACCGGAAGACGACGACCAGGGTGCGGACGGCTCGGAAGGGGTGAACCGGTGACCGTCCACTCTCCACGTCTGCGGAACTCGAGCGGCGCCGAGTTGAATCTGCGCAGCCAGATCCTCTTCCAGGATCAGACCCGCACGCGCACCAGCGATCTTGTGACGGCGGTCGGCTCCTGGCACAAGACCTACGTCCACGAGAGCAGCCACTGGGCGCGATATCACGGATCCACTGTCGGCATTCTTCTGAGCCTGCTGCGGCGCACGAGGGACCAGTTGGCCGCGTACACGATCTCTCACCTGCCCCGGCAAGACGTGGAGCATCTCCACGAGGACCGGAGCAGCGGACTCCCCTTTTTCTCCCTCGAGCGCTACCCCAAGCACGCCCAGGGGGAACTGAAATACAGCGAATTGGATTGGCTCAACCTCTACTTCGCCTACTACCTCCTCTTGGACCCGGAGGGTCTGACGGAGTTCGACACCGCCACCTGGGACACGCGGGCGGCAATGGAGCACTCCCTCGAAGACATGTGGCGCCAGGGTGCGGGCATGGAGATGGTCGAGTGTCCCGATGACGTACGCGTCGGCATCGACGGGCCCCTGAAGCTCGTGCACACCTCCGAGGGCCCGCTCACCACTCGCGTCCTCTTCGAGTGCGCGGCGGTGCTCGACGAACTCTTCCAGTTCGAGGGCGCCTTCATACGGAAAGCTGACCCGGCGCTGCGCGAGTTCTTGCTCGAGGTGCTGAACGGCGAGTATGGGATGCCGTGTCGCCTGGCACGTGCTCTCGCAGGGTGCACCCTCGGCGGAAGTACCGTCCTGGCCCTCATCGACTTCGCACTGAACCCTGTGGTGCCGGGCTTGAACTCCGACGACCCGTCCGTCGACTGGAAAGAGCTCTACCCTCCCTACCGGTTCGTGACGGCAGCCAAGGCGATGACGGGCTGGGAGACGGACCTGGAGTTCCAGTATCCGAGCCACGAGGCGACGGTCCACTTCCAGCACGTGCTGGCCAAGCGCAGTGGGCTCCGGATGGGAAGCGTGGCTTCCCGTCTATCCGACCTCTCGACCCTCCGGGAAGCCGCCACGGCCCCCATGCACCTGTCCGCGCGTACGCCTGCCGTGTCCCTCATGTGCGCTTCACGTCTGCTTGCCCTGCGGGAAAGAGACGTCTGTTCGATCTCGCACTACGGCGTCAATTTCCTGGGCGAGAGAGCGACCAGGTTCATCAAGCCCGACCGGGACATGCAGTGGCTGTTCCCGGTGTTCCAGGTGAGTCAAGGTGAGTACCGGTGGCCGGCGGAGCACGTGGGCCTCGATGAGGCGACGGACCTACTGATAGGTGCCGCGGTGGCGTCGGCGTACGACGACATCCTGCACGGCGTCGGCCCTCTCGCTCACGACCACCTTCCCCGCAGCCTCTTCGACGACGTCGGACAAGTCGAAGCGCTGAACCAGGTCCTCAAGGACTCGACGGGACTGGACATAGGCTGGCATCGGACCTGATGCGGACCCATTCACCGCTCCTGGTGCAACGCCTTCGCTGAGCACCGGTCACGCTGTGCGCCTCGTACATGGCCATCCCTCACCCGGTCCGTCGGCCTATGAGGTGGTGGCCGCATGGGTGCCGTATCTCGAACATTCGGGAGTGAATTCAGATCGATAGGTGACCGAAACTGAATCAAATGCGACCGCTGTGCATTTAGAGAATTATGGTGACAAGATGCGGCCCCAGATCCTGAGGGGGTGACGGCATCTCATGGGGCTTGTGGCTTCCTTTGCTGTGTGTTCCCGCCGGACGTCCCAGGGTGTGTACGAGCGCAGCAAGGAGCCGCGATGACCCAGCCCAGTGATCCGCGTGCCATCCCAGGCCCGCGAGACGGCTCCGCCGAACCACACGGGACCGTAGTCCCGGTGCCGCCTCGGCTCACCAAGGCGGTCATCCGCAACTTCCGGCTGCTCCGCAGAACCGAGCTTTCCTTCACGGACAAGGTGACACTGTGCGTCGGCCGCAACAACACGGGAAAGACCTCGCTGGCAAAACTGTTCGAATTCTTCGTGGCGAGGAAGAAGGCCGCGCTGCGCATCGAGGACTTCTCCGCCGACTGCTACGAGGAGTTCCTCGCCGCCCATCGCCTCTTCGCCTCGGGTGAGGCGGAGCAGGCGCGCGACACGGTTCCGGAAGTCACCCTCACCCTCCACATCTCCTACGACAAGGACTGCGGCCAGTACGGACCCCTGGCCCCCTTCGTGGTGGACCTCGATCCCGACTGCTCCGAGGTGGTGATCAGGTTCGCCTTCGCGTTGGGGGAAGGTGCGCTGGAGGAGTTCTTCGGCGGCGTGCCGGTGGGGCCGGATGCCACGGCCACGCTTGAGCAGCTGGGCAGAGGCATCCCGAAGCACTTCGAGATGTCGGTGATGGCGGTCGACCCGACCGATGAGGCGAACGTCCGACCGGTCGACCTCGCGGACGTGCGCACCCTGGTGAGGGTGGACTTCGTCGAGGCGCAGCGAGGGCTGGACGACGAGAGCGACGGGCATGCCGCACCAATCGGAGCGGTCTTCGAGCAACTGCTGACCGCAGCGGAGAAGAGCCAGAACGCGACGTGGCTGGAGGAGCTCGCCGCGAACATCGACAGGACACTCGTGGACACCTCCGGCAGTCTCGACAGCAGCCTCCAGAAGGTCCGCGAACGGGTGGCGCCGACGTTGAAGGCATTCGGCTATCCGGGTCTGGCCAACCAGGAGTTCGTCACGGCCGCCCGGCTGGACTCCAAGAGACTGCTCAGGAACTTCGCGCGCATTCACTATCCGGGAGTGGCCGGTGTGCGGTTCCCGGAGTCGTACAACGGCCTCGGTACGCGGAACTTGGTGATGATTCTGCTCAGGCTCTTCACTTGCTACCGCGACCACACGGCGACCTCTCCCGAGTCGGGGATCCATCTCGTCTTCCTGGAGGAACCGGAGGCCCATCTGCATCCGCAGATGCAGGAGGCGTTCATCCAGCGACTCACGTACTCCGTCAATCTGTTCCCCCGGATCGACGCGCAGATGAGAGCGACGATGCCCGGGCAAAAGGGAGCGGTCGAGGAGAGCAGCACCGCAATCGACAGCAGCCCCCGGTGGAACGCTCAGTTCGTGGTGACCACCCACTCGGCACACGTGGCCAACCGAGGACACTTCTCCGACATCCGGTACTTCCGGAAGGAGGAGGACACCGTGGAGAGCGGAAGCGAGCCGGGGCCGGCCCGCACCTTCATCAAGGACCTGTCCCAGGTGACCGGCGACGAGAGGTTCCTCCGCAAGTACCTGACCCTCACCCGGGCCGACCTCTACTTCGCGGACAAGGCCATCCTCGTCGAGGGCGCCAGCGAGCGTATCTTCGTCCCGGCTGCGGAGGAGAAGCTGGCGGCGAGGAGGCCCGGAGAGACGCCCCAGCACCAGTACGTGACCTTGATGGAGGTCGGCGGGGCGCATGCCCACAGGTTCTATCCGCTGCTGAAGGTCCTCGGGATCCCAGCCCTGATCATCACGGATCTTGATCCCGTCGACGACAGGGAGCCCAAGATCCGCAAATGCCTGGTGTCCGAATCCGGACGCACGTCCAACCAGTCCATCAGGGCGTGGTCCCCCGAGATGGCCGACATCACGGTGGCCGAGCTGCTGCAGCGGGCCGAGACGGACCCGCCGATCGCCGGCGGCAGCATGTGCCTCGCCTACCAGGTGCCGGAGGAGCCCGGCGGTCCGTGCGGCCGCACTTTCGAGGACGCCTTCGCGCTGGCCAACCGGGGCCTGTTCGGTATCCCCACGGGTGCCGCTCCCGCCGAGGAACTGGAACAACAGGCCCGTAGCAGCCTGGAGACCAGGCGCAGCAAGGTCGACTTCGCCCTCGACCACGTCCTCGGAGACCACGACTGGCAGGTCCCGAAGTACATCAGGCGCGGCCTCGAGTGGCTCATGGCACAGGACGGGACGGCGACGAAGGTGGACGTCCAGTGACGACCGAGGCGCAAGATGTCACGCACACGATCCTGACGGCTCTCCAGGCGGGCCGTCACTTCAAGGTGGAGGCCGGTGCCGGCGCGGGCAAGACCAGCTCACTGATCGAGGCGCTCCAGAGCATCCTGGCTGACCGCCCCCGCTACCTCCCGCGGCCCCACCAGCGCATCGCCTGCGTCACCTACACCAATGTGGCCCGCGACGAGATCATCAGCCGTACCGACCGCAGCCCGTACGTGTTCGCCGAAACCATCCATGGTTTCCTGTGGCAGCTGCTCTCCCCTTTCCGCAAGCACCTGTTGCGCCACATCGTCGAGCTGGACATCATGCTGTCGAAGATGGAGGGCCACACCTCACTGGACGGCTACACCGTCGAGTACAGCACCGGCTTCCAGAAAGTGGACCACGACAGCCGTCGCGTGCAGCTGGGTCACAACGATCTGCCCATCCTCGCGAGGGCGTTTTTCGCCCTTCCCAAGTTCCGGGCCCTGGCTGCCGACCGGTTCCCGATCGTCTTCGTGGACGAGTACCAGGACACCCCCGCCGGTCTGGCGGAGGCCATGCTGGGCACGCCGGGCGATGAGGCCACCGCGCGCGGCCCCCTCTGCGGCTTCTTCGGGGACCATTGGCAGCAGATTTACGACAACGCGTGCGGGGCACTCGAGGACGCCCGCCCGACACCGGTCTTCAGACGGCGCAATCGGCGCTCGCAGCGCGCCGTCGTGAACCTCCTGAACACGATGCGTCCCGAATTGACGCAGACCATAGCGTCAGGAGTTGGCGAGGGCACCGTCGCCGTCTATCACACCAACGAATGGGCCGGGACGAGGCTCACTCACCACCGGAAGGGTCAGCTCGGCTGGGACGCGGCCCACGCGGCTCGGAAATGGGTACTGGACGACGTCCGCGACCGGTTATGGAGCACCGGGGCATCCGGTCACGATGCCCAGGCGCGGGCGGAGGAGCCCAGCACGAAGATCCTCATGCTCACGCACGAGACGATCGCCGGCGAACTGGGATATCAGAAGCTCCACGGGGCCTTTCGGCGCAACGATTCCTACGTGAGGAAGGAGGACCACGCCATGGCCTTCTTCATGGACACGCTGGAACCGGCCCTGCTCCACCACCGGAACAAGCGCTACGGCGCGATGTTCGACGCACTCGACCCCCGTGGCCGCCCACCCATCAACTCGTCGGCCGACAAGCAGGAATGGATGGCGTTCCTGACGAAACTGGGGGAGGCCCGCAAGACTGGAACGGTCGGCGACGTCCTCGACCTCTGTCTTGAGCAGCAGCTCTTCGACGGCCTGGGGAAGGTGCGCGAGCGTCACCGGAAGGCCGTGTCACCATCCGGCACCGACCCGCAGGCTGTGAGTGACGACAAGGCCGAAGCCCGGGCGGTGGCGCGGTCGAAGGAGTACCAACAACTGCGCCATGTGCCGTACGCGGAGTTGCTGGCGTTGAACGAGCACCTCGGCGGCGGCACGCCCTTCGCCACACAACACGGAGTCAAGGGAATGGAGTTCAACCGGGTCCTCGCCGTGGTCAGCAAGGGACACTCCCGATTCCAGATCCCCGAGATGCTGGCTAACTTCTCCCGGCGTGACGAACTGATGGACAAGGAACTGGAGGCGTTCATCAGGGCACGCAACCTGTTCTACGTGGCATGCTCACGGGCCAGAGAGCACCTGGCCATCCTCTTCACCACGAAACTTGAGCCCGCTGCACTGGACACCCTCCGGGACTGGGTCGGCGAGTCGCGGGTCACGGCGCTGCGGTTCGACGGGGATACGGTGGTGGGTGGCGAATGAGGGACGAGGCAGGCCGGATGGATCCCCAAGCCAACCCCGACAAGGGATGCCCTGGGTTGCTGGTCGCCCGGATGCGATCGCCTCATGACGACCTCGGGCAGCTCCCGGTCGCCCAAGATCACGGAGGAGGTGGGCGAAGGTCGGAGCGCCGGTCAAACACCGGATCGCCTCGCAGGCCGTGGTCATCCGCACCGACGCATGGCTCACCGAAACACCGCTCGCCCCCACCAGGACCGTACGCTTCACCCGCATCTGACCCTACTAGCACTGGATTCGCCAACGGTGTCCTTCAAGGGACGCCACCGGCGTATGCGGCACTGACACGGCCTTGTTCACGCCGGGTGCGGCTCGCGGGGTGACGTTCTCCAGCACAAATTTGGTCCGTGACTGGTCCGAGTGGAACTCCACTGGGCGCCAGAGAGTAACTAGAAGAACCCGACTGATTGTATTGGGTAGCTATCGTGTCGGGTTGCCTGGAGCGCATCGGTGCCTCCAGGCAACCCTAGAAGAACCCAAGTTTCTTCGGGCTGTATGAAACCAAAACGTTCTTGGTCTGCTGGTAGTGCTCCAGCATCATCTTGTGGTTCTCCCGGCCGATTCCGGACTGCTTGTAGCCGCCGAAGGCCGCGTGGGCCGGGTAGGCGTGGTAGCAGTTGGTCCAGACGCGGCCTGCCTGGATCGTGCGGCCGGCGCGGTAGGCGGTGTTGATGTCGCGGGTCCAGACGCCCGCGCCGAGGCCGTACAGCGTGTCGTTGGCCATCTTCATCGCGTCGTCGAAGTCGTCGAAGGACGTCACCGAGACGACCGGGCCGAAGATCTCCTCCTGGAAGATCCGCATACGGTTGTCACCCTCGAAGATGGTCGGCTGGACGTAGTACCCGCCCTTCAGCTCGCCGTCGTACTCGATGCGTTCGCCGCCGGTGAGGACCTTGGCGCCCTCCTGACGGCCGATGTCCAGGTAGGAGAGGATCTTCTCCAACTGGTCGTTGGACGCCTGGGCGCCGATCATCGTGTCGGTGTCGAGAGGGTGCCCCGGCTTGATCTGCCGGGTGCGGGCCACGGCCGCCTCCATGAAGTCGGCGTAGTGCCCGCGCTGGACGAGCGCCCGCGAGGGACAGGTGCACACCTCGCCCTGGTTGAGCGCGAACATGGTGAAGCCCTCGAGGGCCTTGTCCCGGAAGTCGTCGTCGTGTGCCCACACGTCGTCGAAGAAGATGTTGGGCGACTTGCCGCCGAGCTCCAGCGTGACCGGCTTGATGTTCTCGGAGGCGTACTGCATGATCAGCCGCCCGGTCGTCGTCTCCCCGGTGAACGCCACCTTCGCCACCCGAGCGCTGGAGGCCAGCGGCTTGCCCGCTTCCACGCCGAAACCGTTGACGATGTTGACCACGCCCGGCGGCAGCAGGTCGGCTATCAGGCTCATCCAGTAGTGGATGGACGCCGGGGTCTGCTCGGCGGGCTTGAGGATGACCGCGTTGCCTGCGGCGAGCGCGGGTGCCAGCTTCCAGGCGGCCATCAGGATCGGGAAGTTCCACGGGATGATCTGTGCGACGACCCCGAGCGGTTCGTGGAAGTGGTACGCCACGGTGTCGTCGTCGATCTCGCCCAACGACCCCTCCTGCGCGCGGACCGCCCCCGCGAAGTAGCGGAAGTGGTCGATGGCCAGCGGGATGTCCGCGGCCAGCGTCTCGCGGACCGGCTTGCCGTTCTCCCAGCTCTCGGCCACCGCCAGGGCTTCGAGGTTGGCTTCCATCCGGTCGGCGATCTTCAGCAGGATGTCCGAACGCTGCGTCACCGACGTACGGCCCCAACCGGGCGCGGCCGCGTGCGCCGCGTCCAGGGCCCGCTCGACGTCCTCCGCGGTACCGCGCGCGATCTCGGTGAACGGCTGCCCGTTGACCGGCGACGGGTTCTCGAAGTACTGCCCGCGCGCCGGCGGTACGTACTCCCCGCCGATGAAGTGGTCGTAGCGCGGCTGGTAGGAGACGATCGAGCCCTCGGAGCCGGGCGTCGCGTAACGGGTCATGCTGGTCTGCCTCCCGGTGCAGCGCTGCCCGCCGTTGGGCAGCTCCCGTCGTGAGGCTAGACAGGCGGACGTTGCGAGTATGTTGCACCGCTGGTCGCCCAAGGAGTCCGGCGGACGTCGGAGCGGCGGCTCGGCAGCCCTGATACGGCCAGTTCGGCTTCCAGCGCCGCAAGTCGTGCCCGCACGGGAGCCGTCGGCCGCACTGCCGCCAGAGCCTGCCAGGCCAGCAGGTCGTGCTCGCCCCAGGGTGCGTGCGCCCAGTCCGCCAGCAGGTCCGGGTCGCTGCGGGTGATCAGCGCCGTCCGCAGGGCGCTCGCGAGTCGACGCCGCAGCCGCACGACGGCGGGTGCCTGGGAGCCCGGCAACAGCGGACCCCGGTACGCCCGTGCCGCGGCCGTGAGCGCACCCGTCTCCAGTTGCCGCTCCACCAGCGTCGCGTCGCACTCGACCGGCAGGGACAGCCGGTACGGACGGGATGCCAGCAGCCCGGGTGGCAGCAGCGGACGCAGCCTGGCCAGCTCGGCGCGCAACGTCACCGGTGTCACCGACTCGTCCGCGTACAGCGCGCACAGCAGCTCGTCCCCGGACATGCCCTCGGGGTGGCGGGCTAGGAGCACGAGAATCTCACTGTGCCGACGGCTCAGCCTGATCCTGCGGCCGCCTCCTAGGCGGAGTTCCGCCTCGTCCCGGCCCAGGGCGCTCAGCGTGATGCTGTTCTCCGTCTGCCTCGGTGGGGTGAGCAGGGTGAGCTGGGACTCGGCCGCGCGTGCCACCGCCTGTACGAAGCCCAGGCTGTGCGGATGGGCCAGGCCGTCCCCTCCGGTGATGTCGACGGCCCCCAGCACCCGGCCGGTGTGCGGATCGTGGATCGGCGCGGCCGCGCAGGTCCACGGCTGCACCCGCCTTATGAAGTGCTCCGCCGCGAAGACCTGCACCGGACGGTCCACGGCCACCGCCGTGCCCGGCGCATTGGTGCCTACAGCCGCCTCCGACCAGCGCGCACCCGCCACGAAGTTCATCCGGTCCGCCAGCCGCAGCGTCGTCGCGTGCCCTTCGACCCACATCAGCCTGCCGTGCGCGTCGCACACCGCCAGCAGATGCGAGCCGTCGGCGGCGAACGTGCCCACCAGTTCCCGGACCAGCGGCATGACCTGGGCCAGGGGGTGCTCGGCGCGGTAGGCGCCGAGGTCGTCATCGGTCAGTTCCACGCTCGCCGTGCCGTCGGGCCCCACGCCGGCCCGCGCACTGCGCCGCCATGACTCGGCCACCACGGGTCGGACCGGGCGCGGAACGGTGCCGACGGTCGTGAACGTCTCATGCGCCCGATGCAGCGCTCGAACTCTTTCGCCTGGGTCGGCTCCCGGCTCAAGAGCCACCCACTGATCGGTCAACTGGTCCTCCCTGCGCGGGAATCCACTGGGACATCCTCACGCGCGGTTTCCCCGCGGACAACCGGGGCGGTGTGAGGTCAGGAGAAATTGACAAGTCTGATGTAGCGGACCCAGTCCCAGTTCACTCCTGGGTCGGTGTGGTCGGTGCCGGGGACCTGGAAGTGGCCGATGATGTGCTCCCTGTCCTTCGGGATGCCGTACTTGTCGCAGACCGCGGCCGTCAGCCTGGCCGACTGCTCGTAGAGGGCGTTCGTGAAATAGGCGGGCTGGTCCACCCAGCCCTCGTGCTCGATGCCGATGCTGCGGGTGTTGTAGGACCAGTTGCCCGCGTGCCAGGCGACGTCCGCCTCCCGGACGCACTGGGCGACATGGCCGTCCGCCGAGCGCACGAGGTAGTGCGCGGACACCTTCTTCTCGGTGTTCCGGAAAATGGCCAGCGTGTCGGTGTAGGTCTCCTGGGTGACATGGATGATCACGCGGTCGATCTTGTAGGCCGTGGGACGGCTGGAGACCGTGTAGTTACCGCTGCTCGCGGGCTGCCACTCTCCGGACGGGTAGTCCACCGCCGCCTGCGCGGCCGCCTGCGGGCCGGGGAGGAGGGCGTAGGGGACAGCGGCCAGTGCCGCGCCCTTCAAGACGCCGCGTCGGGTGAGGTGGGTACGGGGCTGGTTCATCTCCATCGTCGGCTGCCCTTCAGCAGTATGAGGTGGCACCCGCCTCGGGTGAGGAGGCAGGTGCGTGTGCGGGGTCCGGGCCCTTGAGATTCGCCTGCGGATGCGAGTGTGCGTCGAGGGGCACGCACAGCTCAGAAGAGTTCTGCACGTATGGCCGACAGGGTGTCAGCTCGTGTCGGCGGGAACCAGGAATGGCCGTGGTGGTGTCGGCTCTGTCGTCGCGCGCCGGTCGATTCCGCGTACATGTCTCCCCCGATGCCGGTGTCAGCCATTGCTCAGCACGTGTTGCGGCCTGCGCTTCCGCCGCCCGGTCGGGCGGTTGCGGCTCGCGTGAATCACGTTACGGCGCGGGGGAGTTGGGCAGAAGGGTGAGCGTCGAGTCCGTGGACAACTGGCGGATTGTGGATAAGTCAGCCACTCGTTCGAGGGGCTTCCGGCGTCAGCGAGCGTGGCGGCCTTTCCTCTCGGGCATCCGCCGAACTGTCAGGGCCGTTCCGCAACCGTCGCCGGATCGTCGAGCACGGCCCGCACCACCGAATGGGCGGCACCGAGCAGCGGTCCCTGCGGGCCCAGCTCCGAGACCGCCACCGGACATGGCGGACCGGCTGTGCGGCTGCGCAGCTCGACCTGCAGTGAAGGGAGCAGCCATGGTGAAAGGGCGGCCAGTGCCCCGCCCAGGACGACGGTGTCGGGGTCGAGGAGGTTGACCGCGCCGGTCAAGGCGATGCCGAGCGCGGTACCCGCCTCGCCCAGCGCCGAGCGCACGCCCTCGTCGCCCGCAGCGGCGCGCTCCGCGAGCACCCCCACCACGTCTTCGCGGGGCTCGACGCCGGCCGCCCGTAGCACGGCCTCCTCCCCGGCGTACTGCTCCAGGCAGCCGCGCCCCCCGCACGGACAGGGAGGACCGTCCGGCCGGACCGGCACATGGCCCAGCTCGCCGGCGAAGCCGCGGGTGCCGCGCAGCAACTGCCCGTTCACGACGATCGCCGCGCCGATGCCGATCTCCGCCGACACATGCAGGAAGTCACCCGGTGTGCCGGCACCGAGCCACAGCTCCGCCAGGGCACCGAAGTTGGCCTCGTTGTCCACGGTCAGTGGCACCGAGTCGTGCAGCACGCCGCCGAGGTCGACGTCGTGCCAGCCGAGATTGGGGGCGCGCACGACCGTACGGCCGTCGCGGGCGACCAAGCCGGGTACGGCTACCGCGAGCCCGGCGACCCACAGGCCGTCCTTCTCCGCCGCGGTCGTGACCTGCTGGATCAACCGGGCCAGTTCCCGGGCCACGGACTCCGGGGAACGACCCCGGTTCGCGCCGCGCCGTACGGCCCGCGCACGCACCGCGCCACGAAGATCGACGGCGCACACGGCGAGGTGATCGACGCCGATCTCCGCCCCGAGCCCCGCGGGGCCGCGACCGCTCACCGCGAGCGCGGAGCCGGGCCGTCCCACCCGGCTCGGCCGTTCCGGGCCCAGCTCCTCCAGGAGGTCCCAGCGGATCAGCTCGTCCACGAGGGACGACACGGCAGCACGAGTGAGACCGATGCGCGAGGCGACCGAGGCGCGCGACAGAGGGCCGTCCGAGCTGACGGTGTGCATGACCCGAGCCAGGTTGCGACGACGCATGCCCTGCTGGGTGTCCGGCAGGGGGCGTCCGGTGCCCGTCGGTCGGGTGTCGTGCGGCGGTGCGGTCATGCCTCCGTCGATCCTCGGTGTCCGTGGCCAGGTGCGCGGCTCGCGGACCGGTCGGTCGTACTCGCCGGGCTACGCGTCTCGCCCTTTCCGGCAGTGCCTCAGTATGCGGAGCACGCGCTCAGGGGGGTGTCCGTGCCTCGTTCCAGAAGCGCGGACGCGTCGGAGAGTACCCCGGCGATGCGGGCCAGGGCTTCTTCGTCCCGCTCCACGGCGTCCACCACCTGTCCCTTCGTCGTGTTCCAGCGGCGCGCGACGGCCGCAGGGTCCTCGCCGGTCAGCAGACCCGCCGCCTGGGCGGCAGCGCCGAGTGCGACCAGTTCCTTCGCTTCGGGGATCTGTACCGGCCGTCCGGACAGCCGTCGTACCGTCTGCTGCCAGGCCGTGCCGCGGGCGCCGCCGCCGATCAGCAGCAACGGAGCGGTGCGGTCGGCGTCCTGGTCGAGGACCAGGTCGAGCGCGCCGAGCAGCGAGTGCACCGCGCCGTCGTAGGCGGCCTGGAGCACCTGACCTGCGGTCGTGTCATGGCGCAGACCGTGCAGCAGACCGGAGGCGTGCGGCAGGTTCGGGGTGCGCTCACCGTCCAGATACGGCAGCAGGGTGACCGAGGTGCCGGGCTCCACGGCCTCACGGTCCAGCCCCAGAAGGGCCGCGACCCGGTCCACGGCGAGGGTGCAGTTCAAGGTGCAGGCCAGCGGCAGCCAGTCGCCGTGCGCGTCGGCGAAACCCGCCACCGTGCCGGTCGGGTCGGCGGGGCGGCGCTTGGAGACCGCGTACACCGTGCCCGACGTGCCGAGGCTGAGCACCGGGGTGCCCGGGCGCAGGCCCAGCCCCAGCGCGGCGGCCGCGTTGTCCCCGGTGCCGGGCGCCACCAGAGTGCCCTTGGAGAAGGGCAGGTCATGACTGTCGCGCACGGTGCCGGCCACCTCGCCCGGCCGCACCACCCGAGGCAGCAGCGTCGGGTCGAGTCCCACATGCGCGAGAGTTTCCTCGTCGTACGACTCGGTCGCGGACGCCCACCAGCCGGTACCGGAGACATCGCCACGGTCGGTCGTGCCCAGGCCGGTGAGACGTTCGGTGAGGTAGTCGTGGGGGAGACGCACGGACTTGGTCGCACGGACCGCGTCCGGCTCGTGCTCCGCGAGCCACGCCCACTTCGTCACAGTGAACGACGCGCCCGGCACGCTGCCCGTGCGCTCCGCCCACGCGTCCGGGCCGCCCAGCTCCTCCACGAGACTGCGGGCCTGGGGCGCCGAGCGGACGTCGTTCCACAGCAGCGCGGGGCGGACCGGTTCGCCCCGCGCGTCGAGCGTGACCAGACCGTGCTGCTGGCCGCCGATCGAGATCGCCGCCGCCTCGTGCGCCGCCTCGCCGCACTGCTGCAGAGCCTCGCACAGCGCGTCCCACCACTGACGCGGATCGCTCTCCCGCCCGGCGCCCGACGTCACCGTGTGCGCGGCCTGGCCACTCGCCACCACACGCCCGGTGTAGACGTCGACGACCAGTGCCTTCGTGGACTGGGTGGACGTGTCCACACCGACGACGAGCGGACCCTCGGCTGCTGACATCGGGCTCTCCCTCTTCCGCGGCGTCATCGACCGGCAGCGACGCCGTTCATCGATGGCGCCCCGGCGTCGAAGACATCCGGTCTCTTCCCAGAGGCGCCTCCGCATACTAATTTGTAAACGGCCATGACGAAATAGTCGTACGCACCGAGGAGCCGCGGCATGAACTACCAGCCCACCCCCGAGGACAAGTTCACCTTCGGCCTGTGGACCGTCGGCTGGCAGGGGAGGGACCCCTTCGGCGACGCCACCCGCCGCGCCCTCGACCCGGTGGAGACCGTGCAGCGGCTGGCCGACCTCGGCGCGCACGGGGTGACCTTCCACGACGACGACCTGATCCCCTTCGGCGCCTCCGAGACCGAGCGCGAGTCGCACATCAAGCGGTTCCGCCAGGCCCTGGACGCGACCGGCATGGCCGTGCCGATGGCCACCACCAACCTCTTCACCCACCCCGTCTTCAAGGACGGCGCCTTCACCGCCAACGACCGCGACGTCCGCCGCTACGCGCTCCGCAAGACGATCCGCAACGTCGACCTCGCCGTCGAACTGGGCGCGCAGACCTACGTCGCCTGGGGCGGCCGCGAGGGCGCCGAGTCCGGTGCCGCCAAGGACGTACGGGCAGCCCTGGACCGCATGAAGGAGGCGTTCGACCTCCTCGGCGAGTACGTCACCTCCCAGGGCTACGACATCCGCTTCGCCATCGAGCCCAAGCCGAACGAGCCGCGCGGCGACATCCTGCTCCCCACCGTCGGCCACGCCCTCGCCTTCATCGAGCGGCTGGAGCGTCCCGAGCTGTTCGGCGTCAACCCCGAGGTCGGGCACGAGCAGATGGCCGGGCTCAACTTCCCGCACGGCATCGCGCAGGCGCTGTGGGCGGGCAAGCTCTTCCACATCGACCTCAACGGCCAGTCGGGCATCAAGTACGACCAGGACCTCCGCTTCGGCGCCGGTGACCTCCGGGCCGCCTTCTGGCTCGTCGACCTCCTGGAGCGCGCCGGGTACGAGGGGCCGCGGCACTTCGACTTCAAGCCGCCGCGGACCGAGGACCTCGACGGGGTCTGGGCCTCGGCCGCCGGATGCATGCGCAACTACCTCATCCTGAAGGACCGCGCGGCTTCCTTCCGTGCCGACCCGGAGGTGCAGGAGGCACTGCGCGCGTCGCGTCTGGACGAGCTGGCGCAGCCCACGGCCGCGGACGGCCTGGACGCCCTGCTCGCCGACCGCTCGGCGTTCGAGGACTTCGACGTCGACTCCGCCGCCACCCGTGGCATGGCCTTCGAACAGCTCGACCAACTGGCGATGGACCACCTGCTCGGCGCTCGCGGCTGAGGCATACGCGCGCGTGGTCGGTCACCTGTGGCCGACCACGCGCGCGGTGCGTTTCCCGCCCGGGACCACGAGCGGTGGAGCGGCGGAGTCGTCGGAGGCGAGGGCGGGTACTCACTGTCCTGAACACTGAGATCGCCCGCCCTCCGAACGGCGTCTCAGGGTTCCTCAGGGTCGGGCTTCAGGGATGTCTCAGGGGCGGCGGGCGGAACCGTGGCGTGCTCGGGGCCGTTCTCCATGCAGAGAGCGGCAGTGGTCGTGACGAAGGAGGCGGAGCTCATGTCGAGAAACGCGAAGATCGCCGTGGGTGGCGTGGCGGTCGGGCTGATCCTGTTGATATGGCTGCCCTGGTGGGTGTCGCTCCTGATCGTGGTGGGCGTGCCCGCCGCCGCGTACCTGACGCTGGACCCCTCTCAGCGGCGCAGGCTGCGCCGGGTTGCGCGCAAGGAGGTCGGCCGCTGACGCCGGCGGTCCGGTGCAGTGCGTGGTGAGCGTCCGCACCTGGGGCCGGGGCTAGGGACGCCTTCGTCCTCCTCCGTACGCAGGGCTCGCCCTGGGGTCAGATCGGACGCACGGCGATCTTGTCCAGCCCGTCCAGGAGGCCGGGGAGCTCCGGGCCCCGTCCCACCGGGATGACCTCTCCGGGTTCCGCGTCCAGCAGTACGAACGCGATGTCGTCGGTGCGGGCCACGATCGACCAGCCGGGACCGTCGGCACGCAGCGTCCGTGCGTCACCGGAGGCGAACGCCGAGCGGACACGTCCGAGCGGCGGCGGGGCGTCGATGTAGGCGCGTGCCTCGGCCAGCACCTGTCGCACGCCCCGATGGCCGGACTTGGCCGGGCCATCGGGCTCGACCTCGACCTCGGCTTCGGTCTCCGGCGAGGGCGCTGCGGCTCCGGAATGCCGCTCGCCCGGCAGGACGTCGGCGTCGTCGAGGCGACCGCGCCACTCCGCCCACTGGAGCGCTATCTCGTCGGCACCGAGACGCCGCTGGGCCGAGCCCCAGGTGCTGGTGTCGGGCGGGGTGAGAGGAGGCCGGTCGGTGGCACCGGTGTCAGGGTCGTGCGGGGCGGGTACATCCGGTGCGGCCACGGCCAGTGCCAGGGGCCACCCCGGAAGGGCTGCCACGAGCGTGCGCTCGTCGGGTGACAGCTCGTACTCCATGCCGCAGTCCCAGGAGGCGATCGCCACCGCCACCAGGGAGACGTCGTCGATGACGGCCGTCCACCGGGCACCGTCCCCGTCCTGCCCGAGGACCAGCCCGTACCCCTCGGCGAGCGGCGTGAGACCCAGCGCCGCACAGGCCGCGGGGTAGTCGTCGCCGAGCACGCTCGGGAACTGCGCCGGTGTCAGCAGAACCGCCGTCAACACGTACAGCGCTTCCTCAGCGGCAGCCACGGGCGCATCGTCCGACCCGGCCATCTCAAGCCTCCCCAGTGGTTCGTCCGTCGGCGCGCACCCTAGTGCGCGGGGGAGAGGCTTGTCACGACTCCGTGCACCGGGTGGAGCTGCGGTTTTCCTGCCGGACGGGGGCGAAACACCCCTGTCCCTCACGAGTCCTCCTCAGTCCGATGGGAGACCCAGCAAGTCGCGGGCCACCGCCCTCGGAGTCATGGAACGCTCGCGGGCCAGAGCGACGACGGCTCGGCTCGCCAACTCCCCGACACCGAAGGAGAGCGCCTCCGGCGACACCCACGACGACGCCTCGTCCACCCCGTCCTGATCGTCCTGCGCGCGGGCCGTCACGTAGGCCGCCGCGGCCTCGAAAAGGTTGTGTCCACGCCTCTTCCGCTCGGCGGAGGCTTCCTCCCCACGCGGTGAAGTGCCCAGCCTGGCGGCGTACTTGCGCATCATGTCGAACACGCGAACCACCTTTCCCCGGTCGGGGTCTCGCCCATCGCGCATGTCCCTTTACTCAAAGTAGAGTTGAAATTTCTGCGACATAAGGGGACCCCACGGTGAAGCGCTTCGAGCGGCTCGATCGGATACGGCGGATGGATCCGGTCGCCGACGCCCCGGAGATCTACCGCCTCAGTGCCGCGCTCGAATTCCCCTGGGACTACACACGAGCATTGGAACTGGCCCTCTACCGCACCTACGCCGTCCCCAGCATCGGCCGGCTGCTCGCCCAGACGGCGGAGCTGACCGAGCGCTCGCAGCGCCGGTACGACGACACCGTCCTGCTGCTCGACGCCGTCATGGAACACGGCTTCGCCGCCCACGAGGGCCGTACCGCGATCCGGCGCATCAACCAGATGCACCGCAGCTACGACATCAGCGACGACGACATGCGCTACGTGCTGTCGACCTTCGTCGTGATGCCCAGACGCTGGATCGACGCCTACGGCTGGCGGCGTCTGTCCCGGCACGAGATCGTCGCCGCCACGGAGTACTACCGCACCCTCGGGCGGCACATGGGCATCCCCGACGTCCCCGAGACGTTCGAGGAGTTCGAGGCTCTCCTCGACTCGTACGAGAAGGCGCACTTCGCCTGGGACGAACGCGCCCGGCAGGTGTCCGACGCGACGCTCGGCCTGATGGCGTCCTGGTATCCGCGACCGCTCGCACCGCTGTTGCGCACGGCGATGCTCGCCCTCCTCGACGAGCCGTTGCTGCGAGCCTTCCGCTACGAGACGCCGAGTGCCACCATCACCTTCCTGGTCCGCCGCGTCCTACGGGTACGCGGACGGCTGGTCAGGCTGCTGCCACCGCGCCGCGCGCCACATTTCGCGCGACAGAACCGGGAGGTCAAGAGCTACCCGAACGGCTACGACACCGCCGACCTGGGCACGCGCCCGGTGCCGGGGATGGGCGGCTGCCCGGTGAGGCACTTGAAGCCGACCGACGCGGTGGAGTGAGCCGAGCGGCGCCCGACGATCAGCCCTGACCGCTGCACCTCCATGGGGTGTGGAGGCCGCTACTCGCGGACCGCCAGCGCGAGGAAGTAGCCGGGCTCATCGACGTACGACGTCATGCGCCACCCGGAACGCGCGAGGAGAGGGCCGAGATTGGCCTCGGCACGCAGGTCGCCGGGCGTGAGCTGCCTGCCCTGGCGAGCGGCCAGCGCGGCCCGGCCGATGGGGTGGAACAGTGCGAGCGTGCCACCGGGCCGCACCACACGGGCGAGTTCACGCAGGTTCTCGCTCGGCTCCGGCAGATGGGCGACCAGACCCGCCGCGAAGACGGCGTCCAGGCACTCCGAGCGCAGGGGCAGCGCGGTGACGTCCGCGAGCAGCAGGGCACCGTCCTGGTCCCGCCCGGCCCGCGCTGCGGCCTGAAGCATGGCCGGGGTGAGATCGGCCCCGATCACCGTCCCGGAAGACCCCACAGCCGCGCGCAGTGAAGGTAGCGCGCGGCCCGTGCCGCACCCCGCGTCGAGCACCCGGTCACCCGCGCCCAGACCCATGTCGGACACCCCTGCGGCGTAGGCGGGGCCGTCATCGGGAAACCTGCTGTCCCAGTCGGCCGCCCGAGCGGCGAAGAACTCCTGGACGTGCGTGTGGTCGTCACTCATGCTCCGATGATCTCGCACCACCCCGGCTGATGCCGCCCGCACCCGGAACGAGCGGGATGCGCCCCTTCACCGCAACTCCACGTCATGTTCGGACACCGCCTGTGTCATGTTGTGACAGCTTTCGAAACGCGCCCCCTCTGTACGCCTCTGCCGCGACTAGCGTCCGGGGGCCATGGGACACCTTGACCACGCGGCCTTCGGCTGGCTGACTCCGGTGCTTTCGTACGCGATGGCATGCATCGGCGCCGCGCTCGGCCTGCGCTGCACGGTGCGTGCGCTGGCGACGACCGGCCGGGCGCGGCGCAACTGGCTGATCACGGCCGCTTCGGCGATCGGGACCGGCATCTGGACCATGCACTTCGTGGCCATGCTCGGCTTCCGCGTCAGCGGTACCGACATCCGCTACGACGTGCCGCTGACGATCCTGAGCCTCGTCGTCGCCATGGTCGTCGTCTGCGCGGGCGTCTTCGCCGTCGGCTACAGCAAGGACCGCAACCGGGCCCTCTTGATCGGCGGCCTCACCACCGGCCTCGGTGTCGCGAGCATGCACTACCTCGGCATGGCCGCGGTCCGGCTGCACGGGGACGTGACCTACGATCCCGTCCTCGTCGGGCTGTCGATCGTGATCGCGGTGGTGGCCGCGACGGCGGCGCTGTGGGCGGGCCTCAACATCAAGTCGCCGCTCGCGGTCACCCTCGCCTCCCTGGTCATGGGGGCGGCCGTCAGCAGCATGCACTACAGCGGCATGTTCGCGGTGAGCGTCGATGTCAGCCCCTCCGGCGCGACCCTGCCGGGAGCCACGGCCATGCAGTTCATCTTCCCGCTCGCCGTGGGCCTCGGCTCCTACCTCTTCATCACCTCGGCCTTCGTCGCCCTCTCGCCCACGGCGGACGAGCGCCAGGCGTCCGCCACGGCCCAACGGCCCGTCGAGAGCACCGCCCGCTAGCGGAAGCCCGGCCGTCGATCCCCGACCCACTGCCCGAGCGAGGAGGCCATGCGCCCACCCCGTAGCACCCCGAAAGCCGGACCACCGGCGCAGTCCACGACCCCGCTACGCGGCCGACGCGCGCATGCCGGGCCACCGGCCGACGAGGGCGCGGACGCCTTCGCCGACCTCTCGCCGGACTACGCGCCCGTGCGCGCGGGCCGCTGGCACATGCGCCCCCGGACCGTGCGCGCCAAGGTGGTCTGCCTCCTGATGGTGCCGGTGGTCTCCCTGCTCGCGCTCTGGGCGTACGCCACCGTGACTACCGCTCAGGACGTCTCCGAACTGCGCCGGTCCCAGCGCGTCGACGCCGAGCTGCGCACTCCCGTCGCGGTCGCCGTGGCCGCGCTGCAGGCGGAGCGGGTTGCCGCCGTGCGGTACGCCGCCGCACCGGACGCGGCACGCGGTAACGACCTCCGAGGCCTCGCCGCCACCACCGACCGGGCGGTGGCCGAGCTGCGGCTCGGCGACGACAGCACCGTCGCCGCCGGCCAGCAGCTCCCCGCCGGTGTCGGCACCCGCCTGGAGACCTTCGTCGGCGGCGCCGAGCAGCTCCGTACCCTGCGGGCCGCCGTGATCGACCGCGAGGCGGACTGGTCGAAGGCGTACGACCGGTACTCCAGGACCATCGACGCCGCGTTCGCCGTGGACGGTGCCCTCTCCGGCATCCAGCGGGCCGACGTCGGCTCCGACGCGCGCGTGCTGCTCGAGTTCTCCCGGGCCGCCGAGGCGCTGGCCCAGGAGAACGCCGTCCTCGGCAGTACTCGCCCGGACGACGAGCTTCGCGGTCGACGGCTGCGGCTGCTGGGCGGCGCGGTGGCCAACCGGCGCGCTCTCACCCAGGTCGCCGTGGCCGACCTGCCCGCACCCCAGCGCGCCGCCTGGAACCGTGTCGCCCACGGCAGCGGCTATCTCGCCCTCACCGCCACCGAGGACCGCGTCCTCGACGCGGGATCCGGCGCCAAGGCGGTCGACACGGCGCCGGGTTCGGCCTGGGCCACCGCCCACGCGCGTGTGCAGGCGGACATGAGCACCATCGCGGCGGACACGAGCCGGGCGGTCGCGGGGCGGGCGGACCCGTTCACGCACGGGCTGCTGAGCACGGCCGGCGCCGCCGTACTCTTCGGCCTGGCCGCGGTCGTCGCCTCCCTCGTGATCTCGGTCCGCATCGGACGCGCCCTCGTGATCGAACTCGTCAGCCTGCGCAACGACGCTCTGGAGATCGCTCGCCGCAAACTTCCCGCGGCCATGCGAAAACTGCGCGCCGGCGCGGAGATCGACATCCGGGCGGAGGCGCCCGCCGGGCCACCCGCGGAGGACGAGACCGGACAGGTGGCAGAGGCCCTGACGACCGTGCACCGGGCAGCCCTGCACGCCGCGGTGGAACGCGCCGAACTCGCCAGCGGCATCTCCGGAGTCTTCGTCAACCTGGCCCGCCGCAGCCAGGTGCTGGTCCACCGGCAACTCAGCCTGCTCGACAGCATGGAGCGCCGGTCCGACGACCCGAACGAGCTGAGTGACCTGTTCCGGCTCGACCACCTCACCACGCGCATGCGGCGCCACGCCGAAAGCCTGATCATCCTCTCCGGAGCGGCACCCGGCCGGGCCTGGCGCATGCCGGTGTCCCTGACCAACGTCGTCCGTGCTGCCGTCTCCGAGATCGAGGACTACGCGCGCGTGGAGGTCCGGCAGCTCCCGGAGGCGGCCGTCATCGGGGCAGCGGTCGCCGACCTCACCCACCTGCTCGCGGAACTGGTCGAGAACGCCGCTCAGTTCTCGCCGCCCCACACGCGCGTGCGCGTGTCCGGCGAACCGGTCGGCAACGGCTACGTCCTCGAGGTCGAGGACCGGGGCCTGGGCATGGGCGCCGAGACCCTCGTGGAGGCCAACCGGCGCATCGAGCAGTCAGAGGCCCTCGACCTCTTCGACAGCGACCGTCTCGGCCTCTTCGTGGTCAGCCGACTGGCTGCCCGCCACGGCATCAAGGTGCACCTGCGCACGTCCCCGTACGGCGGCACCACCGCCGTCGTGCTGCTGCCCACCGCCCTGGTGCACCAGGGCGCGTCGGAGCCGCCCGCCGACGAACCTCCGGTCCGCCGGGAGCCGGAACGTGAGTACGCGCGCGTGCCCGACCTGCCCGCGCCGGCCCCCGCCGCGGTGACCACGCAGGCCGAGCGGCCCGCACTGGCCGTGTCCGTTCCCCCGCCCGCCGATCCCGTCCCCGATACACCGCCTCCCGGAGTCAGCACCTTGAGGCCCCACCGTCCACCGACCGACCCGGAATCCTCGGACGACCTTCCGCGCCGGGTGCGCCAGGCCAGCATCGCGCCCCAGCTCCGAAAGGAACGCCCCGCCGAACCGGCAGTGGAACCCGAACCCCCCGGCGACGAGGGGCGCACCCCAGAACTCGTACGGGACCGCATGGCGGCCTACCGCGACGGCTGGGTCCGCGGCGGCGGCCGCCGCCCCGGCCGCGTCGCACCAGCGCCCGCGAGGGGCAGTGACAGCACCGAAGGAGAACCGGCATGATCCAGGAGCCGAACACCACTGCGGACCAGCGATCCGGCGAACTCGACTGGCTCCTGGACGACCTCGTCAGGCGGGTCGCCGAGGTGCGCCACGCCGTGGTCCTCTCCAACGACGGCCTCGCGGTCGGCGCCTCCACCGGTCTCGGCCGCGACGACGCCGAACACCTCGCCGCCGTGGCCTCCGGTTTCAACAGCCTGGCCAAGGGCACGGGACGTCACTTCGGCGCAGGGGGTGTCCGCCAGACCATGGTGGAGCTGGACGACGCCTTCCTCTTCGTGGTCTCCGCGGGGGACGGCTCCTGCCTCGCCGTCCTGACGGCCGCGACCGCCGACATCGGCCTGGTCGCCTACGAGATGGCACGTCTGGTCAGACGCGTCGGCGAACACCTCTACACGGCACCGCGCGTCGTATCACGGCCGCCCGCAGCAGGTTGACCGGAAGGCCGGAACGGATGACCGAGAACCCGCCGGGCGACCTCCGGGACGAGGGCAGCCAGTGGTACGACGGCGAGGCCGGACCCTTGGTGCGCCCCTACGCCATGACCGGCGGACGCACCCAGCCCGGCCCCACCGGCGTGCCCTTCGACCTCATCGCCCTCGTCACCCTCGACCCCTCGGCGCAGGGCATCGACGACGGCAGCGCGCTCGGTCCCGAACACCGGACCCTGATCGAGCTGTGCCGCACCGAGACCCAGTCGGTCGCGGAACTCGCGGCGGACGCCGACCTGCCGGTTGGTGTGGTCCGGGTGCTCCTCGGCGATCTGCTGGAACTGGGCTGCGTCACCGTCAGCCGCCCGGTGCCGCCGGCGCATCTGCCGGACGAGCGGATCCTGCGCGAGGTCATCGAAGGGTTGAGGGCCCTGTAGATGAACCCTTACGACCGACCCGAAGCCTCTTCTGTCGCCGTTCCACACGCTTGCGGTGATCAATCGGCCGGAAGTCGGTCACATCTGGTGCTTTTCAGTCCGAACCCCCGAGGCGGTGTCGAAGTTGTCATGATGCTCACCTCACGCCCCGAACACGTCGACCGCAGCCGGCCCTCCCGAGAGAAGTGATCATGGCCTCTGAGCACGTCGAAGCCGCCGACGACATCTCCGCCTTGGCGCTGAAGATACTGGTGGCGGGGGGATTCGGCGTCGGCAAGACCACCCTGGTCGGTTCCGTCAGCGAGATCCGCCCCCTGCGCACCGAGGAACTGCTCAGCGAGGCGGGCCAACTGGTCGACGACACCGACTGCGTGGACCGCAAGGTGACCACCACCGTGGCCATGGACTTCGGCCGCATCACCATCCGCTCCGGTCTCGCCCTGTACCTGTTCGGGACGCCGGGACAGGACCGCTTCTGGTTCATCTGGGACGAGCTCTCGCAAGGCGCCCTGGGAGCCGTGGTCCTCGCCGACACCCGCCGCCTCGAGGACTGCTTCCCGGCGGTCGACTACTTCGAGCACCGGCGCATCCCGTTCGTCGTCGCCGTCAACTGCTTCCCCGGCGCACGCCCCTACGGCGCCCATGACGTCTCGCGCGCCCTGGACCTGGACCAGGGGACACCGGTGGTGCTGTGCGATGCCCGTGACCGCGACTCCGGCAAGGAAGTCCTGATCCGCCTCGTCGAGTACGCCGGGCGCATGCACACCGCCCGGCTTCTCGACTCGGTGAGCTGAGGCGGCCTCAGTCCGCGAGATCCCGCACGGCGACCACATGGTCGATGTGCACCCTCACCAGCAGTTCACCCGGAACGCCGTTGCGGGCGCCGAACTCCTCGGCGCGGTCCTCGCCCATGTAGCGCGCGGCGATCCGGGTGGCCCACCGGCGGATCTCGTCCAGATCCTCGGACAACCGGGCCTGACCGTTCAGCACCACGAACGAGAAGGGCGGCTGGTCGTCGTCCACGCACAGCGCGACCCGCGGGTCACGGGCGAGATTGCGCCCTTTCACCGTCTCCTCACCGGTGTTGAAGACCAGCTCGTCACCGTCGAGCAGGAACCAGATCGGGGCGATATGGGGGCTTCCATCGGCTCTTACGGTCGCCAGCTTGCCGGTTCGGGTGCCGTACGAGACGAACGCCCGCCATTCCTCGTCGGTCATCTTGTGTGCCATACGCCCATCCTGCTTGCCGGGACGCCGGAGGTGGGGAAGGCTTGCGGAAAGCTCCTCCAGCCAGGGGGAGAGGCCACACGGGGAGAACGAACATGGCGCAGAACCAGGGACTGGGATGGCTCCTGGACGATCTCACCCAGCGCGTGGACCACGTGCGGCACGCGCTGGTGCTCTCGAACGACGGACTGGTCACCGGGGCGAGCACCGGACTAAGGCGCGAGGACGCGGAGCATCTGGCGGCCGTGTCCTCCGGACTGCACAGCCTGGCCAAGGGCTCGGGGCGCCATTTCGGCGCCGGACGCGTCCGCCAGACCATGATCGAGTACGACGACGCCGTACTGTTCGTCACCGCCGCCGGGCCCAGCAGTTGCCTGTGCCTGCTCAGCGGTGCGGAGGCCGACATCGGTCAGATCGCCTACGAGATGACGCTGCTCGTGAACCGGGTCGGCGAGCACCTCGGCGTGAATGTCCGGCAGCCCGAACACACTCCGGCGTCCGAGCTCTGACCTGCGATTCCGCGATGGTCCGAGGGGTTATCCACAGGCTTGCCCCGGAGTGCGCGGAAATGGCTACGGTGTGTGCACGGCGAACGCACAGGGCGTGAGCCGGACTCCACGGGGGAGCAGAGCCATGCCGGGAACCACCATCGCAGCCGTGACCACCTGGACCCCAGAGCGCCCCACGCACTGTGCGCCGAGTCGCGCGGCTCGGGAACTGGGCCTCAAACGCTACGAGTTCGACCTGGCCGTCCAGCTCGGCCGCATCCGTACCGTGCCCGACGCGGGAGGCGGCGGCCCGCGGGTCGCGCGGGCGGAGATCGCCCGTCTCCAGGAACAGGCCGGCTTTCCCGAGACGCTCCGGGAACGGGTGCGGGTCGTGGGCACGAAGGAGGGCGCCTCGCTCATGGGCGTCTCCGAAGGCAGGTTCGCCCGGCTGGCCCGACTCGGACTACTGGTGCCGGTGCGCTTCTATCTCAACCGGTACCGAGCCGTGGTCTGGCTGTATCTGGCGGAGGAACTGCGGCAGTTCGTGGCTGACGGTGACCACGCCGGCCTGATCAAGGGCACGACGCCCGAGACACTCAGGAGCCAACTGGCGTCCGGGCTCGACCTGCGCCCGCGGAACTGGCGGGGACGGCACCTCGGATTCCTGCTGCGGCAGGCCGAAGACCCGTGGGCGCGAGCCGGCGCGATCGCGGCCTTCCTGCCGAGCGCGGAGATCGCGGAGATCGTCAGAAGTCCCCATGAGCGAGTCCGGCTGGAGCGGCTCCGGCCGTCCCTCCCCGAGCATGGTGCCGCCGGGTCCCCGTCCGCGCTGCTCGGCGAGCGGATCATGACCGCGCAGGACGCGGACGAGATCGCCTGGCTGGGTGCGGACTTGGCCCGGCAACTGGAAGCCGCGCGGCTCCCGTCCTCCGTCGCACCACCAGGGCCGCGCCTGCGTGAACACGCGACGCGACGGCCACAGGCTCGGCGACTTCCCACAGCGTCGGTGCCGCGAACTTCCTCACCAGCAGTGGCGACCGACACCGCCGCACCGCGGGCGTGCTCCGAGGCGCAGGCCTCCCGACCGCACGCCCGAGGCGACCATGTGCCCGCACCGGATGCTCCGCGACCGCCCCGAGGGCTGCTGACATGGCTGTGCCGCAGAACCCCTCGGAGCGCGCCGACCGGAGATCACGCTAGAGGGACCTGAAAAGCCCCTCCTGGACGACCGACACGAGCAGTTGCCCGTGCACGTCGTAGATGCGCCCGCGGGCCAGACCACGGCCGCCGATGGCGATCGGCGACTCCTGGTCGTACAGGAACCACTCGTCCGCGCGGAACGGACGGTGGAACCACATGGCGTGGTCCAGCGACGCCATGTCGAAGTTGCGCTGGCCCCACAGCGGTTCGATCGGGATACGGACCGCGTCGAGCAGGGTCATGTCGCTGGCGTAGGTCAGCGCGCAGGTGTGGACCAGCGGGTCGTCGCCGAGCGGTCCGACCGCGCGCATCCACACAGCGCTGCGCGGCTCGGCACCGTCGATCTCCTCGGCGTTCCAGCGCAGCCGGTCGACATAACGGATGTCGAAGGGCTGACGGCGTGCCATCAGCTCCAACTGCTCGGGCAGCGCGCCGAGATGCTTACGGATCTCCTCGGCGACCGGCGGCAGCGACTCCGGGTCCGGCACCACACGGGCGGGCGGGAGCTGGTGCTCGAACGGTCCTTCCTCAGGCTTGTGAAAGGAGGCGGTCAGATTGAAGATCGTGCGGCCCTGCTGCACGGCCGTCACACGCCGTGTGGTGAACGAGCGTCCGTCACGGACGCGCTCCACCTGGTACACGATCGGCACGCCGGGCCGGCCCGGACGCAGGAAGTACGCGTGCAGCGAGTGCACGGGGCGGTCGCCTTCAGTGGTGCGCCCCGCGGCGACCAGCGCCTGGCCCGCCACCTGGCCGCCGAAGACCCGCTGGAGGGACTCCTGCGGGCTTCGGCCGCGGAAGATGTTGACCTCGATCTGCTCCAGGTCGAGCAGATCGACCAGGCTCTCGGCCGGATTCGTCATCGGTGGGTTTCTCCTGTGTTCACAACTGGCCGACATCGGTGACGCGGATGACCGCACGGCCCTCCGCGTCGGAAGCGGCGAGATCGACTTCCGCGCTGATGCCCCAGTCGTGGTCACCATTCGGGTCGTCGAAGATCTGGCGGACGCGCCACAGGGCGTTCTGCGGCTGCTCCTCGATCACCAGCAGCTTGGGGCCGCGGGCGTCGGGGCCGGTACCGAGGTCCTCGTACTCGTCCCAGTACTTGTCCATCGCCTCGCCCCACGCGTCCGCGTCCCAGCCGGAGTCGGCGTCCATCTCGCCGAGCTGGTCGACCTGGTCGAGGGCGGCCAGCTCCACGCGGCGGAAGAGGGCGTTGCGGACCAGCACGCGGAAGGCGCGGGCGTTGGTGGTGACGGGCTTCACCTCGTCGGCCTTCTCCTGGGCCTCCTCGGCGGTCATCACCTCCGGGTTGGCCAACTGCTCCCACTCGTCCAGGAGGCTGGAGTCCACCTGGCGGACCATCTCACCGAGCCACTCGATCAGATCCTGCAGGTCCTCGGACTTCAGGTCGTCCGGGATGGTGTGGTCGAGCGTCTTGTAGGCGCCGGCCAGGTAGCGCAGGACGATGCCCTCGGTGCGGGCCAGCTCGTAGAGGGAGACCAGCTCCGTGAAGGACAGGGCTCGCTCGTACATGTCGCGGACGACCGACTTGGGCGACAGCGGGTGGTCGCCGACCCAGGGGTGGCTCTTGCGGTAGGTGTCGTAGGCGTGGAAGAGCAGCTCTTCCATCGGCTTGGGGTAGGTGATGTCCTGGAGCCGCTCCATGCGGTCCTCGTACTCGACCCCGTCCGCCTTCATCAGCGCCACGGCCTCACCGCGTGCCTTGTTCTGCTGGGCGGCGAGGATCTGCCGAGGGTCGTCCAGAGTGGACTCGACGACGGACACCATGTCGAGCGCGTAGGACGGCGATTCGGGGTCGAGGAGTTCGAACGCGGCCAGCGCGAACGTCGACAGCGGCTGGTTGAGCGCGAAGTCCTGCTGGAGATCGACCGTGAGACGCACGATGCGGCCCTCGGCGTCCGGCTTGTCGAGCTTCTCGACGATCCCGCCGTCCAGCAGCGAGCGGTAGATGGCGATCGCGCGGCGGATGTGCCGAAGCTGCTGCTTGCGCGGCTCGTGGTTGTCCTCCAGCAGATGGCGCATCGCCTCGAAGGCGTTGCCGGGCCGGGCGATCACCGACAGCAGCATGGTGTGCGTCACCCGGAACCGCGAGGTCAGCGGCTCAGGGTCGGATGCGATCAGCTTCTCGAAGGTGTTCTCCGTCCAGCCGACGAAGCCCTCCGGAGCCTTCTTGCGCACCACCTTGCGGCGCTTCTTCGCGTCGTCCCCCGCCTTGGCGAGAGCCTTCTCGTTCTCGATGACGTGCTCGGGCGCCTGCGCGACGACGAGTCCGGCGGTGTCGAAGCCGGCGCGTCCGGCCCGTCCCGCGATCTGGTGGAACTCGCGGGCCCGCAGGGTGCGCACGCGGTTCCCGTCGTACTTGGTCAGCGCCGTGAACAGCACGGTGCGGATGGGCACGTTGACGCCGACGCCGAGGGTGTCCGTGCCGCAGATCACCTTCAGCAGACCGGCCTGGGCCAGCTTCTCCACCAGGCGCCGGTACTTGGGCAGCATGCCGGCGTGGTGGACGCCGATGCCGTGCCGCACGTAGCGGGAGAGGTTCTGGCCGAACTTGGTGGTGAAGCGGAAGTTGCCGATCAGCTCGGCGATCCGGTCCTTCTCCTCACGCGTGCACATGTTGATGCTCATCAGCGCCTGCGCGCGTTCCACGGCCTGTGCCTGCGTGAAGTGCACGATGTACACCGGAGCCTGCCTGGTCTCCAGCAGCTCGGTGAGCGTCTCGGTGAGCGGGGTGAGCCGGTACTCGTAGGAGAGCGGTACCGGGCGCGTGGCCGAGCGGACGACAGCCGTGGGGCGGCCGGTGCGGCGGGCGAGGTCCTTCTCGAAGAAGGACACGTCACCGAGGGTGGCCGACATCAGGATGAACTGTGCCTGCGGCAGCTCCAGCAGCGGGATCTGCCAGGCCCAGCCCCGGTCACCCTCCGCGTAGAAGTGGAACTCGTCCATCACCACCTGGCCGATGTCCGCGTCCTTGCCGTCGCGCAGTGCGATGGACGCCAGCACCTCCGCCGTGCAGCAGATGACGGGCGCGTCGGCGTTCACCGAGGCGTCGCCGGTCAGCATGCCCACGTTCTCGGTGCCGAAGATCTTGCACAGCTCGAAGAACTTCTCCGACACGAGGGCCTTGATCGGAGCGGTGTAGAAGGTGACCTCGTCGCGGGCCAGCGCCGCGAAGTGCGCGCCGGCCGCGATCATGCTCTTGCCGGAGCCGGTGGGCGTCGAGACGATCACGTTCGCCCCGGAGACCACCTCGATCAGCGCCTCTTCCTGGTGGGGATAGAGGGTGAGGCCGCGCTCCTGGGCCCACGACTCGAAGGATTCGTAGAGGGCGTCGGGGTCGGCGGTCCGCGGGAGCTGATCGATGAGGGTCACGCCCCCATCTTGCCTGCCCATGCCGTCAACCGGGGAATCGACTACGGGTGTCAAGATCATGGAGGCTACGCTGTGTCGCCGGCAGAGCATAAGCACCGCAGGTCAACTGGACAGCGGCACAAGAGGAATGGGGCGGGACGCGGCCATGATGGGACCAGCACACTCACTGTCGGGGGCCGCGGCCTGGCTAGGTGTCGGAGCGGCGGCAGCCGCCTTCGGACACCCGATGCCCTGGCCGGTCCTGCTGGTGGGTGCCCTGATCTGTGCGGGCGCCGCACTCGCACCCGATCTCGACCACAAGGCGGCCACCATCTCGCGGGCCTTCGGACCCGTGTCCCGCTGGGTCTGCGAGATCGTCGACAAGTTGTCCTACGCCGTCTACAAGGCGACCCGGAAGCCGGGCGACGCGCGCCGCACGGGCGGTCACCGCACGCTCACCCACACCTGGCTGTGGGCGGTCCTGATCGGCGCCGGCAGCTCCGTGGTGGCGATCACCTGTGGCCGCTGGGGTGTCCTGGGCATCCTGTTCGTACACATGGTGCTGGCCATCGAAGGTCTGCTGTGGCGGGCGGCACGTGGTTCCAGCAGCGATGTGCTGGTCTGGCTGCTCGCGGCGACCAGTGCCTGGATCCTGGCGGGAATGCTGGACAAGCCGGGCCAGGGTGCCGACTGGCTGTTCACCGCCCCCGGCCAGGAGTACATGTGGCTGGGCCTGCCGGTCGTGCTGGGCGCCCTGGTACACGACCTCGGGGACGCGCTGACCGTGTCCGGCTGCCCCGTCCTGTGGCCCATCCCCGTGGGCCGCAAGCGGTGGTACCCGCTCGGTCCGCCGAAGGCGCTGCGCTTCCGGGCGGGAAGCTGGGTCGAGCTGCGGGTGCTGATGCCGACGTTCATGATCCTCGGCGGAGTGGGCTGCGCGGCGGCCCTCAACTTCATCTGACGGACCGCTCCCCGTCAGGCGGTCGCGCCCGGGGGCTTCCCTCCGTACCGGCGCTCGAACCGGTCGATGCGCCCTTCGCTGTCCAGCGTGCGGGCCTTGCCGGTGTAGAAGGGGTGGCTCTCGGAGGAGATCTCCACGTCGATCACCGGGTACGTCTCGCCGTCGTCCCAGTCGATGGTCTGATCGCTCACCGCAGTGGACCGGGTGAGGAAGGCGTAGCCCGCCGAGCGGTCACGGAAGACGACGGGACGGTACGCGGGCTGCTTGTCCTGCTGCATGGCGGCACCTCGCACGATTCGGTGGGGCGGGAGGCTTCCGGATCAGCCGGGGAGGGAGTCCTCGTCGACGATGTGCACGGCGGCTTCCTCGGCGGAGGCTGCGGCCCCGTCGATGCCGACATCGGTGGCCACGAGCGCGCTCTCCTCGTCCTCGTGCGCGCCCTCGTCAGGGGCCACCAGGCGGCCGGAACGCCGGAGGCCGACCTCGTTGTCGAGCAGTTCGCCGTCGGTGCCGTCGCAGTCGCCGAGACCGTCGCCGTCGGGGGCGGTCTGCTCGGGCAGCTCCTCGGCGAGCCGCTGGTCCAGCGTCTCCCCGGCCGCGCGTTCCGCCGCCGTCACGCCGTCGTGCTCGACGGCCCAGGGCCGCTCGGGCGGGGACCAGCCCCGGTCGAGGGGATCGTCGACGCCGTCGGCGTCCAACGTGTCCTCCACGTCGAGCACACCCGAGTCCTCCTGGATCTCGTCGGTGTCGGGCTGGTAGACGTCGTCACCCCATCCGTCGGCGCTGTTCACGGAGACCTCCATCCGGTGAGCACGGCCCGGCGTCGTGATGACGAACGCGGGCCCACGGGCACATACAGCCCTGCTGTCCCATGGAACGGCCGGGAAAACGTCCCCCGGATTCCGGGCCCTGTGCCTTCATCCAGCCTTCCACTCCGGTTCGGGACCTCGCAACGGCAACACTGTGCGGCGGGGGCGAGCCGGGTGGGGGCCCGCCCGCCGCGCAGCCTCAGCCGGCTCTGTGCCGCGCTCCGCCCTGGCCCGGCGGGTCACCGCTCACCCGTGCCACGAACGCCAGAGTGCCGCGTAGGCTCCGTCCGCCGCGACCAGGTCGTCATGGCTGCCCAGCTCACTGATGCGGCCGTCCTCGACGACCGCGATCACATCGGCGTCGTGGGCGGTGTGCAGGCGGTGAGCGATGGCGACCACCGTGCGCCCGTCGAGGACACGGGACAGCGAACGCTCCAGGTGGCGGGCCGCGCGCGGATCGAGGAGCGAGGTCGCCTCGTCCAGCACCAGCGTGTGCGGGTCGGCCAGCACCAGCCGGGCCAGCGCGATCTGCTGGGCCTGTGCCGGGGTCAGAGGCAGACCTCCCGAACCGACCTCGGTGTCGAGCCCCGCGTCCAGCGCCTGCGCCCAGGTGTCGGCGTCCACCGCGCCCAGCGCCGCCCACAGCTCGGCGTCACGTGCCTCGGTGCGGGCCAGCAGGAGGTTGTCGCGAAGGGAGCCGACGAAGACGTGATGCTCCTGGTTGACGAGTGCGACATGCGAGCGGACGCGCTCGGCGGGCATTCCGGACAGCTCCGCGCCGCCCAGGGTGACCCGGCCGTCCCGAGGGGCGTAGACACCGGCGAGCAGCCTGCCCAGCGTGGACTTGCCCGCGCCCGAAGGGCCGACCAGGGCGAGCCGGGTGCCCGGAGCGACCCGCAGGGACACCTCGCGCAGCACGTCGACGCCCTCGCGGTAGGCGAAGTGCACCCGGTCCGCGTGCACATGACGCCCGTCCGGCACCAGCGACGCGTCGCCGGCGTCGGGCTCGATGTCCCGTACTCCGACGAGCCGGGCCAGCGACACCTGGGCGACCTGCACCTCGTCGTACCAGCGCAGGATCAGGTTGATCGGGTCGACCAGCATCTGGGCGATCAGCGCGCCCGTGGTGAGCTGCCCCACGTCCATCCAGCCCCGCAGGACGAAGAATCCGCCGACCATGAGGGCGGAGCCCAGCACGATGACGTGGACGGCGTTGATCACGGGGAACAGCACCGAGCGGAGCCACAGGGTGTACCGCTCCCAGGCCGTCCACTCCTTGATCCGCTGATCCGAGAGGGACACCCGGCGAGCGCCCAGGCGGTGGGCCTCGATGGTGCGGCCGGCGTCCACGGTCTCCGCGAGGGCGGCGGCGACGGCCGCGTACCCGGCGGCCTCCGAGCGGTAACCGGAAGGGGCGCGCTTGAAGTACCAGCGGCACCCGGCCACCAGCACCGGCACGGCGAGGAGGACCGCTGCCGCGAGCGGCGGGGCCGTCACGACGAGTCCGCCGAGCAGCAGAAGCGCCCACACGAACCCGATGGCCAACTGGGGAACGGCTTCCCGCATGGCGTTGGACAGGCGGTCGATGTCGGTGGTGATGCGGGAGAGCAGGTCGCCCGTGCCGGCCCGTTCCAGCACGCCCGGCGGCAGTCGCACCGAACGGATCAGGAAGTCCTCGCGCAGGTCGGCCAGCATCCGCTCGCCCAGCATCGCGCCTTGCAGGCGTACTTGCAGGGTGAAGAGCGCCTGTACGACCAGTGCGAGGAGGAAGAGCCCGACTGTCAGGCCCAATTGGAGGTTCTGCGCCCGGTCGGCCACGCGCTCGACCAAGCCGCCGAGCAGGTACGGGCCCACCATGGAGGCGACGACCGCGACCGTGTTGACGCCGATGAGCAGGAGGAAGGCCCGACGATGGCGGCGGAAGAGTTCCGTCACGTAGTCGCGCACCGTCGCCGCCGCGCCGACGGGCAGGGTGGTGGCGGTCGTCGGGGCCGCCGGGTCGTGGGCCGGTGGTGCTACGCCGATCATGCGCTCTCCTCGATCTCTTCGAGCGGTTCGAGAGCGCCCAGGAGAGCGGCTCCGTCGGTGAGGCCAGGTCGTTCCCGCGAGGACGGCGGGGCGGAGGTGTCCCTGGCGGCTGCCTCGCGCTGCTCGTCATCGGTCTCGCGCGTCACGACGGCGCGGTACCGGGGGTCGGTGCCGATCAGCTCCCGGTGGGTGCCGGTCGCCGCGACCACGCCGTCATGGAGGAAGACGACTCGGTCCGCGCGGTCCAGGAGCAGCGGGGAGGAGGTGAGCACGACGGTCGTCCGGCCCGAGCGGAGTCGGCTCAGCCCGTCCGCGATTCGCGCCTCGGTGTGCGAGTCCACGGCGGAGGTCGGTTCGTCCAGCACCAGGACCTCCGGGTCGGCGACGAGGGAGCGGGCGAGGGCGAGACGCTGCCGCTGGCCGCCGGACAGGGAGCGTCCGCGTTCGGTGATCTGCGCGTCCATCGGGTCGGACGCGTCCAGCGACCCCTGCACCAGGGCGTCCAGGACGTCCGCGCACTGTGCGGCCGCCAACGCGTCTTCGGCGCGGACGGCGCCGGAGGCGGGTACGTCGAGCAGTTCGCGCAAGGTGCCGGACAGCAGTACCGGGTCCTTGTCCTGGACCAGGACGGCGGTGCGGGCGTGGTCGAGAGGAAGCTCGTCCAGTGGCACTCCGCCGAGCAGCACCGACGGGCCGGGCTCGGCGGGATGGCCGCCCAGGCGATCCGCGAGGCGGCCTGCCATGTCCGGGTCGCCGCACACCACCGCGGTGAACCCCGGGGAAGGGGCGAGCAGGCCGGTGGCCGGGTCGGACAGATCGCCCTCCGGAACCCCGGTCGCGCGCGAACCCGTGGTGTCCGTGGGGCGTTCCAACGACAGCACCCGCGCGGCACGTTGGGCGGACGGCCGCGAGAAGGAGTACGCCATGGCGATCTCGACGAAGTGCCGCAGCGGATAGTTGACGATCATGACCGCGCTGTAGACGGTGACGAGTTCACCGACCGTGATCCGGCCCTCGCGGGCCAACTGCACACCGCGCAGGACGACCACGATCAGCAGCAGACCCGGCAGCAGCACCTGGAGGGCGGAGATGACCGACCACATCCGGGCGCTGCGCACGGCCGCGTGGCGTACCTCCTGTGAGGCGTGGCGGTAGCGGTCGAGGAACAGTTCCTCGCCGCCGATGCCCCGCAGCACCCGCAGTCCGGCCACGGTGTCGGAGGCCAGCTCGGTGGCGCGGCCGGCCTTCTCGCGCTGGACGTCGGCGCGGCTCGTGGCCCGAGGCAGCAGGGGCAGCGCCGCCAGCGCGACGACCGGCATGCCCACGGCGACGACCAACCCCAGAGCGGGCTGGTAGACCACCAGCGCGACACAGACCGCCACGACCGTCACCGCGGCTGCGGTGAAGCGGGACACCGCCTCGACGAACCACCCGATCTTCTCGACGTCACCCGTGGAAACGGTGACCACTTCGCCCGCCGCGACCCGCCGGGTCAGCGCGGAGCCGAGGTGCGCGGCCTTGCGGCCCAGCAGTTGCTGGAGCCGGGCGGCCGCCGTGATCCAGTTGGTGACCGCGGCGCGGTGCAGGAAGGTGTCGCCCAGCGCGATGGCCGTACCGCACACCAGCATCAGGCCGCCCGTCAGGACGAGCCGGGCGGCGGAGTGGTCGACGGCCGCCTGGACGGCCACGCCGATACAGAACGGCAGCGCGCAGACGGAGACGAAGTGCAGCACGCCCCACAGCAGCGCCCTGCACTGGCCGCCCAACTGGTTACGCCCGAGCCACCACAGCAAGCGGGGGCCGGAACGCGCGTCCGGTACGCCTGGATCTGAATAGGGAAGGTCTTGGATCTGCATGGCGTCCCAGTGGCTCGTGTCAGGGAAGGGCAGGCTGCGGCGACACCTGGAGGTGGCGGCAAGCCGTGAAAGGTTCGCCTTGCGGGGAGGGGAATTTCAAACGGTTTTCCCGGTGTGACACGACAATCACCGGGTTCCGGCCACGTGCCGTCGCCCAGCTACGCGCAGGTCGAGGACGTGGGGATGAAAGTGAGGACGAAGGGGGAGGAATTCACCGCTTCGTGGTGTCACCGTCGACGAGGGTGTCCAGCAGGACGCCGAGCACCTGCCGCTCCTTCTCGGTCAGCGGAGCGAGGATCTCCTCGGCGGCGGAGCGGCGCACTCCGCGAAGTTCGCCCAGGGTGGCGCGGCCCTCGGCGGTCAGCTCGATCCGGGTGACCCGCCGGTTGGACGGGTCCGGCACCCGTCGGACCTTGCCGTGCGCCTCGAGGCCGTCGACCAGGGTCGTCACCGCGCGCGGCACCACTTCGAGGCGCTCGGCGAGATCGGCCATGCGGGGAGGTGAGTCGTAGTGCGCGAGGGTGCGCAGCAGGCGGGACTGAGCGGGGGTGACGCCCAGATCGCGCCATTCGAGGTGGCGCTTCTGGATGCGGTGCACCCGGCGGGTCAGCCGCAGCAACTGCTCTGCGAGCACACCCTCGGGATCTGGGGTCGTCATGCGGGAACAATATCAGGACCCCATTCATTGTGAGTAAAGGTAACAATGAGCTATGATCAATGATCCGGAGTCGGCCCTCCCTCGGACCGGCCCTTCTCACTTCCGTAGGAGTCCTTTGAGTCCCGAACGAGAAACGTCCTGGACGCCGCCACCGGACGCCGGGGAGCAACCCCGGCAGGTGCGCCGCATCCTCAAGCTCTTCCGCCCCTATCGTGGTCGGCTCGCGGTCGTCGGCCTGCTGGTCGGCGCCTCCTCGCTGGTCTCGGTGGCCACGCCCTTCCTGCTGCGGGAGATCCTCGACGTCGCCATCCCGCAGGGTCGTACCGGACTGCTGAGCCTGCTCGCGCTCGGCATGATCCTCAGCGCGGTCCTCTCCAGCGTCTTCGGAGTCCTCCAGACGCTGATCTCGACCACCGTCGGCCAGCGCGTCATGCACGACCTCCGCACCGCCGTCTACGGCCGCCTCCAGCGGATGTCCCTCGCCTTCTTCACCCGCACGCGCACCGGCGAGGTGCAGTCCCGCATCGCCAACGACATCGGCGGCATGCAGGCCACCGTCACCTCCACCGCCACCTCCCTGGTCTCCAACACCACCAGCGTGGTCGCCACGATCGTCGCGATGGTCGCCCTGGACTGGCGGCTCACGATCGTCTCGCTGCTCCTGCTCCCGGTGTTCGTCTGGATCAGCCGCCGCGTCGGCGACGAGCGCAAGAGAATCACCACCCGGCGGCAGAAACAGATGGCGGTGATGGCCGCCACCGTCACCGAGTCGCTGTCCGTCAGCGGCATCCTGCTCGGCCGCACCATGGGTCGCTCCGACTCGCTGACCGCAGGCTTCGCCGAGGAGTCCGAGCGCCTGGTCGACCTCGAGGTCAGGGCGAGCATGGCGGGCCGCTGGCGCATGGCGGTGATCACGATCGTCATGGCGGCGATGCCCGCGTTCATCTACTGGGCCGCAGGCGTGGCCCTCCAGTTCGGCGGCCCCGAAGTCTCGCTGGGCACACTCGTCGCCTTCGTCTCGCTCCAGCAGGGCCTGTTCCGGCCCGCCGTCAGCCTGCTGTCCACCGGCGTCCAGATCCAGGCGTCCCTCGCGCTGTTCCAGCGCATCTTCGAGTACCTCGACCTGCCCATCGACATCACCGAACGCGTGGACCCCGTCCATCTCGACGAGATCAAGGGGGAGGTCCGCTTCGAGGGGGTCGAGTTCCGGTACGACGACAAGAGCGGCCCCGTCCTCGACGGCATCGACCTCGTCGTCCCCGCCGGGGGCAGCCTCGCCGTCGTGGGGCCGACCGGCGCCGGCAAGTCGACGTTCGGATGTCTGGTGCCCCGGCTCTACGACGTCACCGGGGGCCGCGTCACCGTGGACGGCGTGGATGTCCGCGATCTCGACTTCGACACCCTCGCCCGTGCCGTCGGTGTCGTCGCGCAGGAGACCTACCTCTTCCACGCTTCCGTCGCCGACAACCTCCGCTTCGCCAAGCCCGACGCCACCGACGACGAACTGCGGACGGCGGCCCGCGCCGCCCAGATCCACGACCACATCACCGCGCTACCGGACGGCTACGACACGATCGTCGGCGAGCGCGGTCACCGGTTCTCCGGCGGGGAGAAACAACGCCTGGCGATCGCCCGCACCATCCTGCGCGACCCGCCCGTGCTCATCCTCGACGAGGCGACCAGCGCTCTCGACACCCGCACCGAGGCGGCGGTCCAGGACGCGATCGACGCCCTGTCGGCCGACCGGACGACCGTCACCATCGCCCACCGGCTCTCGACTGTCCGGGACGCCGACCAGATAGCCGTCCTCGACTCCGGCCGTGTGGCCGAACTGGGCACGCACGACGAACTGCTGGCGCGCGACGGACGCTATGCGGCGCTGGTGCGCCGGGACGCCCAGCTCGAACCCATGAGCTGACAGTCGAACGTGACGGGCAATCAAAGCCGACAAGCTGAAGATATGTCGGGTTTGAGGTCATATACGTAATACCGTGCCCGCATGCAGACGAAGACTCCGTCACGGAGCATGATGCGACTGACGCGCCGGGGCAGGCTCGCCCTCGTCGGGGTCGGTGCCGTCCTGACCGGCACCGCCGTGGCGGTGCCGCTGACCCTGGCGGCGCTCGAGGACGACAAGCCCGCCACTCTGGTCATCCCGGAGGGCTGGCGCGCGAGCCAGATCTACAAAGCGGTCGACAAGGCGCTCGCACTGCCGCCCGGCAGTGCCCGCAAGTCCGTCGCCAGGGCGGGCCTGAAACTGGCGTCCGCCGCCGAGGGAAACCCGGAGGGTTACCTGTTCCCGGCGACCTACACCCTCACCGACGGCATCACCGCCGAGTCACTGCTCCGTCACATGGTCGAGACGGCCAACCAGAGGTTCGACGGCGCACCGGTCGCGGCCGGAGCGCAGCGAAACGCGATGAACGTCTACGAGGCCGTGACCGTCGCCAGCATCGTCCAGGCCGAGGCCGCCACGAAGAGCGACATGGGGAAGGTCGCCCGCGTCGTCTTCAACCGGCTGGAGCGCGGGATGCCCCTCCAGATGGACTCCACCCTCAACTACGCCATGAAGCGCAACACCATCCACACCAGCATCGACGACACCCGGATCGAGAGCCCGTACAACTCCTACCAGCGCATGGGGTTGCCGCCCACGCCGATCGACAACCCCGGCGAGGACGCCATGCGGGCGGTCACCAACCCGCCGAAGGGGGACTGGCTGTACTTCGTCACCGTCAAGCCTGGAGACACCCGCTTCACCGCCGACTACACCCAGCACCTGCGCAACGTGGCCGACTTCAACGCGTACCAGAAGGCCGCTGCCCGGTCGGCCAAGCCGTCCGGGAGTTCCAGTCAGAGCCCGGTCACGCAGCCGCCCCGGTGAGCTGCCGGGGCGGCCGGTGGTGAGCGGTGGCCTGTCGGCTCAGCGGCCGCGGGCGACCAGGATCGGGGCAGGCCGGCCGGTGGTCCGGGATGCCGTGTCGGTGGTCAGCAGCCCGCGGGCGGCCAGTTCGGGGATCACACCCTCGCCGAACCAGTACGCCTCCTCCAGATGCGGATATCCGGAGAGCACGAAGTGTTCGACGCCGAGGGCGTGGTACTCCTCGATCAGGTCCGCGACCTCCCCGTGGCTGCCGACCAGCGCGGTGCCCGCGCCGCCCCGGACCAGGCCTACGCCTGCCCAGAGGTTGGGGTAGATCTCCAACTGGTCACGGGAGCCGCCGTGCAGATCCAGCATCCGCCGCTGGCCGACCGACTCGCTGCGCCCCAGGGCCGCCTGGGCGGCGGCGATGGTGTCGGCGTCCAGGTCGTCCAGCAGCCGGTTCGCGGTCGACCACGCGTCGGCGGAGGAGTCGCGGGAGATGGTGTGCAGCCGGATACCGAAGCGGACCGTGCGCCCCTCCCGCTCGGCCAGTGAGCGAATCCAGTCGATCTTCTCCTTCACCTGGGCCGGGGGCTCGCCCCAGGTCAGGTACACGTCGGCGTGGCGGGCGGCGACCGGTCCCGCGGCCTGGGAGGAGCCGCCGAAGAACACCTCCGGCACCGGGTCCGGCGGCAGGGAGGTGAGGCCGCCGTCCACCTCGTAGTGGGCGCCGTGGAAGTCGTACGGCTCGCCCCGCCAGACACCGCGCACGACGGACAGGAACTCGTCGGTGCGTTCGTAGCGCCGGTCGTGGTCGAGGTGGTCGCCGAAGCGGCGTTGTTCGGCGGAGTCACCTCCGGTGACGACATTGAGCAGGAGCCGCCCGCGGGTCAGCCGCTGGTAGGTCGCCGCCATCTGGGCGGCCAGGGTGGGCGAGAGCAGTCCGGGGCGGAAGGCCACCAGGAACTTCAGGCGCTCGGTGTGCTGCGCGAGCGCCACCGTGGTCAGCCACGCGTCCTCGCACCAGGTGCCGGTCGGGGTCAGCACCGCCTCGAAGCCCAACTGCTCGGCCGCCTTGGCTATCTGCGCCAGGTACTCGATGTCGGGGGTACGCAGGCCGCGGGTCTCGCGGCCGATGTTGGAACCGTAGGCGTGCCGGTCGACCAGGGTGCGGCCGTCGCCGCCGGTCGGCAGGAACCAGTGCAGTCGTACGGTCATGGGGGAACCTCCCGTGTCAGTGCTTGGCCGGAGTGGTCGAGGGCGGCAGGGCGCCGTTGAAACGCGGGTCGACGAAATCGCCGAAGTCGACCTTCTTCGGGATGAGGTTCAGTTCGGTGAAGGCGTCGGCGATCTTCTGCTCGGAGGCCACGAGAGGCTTGTCCACGGCGACGGAGACGCGGGTCGCGTTGGTGCGGCGTACGGACGCCAGCGCCACCTCGTACGGCAGCCCGGTGTCCTTCGCCCACACCTTGGCCCACTCCTCCTGATGTCCGTGCACCCAGTCCTGCGCGCGCCGCAGCCGGGAGAGGTAGTCCTTGACGGCGGCGGCCTTCTTCGGGTTCCGCAGCGCGCCGGGCGAGGCGACCTGGAAGGAGAGCCCGTTGGTGACACCGTCGCCCGTGGTGAGGACCCGGCCCTGCCTGCTCTGGAGGACCTGCGAGGTGTACGGGTCCCAGACCGCCCAGGCGTCGACCTTGCCGGAGTTGAACGCGGCGAGGGCGTCGGCCGGCTGGAGGTACTTGACCTTGATGTCCTTCAGGCGGAGGCCGGCCGCTTCGAGCGAGGCGACGAGTTGGTAGTGGGCGGAGGAGCCCTGGGCCACGGCCACGGACTTGCCCTTGAGCTGCTTCGGGCCGGTCAGCGCCGAGCCGTTCGGGACGAGGATGGCGTCGCCCCGGGACGTGCCGTGCCAGGCGGCCACCACCGCGATCTTGGAGTCGGCGCCCGCCGCGAAGACGGGCGGGGTGTTGCCGACGCCGCCTATGTCCACGGCTTTGGCGTTGACCGCCTCCAGTAGGGGTGGCCCGGAGGTGAAGGTCGACCACTTGATCCGGTAGTCCAGGTTCTTCAGCTCCCCGGCGGCCCGCAGGATGGCCTCGGAGCCGCCCTTCTGGTCGCCGACGGAGAGGGTGACGGAGCCCGAGCCGTCGATCCGGGCGCCCGTGTCGGCGGCGGAGTTCCCGCCGCAGGAGGTGAGCAGGAGGGTCAGGGGAAGTAGCAGCGCTGCGGGGACCAAGAGTCGGCGCATGAAGGTTCCGTTCATGGTGCGAGGGGGTGAGCGGGAGGGGCGACTCAGGCCGCTTCGGCCGTCGGCGTGACACCGAGCCGCGCCAGCAGGTCGGCGCGGATCGCGGCGAAGCGGGGGTCGGTGAGGTCGCGCGGCCGGTCGAGATCGACGCGCTCCTCGTGGGCGATACGGCCGCCGTCCATCACCAGGACACGGTCGGCGAGCAGCACGGCCTCTTCCACGTCATGCGTGACCAGCAGCACCGCGCAGCCCCGGCGCTGCCACAACTCGCCGACAAGACGCTGGGCGTTGATACGGGTCAACGCGTCCAGCGCGCCGAACGGCTCGTCGAGCAGAAGGAGATCGGGTTCGCGGACCAGGGCACGGGCGAGGGATACGCGCTGGGCCTCGCCGCCGGAGAGGGTCTTGGGCCAGGCGTTCACCCGGTGGCCGAGCCCGACCTCCTCCAACGCGGCTTCGGCCAGCTCGCGTTCGGGCTTGCCCGACAGACCCAGCAGGACGTTGCGCCACACTCTCTTCCACGGCATGAGCCGGGGTGCCTGGAAGGCGACCGCACGACGACGGGGGACCAGTACGGTGCCGTCGATGTCCCGGTCGAGCCCGGCGAGGACCCGGAGCAGCGTGGACTTGCCGCAACCGCTGCGGCCGAGGAGGGCGACGAACTCGCCCGGCGCCAGGTCGAGATGGAGATCGTCGATGACGGCACGGCCGTCGAAGGCACGGGTCAGCCCATCGACATGGACGGCCTGGGCGACCCCGGTGGTCGCGGGGCTCACCGGCCCGTGAACGTCGGTCGCCATCGCAGCAACAGCCTTTCGAGGGAGCGGACGATGAAGTCGGCGAGGAGGCCGAGGAAGGCGTAGACGATCAGGCAGACGACGATCACGTCGGTGCGCAGGAAGTCGCGTGCCTGGACCATCAGGAAGCCGATGCCGGAGTCGGCGTTGACCTGTTCGGCGAAGACGAGGGCGAGCCAGGCGATGCCGAGGGAGTAGCGCAGGCCGGTGAGTGCGCCGGGCAGCGCACCCGGCAGCACCACATGGCGGACGAGACCCCAGCGGGAGAGCCCCAATGACTCACCCGCCTCGATGAGTTGGGAGTCAACTCCGCGAATGCCGGCGTAGACGTTCAGGTAGAGCGGGAACGTCACCCCCAGGGTGATGATGGCGATCTTCGGGGCCTCGCCGATGCCGAACCAGATGATGAACAGCGGGATGAGGCCCACGAAGGGCACCGTCCGCAGCATCTGCACCGGGGCGTCGACCACGTCTTCGCCGATTCGGAACAGCCCTGATATCAGAGCCAATCCGGTGCCGATCACCGTGCAGAGGACCAGTCCGGCGGCGACGCGTTGCAGCGAGATGGCCATGGCCGAGGGCAGCGAACCGTCGGCTGTCAGATCACCGGCGACCTGGGCGATGCGGCCCGGTGAGGCGAGTACGTCGGGTGTCAACGCACCTGTGGCGCTGAGGATTTGCCACAGGACGAGCAGGACCAGCGGGCCGGTCGTGCGGCGCAGCCAGCGGGGGAGCCGGGTGCGCCGGGAGGATGCGGGGACCAGGCGTTGCAGGGCGGGGGAGGAGGGTTCCGGGTCGGCGGGCGGGGCCTCGGCCGGGTGGGGCGGGGCATGGCTGATGCTCATGGATGCTCCACAGGGTGGAGAGCGGGAAGAGGGTGCGCCCGTCCGCCACCACGGCGCCCCGGCTCGGCGGAGGGTCACGTGTGGCGTACGGGGAACGCGGGGCAGCCCGAAGGAAGGGCGGGGGTGGAACGAGGGAAGGGCGTCAGCGGCCGGGGCAACACGCGGCGGAGGCCACCCGCAGCAGGTCGATGTGACCGCGCGTGGTGAGCAGGGCTGAACGCGACATGCCGGTGAACGTAGCCAGGCGGGCGTTCGCCGGTCAACGGTGTCTCGTCCAGTGGACCGCGTGTATCGCGGAACGGTCGCGCCGAGGGGCGTGAAACGCGGCGGGTGGGTGAGGATGGAGACATGTCAGATGCCTTCACCACGCGCGTGCTCGACGTCGCCACCGGGTCCCGTGAGCGGGTCGTGGACCTCACTCAGGAGTGCGAACACTTCCTCGCCGAGGTCGCGGCGGGCCGCGATGGCCTGCTCAACATCTTCGTACCGCACGCGACCTGCGGCGTCGCCGTGATCGAGACCGGCGCCGGCAGTGACGACGACCTGCTCGCCGCCCTGCACACCCTGCTCCCGGCCGACGACCGCTGGCAGCACCGCCACGGCAGCCCCGGCCACGGCCGCGACCACGTCCTCCCCGCGATCGTCCCGCCCCACGCGACCTTGCCGGTTATCGGCGGCAGCCTGGAGCTGGGTACGTGGCAGTCGGTGTGTCTGGTGGACACGAACAGGGACAATCCCAACCGTCGGGTTCGCTTGTCGTTCCTCGGGTGACCCTTTGGCGGCCATGAAGCACTGCCAGATCAGCCGCGCCTTCCGCGTCGTCGGCCCAGCGGGTGGTCTGCAGGGGGTGGACCTGGTCGAGGAGGACGCCTTCGCGGGCCAGGACGAAGGCCAACGTCAGCATGGCCGCGCGGGCGTTGCCGTCCTCGAAGGGATGGAAGAAGAGGATGTCGAGGTAGGTCCGGGCGGCACGTGAAGGCAGGGGCAGATCCGGTTGAGCGCTCTCGGACAGACAGTGCTCGAATCGTTGCCGTGTATCGGCGGCGAGGCCGTAGCGCTCCCGTCCGCCCTTTGCGAAGGCCGGCATCGTGCGAAAGCCGACGAGGTCGTGGCCCAGCACGGTTCGCTGCCACTTCGCCATGAGGGCGAAGGTCAGCGGCCTGCCCTGCTCCGCATCGGCGAAGGCCGAGTCGAGGGCGGTCAGGACTCGCGCGGTTCCCTCGCTGTCACGTCCGCCGCGCGTTGCCGTGAAGAAGTTCCGGAAGCCGTCGCGCGCCGGTGCTTCAGCGGCTTGGCCAGCTCCCTGCCAGGACGGCCAGGCGATCTTCGCCCGGATGCGCAGCCAGTCGGCAAGGCTGTCGGTCAACTGGCCGGGCCCGGACGTCATATGGTTTCGCCCACGCCTCTGGCGAACCGCGAGCTCACCGCGTCGACCGTGGTGACGTCCGGTGCGATCCAACTGTCGAACCGGCCGCCGACCGCCTTCTCGATGATCTCCTGGGCCTGATCTTCCTCGACGCCGTGGTAGGCGAGAAACCATCCGAGAACCTGCGTGCAATGCCCGTACCAGCCGCTCTCGGCATGGGTGCGGTCGGCCACCAGAGTGACCAGGCGCGTGCACGCCCGTTCCCAGTGCCTGGCGTCCATCGAGGACGCCGGAGCGTCGTCCGGTGGAGCCAGGGCCGCGAACCGCTCCGTCAGGTCCTCCAGCCAGTCACGCCATTCCTGAAGGGCCTGGACGACCAGCGGGGCAGTCTCATCCGGGGTCGTCACGGAGCGGGATGCACAGCACCAGGCCTCGACGACGCCTCCGTCGACATCACCCTCACCGACCGACCAGTTCCACCCGCAGGCCCATCGGCCGTACCGGCCCGCCAGGAACGCGGTGACAGGATCCAGCGAACGCCAGCGATCGTCGGCCGCGACTTCAGCGCTGGGCAGCAAGGGCGCGACAAGGCTCGCCAACTCCTTGGCCGCGTCGTCGTCCAACCCGAACGGATGCCGAGCCGGATCCACCTCTGCCCACGTCAAGGCGTGTGCCCACAGTTCACTCACCGCCCCACTCTGCCTCGCCCGGCCGCCCTGACTCCACTCCGTATCGAGTGGCCGCCCCGTCAGCGGGAAGATCTTCGGTCGGCCCCTGCCAGGCCCATGGGCCCGCGGCATCGACCCTGACACGCCATGACCGAGTCACGGGACAGCTCTCGGGCAGTAAACCGCAGTTAGAGGGGGCGGCTCGTTGGCCAAGGCGTCCCCCGGTGCGAAATACTCTTCCGATGAGTTCACGCCCTTCCAGCCGGCCGGTCACGATTCGGAGGGCCGTCGCGCGGGATGCCAAACGGCTCACGCGGCTCGTGCGTGGCTCCAGTGCGTACGAGGGGAAGTACGCGGTCGCGGTCGCGGGCTACCGGGTCGGTCCTGATTACATCGAGGCCCACCGCGTCTTCGTGGCCGTCGGTGCCGACGAGGACGGAGGCCGGGTCCTCGGGTTCTACTCGCTCGTCCTGACCCCACCGGAGCTCGACCTGCTGTTCGTCGCCGACGAGGCGCAGGGACGGGGTATCGGACGGCTGCTCGTCGCGCACATGGAGTCCGAGGCCCGTGCCGCCGGGCTCGACCATGTCAAGGTCGTGTCGCATCTTCCCGCAGCGGACTTCTACCGCCGCGTCGGTGCGGTGCGGACCGGGACCGCCTTGGCGAACCCGCCCGCCGTGCCGTGGGACCGTCCCGAGTTCGAGTTTCGCTTTCCCCCGGAATGACGCGGTGTGCCGGAGCCGGTGACCGTGGCCACGGCACTCGTGGTGCCGGCCGAGGTCGGTTTCGTGCGGCGTGAGGTGCTGGGCGGGAACCACGGGGGAGCGATCCAAGGATCCCTGTACGTCACCCGCTTCGCCCTGCCGTACCGACCTACGGCTAGTTTGTGTGCAGGACGGATACGCAGGCCCGTGGTGACGGAAGTGCACGGGGAACGGGAGGTCGGGGCAGTGTCGCTGCGCGCAGGTGATCCGGCCGAGATCGGTGGTTATCCACTCGAGGCGCGTCTCGGCTCGGGTGGCATGGGCACGGTCTTCCTGGCCCGTACGGGGTCGGGGCGAGCGGTCGCGGTCAAACTGATCCACCAGCAGTACGCGCAGGACGACGAGTTCCGCATCCGTTTCCGGCAGGAGGTGGCGGCGGCGCGGCGGGTGAGTGGTGCCTTCACCGCCGCCGTGGTGGACGCCGATCCCGAGGCCGAGCAGCCGTGGATGGCCACGGCCTACATCGAGGGTCCCACCCTCGCCCAGCACCTCGCCGCGACGGGCCCGTTGGGCGGGGCCGAGCTCAGGCGGCTCGCCATCGGGCTGGCCGAGGCGCTGCGGGACATCCACCGGGTGGGGGTCGTCCACCGTGACCTGAAGCCCTCGAACGTCGTGCTCTCGCCCGAGGGCCCGCGCGTCATCGACTTCGGCATCTCGCGTGCCGTGGACCAGGAGACGCTGACGATGACGGGGCGGGTCATCGGTACGCCGCCCTTCATGTCGCCGGAGCAGTTGCAGGCACCGCGCGGCGTGGGGCCGCGGTCCGACGTCTTCTCGCTGGGCACGCTGCTGGTGTACGCGGCCACGGGCCACGGGCCCTTCGACGCGGGCAGCCCTCACATGACGGCGTATCAGGTGGTGCACGAGGAGCCGTCGCTCGGTGCCGTGCCGGCCGCTCTGCGCGCGGTCGTCGAGTCGTGCCTGGACAAGGAGCCGAGCGGGCGCCCCTCGGTGGACGAACTCCTCGTGCTGCTGCGGGACCTGCCGTCCGATCTCGGCGGGGCCGACACGAACGGAGCTGGTGCCAGCCGCACTCGCGACGTGATCACCCAGAACCACTCCGCGACGCGGGCGACCCCGGTGCCGGCCGTCCCGGCCGACCCGGCCGCTCATGACGCGGGGAGCGCAGGCACCCTCATCGGCCGCCGCCTGCGCGGCCGATGGCGTCCCGTGCTCGCGGCCGCGGTCGCGGTGGCGGCGATCGGCGGGGGAGTCGCCGCGCTGAACGCGGTCCGCGCAGGGGGGAACGGCGACGGCGACAAGGGAAACCGCGTGCTGGCGTCGGGAGCCGCGCTTCCGGACGGCTTCAGGCCGTGGCGCAAGACCGTGCCGGGCGGCCGCGAGGACATCCCCGACGAACTGCGTTGTGTCGCACGCGGCGACGCGGTGTACTGCGGGGGCGGCGGTGTCGTCGCGACCCGTATCAGGGCCACGGACGGCTCGCAGGTGTGGACGGCGAAGAGCTCGGGCGTCCCGGTCCAGGGCCTGTACCTGGTGGGCGCCACCGACGACACGGTGCTCGGCTACCGCTTCGCCGCCGAGGGGGACCCGCAGGCCCCTCCCCAAGAGGTGGTGGCCATCGACGCGGACAAGGGCCGGGAGCTGTGGTCCGCGCCGTCCGGCGCCCAGTCGCGGGCCGTCACGGGCCGTACGCAGGACGCCATCGTGACCGGCTCCGCCGTTGTGACGGTCGACGCTTCCAACTCCCGCCTCGAGGCCAGGGACGCGCACAGTGGTGCGGTCTCCTGGAGGACGCCGTTTCCCGCGGGCACCCAGTGCGCTCCCGTCCCGGTGGGCGCGCGACTGTTCGCGATGTGCGCCAGGAACGACGAGGTGGATGCCTCTCTGGCGCGCCACGCCACCCTGTACGCGGTCGACCGGGACTCGGGGACTCTGGGCGATGCCATCGCCGTCGACGGCCCCGCTGTCCCGGTGGGCGTCGCCGACGGCAAACTCGTACTCCTCCAGGAGCACATGGAGGGAACGGCGTCGGCCGGGTACGACGGGCTGGCGCGGGTCGACCCGACCTCGCGGAAGGTCACGTACTCCCGACTGCCCCGGACGTACACGGGGACGCCCGGCATGGTGGACGGCACCGTCTACGTGAGCGGACAGACCGGTCTCGTCACGGCGCTCGACCCCGCGACCGGCCGGAAGAAATGGTCGCGGCAGACGAGCGTGGAGGGCGCGTCGGGTCCTGTGGCGGGAGCCGGCGCGCTGTACTTCAGCTCGGCCACCGGCCGGGTGGTCGCGCTGTCGCCGACCGACGGCACGTTCCTGTGGACGACGGATCCGCAGGCCGACGGTCTGACGGGCGAACGGGGCGCGAGCCCGCGCGTTACCCTCGCGGGGCGTGTGGTGATCGTGGCCGCGGACCAGAACACTCTCTTCGCCTTCGACGCGATGAAGCCGCCGAAGTCGAGCTGACCCCGGCGGCACCGGCGCTCCGTCCGCCGGGGTCATCCCGAGAACGGGCCCCGGTGACGGTCCGGCGGACACGGACCGCGCGGGCTCAGATCCGTACGACGGGCAGTGCAGTCAGGCCGCGCATCACCCGCGCCGGACGCCAGATGAGTTCGTCGGCCGGTTTGGCCAGTGCCACCGGGCCCAGCCGGTGGAGCAGCAGGGGCAGGGCGACGGTGCCTTCGAGGCGGGCCAGGGCGGCGCCGATGCAGAAGTGGGGTCCGTGGCCGAAGGCGAGGTGGTCGTTGGCCGTGCGGGTCAGGTCGAGCCGGTCGGCGTCGGGGAAGTGGGCGTCATCCCGGTTGGCGGAGCCGATGAGGAGGCTGACGATGTCGCCCCGGCCGATCCGCTGTCCGTGCAGGCTCACCGGTTCCGCGGCGCACCGGAAGGTCGCGTCGCGCACCGGGGCGTCGTAGCGCAGCAGTTCCTCGACCGCGCGGGCGACCAGGGCCGGGCCGGTCCTGGGCCCGGTGAGGCGGGCGGCCTGGCCGGGGTTGCGGAGCAGGGACAGCACGCCGTTCCCGATGAGGTTCATGGTGGTGTCGTGTCCCACCAGCAGCAGGAGGTAGGCGGTGGAACGCAGTTCCTCCTGACTCATCGCCCCGCTGACGTCACCGGCCCGGACCAGAGCGCCCAGCAGGTCCACCTCGCTGCGCTCGCCCCCGGTGCGTTTGGCGGCGATCAGGGTGTCCAGCAGGGTGTGCAGGTCGTGTTCCGCCCGGGCCCGGTCCAGCCCGGTGGTCGGCGCGATGGTGTTCATGAGGGTCTCGCGGGTCGCCGGGGTGTCCAGTTCCGCGGGGACGCCGAGGATCAGGCAGATCATCCGGAAGGTCAGCGGCGCCGCGAAGTCGGCGATCACGTCCACCTGGCTGTGGTGCTCGATCCGGTCCAGCAGCCGGTTGGCGGTGTCCGCGATGAACGGCTCCAGCCGCGCGATGCGGCGGGGGACGAACGCGGTGTTCACCAGGGTCCGCAGACGGGTGTGGTCCGGGGGGTCGGCGTGGACCAGATGCCGGTTCAGCCCGGCCGGCCCCGGAACGTAACCGGGGACCCGGCCGGGGTCCTTGCTCAGCCGACGGTCGCTCAGCAGGGCACGGACGTCCGCGTACCGGGAGATCTGCCACACGGTGGGCCGGCCGGGCCGGCGTTCCGCATGGGCGGGCGCGTGCCGGCGCAGCCACGCGAAGTAGGGGTACGGATCCTGTACCCGGCCGGCCAGCAGCTCGGCGGGCGGCGATGGGACAGCGGGAGCGGACACGGGGGCTCCGGACTCGGGAGACCGACACGGACACCGCGCCAACGACCCGCCACCTCGGAAGGTGCGCACCAGGAGCCAAGAGCGGGCGTCGTCTCACCCGTCCAGCGGCGTCCGCTCCAGGTGTTCCAGGTAGCGGCTGGGGTCAGGTCCGTGCGCGTGGTCCTGTGCTCCGTGACGGACATGGGTCAGGCTTCCGTCGGGTGCGATGCGCAGCATGGTGGTGGCGGCGTGGGGGGTGCCGGCGCTGCGCAGGTGGTCGGCGTCGGTGACGGGGACGCCGGGGCCGAACATGGCCGCGGCGCGGGTGGCGGTGGGTGCCGGGGTGTGTCCGGTGCGGTTGGCGCTGCTGACGTACAGGAGCGGGAAGCGCGCCAGCAGCGGGGCCAGGGGCTGCCAGTGGGCACCGAAGAGGAGGAGGTGGCCGTCGCGCAGGGCGGGGGTCGCCCAGTCCGGTGGCGGGGCGTCGGCGCGTACGGGCACCAGCAGGGTGAGCAGTTCGACGCGCAGCAGGTCCAGCGCCGTGTCGAGGGCCGCCGGTGTCAGGTCGAGCGCGGGAGCGAGGCTCGTCCAGGTCGCGTCGCCATGGACCCACAGGGCGACCTCCTGACCGGTTGGCCTGCCCTTGGCGCGGTTGACGGCCTGTGGGTCGGTGGCGGCGACGACGTAGGTCAGCGGGCTGGGGTTGGGCAGGACGGCGGCCCGCCCCGTGGTCAAGGCGTCGGCGGCCCTGCCGGTGTCGAGCGCGGCGGTGGCCGGCATGAGGTCTCCGTTCAGGAAGCGGTCGCGGTGAGGCCGTCGAGGTAGGCGGCGAAGTCGGCGTCGGGGACGACTGCCTGGTTGAGCCGGTAGGCGCGGTCCTTGACCCAGGCCAGGGCGGTGCGGGTCTGGGCGGGGTCCAGGTCGTGCCCGAGGCGCTCGGCGACCGCGCGCAGTACGCGCCCGCTGGCCAGGTGGGTCAGGATCACGGTCGGGGCCACGCCCAGGTGGTGCTGCGGGTCGTAGGGCTGGAAGGTCCGCGGGTGGGTGAAGGGGGTGCCCGTGGAGATCGTGGCGACCCCGGTGCCCACGACAGGTGTGGTGACGGTGAGCGGTACGCCGGTCTCGGCGGACACCATCCGCGCGATCCCCGGCAGCCGGGTCAGGTCCGGCGCCGTCCACCACGGGTCGCGGCCGGGCCCCAGCACCTGTGCCGCCTTGGCCGGGTCGTGGGCCAGCAGGAAGAGCAACTGCTCGGTGGCCACCATGCCGCTGCGCTCGGCCATGCCCAGCCAGGAGCAGGCGGCCACGCGCACCCCGGCCTCCATCGCCGACAGGGTGTTGGCCAGCCCCAGGCCGAGGTCGTTGTGCAGGTGCGAGACCAGCACCGCCTCCGGCCCCGCTCCGGCCGCGACCTGCTCGAACAGTGTCCGGGTCCCTCCGGGCAGCAGATCCCCCACCGTGTCGGCCAGCACGATCGTCCCCGCGCCCTGGGCCGTCATCGCCCCCGCGTACTCGGCCACCAGGGCGTGGTCCGCGCGCGGCGCGTCCACCAGGCACACGTCGACCGCGACGCCGTCCGCCAGGCCCACCGCCTCCTTGACCACGTCCAGACCACCGGCCAGTGCCTCACGGGCCCCGGTGTGCACCAGGGCGTGGGCCGTCGCCTCCGACGCCGCCACGATGACCATCACCCGCGCGTGCGCCGCGCCCCGAACCGCGCCCAGCGCCAAGCGCACGTCCCGCACCGTGCCCCGGCAGATCGCCGCCGGACTCACCGAGCCCTGTGCCTCCAGGGCGACCTGACGCGTCGCCTCGAACTCCTGCGCGCACACCGACGGGAAACCCGCCGCGAACACCACGTGCCGCGGCCCGTCGGCGCCGAACACGGCCCCCTGCTCCCGGGCCAGCCGGACCCGGAAGGCGGCACTCATCAACGTCTTGGCCTGCGCGCCGTCGCGTGCCGACTCCTCGAAGAGCACCACGCGCCCGGCCCGCGCCGACTCCCGCACCACGTCCACCGCCGCCACCGCGCAACCCCCGTCTCGGCACCGCGGTCAGCAGCCTCACCGGCGCTACCCCGCTCGGGCTTGATCGTAGTGGACGGCAGGCGCAACAACGGCAACAACACCCATATGGGGCAACCGGGTTGGGGCCGCACGGCCAGTCGCACCGGCGCGGCGGAAGCCGCTCAGCCGTGTGAAGGACGTCCCGGCAGGCCGGGTCTGCGCGCGGTGCTGCGTCTTCTTCCCTATGGGGGCCGGTCCGGCGGCGGCAGGCTGCTGGAAAACACGGCTTGGAGGCTCACAGTGACAGCAGGCCCGGCCCCCGACAGGGCACCGATGGACGGCGACACCCTCACGGCATCCTTCGCGCAGCGCCGGCTGTGGTTCCTGGAGCAGTTGGCCGGCGGTTCCTCCGGGTCGATGCTTCCGCTGGTTCTGAGGCTGCGCGGGGACCTGGACGTGGACCGGCTGGAGCGGTCGCTCGCCGGGATCGTGGCCCGGCACGAGGTGCTGCGTACCCGGTTCACCGCCGTGGACGGCGAGCCCGTGCCCCGGGTGGACGCCCCCACGGGCCTCCTCCTGCGGCGGACCGAGGCGGACAGCGCGGAGGACCTCTTCGCCTCGCACCTGGGCCGTCCGGTGGACCTGTCCGCCGAGCACCCGGTCCGGGCCACGCTCGCGCGCCTTGCGCCGGACGAGCACCTGCTGCTGATCGAGATCCACCACATCGCGGTGGACGGCTGGTCGTGGGGCGTGCTGCTGGACGAACTCGCCGCCGGATACCGTGGCGAGACCGTCGCCCCGCCCGCCACGCGCTACGCCGACCTCGCCCGCGCCCAGGCCGAGCGCCTGTCCGGTGCGCGGCTGGAGCGGCTGCTCGGGCACTGGCGCGACCGCCTGTCCGGGCTCGAACCGCTCGACCTGCCCACCGACCGGCCGCGCCCCGCCGTCTGGGACGGCTCGGGCGGCGTCGTCCGCTTCGACCTGCCCGCCGACCTCGTCGCGGCCGTGGACACCGTGGCCCGCTCCCGCCGCGCCACCCGGTACATGCTGCTGCTCACGGCCTACCAGGCGCTCCTGGGGCACTGGTCGGGCCGCACGGACGTCGCGGTGTGCAGCACGCTGGCCGACCGTGCCCAGCGCGGTGCCTCCGCCCTCATCGGGCCGCTCGTCAATACGGTCGTCCTGCGCTCGGACCTGTCCGGCAGGCCGGGTTTCGGTGCCCTGCTCGACCGGGTGCGGGGCCGCGTCCTGACCGACCTCTCGCACGCCGAGGTGCCCTTCGACCACGTGGTCGGCGCGGTCGGCGGCAGGCGGGACCTGTCCCGGCATCCGCTGGCGCAGGCGTCGTTCACCCTGCTCAACAGCCCGATCCGGCCGGTCCGGATGCCCGGCCTCGAGGTGGAGCTGGTGGAGCCCCCGCTCACCGGGACCCCGCTGGACGTCTTCCTCGACCTGACCCTGCGTGCCGACGGCAGCGTCGCCGCCATCCTGCAGTACGCCACCGCCCTCTACGACGCCGCCACCATGCGGGCCTTCGCCCGCGCCTACGTGCTGCTGCTGCGTGCGGTCCTGGCCGACACCGAGACGCCCGTGCAGGACCTGTGCCGCGCCCTGCCCGCGGGAACGGGCGCACCCGCCGCCCCGCGCGCCGAGTGGCACCACGCCCCCGACCGGCCCACCGCCGCGCCGCCCCCGGTCGCGTTCCGCGGGAGCCCCGACGCCACCGCACTGATCTGCGGTGACTTGGCGGCCACCTACGCCGAGCTGGACGCCATGACCGGGGGACTCGCCGCCGCGCTGCGGGCCGCCGGGGTCGGCCCCGGCAGCCCGGTGGGCGTGCTGCTGCGCCGTGGCCTGTGGTCGGCCGCGGCGATCGAGGGCGTGTGGCGGGCAGGCGGCGCCTACGTCCCCCTCGACCCCGAACTCCCGCTGGAACGGCTGCGGTTCATGGCCGAAGAGGCCCAGCTCGCCTGTGTCGTGGCCGACCCGGCGACCGCGCGGACGGCCGAGGGGCTCGCACCGGTCGTCCTCGACATCGAACGGGTGGCCCCGGCCGCGGACGGCCCCCGGCACCGTCCGGACCCGCGCGAGCTGGCCCACGTCATCTTCACCTCCGGTTCCACCGGCCGGCCCAAGGCGGTCGGAGTCGAACACGCGGCCCTCGCCTCGCACGTCGCCGCCGCCCGCGAGCGCCTCGGCATCACCGCGGCCGACCGGGTGCTGGCCTTCGCCTCGTTCGCCTTCGACGCCTCGCTCGACCAACTGCTGCCCGCCCTCACCTGCGGTGCCACCGTGGTCATGCGCCCGGACGAACCGTGGCTGCCCACCCAGGTCCCCGAGGTCGTCCAGCGGCACGCCCTGACCGTGGTCAACGTGCCCCCGACCTACTGGGCCGAACTCACCCTCTCGCTGGACCGGCGGCTGGCCGCCGCCCTCACCTCCCTACGGCTGCTGGTCCTGGGCGGCGAGGCGGTCCCCGCCGACACCCTCGCCACCTGGCGTGCCGCTGTCCCGTGGGCCCGTGTGTGCAACGCCTACGGGCCCACCGAGACCACCGTCACCGCGACGACCCACGACGTCCGCGACGCCCCCTCCGGCAGCGTGCCCATCGGCCGCCCCCTCGGCGACCGCCGGGTGTACGTGGTCGACGCCGACGACACCCCCGTCCCGGTGGGCGTCGGCGGCGAACTCCTCGTCGGCGGGACCGAGGTGGCCCGGGGCTACCTGCGCCGCCCCGCCCTGACGGCCGAGCGCTTCGTGCCCGACCCGTACGGGCCGCCCGGCAGCCGCCTGTACCGCACCGGCGACTTCGTGCGCTGGCAGCCCGGAGGCGAGCTGGAGTTCCTCGGCCGCCGCGACGACCAGGTCAAGATCCGCGGCTTCCGTATCGAACTCGGCGAGGTGGAGGCGGTGTTGCGGGCCTGCCCGCTGGTCGCCGCGGCCGCCGCCCGCCCCGACCGCGCCACCGGACGCAGCCTGATCGGCTACGTCGTACCGGCCGCACCCGGCGACGGGACCGCCGACGACCCCGGCGCGGCCGGCCACGACCCTGCCGAGGCCACCACCCCGCCGGCCGTCGACCGTGCCGCGCTGCGCGCCTGGTGCGCCCGCTTCCTGCCGCACTACGCCGTGCCCTCCGAGTTCGTCCTCCTGGACGCCCTGCCCGTGGCCGTGTCGGGCAAGCTCGACCCGTCCGCGCTGCCCGACCCGGACCAGGTCCGCTCCGGAGCCGACGGCGCCTACGCGGCTCCCCGCGACGAGACCGAGCGGATCGTCGCCGAGGTGTGGGCCGACGTCCTGGGCGTGGAGCGCGTCGGCATCGACGACAGCTTCTTCGACCTCGGCGGCCACTCCCTGCTCGCCACCATGGCCGTCTCCCGGATCGCCCAGCGTCTCGACCGCGAGATCGAACTGCGCACCGTCTTCGAGAACCCCACCGTGCGCGGCTTCGCCCCGCGCGTCGCCGCCGCTCGCGCGTCCGGCGCCACCGAGGTGACCCCCGTGGACCGGGACCGCCCGCTGCCGCTGTCCTTCGCCCAGGAACGCCTGTGGTTCCTGGACCGCACCTCCGACCGCGGCGACTCCTACCTGCTCTGGTACTGCTGGCGGGTGAGCGGCGGCCTGGACCGCACCGCCTGGCAGCAGGCCCTGGACGACCTGGTCGAACGGCACGAGGTGCTGCGCACGGCCCTCACGGAGTCCGACGGACGTCCCGTGCAGCAGGTCCGCGATCCCCGACCGGTGCCCCTGCACTGGGAGCGGGTGCCCGGCGCGCCGGACGAGCCGGCCCGCCTGGAGGCCGTACGGCGGCAGGCCGTCGCCCTGGCCACGCGCCGGTTCGACCTCGACCGGCCACCGCTGCTGCGGGCCGGGGTCTGGGAACTGGCGGGCGACGACCATGTCGTGGTCCTCGCCCTGCACCACGCCGTCACCGACGGCTGGTCCAAGGGCGTCCTGCTCGACGAGCTCGCCCGGCACTACTGGGCCCGGCTGTCGGGGGAGCGGGCCCAGCTCCCACCGCTGCCCGTGCAGTACGGGGACTTCGCCGTCTGGCAGCGCGACCGTGCCGACAGCGGGGCCCTGGAGCCCCAACTCTCCTACTGGCAGCAGACCCTGGCCGGGGCACCCGCCCTGGAGCTGCCCACCGACCGGCCGCGGCCGTCGGTGTTCACCGGGCGGGGCGGCGCCGTCGAGGTGGACCTGCCCGAGGACCTCGCCCACCGCGTGGACGCCTACGCCCGCGCACACGGCGCGACCCGCTTCATGGTGCTGCTGGCCGCCGCCCAGGCCGTCCTCGCCCGCTGGTCCGGACAGACCGACGTGTCCGTCGGCACACCCGTCGCCGGCCGCGACCGGCTCGAACTGGAGCCCCTGGTCGGCTTCTTCGTGAACACCGTCGTCCTGCGCACCGACCTCTCGGGGCGCCCCGGTTTCGCCGCCCTCGTCGAGCGGGTGCGGGACGTGGTCCTCGGCGCCTTCGACCACCAGGAGGTGCCCTTCGAGCGCGTGGTGGAACGGCTGCGCCCCGAACGCGACCTGTCCCGCAACCCGTTGTTCCAGGTGATGGTGGACGTCCAGGACGCCACCACGGACGGCTCCGGACTGCCCGGCCTGGACGCCGCCGGATTCACGCTGCCGTGGGGGTCGGCGAAGTTCGACCTGACCGCGACCTTCCTGGTCCGGCCCGGCCGGTTCGCCCTCAACGTCGAGTACGCCGCCGACCTCTTCGACCCGGCCACCGCCACCCGGTTCGCCCGGCACGTCGGCCGGGTGCTGGAGGCCGCCCTCGCCGCCCCCGGCACACCGGTGGACGAGGTGCCGCTGCTCTCCGGAAGCGAACGGGAGCACCTGGTGGCGGCCGCGGGACGGGACGCCGCGCCCGCGCCGAGGTTCCGGGTCGCGGGAGACCCCGACGCCAGGGCCGTGGTGTGCGAGGGGCACTCCCTCGACTACGCCCGGCTGGACGCCCTGACCGGCGGCCTGGCCGCAGAACTGGCCGCCGCCGGGGTGGTCCCCGGCAGCGCGGTGGGCGTGTGCGTGGGCCGGGGGGTCTGGTCGGTGGCCGCGATGCTCGCCGTGTGGCGCGCGGGCGGCGTCTACGTACCGCTCGACGCCCAACTCCCCGCCGAAAGGCTGGAGTACATGCTGCGCGAGGCGGGCGTGGCACACGTCGTGACCGACGCGGGCACCCGCGGCAGGACCGCCGGTCTCGGCGTGACGGCGGTCGGCGTGGAGCACGTGCGGCCGACCCCCGACGGCCCCCGCCACACACCCGCACCCGGCGACCTCGCCTACGTCATCTTCACCTCGGGCTCCACCGGCCGGCCCAAGGCCGTGGGCGTCGAGCACCACGCCCTGGACGCCCATGTGGCCGCCGCCCGGCAGGAGTTCGCGCTCACCTCCGAGGACCGGGTGCTGACCTTCGCCTCCACCTCGTTCGACGCCTCCCTGGAGCAGATGCTGCCCGCGCTGAGCACCGGGGCGACGGTGATCGTCCGCCCGGACGAGATCTGGGCCCCCGAGGAACTCGTCGCTCGCGTCGCCGCCGAGCGGGTGACCGTCATGGAGCTCACCCCGTCCTACTGGGCCGAGGTCGTCGCCCGCCTGGACGCCCTCGCGCCCCGGCTGGCCTCGCTGCGGCTGCTGGTGACCGGGGGAGAGGCGCTGCCCGCCGACCCCCTGGCGAGCTGGTTCGCCCGGCTGCCCGGCGTCCCCGTGGTCAACACCTACGGCCCGACCGAGGCGGTCGTCTCCGCCACCGCCCACCGCGTCGAGCGGGTGCCGGAGGGCCGGGTGCCCATCGGACGCGCCCTGGGCAGCAGGCGGGCCCACGTGGTGGACACCCTGGGCGAGCCGGTGCCGGACGGGGTCCCCGGCGAACTCCTGCTCGGCGGACCCGAGCTGGCACGCGGTTACCTGGGAAGGCCCGCCCTGACGGCCGAGCGCTTCGTGCCCGATCCGTTCGGCGCCCCCGGCGCCCGGCTCTACCGGACCGGTGACGTCGTACGGCGGCTGCCCTCGGGGGAGCTGGAGTTCCTCGGCCGCAACGACGACCAGGTCAAGATCCGCGGGTTCCGGGTCGAGCCGGGGGAGGCCGAGGCGGTGCTGCGCCGTCACCCGGGCGTGCGGGCCGCGGCCGTCGTCGTCCGCGCCCTGCACGGCGAACCGGCCCTGGTCGGCTACGCCGCGGGCGGGGGACTGGCCGAGGAGTCCCTGCAGACGCACTGCCGGGCCCACCTGCCGCACTACCTCGTCCCCTCGGCCTTCGTCCTCCTCGACACCCTGCCGCTGACCGTGCAGGGCAAACTGGACACCGCGGCCCTGCCCGACCCGGTCGCACCCGCACCCCAGGACTTCGTCGCGCCGAGCACTCCGGCCCAGACCGTCGTCGCGCAGATCTGGTGCGAGGTGCTCGACCTGCCCCGCGTCGGCGTCCACGACGACTTCTTCGTCCTCGGCGGGCACTCCCTGCGCGCGGTGTCCGTCGTCTCCCGCCTGCGGACCGCCTTCGACTGCCCGCTCCAGGTCCGCGACCTCTTCGAACACCCCACCGTGGAACGGCTCGCCGCCGAGGTGGAGCGCCGGCTGCTGGAGCTGATCTCGCAGATGAGCGACGACGAGATCGACCTCTCCCTCACGGCCGACCACTGACCCTGCCGCACCGGTCGCCCCGGCGTGCCCGTGAGCCTCACCGGACGCCGGCCCGCCGCCCTTCCCCGCTTCTGCTTCACCCTGTGAGAACGGAGTGCCCTCATGACCACCTCGGACGTGCGTCCCGGCCCCCTCGCCCCGGGCGGCGACCTGTCACCGGCGGCCCGGCGTCTGCTGGAGCAGCGGCTGCGCGGCCTCGCCGCCGCCCGGGACGACGGCCCGGCCCGGAACCGGCCGCTGCCGGACCGGATCCCGCTGTCGGCCGCCCAGCAGCGCCTGTACTTCCTGGACCGGCTCGACCCCGGAGCGGCCACCTATCTGCTCCCCGCCGCCTGGCGGTTCACCGGCCCCCTGGACCTCGTGGCGCTGCGGTCCGCCGTGACCGGCCTGGCCGCCCGTCACGAGCAGTTGCGGGTGGTCTTCCCCGAGTACGAGGGTGTCCCGTACCAGCGCGTGCTGCCCGCCGACAGCGCGGTACTGGACGTGGTGGAGGCCGCCGGACCCGCCGGCGCCGACCGTGAGCGGCGTGTCGCGGCCGCCGTCCAGGCCGCCGCCCTGCGCCCCTTCGACCTCGCCCGTGAACCCGCCTTCCGCGCCACCCTCGTACGCGCCGCCGACGACGACCACGTCCTGGTCCTCGCCATGCACCACATCGTCTCCGACGGCTGGTCCCTCGGCCTGATCGTCCGCGACCTGGGCGAGCTGTACCGCGCCAGGACCGGGGGCCGCACCCCGGTGCTGCCCGAACTGCCCGTCGACTACACCGACTACGCGATCTGGCAGCGGGCCTCGGACCAGTCCGCCGCCCTGGACCACTGGCGCTCCAGGCTGGCCGGCCTCACCCCGCTCGACCTGCCGACCGACCACCCCCGCCCCGACGCCCCGAGCGGGCGGGGCGCGGCCCACACCGTCACCCTGTCCGCCACGCTCACCGACCGACTCGGCGAGCTGGGCGCCCGGTACGGCACGACCCCGTACATGACGGTCCTGGCCGCCTTCCAGGCCGCGCTGGCCTTCCACAGCGGGCAGCACGACATCCCCGTCGCCACCGTGGTCGCCAACCGGGAGCGGGCCGAGACGGAACAACTCGTCGGCTTCTTCGTCAACACCCTCGTGCTGCGCGGGGACCTGTCCGACGACCCGACTCCGGCGGCGCTGCTGGAGCGCACCCGCGAACGCGTGCTGGAAGCCTTCTCCCACCAGTCGCTGCCGTTCGAGAAGGTCGTCGACGCCCTCCACCCGGAGCGCGACCTCGCCCGCAACCCGCTCGCCCAGGTCCTGTTCACGCACACCGACGCCGCTCCCGCGTGCTTCGCCCTCGGCGGCGCGGACGGCACGCCCTACCGGATCGACCTCACCACCGCCAAGTTCGACCTCACCCTGGACCTGCGCGACGGCGCCGGCCGGACCGACCTGGTCCTCGTCTACCGGCCCGACCTGTTCGAGGAGGCGTCGGTCGCCGCCCTCGCCCGGCACACGGTGGCGCTGCTGGAGGCGTTCCACACCCACCCCGACACCCCGCTCGGCTCGATCGACCCGCTCACCCCCGCCGAACGCGCCCACCTGCTCGGCCCCGACGGTCCGGCCAACACCGCCCCCCTGCCCGGCCCCGCCCCGCGCACCGCGCCCGACAGGCTCGCCGGGCACATCGCCCGCACCCCGCACGCGGTGGCCGTCACCGGCTCCCGGCACTCCCTCACCTACGCCGAACTCGACACCCGCGCCTCGGAACTGGCCGCCCGGCTGCGCGCCCACGGCGTCACCCCCGGCTCCCTCGTCGGCGTCTGTCTGGACCGCACACCCCACCTGGCCGTCGCCCTGCTCGCCGTCTGGCGCGCCGGTGCCGCTTACCTGCCGCTCGACCCCACCCACCCCAGGGCGCGGCGCGAGTTCACCGTCGCGGACTCCGGCATCGAGTGGGTCGTCACCGACGCGACCACGCGGGAGGCGGTGGACGGCCTGCCCGTCCGGCCGGTCCCGCTGGACCCCGCCGCCGACACCCCGCCCATCCGGACCGAAGCCCCGGCCGCCGGTGACCTCCGGCCGTCCGCCGACGATCTCGCCTACGTCATCTACACCTCCGGCTCCACCGGCCGTCCCAAGGGCGTCGAGATCACCCACGGCAACCTGGCCTGGCTGCTCGGGGCCGCCGACCGGCACTTCGACTTCGGGCCGGCCGACGTGTGGACGCTGATGCACTCGCCCGCCTTCGACTTCTCGGTGTGGGAACTGTGGGCCCCGCTCACCAGCGGCGGCCGGGTCGTCGTGCTCGGCTCCGACGAGGTGCGCGACCCCGCCGCCGTACACCGGGTGCTGCGCGCGGAGGGGGTCACCGTCCTCAACCAGACCCCCGCCGCGTTCAAGGGCCTGCGTGCTCATCTCGCGGACGCGGGGGCGGACTTCGCGGACCTCGCGCTGCGCACCGTGGTCTTCGGCGGCGACGCCTTCGACGTCCGGGACTACCGCGACTGGTTCACCGCGCCCGGCCGCCGCCCCGCCCTGGTCAACATGTACGGCATCACCGAGACCACCGTGCACGTCACCATCCGCACGATCACCGAGGCCGACGTGACGGGAACGGTCCGTTCGCCCGTCGGGCGCCCGCTGTCCGGCCAGCACGGCTACGTCCTCGACGCCCGGGGCCGGCTGGTCCCGCCCGGCAGCACGGGCGAACTGTACGTGTCCGGCGGCGGCGTGGCCCGCGGCTACCGCAACCGCCCGGAGCTGACCGCGGAACGCTTCCTCGACGACCCGTTCACCGGGGACGGCACCCGCATGTACCGCACCGGTGACCTCGTACGCGTCCTCGCCGACGGCCAGTTGGGGTACGTCGGACGCGCCGACCACCAGGTGAAGATCCGGGGCCACCGCATCGAGCCGGGCGAGATCGAGACCGCCCTGCGGACCCTGCCCGGCGTCGCGGACGTGGCCGTCGTCGCCCGCAAGGACGGCGAGGGCGTGGCCCGTCTGGTCGCCCACGTGGTCACTCCCGAGGGACGCCCGCTGGACCCGCCCGCGCTGCGCGAGGGACTGCGCCTGACCCTGCCCGACTACATGGTCCCGGCCCTGTTCGTCCGCCATGAGCGCCTGCCGCTGACCGCCAACGGCAAGGTGGACCGCGCCGCCCTGACCGACGTCGCCCCCGCCATGGCCGGACACGGCGCCCATGTGCCGCCCGAGGGGACGAAGGAGGAGGCCCTGGCCGGCGTGTGGACCCAGGTGCTGGCCGCCGAGCACGTCAGCCGCACCGACAACTTCTTCGACCTGGGCGGCGACTCCATCCTCGCCCTGCGCCTGGTGGGCCTCGCCCGGCAGGCCGGGCTCGGCCTCACCGTCGCCGACGTCTTCCGGGCCCGTACCCTCGCCGACCTGGCCGCCCTCGCCACCGACGCCGTGGACGCGCCCGCCCCCGTGGACCCGTTCTCGCAGCTCGACCCGGCGGACCGGGAGCGCCTGCCCGACGGGCTCGCCGACGCCTATCCGCTGACCATGCTGCAGGCGGGCATGCTGCACGAGATGCTCGCCGACCCCCGGCGCGGCGCCTACCACAACGTCACCGACCTCAAGATCAGCGTCCCCGAGGGCTTCGACCGCGAGGCGTTCCAGGCGGCGGTGGACGCGGTGGTCGCGGGCCAGCCCATCCTGCGCACCTCCGTCGACCTCGTCTCCTACCGCGAGCCCCTCCAGCTCGTCCACCGCGCCGCCCGCCTCCCCGTCGGCTACACCGACCTGCGCGCACTGCCCCGCGAGGAACAGCGGGCGAGGCTCGCCCGGTTCGTGGACGAGGAGTTCGAGCGCCGCTTCGACCTCGCCGCGGCCCCCCTGGTCCGCATCCACCTCCACCACGTCTCCGACCACGAACTGCGGCTCGTCCTCACCGACTGCCATGTCGTCCTGGACGGCTGGAGCCTCACCTCCCTCGTCGCCGACCTGCTCGCCCTGCACCGCGAGACGGTCGCCCACCGAGCGGTGCCCCGCCCGCCGAGCGCACCCGCCTTCGCCGAGTACGTCGCCCTGGAGCGGGCCGCGACCGGCAGCGAGGAGTCACGGGAGTACTGGCGCGGACGCCTGGCCGACCTGCGCCCCGTCCGCCTCGACCGGCTCCCGGCCGCACCGGAGGCCGGACAGCCGCCGGTGCACGAGGTGCGGCGCTCCTACGCCCACCTCGCCGAGCGCATCGGCAGGCTGGCCAAGAAGGCCGGGGTTCCGCGCCGTACCGTGCTGCTCACGGCGTTCCACCACACCATGGGCCTGTTCGCACAGGCCGACGACACCGCCCTCGGCCACGGCATCGGCCTGGTCACCAACGGCCGGCCCGAACTGCCGGACGCCGACCGGATGCGCGGACTCTTCCTCAACACCGTCCCCTTCGGCGTGGCCCGCCCGCGCGGAAGCTGGCTCGCCTACCTGCGGGATGTGTTCACGGCCGAGCAGGAGATGCTGCCGCACCGCAGGGTCCCGCTCGTCCACATCGCCCGGCTGCGGCCCACGGAACCGAGCCTGACGGACGCGGTCTTCAACTACGTCAACTTCCACCGGCTCTCGCACGAGTCCTGGGACGACTCCCTGGAGATCGCCCGGACCATGTTCCCGCTGCTGGTGAACGCGAGCGTCAACGCCTTCACCCTCGACGCCGACCCGGAGTTCGTCGCCCCCGCCACCGCTGAGCAACTGGCCGACGTGATGTGCGCCCAGATGGAGGCGATGACCGCCGACCCGGACGGCCGCGTGACGCGCCCCGCGCTCACCGGCGCCGCCCGCGCCACCGCCCTGGACGTCTGGGGCCGGGGCCCGCTGACCCCCGCGTCCCCGCTGCTGTTCCACGAGCACATCGCCGGCCACGCGGCCCGCACCCCCGACGCGGTCGCCGTCGAGCACGGCGCGCTACGGCTGACCTACGCCGGACTCCAGGAGGCAGCCGAGACGCTGGCGCGGCGGCTGCGCCGGCTCGGGGTGGGGCCCGAGACGGTGGTCGGCATCTGCGCGGACCGAGGTCCCGACCTGGTGTGCGCCGCCGTCGCGGTACTCCGCTCGGGCGGCGCCTTCCTCCCGCTCGACCCGCAACACCCCACCGACCGGCTGGCGTTCATGGCCGAGGACAGTGGCATGAGCGTGCTGCTCACCCAGCGGGCCCTCACCGGGGCCGTGCCCTTCGACGGCCCGGTGCTGCTCCTCGACGAGGACGCGCCCCCGGCGCCGGACGAGACGACCGACACCCCAGGTGCCCGGCCCTGCGCCGACACCCTCGCCTACATCATCTACACCTCCGGCTCCACCGGCACCCCCAAGGGCGTCGCCATCCCGCACCGCGGCCTGTCCAACATGCTCGAAGGCCAGCGCGACCTGGTCCGCCCCACCGCGGCCGACCGGGTGCTGCAGTTCGCCTCCTTCGGCTTCGACGCCTCGATCCTGGAACTCACCTGGTCCCTCGCCAACGGCGGCCGCCTGGTGACCGCGCCGAAGGAAGCGCTGCGTCCCGGCCCCGACCTGGCCCGCACCCTGCGCGAGGCCCACGTCACCTGCGCCATGCTGCCGCCCAGCGCCCTCGCCGTGCTCGGCGAGGACGACTTCCCCGGGCTGCGCGTGCTCCAGGTCGCCGGCGAGGCGTGCCCGGCCGAACTCGCCGACGTCTGGGCACGCGGCCGCCGCTTCCACAACGTCTACGGCCTCACCGAGACCTCCGTGTGGTCCGTCGCCGCCGAACTGCGGCCCGGCCAGGGGCGCCCGCCCATCGGCACCCCGATGCGCAACACCCGTGTCCACGTCCTGGACGAGGACCTCCAGCCCGTCCCGGCGGGGGTGCCCGGCGAGATCCACCTCGGCGGCGACGCCGTCGGCCGCGGCTACCTGGGCCGCCCCGCGCTGACCGCCGCCACCTACGTGCCCGACCCCTACGGTGCCCCCGGCGACCGCCTGTGCCGCACCGGCGACCTCGGCACCCACCGGCCCGACGGCTCGGTGGTGTGGCTGGGCCGCCGCGACAGCCAGGTGAAACTGCGCGGCTTCCGCATCGAACTCGGCGAGATCGAGCACGCGTTGCGCAAGCTGCCCGAAGTGCGCCAGGCGGTGGTCCTGCACCGCACGGACCTGCCCGGTGAACCGGCCCTCGTCGCCTACCTCGTCGTAGGAGGTCCCGGCAAGCCGGGCGCCGAGGACCTGCGGCACGCCCTGCGCTCCTTCCTGCCGCCGTACATGGTGCCCGCCCGGTTCGTCGTCCTGGACGAGATGCCCGTCAACCGCAGTGGCAAGATCGACAAGCGGGCGCTGCCGCTGCCCCCGGCCGAGTCCGACAGCGGCGACACCGCGTACGCCGCCCCGGCCACGCCGGCCGAGAAGGTGCTCGCGGAGGTGTGGCGCGAGGTGCTGGGCCTGGCCCGGATCGGCGTCCACGACGACTTCTTCCGCATCGGCGGCAGCTCCCTGTCCACCGTGCGCGTCTCCCTGATGGCCGCCGCGCGCGGACTGACCGTGTCGGTCGGCGACCTGATCGAGCATCCGACGATCGCCCGGCTCGCCGAGCACGCCACCCGCACCGCGGGAGACGGGGTGCCCGCCGCCGTCACCTCCGAGGTCCGGCTGCGCGAGGGCGAGGGTGAACCGCTGTGGTGCGTGCACCCCACCGGCGGCAGCGCCGCCTGGTTCGTACCGCTGGCCCGCGCCCTGCCGCCGGGCCGCCCCGTGCACGCCTTCCAGGCACGCGGCCTGCTCGGCGGCGTGGACCCGAGCACGGTGACCGGCATCGCCGCCAACTACGTCGCCGAGATGACCGACCGGGACGGCACGGGGCCGCACGCGCTGCTGGGCTGGTCCATGGGCGCCAACATCGCGCTGGAGATGGCCACCCAGCTCCACCGCTCGGGCCACCGCGTCTCGCCGCTGGTCCTGATCGAGCCCTACCTGCCCAACCCCGCCGCCCGCGCCCGCCTGAGCGGTGTCACCAAGGACCTGCGCGAGGCCCTGCGCCTGCGGGACCGGCTGCGCGAGCTGCCGCCCTCCGCACACCGCGACCGGCTCACCGCCGAACTCACCGCCACCCTGCTCGGGGCCGGCATGAGCCCCGCCGAGGCCGCGCTCGTCGAGGGCGCCCCGATCGAGGTCTGGCACTCGCTGCTCGCGGCCCTCGCCGACTACGAGGTCCGCCCCTTCCCCGGCCACCTCCACCTGGTGGTGGGCAGCGAGGCCGCCGGACTGCCGCGCGGCCGGACCATGCCCGGCCTCGACGTGGACTACGAGACCTACGTCGCACGCTGGCGCGAAGTGGCCGGGGACGGCCTGACCCTGCACATCAGCGACGGCGACCACATGTCGATGATGGCCGAGCCGCGAGTGGCCGGCATCGCCGCACTGGTCGCCGGCATCGGGACGGAGACCACGCGATGACCATCCTCACCACCGCCCCGGCCTTCGCCGAGCGCTACCTGCTCTCCCCGGACCTGGTCGCCGAACCCTACGGCCACCTCGACGCGCTGCGCGCACACGCGCCGGTGCACTGGAGCCCGCTGCACCACGCCTGGCTCGTCACGGGCTACGACCAGGTCATGCGGTGCCTGCGCGACCCCGCGGTCTCCGCCGACCGGGTCCGGCCCCTGATGGACGCCGTACCGCAGGGCGCCCGCGAGGACGCCGAGCGGGCCTTCGCCATCCTGTCCCGCTGGATGGTCTTCAACGACCCGCCCCAGCACCGCAGACTGCGCCAGGTCTTCCAGGAGTCGTTCGCCGCGAGGGCGGTGACCCGCTACCGCGTCTTCACCGAGAAGGCCACCGCGAACGTCCTCGCCCGCCGGGCCGCCCCCGGCCGCGCCGGAGACCTGATGGCCGACCTCGCCCGGCCGCTGCCCGCGCTGGTCTTCGCCCGCTGGCTCGGCGTCCCCCGCACCGACGCCCCCGCGTTCTGGTACTGGAACGCCCGCGTCGCCGACCTCGTCCTCGGCACCGCGCAGGAGGAGAGCGAGTACCGCGCCTCGCTCCAGGCGCTGGTGAGCCTGGAGGACTACCTCGCCGACCTGGTGGCCCGGCGCCGGGCCGAACCCGCCGACGACCTGATCAGCCAGGTGCTGCGGGAAGGCAGGGTGGGGGACTCCGTCACCGAGGAGGAGTTCGTCGGGATGCTCACCCAGATGGCGTTCGCCGGCGGGGAGACCACGAGCAACCTCATCGCCAACACCGTCGTGGCCCTGCACACCGAGGGCCGGCTGGACGAGGTCCGCGAGGACCCGGAGCTGGTGCGGGCGGCCGTCGAGGAGACGCTGCGCCTGGACGGACCGTCGAAGATGTCCATCCGCACCGCCGCCCGCGACCTCGACCTGGACGGGCACACCGTGCGCGCCGGGGACCGGATCTTCCTGGTGACCGCGGCCGCCAACCGCGACCCGGCCCGCTTCCCCGACCCCGGCCGGTTCGACCTCCGTCGCACCGGCGCCACCCACCTCGGCTTCGGCTTCGGCGCCCACTTCTGCATCGGCGCCGCCCTCGCCCGGCTGGTCGCCGTGGCCGCCGTGGGCACCCTGGTCCGCGACCACCCGGACCTCACCCTCGACGAGCCCGGCCGGCTCACCTGGCAGCCCTCCCTGCTCAACCGCGCCCTCACCGCCCTGCCCGTCCGCTACTGACCGGACCGGCCGACGACCTGACGCCGCGCGGCACCCGGTCACCCACCGGGCGCCGCGCGGCACCGACCCTGAAAGGCTCCACCATGGCCACCACCCTCACCGGCGCCGGACCGCGGCTGTGGGCGCCCGCCCGGCACCGCCCCTTCCGACTCCTCTGGCTCGGACAGTCGTTGTCCCTGCTCGGCGACGGCTTCAGCGTCGTCGCGTTCTCCTGGATCACCCTCGGCCTGACCGGCTCCACCCTCACCCTCGGCTACGTCCTCGCCTTCCAGGCGGTGCCCCGCGCCCTGCTGACCCTGGTGGGCGGCACCCTCAGCGACTCCTGGTCCACGCGCACCCTGATGATCGCCTCCAGCTGGACGCGGGCCGGACTCATGGCCGCGGTGGGACTGGTCGGTCTCACCGGACATCTGACGGTGTGGATGCTCTGCGCGGCCGCCGCCGCCTTCGGCGCCGTGGACGCCTTCTTCCAGCCCGCCCGCATGTCGATCCTGCCCTCGGTGGTGGACGAGGACCTGCTCACCCCGGCCAACGCCCTGCTCGGCGCGGGCACCCGGACCGCCGCGGTCCTCGGCCCGGCCGTCGGCGGCATGGTCATCGCCGTCACCGAGGCACCGGTCGCCTTCCTCGTCGACGCCGTCTGCTTCGTCCTGTGCGGCCTGTGCGTGCTCGGCATCCGCACCCGGCCCCGCGCACCACGGGCGGCCGCCCCGGCCGGCGCCAGGCCCGCCGCCGAAGCCGCCCCCTCGCTCGGCGCCCGCATCCGCGAAGGCGTGGCCTTCACCTGGCGCGACCCCCGGCTGCGCACCGTCGTCGCGCTCGACACCGCCGTCAACTTCTGTTACGCCGGGCCCTTCACCGTCGGCTTCGCCACCCTCGCCGACCAGGTGCTGCGCGGCGGCTCGGCCACCCTGGGCGTGCTCAACGGCTCCCTGGCCGGCGGCGCGATGCTCGGCACCCTGGCCGGCGGCGCGCTCGGCGGGCGGCCCCGGGTGGGGCTGCTGGTGGCCGCTCTCGCCGGGTGGCTCGGCGCGGGGATGGCCGTCCTCGGGCTGGTCCACAGCACCCCGGCGGTGGTGGCTACGGTCCTCGCGATGGGCTTCGCCATCGGCTTCCAGGGCGTGTTCGGGCTGAGCTGGATCCAGCGCAACATCCCCTCGGACGTGCTCAGCCGGGTCGTCTCCGTGGACATGGTCCTCGGCTACGCCGCCGCGCCGCTCTCACTCGTCGTCTGCGGCGCCCTCGCCCGCACCAGCACCTTCGCGCTGTTCGCCACGGTGGCCGCCGTCCTCGCCGTGACCGCGGCGGCGGTGCTCGCCTCCCGCGCGGTGCGGGAGATGCGCTGACACGGGGACGAGGCGGCTACGCCGTCCGCAGGGCGGCCGACCGCGCGCACAGGTCCGCGCGGTTGGCCGACCCGGTCTTGGTCATCAGGCTCGCGACGTGCTTCTCCGCAGTACGCGGCGAGATGAACAGGCGGTCGGCGATGTCCTTGTTGCTGAGCCGCTCCGCGAGCAGCCGGAACACCTCGAACTCCCTTACCGTCACCCCCTGCGTGCGCAGTTGCTCGGGGATGCCGCTGGTGCCGCTGCGGTGCTGGTGCACGGGAGCGCCGAGCCGGCGCAGTCCGGCCCGGCACGCGTTGGCCACGGCCGCGGTGTCCCGCTCGTGGAAGTAGTGCTCCGCGCTGCGCAGCCAGGCCACCGGGTCTCCCCAGCCGTCCTGGTGCGCCGCGTCGGCGACCAGCCGCAGCCCGAGGTGCCTGGCCATCGGGTACGGCTCCGCCACCGACAGGGCCGCCTCGACCCGGTCCGCCGCCCGGTCGGCCTCGCCCTCCCGGCCGAGCAGGACGGCGTCGGCGAGCAGGACGAACTGGCGGTTCCAGCGCATCCGGGCGACGGCCGTGGCGGTGATCTCCTCGTGCCGGGCGCGGTCCGCGGTACCGGCGAGCACGTCCAGCAGCAGCACCAGGCCGTGGGTGCCGCTGAGGTGGTAGGTGGAGGGGTTGTCCGCCTCCAGCGTCAGCACGGCCCCCAGTTCGGCCCGCGCCAGGTCCCGGTCCTCCTCCAGCAGCGCGCAGAAGGCGCGGGCCAGGCCGAAGCCCAGCGGTTCCTCCTGCGAACCCGATCCGTCCCACTCGGCGAACGCCGCCAGCGCCGCCTCCATCGCCTCACGGTCACCGAGGTGCGCCGCCAGCGCGGCCTGGGCCGTGAGCACGTAGCGCACGGCCGGGGCCAGCCGCAGCCTGCGTACGACGGCCAGGCACCCGTCGGCGGCCGTCCGGGCGCCGTCGTAGTCGCCGCGCAGCACCGCGTCGAGGACGAGGATGCCGTCCACGGTGTGCACGATGCTGACCGAGCCCAGCCGCAGGGCCTCCTCGCGGGCCGCGAGCAGGCCCGTGGTGTCGCCCTCGGCGAGCCAGGCGTTGCCGCCGGTACGGGTGGCCGCGTACATGCGCTGCAACGGCAGCCGGTGCCGCTCGGCCGTGGCGAGCGCCCGCTCCAGCATCGCCGCCGACTCCTCCGGGTCCCGCTCACGGGCCACCGTGGCCAGCAGCTCCCAGGCCTGGCAGGCGACCACGGGCAGGCCGTACCGCTCGGCGGTGTCGGCGGCCGAGCGGGCCAGCTTCTCGGCGTGCTGGGTACGGTCGGAGCCGGGCGTGTCCAGCGCCAGATAGGCCGCGGTGACATCGACCGCCGCGGTTACGGCCTCGTCGGGCGCGGCCGCCAGTACCTCGCGGGCGCGGACGATCTGTCGGTTGCCGTCCGACCAACGGCCCGCCGTGTGGGCGACCTTGGCCAGCCGGGTGTGCAGGGTGGCCAGCCGGGCCGGGCCCAGCTCCGAGCCGTCCAGCGCGTGCAGGTGCTCGGCCAGGTCGAGGGCGCGGGCGAAGTCCCCCGACTCGGCCAGCGCGGGCAGCAGATGTTCGAGCACCTCGGCCCGCGCCGCCGGATCACTGCCGGAGGCGAGCAGGTCCTCGGCCCGGCTGAGCAACGTCACCGCCGAGCCCAGCGCGCCCGCCGCCAGCGCCCGGCCGCCCGCCTCGGCGAACAGCCGCCCGGCGGCGGCGTGGTCCCCGACCTCACGGCGCAGACCGGCCGCCAGCGCGCACCAGTCGCCGGGGAGCTCCGGATGCAGCTCCTCGACGGCCTCGGCGCCCCGGCGGGCCAGATCGGCCCGCTGACCCGGTGTCATCTGGGTGAACAGCGCCTCCACGGTGAGCGAGTGCCGGAAGGAGTACCAGTCCGGCGCGGGCTCGTCGGGCAGCACCAGACGGGCGGCCACGCCCGCGTGCAGATGGCTGAGCAGGGCCCGGTCGTCGATGCCCGTCATGCGCTGGAGCACGGTCAGCGGAAACCTCTTGCCGAGCACGGCGGCGGCCGACAGCAGGGTCAGGCCCTGTGCGCCGAGGCGGTCGATACGGCGCAGGATGCCACGGGCCAGGGACGAGGAAACGTCACTGCGCAGATCGCCGACCGCGCGCCAGCCCTCCGTCCCCTGCACCAGGGTGCCCGCCCCGATCATGGACTGGAGCAGTTCCTCGACGAGGTACGGGCTGCCGGCACTGTCCTCCCACAGCCGCAGCAGGACCTCCGCCGGCACCTCGTCGGGGGAGTCGGCGCCGAGCTGGGCGGCGACCATGTCGTGGACCTGGGGGCGGGTCAGCGGCGCCAGTTCGAGCAGTGTGGCCGCGCCGCGCCGCCGGGCCGACTGGGCCAGGTCGAGCGCGTCGCTGAAGTCGGTGCGCACGGTGGCCAGCAGCAGGACCGGCGTGTACTCCAGGTTGTCGATCAGGTACTCCAGGACGCCCAGCGTCTCCGGGTCGGCGTCGTCCAGGTCCTCCAGCAGCAGGAGCTTGCCCTGGCCGCGGGCGGCGGCGATGAGCAGGCGCAGCACCGCCTCGCCCAGGATCACCATGGAACTGCTCTCGCGCTCGCCGTTGTCCCAGTCGGGGATCAGCCGCCCGAGGACCGGCCGGTAGGGGCCGAGCACCAGGTCGTCGAGGGGCTCGCCACTGCGGAACAGGGACATCAGCGCCTCGGTCAGCGGCCTGAACGGCACGGCCGGACCGGTGGTGCTGCTGCGGCCGCGCAGCACGCGCATACCCGCGCCCAGCGCACCGCCCACGGCCTCGGCCGCGAGCCGCGACTTGCCGACCCCGGCCTCGCCGACCAGGAACACGACGCCGCCGCGCCCCTGCCGGGCTTCGGACAAGGCCCTGTCGAGCGCGCTCAGTTGGGAGTCCCGCCCGACCAAGGAAGGCGCATGGGAACGCATGAACGCAGATGATAATCGGAATATCGGGATGTGCGGCAGGTGCGAGAAAAGCGGACCGTTCTCCTAGGGAGACGCGGCGGCGCGGGTCCCGCCGAGCGGGCCCGCGCCACCACGAGGTCGAGAAGCCGAGCAGGTGTCATCTGGGGGCGGACACCGAGGTGTCGATCGTGCTGAGCGTGATCACGAAGCCGCTGGTCAGCACCATGCCCGCCAGCACCCGGGCCCGCGCGCAGGCACGGTTGCGGCCCTTGAGCGTGATGCCGCCCGCCGCGTCCTGCTCGACGGCCGTGGTGTCGGCGGCGACATCGGCGGTGGCGGTCATGTCGGCGGCGGCGAAGTTCTGGTCCATGACGGTGGTCCCCTTCTGAAGTCCGTGCGAGGTGCACGGGGTGGAGGTGGAGCAAGGCCGTGGTGCGGTCGATCGGTCTTTTGGGGTGGTGCGGTCGGTGGGCCGGTCAGGGGGCGGGATGCCCCAGGAGCGTGAGGGACGGCACGGCGTCGGGGCGGGCCAGACGGAGCAGGCCGTAGCCGATGCCGGAGAGTCCGGTCAGCAGTCCGGGCGAGGGCACGTGGTTCGGGGTGGCGCAGCGGTGGGCCTGCGCCTCGACCAGCGCGAGCGCCTGGCCGGTGCGGTGGGCCGGGGTCCCGGCGGTGCCCCGGCCGCCCCGCGCGGCGAGCTCGGTCAGCGCCTCCAGCGTGCCGAGGGTGCCGTGCCCGAGGCTCAGGTCGGGGCACACGTCGGTGTCCGCGAGCAGGGCCCCGGCCACGTCAGCGCCTTCGGGCAGCCGGGAGGCGGCGGCCGCCACCCCGGCGAGGCCGGAGGACCAGGACAGGTCGGCCGGCGCCGCGACCGCGTCCCGGAGCGCGTCGCGCAGCAGAGCGTGGGCGACGACGGTGTGCGCGGCGGCGCGTTCGGGCCGCACGGCCGCGTACCGCAGCAGCGCCCAGCCGATCCCGGCCGCGCCGTCGGCGAAGCCGGGGGCCGTTTCGGTGCCGGCCGCCGCGGTGGACGGCCGGTCCCCGACGGTGGCGGCCAGGCGGTCCGCCACGGAGTCCGCCAGCCGCAGCGCCTCCGGCGCCCCGGTCGCCTCGTGCACGGCGACCGCGGCGGCCAGTGCCCCGGCCGCTCCGCCGGCCAGCCCTGGGTCGGAGCAGGCCGCCACGGCGTGGCCGAGCGCGGCGAGCCCGTCCGGCAGGCAGGCGAGCAGGTCCTCGTCCAGCAGCGCCGACAGCCGTACCAGGGCGTGCACGATGCCGCCGAGTCCGTCGTACGCCCCGGGACCGGCCGCCGCGCTCAGCTCCGGGTCCGCGGCGAGCGCCTTCAGCAGCGCGGGCAGCGGCTGTACGGCCTCCCGGGCGAGGTCGGCGTACCGTCCCGACCCGGTCAGCGCGTCCAGGTGTGCCAGGAACAGCGCGACGCCGCAGTAGCCCTGTGCGAGTCCGGCCCCCATGGGCAGCACCGCCCAGTGCGGTCCGGAGACCCGCTCGATGCCGAGCCAGTTGGTGCGGCCCTCGGCGCGCACCGCCCGGGCGGCGATCTCGTCGGCGATCCCGCAGGCCGCGGCCAGCAGCCGGGACGGCTCGGGCACGACCGCGGGGACCGGTGACACCGCCAGTTCGGACCGGGGTCCGTCCGCCGGGGAGCCGGCGCCGCGTGCCGCGAGGGTGGCGGAGACGATCCACTCCTGGTCGTGACAGCCGACCTCGTCCATCCGGGCGATCTTCTCCCGGACGGCGGTCAGGGCGTCGACCGGCAGCAGGCCGGACAGCCAGGTCCCCCCGGCCGTCCGGACCCCCGTACCGGACGGCCGGTGGACGAAGAGGGGCACGTCCCCGCGCCACAGGTCCGCCGTCTCGTGCTCGACGAGACGCCGGCGCACCGCGTCGTCCTCGGACTCCGTCCACAGCACCGCGAAGACGCTCTCGCGGGCCAGCGCGTCGCGGAGCAGGGCGGGATGGGCGGACTCCTCCAGCAGCGTGGCGTACAGCCGGGTCGAACGGGCGATCAACCGGGCCGGGTTGTCGGCCCATGACGTCAACAGGCCGCCCTCGGATCGCAGTTCGGCCCCGTGCGCGGCGATGGCCGCGTAGGCCGCGCGGAAACCCTCCAGCAGGGCCGCGCGGTGGTCGGCGCCGTCCAGGGGATTGCCGCCGCCGGGCAGCGGGTGGTTCTGCGCGGCCGGGCTCACCACCGCGCCGCGGACGGCCCGCATGGTGTCCGTGCCGCTGTCCTCCCAGCGCAGCCCTTCGCTCGGGTAGGTGCCGTCGGTGGAGCGGCCGAGTGCCGAGATGTCCAGCGCGCCGTGCTCCCCGATCAGCAGATGGGGCAGCAGGCAGGTGCGGTGCACCGACGCCTGGAGGGCGTCCGCCGCCGGGTCGGCGCCGGCGGTCATGGCCTGAGGGAGACCGGTGTGCAGCAGCGTCTCCGCGTCCACCAGCACCGGCTGGTCACCGCAGGCGATGACGTTCTCGTAGTGCATGTCCGCGCCGTCGACCGCGTACAGCAGCGCCAGCAGGGCGCCCTGGCGGCGGTAGAAGGCGTCGGTCTCGGTCACCGACCGGCACCAGCGGTGCGCGACGAACTCCAGCCAGCCGTACCCGTCCCGGCGCAGGGTCCGGGGCGTGCGCAGCCGCAGTCCGGGGACCTTGCCGCCGAGCCAGTCGACCAGCCCGTCCAGGAGCGCGTGCTGCTCCAGCGACCGCGGCTTGTACACCAGCCGGCCGCCGTGTGCGAAGCGCAGGATCGCGACCGACCGGTTGCCCTGGTGCGCGTCCCCGAGGCCGAGGTCGGCCCGGACCAGCGGGCCCGGCTCGCGTCCGTCGAGGAGCCCGGCGGTCAGCTCGTCCCGGTCCGACCGGAACCGTGTCACCAGTTCGATCGCGGCGTCGGCGGCGTCCAGCGCGGTCTGCCCCAGCATCCGGGCCAGCACCGGGTAGGCGGTGAGGAGTTCCGTGAGGCCGCGCCGGGTCCGGGTCGTGGCGACGAAGGAGGCGAACCGTTCGCGGGGTCCCGCGCCCGGAAGCCGGCCGGCCCGCCGGGCGGAGTCGAGTTCACGCACCAGGGTACGGGCGGCCTGCCGGACCAGTTGCTGCGTCAGCCGCTCCTCCAGCGCGCCCCGCCACACCGCCTGTTCGGCCGTCGGCAGTCCCGCCAGCGCGCCGTCCAGACGTGCGGTGGCCGGCTCGACGAGCAGCCGCACGACCGGGGCGAACACGTCCGGGCCCTCGGCCGCCGTGCCGGAGTCCGGGAAACCGGCGGCCTCGACCAGGTCCGTGAAGTCCTCGTCGGCCAGAGCCTGTTCGACGTACGCGGCCCAGGCGGGGCGCCCGGTCCGGGCGGCCAGCCGCTCGGCGGGCTCCGCCGCGAGAGCCGCGGCGGTGTCCTGGTCCACCCCCAGGTGGGCGAGGCGTGCGGCGAATCCCGTCACGTCGCCGACCGCCCACGGCACGGGACCGGCGGCGGTCCGGGCCTGCGCCGCGGGGAGGTCCGGGGCGGCGAGCCGTTCCGCGAGGGACAGCGCCGGGGCCCACCAGGCGGTCGGCAGGCCGGCGCTCCAGGGAGTCGGGAGGATGGCGGTCGAAGTCACGAGATGAAGGTCGCAGGTTCCCCGCACCCCCCACATGGGGAACCAGCCCCCATATTCTCCGCCGACCCCCGCCCCGCCACCCGAGAGTGAGTACGCGACAGGAGGAAACCGCAGCTCAGCGATGGTGGGTGAGCAGTACCCAGGTAGGGGAGGCCCCACCCCCGTGGATGACGCCGGCGCGGCTTTCCCACCACTCCGCCCCCACCCGCACGGCCCGCGACCCCCATGCTCCGGCCCCGTGCGTGTCGCCGACCCCTATTCCGGCACGCCCGCCCCCGGTCCCGTCCCCGGAGAATCCGTCGCGCCCTCCCCATCCCCGCCCGGACTCCCGCACCGACGGGCCCGGTTCGGCACTCTTCGTGCCACCCCACGCCCCCGCACGGCCCCCACGGGGCGACCGCACAGGGCCTCCGCCCTGCCCCCGTACCCCCGGACCGGGGGCGGGCCGGGAAAGGTGGGGACCGATTACGGATGCTCCCGGCCGGGCCGCGGCGGCAAGGTCCTGTCCAGTACCCGGCACCGCCCGCAGTACGGCAGGGCGGACGACCTTCCAAGGAGCAGCAGATGGGAGCACCCGTACCCGTCGGTGTGGTCGCCCTCGACCCGGTGCTGGAGGCCGGTATCCGAAGCACCCTCCTCGGGTTCCCGGAACTGACCGTGTGCGAGGACGGTGAGGCGCGTGTCGCCGTGCTCACCGTGGACCGGCTCGGTCCCGCCGAACTCGACATGGTGCGCACGACCCGTGCTCAGCCGAACCGCCCGGCCATCGTCCTCGTGGCGGGCGCCCTCGCCTCCGGCGACGCCCTGCACGCCCTCGCGGCCGGCGCCCGCGGTCTGCTGCTGCGCCGTGAGGCCGACGCCTCCCGGCTCGCCCACGCGGTGCTGGCCGCCGCACGCGACGACTGCACCCTGCCCCCGGACCTGCTCGAACAGGTCCTGGACCGGCCCGGTGCCGCCGGGCACGACACCGACGGCTGGGCGGGCAACGCCCTCTCGGACCGGGAGCGTTCGGTGCTGCGGCTGGTCGCGGACGGGCACGAGACGGCGGAGATCGCCCAGCGCCTCGCCTACTCGCCGCGCACCGTGACCAGCGTCGTCCACGACATCACCCAGCGGTTCCGGCTGCGCAACCGCGCCCACGCCGTGGCCTACGCACTGAGAGCGGGGCTCCTGTGACCACCACCCTGACCGCCGCCCGTACGGCCCCGACGGCCGCCTCCACCGTCCTCACGGCCATCCCGGCCCCGGCCCCCGTCCCGCCCAGGCCGATCCGGCTCCGGTTCCTCGCCCCGCGTCACGCCGAGCGCGTCCGCCTCCTCGCCCTCCGCGCCGGACTGGTCCAGGCGGGCGACGCGACCCGGTCCGGCGCGGACCCGTACGACCCCCGCGCCGTCACCGTGGTCGTGGCCGACGACGTGGAACAGGCGCTGCGCGGGGCCCGCGAGCCCGGACCGCTGCTGATCGTGTGCGACACCGTCACGCGCGCCGGACTGATGCTGGCCGTGCGCGCCGGAGCGGTCGTGCTGCGGGCCGCTGACCTCGGCGAGGAGACCCTGCCGGCGGCCGTCCACCGGGCCGGCCACCCGCACCAGAGCATCCCGTACCCGGTGCTCTCGCAGTTGCTCACCACCGACCCCCGGCAGTGGTCGGGCGGTGAGGAGCCCGCGCTGACGCCCCGGCAGACCTCGGTGCTGCGGCTCATGGCCGACGGGCACCACAACGCCGACATCGCCCGGCTCCTGTCGTGCTCCGAACACACCGTCAAGAACGTGATCTACGACGTCATGTCCCGCCTGCACGCCCGCAACCGCGCCCACGCGGTCGCCCACGCCGTACGCCACGGCCTCATCTGAGACCTAGCTGGGGCGACGGCGGTGCCCCGCGCCGGGATCAGTACCCGGGCGTCGGCAGCGCTCGCGGCTCCAGGCGCTCCTCCACCGCCCGCCCGTCCTCCCGGCGCACCACGTAGGCACCCTTGCCGGGCAGTTCCGTGACCGCCTCGACGAGCTCGGTGCCCCGGTAGACCAGGCCCACCCCGTCGTCGGCGCAGTGGCTGGTGGGCAGGGTGCCGTCCGCGACCAGGCGGTGGATCAGCGGACGCCGGCCCGGGTCGGAGTCGTAGTGCACGCCGTTGCCGTACGGCAGCAGGCCGAGGCCGTTCGTCACCGGCCGCAGCTCGGGCCCGAAGGAGTCGGTGGCTCCGCCCTCGAACCAGCAGATGGAACCGGCGCTGATGCCGGCGAGGACCACCCCCGCCCGCCAGGCCCGGCGCATCACGTCATCCAGCCCGTGCACCCGCCACACCGCGAGCAGGTTGGCCACCGAGCCGCCCATCGCCCAGACCACGTCGTGGTCGAGGACGGTGCCCTCGACATCGGCGACGTTCGGCATCGGGAAGAGCTGGAGCGGGGTGAGGTCGAAGCCCGCCACCCGGGCCGCCTCGGACACCCGCGCCGTGACGTGCTCGGCGTCCCCCGTGGCCGTGCCGACGTAGAGGACGCGCGGGCGCCTGCCGTGCACGCCGGAGAGGTCCACCGCGTGGTGGACCAGCGCGTCGAAGAGCGTCCGGGTGCGCCTGCCGACGCGATGCCCCCCGGAGGTGGCGAGGATGGTGGGTTCCGGAGCCGTCACCCGCAGATCGTAGCCCGGTCAACCCCCGTGAAACAGGGGGTTTTTGTGGCGACAGTGCACACGGAACCGCGCGCACGGCACGCCGAGGGCCCGTGGGGGACCGGTGGTCGGACCGGTCCCCCACGGGCTCTGTCGTGCGCCCTCTTCTACGGCGTGTGCAGTGCCACCGCCGCCGCGTAACCCGCCGGGACGAGGACGTCCCGCAGGGTCCATCCCGGCGCGGGAGGGGTGGGCACCGGGCCGGTGCCCACGTAGTCCAGCGCCGGATCGCGGACCAGCCCGGTGCCCAGCCCCTTCAGGTACGCCTCCTTGCGCACCCACGTCCGGGTGAAGGCCGCCGACCGCTCGTGCGGGGGCAGCAGCGTGAGCTCCCGCGCCTCCGTCATGTGCAGCGCCGACTGCGCCCCGAGCACCGCGCGGGCCGTCGCCAGGCCCTCCACGTCCACGCCGACCGGGGCCGGCGCGAGCGCCACCATCACCAGGTCGCCGCTGTGCGACAGGGAGAAGTGCACCCCGGACGTGCGCAGCGCGGGCCGCCCGTGCGGACCGCCACAGCCCGCGCACGGTTCGCGCACCAGAGGCAGCGCCTCGGCCGGGACGCCCAGCAGGACGCTGAGCACACTGCGCAGCGCCGCGTGCGCGACGACGTAGGCGTCCCGGTCCCGCGTGTGCCTGAACGCCCTGGCCCGCGCCAGCTCCTCCGCGTCCAGGAGCTCCTGCGCCCGGCGCAGCGCCTCCCCGTCGGGTGTGCCGACCCGCGCCAGGTACAGCTCCAGGGGCCCCTTCAGCGGGCGGGGTCCCAAGGTGTGCGCGGGGCTCCGCAGGCCGTCGGGGTCCAGTACGGCGGGGCACAGGCGGTGCGGGAGCCGGGGGCCCGGCGGGGCGTGGGCCGTCCGGGTCAGGAGCGGACCCGGTCCGGGCTCAGACATCAGCCCCGGCCAGCCGGCGGCGCAGGCTGAGCGGGCGCATGTCCGTCCAGATCACGCCGATGTGGTCCAGGCACTCCTGCCGGCTGCCCCGCAGACCCTCGGGGTGCCAGCCCGCCGGCATCTCCCGGTCGGCCCGCCAGATGGAGTACTGCTCCTCGTCGTTGCGCACCACCAGGTACAGGTCCTCAGGTCCGGGACCGGCCTCCGTGCCGTCCGTCCCGGTCACCAGCTTGTCGTGCGTCACGGTGAACCTCCCGCAGGTGTGGAGTCGGCCGCGGATCAGGGGCCGACTGCGGTCAGCGTGCCGGGAGCCGGCCGCCCGGGGCAGGGGCGAACGCGCTGAGCCGGTGGCGCGCGTTGCTGCCGGATCTTCTCTGGTGGCGGACCGTCCCGCCGCGGGACGGTGCTGACCGGCCGCGGGGAGCCCGGAGCCCGGTCGGCAGGCAGGCGGCGACGCCCGCCTCCTGGCCGGGCGACGCGGTCCCCGTGCACCCCCTTTCGGAAGGAGCCACGCGATGTCGGACGAGCACGCACCTGTCCTGCTGCCGGGCGGAGGCTGGCGGCTGTGGGAGCAGTTCGCGCTCCGCGGCCCCGGTTTTCCCGCCGACGGCGTGCTGGCGCTCGCCCCGCCCCAACTGGGCGAGGCGGCCGACAAGTTCGGCCCCGAAGCCGGGCTGTCCGGCCCCGAGTGGCAGGGTTTCACCGAGGACTTCTCCGAGGCCGCCGTGGGCACCGCCCGCCACCTCCAGGAGATCGCCGCCCAGCCCCGCTTCCAGGCCGCCCTCGCCTGGCAGAACCCGGCCGTCCTGCGCACCGGCATCGCGCCGTTCCTGCGGTGGACGCCGAGTGCGGACAGTCGCAGCAGCATGCCTCGTCAGCGTGAGGAGCTGGTCGCGCACTACTGGCAGCGGTTCTGCGTGAAGAACGACACGATCGGCTTCTTCGGTCCCGTCGGCTGGGGCCGCTGGGACCCGGACACGCCCGACGTGGTCGCCCTCGAACCCGGGCACGGCTTCCTCGCCGCGTCGGAGGTCTACTTCTCCGCCTGGGCCGTCGACGCCCTGGCGAAGGTACTGGCCGAGGACCCGGCCCTGATGCGCTGGATCCCCCCACGCCGGGTGTCCTTCGTGCGGTGCGCCGACGGCGAGGTACGGGTTCCGGGGCGGCCGGCGCAGCCGATCGACGCCGGCGGGCAGGCCGTGCTGGAGCTGTGCGACGGCACCCGGCACCTGGACGCGATCGCCGGAGAACTGGGCACCGGCCCCGACGACGTGGCCCGGACCGTGGGTGAACTGGCCGCCCGGCGCTGGGTGTCGTGGCGTCTGGACGTGCCGGCCGCCACCCACCCCGACCGGGCCCTGCGCGACATCCTGGAGCGCGTGCCCGACGAGGCCGCCCGCGAGCGTGCGCTGGAGAAGCTGGCCGTACTGGAACGCGGTCGTGCCGCCGTGAGCGCGGCCGGCACCGACGCCGCCGCGCTGACCTCCGCGATCGGCGCCCTGGAGGCGGACTTCGCCGCGCTGACCGACAGCGAGGCCCAGCGCGCCAAGGGCGAGCGCACCGCACCCTGCCGCGGCTTGGTGTACTCCGACGCCCGCCGCGCCGCGACCGCCACCGCGGGCGCCGGACTGCTCGCCCACCTCGAACCGCTGGACCTGTGCCTGACCGCCGCCCGCTGGATGACGAACCGGTTCGCCGAAGCGATCCGCGCCCGGCTGCGCACCGTCCACGAACGGCTGGCCGCCGGTGGCGCACCGGTGGACCTCGCGAGCCTGTGGCTCCACACCCTGCCCTCCCCTCACCCGGAGGCGGCCGCCCTGATCGACGCCGTGCAGGCGGAGCTGCGGGCCAAGTGGGCCAAGGTCCTCGATCTGCCGCCGGGTGCGCGCCGGGTCCGGCTGTCCACGGCCGAGCTGGCGGCGCGGGTGCGCGAGGAGTTCGAGGAGCCCGGCGAGGGCTGGTCGCTGGCCCGCTACATCAGCCCCGACATCCTGGTCGTCGCGGAGGACGACGACGCGCTCGCCCGGGGAGACGTGGAACTGGTCCTGGGGGAGATGCACTGCGCGCTGAACACCATGGGCGCCTCGCTCTTCGTCCACCAGCACCCCGACCGGGACGAGCTGATCGCCGAGACCACCCGCGACTTCCCCGGCCCGCGCCTGCTCCCGATGCTGCCGAAGGAGCTGCCGCTGAAGTGGTCCGCGCGCAGCCGGCCCTCCCTGGACCGGCCCGAGGACCACTACGTGGCCTTGGTCGACCAGACCGGCGACCCGCACCGCCCGCGCACCGTGGCGAGCGCGGACGTCACCGTGGAGGAGCGCGACGGCCGGCTCCTCGCCGTCCTGCCCGACGGCACGGCCTACGACGTCCTCGACGCCTACGCCAACACCCTCACCCAGCGCGTCATGGACCGCTTCACCCTGCGCCCGGAGGGCGAGCACACCCCCCGCATTACCGTGGACCGCGTGATCGTGGCCCGCGAGACCTGGCAACTCCCCGTCGCGGAAGCCGACTTCGCCGACGAGAAGGGGGAGGCCGCCCGCTTCGTCCGGGCCCGGCACTGGCAGCGGCGCAACGACCTGCCCCGGTACGTCTTCGTCGTCTCCCCGACCGAACCCCGCCCGTTCTACGTGGACTTCGACAGCCCCGTGTACGTCACCATCCTCGCCAAGGCGGCCCGGCGGCTCGCCCGCAAGGACCCCGGAGCGCGGCTGAAGATCAGCGAGATGCTGCCGACCCCGGAACAGGCCTGGCTCACCGACGACGAGGGGCGGCGCTACACCTCCGAACTCCGCTTCGTGGCCGTCGACCGGACCGTCACCGGTGCGGACGGCGCCAACGCCCGCGGCACGGGGGAGGCGTGATGCGCACGGTCGCCGACGACATCGCCGCCCACGCGGAGCGGCACCCGCGCCGGATCGCGCTCACCACCCCCGCCGGTGACGTGACCTACGCCGAACTCGCCGCCCGCGTCGACGAGATGGCCCGCACCCTGTACACCAGGGGCGCCCGCCCGGAGACGGTCTGCGCCGTCGCCGTCGAGCACGGCGGCGAGGCGGTGGCCGCCATCGCGGCGGTCCTGCGCTGCGGAGCCGCCTTCGTCGCGCTCGACGTCACGCAGCCGCGCGACCGGCTGGCCGCCTTCGCCCGCAGTGCCGGTGCCACGCTGCTGCTGACCACCTCCTCCCTCGCGCCCGCCCTCGGCCTGGACCTGCCCGCGGTCCACCTCGACCAGCCGGACACCGGCGCCACCGGCGCCCCGCCGCCCAGCCCGGCCGACCCCCGCGCGCTCGCCTACGTCAGCCACACCTCCGGCAGCACCGGTGAACCCAGCCCCGTCCTGGTCGAACACCACAGCCTCGACGCCTACCTGCGCGACACCGCCCGAGCCTTCGGCCTCGACGCCCACACCGTGGCCCTCCAGACGGCACCCCTCGGCTACGACGCCTCCCTGCGCGACACCCTCGTACCCCTGCTGGCCGGAGCACGGCTGGTCATCGTGGACCGGGCCGCGCTGCTGCGCCCCGAGGCGTTCGTCCGCACCGTCCGGGAGCACCGGATCACCGCGCTGCTCAGCACCACCCCCTCCTTCCTGGCCCACCTGGCCGCACAGCCCGGCCCCGGTGACCAGCTCGCCGGAGTCTCCCTCGTGGCCTCCAGCGGCGAGTCGCTGCGGCCCTTCCTCGCGGCCGGCGGCCGACCACTCGTCCAGGGCACCCTGGTCAACCAGTACGGCCCGACCGAGTGCACCATGACGACCACCCGCCACGCGGTGCCGGCCGAGCCGGACGTGTCCGCCGACCCGGTCGGCACACCCCGCGCGGGAGCCGTGATCCGCGTGCTCGACGCGGACCTCGCCCCCGTCCCCGACGGAGCGGTGGGCGAGGTGTACATCGGCGGCACCGGCCTGGCCCGCGGCTACGGCGGCAGGCCGGCCCGGACGGCCGAGTGCTTCGTCCCCGACCCGTACGGGCCGCCCGGCGCCCGCCTCTACCGCACCGGCGACCTCGGCCGACGGGGGCCGGAGGGGCTGCACTACGTCGGCCGTACCGACCGGCAGGTGAAGATCCGCGGCTACCGCGTCGACCCCGCCGAGGTCGAGGGCGCCCTGCTGTCCCATCCGCACGTCACCGGGGCCGTGGTGACCCCCCGCACCGACGACCGGGGACGCGTCCACCTCGTCGCCCACGTCACCGGCGCCCTCGCCGCCACCACCGACGGCGAGCTGCGCCGCCACCTCGCCCGGTCCCTGCCACCGCATCTGATGCCCCGCCGCTTCGAACGCCTCGACACCCTGCCCACCACCCGGAGCGGCAAGGCGGACCGGCGTCTGCTGGCCGCCGGGAGCCCGGCATGACCACCGCCGGACTGGTCCTCGGCCCCGCCGATCTGCGCGCCGCCGCCGCCCGCATCGCCTCCCACGTGCTCCGCACCCCCCTGCTGCCCGGACCGCCCACGACGGCCGACGGCACGCGCCTGCTGCTGAAGGCCGAACACCTCCAGACAGGCGGCTCGTTCAAGACGCGCGGCGCCGCCAACGCCGTCCTGGCCCTGGGCGCCGACCGGGTCGTCACCGGCTCCTCCGGCAACCACGGCATCGCCCTGGCCCGGCTCGCCCGCACCCTCGGCATCCGGCTCACCGTGGTGCTGGCGGCGGGCGCCGCCCCGGCGAAGGCCGCGGCCATCCGGGCGCTGGGAGCCGAGACCGTCGGCGTCGGCGGCGGCGTGGCCGAACGGGAGGAACACGCCCGCGCCCTGGCCCTGGAGACGGACGCCGCGTTCATCCCCTCCTCCGACCACCCCCTGGTGGTCGCCGGGCAGGGCACGGCAGGCGCCGAGATCCTCGCCGACGCCCCAGAGACCGAGACCGTCTACGTCCCCACCGGCGGCGGCGGCCTCCTCGCCGGAATCTGCCTCGCCGCCGCGCACCACCCGGTGCGGGTGGTCGGCGTCGAACCCGCCGCCACCCCGCGCTACGCCCGCTCCCTGGCCGCCGGCCGCCCGGTCCGCCTGCCGCCCAGCACCACCGTGGCGGACGGACTGCGCGGCCAGTACCCCGGAGCCGTCCCCTACCCGATCATCCGCGACCGCGTCGACGACCTGATCGCCGTCGGCGACGCCGAGATCCTGGCCGCCGCCGCGCTCCTGCGCCGGTACGGCATCGACGCCGAACCGAGCGGAGCCGTCGCCGTCGCCGGCGCCCTGCGCGCAGGCCGCCGCGAACGTGCCGTGGCGGTCGTCTCGGGCGGCAACACCCCGGCCCGCCTGCGCACCCTGACCTCCACCCGCCCTGAGCGCCTCGACCGCACCGACGGCCACCTCACCCGCGCCGCCCGGTAGTTCACCCGCAGAGCCGACCAGCCCACCCGTACCACCGGACAGTCACCCGCATCACCGGACAGCCACCCGGACCGTCGAGCAGCCGGTCCGCACCGTCAAGAAGGAGCACACGCCATGAGCATCGACACCGCCACCGCCACCAGCACCCTCGATCTGCTCGTCGGGATCTTCCAGGACGTCCTCGGGCTCACCGACCTCACCGCGGAGACCGACTTCTACGAGGCGGGCGGCGACTCGCTCACCGCCTTCCAGATCACCGGCCGCCTCCAGGAGGCGCTGGGCGTGGACGTCCCCGTGTCCCTGGTCTTCGCCTACCCGACGCCGCAGGACCTGGCCGAGGTCGTGGACGCGGACTTCGGCACCGCCTGACCCGCCCCGGATGCGGCCGCCGCACCCCGTCCGCGTCGCACGCACCCCGCGCCGTGGTCACCCATGTCGTGTCCTGTCCGGGAGGAACGTCCACCCGCGCACCGCAAGGAGAGCCGTGCCATGACCGAAGACCTCGTTCCGTCCCTCGGCCGCTGGCGCCTGTGGGAGCAGTTCGCCCTGCGCGGGCCCGGTTTCCCCGCGGACGGCGTGCTGCGCCTCGCGCCGGCCGGACTGGCGGAAGCCGCCGACAAGTTCGCCGCCGACGACACGCTCGACGGGCCCCGCTGGACCGACTTCGCCCGCCTCTTCACCGAGGCCGCCGTGGAGAACGCCCGCACCCTCCAGGGCATCGCCCGCACCCCCGCCTTCCGGGAGGCGGTCGCCTGGCAGAACCGGCCCGTGCTGGCCTCCGGCATCGCGCCGTTCCTGCGGTGGACGCCGAGTGCGGACAGCCGCAGCAGCATGCCCCGCCAGCGTGAGGAGCTGGTCGCGCACTACTGGCAGCGGTTCTGCGTGAAGAACGACACGATTGGCTTCTTCGGCCCCGTCGGCTGGGGCCGCTGGGACCCGGACACGCCCGGAGCCGCCGTGGACACCGGGTCGGCACTGATCGCCGAGTCCCACGTCTACTGGGCGAGTTGGGGCATGGACGCCCTGGCGAAGACGCTGGACGCCGACCCGGAGCTGCGCGAGTGGATCGCGCCGAGGCGCGTGCCCTTCGTCGCCCTCGATGGCGACCGGGTCAGCGTGCCCGGCCGCAGACCGGTGACGGTGTCGGCCGAGGCCGCCGCCGTCCTCGCCCGCTGCGACGGCGTCCGTCCGGCCCGGCGGATCGCCACCGAACTGCCGGGCACCGACGTCCCCGCCGTCCTGGCGGACCTGATCGCCCGCCGCTGGGTGGTGTGGCGGCTGGAGGTCCCCGCCGGCACCCATCCGGACCGAGCGCTGCGCGCCTGGCTCCACACCGTCGGAGCGCCCGGCCCCCGGCAGCGCGGACTCACCGCGCTGGACCGGCTGGAGGCGGGCCGGGCCGGGGTGGCGGCGGCGCGCAGTGACGACGAACTGGTGGCCGCGATGGCCGACTTGGAGCGGACGTTCACCGAGCTGACCGACACCCCCGCCGTACGGGAGAAGTCCGCCTCCACGGCTCCCTGCCGGGCACTGGTGTACTCCGACGCGCGACGCGCCGCCACCGCCCGCATCGGACCGGCCGTCCTCGACGCGCTGCGCCCGCTGCGCCCTCTCATGGACAGCGCGGGCTGGCTCACCTCCCGGCTGGCCGAGACGGTGCTCACCGAGTCCCGGCAGGTCTACGCGCGCCTGGCCGCTGAGGGCCCCGTCGACCTGGCCTCCTTCTGGTTCGCCTGCCTGCCCGTGCTGCACGGGCCCGCCCGGACCGCGGCCGCGGACCTCCAGCGGGAGTTCGCCCGGCGCTGGCAGCGCATCCTCGCGGTACCGGCCGGGGCACGCCGGGTCGAGACAGACGCGGCGGCCGTCGAGGACGGTGTCCGAAAGGAGTTCGGCACCGCGGGCGGCGGCTGGACGGCCGCACGCTATCTGAGCCCGGACATCATGATCGCGGCCGACGGCGCGGACGCGGTCGCGCGCGGCGACTTCACCCTCGTCCTCGGCGAACTCCACCTCGCCGCCAACACGCTGGGCGCGTCCCTCTTCACCCACCAGCACTCCGACCCGGACGAACTGTTCCGTCTCACCGACCGTGACCACCCCGGTCCGCGCCTGCTCCCGCTGATCCCCAAGGAGCACCGCTCCCGCCTCTCGGCCCGCGTCCGCCAGACCCTCGTACGCCCCGAGGACCACCAGGTCGCCCTGGCCGACTTCACGGCGGACCCCGCCCGGCCCCGCACCGTCCGCAGCGCCGACGCCACCGTCGAGGAACGCGACGGCGAACTCGTCGTCCTGCTCCCGGACGCCACGGTCCTCCCGGCGGTCGACGTCTTCTCCCACGTCCTGACTACCCTCGCGATGGATCTCTTCCGCATCCTCCCCGAGGCGGCCCACTCACCCCGGGTCACCGTGGACCGGCTCGTGATCGCCCGCGAGACCTGGCGCCTCCCGGCCGCCGGTGCCGGCTTCGCCGACGACAAGGACGAGGCCCGCCGCTTCGTCCGCGCCCGTCACTGGAGAGAGGAACTCGGCCTGCCGCGCTACGTGTTCGTGGTCTCCCCGACCGAGTCCCGCCCGTTCTACGTGGACTTCGACAGCCCGGTCTACGTCACGATCCTGGCCAAGGCGCTGCGCCGGCTGGCCCGCAAGGACCCCGAGGCCGAAGTCACGTTCACCGAGATGCTCCCGACGCCTGAACAGACCTGGCTCACCGATGCCGAGGGCCACCGCTACACCTCGGAACTGCGCTTCGTCGCCTTCGACACGGAGGCGTCCGGCTGAGCTTCCCCGGCCGGCACCCCGGCCCGCGCTCCGGGGAGAACGGAGCGCGGGCCGGGACCGGATCAACGCTTGGTGGTGAGCGACTTCCGGTTGACCGGGAAGTCGAAGTACGTGTCCGGGTACGGCTCGGGCTTGTACGTGTAGTGCCACCACTCCTCGGCGAGGTTCACGAAGCCGAGGCGCTCCAGGGTGTTCTTGAGCAGCAGGCGGTTGGCGCGCTGCACACCCTGGACACGGGGGTCCAGGGTGTGGGCCAGCGGGTCGAAGCAGTCGAAACCGGTGCCCATGTCGAGGGAGTTGTCCGGGAAACGCTGAGACTTGGGGGCGTGACAGGAGACGAGGGGCTGGCCGGGGACGTAGGGGCGGGTCGGCCGCGCCGGGAGTTCGACGACCGTCAGGTCCATGGTCGAACCCCTGCTGTGGCCGGACTTCTCGGCGATGTACCCGTCGGCGAAGAGCCGGGTCTTGTCGACCTCCGGGTAGAACTCGGGCTTCATGGTCTCGTCGTCCAGGTCCTCGGCCCAGCGGACGAAGTGGTCGACGGCGCGCTGCGGCCGGTAGCAGTCGTACACCTTCAGGCTGTAGCCGTGCCGCAGCAGTCGGCGCTGCGCCTGATGCAGGGCCTCGGCCGCGGGACGGGTGAGGAGACAGACCGGCTGCTGGTAGCCGTCGATGCGCTCGCCGACGAAGTTGTGCGGGGTGAAGTAGCGCATCTCCTGGATGATGGTGGGGTCCACCGCGCTCAGGGCCACGAAGTCCTTCGGCGCCCTCGGTTCGGGCGTGGCCCTGGCCGTGGTGGAGGCGGCGGTCACGGTCAGCAGGGCGGCGACGGCGGTGATGACACCGCGTGCGGCACGGGAGAGTCGTGTCATGTCTCCTGCGTCTATCAGGAGTGGACCATGCTCGGGAAGTACCCGGTGTTCCCCGCTCAGAGCGGCTTGCGCCAGACCGAGACGTGCTTGGTGGAGGCGTCCGTGAAGGGGGCTCCGGTCCAGTCCGCCACCCGGCGCTCCAGGCGGAGGCCCGCGATGTGCGCCATCAGGTCCAGTTCGGCGGGCCAGGCGTAGCGGTGGCGGGAGGCCGTGCGCCGGTAGCGACCGTCCTCGCCGTCCTGGGTGAGGTGGTGCGAGACCAGGATCTGGGCCACCAGGTCGAAGGTGTCGAAGCCGATGTGGCCCGCCGACACGTCGAACGGCACCGCCGACTGCGTGGGCGGCAGCAGGCGCAGCGGCGGCACACCCAGTTCGATGACGAAGCGGCCGCCGGGCGCCAGATGCCGGGCGGCGTTACGGAAGCACTCCACCTGTTCTTCCTGCGTGAGCAGGTTCGAGATCGTGTTGTAGACGAGGTAGACCAGGCTGAACTCGCCCGGTACCACCGTCGTGGCCATGTCTCCCGGCGTGACCGGGAGCGTCTCCTCGTCCACCTTCCGGCGCAGCACCGCCGCCATGTGCTCGGAGAACTCGATGCCCGCAACCGGCACACCCCGCTCCCGCAGCGGCACGGCCACCCGGCCGGTGCCGATGGCGAACTCCAACGCCCTGCCCCCTCCGGCCAGGTCGGCGAGGAAGTCGACGGTGGGGCCGAGCACCGCCGCCGAGGACATCTCGGTCTCCTCGGCGTCGTAGCGCTCGGCGCTCGCCCGGTCCCACAGCTCGCTGCTCGTCATGGGCGGCCACTTTGCCGGTGACGGTGGGGCGTTGTCGACGCGATTATCCGGACCGGCCGCCGTGCGCGCCCCAGGCGGCCGCGCACAGCGTGCGGTCCAGCTCCGAGGTGTAGCGGGTCGCCGCCAGCCAGGTGCGGGCGAAGCGCGTGGTGTCGGCGGGCAGGAGGCGGCCGAAGACGTCGCGGGAACGCTCCGCCGCCGAGGCGTGCAGCTCGGCCAGGAGGTCGGCGGCCGTGCCGAGGCCGTGGGCGTTCAGGCGGCGGGTGTCGGTGGTCGTGGCGCCGGGGAAGGCCAGCGTGCGTCGGCCACCCGCCACCGCCTGGTGCACCCGGCGCCGGAGCAGGTGCACCGGAGCCTCCTCCTGCGGGGGCGGGGTCCGGGAGGCACTCGCGGTTGTGGGCAGGTCCGCGCGCTGGAGGCGGTCCAGGCCGACATCGACACGGGTGCCGGTGACGCTCGGGTGTTCGGTGGCCAGCAGCGCCGCCCTGGCATGCGGGGCCGGGGCCAGGCGTGCCACGATCCGGAGCGGGACGCCCTGAGCGGCGGCGAGCAGGCGCAGGTTGTCGCGGTGGGGGAGCGCCGGGTCGTCGTGGGCGGCGGTCAGCCGCACGGTGCCGCCCCCGAACTCCGCCAGCAGGCAGTCGCCCGCCGCCTCGCGGACCGTCCCCGCCACCGTCACCGTCAGGAACAGCAGGTCGGGGCCACCCGCCAGCGCCCGCGCCACCTGGTCGGCCACGGGCACCGACCAGAGCCGGTCCAGGGGCTCCGCGCGCCACTCCACCCCCGGTGCGCGGACCGCCCGTACGCCCGCCCCGGCGCCCAGGCGGCCGGACGGCGAGACCGTGGCACCCGACATCGCCAGGCCCGCCCGCGACAGCTCGCGGTGGGTCAGCGCCGTGTCGCCGACGCGCACGGTACGGTCCGCCGCGCCCACCGCCCGGCCCGCGCCGCCCGGCGCCACGTCCGACACCTGGTACAGCCGGCCCCCGGCGTCCGCGGTCCAGGTGACGGCGCCCGCGTGGCCGCTCGCCGTCAGCACCGGCTCGGAGAAGAGCCCGTACAGGCGCAGCGAGCCGTCCGGGCGGTACGGCCGGCGTGCGGTGCCGCGCAGTCCGGTCAGCTCCGCGTCCTCGGCGTCCGGCAGGCGGTGGGCGACCGCCAGGGTGTCGCCGAGGCCGTCCACGAGGTCGGCCAGGCGGTATGCCGGGTCGGCGGAGCGGGCCGCGCGCAGGGCGGTGACCACCGAGACGGCCGAGGCCGCGAGCCGGGGGAGACCCGCGATCCGCGCGCCGTGCGCCGCGCGCAGCAACTCCGCCTGGAGCACCGCCCCACAGCCGTCCGCACCGGCGTCGAGCACGGCCTCCGCGGCGGTCCGTACGGCGTGCGCGGCGGCGGTCTGCTCGGCCGTCGCACGGGTCGGCTCCGTGCGTACTTGGTCCTCGTCCGCCGGTACGGCGGCCGCGCCCGGGGCGTCCGCTTCCGCGATCGGCGCCGCCGAGGCGACGGCGGCGCGGTGCAGGCAGGCCGGGGCCAGCAGGCAGCCGCAGTGGACGGCGTCCGCGTGGGTCACCGTGCCGTCGGGAGCGCGGAGTTCGACGTGTGCGGTGTCGTCCACGGCGACGCGTACCGTCGTGCCGTCGCGGGTCACCGGGCGGTCCGCCAGCTTGGCGATGCCCGCGTCCAGCCGTTTGCGGAGCCGGGGCGGGAGCGCGGCGACGAGTTCGGCCGTGACGGCCGGTGCGACGGGCGGCAGTTGCGGGATCATGCGATCTTCTCCCCTATCCAGCGGGCGAGTTCGAGCGGGCTGAGGGCGGCGACCGGCATCCCCGCCGCGACCAGGCGCCCGGCCACGCCGGTGGAGTAGCGCGGGCGCCCCGCGTCGTCCAGGCTCGCGCAGCCCAGTACGTGGCAGCCCGCCCCGACCAGCGCCCGGACCTCGGCGAGCAGCCCGCCGAGCGGGTAGCCCTCCTCGAAGTCGCTGATCACCACGACGAGGGTCCGCGAAGGCACGGTGACCAGCTCACGCGCGTGCCGCAGTCCGGCCGCGATGTGCGTGCCACCGCCGACACTGACCTCCAGCAGCAGCGACAGCGGGTCCCCGACGTGGTCGCTCAGGTCGATCACCTCGGTGGAGAACGCCAGGAAGTGCGTCGACAGTGTCGGTACCCCGGCCAGCACCGAGGCCGTGAGCGCGGCCCAGACCGTGGACGCCTCCATCGAGCCCGACACGTCGGTGACCAGGATCAGCCGCCAGTCTGCGGCCCGCCGGGCGCGGGTGCGGAACACGGGCCGCTCCGGGATGACCCGTACCGCACCGTCCGGGGTGCGGCGGGCGGTGGCCAGGTTGGCCCGCAGGGTGCGCGGCAGGTCGAGTCCGCCACCCGGCCGGGTGCTCGGACGCGGCAGCGCGGCGCCGTGCAGCGCGGGCCGCAGCCTCGTCGCCAACTGCCGGGTCAGGGCGTCCACCAGCCGCCGGACCAGGGGCCGCAGCGCCGCGAGCCGCGCCTCCGGGAGCCCGCCCGCGTGCCGCAGCACCGAGCGCAGCAGATCGACGGACGGGCGTACGGCGTCCGCGTCCAGCTCCGTGAGCACGTCCGTCCGGCCCGCGTCGGCGGCCGCGGCCAGCACCTCTTCGCGTACGCCCGGCCCGAACAGCGCCGCCAGTTCCTCGGACCACTCCCGGACACCGGGGTACGACGGCTCGCGGCCGCCCCGGCCCGGTCCGGCGAGGTCGCCCCGGCTGCCCTCGCCTCGCCCGGTGCCGTACAGCTCGTCCAGCGCGGTGGCCAGCGGGCGGGTGGCAGCGGGGAGTCGGTCGGTGCGACGGCCCAGGACCAGGCGCCAGCGGTCGGCCGGGGCGAGCCGGTCGCCGTTCTCGGGAGCGGACCGGGCGGATCCGGGCGCGGCCCCGGCCGGGTGGGGCGGGGGCAGCAGGCCCAGCGCCGCGAGGGTGTCGCGTGCCGCGAGGTCAGCGCCGGTCCACATGGCCAGCGCCGCCGGGTCGACCGCGCCCGTGTCGGCGAGCTGACGCTCGTCCAGGCGCTCCTCCACGGTGGACAGCAGCCGCTCGCGGGCCGCCGGGCTCAGCGTGTCGAAGCCGCCGCGCAGGGCGGGCAGCCGCTCCACGAAGTCCCGGTCGGACAGCTCCGAGACCCGGCCCAGCAGCGGCTCCAGCGCGGGCGCCGCCGAGTCCAGCAACTGCCCGGCGGCGGTGAGCAGTCCGGCCAGCCGCGCGGTCAGCGCCGAGCGGGACCCGGCGTCGACGGCTCCGTCCACCCAGGACGCCACCCGGCCCCCGAACACCCCCGGCTCCTCGTGCCCCAGCAGCACCCGTACGGCCCCGGCCGCGCCCCGCATCAGCGGGGAACCACCGGCGGCCAGCCGGGCGAGTGCGTCGGTGAGCCGGATGCCGCCGAACAGGTCGGCGCGGTGGGCCAGTTCGAGCAGCGCGCGGGCGTCGGCCGGGTCCTCGGAGCCGGTGAGGCCGTCCACCTGGCGCACGGCGGCCGTGGTCAGCAGCTCGGCCACGCTCCCCGCACGCGCCGTGCGATCCTCGCAAGCGTCCAGTCCCGCCGCGTGCCCGGCGCGCAACCGGTCCAACAGGGCCAGTCCCGCCAGGAGTTCGGGCAGGGTGCCGGAGTCGGGGAGCACGGCCGAGGTCTCCGCCAGCCGTTCGTCGACCAGTTCGGTCAGTCCGCACTCCGCCGCCTCGTCCAGACCCCGCAGCGACTGCGCCGCCGTGGGACCGCCCTCGGCCCGCTCCGCGCGCAGTCGTTCGCGCAGCACGCCCTCGGCCGCCTGGGCCGGGGTGACGCCCCGGACACCGGCCGCCGTCAGCAGCGCGGCCGTGGCCGGAGTCCAGCGCACCTCCCAGCGCGTGGTCAGCGCCTCGGTGCCGCCGGCGCCGGTGACCTCCCTCGCCTCCGCATAAGGCACCCCGCACACCGACAGGCGGCGCAGCAGCAGTTCGCGGCGGCGGTCCAGGTCGGAGCGGAGCGGGTTCAGCCGCAGATCGCGTGCCGGGCCGCGACCGGAGTCCGCGGGGCCGGGCAGACCCAGTTCCGCAAGCTCCGCCTCGACCGCCGGAGCCAGCCCGCTGCGAGGGGCGTCCGGCGCCGGCCGTCCGGCGCGCGTGCCGACGAGCACCGTCTCCATGGCCCGGGCCACGGCCCGCCCGCGCCCGTACGGCTCGCCCTGCGTGAGTACCGTCTGCACGGCCTCCACCAGCTCGCCCCGGCCCGCGGCGGGCAGCCCGCGCAGCCGGGCCAGATCACCGGCCAGCCGTGTGATCTCCCGCGCGTCGGCCGGTCCGGAGGGGTGGCCGAGCGCCCGCAGTTCGGCACACACCCGGACCGCCGCGTGGGTCAGCGCCTCCTCCAGCGCTCCGGGATCGCCCGCCGCGTCGAGCACCAGGTGCTGCCACTCGGGGTCGCGGATGCCCGCCGGGTACCCGGAACGGGCGTCCAGCAGGGCGTAGGTGTACGGGATGAGCGAAGTCGTCCACGAGGCGGAGGACGGAGCCGCGACGGGCCCGGCGGGCGCCGCCCGCAGCGCGGGCGCGTGGAAGGCGCCCACCACCATGGCCGCGCGCTCGCCGTCCGCCGTGGCAGCGGCCAGACACGACCGCATCCCGTGCTCCCGCCGCAGGTCCAGTTCCGGCACCCCGCCCGAGGCTTCCGCGTCCTGCCGCAGCGCCCAGCCCGTGAGCAGCGCGGCCCGCCGCAGCGCCTCCGGCGGGGAACCGGGGGCGGTGGCCTCGACCAGCCGGTCCCACAGGTCGTCGTCACGGCGGCCGGTGAGCCGGGCGCGCAGCGCGGTGGCGACACCGGGTGCCGCGGGCTCCGACGCGACGGCCGACCCGCTCCAACCCCGGTCCGCGAGCGGCAGATCGCACGCGACCACCGGTACCGAGTGCCGCGCCGCCCACCTGACCGCCGCCAGCTCCGGGGAGAAGTCCGCGAAGGGGTAGAACGCCGGCCCCGCACCGCCGCCGTCCGGGGACGCCGCCAGGGCCACCGGTGCCACCGTGTCCTCATGGGCGAGCCACGGCAGCCACTCCTGGAACTCGGCGGGCAGCTCCACCAGCAGCACGTCCGGCTTCGCGGCGTCCAGCAGCGCCGGCACCGCCCACGCCAGGGAGGGCGCGTGGTGCCGGACCCCGATCAGGAAGGGCGCCGCCGGATCGGTGAGGGCCGCCAGCGCGGCCTCGGGGGATGCGTGGGACACGACGCTCAGCCCTCCAGCACCGTGCGCAGGTCCCACAGGGTGCGCCAGGTGGCGGAGCCCTGCTCGGCGCGGCGGCGCACCGGACCGTCCCAGTAGCCGCGCAGCCGGGCCGCGTCGGCCGGGTCGTCCTTGCGCACCACGCCCAGCAGATGGCCCGGCAGCAGCCCGAGCACGTCACGGTCGCCGGGGAAGTACGCCGAGGCCAGGCCCAGCGCGCCCGCGACGGACACCGCCTCCGCCGTGCTCATCACGGTGGACGGCCGCTCCACCTCCCAGCCTTCCGCCGACCGCCCCTCGCGCAGGTCCCGGAACGCCGTCACCAGCGCCTCAAGCACCGCGTCGTCGACCTCGAAGGCCGCCCCGGCCCGCTCCACCGAAGCCTTTGCCTGACCGCGTACCAGGGCGGTCTCGGCGTCGATGTCCGTGATCGGGCCGACCGTCTCGAAGTTGAAGCGGCGCTTGAGCGCGGCCGACATCTCCGAGACGCCCCGGTCCCGCAGGTTGGCGGTGGCGATGAGGTTGAAGCCCGGTGCCGCGTGCGCCAACGCGTCCTCGCCGCCCGCCAGTTCGGGCACGGCGATGCGCCGCTCGGACAGCAGCGACACCAGGGCGTCCTGCACCTCGGGCAGACAGCGGGTGACCTCCTCGACCCGCGCGATCCCACCCCGCGTCATCGCGGTGAGCACCGGCGACGGCACCAGCGCCTGCCTGCTGGGCCCCTGGGCGAGCAGCAGGGCGTAGTTCCAGCCGTACTTGAGCTGGTCCTCGGTCGTGCCCGCCGTCCCCTGCACCACCAGGCCGCTGGTGCCGCACACGGCGGCCGACAGCAGCTCGGACAGCATCGACTTGGCGGTACCCGGCTCCCCGACGAGCAGCAGCCCCCGCTCGCCCGCGAGCGTGACCACACACCGCTCCACCAGCGCGCGGTCCCCGACGAACTTGCCGGCTATCTCCAGCCTGCGCGGCACCCCCTGCGGCACCTGCGCGTCCTCGGGCAGCGCCAGCGCGCGGCCCTCGCTGCCCATGACGAAGGTGACCACGGCGCGCGGGGTGAGCCGCCACGCGGGCGGCCGCGGACCGGTGTCGTAGGCGGCCAGGAAAGCCAGTTCGGCCGCGAACAGGTCCTCGGCCGGGACGATCTGACGGGCGGGGGCGGTGCTCATCGGGAGGGTTTCCTTCACACGGGTACGGGCGGTGGTCATCGGCGGCGCCCCTTGCGGACCGCGCGGGTGGTCAGCTCCTCGTACGCCGGGGCGTCGCCCGCGCGCACGCGGTCCCAGGCGCGGGCGAACAGCTCCGGCACCGGCAGCAGGGGCAGCGCCCTGCCGTGGGCCGGGACCGGGTACAGGCCCTCCTTCCAGGTCTCCAGCGGCAGCGCGGGCGACTTCAGGTCGCGCCAGCCGCACGGCAGGAAGAGGGTGCGCCCGGCACGCGGCCGCTTGGCCTCCACCACCAGCGTCGTCGCGGCCAGCTCCGCGCGGGCCTTCTTCGTCCGCGCGGGCTTCCAGCCGTTCCAGCGGACGGTGTTGCGGTCCGTCGGGTCGGGCAGCGCCAGCAACTGGAGGTAGAGCGCGGCGGCGTCCTCGCCGAGACCATGTGCCCCGGCGACCTCCGCGACCAGCTCCGGCACGCTGAGCGCCGGGTTCTGCGCGTACCCCTCGAAGGTGTCCGCACCGGCCGCGACCACGCCGTCCAGCTCCGGCCCGAGGACCAGCGCCAGCGCGCGCAGCCCGTGAGCGCGTGCCGGACCGGCCAGCCCCTCCAGCAGCCCGAACACGGGATCGCCGGGCCCGGACAGCGCGGCCGGACGCACCAGGACCGTCTCCGCCGCGTGGTACCAGGGCCGCAGCACCAGCGCCTCGCCGAGCCGGGTCAGACCGTGCGCGTCCTGGCCGCCGGTCGCGGGGAGCCCGTACGTCTTGCGCAGCTCGACGGCCGTGTGGGTGTTCCGCTCGGTCCACTGCACACCCAGGTCGAGCAGCAGCTCCGGGTCGGACATCCGGCGGCGCACGGCGGCGAGGCCGGCCGGGAGGGCGGCGCGCAGGGGGTGGCCGTGGGGGAGGACGTAGGCGAGCGCGGTGAGGGAAGTGACCGCGCCGGTCAGGGCGTTGCCCGACGGGAGTGCCGCCGGGTCCTCCGGGACGAGGTCGCCGTCCTTGCCGGGCACGAGGCGCGTGGTGCGGCTCAGCCACGGGGTGCGGTCCGGGTTGAGCACGTCCTCGGCGTGCGCGGAACCCAGCCCGGCCAGCTCGACGGCGATGTCCTCGGGCACCCGCACCAGCGAGCCGAGCCGCTCGGCCCACATCCGGCCCGCGGCCCCCGTGTCCGGGCCGGAGAGCCACAGGTCGGCGGGGTCCTCGGGCAGCAGCGCGCCCAGGAGCGCGGTCCGCTCCCCGAACCCCAGGGCCTCCACACGGGCGACCCCGAGCTCGTATTGACGGGTCTTCAGGTCCATCACCGCGAGCCCCTCCGGACCCGGCTCGTCCGGCAGTCCGGCGAGCAGCGCGGCGGCCTGGGCCGGGCCCAGCCCGCCACCGGTCGCCGCCTCCAGCTCCGCGACGGCCCCCGGCCGCCAGGGAGCGGCGCCCTTGTCCCGCGCCAGGCGGGCGACGGCGGCCAGGTCGGGGGCGGAGACCATCGGCGTGTACCGGTCCTCGCTCTCGAGCGTGAAGTGGGCGACCGCGCCGAACGCCCCGGCCGGATCGTGGTCCAGGGCCAGCCAGTTGATCTGGTCGCGGCGGTGGTCGACGCTCTGCGAGCCGAGGATCACCACCGTGCGTCCGCCGCGACGCAGCACCTGACCGGCCCGCCCGCCGGCCCCGCGCGGCTCGCCGAGCACCACCGTGCGCAGCGTGCCGTCCGACGTCAGCAGCGGCCCCTCGGCCAGCGCCTCGAACATCAGCAGCAGCGGCTCGCGCCGGGCATCCGACAGCACCGGGGACGTGGCCCGCAGCGCCAGCGCCCGCAGGTGGGGCAGCACGGCCGGCCAGCCGCCGCTGGTGTCCGGGACCGTGAACTCCTCGCCCCGCCAGTCGTCCCGGAGGGCGTTGAGCCGCTTGGCGTCCGAGAGCGGCTTGCCGTCGGCGGGCTTGCCGGACAGCACGTGGTTCACCGCGCGCATCTGCCGGAGCACGCTCCACTGGGGCGAGTTCCACCAGCCGCGGATACCGCCGAACCGGGACAGCGCCTCACGCAGGCTGCGGTCGTCGCCGTGCTCGGGGCTGAAGTCGGCGAACATGCCCTCGGTCCGGGCGCGCGGACGGGCCTCCGGCTCCTTCGGCGGTGCCACGAAGGCGACGGCCGAGTCCGCCAGCCGCACGGCCGAGCGCACCAGCGCCGCCACGCCGAGCAGCAGCCGGGCGTCGGTGAGACCCGGCAGCACCCGGCGCACGGCGTCCACGGTGATCTCGTCGGCGGGCCGGACCGCGGCCTTCGCCGCCTCGTCCTCCCCGGCGCGGACCAGCGCCTCCTGCCGCTCGGCGAGCACCTCGGCCACGCCGCGCATCAACTCCGCGGCCTGTGCGTCGGTGACGGCGCGCAGTACCGCCGAACCCGCCTCGTCACGGGGGCGCAGGGCGTGCCAGAAGGGCAGCGGGGGCACCAGGCGGGACCCCGCCGCGAACTCCCCGCCCTGCCCGTTCGGCGCGACCCGGCCCAACTGGCCGGTCCCCGAGGTGTCGTCCTGTGCGAACAGCGCGATGCCCCGCGACAGCCGGACGACGACCGGCCGCGCACCACCGGGCAGCCGCAGCGCGCCCAGCGGTACGCAGTCCTCCCGGCCGCCGGGCACCACCGGCACCGAGACCGTACGGCCGTCCGGTGTGCCGGCGGTCCGCAAGCCCTCGGCGCCCTCGCGCTCGACGCGCACCCAGCGGCCCAGCACCGTGCCGTCGGTACCGAACGGGGTCGTCTCCAGACCCGGTCGCAGCGGCAGCACCTCGCACTCACCCGGCAGCAGCTCGGTGCCCTCGCGGACGCCGGCCGTCAGCAGGGCGGGCAGCGAGGCGCGGCCGTGGGTGCCGGTGGCCGGGTCGTACTCCAGCCACACCGTCCGCCTGCCGTGCCTGCCCTGCCGCCAGTACGCGGTGCCGTCACCGAGGACGGGGCGCGCGGCGGGCAGTTCGGTGTCGCCCGCGTGCAGGGTGCGGCCACCGGTGGCCCGGCCGCCGCCGGGCAGGGGCAGGGAGGGGACGACCGTGTCGTTGCCCGACCACCAGGTCGGCGTCCGTTCGCCGCCGAGCGGGAACACCTCCGAGGGCCGCGCCGACCAGTAGCCGTACTGCTTGCTCTTGTGCCACCAGATGACCAGCAACTCCCCGTCCACGTACCGGAACCGGGGGCGCTGCCAGCGGTCCAGGTCGTGCGGCAGCCGCAGATCGTGATCGAGGAGCACCTCCTCCGGGCCGACCACGACCGCCTTCGACCCCCGGGACAGGATCAGCGCGGGCCAAGCCTCTTGCACGGTCAGCGAGTTGTCCGCGTTCCTGTGCTGCGGCTGGGTGCCCAGCACGTCCAGCGCCTCTTCCAGAGCGGGCCAGCCCAGCTCGTCGAGGACACCCGCGCGCAGCGTCCGCCCGAGCAGCGTTGGCACCGGGTGCGCGGCGACCCGCGCCACCGCGTCCGGTCCGGTCCGGGCGGCCACCGGGCGGAAGCTCCGCAGCCGGGCCAGTGCCTCATGGGCGCCGGGCAGGCCGGCCGCGCCGGTGAACTCGGCGGCCGCCTCCTCCAGCCACTCCCGCAGCACCACCGAGAGCACCGGGTGCGCGGCGAGCGGCTCCAGCGCCCCAGACGCGAGGCGGCCCTCCCCGACCTGGCCCACCGCCAGGTGCAGCAGCCGCCGCAGCCGGGGCTCGGCGGCCACGGCGGCCAGGTCACGGCGGCCCGGCCGGTCGTCGGTCAGCCACGGGTGCAGCACCAGGTGCACGGTGACATCGGCGCCCGGAACGGTGAGCGGGACGCCCTCCGCCGCGCACAGGTCGAGCAGGTCGAGGTCGGCGCCCGCGTGCCAGCGACCGGTGAACAGATCCACCGGGCGCCCGGCCGCGCGCAGCGCCGGCGCCATCCTCTCGACCAGGGCCAGGGTCGCCGGGGAACGCCGCGAGAACGAGCCGCCGTGCTTGCGGAACAGCGCCCAGCGGTTCAGCCAGTCGGCGGGGTCGACGCCGTGCTCCGTCGCCGCCGCCGCGTCCGTGAGCAGCCGGTCGGCGCCGGTCTCCGCGAGCAGGGCCAGCCAGGACTCGTCGTCCTCGACGTCCCGCCCCAGCCCGCTCGGCATGATCTCCAGCAGCCGGACCCGCACCGCGGGCCGCTCCCCGGCGAGCGCGCGCAGCACCGGGCGGTAGGCGGTCCAGAACGACGCGGGCGCCCGGACGGCGGCCGGAGAGGCGATCAGATCGGCGACGAGCGCGCGCTCCTCGGCGTCCCGGTCCAGCCCGGCCGCCCTGATCAGCCCGCGCGCGTCCTGCGGCAGCGAGGCGTACGGCGGCATCCCGGCCGCGCACCGCTCCACCGTGAGCTGCCGGAACTGCGCCCACGCGGCCGCCGGGTCCAGCCGCCGGCCGAGGTCCTTCACATGCTCCTTGAGCGCCTTCACGGTCAGTGCCCCGGCGAAGGCGAACTCCAGGAACACCGCCCGCTGCCGCTCCTCGTCCACCGTGAGGGCGTGCACCCGCTCGGCCTCACGCGCCTTGCCGAAGAAGGCCGCGGCGTACGTGGTGTTCTCGTGCTGGAGGAAGACCCGCGCCGCCTGCTCGTAGAAGGTCGGCAGGAAGTGCGGCACGGCACGGCCGAGCCGGGTGCCGAGCGCCTCGAAACCCTCCTTGGCGTTGCCGGGGCGGGACTTGGCCTGCCGGGCGAGCCGCTCCACGTCCTTCACCAGGGCGAGCGCGTGGTGGCCGTTGGCCGGGTCGTGCACCAGCGCCCAGGCGGGGAAGCCCAGCGTCTCCCGGCGCACCTGCCCCGCCTCGAACGCCTCCTCGGCCGGGGTGAGCCCGAGGAACTCCAGCGCCAGGTCCTCGGCCTCGCCCAGGGTGCCCGGGACCAGCCGCACTATCCGGCGGTCGGCCAGCGCGGGGTGGGCGTAGGAGCGCACTGTGAGGGTGTCGGCGTCCTCGCGCGCGGTGCTGCCCAGGGGCAGGACGGCGCCCGCCTCCAGCAGGGCGGTCAGGGTGGTCTCGTCGTACTCGGCGATGTCCGTCATGCCGCCCGCTCCTCGTCCTCGATGTCCCGGCCGGCGTACAGCGCGGCGGCCATGCGGATGCCCTCCGACCAGGCCACCGGACCGACCTGCCCGAGCTTCAGCACCTGCCCGGCAGGGTCGGTCCAGGTCAGGGGGCCGGTCTCGGTCTGCTCGTAGCTGTCGTAGTCCCCGATCCAGACGCGGGCCTCGACGCCCCGGCCGTCCTCCAGGACGGAGCAGACCGCGTTGCCACCGCGCACGCGGTAGCCGAGCTGGGTGGCGCGGCCGTGCAGGAAACGCAGCTCCTTGAACGAGCCGCCCGCGTACTCCTCCACCTCCTTGGCGTCGGCGGGCAGGGCGGCCGGACGCCGGAACACCTCACGGAAGAGCTGCTGGGCGCGCTGCTCCACGCCCAGTTCGACGGCGAACTCCCGCAGCTCCTCCAGGTCCGCGAGGAGGACGGGATGCGGGATGCGGACCAGGGCGGGGGCGATGCGGACGGTGTCGCCGTCCAGGTCGACCAGGCCGAGACCCCGCTCGGGGTCGGCGTCCCGCAGGAAGCCGGCGACGCGGCCGTCCTCGCCCGTGACCACCAGATCGCCGAGCGCGGCCCGCCAGGCCGGGTCGGGCCACACCCGCGCGACGACGGCGAGCGGTACCGGCAGCGAGCGGACCATCCACCGCTCCACGGCGGCGAGCGCCTCCCGCTCGTGCCGCTCCAGCCACTCGGTGAGCTGCCGCAGCCCCACGACCGCCGGATCATCGGCGATCTTCGGGGGCACGGACTTCAGCAGCCGTCCGGCCGCGTTGCGGCACACGACCTTCCCGCACTCGAGGGCGACCTCATAGCCGCCCGCCGGAACCCACCCCATACGTGCCTCCCCGCACCCCGGAACGATCAAGTGACGGGAACTGTAGAGGAGGCCACTGACAACGCCCCCGGACGGGCCGGGGGCGCTGGTCAGGACGTACTACGGAGCGTCAGCCCTCCTTGGCTTCCTTCTCCTCGTGCAGCTTCTTGATCCGCGCGGCTTCCTTGCGGACGTCGGCCTGCGTGGCGCGCTCCTTCTCCAGCCACTCGGGCTGCTCCTCGCGCAGCGCCTCGATCTGCTCGGTGGTCAGCGCCTCGGTGACACCGCCGCGCGCCAGACCGGCGATGGACACGCCCAGCCGGGCCGCGACCACCGGACGCGGGTGCGGGCCGTTCTGCCGCAGCTCGCGCAGCCACTCGGGCGGGTTCGTCTGGAGCTCGTTCAGCTCCGCGCGTGAGACCACACCCTCCTGGAAGGCGGCGGGGGTGGCGGGGAGGTACACACCCAGCTTCTTCGCCGCGGTGGCGGGCTTCATCGTCTGGGTGCTCTGCTGCGAACTCATGAGGTCAAGGGTATCGGCCGTGTGCGTGGCAGCCGACCACGGCCGGTAGCCTGGCCTGGTGACAGGCTCGGAAGAATCACCGTCGTTCCGGCTCGCGTACGTCCCCGGAGTGACGCCCGCCAAATGGGTGCGGATCTGGAACGAACGCCTGCCCGGCACCCCGCTCGTCCTCACGCAGGTACCCGCCGCCGAGGCGGACGCGCTCATGCGCGCGGGGGAGGCCGACGCGGGCTTCGTGCGGCTGCCCGTCGACCGCGACTTCTTCAGCGCGATCCCGCTGTACACCGAGGCCACCGTGGTCGTCGTCCCCAAGGACCACCTGATCACCGCGGCCGAGGAGGTCACGCTCGCCGACCTCGCCGACGAGGTGCTCTTCCACCCGCTGGACGACGTCTTCGACTGGGACGCCCCGCCCGGTGAGCCCGCCTTCGAGCGGCCCGCCACCACCCCGGACGCCCTGGAACTGGTCGCGGCCAACGTCGGCCTGCTGATCGTCCCGCAGTCGCTGGCCCGGCTGTACCACCGCAAGGACCTGACCTACCGCACGGTCGTCGACGCCCCGCAGTCCCGCATCGCGCTGTCCTGGCCCGAGGAGGCCACCACCGACCTGGTGGAGGACTTCATCGGCATCGTCCGGGGGCGCACCGTCAACAGCACGCGAGGCCGCGAGACGCCCCCCGAGGCCAAGCAGCAGAAGAAGAAAAAGCCCGATCAGGGCGGTGCCCGGCAGAAGAGCGGCAAGCCCGCCGGGCGGCCCGTGCGCGGGCGCTCCGGCGGCCGTACGGGGAAGCCGCGCCGCAAGTCCTGAACGCCGCAAGTCCTGAACGGCATGTCCTGAACGGCGCGCTCAGGCCTTCGACGCCGTGCTCTCCAACGGCTCCGGCGCCGGGCCCTCGCCCATGGGCGGCTCCGGGTGCGTCTGCCGCTCCCGCAGGTCCGCGACGGCCAGGGCGAGCGCGACCAGGATGATCCCCACCGCCGTGAGCAGGCCCAGTTGCAGCGCCCTGGTGGAGGTGCCGTGGTTGGCGAGGTGGGCGAAGTAGACCGCGCCCACCGCGGCGATACCGGCCGCCGAGCCGATGCGCTGGGCGGTCACCAGGATGCCGCCCGCGGCACCGGCCCGCCGTACGGGGACCCGGGTGAGGGTGAGCGTGGTGTTGGGGGAGATCGTCACGCCGGAGCCGACCCCCGCGAGCAGCAGCGGCAGCGCCGCCGCCCACGCCGCACCGGCCCCCTGGACGAACTGCACGGCGCCGATGACGCCGACCAGGCCCACCGCCACCCCGGCCAGCCCGATGACGACCAGCTTGCGGCCGTGCCGCACCACCAGCTTGCCGCCCAGCGCCGCCCCGACCGCCGAACCGACGGCGAACGGCAGCGAGGCCAGCCCCGCCGCGAGGGCGCCGTAGCCCAGGCCGTTCTGCAAGTACAGGGTGTACACGAAGAACACCGTGGTGAAGCCGCCGAAGTACACCAGGTTCAGCAGCACGCCCAGGGTGAAGGACCGCAGGGAGAACAGCTCCAGGTCGATCAGCGGCCCGCGCCCGAGCCGGCCCTGACGCCGCTCCCACCGCCAGAACGCGGTCAGCAGCAGTGCCGCGACCGGCAGCAGGGCCCACTTCAGCCGGCCGGTCCACTGCTGCTCCTGCACCAGCGGCAGCATCAGCGCCAGCACACCCGCGCCGAGCAGCAGGACCCCCGTCAGATCGGCGCCCTCGCGCCTCTTCTCCGCCACCGGTGTGCGGGGCAGCAGCCGCAGCGCCGCACAGAACGCGGCCACGCCGATGGGCAGGTTGACGTAGAACACCCAGCGCCAGCCGTCCTCGACGCCGAACGCCTGGATCAGCAGGCCGCCCGCCGGAGGTCCGACCGCCGTGGAGATACCGACCACGCTGCCGAGCATGCCGAAGGCGCGCGCCCGCTCCGCGCCCTGGAACATCTGCTGGATCAGACCCGTCGTCTGCGGCGCCACGATGCCGGAGGCCGCGCCCTGCAGCAGCCGGAACACCACCAGCCATCCGGAGCTCGGCGCCAGCCCGCACGCCACCGAGGCCACCGTGAACAGCGCGAGCCCGAACAGGAAGGCCGCCCGGCGTCCGCGCACGTCGCCGAGGCGGCCCGCAGGGACGAGGGCGAGGCCGAAGGTGAGCGCGTACCCCGACACCACCCACGACACGTCGGCGGCGTCGGCGCCGAGTCCGCGTTCGACCGAGGGCAGGGCGACGTTCACGATCGAGCTGTCGAGCAGCGTCATGAAGCCCGCCACGAGACAGACCGCGAGCGCCTGCCAGCGCCGTCGGTCGGCGTCGGCAGGGCGGGTCTGGACTGTAGTCATGGGGTCACGCTATGCAGTGAAGGCGACCCGCGCATTACAGGGATGCACCCGCGTCCGTGCGGTTCAGGGCTGGTCGGCCGACCGGCCGACCGACTCCACCAGGGGCAGCAGCCGGAACGGCACCCGTTCCCGCAGGGCCACCTCGGTGCGGGTGCGCACCACGCCGGGCACGCTGATGAGCTTCTGGATCACATCCTCCAGATGGGCGTTGTCCCGGCCCACCACGCGTGCCAGCAGGTCGCCGCCGCCGGTGGTCGAGAACGCCTCGACGATCTCCGGGATCGCCGCGAGCGCCTCGCCGACGTCGTCCATATGGCCCTGTGTGACCTCGATGTGCACGAAGGCCAGGACGGGATGGCCGAGCGCGGCGGGGGACAGGGAGGGGCCCGTGCCCGTGATCACACCGTCCCGCTCCATCCGGTCCAGCCGGGCCTGGAGGGTGCCCCGCGCGATGCCCAGGATGCGGGCGTACTCGCGCACGCTGGTGCGCGGCTGCTCCAGCAGCAGCCGCAGGATGCGGGTGTCCAGCTCGTCCACGGCCATGGCGTTCCGGCCTCCTCGTGCCTCGTCGACCGCCGGTGACTGTACCAATGGCCCAGTGTCTCCCTGCGCGCCCGTGCTGTGCGACCTGGGCCGTTGGTCCGTCCACTGATCACGGGAACTCGCCTTGTCTGTGCCAATGGCGCAGTGAAATCGGAGCCAGTTGAGCCAAACGGACCTGAGGTGCTGTCATAGGGGGGTCGATGGCGCTGCGGATTCCGCGGCGCCTTTTTCGTGCGTATGGCCACTAGGGGGCGGACGAGTAGTGCTGAAGAAGGTGTTCATGGCGCCGGACCCGGGACGGATCCGACTGCGCTTCGCCGCGCGGGCCGTGCTCGGCATCGGTCTGGCCGTCGTCGTGTGCGGGCTGATGGGGCAGTCCCTGACCGGCATGGTCGCCGGCGGGCTCGCCGCGCTGCTGACCCTGTTCACCGTCGCCGACCCCACCGTGCGCGGGCAGGCCGTCACCACGGCCCTGCTGCCCGGTACCGGGGTGCTGGTGCTGGCCGTCGCGGCCGAGCTGCACGCTTACCCGGTCGCGCGTGACCTGGCGTTCCTCGCGGTCGTCGGCGCCGGTGTGTACGCGCGCCGCTGGGGCCCGCGCGGGCACAGCCTCGGTGTGTTCGCCTTCATGATGTTCTTCGTCGGCCAGTTCCTGCACGTCACGCCGGTGCAACTGCCCGAGCTGTACGTCGCCGTCCTGCTGTCCGTGCTCACCGCGGCCGCGGTGCGCTTCGGGGTGTGGTGCTACGAGCGCGGGCGCCCCGCGCCGACGGCGCCCGCCGCGCCGGGCGGCACCGGGCTGGCCCGCGTGACCACCCGGCAGGCCGTCCAGGCGGTCGCGGGCGCCGGCTTCGCGCTGGTCCTCGGGCAACTGCTGTCCGGACAGCGCTGGTACTGGGCCGTCGGCGCGACCTGGTGGGTCTTCGTCAACACCGCCTCGCGCGGCGAGACGCTGGTACGCGGGTTCCGGCGCGTCCTCGGCACGGTCCTCGGGATCGCCCTCGGGCTCCTCGTCGCGCTTCCGGTGGACGGGGCCGTCGTCCCGTCACTGGTGCTCGTCGCGCTCGCCGTCTTCGGCATCTTCTACTCGGCCGCCGTCTCCTACACCTGGATGATGCTCTGCGTGACCTTGCTGGCCGAGGTCCTCTACGGCCTGCTCGGCGTCCTCACCCCGTCGCTGCTCGCGCTGCGCGTGGCCGAGACGGCGGTCGGCGCGGCCGGTGCCATGCTCGCCGTACTGCTCGTGCTGCCCGTGACGACCCACATCACCACGGACGCCTGGATCCAGCGCGCCCTGCGCTGCGTCCACGCCTGCACCGCCGAGGCCGCCGCCCGGCTCGCCGGTTCGGCCACCGCCGACCCGGCGCCGCGCGTGGCCGAGCTGGAGCAGTTGCTCGGCCGGGTCCGGATGTCGGTCGCTCCGCTGGTGCACCCGCTGAACCCCCTGCTGGGCCGCAAGCGGCGTGCCCGCAGTGTGCTCGCCCTGCTGGACGACTGCGCCCGCGAGGTCCGGGGTCTGGTCGCCGTCGCCGCCGACCCCGAGGCGTCCCACGACGCCCGCCTGGCCGCGGCCTGCTGGCGCGTGGAGGCCGCGGTGGAGGCGCTCACGGACGGGGGCTCCGATCCACTGCACCGGCCCGGCGAGGTCCCGGTGGAACCGGCCCTGGTCCACCTCCACGGCCTGGAGCACGCCCTGGCCGACCTGGCGGAACCCCTCAGGGGAGCTGCGGCGCCGTCCCGGCTGGTGGGCGCCTGAGGGTGCGCCGTGGCTCGTCGCGCCCCTGAGTGGCGCGACACGAAGGGCCCGCTCCGGTCGTGACCGGAGCGGGCCCTTCGCCGTATGTGCGGAGCGGGTCCGTCAGAACGCGGGAGCGCCCTGCGGCTGCTGGGCGATGCCCAGGGACGCCGTGTACTTGGCGAGGGCGAGCTTGCCGATCGCCGGGTAGGCGCCGAGCGCCTCGGAGGTGGCGCAGTCGACCTCTTCGGCGGCGGCCGTCAGCAGCGCCGTGTCGATCTCCGGGCCGATCAGGTACGGAGCGAGCGCGAGCTGCTGCGAACCCGAGGCGCGGAGCTGCTCGGCGATGGAGGCGATCGAGCCCTCCTGGTCCAGCGCGGCGGCCATCACCGGCACGGCCAGGCGCGCGGCGAGCAGCATGCCGGTGATGCCGGCGGCCTGCACGGCCTCCTCGCCGCCCACGGACGCCAGGATGATGCCGTCCGCCGCCGTCGCCACCGTGAACAGGCGCGCGCGGTCGGCACGGGCCAGGCCCGCCTCCGACAGCCGCACGTGCAGCCCCTCGGCCAGCAGCGGGTGCGGGCCGAGGACGTCGGTCAGCTCGGCGGCGACCCGGCTGTCCATCACGGCCTGGCGGGTCTGCCGCAGCAGGGCGTTGTCGGGGCCGGCCAGCAGCGGCACGACCACGGCCACCGGGCCGTCCGGCGCCTTGGCGTCGGAACCGGCGGCGACGGCCTGCTCATGGCGGGCGGTGCGCTCTTCGGCGGCGTGCGCCAGGACGGCGCGCAGACTCGGGAATTCGGCGTCGTCCCCGTCCAGGTAACCGATCCGCGCGTCGAGGCCGGGCAGCTCGGAGCGGGCGATGCTCACGACCTCCTCGGCGAGGCTGCGCGTGGCGGCGCTGGGCGCACCGGGCACCGCGAGGACGAACGCGGGCGCGTCCTCGGGAGCCACCAGCGGCTCCGGACGGCGGTGCCGTCCGGGCTGGCGGGGTCGCGGCATTCGTACTGGCAGGCCGGACTCGGGTCCAGTGGGGGAGCTCATGGCGCCGCATGTTACTGGTTTCCCGGGCTCCCCTGTTCGGGGAGGGTGCAGGTGAGCGGTATCCGTCCGGTTTTGTCGGATGAGTTGCGTACATGGGGTGGCTGATCCGGCCCCCTATCGGGCAGTTGAGGCTCAGGTGGGCGCGATCCCCTTTATGTCCCTCTCTTCCCTGCGCCGGTCACGCACAGCAGGCGCGGGTCCTCGGGCCAGACCGCGTCCCCCGCCGCCAGCCCGGCCGCGAGCCGGACGCAGCCGTGCAGCGGATCGCCCTGGGCCGTCACCTGCCTGGCGTGCGGCACCTGTCGCCTCAACTCCTCTCGCAGGAAGGCGAGAAGGGGTTCACCCAGCTTCAACAGGCCGCCGGTACAGGCAACTTCAGGTGCCCCGGACGCCGGACACGCGGCGGCGACGGACTCGGCCATGTGCCGGGCGGCCGTGCGCAGGATGCCGGTGGCGACAGGGTCACGCGGCGCGCAGGCGGCGACCTCCGGGGCGAAGGAGGCGAGTACGGCGGCACGGTCGGGCCGGGGATAGACCAGACCGGGCAGCTCCGGCGGCGGCCCGAACCGCTCCCGTGCCCGCTCCAGCAGTGGCGCGGAGCCCTCCGCGCGGCCGTCGTATGCGCGCAGCGCCGCCTCCAGACCGGCCCGCCCGATCCAGGCGCCGCCGCCGCAGTCGCCCAGCAGATGGCCCCAGCCGTCGGCCCGCCGCCAGCCGGTCAGGTCCGTGCCGATGGCGATCAGGCCCGTGCCCGCCGCGAGCACGGCGCCCGGACGCGGACCGAGAGCGCCGATGTAGGCGGTGACCGCGTCGGCGGCCAGTCCCACGATGCCTACGCCCAGTTCCCCGGCGAGCGCGTCCGGCAGTTCCGCGCGCAGGGCGTCCCCCAGGGTGGCGAACCCGGCGGCGCCGACGACGGCCGTGGTCAGCTCGTCCACACCCGCCTCCGCCGCGAGGGCCCGCGCCAACGGGAGAACCTCTGCCAGCAGATGGGCCGGGTCGATGCCCCGTTCCCCGGTCCGCACCGGGCGGCCGGACCTGCCCTCGGCGGGCGGTGCCCCGCCGAACGCCCCCACGGCCACCCGCAGACCGGAGCCCCCGGAGTCGACCGCGAGGAATCCGGGGACGGCCGGGCCGACCGCCTTGCCTCGCGGGAACAATGGGATTCCCCTCTCCTCGCCGGAGCGCGCACGACGGGGGAAGGGTAGCGGGGGCGGGCGGTGCGCGGGGCTCGGTCCACAGCCGTTCGGGTGTTGTCGGTGGCGGCCAGTAGAGTGACTTGACGTGGCACGACGACCGTTGAACGAACTTGTAGAGGCCGGCTGGGCGAAGGCCCTGGACCCGGTGTCCGACCGCATCACGGCCATGGGGGACTTCCTGCGCGCCGAGGTGGCCGCGGGCCGGACCTATCTCCCGTCCGGGGCGAACGTCCTGCGGGCCTTCCAGCAGCCCTTCGACGACGTACGGGTCCTGATCGTCGGTCAGGACCCCTATCCGACACCGGGGATGGCGATCGGGCTGAGCTTCGCGGTGGCCCCCGAGGTGCGGTCGCTGCCGGGCAGCCTGGAGAACATCTACCGGGAGCTGAACACCGACCTCGGCCTGCCCCGGCCCTCCAACGGCGACCTCACCCCGTGGACCTCCCAGGGTGTCCTGCTGCTGAACAGGGCCCTCACCACGGCGCCCCGCAAGCCCGCGGCCCATCGCGGCAAGGGCTGGGAGGAGGTCACCGAGCAGGCCATCCGCGCGCTCGCCGCACGCGGCAAGCCGCTGGTGTCCATCCTGTGGGGCCGCGACGCCCGCAACCTGCGGCCCCTGCTCGGCGACCATCCCGCGATCGAGTCGGCGCATCCGTCGCCCATGTCGGCGGACCGCGGCTTCTTCGGCTCCCGCCCGTTCAGCCGTGCCAACGACATGCTGACCGGCCAGGGCGCCGAGCCCGTGGACTGGCGCCTGCCGTAGCCGCGAGGGCCCGGTGCCCAGGGGCGCCGGGCCGCGCGAGCGCCACCGGCCCCCGGTCGCGCCCGCCCTCAGCCCACCACTGCCGCCCGCACACACAGCACGTCCGGCAGATGGCATGCCACCTGCCGCCAGGTGTCCCCGTCGTCGGCGGAGGCGAACACCTCGCCGTTGCGGTTGCCGAAGTAGACGCCCGCCGGGTCCGCGTCGTCCGTGCACAGGGCGTCGCGGAGCACGGTGCCGTAGTGCTCCTCCTGGGGCAGCCCCTCCGACAGCGGTTCCCAGCTCTTGCCCGCGTCGGAGGTGCGGAAGACCCGGCAGCGGCGGTCGGCGGGCACCCGGTCGGCGTCGGCGTTGATCGGGAAGACGTAAGCCGTGCCGCCCCGGTGCGGATGGGCGGCCACCGCGAAGCCGAAGGTCGAGGGCAGGCCCTCGCCGATGTCGGTCCAGTGCGCGCCCGCGTCGTCGCTGCGGTACACACCCCAGTGGTTCTGCAGATACAGGCGGTCCGGGTCCTCGGCGTCCCGGGCGACCTTGTGCACGCACTGCCCGAACTCCGGGTCGGGATCGGGCAGGAAGACGGCGGACACCCCGGAGTTCGACGGAGCCCAGCTCGCACCGCCGTCCTCCGTGCGGAACACCCCCGCCGTGGAGACCGCCACCGTCACCGCGCGCGGATCACGGGCGTCGGTCAGCACCGTGTGCAGCCCCTCCCCGCCACCGCCCGGCACCCACCGGGAGCGGGTGGGATGCTCCCAGAGCGGACGCACCAGCTCGAAGCTCTCCCCGCGGTCCTCGGAGCGGTACAGCGCGGCCGGTTCCGTGCCCGCGTACACCACGTCCGGCTCGGCGGCCGCCGGGTGCAACTGCCACACCCGCTCCAGCGAGGTGCCCGTGTCCTTGGGGAACCTCACGGCGGGCCGGGCGGGCTCGGACCAGGTCCGGCCCAGGTCGTCGGAGTGGAACACCGAGGGACCCCAGTGCGCGCTGTCTCCACCGGCCAGCAGCCGGGGTGTGTCACCGCGTGTGTCGATGGCGACGGAGTAGACGGCCTGGGCGTTGAACCGGGGGCCGTCGTCGAACTCCCACGTGCCGCCGCGCCGCCTGCCGATGAACAGGCCCTTGCGGGTACCCACGGCGAGCAGTACCTCGGTCATGCCGACCACCTCCGGGACTTCGTCGTCCACTCTGCCGCATCGGTGCCCTATGCGGCTTTCCTCGATTCCGCCCAGTCTGCACCCGACCACTGACAGTGACCTTCAGTGTGGTCGTCGTCGCAGGTCAGGGCGGTGTGTGAGCAACGGGCGGCGGGCGTCCGTATCGGAAGGAGGTCCGGCCTTTCCGGCGCGCTCGTGAGGAGGATGGCCTTGAAGGCGTTCCGTGTTCCGCGTGTGTGGCTGTGGCGGTGGCGGCGCGGTCCGCTGCGGCGCCGCGCCGACGTGGTGGAGGGGTGGGTGCTGCTGGGCGCCTGGCTACTGACCCTGCTGGCCGGGACCGTGGCCGGGCTGGTGGCCGCGCGGTCGGTCGAGCGCGGCCTCGCCCACGAGCGCGCCGCCTGGCATCCGATGGTCGCCTACGTCGTCGCACGCGCCCCCGGCCGGTCAGGTGGCCGCAGCTCCAGCGGTGAACGGGTCTGGGCGGAGGTCCGCTGGACGGCGGGCGACGGCTCGCCCCGCACCGGCCAGGTCCGGGTCGCGCCGGGCGCGGCGACCGGCGCGCC